>NZ_FORP01000018.1 GCF_900114035.1 Amycolatopsis sacchari | reverse complement strand
AGACCCTGCGAGACAAGGGCATCGTCCCGCGAATCGCTCGCAAGAACACCGCTCACGGCTCCGGTCTCGGCAAGATCAGATGGGTAGTTGAGCGGATGTTCGCCTGGCTGCACCAGTTCAAGCGTTTACGGATCCGCTGGGAACGCCGAGCCGACATCCACCTTGGCCTCATGCACCTGGCCTGCGTCCTCATCTGCTACCGCAAGCTGCCGACTTCATTATGAAACGAGTTGTTAGGGTAGCCTAACAGCACTGGGACGAGATTGAGGAGCGGCGCATGGCCGAAAAGCGCAAGGGCGGTCCGGCGGTCAGGCTGCGGGTACTGCGCAAACAGCAGCTCAGCCCGCACATGATCCGGATCGTGGCCGGAGGCGACGGGTTCGCCGCGTTCAAGCCGAACGAGTTCACCGACGCCTACGTCAAGGTGCTGTTCCCGCAGCCGGGCGTGACCTACCCGGAGCCGTTCGACATGGGGTTGATCCGGGCGGAATACCCGCGGGAGCAATGGCCGGTGATGCGCAGTTACACGGTGCGCCACTACGACCCCGACGCGCGGGAGCTGTCGATCGACTTCGTGCACCACGGGGACGAGGGTGTGGCAGGGCCGTGGGCGCGCCGCGTGCAGCCCGGCGACGAGCTGCTGCTGAACGGGCCGGGCGGGGCGTACGCGCCGGGCGACGAGGCGGACTGGCACCTGCTGGTCGGTGACGAGAGCGCACTGCCCGCCATCGCGCTGACGCTGGAGGCGATGCCCGCGGGCGTGCCCGTGCGGGTGTTCGTGGAGGTCGAGGACGCCGGGGAGGAGCAGCCGCTGGCCACCAAGGGTGACGCTCAGGTGCGCTGGATCCACCGCGCCGCGGGCGAGGACCTGGTGACGGCGGTGAAGGCGCTGGACTTCCCGGAGGGCACGGTGCAGGCCTTCGTGCACGGCGAGGCCGGGTTCGTGCGCGAGCTGCGCCGGTACCTGCTCGACGAGCGCGGGGTGCGCAAGGACCTGCTGTCGATCTCCGGCTACTGGCGCCGCGGCGCGACGGACGAGCAGTGGCGGGCGGAGAAGGCCGCCGAGCGAGCGGCGGAGGAACAGCGGGGGCGGTGACCGGCGGGGCCGGGCGGCGGGGCGGCCGAACGAAGCGCCGGCGAGCGGCCGGACGAGATGAGCGCCCCGCAAGGGGGCGGCCCCGGCCCCGGCCCCGACACCACCGTCCCACCAACACGAAACGGCCGGGCCGGATCAGACGTCCGGCCCGGCCACCCCCAGCCCCCGGCTACTCCCGCGCCCCCACCAGCCGCACCGGCGCCGTGCGCGTCGCTGACAGGGTGGTCCACACGCTGGTCGCCCCGACGACCAGGAGCGCGCCTGCCGCGACGACGCCGATGACCGCCCACGGCACCGACACCAGGCCCACCGCACCGCCGATGCCCGCCGCGCTGCCCGCGGCCGCCAGCAGCCCCAGCAGCACCCCGCTCCCGGCGACGATCTCCGCCTCCAGCAACGCCATCCGCACCACCTGCCGCCGGTCCAGCCCGGTGACCCTGGCCGCCGCGAACTCGGACTTCCGCTCGGCCGCGGCGATCACCACCGCGTTGATCACGGCCACCAGCGAGTACAGCCCGGCCAGCCCCATGAGCACGAGCATGATGCCCCTGTTGGTCGCGTACTGCTCCGACGCCGCGCTCGCCCGCCATTCCTCCACTGTGGACACCGGCTGCGGCAGGGCGGCCTCGACCACGGCGGGATCGGTCCCCGGCGGCACCTGGACGATCGTCCGCACCGGCGCCTGCGCCAGCGCCCGCGGCGGCACCAGTTCCCGCGGCAGCAGGTAGCTCGCGCCCCCGCCGTAGCTCTCCGGCAGCACCGCCACCACCCGCGGCCGCACCTCGGTGCCCCCGATCCGCATCCGCAGCGTCTCCCCCAGCTCCAGCCCCGGCCCGGCGACCGCCAGCCCGTGCAGGTCCGCCAGCGAACCGCTCACCGGCCCGCGGTGGTGCACCTGCTGGTAGGCGGCCTCGTCGACGGCGAGTGCCGAGTCCGAATCCAGGTCTTCCTCGTCGTCGCTGGTCGTGACGACCGTGACCGGCACGACGTGTTCCGTGGAGGCCACGGCGGGCAGCGGCCCCACCGTCGACGACACCACGAAGTCGGCACGGACGTCGTCGGCCAGCTCGCGCTTCCCCGCCTCCGCGAGCGTCGACATCGAGGCCGACATCCCGACCACGAGCGCCACCAGCACGAGCAGCGGCGCCGCCGTGGACGAGCTGCGGCGCACACCGTCACGCAGGTTCGCCCGCGCCAGCCCGCCCAGCGGCGTCCGCCCGAGGACGAGCCCGAACAACCGCCCCGCCATCGGCACCACCAGCGGGCTGAGCGCGCTCAGCGCCACCGCCGCGGTCAGCGCGACGTTCATCGACATCGGGATGGCCATCTCCGGCCCCCCGAGCTGCGACAGGATCGCCAGCGCGACCGCCCCGGCGAGGAACAGCAGCCCGACCGCCCAGCGCGGGCCGGTCATCACCCGCGTGGCCGCCCCGGTCTCCCGCAACGCTTCCAGCGGCCGCACCCGGGAGGCGCGGCGTGACGCGGCCAGCACCCCGAGCTGGGACACGCCGATCCCGACGCCCGCGGCCACCGCCACGATCCAGGCCCGCCACTGCGGGGAGAACGCATCCGGCAGGAAACCGAGGTCCGTCAGCAGCCACGACTGCACCCGCATCGTCACGAGCCCCAGCGGCACGCCGAGCGCCGTGCCGACCAGCCCGAGCAGGAGCGCCTCCGACAGCAGCAACCGCCGCAGCTGGCCGCGGCCACCACCGACCAGCCGCAACAGCGCGAGGTCGCGCCGCCGCTGCGCGATGGTGAACGCGAACGTGGAGGACACGATGAACACGGCGAGGAACGCCGCGAGGAACAGCGTCATCCCCAGCAGCGTGATCGCCTCGACGTAGGAGGTCGCGGACAGCAGGATCAGCAGTGAGGACTGCACCAGCGCGACACCCAGCACGACGGTGACGATCGCGCCGATGAACAACTGCCAGCGCTCGCGGAACGTGGACAGGGACAGCGCGAACATCAGGCACCCTCCAGCGACGCGAGCCGGTCCGCGACCTGCCGGGTGGACGGCTGCACGAGGCGGTCCACGATCCGGCCGTCGGACAGGAACACCACCGAATCGGCGCGAGCCGCGGCGGCCGGGTCGTGCGTGACCATCACGATCGTCTGCCCCACCGAGTCGACGAGGTGGCGCAGCAGGTCCAGCACCGTGCGCGCGGACCTCGAGTCCAGCGCGCCGGTGGGCTCGTCGGCGAACAGCACCGCGGGCCGCGTCACCATCGCCCGCGCGATGGCGACGCGCTGCTGCTGGCCGCCGGACAGCTCGCGTGGCCGGTGCCGCATCCGCTCGGCGAGCCCGACGCTCGCCAGCACCGCGCGAACGTCCTTTGTGGACACCCTCTGCCGCGCCAGTTTCAGCGGCAGCGCGACGTTCTGCTCGGCGGTCAGCGAGCCGATGAGGTTGAAGCTCTGGAAGACGAAGCCGATCTCCCGGCGCCGCAGCGCGGTCAGCTGGGAGTCGGAGGCCGCGGTGATGTCCTGCTCGCCGAGCAGGACCTGCCCGCTGCTCACCTGTTCCAGCCCCGCCGCGCAGTGCAGCAGGGTGGACTTGCCGGAGCCGGACGGACCCATCACGGCCGTCCACGACCCCCGCGGGAAGGCGATGCTCACGCCGTCGAGCGCGCGCACCCTGGCGTGCTTGCCGCCGTATTCGCGCGTCACGTCGCGGAGTTCGGCCGCCATGGTCCGTTGCAGCTGGATTGTCATGCGTCCAGTCAAGCCGCCGCGGCCTGCCGGAACACGACCGTGCGCACCCCGGTTCGCGGTGGGGCTGCCCCTACCCGGCTTCCGGCGGCGCCACGCGCTCGACGTACAGCGGCGAGGCGGCGAGCAGCTCCGGACCCCCGTCCGAGGCGGGGAACTTCGCCGTCACACGGGCGTACCCGGCCATCCACTCCGCGGTGAACCGCGGTTGCAGCAGTTCCTCCAGCATGCTCAGCACCCTGGCCGGCCAGTGGCCGGGCATCTCGTCCGGCTCCGCGTCCAGGAGCTGCCGGAACCGGTACCAGTGCGAGGCGAGCAGGTTGCCGCCCCTGCCGGGAGACGTCGGCGGCTGCCCGACGAGGTGCTCGGCCGAGCCGTGCAGCAACAGCCGCGGGGACTCCCCGGCGGCGAGGAACACGACGCTGTCGCTCACCTCGGCGTAGCTCAGCTCCGCCTCGAAGTGCACCCACCGCCCCGGCCGTACCGCCGGATCCGGGTACCAGAGCGGCCCCGGCTCCGCGGCCTCCAGCCTGGCGACGACGGCCTCGACGTGGGGCTCCGGCGGCTGGGCCGCGCGCCCCACCTTCAGCCCGCCCAGCGGCGTCTTCACCTCGGCGTCGACGTCCCGCGACCACCGGCCCCGGCCGCCGAGGGTGGGGCGCAACTGCGTCAGTTTCGCCTGGGAGAGGTACACCAGATCGCGCATCCGTCCATGATCCCCCGAAAACAGCATCGCCTCCCCGCGACCTGGTGGTCGCGAGGAGGCGATCCCGGACCGGGAGGCACCGCGCGCCTCCCGATCGGCAACTAAGACGGCACCACGGAGGACGCGATGGCGGTCAGCACGCCGTGCTCGGCGTGCGGGCTCGACACCGTCACCGTCCGCCCGTTGTCGAGCTTGCGGGAAACCTTGTCGAGGGTCGCCCGCTCCTGGTCCGTGTAGATCTCCGTGTTCGGGTCGTAGCCGGTCTCGTTCGCCGGCAGCCACACCGACACGCATTCGGCCGCCGGCGGGTACCACGACTCCTTCGGCGGGCAGAGCGTGAGCATGTCGTCACCCGCGGCGTGCCCCCACGTGACGACCCGCAGCGACGACGGCACCCGCAGTGAGCGGAGCAGCGCCGTCAGGCGAGTGGGGGTTTCCGACACGTGTTTCGCGTAGTCCAGCGGGTTCCGGGCCCACACGTAGATCCACTTGTCCGGCGCCACCTGCCACGACACCTGGCCACCCATCGGCGCGTCGGTCGACATGATCGCCGGCTTGCCGTTGACCGTGACGCGCTTCGGGTCGCCGAACTTCTTGCCGGGGTCGCTGTTGTCGACGCCCACGAGCACGGTGGCGCTCCCGTGGTACTCCGCCGACATCCGCCCACCGGCGTTGGAGAGCTGCCAGTTCGCCAGCTTGAAGCCCGGCGCGGAGAACGTGAACGGCAGCTCCGGCACGGTCACCTGCTCCTCGCCCGCCGCGGGCGCGGCGACCGGCAACCGCGTCTCGTCGGACGGCTGGTTCAGCACGACGGCCCCTGCCGCACCGAGCCCGCCCACGGTCACCAGCACGGCCGCCGTCAGGCTCACCGTCCGCCGGCGCCGGATCCGCTTCCTGGCACCGGCGAGCACCGTTTCGGGATCGGGGGCCAGCGGTTCGCGGGCCCGCAATGCGCCGCTCAACCGCGGTTCCGTCATCACGCCACCTCCATGTCGGTGTTGATCCGCCCGCGCAGCACGGCAAGGCCGCGCGAGATGTGACTGCGCACCGTGCCGACGGCACAGCCGAGCACTGCGGCGATTTCGTCGTCGTCCCGGTCCTCGTAGAACCGCAGCACGATCGCGGCCTGCTGGGCCCGGCTCAGCCCGGCCAGCAGCCCCGCGAGCTGGTCGGAGTCGGCCACCCGGACCGCCGGGTCCGGGAAGGACCCCTCCCGCAGCTCGGCGACCTCGGCCGTCGACCAGACCGCGCGCTGGTACCAGCGCCGCCGCCACGACAGGTAGCCGTTGACGACCATCTTGCGCAGGTAGAGGTCGGGCCGGTCGGTCGCCACCACCCGCCGCCAGCGCTGGTGGGCGCGGACGAGCGCGTCCTGCACGACGTCCTGCGCCAGCTCGCGGTCGCCGGTCAGCACGGCCGCGAACCGCACCAGCCCGGGTAGCTGTTCCCGGGCGAAGTCCTCGAAGTGCACATACACCAGATGCCGGCACCGCGGCTCCCGGTTGCACCCGGGCGCGAAAAAGATCTCAGGCGGCCAGCCGCCGCACCACGGCGTCGGCGAGCAGGCGGCCACGGTCGGTCAGCACCGCCCTGCC
Source organism: Amycolatopsis sacchari (assembly GCF_900114035.1). Lineage (GTDB taxonomy): Bacteria > Actinomycetota > Actinomycetes > Mycobacteriales > Pseudonocardiaceae > Amycolatopsis_E > Amycolatopsis_E sacchari. Next base: position 137,244 of record NZ_FORP01000018.1, on the reverse strand, counting down.
CGCGCCCAGCGCGGCCGCGTCCAGCAGCCCCTCCGCCGCGGCACCCACGGACTCGCGCCTGCCGTCGGCGTCGAGCGCGTCGAGCGGCAGGCCCTCGGCCAGCCGCAGCTCCAGCATGATCCGCTCCAGGTGCCGGTCGGTGTCGGTCAGCTCCTCGCGCCCGGCCTCCGGCGACTTGCCCTCGGCCAGCAGCGCCGCGTACCGCGCGGGGTGCTTGACGTTCCACCAGCGGACCCCGCCGACGTGGCTGTGCGCGCCCGGCCCGGCGCCCCACCAGTCGCCGCCGCGCCAGTACCCCAGGTTGTGCCGGCAGCGCGCGTCCTCGGACGCGGCCCAGTTCGACACCTCGTACCAGGTCAGACCGGCCGCCGACAGCTTCGCGTCGATCAGCTCGTAGTACTCGGCCAGCACGTCCTCGTCGGGCATCGGCAGCTCGCCGCGCCGCACCCGCCGCGCCATCGCCGTGCCGTCCTCGACGATCAGCGAGTACGCCGACACGTGGTCCACGCCCGCCGACAACACGGCGTCCAGCGACGCCTGGAGGTCCTCCACCCGCTCTCCGGGGGTGCCGTAGATCACGTCGAGGTTCACGTGCTCGAACCCGGCCGCCCGCGCCTCCTTCGCCGCCGCCACGGGACGGCCCGGCGTGTGCACGCGGTCGAGCACCCTGAGCACGTGCCGCGCCGCGGACTGCATGCCCAGCGACACCCGCGTGTACCCGGCCTCGCGGATGCCCTCGAAGAACTCCGGTGACGTGGACTCGGGGTTGGACTCGGTGGTCACCTCGGCGTCCGGCGCGAGCCCGAAACTGCCGCGCACGGCGTCCAGCACGGCGGCCAGCCCGTCGGCACCGAGCAGCGACGGCGTGCCGCCGCCCACGAAGACGGTTTCGGCCGGCCGGGGGCCCAGCTGCCGCACCCCCAGCTCCAGCTCCCGCTTCAGGCCCTCCAGCCAGGACGCGGGCGACGCGGTGGAGCCCAGTTCGCCCGCCGTGTAGGTGTTGAAATCGCAGTACCCGCAGCGGGTCGCGCAGAAGGGGACATGGACGTAGACGCCGAACACCCCTCCAGTGTCCCCCATGTCAAGGAGCGTGATGCCGCTCCCACCATGCGGACGCCACTGGACCACCCCTTGGGCGCGTGGCACGCTGAGGACGTGACTTCTGCCGGTGTTCTCCTCGTGGCGCGCCGCCACGTCGACCTCCGGCGTGTCGCCAGCGCACTGTGCCGTCCGTTCTGCTGACGCCGCTCCCCGTTCCCACCACGAATTCTGGACAGCGGGCGCCGGCCGCCGCCACCCCTCCCGTATTCCGGAACAGGGGGCCCGTGTGCGCCGGTGCCTCCGATCCCCGGAGGACTCCTCATGGCTTCGCCGACGCGCGAAACTCCCCCCGCCCGTGCCCCGCGTGCCAAGCAGCGGCGCGGAGAGGGCCAGTGGGCGCTCGGCTACCGCGAGCCGCTGAACCCGAACGAGCGCTCGAAGAAGGACGACCACCCGCTCAACGTCCGCGCGCGCATCGAGAACATCTACGCCGCGGGCGGGTTCGACTCGATCGACCCTGGTGACCTGCGTGGCCGGTTCCGCTGGTACGGCCTCTACACCCAGCGCAAGCCCGGGATCGACGGCGGCCGCACGGCCACCCTCGAACCGGAGGAGCTGGACGACGAGTACTTCATGCTGCGCGTCCGCGTCGACGGCGGCGTCCTGACCACCGAGCAGCTCGCGCTGATCGGCGAGCTGTCGCAGACCTACGCGCGCGACACGGCGGACATCACCGACCGGCAGAACGTGCAGTACCACTGGATCCGGATCGAGGACGTGCCGACGATCTGGGAGAAGCTGGAAGCCGCCGGCCTGACCACGATGACCGCGTGCGGCGACAGCCCGCGCGTGATCCTCGGCTCGCCGCTGGCGGGCATCGCCGAGGACGAGGTGCTCGACGCCACGCCCGCGATCGACGAGATCAAGCGCCGCTACCTGGGCAAACCCGAGTACGCGAACCTGCCGCGCAAGTTCAAGACCGCGGTGTCGGGGCTGCCGGACGTGGCGCACGAGATCCACGACGTCGCGTTCGTCGGCGTGGTCCACCCCGAGCACGGCCCCGGTTTCGACGTCTGGGTCGGCGGCGGGCTGTCCACCAACCCGATGATCGGGCAGCGGCTCGGCGCGTGGGTGTCGCGTGACGAGGTGCCCGACGTGTGGGAGGGCGTCGTCTCGGTCTTCCGCGACTACGGCTACCGGCGGCTGCGGTCGCGGGCGCGGCTGAAGTTCCTGGTCAAGGACTGGGGTGCGGAAAAGTTCCGCCAGGTGCTGGAGGACGAATACCTGCACCGCAAGCTGGCCGACGGGCCCGCGCCCGAGGTGCCGGCGGTGCAGCACGACCACGTGGGCGTGCACCGGCAGAAGGACGGCAACTACTACGTGGGCGCGGCGCCGATCGCGGGCCGGGTGTCCGGTTCCCTGCTGATCGCGGTCGCGAAGGCCGCCGAGCGGGCGGGGTCGGGCCGGGTCCGGCTGACGCCGCTGCAGAAGCTCGTCGTGCTGGACGTGCCCGAGGCCGAGGTCGCGGGCCTGCAGGCGGAGCTGGCCGAGCTGGGCCTGCCGACCGAGCCGAGCCCGTGGCGGCGCGGTGTCATGGCGTGCACCGGGATCGAGTTCTGCAAGCTCGCCATCGTCGAAACGAAGGTGCGCGCGAAGGAACTGGTGGCGGCGCTGGAAGAGCGGCTCGCCGACATCCAGGCCGACGTGGCCAACCCGGTCAGCGTGCACATCAACGGCTGCCCCAACTCCTGCGCCCGCATCCAGACCGCCGACATCGGGCTCAAGGGCCAGATCGTCACCGACGACGACGGCAACCAGGTCGAGGGTTTCCAGGTGCACCTGGGCGGCGGGCTGGGCCTGGACGCCGGGTTCGGCCGGAAACTGCGCGGGCACAAGGTCACCGGCGACGAGCTGATCTCCTACGTCGAGCGGGTCGTGCGCAACTACCACGCCCAGCGCGGCGAGGGCGAGCGGTTCGCGCAGTGGGTCGCGCGGGCCGACGAAGCGGACCTGCGATGAGCGAGCGCGCCACGCCGTTCTACTGCCCGTACTGCGGGGACGAGGACCTCCGGCCCGCCGAGGACGCCGACCGGGCCTGGCTGTGTGGCGCTTGCAGGCGTGTCTTCACTGTGAATTTCCTGGGAATCCGGTTAGGGCAGGGAGCGAAATGACCGCGGTCACCTCCGAAGAAGATCTGAAAGCGTTGGCGCACAAGGCATCCGAGGAACTCGCGGACGCGACCGCGCTCGAGGCGCTGGAATGGACCGTGGGAACCTTCGGGGACGACTTCATCGTTGCCTCGAACATGCAGGACGCGGTGCTGATCGACCTGGCGACCCGGGTCAAGTCCGATGTGGACGTTTTGTTCCTGGAGACCGGGTACCACTTCGCCGAGACGATCGGCACCCGTGACGCGGTGGCGACGGTGTACCCGGACGTGCGGATCGTCAACGCGCAGGCGGAGCAGTCGGTCGCCGAGCAGGACGCCGAGTACGGGCCGAAGCTGCACGAGCGCGACCCGAACCAGTGCTGCTTCCTGCGCAAGGTGGTGCCGCTGCGCAAGACGTTGTCGAACTACTCGGCGTGGGTCACCGGCGTCCGCCGCGTGGACGCCCCGACGCGCGCCAACACCCCGATCGTCACGTGGGACGACCGCAACGGCCTGGTGAAGGTCAACCCGATCGCCCCGTGGACCGACGAGGAGTTCCGGGCGTACATCGAGGAGCACGGGATCCTGGAGAACCCGCTGGTGTCGGAGGGCTACCTGTCCATCGGCTGCGCGCCCTGCACCGCGAAGGTCGCGCCCGGAGCGGACCCGCGCAGCGGCCGCTGGGCCGGCAAGTCCAAAACCGAGTGCGGCCTGCACGGCTGAGGAATGGAGATCCCACATGGCTTGCTCAGCGGCGCGAGTAGCGGAACCTCAGGCGCCTTCTCGCTCCGGGATCGCCTCCTCATGAATTCCCACCCGCCAGCCCAACCACCACCCCTCATGGACGCTCCGCGACTGCGCCTTTCACCACGTCGGCGCTGTCCTCGCGAGAAGACCCCTGAGAACCCGCGGCGGCGCCAGCTGACGGCCGCACAAACCCGGAGGAACTCGTGACCACTCTCGAAATCCCCGCGACCGACGCCGCCACCGACCACCTCGCGGCGCTGGAATCCGAGGCCATCCACATCTTCCGCGAGGTCGCCGGCGAGTTCGACCGGCCGGTGATCCTGTTCTCCGGCGGCAAGGACTCCACGCTGCTGCTGCACCTGGCGATCAAGGCGTTCTGGCCCGCCCCCGTGCCGTTCCCGCTGCTGCACGTCGACACCGGCCACAACTTCGACGAGGTCATCGACTTCCGTGACCGGATCGTCGAAAAGCACGGCCTGCGGCTGATCGTCGCGAAGGTGCAGGACTGGATCGACGACGGGCGGCTCACCGAGCGTCCCGACGGCACCCGCAACCCGCTGCAGACGCAGCCGCTGCTGGACACCATTGCCGGGCACAAGTTCGACGCCGTGTTCGGCGGCGGCCGCCGTGACGAAGAGCGTGCCCGCGCGAAGGAGCGGATCTTCAGCCTGCGCAACGCCTTCGGCCAGTGGGACCCGCGCCGCCAGCGTCCCGAACTGTGGAACCTGTACAACGGCAGGCACCGTCCGGGGGAACATGTGCGCGTGTTCCCGCTGTCCAACTGGACCGAAGCCGACGTGTGGCACTACATCGCCCGCGAGCGGGTCGAGCTGCCCTCGATCTACTACGCGCACCGTCGCCCGGTCTACCGGCGGGACGGCATGTGGCTCACCGAAGGTCCGTGGGGCGGTCCCCGCGAGGGCGAGGAGGTCCGGGAGCTGAGCGTGCGGTACCGCACGGTCGGTGACGGTTCGTGCACCGGCGCGGTCGAATCCACCGCCACGACGGTGGAGGAGGTCATCGCCGAGGTGCTCGCGAGCAGGCTCACCGAGCGTGGCGCGACCCGCGCCGACGACCGGCTCTCCGAGGCCGCCATGGAGGACCGCAAGCGGGAGGGCTACTTCTGATGAGCAGCTTGCTGCGCCTGGCCACGGCAGGCAGCGTCGACGACGGCAAGTCCACCCTGGTGGGCCGCCTGCTCTACGACACCAAGTCCGTGCTGGCCGACCAGCTCGACGCGGTCACCCGCGCCAGTGTCGACCGTGGACTGTCCACTCCGGACCTTTCACTGCTCGTGGACGGGCTGCGTTCCGAACGCGAGCAGGGCATCACGATCGACGTGGCGTACCGCTACTTCGCCACGCCCAAGCGCACCTTCGTGCTCGCCGACACGCCGGGGCACGTCCAGTACACCCGCAACACGGTCACCGGCGCGTCCACGGCGCAGCTGGCGATCCTGCTGGTGGACGCGCGCAAGGGCGTGATCGAGCAGACCCGCCGCCACGCCGCCGTGCTCGCGCTGCTGGGCGTGCCGCGCCTGGTGCTGGCGGTGAACAAGATCGACCTCGTCGACTACGACGAGGAGACGTTCGCCGTCATCGCCAAGGAGTTCACCGACCACGCCACGTCACTGGGCTACGCCGAGGGTTCCGTGCTGGCGATCCCGGTGTCCGCGCTGGTGGGCGACAACGTGGTGGAGCGCTCGGCACACACCCCGTGGTACTCCGGCCCGACGTTGCTGGAGCACCTGGAGACCGTGCCCGTCGCGCCCGACCCGCACGACGTCGCGTTCCGCTTCCCCGTGCAGTACGTGATCCGCCCGCGCACGCCCGAGCACCCCGACTACCGGGGCTACGCCGGGCAGGTCGCGGCGGGCACCGTGCGGCGCGGCGACGAGGTCGTGGTGCTGCCCGCGAGCCTGCGCACCACGGTGGAGCGCATCGACACCGCCGACGGCGAACTCGAAGAGGCCGCCGCGGGCAAGAGCGTCACCCTGCTGCTGGCGGACGACCTCGACATCTCCCGCGGGGACGTCATCGCCGCCGCGGGCGAGGCGCCCGTGCCCACCGACGAGCTGGGCGCGACGCTGGCCTGGCTGTCCGAAAAGCCCCTGCGCCCCGGCGCGCGCGTGCTGGTCAAGCACGGCACCCGGACCGTGCAGGCCTTCGTCGAGGAGCTGTCCACGCGCTTCGACGAGCAGAAGCTGTCCACTGTGGAATCCCCCGAGACGTTGCAGCTCAACGAGATCGGCCAGGTGCGCATCCGCACGGCCGAGCCGCTGCCCGTCGACGACTACGCCGTCAACCGCCGCACCGGGTCGTTCCTGGTGATCGACGCGGGCGACGGCACCACGCTGGCGGCCGGTCTGGTCGGCGCACCGCTGCCGGTGCTCCGCTCCGATCGTGACGTGGTCTCCCCCGGCCCCTGACCCCGAAAGGCCCTGCCCGTGAAAATCGTGCGTGTCCTCGCCGTGACGCTGTCCGTGCTGGCGGTCGCGACCGCGTGTTCCCGCGCCGACCGGAGCGACAGCTCCGCACCGGCCGCGAGCACCGGCGGCACCCCCGCCACGGAGGTGCGGCTCGGCTACTTCCCCAACGTCACGCACGCGTCGGCGTTGATCGGGCTCGACAAGGGCTACTTCACGCAGGAGCTGGGCGCGGGCACCAAGATCACGCCGACGAAGTTCAACGCGGGCCCCGACGAGGTGTCCGCGCTGCTCGGCGGCTCGCTCGACATCGGGTTCATCGGCTCGGGACCGGCGATCAACGCGTTCGCCAAGTCCGACGGCAACACGGTCCGGCTGATCTCGGGGGCGACCTCGGGCGGCGCGCAGCTCGTCGTCAAGCCGGAGATCAACACCCCGCAGGACCTGCAGGGCAAGCTCGTCGCCGACCCGCAGGCGGGCAACACGCAGGACGTCGCGCTCAAGAAGTGGATCGCCGACCAGAAGCTGACCGGCGTCAACGTCCAGAACTCCGACAACTCCGTGACGCTCGACCAGTTCCGCAAGAACGCCATCGCGGGCGCGTGGCTGCCGGAGCCGTGGTCCTCGCGCCTGGTCGCCGACGCGGGCGCGAAGGTCCTCGTCGACGAGAAGTCCCTGTGGCCCGACGGCCGGTTCCCGACCACCGTGATCGTCGTGCGCACGCAGTTCCTCAACGAGCACCCGCAGACCGTGCAGGCCGTGCTCAAGGCGGTCCTGGACGCGAACAACCTCGCGGCGAGCGACCCGAACGAGGCGAAGGCGGCGGTCAACCGCCAGCTGAAGTCGCTGACCGGCTCGGCGCTGTCGCAGGCGGTGCTCGACCGCTCGTTCGCGAACATCGAGCTGACCACCGACCCGCTCGCGTCCCGCTTCCCGCAGCTGGCGCAGGACCAGGTGACGGCGGGCATCGCCAAGAGCGCGCCGAAGCTCAACGGCTTCTTCGACCTCACCCCGCTCAACGCCGTGCTCACCGCGGCGGGCAAGCCGACGGTCAGCGCCGCGGGCCTCGACCAGAAGTGACGACCGAGAAAGGCAGGCGAAGGAGATGACCGCCACGCTCGAGAACGCGGCTACGCGGCCCGCCACGGAGTACGCCGTGCGCCTTTCCGGGGTGCACAAGACCTTCGGCCAGGGCGCCGGCGCGGTGCCGGCACTGGCGGGTGTCGACCTCGACGTCGCGCCCGGCGAGTTCGTCTGCCTGCTCGGCGCGTCCGGCTGCGGCAAGACCACGCTGCTGAACCTCGTCGCGGGCCTGGACCGGCCGTCGGCGGGTGAGCTGGAGCTGAACAGCTCGCGCCCGGCCGTGATGTTCCAGGAGGCCGCGTTGATGCCGTGGCTGACGGCGGCGGCGAACGTCGAGCTGCCGCTGCGGCTGGCCGGGCTCCCCCGCGGCGAGCGCCGGAACCGCACCGGCGAGCTGCTGGAACTGGTCCGGCTGAACGGCGTCGGCGGCAAGCGGCCGCACGAGCTGTCGGGTGGCATGCGGCAGCGTGTCGCGCTGGCGCGGGCGCTGGCTTCGGCGTTGCACACGACCGACGGCTCGCGTCCCGCGCTGCTGCTGATGGACGAGCCGTTTTCCGCGCTCGACGCGATCACCCGCGACGTGCTGCAGGGTGAGCTGCTGCGGGTGTGGCGGTCGACGGGCACCGCGGTGCTGTTCGTGACCCACGACGTGCGCGAGGCCGTCCGGCTGGGGCAGCGGGTGGTGCTGCTGTCGTCCCGGCCGGGGCGGGTCGTGCAGGAGTGGCAGGTCGGCGACCTCTCCGGCGTCGAGGAGGCCGAGGCCACGGCCGTGATCAACCAGCGGCTGCGCGAGGTGATCTCCAGTCATGCCACGGCTTGACGACCTCGACGCGGCCGTCGAAGCGGGGCTCGACGCGCTCGACACCCCGCCGCAGGAGACCGGCCCCGGCCGCGTGCGGCGGATCCTGTGGGCCGTGCTGCCGCCGGTCGCGTTCCTCGCGGTCGCGATCGGGATCTGGCAGGCGCTGTGGGCCGCCGCGTTCTGGCCCGAGTACCAGCTGCCCGCCCCGCTCGCGGTGTGGGACGAGCTGTGGGCGCGGATCGCCGACGCGCAGGCGTTCGGCTTCGTGTGGACGTCGGTGCACCGCGCGGTGCTCGGGTTCCTCGTCGCGATCGTGATCGCGACCCCGCTCGGGCTGCTCGTGGCGAAGGTCCGGGTCGTGCGGTCGGCGATCGGGCCGTTCCTGTCCGGGCTGCAGAGCCTGCCGTCGGTCGCGTGGGTGCCCGCCGCGATCCTCTGGTTCGGCGTGACCCCCACGGCGATGTACGCGGTGCTGCTGCTGGGCAGCGTGCCGTCGATCGCCAACGGCCTGGTGGCCGGGATCGACCAGATCCCGCCGATCCTGCCGCGCGTGGGCAAGGTGCTGGGCGCGGGACGGCTGCAGGCCTCGTGGCACATCCTGCTGCCCGCCGCGCTGCCCGGCTACCTCGCCGGGCTCAAGCAGGGCTGGGCGTTCTCGTGGCGGTCGCTGATGGCGGCGGAGATCATCGCCGTCTCGCCGTTGCTGGGCAAGGGACTCGGCGCGTACCTCGACGACGGGCGCACGCTGTCGGACATGCCGACGGTGATCTCGGCGATCGTGTTGATCCTGCTGGTGGGCGTGGGCATCGAGCTGCTGGTGTTCCGCCCGCTGGAGCGGTCGGTGCTGCGGGCGCGCGGGCTCAGCGGGTCGGTGCGGTGACCGCTCCGCTGGTGGTGGTCGCCCACGGCAGCCGGGATCCCCGCTCTGCCACGACCGTCCGCGCTCTGGTCGAGCCGATCGGCGCGCGAGTGTCCTTTTTGGACCTTTCGGAGCCGTTGCTGACCGACGTGCTCCGCTCGCTGTCCGCCGAGGGGCACCGGTCCGCCGTGGTCGTGCCGTTGTTGCTGGGCCGCGCGTACCACGCCAGGGTGGACCTACCCGCGCTCGTGCGGGAGGTGCCGCGGCTGCGGGTGTCCATCGCGGACGTGCTGGGCGTGGACCCGGTGCTGGAGGCGGTCGCGCTCGACCGGCTGGCGGCCACGGGCGTCTCGGTGGACGACCCTTCGCTGGGCGTCGTGCTGGCCGCGGTGGGTTCGTCACACGCCCCGGCGAACGAGGCGGTCGTGCGGCTGGCGCGGCGGTGGAACGCGCGGTACGGCATGCGTGTCGCGCCCGCGTTCGCGAGCGCGGCGAAGCCCGACGTGCCCGCCGCGATGGCGCGCTTGCGTGCCCAGGGCGCGCGCCGGTTCGCCGTGGCGTCGTGGTTCCTGGCACCGGGGCTGCTGCCGGACCGCATCGCGCGGCTGGCGCGCGAGTTCTCGCCTTCGGTCGCGCTGGCGGACTCGCTGGCGCCGGATCCGCGGATCGGCGAGCTCGTGCTCGCGCGCTACTCTGCCGCTGTGGAGCAGGCCGCGTGAAGATCCGGTTCGGGGTCGGTCTGGGCGCGGAGACGCCCACCGCCGAGCTGCCGGGAATCGTCGACCGCCTGGAGGCGGCCGGGATCGACTCGCTGTGGCTGTCGGAGCACGTGTACTCGCGTGCGGTGGACCCGTTCATCGGGATGGCCCACGCACTGGCCCGGACACAGCGGCTGAAGGTGGGCACGTCGGTGGCGGTGCTGCCCGGACGGCAGCCGGTGCTGGTGGCCAAGCAACTGGCGTCACTGGCCGCGCTGGCGCCGAAACGCGCGCTGCCGGTGTTCGGGCTCCGCCCCGCGCGGCCACGGGAACGCGAGCTGTTCTCCGTGTCCGGTCCTCGCGCGGCAGCGTTCGACGAGGCGTTGCGGCAGCTGCGGGCGGCGCTGGCGGACGAGTCGTTCGGTCCCGTGCCGCGGATGGACCTCTGGCTGGGTGGTGCGGTCCCCGCGGCGTTCGAGCGGATCGGCCGTTACGGCGACGGCTGGCTGGGCAGTTTCCTGCCCCCGTCGGACGCGCGCAGCGCCCGCGAGGCGATCGCGTCAGCGGCGGCCGAGGCGGGCCGGGAGATCGAGCCGGACCACTACGGGATGAGCGTGCTGCTCGCCGAGGGCGGCGCCCCGGCGGACCTGGCCGCGGCCGCGCGTGAACGCCGTCCGGACGCCGAGGTGTCCTCCGTGGTCCCGTCGAGCTGGCCCGAGCTGCACCGCCTCCTGGACGGCTACCTCGAAGCGGGGCTGACGAAGTTCGTCGTGTACCACCGCGGCCCGCAGCCCTTCGACGAGTTCCTGGACGCCTTCACCAGGGAGCTGCTGCCCCGCCAGAACTGAGGGACGTGGCAAGGTGTCAGCCATGGCTGAAGAACTTGTCCACTACTCGGTGACCGGCGGTGCCGCGACGATCACGCTGGACTCGCCGCACAACCGCAACGCCCTGTCCGCCCAGCTGCGCCGCGAGCTGCGTGCCGCACTCGCCAAGGCCCGCGACGACGCCGGCGTGCGGGTCGTCGTGCTCACGCACACCGGGCCCGTGTTCTGCGCCGGGATGGACCTCAAGGAGGCCCGCGGCGCCGACGCGACCAACCAGGGCGTGAACGAGTTCCCGGAGATCCTCGAGCAGATCTGGAACAGCCCGAAGCCGGTCGTCGCGAAGCTGGCCGGGCCCGCGCGGGCGGGCGGGGTCGGCATGGTCGCGGCCGCGGACATCGTGGTCGCCGCGAAGGAGGCGACGTTCGCGTTCTCCGAGGTCCGCATCGGCGTCGTGCCCGCCGTGATCTCGCTCGTGGTGCTGCCCCGCATCGCGCCACGCGCCGCACAGGAACTGTTCCTCACGGGCGAGGTCTTCGACGCGGCGCGTGCCGCGGAGATCGGCCTCATCACGGCCGCGGTGGACGCGGAGAAACTCGACGACGAGACCGACCGCTACGTCCGCGCCCTCACCCTCGGCGGCCCGAACGCCCTGGCGGCGACGAAGGAACTCCTCGCGAGCCCGAAGCCCCCGACCCCATCCGCCGGCTTCCAGGCGATGAACGCCCTGTCCGCCCGCTTCTTCGCGAGCGAGGAAGGCCAGGAGGGCATCATCGCCTTCGCGCAGAAGCGCAAACCGAACTGGGTGCCGGCGGAGTAGTTTCCCAGCCTGGTGGAATTGTGCTTTAGTTGACGCGGATCAGCGAATGTGGCGCCGGCAACAGCCAGGGAGATCCATGACGCAGGACCAGGCGCCTGGCACCAGCGAGGGAACACCCAGGACGTTCACGGACAAGCTCAAGTGGCTGCTGAGCCACAAATTGTCGCCTGACGAGGACCCGGCGATCCTGCTCGACCCGGAGGCTCTCGCCCGGCGCAATGCGCAACGGGGTAAACCGCGGCAACGCGAACTGACGGCGGCTGTCGACGTGACCGCCGCCTACATCAGCAAGATAATCACGGGCAAGCAGCCCTACGACAGCGTGTCGACCGGCATTCTGGAGCGGCTCAACCAGCACTTCTTCGGCGAGACCGACATCAACGTCTTCTCCAGTTCCCATCCCTGGCAGAACGAGAACATCCTGAAGCGGATGCTCAAGCACAGCCACGGCCTGGACGACGAGGAGCTCGCCAACCTCTTCTCCCGCCCCCAGGACGTGCTGTGCCTCCGCGCCGGCCGTCTGGTCAACCAGCTGGACGAAGAGAGCCTGCGAGCGGTGCTGCCCGAGCTGGAACGGTTCGCCGCCGCCCGCGGGAACCTGGACGAACTGCGGGACGAGGGGTACGACGTCGAGGTCTTCGACGGCGGGGAGGAAGAGTGATGTTCCGCCGAAGAACGAGCGACGGTGACGACTCGGAATTCGTGACGAAATGCCGCGCGGGCATCTACCGCATCACCGGTGGAGAGCGGCCGGATTCGGTGGAATCCTGGCTCCAGGCCTTGAGCGCATTCCGCGGCCGCCCGATCGTCAAGGTGCGGCTGCCCGCGGATACCGCTACTCCCGTGTGCCTCCTGCTCAGCGACGCGCGAAACGACTACATGGTGTTGAGCCACGGCGTCTCGCCGGCCCAGGACGCCCAGTTCGCCGCCCATGAAGGCGCTCACCTGCACTTCGACCACCACGGCGACGACATTTCACGCGAAGAACGCCGCGTCCTCGAAGAGCTGCTGCCCGGCGACCTGGCTTTCACCGGCCGGATCGAAGTGCGGAAACGGACCAGCTTCGAATCCCTGCCGGAGTGGCAGGCCGAGCTTTTCGGTTCGGTGCTCACCGCGGAGATCGGTCAGCTCGGCGGGCAGCTGCTGTCAGCCCCCTCCGGCTCCCGCGACACGTTGCACGAGCTCTTCGGCAACGACCGCCGCGGCTGATCAGGAGTCGGCGCTGTGATCGGGTGGCTGCTGTTCTTCGCCGCACTCGCGGCGGCGGGCGTCGCCCGTCACCGCGGCTGGCGTGGCGGTTCCCACTCCTACTTCCTGGCGGTCTTCCTCGTCGGCACGCTGGCGGCCGCCCTCTCGTCCCAGCTCACGCTCCAGCTGGCCGACCAACTGCCCGCGCCGGTCCCGCAACTGGTCTTCCTCGCGGGTACGTGGTCGTCCCTCACCGCGCCCTGGTGCGTGCTGTCGATGCTCTCCTTCGCGCTGGCCGAGCCCGGCGCCGCGCCCCGGCGAACCCTGCGGCACCCGGTGTTGCTGCTGGTGTCGGGAGCCGCGATGGGGGTGCTCCTGGCCGCCATCGGCCCCACCAGCGCCGTGGACTTCACCGGCGTCTACGGGCGGGACTGGCGCGCTGTCCTGTTCTCCCTCGTCTACAACTTGTACATCGTCGCCGCGATCGTCGAATTCGCGGTCGTCATCGTGCGTTATCTCCAGACCGCGCGCCCGGCCCGGCAGGTCGTCATCAGCCTCTGGCTGGAGATGGCTGGAGGAGCCCTGGGACTGCTGTGGTCCACCTGGGGCATCGCGCGTGCGGTGGCCGCCGCCTACCACGCGGAGACCTTCCTCGACCACCCCGCGCTCGTCGACCTGCTGGCCTCGACGTGCGTAGGGGTGATGATGGTCGGCGCGGTGTGGTTCGTCTGCGCGAGGAAGGCCGCCGAGATCTGGGAGACCTGGTCCTTGTGGCGCTTGAAACCGCTGTGGAGCGCGTTGCGGGTCGTCCACCCCGGGCTCGTGCTCGGTATCCGCAGCGCACCGCCCGGCCTCCGGCTGCAGCGCTACCTGATCGAGATCAGCGACTGGATCTACCAGGTGCGCGTGCACGCGCACCGTGACATCCGCGCCTGGGTCGAGGAGCTCGCCGAGCACCGCCGGCTGGACGCGGAGACGACCGAGGCCATCAGCACAGCGGTGACCATCGAGGCCGGGCTGCGGGGGCGGGCCGCCGGGATCGTCCACCCGGTGGCCGCCGCGTCCGCACGAAGGGCCGGTCAGCGCACCAGCGAGCGACCCGCGACCCAGCGGGTGCAGGTCCGCACTCTGCTGCACGTCGCGAGGTTGACCGGGATGGGGCGCTGGCACGCCCGCCTGTGGCCCGACCCGCATCGCCGTCTGGTGCGCGGTCTGTCCGAACGCGCACATGCCTCGTCAATGAACTGAGGGCGCCCTGGCCTGTCAGGGGATGCGGGCCACGCCGCCGAGCAGGACCGCGGCGGCCTGATCGTCGCGTTCGGTGCGGTGACCCGGCGCCGGGCGCCAGTCCGTGGCGCGCCCCAGCCCGGGCGGCACGAGCTCGGTGCGGGCGAACAGTGCGAGGATCTCCTCCCGCGTGCGCAGCCGGGCGGGCGTCTCCACGGTCTTGTTGTAGGAGGCGGCGAGTGCGGCCTGCTGCTCCCGCGCCCGGTCGTCCTCGGGCGGGGTCACGTGGCTGATCGCCAGGTAGCTGCCCGGCGCCAGGGCCGACTTGTAGTGGCGGACCACCGGCCCGGCGTCGCCGGGCACGAACGGCAGCACCGAGATCATCAGCAGCCCCGCCGGCTGGGAGAAGTCCAGCAGGCGCCGCACCTCCTCGTGCCGCAGGACGGCGTCCGGGTCGCACACGTCACCCTGTATGCACACGGCGTGCGGGTTGTCCGCGAGCAGGCGGGTGCTGACCGCGACGGTGTCCGGGTCGAGGTCGACGTAGACGACACGGGCGTCGCGCGCGTGGTCCTGGGCGATCTCGTGCACGTTCCCGACGGTCGGATAGCCCGAGCCCAGGTCGAGGAACTGGCGGATCCCCTGCTCGACCATCCACCGCACGACCCGCCGCAGGAACTCCCGGTTGTAGCGTGCGGTCAGCGTCGCCGTGGGGAGCCGCCGCAGCGCCTCGATTCCCGCCTCGGCGTCGCAGTCCAGGTGGTGCCTGCCGCCCAGGCACCAGTCGTACACCCCGGCCGCGGATGCCCGGGTCCGCGACGGCCCGGCAGGAACTTCGTGTGCAGCCATCGGTTCACGTCCTCTCAGCCGAAGCGGGCGAGGCGTGGAGCGGCGCCCGCTCTCCCGTCCTCAGCTGTCATCCGCCCATCATGCCGGAAGTGGTGTCGCGGGTGTTGACGGTGCGCAGGCCCAGGACCGCCGCGACGAGAACGGCGATGCTGCTCACCCGCAGGGCGAGACGAAATCCGCCCGTCAGCGCACCGGACACCGGCACCCCGGCGGCGAGCAGACCGGTCGTGTGCGCCGCGGCGAAGGCGATCAGCACCGCGATCCCGATCGCGCCGCCCACCTGCGTGGAGATCTGCACCAACGCCGACGCAAGTCCTGAACGTTCGGGCGTGACCTCCGCCGTGGCCGCGTTCATCACGGCCACGAAAACGAGCCCCAGCCCCAGCGAAAACCCGAGCAGGCCCGGGAGGATGTCGCTGGGGTAGCTCCCGTGCACCGGCAGGAGGGACAGCCACCACACACCGCCCGCGGCGACCACCAAACCACCCACGATCACGGGAAGGGTTCCGGCCCACGGGATCAGGAATTTGGTCGCGACCCCGGCTCCGAGTACGACGCCCGACGTGGCGGGCAAATACGCGAGGCCCGTTTGCAGCGCCGAGTATCCCAGCACGTTCTGCATGTACAAGGTGACGAAGAAGAACATGCCGTACAGGCCCCCGATCGCCACGGCCTGGGTCGCGTTGGCGGCGACGAGCCCCCGGACCCGGACGATGGACAACGGGACCAGCGGCTTCCCGCCGCGCCGTTCGCAACGGCGTTCGTTCCACACGAACACGACCAGGAGAACCGCCGCGCCCGCCAGGCGGACAACCGTGCTCAGCGCCCCCCAGCCCGCGTGGGGCGCCTCGACCACGGCCCAGATCAGCAGCCCCAGTCCCCCCGTGCTGGAGACGGCACCGGCGACGTCGACGGTCCGCCACGTCGCGCGGCGCCGATCGTCGGGCAGCAACCGGAAGACGCCGGCGAGGATCACCACGCAGACGATCGGGTTGATCAGCAGCACCGAGCGCCACCCGAACACCTCGGTCAGGACACCACCGAGCAGGACCCCGGCCGTCGTGGCCAGGCCGAGGGTGCCGCTCCAGATCCCGACCGCCCGCACCCGGTCGGTCCCGAAACTGGTCATGACCAGCGACAACGCCGCGGGCATCATCGCCGCCGCCCCGGCCCCCTGCACGACCCGGGCACCGATGAGCACCCCCGGGGTGGGGGCGAGCCCGCCGATCAGGGACGCGGCGGCGAACACGGTCACGCCGACCACCAGGACCGGCCGTCGCCCCACCAGGTCTGCCGCGCGCCCGCCCAGGAGCATCCCGCCGCCGTAGGTCAGCAGGTAGCCGGACACCACCCACTGCAGGCTCTGCTGCGGGAGGCCGAACCGGTGCTGGATCGCCGGCATCGCCACGTTGACGATGACGGCGTCGATCATGTCCATGAAGCCGATGGCGCAGAGCAGCGTCACCGCCGCGATGCCCGTCCACTCCGAAAGGGAGAATGAATTACCCGCTCCGCGAGTCCCCACGAGATTCCTCCACCTCAGAAGTGCCGTGCCTGCGCTTCTTCTTCCACCGAAGGCCGGCTGCGTCGAAGTCCGGTGCCTCAGCAGGACAAAACGGATCCGAACTCCGCCAGGACGAATCCCGCTTCGGGCAGACTGGTGTTCTGGGTGAATTTGATTGCCGACTCTAAGTCAATCCGCTGCGCAAATCAACTACAGTAAATTTTGTGGCGCCTGCCCTGGTTTTCAGTCGTCGGCGAGGGCGAGGGTGAGGCGGCGGCTGTCGGGCCGTCCGCCGGCCGGGGCCAGGGCCCGTTCGGCGTCCGACAGCACGCTGCGGATCGCCAGGTACCCGCGCGGGTCGGCCTGCTTGAGGGCGTCCGAACCGCTCCACACGAGCACGTGCTCTCCGCTGGGCAGCCAGGACAGGTCGGTGAGGCAGTCGTACAGGGCGTCGAGGTTGCGGCCGAACCAGTCCGGGAACGACAGCGCCTCGGCGATCGCGTCCAGTGTGGACAGCTTGTCCGCCGGGTGGCCCGCCATCGCGTGCAGGTAGGCGCCCCGCGCCCGCGCGCGGTCGGTGATGGTCTTGATGCTGAGGTGCTCCATGGCCTTCTATTTCGAGGGATCGACGACGACGAAGGACGCGTAATGATCACCGGTGTAGTACAGCTCGTGCGACCCGCCGGTGATCAGGCGTCTTGGGCCCCGGTCCGCGCTGCCCGGCGTCGGCACCGTGTACTCATGGTAGTAACCGCTCTGGTGCTGCGGCAGGCGTTTCTCCCGGTTCTCGAACACCACGCCGTCGTTGCGGGGGTACGGGAAGGGCCCGCCGCGCTGGATGAGCCGCCACGTCTGCGCGGCCTCGGGCGGCAGTGCGGACAACGCCGTCGTGGACGTTCCCGGCCCGGTATCGCTGCCGAGATCCCTGATCAGCCAGCCACCCAGGACGAGCACGAGCAGCCCGACCAGCGCGACCGTGATCCGCCTTCTGCTAGACACCCGCGCCACTCTAATGACGGCTTGACCCGGGTCGCGGAGTGGTGCCGCAACCTCAGGCGCGGGGTTCGCAGTCCTCGTCCCTGGAGGGCCGCAGCCACGCCGCCACGCGGTCCACGATCCGGTCGATCAGCCAGGCCGCGCCGAGGCACAGCGGCCCGAGCACGGCGATGACCAGCAGGAACTGCAACGGGAACCACAACTGCGCGAGCCACAGCTCGGCGTTGTCCCACCAGCCTGCCAGTCCTGCGAACACGGTCACAGCCTACGCGGGGTGCCGGCGCGGTAGTTTGCACCCATGTTCGCCGTGTATGCCAACGAAGCCAACTACGACAACCCGCTGGACGCACTCGTCGTGGGCGAGCGGCCCGAGCCCGAGGTGCCCGAGGGCTGGGTCAGGGTCGCGGTGCGGGCCGCGAGCCTGAACATGCACGACATCTGGACGTTGCGCGGCGTGGGCATCAAGGCCGAGCAGTTCCCGATGATCGTCGGCTGCGACGGCGCCGGCGTGCTGGACGACGGCACCGAGGTGGTGCTGCACTCGGTCGTCAACGCGCCCGGCTGGCAGGGCGACGACACCCTCGACCCGAAGCGCACCCTCCTCACGGAGAAGTACCAGGGCACCTTCGCCGACTACGTGGTCGTGCCCGCCCGCAACGCCGTGCCGAAGCCGAAGAACATGTCGTTCTCCGAGGCCGCGATCATGGGCACCGCGTGGCTGACGGCGTACCGGATGCTGTTCGTCAAGTCGGGGCTGCGCCCCGGGCAGACCATGCTCGTGCAGGGCGCGTCGGGCGGCGTGTCGACCGCGCTGGTGCAGCTGGGCCGCGCCGCCGGGATGCGCGTCTGGGTGACCGGGCGGACCGAGGAGAAGCGGGCGCTGGCCGAGCGGCTGGGTGCGCACGCGACCTTCGAGAGCGGTGCGCGGCTGCCCGAGCGCGTGGACGCGGTGTTCGAGACCGTCGGCAAGGCGACCTGGGGCCACTCGCTGAAGTCGCTGAAGCCGGGTGGCGTCGTCGTGGTGTCCGGCTCGACCAGCGGCCCCGACCCCAGCGCCGACCTGCAGCGGGTGTTCTTCCTGCAGCTGCGGGTCGTCGGGTCCACCATGGGCACCCGCGACGAGCTGCAGAACCTGCTGGAGTACGTCGACCTGGCCGGGATCAAGCCGCAGATCGGCACCGAGCTCCCCCTGACCGACGCGGAGCAGGGCTTCCGCGCGATGCTCGAAGGGGACACCGCCGGCAAAATCGTTTTCACTCGTTAACACGCCCGATTCGGCCGCTGAGCTGCGCAGACACACTCCGACACCACCCCGACACCGCTTCGTGACCGAGCACTGACCCGGAGAAAGCGAGTCTTTCTCGCTAATCTGGGTATATGACCGCAATGGAGCGGGGAAAGCGGGAGACGCCGCCGTCACTACGCACCGGCCCGGAGCCGATCCGGGTCGGGGAACGCACCTATGCCGGCGTCCGTACGCGCGTGCTCGAAGTCGGTCCCAAGCGGTTGCTCCGGGGTGCGCCCCGGCTCGTCCTGTTGCACGGGTACTGCGACAGCGCCGACACCTGGCGCCCGGTGCTCGAGCAGCTGGCCAACGCGGGCATCTGCGCCGTCGCGGTCGATCTGCCCGGGTTCGGCAGCGCCGAGGCGCTGCGCTCCGGCGCGATGCTGCCGCAGCTCGACCGGTTCGTCGACGCCGTGCTCAAGGAACAGACCAGGCACGGCAGGGTCGTGCTCGCCGGGAACTCGCTGGGCGGCACGATGAGCCTGCGGGCCGCCGCCACCGGAAGGCACCCCATCGCGGGCGTGATCTCCATCGCCGCACCGGGTTTCGTGGACTCGTGGCTGGTGCGCGCGATCGGCACCACCCCGCTGCGGCTGTGGGCGGCGCTGCCGTTGCCGGTGCCCGGTTTCCTGGTCCGGACCATCGCCGAGTACGTCGTGCCGCGCCTGCTCTACGCCGACCACGGCGTGGCGGCGAAGGAGCACGTGCGGCGCTTCACCGACCTGTTCCCGGACTACCGCTCCACGAAGACACGCCTGGAGCAGGCCCGTCAGCTGGTGGAGGAACTCGCGGAGGCGTACGAGGGGCTGGACGCCATCGAGGTGCCGCTGCTCGTCGTCGCGTGCGGCAAGGACAGGCTGGTGGACGCGGCGTCGGGCAGGCGGCTGCACTCGCTCGTACCGCACAGCCGCCTGCTCATCCGCGAGGACTGGGGCCACTGCCCGCAGCTCGACGACCCGTCGGCCGTCGCGGAGCTGATGAGCTACTTCACCGCGGGCGCCACGCGCAAGCGCAAGGGCCGCAGGCAGAAGGTCGTCCAGACCACGGAGGTCGCCGCGGCGGGCTGAGGCGTCAGTCCAGCCACACCCGCCGCACCGCGGCCCGTGCCTCGTCCTCGATGCGCGCGAAGATCTCCGCCGCCGGGCCCTCGGACGCGACGGGGTAGGTCTGCCCTGCCCACAGGTGCAGCCCCTCCGCGTCGCCCGACTTGCCCGCGGCGGCCCGGACCGGCCGGGTCAGGTGGTGCACCTCGGGGTACGCTGCGGGCGCGTCCGCCGAGTGCTCGGCGAAGAAGCGGTTGACTATGCCGCGCGCCGTGCGTCCGCTGAACGCTCGCGTGAACCCTGTCTCGCGGTCGTCCTCGGCCAGCGCACGCCGGTGGGTCGGCTGTGTGCCCGCCTCGTCGGCCCGCAGGAACGCGGTGCCCAGCTGCGCGGCGACGGCACCGGCGGTCAGCACCGCGGCGACGTCCGCGCCGTGGACCAGGCCACCCGCCGCGACCAGCGGCAGCCCGGTGCGGGCGGACGCCAGGCGCAGCAACGCGAGCAGGCCGTAGGCGGGGCCGCCGTCCGGGCGCGCCGGGTCGTCGGTGAGCAGGCCCCGGTGCGCGCCGGCCTCGAAACCCTGGACGCACAAGGCATCGGCACCCACCTCGGCCGCCCGCGCCGCCTCGTCCGGGTTCGTGACGGTGGCGATCACGCGGCTGCCGACGTCGTGCAGCCGGTCCACCGCCTCTCGCGACGGCAGCCCGAAGGTGAACGAAACGAACGGGATCCGTTCGCGCACCACGAGATCCAGCTTCGCCGGGTAGTCGTCGTCATCCCAGCGCGGCTCGCCGGGCTCGGTGCCGTACCGCCGCGCCTCGGCTTCCATCCGCCGCGCGTAGCCGTCCAGCTCCACAGTGGACGGCGCGCCGGGCACGAACAGGTTCACGCCGAAGGTGCCCCGCGTCAGCTCCCGGGTCTTCGCGATGCGCTCCGCCAGCGCGTCCGCCTTGAGGTACCCCGCGGCGAGGAAGCCGGAGCCGCCCGCCTCGACCACCGCCGCCACCAGTTCCGGAGTGGTGGGCCCGCCCGCCATCGGCGCGACGATCACCGGAAAGCGCAAGTCTTCGAACATGTACTCAGCCTAGAATCGGGATACCGTGCCGTCATGATCGACTTGGATCGTGTGCGCAAACTCGCGTTCGCCGAGCACGGCCTCGCCACCATCGCGGTCGCGCGGGCCGACGGCAGCGTGCACGCCTCCGTGGTCAACGCCGGCATCCTCCCCGATCCGGTGACGGGCCGGATCAGCGCCGGGTTCGTGGCCCGCGGCGGCACGCGCAAGCTCACCCTGCTGCGGGAGCGGGGCCAGGGCACGGTGGTGTTCCGCCGCGGCTGGGAGTGGGCGTCCGTGCAGGGCCCGGCCCGCCTGATCGGCCCCGACGACCCCGACCCCGGCTTCGACCTCGCCGGCCTGCCGCGCCTGCTCCGTGACGTGTTCCTCGCGGCGACCGGCACCCACGACGACTGGGAGGAGTACGACAGGGTCATGGCCGCCGAACGCCGCTGCGCGGTGTTCATCGAGGCCGAGCGCCTCTACGGCAACTCGTGAACCCCGCTACTTCTTGCCCTTGCCCTTCTCGGCGGGCTCGGTGGTCGACAACGCCGCGACGAAGGCCTCCTGCGGGACCTCGACCCGCCCGATGCTCTTCATCCGCTTCTTGCCTTCCTTCTGCTTCTCCAGCAGCTTCCGCTTCCGCGAGATGTCACCGCCGTAGCACTTCGCCAGCACGTCCTTGCGGATCGCCCTGATCGTCTCGCGCGCGATGATCCGCGAGCCGACCGCCGCCTGGATCGGCACCTCGAACTGCTGCCGCGGGATCAGCTCACGCAGCCGCGTCGCCATCCGGTTGCCGTAGCTGAACGCCGCGTCCTTGTGGACGATCGCGGAGAACGCGTCCACCGGCTCGCCCTGCAGCAGGATGTCCACCTTGACCAGGTCGGCGGCCTGCTCGCCCGCCTCCTCGTAGTCCAGCGAGGCGTACCCGCGGGTGCGGGACTTCAGCGAGTCGAAGAAGTCGAAGATGATCTCCGCGAGCGGCAGGTTGTACCGCAGCTCGACGCGGTCCTCGGACAGGTAGTCCATGCCCAGCAGCTGACCGCGCTTGCTCTGGCACAGCTCCATGATCGCGCCGATGAACTCGGCGGGCGCGATGACCGTGACCTTCGACAGCGGCTCGTGCACCTCGGCGATCTTGTACCCGGTCGGCCAGTCCGACGGGTTCGTGACCGTGTGCTCGCTGCCGTCCTCCAGCACGACGCGGTACACCACGTTCGGTGCGGTGGAGATCAGGTCGAGGCCGAACTCGCGCTCCAGCCGGTCCCGCGTGATCTCCAGGTGCAGCAGGCCGAGGAAGCCGCAGCGGAACCCGAAGCCCAGCGCCACGGACGTCTCCGGCTCGAACGTCAGCGCGGCGTCGTTGAGCTGCAGCTTCTCCAGCGCCTCACGCAGCTCCGGGTAGTCCGAACCGTCCACCGGGTACAGCCCCGAGTACACCATCGGCTTCGGCTCGCGGTACCCCGTCAGCGGCTGCGTCGCGCCCTTGCGCTCGCTGGTCACGGTGTCACCGACCCGCGACTGGCGCACGTCCTTCACACCGGTGATCAGGTAGCCCACCTCGCCGACCCCGAGACCCGCGCTGGGCTTCGGCTCCGGCGAGATGATCCCGACCTCCAGCAGCTCGTGCGTGGCGCCGGTGGACATCATCCGGATCCGCTCGCGCGGCGTGATCTTGCCGTCCACGACGCGGATGTAGGTGACGACGCCGCGGTAGGTGTCGTACACCGAGTCGAAGATCATCGCACGGGCCGGCGCGTCGGCGTCGCCCTGCGGCGGCGGCACCTGGCGCACCACCTCGTCGAGCAGCTCCCGCACGCCCTGCCCGGTCTTGGCGGACACGCGCAGCACGTCACCCGGGTCGCAGCCGATGATGTGCGCGAGCTCGGCGGCGTACTTGTCCGGGTCGGCCGCGGGCAGGTCGATCTTGTTGAGGACCGGGATGATGTGCAGGTCCTTGTCCAGCGCGAGGTAGAGGTTCGCCAGCGTCTGCGCCTCGATCCCCTGCGCGGCGTCGACCAGCAGGATCGCGCCCTCGCAGGCCTCCAGCGCGCGGGAGACCTCGTAGGTGAAGTCGACGTGCCCCGGCGTGTCGATCAGGTGCAGGACGTGGTCTTGCCCCGCCACCTGCCACGGCAGGCGGACGTTCTGGGCCTTGATCGTGATGCCGCGCTCGCGCTCGATGTCCATCCGGTCGAGGTACTGGGCCCGCATGGCCCGTTCCTCGACGACGCCCGTGAGCTGCAGCATGCGGTCGGCCAGGGTCGACTTCCCGTGGTCGATGTGCGCGATGATGCAGAAGTTCCGGATCAGCTCCGGTGGCGTGAACGTGGTGTCGGCGAAGGTCACTGAAATCCTCGGCTCGGTCGTGGGTGCTCCTCCAGTCTCCCATGCCCGGTGCGGGGGCATTTCCGGGTCATCCCCGATGCCACCCGGCGCCGCGCGTGCTGACCTGGAGGTATGAGTACTGCGATCGCTCCCCGCACCGGTTTCCTCGGCAAACTGCTGGACAGGGCCTTCGGCCACCCCCGTGGCGCGCTGGGCAGAGTGGGTGGCGCCGTGATGGCCTGGGGCAACGCGGCGACGGAACGCCACGTCGTCGAAGTGGCGGGCGTCACGAAGTCCGAAACCGTCCTCGTCGTCGGGCCCGGTCCCGGCGTGGGCCTGGCCGCCGCCGCCGAGCGCGCCGCGAAGGTGATCGGCGTGGACCCGTCGGAGGAGATGCTCGCGTCCTGCCGCGCCCGGTGTCCCGACGCGGAACTCCGGAACGGGACCGCGGCGGGCACGGGGCAGCCGGACGCGTCGGTGGACGTCGTCGTGAGCGTCAACAACGTGCAGCTGTGGGAAAACCGCGCCACCGCGCTCGCGGAGCTGCACCGCGTCCTGCGCCCCGGCGGCCGCCTCGTGCTGTCCGTGCACGAGCAGGTCCTGCCCGTGCCCCGGCACCAGCTGGCCGCCGAGGTCGCCGTCGCCGGGTTCACGGACCTGCAGACCTGGACGTGGGACGCGCCCGGTTTCGGTGGCCCCGCGGCGGAACTGCGTGCCGCGGCTGCTTCTTAGCGCAGGAAGCTCACTGCGCCCGCACGTCGGTCCGGATGGGGTGGTCGGCGGGGACCTCGACGAGCACGATGCGGATGCCGTCCGGGTCGGAGAGCCACGCCTCGCGCAGGCCCCACGGCTCCAGCCGGGGCTCCCGGTCGGGGGTCACGCCACGCGCGGCGAGTTCCGCGAGGGTGGCGTCGAGGTCGCGGACCTGCAGCCACAGCCCGGCCGGTCCGGCGGGGCCACCGTCGCCGTGCTCGGACACTTCGAGCAGCCCCTGGCCGAGGAAGAACACCGTGCCGCCGGGGAAGGTCCGGTAGATCGCCAAGCCCAGTGCGTCGCGGTAGAACGCGGTGGACTTCTCCGGGTCCGCGGGCCGCAGCAGGACGCGGCTGCTCAGCACCTCCATGCATAGCACTCCATCAGGAAGCGGCAATCGCCGCAATCCCGGCCAGTACGACGACCGAGCCCACGAGGCGGCGCCCGGGGTCGGCCTCGCCCAGCACGAGCCACCCGGCGAGCCCGCCCAGCACGATGCTGACCTCGCGGGCCGGCGCGACGAGGCTGACCGGCGCGAGCCGCATCGCGTAGAGGACGAGCAGGTACGCGACGGGTGACAGCACGCCGACGAGCAGCACTTCCCGGCGGTGCGCGCGCCACAGCCCACGCACGTCCCCGCGGGCGGCGAGCGGGGCGAGCAGTGCGCTCTGCAGGAGGGCGCCGGTGCTGAAGTAGACCAGTGGCGGGACGCCGAGCGCGTTGACGGAGTGGTCGTCCCAAAGCGTGTACGCGGCGATCGTGGCGCCGGTGAGCAGGCCGTAGAAGATCCCGGCACGCCGAGCCCGCGGGTCGAGGTGGGTCTCCCCGCGTCCGCTGCCGATGAGCAGCACCCCGGCGACGACGAGCAGTGCGCCGATCAGGCCCAGCACCCCGGGCCGTTCGCCGAGCAGGACGACGGCCGCGAACACGGACAGCAGCGGGCCGCTGCCGCGGGCGAGGGGGTAGACGACGGACAGGTCGCCGACGGCGTAGCCGCGTTGCAGGACGGTGCCGTAGGCGACGTGGAAGACCGCGGTGAGCACGGCGGCGAGCAGCCAGGTCCACTGGGGCCGCCCGGCCTCGACGACGAGCGCGACGACGGCGACCGGCACGCACACGACAGCGCTCACGGTGTAGTAGAGGAAGACGAAGGCGGCACCCCCGCCCGCGACGCGCTTGGCCGCGAGGTTCCACCCGGCGTGCACCACGGCGGCGACCAGGACGAGCGCGAGGGCAGTACCGTTCACCGAGCCTTCCCCCTTTCACAGGCCTCCCGAGTAGATCAGGCGGCCGGGCCGACCGCGGTGCGGGATCGGGCGCTGAGTGGCCCGGGGCACCACGTGGGCGTCCGCGGGCCGGCTGGTAGCCTTGACGACCGTTGCCGTGTGGCATTCCGCCAGGGAGGAAACCCGGTCCGCCGGGGCCACTGAGACGCGGCAGCGAGATCCGCCGAAAAGATCAAGGAGCGCCAGCGTGGCCAACATCAAGTCCCAGATCAAGCGTATCCAGACCAACGAGAAGGCGCGCCAGCGCAACCAGTCGATCAAGTCCTCGGTGAAGACCGCGATCCGCAAGTTCCGCGAGGCCGCCGAGGCCGGCGACAAGGAAAAGGCGATCGAGCTGCAGAAGGCCGCCGCGAAGAAGCTGGACAAGGCCGCCAGCAAGGGTGTCATCCACCCGAACCAGGCCGCGAACAAGAAGTCCGCGATCGCGAAGCGCGCCAACCAGCTCTGAGCTGCCTGCCGCTTTCTTTCCCGGAAGCCCGCCATGCGTCATGCGTGGCGGGCTTCCGCGTTTTCGGGGGCAGTGGCGACCGGGAGCGTGAACAGAGGCGGCTACGGTTTCGCGCGGGTCGCGGCCGTTCGCAGCGGCGCCCCGGCTCAGCTCACCTGGGGAGCATCAGCCAGGTCATGGCGTCGCCGCATGCCGCTGCCGTCGTGCTGCGGCCGCCATTCCTGCAAATCGCGGGCTTGACCTCACGTCGCGAGCGATCGTCACCATCGCGCAGGCCTCACCGCGACCTGTGGCGCCACGGCTGCGTCACCGCCCTCGCGAGCCGCCCCGTCTCCATGCCGCGTCAGCGCAGGTCGCGGGCTTCGACGAGGTCCAGGACCGCTCGTTCGAGCGCGTAGGACGGGTCGGCGGCGGCGCCCTTCACCTCGGCGTTGACGCGCGCGACGATCGCCATCGCCTTGTTCAGGCCCTCCGCGCCCCAGCCGCGCGCCTGACCTTGGGCTTTGCGAATCTTCCACGGCGGCATGCCCAGCGCACCGGCCATCTGGTTCGGGTTGCCGCGACCGGCAGCCGACACGCGCGCGATCGTACGCACGGCGTCGGCGAGGGCGTCGGCCACCAGCACGTGCGGAACACCGATCTGCATCGCCCAGCGCATCGACTCCAGCGCCGCCGCCCGATCCCCCGCGACGGCCTTCTCCGCGACCGCGAAGCCCGTGACGTCGGCGCGGCCCCGGTGGTAGCGGCGCACCGCGTCCTCGTCGACCTTGCCGCCCGAGTCCGCGACCAGCTGGGCCGCCGCAGAGGCGAGCTCCCGCAGGTCCGAACCCACCGCGTCGATCAGCGCGGCGACGGCGGTCGCGTCGATCCGGCCGCCCGCCTGCCGGATCTCGTTGCGGACGAACGCCTCCCGTTCGGCGGGCTTGGTGATCTTCGGGCACTCCGTGACCTGCGCCCCCGCCTTCCGGAGCGCCGCGGGCAGCGCCTTGGCGGCCTTGCTGCGGCCGCCACCGGTGTGCACGACGACGAGGACCACCCCGTCGGCAGGGGATTTCACGTACGACAGCACCGCGTCCGCCAGCTCCTGCGAGATGTCCTGCGCGGCGTCGAGCACGATCACCCTGCCCTCGCTGAACAGCGACGGGCTGACCAGCTCGGCCAGCGCGGGCGCGGTGAGGTCCGACACCTTGGTCCGCGTCATGTCGGTGGTCGGGTCGACCAGGCGGGCCGAGTCGAGCGCGGCCCTGATCGCGCGCTCGACGAGCAGTTCCTCTTCGCCGAGGACGAGGTGCAGCGGCGACGTGGTGGTGGCTGGCGAGGTCACCTCACGATCCTGCCACGGTGACGAAGCCCGCAGGGGCATGGCGTCGGCAGCCGACGGTGTCGTATGTTTGTAACGGCCGCGTTGCACGCGCCG
Source organism: Amycolatopsis sacchari (assembly GCF_900114035.1). Taxonomy (GTDB): domain Bacteria; phylum Actinomycetota; class Actinomycetes; order Mycobacteriales; family Pseudonocardiaceae; genus Amycolatopsis_E; species Amycolatopsis_E sacchari. The sequence goes on along the minus strand of NZ_FORP01000018.1, from coordinate 110,415 downwards.
CGGCCCTGACAACCGAATACCGCTCATCCAGAGGGGCAGAGGGAACGGCCCGATGAAGCCCCGGCAACCGGCGTCAGCCTGTCATCTCGATTCCGCGAGGTAGCTGACGACCACGGTGCCAATTCCGGCCCGCGTCAGCGGGACAGATGAGGAAAGGAACCTCGCGATGACCGCAGCCCTCAGCTCGACCTCCACCCAGCGCACCGTCGACCTCGGCCCCGCCGTGGAGCTGGTGTCGAAGGAGGAGGGCCACCGCCAGCCGCTCGCGCCCGAGTTCGTCTCCGCGGAGGACTTCTCGCCCCTCGAGGTCGCCTACGACTTCGGCCGGGTCCGCCGCGAGGACATCGAGTCCGGCCCCCGCAACATCTGGCGCTACAAGAAGCTGCTGCCGGTGCCCTCGAACGTCGAGGAGATCCCCAACACCGAGCCGGGCTGTACGCGGCTGGTGCGCGCCGACCGGCTCGCGAAGGCCTTGGGCCTCAAGCGGGTCTGGGTCAAGGACGACACCGGCAACCCCACCCACTCGTTCAAGGACCGCGTCGTCGCCGTCGCGCTGGCCGCGGCCCGCGAGTTCGGGTTCGACACCCTCGCCTGCCCGTCGACCGGCAACCTGGCCAACGCCGTCGCTGCGGCCGCAGCCCGCGCGGGCTGGCAGTCCGTCGTGCTGATCCCCTCCTCCCTCGAACGCGCCAAGATCCTCACCACCGCCGTCTACGACGGCAACCTCATCGCGGTCGACGGCAACTACGACGACGTCAACCGGCTCGCGACGCAGCTCGCCGCCGAGAACGAGACGTGGGCGTTCGTCAACGTCAACGTCCGGCCGTACTACTCGGAGGGTTCGAAGACGCTGGCCTTCGAGGTCGCCGAGCAGCTGGGCTGGCGGCTGCCGGAGCAGATCGTCGTGCCGATCGCCTCGGGCTCCCAGCTCACCAAGGTGGACAAGGGCTTCCGCGAGCTGGGGTCGCTCGGCCTGGTCGAGGAGACCCCGTACAAGGTCTTCGGCGCCCAGGCCACCGGCTGCTCCCCCGTTTCGACGGCGTTCCGCAACGGCCACGACGTGGTCCAGCCGGTGAAGCCGAACACCATTGCCCGCTCCCTCGCGATCGGCAACCCGGCGGACGGCCCCTACGTGCTCGACACCGTCAACCGCACCGGCGGCGCGATCGAGGACGTCTCCGACGAGGAGGTCGTCGAGGGCATCCGGCTGCTGGCCCGCACCGAAGGCATCTTCACCGAGACCGCGGGCGGGGTCACCGTCGCGACGACGAAGAAGCTCATCGAGACCGGCAAGCTCGACCCCGAGGCGGAGACCGTCCTGCTCATCACCGGTGACGGCCTGAAGACGCTCGACGCCGTCGAAGGCCGGATCGGTCCTAAGGCGACGGTCCCGCCGTCGGCCGACGCGGTCCGTGCCGCTCTGCAGAGCTGAGTTCACTTTCCCCTGCGCACCACCGCCAATCCTCCGTTGTCCGTCACCACGGCAGCGTCGCCGTCGGTGTCGGTGCGGGCGACCAGCGCACCACCCGCGACGAGTGAGTCCACTGTGGACCTGCTCGGGTGGCCGTAGCTGTTCCCCGCGCCGACACTGATGAGCGCAAGCCGCGGCGAGACGGCCGAGAGGAATGCCGGCAACGAGAACCTGCTGCCGTGGTGGGGCACCTTGAGCACGTCCGCGTGCAGGTCGGTGCCCGCGGCGAGCAGATCCCCCTGAGCCAGCAGCTCCACGTCGCCGGTCAGCAGGACGCGCCCGGCGGGCGTGACAGCCCGCAGCACGACCGAGGCGTTGTTGATGTTCGTGCCGTCCGCGTCATCTCCTTCCTGTTGCGGACCGGGGTAACGCGGTCCGATCACCTCCAAGGACAGTCCGGGCCAGTCGAGCCGACGGCCGAGTTCCAGTTCGAGCAGGGGCACCCCGTGGCGCCCGGCGATCTGCGCCACCTGGCGCCACGCCCACGCCGGCATCCGGCCCGGCCCCACCGCGACCGCCCCGACGGACCGGCCGTCGAAGACGGACTCCAGGCCGCTGATGTGGTCGGCGTGCAAGTGGCTGAGCACGACCAGCGGAACCCTGTCGACACCGAGCCTCGCCAGGCATTCGTCCACCGGCCCCGGTTCGGGCCCCGTGTCCACGACCACGGCGCGCCCGGGTTCGGCCGTCGACAGCACCTCGGCGTCCCCCTGCCCCACGTCACAGGCCACCATCGACCAGTTCCGTGGCGGCCACCCCGGCGCGATCACGCGGACCGGCACGACCACCAGCAGCACGCACACCAGGACGAGCGCGAGCCCCACTCGCAGCCGGGGCCGACGCAGCAGCACCACCAGCACTCCCACGGCAACCAGCGCGAGCACGCCACCCCACCAGCCGCCGGGCCACGGCAGCACCGCTCCCGGTACCCGCGAGGCGTGCCGTGCGACCGCCAGGAGCCAGTGGGCCTCCGGCCCCGCCGCGAGCGCCGGTAGCCGCGCCGCCGCCGGCCAGAACGTCGCCAGCACCGCCGTCACCACCCCCAGCACCGTCGCCGGAGCGACCACCGGTGCGGCGAGCACGTTCGCGGCGATCGAGACGACGCTCACCTGCCCCGCCATGCCCGCGAGCACAGGCGCGGTGACCAGGAACGCGGCGAGCGGAACGGCCAGGCCCTCCGCGATGCCCGGCGGCACCCCGCGCGTGCTCATGGCCTCGACCCAGCGCGGGGCGAGCAGCACCAGCCCAGCCGTGGCGAGCACCGACAGCGCGAAACCGAAGTTCACGGCCATCGCTGGGTCGTAGACCACCAGGACGCTCACCGCGATGGCCAGCGCGGGCAGCACCGACCTGCGGCGTCCGAGTGCCAGCGCGAGCAGCGCGACCGCGCCCATGACACCGGCCCGCAGGACGCTCGGCTCGCCGCCCGTGAGGACCACGAAACCGACGAGCGCGGAACCCGCCACCACCGCCGACAGCCGTGGACCGACCCGCAGTGCTCGCAGGAGCAGCAACACGGCCCCGGCCACCACCGCCAGGTTGCTCCCGCTGACCGCCGTCAAGTGGGACAGCCCGGCGTCGGTGAACTCCCGCTGCACCTGGGGTGAGATCCCGCTGGTGTCTCCGACCACAAGGCCCGGCAGAAGACCCGCGGCGTCCTCGGAGAGGACGGAACAGGCTCCCCGCAGGGCTGCCCGCGTGGCTTCGGCGGCCCGCTGCCACCACGAAACCGGCCCCAGATCGGTCGGCGGACCGCGAACGTAGACGGCGGCAACCGTGAGATCGGCGTCCCGGGGCGGTGCGAGCCTGCCACCCGCCGTGACTTCCTGGCCCGGCAACAGCCCGGCCCAGCCCTGGACGGGCGCCAGCAGCACCACCCGGCCGGTCGTCTCGACGGCAGCACCGGACGCTTTCGCCCAACGCACGGTGGCCGGGATGACGACGAGCCGGGCCCCTGCCTGCTGCCCCGCATAGCCCGCCGACTGAACGGGCTTTGGCCGCTCCTCAGCGACCATGTGCAGCACTGCCGGGGCCGCCCGGTCGGCCAGAGCACGCAGCGGGTCGTGCTGGGCGTCGTGCAGCCGCACGGCCAGCGGACCGGCCAGGAGGACCGCTGCCAGCAGCAGTGCGGCGATGCCGGAGAACCACTGTGGCCGGCTGCGCCGCCAACGCCACAGCAGAGCGCCGGCGACTCCAGCGGCCGCCAGACCTCCGACCAGCGCAGCCCACCAGGTCCAGAGCAGCCCGGCGAGCACACCGAGCCAGAGGACCACCGCGGGAGGCACGAGGCGGTAGTCATGCCTTTCGGACGTGGTGACCTCGGTGAGCATCACACCGTCACCTGGTCCCGGAGCTTGGCGAACTTCGCCGTGCCGATCCCGTCGACTTCCTGCAGCTGGTTGATGGACCCGAAGGCGCCGTGCTGGGTCCGCCACTCGATGATCCGTTTGGCGGTCACCGCACCGACTCCCGGCAGGGAGTCGAGCTGCTCCGCCGACGCCGTATTCAGGTTGATCTTGGCTGGCGCGGACGCGGGATCGGCCGGCACGGCCGCGGGCGGCGCGGCGATGCCCACGTACAGCTGCTCGCCGTCGGCGAGCTTGCGGGCGAGGTTCAGCGCCGTGATGTCCGTGCCGTCGAGAGCACCACCCGCAGCGCTCAGCGCGTCGGCGACCCTGGCACCGCTCGGCACGGTCACGAGCCCGGGCGAGCGCACCTTGCCGACCACGCTGATCACGAGCGCGGCGTCCGCGGCCTTCGACGGCGACCCAGCGGGCACGGGCGGGCTGTCGTGCGCGGCCGGCAGCAGCGGTGGCCGTTCCGGCGACGGACCGCCTCCGAGCACCATGATGGATCCGCCCACGAGGAGCAGCACTCCGGTGAGCACGGCGAGGATCGCGGTGAGTCGGCGGCGAGCCGGACTTCGCGTGAGCCCGGGAGGCACCCACCGTTCGACGAGCCTGCCCACCAGGGGCGGTTCACGCTCCGCTCTCAGCGCCTGGTCGGCGAGCTGGCGGAGCCGGTTGCGGGCGGCGGAGGCCGGTTGCCGGGGTAGAGGTTGTTCGAACACGCTTTCGACGCTAGGAGGAATGGTGCGGGGTGGGAAAGTGGGAAATGAGGTGGCTGTGGACAAGTGGGGGTATGTGGACAACTGCCGATCATGGACGCAGGGGAATTGCGCCGAACCCCCGATGAGGGGAAACCGGGCAGGAAAAGGACCGGATTGTGGCGCGGAAACAGCCTCGGATCCGCCCGTGGAGTGAAAGCGGGAAGGTCAGCGGTACCCGATCGGATTCCGCTGCACCACGACGCCGATCACGCCGGGCCCGGTGTGGGCACCGATCACCGCGCCCAGTTCGGACACCAGACAGCCCTCCGGCACCGTCAGCCGCTCCTCCAGGAGGTTCGCCAGCTCGGCTGCCCGTTCCGCCGACGCGAGGTGGTGCACCGCCACCTCGACCGGCTCGCCCGCCGCCGTCTCGGCCGCCAGATCCACCAACCGTCCCACGGCGCGGTGCATCGTCCGCACCTTTTCGAGCGGCTTGATGCGCCCGTCGTCGATGTGCAGCACCGGTTTCACGGCCAGCGCCGTCCCCAGTAGCGCGGCCGCGGCCCCGATCCGGCCACCCCGGCGCAGGTACTCCAGGGTCTCCACGGCGAACAACGTCTTCGACGCCCGCACAGCCGCTACGGCCGCTTTTTCGACTTCCTCCGGAGACGCCCCCTTCGCCGCCGCCTGCGCCGCGTGCAGAGCGGCGAACCCCAGCCCCATCGCCGTCCCCCGCGAATCGACCACCCGCACCACGTCAGGGCCGACCTCCTGAGCGGCCAGCACCGCCGACTCCCAGGTGCCGGAGATCTCGCTCGACAGGTGCAGCGAGACGACCGCGTCCGCGCCCTCGTCCAGCGCCGCGCGGAACGCCGCCGCGAACTCCCCCGGGGTGGGCCGCGACGTGGTCACGATCCGCCGCTGCCCCAGCGCCTCCGCGAGTGCCGCGGGCCCGACGTCGACGCCGTCCAGCGCCGACTCGCCGTCGACGAGGACGTGCAGCGGCACCACCCGGATGGCGAACCGCTCGGCGAACCCTTCGGGCAGGTGGGCGGTGGAGTCGGTGATGACGGCGACCGGCACGCCGCCAGCCTACGGGGCTTCCGGGGCCAGCAACGGTCCGATGAGCGCGGCCATGGCCTTGCCGACCGAGGCGTGGCCCTCCCAGCCCCAGTGCATGCCGTCCGGGTTGCCCCGCCCGCTGAGCACGTGCTCACCGACCACGGCGGGCAGGTCGAGCAGCGGAACCCCCACCCGCTGCCCCCACTCGCGCATCGCCGCCTCAGCGGGCCCGCGCGCCGTGTGCACCCCGCCGTAGGAATCCGCCCTGTGCACGCTGGGCAGTACGCCGACGATGGGCAGTGTCGGCCGGAGGATGCGCAGGGCTCCGACGGCCGTGTCGAGGTAGTGGATGGTGAGCCGCGTGGGCAGCACCGTCGGCCGCCCTCGCAGCGCCACCGCGAGCCGCGGCTGAGCAGCGAGGTAGGCCTTACGGGCGACGCGGCGCAACCCGTCCGGACGGAGGTAGCGCAGCCCCGTGCGCAGGTAGGTGGGCAACGGCGAGGGCAGCGTGTCCATGCTGCCGACGGCGAGCACCACGACGTCGACCTTGTGCAGGTCGGCCCACACGCGGGGGTCGCCGATGAGGGACCACCAGAGGTCGCGCGCGTTCCAGCCGGCGCCGGCCACCAGGTCCGCGCTCCCGCCCAGTGCCGCGGCGGTCACGTTCGGCCACAGCCGCGGTTCGTCCGCGGCGCAGGGCCCTTCGGGGCCGTGGAAGCTCAGCGAGTCGCCGAAGACCAGGAGGCGGGGCACGTCAGCCGTACATGCCGGCGTTGTAGGCGTTGAGCCGCCAGACGCCGTCCCGGCGGCTCAGCTCCACCCAGTGGCAGTTGTGGATGCCCCCGAGCTGCGGCCACGCCTCCACGGGCAGCGCCAGCAACCCGGCGGTCAGCGCCGTGATGAGGCCGCCGTGCGCGGCGAGCAGCACGGTCTCCAGCGGTTCGTCACCGGACAGCAGGTCGTTCACGACCTCCGCAGCGCGGGCCGCCACCTCGACACGCGACTCGCCACCCGGAGGCGCCCAGGTCGCGTCCACCCGCCAGCGCGCCCGGTCACCCGGGTAGTCGACGTCGACCTCGGCCCCGGTCCTGCCCTGCCACTCGCCGAGGTGGGTCTCCCGCAGCCGCTTGTCGATCCGCAGCGGCACCCCGATCGCCTCCGTCAGCACGGTGGCGGTGTCGGTGGCGCGGCGCAGGTCGGAGGCGATCACCAGGTCCGGTTCGAAGCGGGCCAGCGCCGGCACGGCGAACCGCGCCTGGTTCCAGCCCACCTCGGTCAGGGCCGAGTCGAGGTGGCCCTGCATGCGGCCGGCCGCGTTGTAATCGGTCTCCCCGTGCCGCCAGAGCACGAGGCGCCGCAAGCTCACTCGGCGCCCTCGCCGCCGGTCAACCCGGCGACCTCGATCCGCGGGCAGTCCTTCCACAGCCGTTCCAGGCCGTAGAAGGCGCGCTCCTCGTCGTGCTGGACGTGCACCACGAGGTCCACGTAGTCGAGCAGCACCCACCGGCCCTCACGGGCGCCTTCGCGGCGCACCGGCTTGTGACCGGCCAGCCGCAGCTTCTCCTCGACGCTGTCGACGATCGCGCCGACCTGGCGCTCGTTCGGCGCGGACGCGATCACGAACACGTCGGTGATCACGAGCTGGTCGGAGACGTCCAGCACCACGACGTCGGTGGCCTTCTTGTCGGCCGCCGCGTGCGCGGCCACGGTCGCCATCTCCCGTGCTTGGGACGTCGCTGCCACTCCTGCTCCCTCTTGACTGGGCATCTGTCGGCTCATCGAGGGTACCTGGGAGGCCCGGCTCACTCCTGCTTGCGGTACAGCCGTCTCTTGTCGATGTAGCGCACCACACCGTCCGACACGAGGTACCAGATCGGCTCACCCCGCTCCACGCGTTCCCGGCACCCCGTGGACGAAATCGCCATCGCGGTGACCTCGACAAGCGTGACCTTGCCGCTGGGCAGGTGGTGGTCGTTGAGCCGGTAGCCGGGCCTGGTGACACCGATGAAGTGCGCGTAGTCGAACAGCTCGTCCGCGTTGTGCCAGGTCAGGATCTGTTCGAGGGCGTCGGCGCCGGTGATGAAGAACAGCTCGTCGTCGGGGTACTCGCTGTGCAGGTCGCGCAGCGTGTCCACGGTGTAGGTCTCACCGCCGCGGTCGATGTCCACGCGGCTGACGGAGAACTTCGGGTTCGACGCCGTGGCGATGACCGTCATCAGGTACCGGTCCTCGGCCTTCGTGACGGTGCGGCCGGTCTTCTGCCACGGCTGCCCCGTCGGTACGAAGATCACTTCGTCGAGATCGAACCGGGACTGGACCTCGCTGGCCGCGACGAGGTGACCGTGGTGGATGGGATCGAAGGTGCCGCCCATGACCCCGAGACGCCGTGCTGACATAACCGCAGCGTATAGATCTTCGGTCCGCGCGTGGGCCGGAGCCGGAGCGCGGCCCACGCGCGGTGCCGCCGCCGGCGGTCCGAGGGGAACCTCCGGAGGCGCCCGGCCCCTCCCCTGAGCCGGAACAGCGGTGGAACGGCCGGGGAACCCGCTCATGACACCTTCCGGGTGGTGTTCCTGCTCACAAACGCATGAGTGGTCCACTCGCACGGTTTGGATTCGGTCTTCGTCGTCCGCATCCGGTAGAGGTGGACCCGTGCAGATCCAGGAATTGCGAGAACGAGCCGACACACTGCTGCGGGCGCTGGCCGGTGACGGTGCCACGCTGCGCGACGACCAGTGGACGGCGATCAGAGCACTGGTCGCCGAGCACCGGCGCGCGCTCGTCGTGCAGCGCACCGGCTGGGGCAAGTCGGCCGTGTACTTCCTGGCCACGGCGCTGCTGCGACAACAGGGAGCAGGGCCGACGGTCATCATCTCGCCGCTGCTCGCCCTGATGCGCAACCAGATCGCGGCGGCCTCCCGCGCGGGTATCGCGGCGGCCACGGTGAACTCGGCGAACCCCCACGAGTGGGACGAGGTGCAGGCCAGGATCGCGGCCGGGGAGGTCGACGTCCTGCTCGTCAGCCCGGAACGGCTCAACAACCCCGATTTCCGGGACGCGGTCCTGCCGAAGCTGACGTCCTCGGCCGGGCTGCTCGTGGTCGACGAGGCGCACTGCATCTCCGACTGGGGGCACGACTTCCGGCCGGACTACCGGCGGCTGCGGACGTTGCTGGCGGAGCTGCCCGCCGGAGTGCCCGTGCTCGCGACCACGGCGACGGCCAACGACAGGGTGGTCACCGACGTGACGGAGCAGCTGGGGCTGGGCACCAGTTCGGACACGCTGGTGCTGCGTGGTCCGCTCGACAGGGAGAGCCTGCACCTGTCTGTCGTGGAACTGCCGACGGCGGAGGCACGGATCGCGTGGCTCGCCGAACAGCTGGCGGAGCTGCCGGGGTCGGGGATCATCTACACCCTGACGGTCGCCGCGGCGGACGACGTGGCGAGGCTGCTGCGTGAGCACGGGTACGAGGTGGCGTCGTACACCGGCAAGACGGATCCCGCGGAGCGGGAGGCAGCGGAGGACGACCTGCTGGGCAACCGGGTCAAGGCACTGGTGGCGACCTCGGCGCTCGGCATGGGGTTCGACAAACCGGACCTCGGGTTCGTCGTGCACCTGGGCGCTCCCTCGTCCCCGATCGCCTACTACCAGCAGGTCGGCCGCGCGGGCCGTGGCGTGCGCAAGGCGGAGGCGATCCTGCTGCCCGGCGCGGAGGACCGGGAGATCTGGAACTACTTCAGCTCACTGGCGTTTCCCGATGAGCGGCGGGTCACGCAGGTGCTCGACGCGCTGGCGGAAGCCGACCGTCCACTGTCGACAGCGGCACTGGAGCCGAAGGTGGAGCTGTCCCGGTCGCGGCTGGAGATGGTGCTCAAGGTGCTCGATGTCGACGGCGCCGTGCGGCGGGTGCGCGGTGGCTGGGAGTCGACCGGGCAGCGCTGGGAGTACGAAGCCGAACGCTACCGCCGCGTGAGCGAGGCACGCGGCGCGGAGCAGCGAGCCATGCTGGAGTACCAGGCGACCGACGGGTGCCGGATGGAGTTCCTGTTACGCCAGTTGGACGATCCGTACGCCCAACCCTGCGGGCGCTGTGACAACTGCACGGGAAACCGGCGGGAAGCAAGGGTTTCCGCCAACGTCGTCGAAACAACGGGGAGCCTGCTGCGGCAGCCGGGTGTCGAGCTGAGCCCGCGGCGGCAGTGGCCCACCGGGATGCGCACTCTCGACGTGCCCTTGTCCGGCCGGATCCCGGAGGAGGAGCAGGCCAAGCCGGGCCGGACGCTCGGACGGCTCACCGATGTGGGCTGGGGCAACCGGTTGCGGGAACTGGTCGGACCTACGGCCCCGGACACCGAGGTACCGGCAGCGGTGTTCCAGGCCTGTGTGTCGGTACTCGCCGCATGGGACTGGGCACAGCGGCCCGTTGCGGTGGTAGCCATGGCCTCCGCCACCAGGCCAACCCTCACGCAGAGCCTCGCGGCGCGGTTCGCCGAGGTGGGCAGGTTACGGCTCCTCGGCACGCTCGAGGCGCACGGGCCGGCACCCCGGCGGGCGAACAGTGCGCAACGGGTGGCGGACCTGTGGCAACGCCTTGTCCTGCCGGAGGACCTGGCCGCAGAACTGTCCACTGTAGAGGGGCCTGTCCTGCTCGTGGACGATCTGGTGGACACGGGGTGGACGATGACGATGGCAGCGCGCCTGCTGCGGAAGGGAGGTGCGCCCGCGGTCCTGCCGTTCGCGCTCGCAGCGGTGAACTAGGACGGAGTCTTCCGAAACAGCCGACGGTGTGGCAATCTCCATCAATCGGGCGATGCGGTGGAGGCACTGATGGCCGAGTCGAAGATCGAGTCCGAGGTCCGGCACCGGTTGCCGCTCCGCAAGCTGTTCGCGGCCAGCGTCGGCAACGCCCTCGAGTGGTTCGACTGGACCATCTACGCGACCTTCAGCATCTACTTCGCCACGGCGTTTTTCCCATCCGGCAACGAGACACTGGCACAGATCAACACCTTCGCCACCTACGCGCTGGCGTTCTTCTTCCGGCCGCTGGGCGGGTTCCTGCTCGGCAGGTTCGCCGACGTGCGGGGGCGGAAGCCGGCCATGATCCTGACCATCAGCCTGATGGCGGGCGGCTCGGTGGTCATCGGCATCCTGCCGACGTTCTCCCTCGTCGGCTGGCTGGCCCCGGTCCTGCTCCTGCTGGCCCGGATCGCGCAGGGGCTGTCGCTGGGCGGTGAGGTGTCGAACGCGTCGGCGTACCTGGGCGAAATCGCGCCCACGCGGTGGCGTGGCCGCTACTCGTCGTTCTTCTACATCTCGACGGGATCGGCTGTGTTGCTCGCTTCGGTGCTCGGTTTCGTGCTGGCGCGGACGATGGACAAAGCCGACCTGTACTCGTTCGGCTGGCGCATCCCGTTCCTGCTGGGCGGGGTACTGGGCGCCATCGGCCTGTGGCTGCGCCGCAGTCTGGTGGAGACCACGCAGTTCGAGGAGAACAAGGCGACCGCGCGTCGCGTGGAACGGCCGCTGCTGGCGACGTTGCGGCAGCACCCGAAGGCCGTCGGGCAACTCATCGGGATCACGATGCTGTCGACGCTGTGCTACTACACGTTCTTCAGCGCCTTGACACCGTTCGCCGTGAAGACCCGGCACGCGAGCGACGTCGACGTGTTCCTGGCGTTGTCGGTGGGCACCGCGTTGTTCGTCATGCTGCAGTACCCCTACGGGATGCTCTCCGACCGGATCGGGCGCAAGCCGCAACTCTACGTCTGGTCCGGCCTGACCGCCGTCCTGATCGTGCCACTGTCCGCTTTGGTGCGGCCAGGGCTCGGAGGGCTGCTCGTGGTGTTCTGCGTGGGGCTCGGGCTGTACGCGGCGTTGTCCTCGCTCGCACCGGCGATCATGAGCGAGCTGTTCCCGACGGCGCTGCGGGGTCTGGGGATCGGTGCCTGGTACAACCTCACGGTCGCGGTGTTCGGCGGCACCGCGCCGCTGGTGATCAGCGCCCTTTCCGCGGCGAACCTGTCGACGGTGTTCTTCTGGTACGTGGCCGTGGCCGCCGTGATCACGTTCCTCGTGCTCCTGACGCTGCCGGAGACGCGGGGTAGCGAGCTGCGCTAACGGCTTGGCGGCCCCCACGCCGGGCTCGGCCTCAGCAGCGCAGCCGCGGGCGGTGCCCCCGTGCCGCCCCACAGCGAGCGTCTGCCCCACAGCGAGCGTCTGCCCCACTGCCCGCACCCCCGCCAGCTCGCGGCGGGAGGCGGCCTCAGCAAGGCAGCGACGGCGGCGCCCGGAGCAGCACCACCACCACGGGCAACCTCAGCACGCCACCACCACGGTCGGCCCGAGCGGCCCACCGACGACGCGGCCTCAGCGGCGCAGCGGCACGAGATCGTCCGCGTGGACGACCTCTCGGCGTTGTTCCGCGGGCAGTTCGTGGCTGGAGCGGCCGATGAGCTCGGGCAGTTCGGTGGCGTCGAATGCCACCACACCCCGGGCGACTACGCGCTGCGCCGGATCGACCAGCTCAACGACGTCGCCGGCCTGGAAATCTCCGCTGACGCCTGTGATGCCCGCTGCCAACAACGACCGGCGGCGGCGGACGACCGCGGCGACCGCACCGTCGTCGAGCTGGAGCCGTCCCGTTGGGCCTGCCGCGTAGCCGAGCCAGAACCGGCGCGCGGACAGGCGCGAATCGGCCGCCGCGAAGGCTGTGCCGACCTCTGCCGTGCTCAGCGCCCGTGACGCCTCGCTCGCCGCGGCAAGCAGAACCGGGATCCCCGCCGCCGCGGCTGTCCTCGCCGCGGCCAGTTTGGAGACCATGCCACCCGTGCCCAATCCAGAACTGGACATGCCCACCGTGATGCCCTCGACGTCCGAGTCATCCGCGACCTCGGCGATCTTGCGCGTCGCACCGTCGCGCGGGTCGCCGTCGTACAGACCGTCCACATCGGACAGCAGGACCAGCGCGTCGGCACCGATGAGGTGTGCCACCAGCGCCGCGAGCCGGTCGTTGTCGCCGAAGCGGATCTCCTCCGTGGCGACGGTGTCGTTCTCGTTCACCACCGGCACCGCGCCCAGCGCGAGCAACCGCGAAAACGTGCGCTGCGCGTTGCGGTAGTGCGACCGTCGCACCACGTCATCGGACGTGAGCAGCACCTGGCCGACCGTGAGCGCATACCGGCCGAACGACTCCGCGTACGCGTGCGCCAGCTGCAACTGCCCCACGCTCGCCGCGGCCTGCTGCGTCGCCAGGTCCTTCGGGCGCTTGCCCAGCGCCAGCGGCGCGAGACCGGCACCGATGGCGCCCGACGACACCAGGACGAGCTGACTGCCCTGCGCGATCCGGGCCGCCAGAGCGTCCACCAGCGCGTTCAGCCTCTCGACGTCCAGACCGCTCCCAGCCGTGGTCAGCGCCGAAGAACCGACCTTCACGACCAGCCGTTCCGCGCCCGCCACAGCCTTCCGGGTGACGCTCACTCTTCGTCCAGCTCGTCGTCGTCCTCGGGCACGCCCTCACGCCGGATACGACGCGCTTCCTTGCGCTGCGCCGCCGTGACCCGGCTGCGGTCCTCGAGCCGCACGTCAGTGCCGCGCCCGGCCAGGTGCGTGACCACACCCGGCGTCGACGGCTGCCAGTCGAACGTGACGCCACCGATGGTGACCGGGCACCCCGGCCGCGCACCCTGGCGCGCCAGCTCGTCCTCGACACCCAGGCGGTTGAGGCGGTCGGCGAGGTAGCCGACGGCCTCGTCGTTGCTGAAGTTGGTCTGCCGGATCCAGCGCTCGGGACGCGCACCCCGCACGATGAAGCCGCCCGACTCCTCCGGGTCCGGCTCCACGGTGAAACCGGCGTCGTCGATCGCCTGCGGGCGCAGCACGATCCGCTCCGCCTCCGGGCTCGGCTGCTCCGCCCGGTACTGCTCGACGATGCCGCCGAGCGCGTACGTCAGCTCACGCAGGCCCTGCCGCGTCGCTGTGGACACCTCGAACACCGGCATCCCACGCGCCTCCAGCTCCGGGCGCACCATCTCCGCCAGCTCCGCCGCCTCGGGCACGTCGATCTTGTTCAGCACCACCACACGCGGCCGGTCGGCCAGCTCGCCCCCGAGCCCCGGCGTGTACCGGGCGAGCTCCTCCTCCAGTGCGTCCACATCGGACAGCGGGTCGCGGCCCGGGTCGTACGTCGCGCAGTCGACGACGTGCACCAGCACCGCACACCGCTCGATGTGCCGCAGGAAGTCCAGACCGAGGCCCTTGCCCTCGCTGGCGCCCGGGATCAGCCCCGGCACGTCGGCCATCGTGAACACCGTCTCGCCCGCCGTCACGACGCCGAGGTTCGGCACCAGCGTGGTGAACGGGTAGTCCGCGATCTTCGGCTTCGCGGCCGACAGCACCGAGATCAGCGACGACTTGCCCGCCGACGGAAACCCGACCAGCCCGACGTCCGCGACCGAGCGCAGCTCCAGGACGAGCGTGCGCGCCTCCCCCGGCTCGCCGAGCAACGCGAAACCGGGCGCCTTGCGGGCCTTCGACGCGAGCGCCGCGTTACCGAGGCCACCGCGACCGCCCTGAGCGGCGACGAAAGTGGTGCCGGGCGTGGTGAGGTCCGCGAGCACCTCGCCGTCCTCGGTCAGCACGACCGTGCCCGCCGGGACCTTCAGCTCCAGCGTCTCCCCGGCCGCACCGGCGCGGTGGCTGCCCTGCCCCTGCCTGCCGTTGCCTGCGGTGGCGTGCGGGCGGAAGTGGAAGTCGAGCAGCGTGTGCACGTTCTGGTCGACGACCAGCAGGACGTCGCCACCGTGACCACCGTTGCCCCCGTCGGGGCCGCCGAGCGGCTTGAACTTCTCGCGGTGCACCGAGGCGCAGCCGTTCCCGCCGTCGCCGGCGGCCACCTGGATCACCGCACGGTCAACGAACCGGGACGCCATGTCTTGCCTTTCCGTCTATTCAGGACCACTTCAGACAAAAACGAGGGGCGGACCCGAATTTGTTCCGGGCCCGCCCCTCGTCAGAAGAGCTACAGCGTGTCTCGGCGGGCCTCAGGCCTCGACCGGGACGATGTTGACCGTCTTGCGGCCACGCTTCGCACCGAACTCGACCGCACCGGCGGCCAGCGCGAACAGCGTGTCGTCACCGCCGCGGCCGACGTTCACGCCGGGGTGGAACTTGGTGCCCCGCTGCCGGACGAGGATCTCGCCCGCCTTGACGACCTGGCCGCCGTAGCGCTTGACGCCGAGGTACTGCGGGTTGGAGTCACGCCCGTTGCGGGAGCTGGAAGCACCCTTCTTGTGTGCCATGCTTACTCAGCTCCTTTACTTGCTGATTCCGGTGACCTCGACGCGGGTCAGCTTCTGCCGGTGACCCTGGCGCTTGTGGTAGCCGGTCTTGTTCTTGAACTTGTGGATCCGGATCTTCGGACCCTTGGTCTGCTCGACGACCTTGCCGGTGACCGAGACCTTCGCCAACGCGTCGGCGTCCGTGGTGACCTCGCCGCCATCGACATACAGCACGGCGGGGAAAGTGTGCTCGGT
Organism: Amycolatopsis sacchari; assembly: GCF_900114035.1. GTDB lineage: Bacteria > Actinomycetota > Actinomycetes > Mycobacteriales > Pseudonocardiaceae > Amycolatopsis_E > Amycolatopsis_E sacchari. The sequence goes on along the minus strand of NZ_FORP01000018.1, from coordinate 95,303 downwards.
GCCCGGCTCGCCCTCGAGCTTTTCGACCTCGACGACGTCGCCGACGGCCACCTTGTACTGCTTGCCGCCGGTCTTGACGATCGCGTACGCCGACACGGAAGTCTCCTGCTTACTCGACAATGGGTGAGGGCTTGCGACACGGCCCGCTCGGGCGGCCCGGTGATCGCGCCATGGCCCGCACGCTGGCGGGCCGTCCTATAGGTTACGTGGCCCCCCGGTGCTGGTGAACACCGGGGGGCGTCTTACCCGGTCAGCTCTGGTCCGAGGCGTGCACCGGCGGGCCGGCCGGGCGCGAGGCCGCACGGCGCGGACGCCTGCGGGCGGTGCGCACGGCCGGGGTCGGCACGTCGACCTCGGGCTGCTCGGTGGCGCCGGTGGGCTCCTGCGCCGCGGGCTGCTCGGTGGCGTGCTGGCCCGGCTCCTGCGCAGCCCTGGCCGACTCCTGCGCGGGCTGGCCCGGCTCCTGCGCGGCCTGGGCCGCGGGAGCGGGCCGCTCGGCGCCGTTCGACTCTGCGGCGGGGCGCTGCGGCTCGCCGGAGGCCTGCTCGCCCGATGCCGGGGCGGGGTGGCCCTCGCCCGGCGCCGAGGTGGCGGGCTGCTGCGGCTCGCTGGCGGCCGAGGCAGCGGGCTCCTGGCCCTCGCCCGACGGGCTGGGCCGGCCCTCGTTCGACGAGGCGGTGCCAGGCTGGTGCCCGGTCGGCTCGGCGGTCGTGGGCTGGGCCTCGCCCGGCTCGGTGGCGGCCTGCTGGGCCTCGTCCGGCTCCTGCCCGGTGGGGCGGGTGCTGGACTCGGTGGCGGGCTCGCTGACCGGCGGAGTCGGCTCGGTGGGGGCCGAGGACTCAGCAGCGGGCTGGGCGCCCGGCTCCGCGGTGGCAGCGGGCTGGCCGGCCGGCGAAACCGACTCGGCTGCCCCGGTGCGCGGCTCGGCGGACTGGGGAACTTCGGCACCTGGTTCAGCGGCTGCGGCGCCCGCGGCCGCCGACCCGACGGCCGCAGCACCCGACTCAGCGGCCTGAGCACCCTGCCCGGCATCGGCACCGGACTCGGCAGCCTGGCTGCCCTGCCCAGCGGCCTCGGCGCCCGCCTCCGCCCCAGCAGCCGACCCAGCGGCCGCGGCCTCGGCACCCGAACCGCCCGAACCGCCAGAACCGCTCGAAGCGTCCGAAGCGCTCGTAGCGGCCTGGGCGTTCCGCTCCGCGGCGCGGGCCCTGCGGTGGGCGCGTCGGGTGGTGGGACGGTCGGCCGCGCTGGTTTCCGCCTCCGGCACCGTGTCCGTCTGCTCGTGGACCGGCTCGCCCGGCGCTTCGTGGCGGCCGTTCAGCGCGGCGGTCACCACCTGCTCCGCGGTCTCCTCGGCCGCCTGCTCGGCCTCGTCCTCCGGCTTGCCCGACGACGCGAGCTTCGCGGCGTGGGCCATCGCCTGCACGGCCGACACCACGGACTCCCGCTGCACGTTCTTGCCGCCGGCCTCGGCCTGCTGCGGCTCCTCCGCGCCCTTGCCGCGCCCCCGCGCACGGCGCGAACCGCCGCCCCCGTGCTGGTTGCCGTTGCCGTTCGAACCGCCGCCGTTCCCGGCGCGCTGCGGCTCCGTCGAGATCACCACGCCGCGGCCCTTGCAGTGCTCGCACGTGGTGGAGAACGCCTCCAGCAGCCCGGTGCCGACCTTCTTCCTGGTCATCTGCACCAGACCCAGCGACGTCACCTCCGCCACCTGGTGCCGGGTGCGGTCACGGCCGAGGCACTCGGTCAGCCGCCGCAGCACCAGCTCGCGGTTGGACTCCAGCACCATGTCGATGAAGTCGATCACGATGATGCCGCCGATGTCGCGCAGCCGCAGCTGGCGGACGATCTCCTCGGCGGACTCCAGGTTGTTCCTGGTCACCGTCTCCTCGAGGTTGCCACCCGACCCGGTGAACTTGCCCGTGTTGACGTCGATCACGGTCATCGCCTCGGTGCGGTCGATGACCAGGTACCCGCCCGAGGGCAGCCACACCTTGCGGTCCAGCGCCTTCGTGATCTGCTCGTCGATGCGGTAGTCGGTGAACACGTCGCCCGTGCCCACGTACCGCTTGAGCCGCCCGGCGAGGTCCGGCGCCACGTGGTTGACGTAGGCGTTGATCGTCTCCCAGGCCGTGTCGCCCTGGACCTCCAGCTTCGCGAAGTCCTCGGTGAACAGGTCGCGGACGACCTTGACCAGCAGGTCCGGCTCCTCGTAGAGCATCGTCGGCGCGGCGGACTTCTTGCCGCCGCCCGCCGCGTCCGCCTTCTCCTTGATGACCTCCCACTGGGCCTTCAGGCGGCGGACGTCGCGCTCCAGCTCCTCCTCGCTGATGCCCTCCGAGGCGGTGCGGATGATCACGCCCGCGTCCTCGGGGACGATGCGCTTGAGGATGTCCTTCAGGCGGCGGCGCTCGTTCTCCGGCAGCTTCCGCGAAATACCGGTGGCACCACCGGAGGGCACGTACACCAGGAACCGGCCGGGCAGCGAGATCTGCGTGGTGAGCCGGGCGCCCTTGTGGCCGACCGGGTCCTTCGTGACCTGCACCAGCACGTTGTCACCGGTGGACAGCGCCTGCTCGATCTTGCGGGACTTGCCCTCCAGGCCGGCGGCGTCCCAGTCAACCTCACCTGCGTAGAGCACCGCGTTGCGGCCGCGGCCGATGTCGACGAACGCCGCCTCCATCGACGGCAGCACGTTCTGCACGCGGCCCAGGTAGACGTTGCCCACGATCGAGCCGCTGCCGTGCGACGTCACGAAGTGCTCGACCAGCACACCGTCCTCGAGGACGCCGATCTGCGTGTGGTCGCCGCGCTCTGCCACGACCATCGTGCGCTCGACGGCCTCGCGGCGCGCCAGGAACTCGGCCTCGGACAGGATCGGCGCGCGGCGGCGGCCCGCCTCGCGGCCGTCCCGGCGGCGCTGGCGCTTGGCCTCCAGCCGCGTCGAACCACGGACGCTGCGGACGCCGTCGCCCTTGTCCTTGGGCTCCTTGGCGCTCTTGTCCGCCTCGGGCTTGCTGTCGCGGACGTGGACGACCGTGTTCGGCGGGTCGTCGCTCGTGGCCTCGGCACCGTCGTCGTCGGAGGCCTTCCGGCGACGACGGCGACGACGGCGACGGCTCGTGCCGGTCTCCGCCTCGTCGGCGTCGTCGTCCTCGCTCTCGGCTTCGGCCTCGGGCTTCGCCTCGTCCTCGGCCCGGGCCTCCTCGGCCTGCTCCGGCTGCTCGGCCGACTCGTCCTCGCCGCCGGCGCTGTCCTCGCCGCCCTTGCCCCGGCCGCGACCACGGCGGCCGCGACGCCGACGGCGACGGGCGCTCCGGTCCTCACCGTCGTCGTCCTTGTCACGCTCGTCGCGCTCGGGAGCCTCCGCCTGCTCGTCCTCGGCGGGCTCCTCCTCCTGCGGCTTCGGCTCCGGCCGCGCCACGGGCGGCTCCGGCGGCAGGAACACCGGCGACGGCGCCGCGAACACCGGCACGTGGGCCAGCGGGCGCACCGGCTCGGGCTCGGCCTCCTCGGCCGCCTCCACCTCGGGCGGGGCGGTCAGCTCGGTGGTGTCGGACTCGGCCGCCTCGGGCTGCGGGGCCTCCGGCGCTTCCGGGACGACCTCCTCGGCCGGGGCGGCGAACGCCTCGGCCACCCGGATGGCGACGTCCTTCGGCACGCTCGACTGCGCGCTGCGGACGGTCTCGCCCAGTTCGGTCAGTTTCGCCAGCACGTCCCTGCTGTTCGACCCGAGCAGCTTGGCCAGTGCGTGCACCCGGACCCTGGCGGGCAGCTCGCCCAGCGGGCCGGTGGGTGTGGCGGTGTCCCCGCCGGTGTTCTCGGCGGGTGTTTCCGCGTTCGTCATCTGTCTCCTCCGCCCCCGGGCGCGTCTGCCAGCGCTCACGCTGGAAGGACGCGGCCGCGCAGGGGCCCCTTCCTGTCCTGTTCCGCCGCGGTGGTCACCGCCGACGGGAATCCTGTGCCTCTCAAGCTCCGACCGCACCGGAGGTCCGGCAGCCGCCGGAGGCAGCTCTGCTCGATCACGTACCGGCCGGGCCGGCGGCTTCCCGCTCCGCCTTCCACGTTCGTCGAGCCACCTGATCAGGTGGCGACGACCGGCGCTCTTCCCGCACGTCACCGGGCCATCGGCGCCGGTTCGCACCGCGGTTGACGGGCGTCCCGGCTCGGCGGCCACCCCGAGTATCCCACACCGGACCGCCGGAGCCGCGCGCTTCCCTGTCGCGGGCGCCGTGCCCGCCCGGCCGGGCGAACTTGCCCGTTCCGCTTGTCCGCCCGTCCGGCGGTGGCCTAGCGTCGCCTGGTACCGCAGGTCCGGTGGAGGTTCGGTTGTCCGGGTTGGGACGGTCCCTTGTGCTCGGCGCGTCCGCCGCGCTGCTGGTCGCGGCCACCGCCCCGGCGGCCGTCGCGGACCAGCGCGACCCCGGCTGCGGCGACGACGGGCGCAGCGTGCGCTACCTGGTCGTCTTCGACCAGGGTACGGCGGAGGACGTCGCCGCGGGGCAGGTCGCGGCGGCGTGTGGCGCCACCTCGGTCTACTACCCCGAGATCGGCGTGGGCGTGGTGCGCTCGGCCGATCCGGGGTTCGCGGCGAAGTTCGGGCCGGACCGGGCCTTCAGCGCACAGCAGGTGCGGCGGGGCGGGGCCGCGGTGCGCGCGGAACTCCCGGACGCCGCGGGCGTGTCGGGCGAGGACCGCACCGGTGAGCAGTGGAACCTCGCCGCCATCGACGCCGGACCGCGTGCGGGCAGCCCGGACGTCGTGGTCGGCGTGCTCGACTCCGGGATCGACCCGAGCCAGCCGGATCTCGCGAAAGCCGTCGACGCGGACGACTCGGCAGGCTGCCTCACCGGCGTGCCCGACCGCTCACCCGCGGCGTGGCAGCCGACGACCTCGGCGCACGGCACGCACGTGGCCGGGATCATCGCCGCCGCGGACGACGGGAAGGGCATCACCGGCGTGGCGCCGGGGGTGCGGGTGGCGTCGGTGAAGGTGCTCAACGACCGCGGCTACGTCGATCCCGAGGCCGCGGTGTGCGGGCTGATGTGGGCGGCGGAACGGCACCTGCGGGTGGTCAACGCGAGCTTCGCGGTCGATCCGTGGGGCGTGTCGTGCTCGCAGCGGCGCGGGTTCGCGGTGGTGCGCGAGGCGATCGCGCGTGCCGTGCGGTACTCGACGGCGCAGGGCACGCTCACCGTGACCGCCGCGACGAACGAAGCCGCCGACCTCACCCCCGTGCGGCCGGACGCCGCGCCCTCGGGCTGCGAGGAACTGCCCGCCGGGCTGCGGGACGCCGTGACGGTGTCCGCCGTGGGGCGTGACGAGGTGAAGGCGGGATACAGCTCGTACGGGCTCGGCGTCGTGGACCTCGCCGCGCCGGGCGGCACTCACGGCGACTGCGTGCTGTCGACCGTGCCGGGTGGCTACGCGCCGATGTGCGGGACGTCGATGGCCGCGCCGCACGTCGCCGGGGTGGCCGCGCTCGTCGCGTCGGCACACCCCGGGTTCGGCCCGCGCCAGCTCAGCGCCGCCCTGTACCGGGGCGCGCGGCCGCTCGCCTGCCCCGACGACTACGACCTCACCGGCGACGGGCACCAGGACGCGTTCTGCACCGGGTACACCGGCTACAACGGCTTCTACGGCCACGGCATGGTGGACGCGGCCGGGGCGCTGTCAGCTCAGTAGCAGCCGGCTGAGCCGCCTCGACACGCCCCACAGGCCGAGCGCCGCCAGCGCGAGCAGGTACGCCAGGTGCCCCAGCATCGCGACGTCGAACACGCCCACCGACAGCTTCCGCATCAGCTCGATCCCGTGGTACAGCGGGAAGCACTGGACCACGACCCGCAGCGCCGCCGGGTACACCGTCAGCGGGTAGAAGGTGGTGGAGAACAGGAACATCGGCATCACGGCGAGCTGGATGTAGTCGAACTGCGAGGGCGAGCGCAGGAAGGTCGCGCACGTCATGCCGACCGCCGCGAACGCGAACGCGATCAGCAGCGCGACCGGGACCAGCAGCACGGCCCACGCCGACGTCACCAGGCCCATGCCGAGCATCACCGCGAAGAACGCGACGGCGTAGAGGCCGCCCCGCAGCACGCACCAGGAGATCTCGCCGAGCGCGACGTCCAGCGGCCCGATCGGGGTGGCCAGCATCGCGTCGTACGTCTTCGCGTAGCGGAACTTGAAGAACACGTTGTACGTGCTGTCGAGCACCGCGCCGTTCATCGCCGAGGACGCGAGCAGCGCGGGCGCCACGAACGCCACGTAGCTCATCGGCTGGCCGCCCGGGCCGACGACGTCGTCGACCAGCCTGCCGAAGCCGACCTGGAACGCCAGCAGGTAGAACAGCGGCTCGAACACGCCGGAGACGAAGACGAGCCACATCCGCGAGTACGCGAGCATCGAGCGTTCGACTACCTTGCTCGCGCGGCCCGCGTACAGGCTGGGCGGCAGGACCCGCAGCAGGACGCCGGGCCGGGGTTCCAGCACGGTCACGTCACACCACCAGCCTGCGGTAGAAGTAGTGGCGCGCCAGGACTGCGCCGACCGCGAACAACGCGGCCAGGAACGCCAGGTGACCGAGCATCGCCGGCCACGGCACCCCGCCCAGCGTCACGCCGCGGGCGAGCTGGTTCCCGTGCCACAGCGGGGAAATCCACGCGAGCCAGCGCAGCGCGAGCGGGATCTGCTCGATCGGGAAGAACGTGCCCGCGAACAACGTCATCGGCATCACGACGAACCGGAACAACGCGGTGAAGCGAACGCCCTCGTCGAAGGTGCTCGCCGCGAACGCCGTGACCGGTGCCGCGCAGGCCAGCCCGGTGACCACGCCCGTCAGCACCACGAGGAGCGCGCCCGCGTTGAGCCACGCCCCGAACGGCAGCGCGATCACCGCGTACACCGTGCTCGCCAGCGTCAACCGCAGCGCGACCCACGCGAAGTGCCCGCCCAGCAGCTGCCCGGCGGTGATCGGCGTGGCCGTGACCGCCAGGTAGTCCTTCTGCCACTTGAACCCCGACAGCACCGGGTACGTCGACTCGCCGACCGCGTTCTGCATCGCGGCGGACACCAGCAACGCCGGCGCGATGTACTGCACGTACGGCAGCCCGCCCGTGGCGGGCCCGGCGCGCACCTGGGAACCGAAGCCCAGCCCCATCGCGATCAGGAACAGCAGCGGCTGCAGCCCGGACGAGTACAGGTTGGACTTCCAGTACCGGCGGTACCACGTCCAGCTGCCCTCGACGCGCAGCCACGCCGCCCGCCAGGACCCGACGACCCGGCCCGTGGAAACGACCATCAGTCCACCAACGTCCGGCCGGTGAGCCGGAGGAACACGTCCTCCAGCGTGCTGCGCCGCACCAGGCTCGACAGCGGCCGCCAGCCCCGTGCGTGCACCTGCTCCAGCGCCGACTCCCCTGCCGCGGTGTAGAGCAGCACGCGGTCGGGCAGGGCTTCCACCCGCTCGGCGAGATCGGCGAACGTCTCCGCCGGAACCTCCTGCCCCGGCGGGAAACGCAGCTCCAGCACCTCACGGGTGGAGTACCGCGCGATCAGCTCGGCGGGCGAGCCCTCGGCGACGATGCGCCCGGCGTCCATGACGACGAGCCGGTCGCACAGCTGCTCGGCCTCATCCATGTAGTGCGTCGTGACGATCAGCGTGACGCCCTGCGCCTTGAGCCGGAACAGCCTGTCCCACAACAGGTGGCGGGCCTGCGGGTCCAGCCCCGTCGTCGGCTCGTCGAGCAGCAGCAGCTCCGGCTCGTTGACCAGCGAGCGCGCGATGGTCAGGCGCCGTTTCATGCCGCCCGACAACGGATCGACCTCCGCGTCGGCCCGGTCGGACAGCTGCGCGAACTCCAGCAGCTCGTCGGCCTTGCTCCGCGCCCGCGCCCGCGACAGCCCGAAGTAACGCGCGTACACCTGGAGGTTCTGCCGGACCGTCAGCTCCGTGTCCAGGTTGTCCTGCTGCGGCACCACGCCGAGCCGCGCGCGGATCCGCGGGCCCTCGACGTCCGGGTCCATGCCCAGCACCCGCAGATCCCCGTCCGAGCGCGGCGAAACGCACGCGATCATGCGCATGGTCGAGGACTTGCCGGCGCCGTTCGGGCCGAGGAAACCGAACGCCTCGCCGCGGCGCACCTCGACGTCGATCCCCCGGACGGCCTCGAACCCGCCGAAGCGCTTCACGAGCGCTTTGGCCTGGACCATGTTCGGTGCTTCGTCCACGCCGAGCACAGTACGGGCAGGCACCGACAGTTTCGAACCGTTTACCGGATCGCTGCCCGGAAAGCGGTCAAGGTTTTCCGGGCCGCGGGACCGGCTCCCGCGCGGGCGGCGAAGCGGCGCCGCATGCCGACCGAATCGACGAACCGGTCCTCGGTGCCGAGGATCACCAGGCCGGGACGGGCCGCGGCGACGGGCAGCCCGCGGCCAAGCCGGGCCCGACGAGGTCGACCGGTTCACCCGGCGCCATCCGGGGGAACGTCCCCGCCGAACCCGGGCGGGGACAACCGGACGCCGTCGGTTCTGGCGAGTTCGGCGCACAGGGGGTCCCACACGCGGCTGGACCGGCTCCCGCCGTTGACGAAGGCGGTGTCAGCCCGCCAGCTCCCTCGACAGCGCGAAGGCCGCCGTGCGCACCGCCGGTGCCAGGCGGTCGAGGTCCAGGCGCTCCACGCTGCCCGTGATCGAGATGGCCGCGAGGAGGTGGCGCCGCGCGTCGTACACCGGGGCGGCGACCGCCGCGACCCCCGCCTCGGACTCCTCGCGGTTGACGCCGTAGCCGCGTTCGCAGACGCGGTCCAGCTCCCGGCGCAGCAGGCCCGGCGCGACGATCGTGCGGGGTGTCCTGCGTGCCAGGCCCGCGGCGGCGACCCTCGCGAAGTAGCCGGGCGGCCCGAGCGCGAGGAAGAGCTTGCCGGTGGCCGTGCAGTGCACGGGCATGCGTGAACCGACCCGCGACAGGATGGGCGTCGAGCGGTGGCCCGTCACCTTCTCCAGGAACAGCGTGTGCGGCCCCGCGGGAACGGCGAGGTGGATGTTCTCGTGCGTGGACTCGTACAGGTCCTGCAGGTACGGCAGCGCGGCCTCCCGCAGGTCACGGCGGCGGGGTGCGCGCTGGCCGAGTTCGAAGAGCTTGACGCCGAGGCGGTAGCCCTGGCCCGCGCGCTCCAGGCCGCCCCAGCGGACGAGTTCGGCGGCCAGCCGGTGCGCGGTGGCCTTCGGCAACCCCGTGCGCTCGGCCAGTTCCGCGAGCGTCAGCTCGGTGTCGGTCGCCTCGAACGCGTCGAGGAGCGACAGCCCACGGGCGAGCACCGATCGGGGCGAGGCGCCGGCGCTGGCGGTCATGGGAGGAATGGTGGCCGGAACCGGCCCGGGGCGCAACGGCCCCGGGCCGGTCCTAGCGGCTCACAGGTCGGGGAACCAGAGCTTGAGCTCGCGCTCCGCCGACTCCGGCGAGTCCGAGCCGTGCACCAGGTTGAACTGGGTCTCCAGCGCGAAGTCGCCGCGCAGGGTGCCGGGGGTGGCCTTCTCGACGGGGTCGGTGCCGCCCGCGAGCTGGCGGAAGGCGGTGATCGCCCGCGGCCCCTCGACGGCGATCGCCACGACCGGCCCGGAGGTGATGAACTCCAGCAGCTCGCCGAAGAACGGCTTCTCCTTGTGCTCGGCGTAGTGCTCCTCGGCGACCGAACGCTCGACGGTGCGCAGTTCCAGTGCGGCCAGCGTCAGGCCCTTCCGCTCGATCCGCGAAATGACCTCACCGACGAGGCCGCGCTTCACGCCATCGGGCTTGACCAGGACCAGCGTGCGCTCACTCACGACTCTGTTGCTCCTTTATCAATTGTCTCGGTGTGCGCAGCCTACTGATGCCGTCCCGGCCGCTCGGGCCGGAGGGTCTTCGACCACAGTGAACTGCCCTTCCCGTCCCGGAGATCGACGGTCAGCGCGCCGCTGGCGCCGTCCACGTTCAGCTCCCCGAAATGCTGGAAACCCTCCAGCGGCGAAGTGTTCGCGGCGGGCGGGGCGTGGACGAAAACCGCCTCCGGGCCGAACGTCGGATCGAGCGTGTTCGGGCCGAACGCGCCGGCGTGCAGCGGACCGGAAACGAATTCCCAGAACGGCGAGAAATCGGCGAACGCCGCGCGGTCGGGCGAATAGTGGTGTGCCGCGGTGTAGTGCACGTCGGCGGTCAGCCACACGACGTTCACCACGTTCCTGATCCGGTGCAGCACCCAGGCCAGCTCGGCCTCCCGGCCGGCGGGCGCGCCCGGCAGCGCGTTCGCGACGCCCTCGATCCCGCTGCCGTCCGGCACGACCAGGCCGATGGGCAGGTCGGCCTGCACGATCTTCCACGTCGCCGTGCTGCGGTTGAGCCCGTCGACGAGCCACCGCGCCTGCCGGTCCCCCAGGATGTGCCCCGGCCTGGTCTGGTCCGCGGTGTTGGCGTCCTTGTAGGTCCGCATGTCCAGCACGAAGATCTCGACGTGCCTGCCGTAGCGGAAGCTGCGGTACACGCGCCCGTCGACGGCCCGCTTGGCGTCGATCGGCTGCCACTCGTGGAACGCCTGGAACGCCCGCTGCTTGAGCACGTCGACGCGCTTCTCGGTGTACTGCGGCAGGTCGAGGATCTCGCCGGGGTACCAGTTGTTGGTGACCTCGTGGTCGTCCCACTGCACGTAGCTGGGCACGGCGGCCGCGAACGCCTTCACGTTCTCGTCGAGGAGGTTGTACGCGAACTGGCCGCGGTACTCGTCGAGCGTCTCGGCGACCTTCGACTTCTCCGGCGTGACGATGTTGTGCCACACCCGCCCGTCGGGGAGCGTGACGGACTCCGTGAGCGGGCCGTCGGAGTAGACGGTGTCGCCGCTGTGCAGGAACAGGTCCGGCCGGCGGGCGGCCATCGCGGCGTACGGCGTCATCCCGCCGATGTCCGGGTTGATCCCCCAGCCCTGGCCGACGACGTCGCCGGACCACAGGATCCGCGTGTCGGACCGGCCGAGCGGGACCGTGCGGAACCGGCCGGTCAGCGGCTCGCTCGTGGCGCGGCCGTCCTCGGCGGTGACGCGGTAGTGCAGCTCGGTGCCCGCGGGCAGACCGCTGACGCGCAGCTTGCCCGTGCCGCCGGTGTCGGGGGTGAGCAGCGGGCCGCGGTACGTGCGCGCGTTGCGGAAGGACGGGTCGCGGGAGATCTCGACGACCATGCGGGACGGGCGGTCGGCGCGGGTCCAGACGATGGCGGAGTCGGCGGTGACGTCACCGGACTGGATGCCGTGGGTCAGCACGGGCCGGTCGCGGCGGACGAGCGGGGCGGCGGCGAACGCCTGCGGGGCGGCGAGCGCACCGGCCGCCAGCGCGCCGGCGGTGAGCGCGCCGGTTCTGAGCAGGGAACGGCGGGTCTGTTCGGTCATGCCCGGTTTCTATCCGGCGCCGGGGGCGCGCGGGCCAACTCCCGCTGTCCCCCGGATGAACGAGAAACTTTCGTGATCAGCAATTTTGCGTGTCACGCAAGTTTTGGGTACGGTGGGCGTCATGGGGTTGCGGGAGCAGAAGAAGCAGCAGACCCGGCAGGCGCTGTCCGACGCGGCGCTGCGCCTGGCCGTGGAACGGGGGTTGGAGCACGTGCTCGTCGAGGACATCGCCGCAGCGGCGAACGTCTCGCCGCGCACCTTCAACAATTACTTCCGCAGCAAACAAGAGGCGATCGTCTGGCGGGCCGTGCAGCGCACCACCCGGGCGGCCGAACTGCTGCGCGAGCGCCCCGCGGACGAGCCGGTGTGGGACGCGGTGAGCAACGCCGTGCTGGCCCAGTTCGCGGGCGCGGGCGCGCCCACCGACGCGTGGCTCGCCGGGGTCCAGCGGATCCTGCGGAACCCGGCGCTGCAAGGGGAGTTCCTCAGCAGCCACCAGGCCGCCGAGCTGGAGCTGGCGGCGGCGATCGCGGAGCGGACCGGCACCGACGCCGAGCGGGACATGTACCCGAGGCTCCTCGCGGGCGCGGTCAGCCTGGCCACCCGGGTCGCGCTCGACCACTGGCTGCGCGCCGAACCGCCCTCATCCATCGAAGAGCTGCTGCGAGAGGCCCTCGCCGGACTGCGTGAGGGCCTGCGGAAGGAGACAGCGTGAACGCGGACGTCGTCATCGCGGGCGGAGGGCCGAACGGCCTGTTCCTGGCTTGCGAACTGCGCCGGGCCGGGGTGACACCCCTCGTCCTGGAACGCCTTGCGGAGATCAGCACCCAGCCGAAGGCCAACGGGCTCGTCGGCAGGGTCGTGCAGGCCATGGACTACCGCGGGCTGTACGAACGGCTTTCGGGGCGACCGGGCCCGCCCACGCCGACCCCGGTCTACCAGTTCGCCGGGTTCGGCCTCGACCTGCGTGCGGTGGCGGGCAATCCGCTCTACACGTTGCCGATCCCGCAGCGGGTGCTGGAGGAACGCCTGGACGCGTACGCCGCCGAACTCGGCGTGGCGGTGCGGCGGGGCTGGGAGCTGGAGTCGTTCGAGCAGGACGACGACGGCGTCACGCTCGAAGTCCGGACGCCTGCCGGCAGGCAGCGCCTGCGCACGCGGTTCCTCGTGGGAGCCGACGGGGCGCACAGCACGGTCCGGAAGCAGGCGGGCATCGGGTTCCCCGGCAGCACCGACGACCGGTTCGTCACGCGCACCGGGCTGGTGGTGATCCGCGACCCGGGGCTCGTGCCGGAAACCGGCGAGCTCGAGGTGCCCGACGAGGGACGGGTGCGGCCGCTCCAGTGGCACTGGACTCCGCGCGGCGCCTTCGCCTTCGCGTCGTTCGAACCGGGCGTGCACTTCATCGGCTCCGCCGAATGGGACCAGCCGGCGGTCGACGGGCCGGTCACGTTCGAGGAGGTGCGGGACGCCTTCTGCCGGGTCGTCGGGCGGGACGTGGTGGTGGAACCCGCGCCGGGCGCGGCGGAGTGGAAGCGCCGGGCCGGCAGCAACGCGCGGCAGGCGGAGCGCTACCGCGAGGGCCGGGTCCTGCTGTTCGGCGACGCCGCGCACGTGCACCCGTCGTTCGGCGGACCGGGGCTGAACCTGGGGCTGCAGGACGGGCTGAACCTGGCCTGGAAGCTCGCCGCGGAACTGGGGGGCTGGGCCCCGGACGGGCTGCTCGACACCTACCACCGCGAACGGCACCCGGTCGGCCGCCGCGTGCTGCTGCACACCGTGGCGCAGGTGGCGCTGCTCTCGCCCGGCGAGGACGTGCGCGCGGTGCGGCAGATCTTCGGCGAGCTGCTCGACGAGGACGTCGTGCGGCGCCGGATCGCGGAACTCCTTGCGGGCGCCGACGTGCGGTACGAGATGTCCGCGGCCCCGCATCCGCTGCTCGGCCGGTGGATGCCCGACCTGCCGCTGGGCACGACGCGGGTCGGCGAGGTGATGCGGGCCGGGCGCGCGGTGCTGCTGGACTTCACCGGTGAGTTCGGTGAAGCGGTCGAGCCGTGGCGGGACCGCGTGGACCACCTGCGCGCCGAGACCCCCGAGCCGCCCGCGCCCGCGGTGCTCGTGCGTCCCGACGGCTACGTGGCGTGGGCCGGCGGGAGCGGGCTCGACGAGGCGTTGCGGACGTGGTTCGGCGCCGTCACCGCTGTTGCTGGCTAGGCAAGGTCCCGGCCGCCATGCGCCGGGCCACGTCGCGGCGCAGCCAGAACGCCCACAGCCAGAACGCGAGGAACAGCAGGCCGATCACGCCGATCGCGGTGATGGAGAACAGGAACGCGATCAACGCCAGCTGCAGCACCACGATCACCGCGCCGATCCACGGCCGCCGGACGAACCCGCAGGCCACCAGCAGCAGGATCGCGATGGCGATCACCGCCCAGCCCTTGACCGTGCCGACACCACCGCCGAGCCGCGCGACGACCGGCAGCGCCAGTCCGACGGTGATGGCCTCGCACACGAGCGTGCCGGCCATCACCCCGCGGAAGGACTTCATCGGGTCCTTCGCGGGCGGCTTGACGGCGCCCTCCTGCGGTGCGTCGCTCACGCGGGTTCCTTTCCGAACAAAGTCCTCGCCTCACCCGCGGTCACGACCGAACCGGTCACCAGCACGCCGCCACCGGCCAGCGGCTCGTCGTCGGTCTCCTCGACCAGCGCGACGGCCGTCTCGATGGCCGCGTCCAGGCTGGGCTCGGCGACGACCCGGTCCTCGCCGAAGATCGACAACGCGAGGTCGTTCAGCTCGTCCAGCGGCATCGCGCGCTCGGAGTTGTTGCGGGTCACCACGATCTCGGAAACCACCGGTTCCAGCGCTTCGAGGATGCCCCGCGCGTCCTTGTCCCCCATCACGCTGACGACCGCGGCCAGCCGCCGGAAGGCGAACTCCTCGCTGATCGTGGCGGCCAGGGCGCGGGCGCCGTGCGGGTTGTGCGCGGCGTCGATCAGCACCGTCGGCGCGGCACGCACGCGCTCCAGCCGTCCCGGCGTCTGGACCTCGGCGAACGCCTCGCGCACCGCCTCGATCACGAGCTGCCTGTCCTTGCCCGCCCCGAAGAACGCCTCGACGGCGGCCAGCGCGAGCACCGCGTTCTGCGCCTGGTGGGCACCGTGCAGCGGCAGGAAGATCTCGTCGTAGATCCCGCCGAGCCCCTGCAGCGTGAGCAGCTGGCCGCCGACGGCGATCTCCCGGCGCAGCACGGCGAACTCGCTGCCCGCGCGCGCGACCGTCGCGTCGACCTCGACCACCTGCTCCAGCAGCACGCGCTGCGCCACCGGGTCCTGCTCGGCGAGCACCGCGACGCTGCCGGGCTTGATGATCCCGGCCTTCTCCCCCGCGATGCCCGCGAGGTCACCGCCCAGGTACTCGACGTGGTCGATGCCGACCGGGGTGATCACGGCGACCTGGCCGTCGGCGATGTTCGTGGCGTCCCAGCGGCCGCCCATGCCGGTTTCGATCACCGCGGCCTCGACCGGCGCGTCGGCGAACGCGGCGAAGGCCATGCCGGTGAGCACCTCGAACTTGCTCATCGGCGGCCCGCCGGCCCCGTCCACCATCGCGATGTACGGCGCGATGTCGTGGTAGATGTCGACGTACTTCGACGCCGGGATCGGGACGCCGTCCAGCGCGATGCGCTCGGTGACGAGCTGCAGGTGGGGGCTCGTGTACCGGCCTACGCGCAGGCCCATCCTGGTGAGCAGCGCGTCGATCATGCGGACCGTGGAGCCCTTGCCGTTGGTGCCCGCCACGTGCAGCACCGGGTAGGACTTCTGCGGGTCGCCCAGGACGGTCGCGAGCGCGCGGATGCGGTCGAGCGAGGGCTCGATCTTCGTCTCCGGCCAGCGCGTGTTCAGCTCGGCCTCGACCTTCAGCAGCTCCTGGCGGGCCTGCCGCTCGGTCTCCTCGAGGTCGACGGGGTCGACGTCCGCGGGGTCGTCGGGCAGAGGCCCGGCCACGAAGTTGTCGCCGCTGGACAGCTCGGCGGGGTACTCCTCTTCCACAGTTGTCAAGTCTAGGGCGCCGACGTTCTGGCAGTTTGGGCCCATGCCCTTCGACCACAACTCCCACTACCACCCGTTGTTGCTCCGCCACGTCCCCCCGGGCGCACGTCGGGCGCTGGACGTCGGGTGCGGAACGGGTCGGTTCGCACGGCGGCTCGCCGAGGCCGGGCTCGAGGTGGACGCCGTCGATCCGGACGCCGACGTCATCGCGGCGGCCCGTGCCCTGGGTGGTGGCATCTGCTACCGGCAGGAGGACGTGACCGAGGCCGAACTCGGCCGCTACGACTTCATCAGCTGCCTGGCCTCGCTGCACCACATGCCGTTCGAGACGGTGACGAAGCTGCGGGACGCGCTCAACCCCGGCGGGGTGCTCGTGGTGCTGGGCCTGGCGAAGCCGCGCTCGGCCGCCGACTTCGCGCAGTGGCACGTGCTCTCGCCGCCGCTCAACCTCCTCGCGCGGGCGGTCGTCGCCGCTGGCGAGCGGCTCAACGGCGGTCCGGACCACACCATCGCACCCCGCGTGCGGGACTGGACCATGACGATGACGCAGGTGCGCCGCGAGTCGGCGCGGCTGCTGCCGGGGAGCACGGTGCGCCCAGTGCTGTTCTGGCGCTACCTGCTGGTGTACCGCTTAGGGTGGTCGGCATGAGCAAACCAGACCCCCGTGACCTGCTGGGCATCCGCGAACTGCTCACCGACGAGGAGCGCGGGATAGCCGACACCGTGCGGGCGTTCGTGCGCAAGGAGGTCGCCGAGCACGCCGGTCAGTGGTTCGAGGACGCGGAGTTCCCGCGGCACCTCGTCGGCGCGATCGGCGAGATGGGCCTGCTGGGCATGCACCTGACCGGCTACGGCTGCGCCGGGACGAACGCGACGTCGTACGGGCTGGCCTGCCTGGAGCTGGAGGCCGGGGACTCGGGGCTGCGCAGTTTCGTGTCCGTGCAGGGCTCGCTGGCGATGTTCCCGATCTGGAAGTACGGCTCCGACGAGCAGAAGGAGCAGTGGCTGCCCGCGATGGCGCGCGGCGAGAAGATCGGCTGTTTCGGCCTCACCGAGCCCGACCGCGGCTCCGACCCGGGCGACATGCGCACGACCGCGAAGCGCGACGGCTCGGACTGGGTGCTCAACGGCGCGAAGATGTGGATCACGAACGGCACGATCGCGGACGTCGCCGTCGTGTGGGCGCGGGCCGAGGAAGGCGTCCGCGGGTTCGTCGTGCCCACGGACACGCCGGGGTTCACCGCGCGGGAGATCAAGCACAAGCTGTCGCTGCGCATGTCCGCCACCGCCGAGCTGGTGCTGGAGGACGTGCGGCTGCCGGAGTCCGCGGTGCTGCCGGGGGTGACCGGCCTGCGCGGCCCGCTGTCGTGCCTCGCCGAAGCGCGGTACGGGATCCTGTGGGGCGCGCTGGGCGCGGGCCGCTCCTGCTACGAGGCCGCGCTGGACTACGCGACAAGCCGCGAGCAGTTCGGCAGGCCCATCGGGGGTTTCCAGCTGACGCAGCAGAAGCTCGTGCAGATGGCGCTGGAGCTCAACAAGGGCCTGCTGCTCGCGCTGCACCTCGGCCGCCGCAAGGATGCCGGTGAGCTGCCGCCGGAACTGGTCAGCTTCGGCAAGCTCACCAACGTGCGCACGGCGATCGACATCGCCCGCACCGCGCGGACCATCCTGGCGGCCAACGGGATCAGCCTCGAGTACCCGGTGATCCGGCACGCGAACAACCTGGAGTCGGTGCTGACGTACGAGGGCACCGAGGAGATCCACACGCTGGTGCTCGGGCAGCTGCTCACGGGACAGTCCGCGTACCGCTGAATGGGGTGACTTCGGGCGAGACCACCCCTTCGGCGGCGCCGCCCGGCCCCGGCGAGGGCTAGGAAAGAAGCATGCGTGCTCGCCGGGGCCTCATCGTCGCCGTTCTCGCCGTCTGCACCGTGCTCGCCTCCGCGTTGACCGCTTCGGCACAACCGGCGCGGCTTTCGCGGTACGTCGCGCTCGGTGACTCCTACACCGCGGGCCCCCTGATCCCGTTGCAGCGCGTGGATCCCCTGGGGTGCCTGCGGTCCACGTCGAACTACCCGGCTCAGCTGGCGCTGCGGCTGCTGGTGTCGTCGTACACCGACGTCAGCTGCAGCGGTGCCGACACCGGCGACATGACGGCGCCGCAGTCGGTGCCGCTGGGCACGAACCCGCCGCAGCTCGACGCGCTGCGCCCCGACACCGACCTGGTCACCCTCGGCATCGGCGGCAACGACTACAGCGTGTTCGGCACGCTGGTGGGCACTTGCCCCGGATTGCGGGCGAGCGATCCGACCGGCAACCCGTGCCAGCGGCAGTTCACGGTCGACGGGGTCGACACGATCAAGGCGAAGCTGCCCCAGACGCGGGCGAACATCACCGCCGTGCTCGCGGAGATCCACCGGCGCTCGCCGCAGGCGAAGGTGCTCGCGGTCGGCTACCCGCGGATCGCGCCGCCGAGCGGCACGTGCCCGGACGTCCTGCCCTTCGCCGACGGTGACTACGCGTGGCTCAACAGCGTGGAGGAAGCGCTCAACGCGGCGGTTTCCGGTGCCGCCGCCGATGGTGGAGCGTCCTATGTGGACACCTTCACCCCGTCGCTCGGGCACGACGCGTGCGCGGGCGCGGCGGCGTGGATCAACGGCAAGGACCTCAAGCTCACCGCCGCGCCGTACCACCCGAACTTCGCCGGGATGACCGGCCTGGCGGCGATCGTCGAGCGCGCGGTGCGCTGATCGCTCCAGGTTCCGAAACGGTTGCGAACGCGGTGTCGGCGTAACGAAACGGAGCACGTCCCGATTGCCGGTTGTTGAGCTGACCGACGAGGCGGGACGAGTGGACGAGCAGGACATCGAGAACCACCCGGATCTGAGAGATCCGGACTGGCAGCGGCACGCGGTGAAGGAGGCCTGGGTCGACTACCGGCGCGACCGGCGCCGGGCGAAGCTGGGCAAGCGGCTGGCCATCACCGCCGTGGTGGCCGTCGTGCTGGCCGGAGCGGGGGTCGCGTTCTACTACTGGGGCAAGACGCACGCGGAAACCGCCGCGGACGCGACCAGCGGCGGCGGCACGAGCACGACCACGGCGCCGTCCGTGATCCCGGAGTTCGCGCGCGTGGACCTGTCCCACCCGTTCGACAAGACGCCCGCGCAGAACTGGCGGGAGGGGATCGAGGGGGTGACCTTCCCCGCGGCGGTGAAGGTCGGCGGGTTCTCCGAGAAGCAGGTCGCCACCGCGCTCGACCAGGTCAAGCAGGCCATCGTCCTGACCTCGCTCGACGCGGACGTGCTCCAGGGACACCGGCCGGACAAGTTCCTCGCCCTCCTCGCTCCGGACATCCGCGACCAGGTGCGGACGGACGCGGACCGCTACCTCACATACCTCACCATCGATCCCCCGCTGCTGCCCGTGCCCGCTCGCATGTCGGGTGCCGTCACGATGACCCCGCGGGGGCAGCAGGAACTCGTGCTCCACGTCGACTACGTGACCGCGTACGCCTTCGACCCCGGGAGCCGCACGATCACCAGCCCGGGCGACATGGAGCCGTTCATCCGCGTGCAGGCCGACTTCGTGGCCGAGCGGGGTGAGAAGTACCTGTACCTGGAGAACCGCGGCGGGTACTACTCGAACATCGCCTGCGAGGCGTCGAAGCGGAACCTGATCGCCCCCTCGTTCACGGAGCCGGACTTCGCGGGCCCGTCGCTGACGCAGGAACCGGGCCAGTACGACCCGACGAAGCCGCTGCCCACCGAGGACAACTGCGGCTGACGGAGGGCGCGGGCACGGGAAGGCCCCGTGCCCGCGCCCCGCTTTGGTCCACGTCGGCGGGATCGGCGAACGCGCCGTTTCGAACGGGCTGTTCTTCAGGTTCCGGGCTCCTCGGCGCTGTCCCGTCGCAGGTGCCTGGAGACCGCGCTCCTTTCCACAGGTCAGACTCAACAGGCTAGACTGTGCATATGACCCGCGTTCCGAACGAGGTCGCGCGGCTCGCGGGAGCGCTGCGCGGCGTGGTGGGGCAGCTGCACCGGCGGCTGCGCCAGGTGGACAACGCCGGGGTGCTCACGCCCTCGCAGTCGGCCGTGCTCTCGCGGCTGCACCGCGACGGGCCCGCCACCCAGGCGCAGCTCGCCGCGGCGGAACACGTGCGGCAGCAGTCCATGGCCGCCACGCTCGCCGTGCTCGACGAGCTGGGCTACCTCGACCGCACCCGTGACCCCCGCGACGGCAGGCGGACCGTGATCTCCCTGTCGGAGCTGGGGAGCAAGACCGTGCGGGGCGTGCACCAGCACCGCGAGGAGTGGCTGGCCACGTCACTGGCGGGCTTCACGGCGGAGGAACGCGAGGCCGTAGCCACGGCGCTGCCGCTGCTGGAACGCCTGGCGCAGAACCAGAACCCGGCCTGATCCGACCCAGGAGTGAGAACGACGACGGCACAGCGCACCGCGACGAGGGCACCCGGCCTGTTCGGCCCGAAGCTGGTCACCCCGCTGGTGGCCAGCGCGGTCCTCAACCCCATCAACTCGACGTTGATCGCGGTGGCGCTGGTGCCCATCGCGCACACCTTCGGCGCCCGCCCGGAGCAGACGGCGTGGCTGATCACGTCGCTGTACCTCGCGACCGCCGTCGGGCAGCCGGTGGTCGGCCTGTTCGTCGACCGGTTCGGCGCGCGGCGCGTGCTGCTGACCGGCGCGGTCATCGTGATGCTCGCCGGGATCGGCGGGCTGCTGGCGTTCTCGCTGGGCTGGCTGATCGCGGTGCGGGCGGTACTGGGGATCGGGACGTGCGCGGGTTTCCCGGCCGCGATGGCGGTGCTGCGTAAACGCGCGGACGCGGCGGGGCAGGGCGTGCCGAGCCGGATCCTGTCCGTGCTGGCGATGTCCGCGCAGACGATCATGGTGATCGGCCCGACCCTCGGCGGGGTGCTGATCGGCCTGTTCGGCTGGCCCGCGATCTTCGCGGTGAACATCCCGCTGGCCGGGATCTCCCTGCTGCTGGCGTTGTTCTGGGTGCCCAAGGACGACCGCGCCGGGCTCAAGCGCGAGCGCATCGACGTGCCGGGCATCGTGCTGTTCTCCGCCGCGCTGCTGGTGGTGCTGCTGTTCGTGATGGCACCGGCGCTCGACGACCTGTACCTGCTGGGCATCGCCGTCGTGCTCGCCGCCGTCTTCGCACGCACCGAGCTGCGTGCCCGACGTCCGTTCATCGACCTGCGGATGCTCGCGGGCAACGCGCCGCTGCTGCGCACCTACCTGCGCCAGTCGCTGGCCTTCCTCATCGTGTACTCGATCATGTTCGGCTACGTGCAGTGGCTGGAGGCGGCACGCGGGCTGAGCGAGGAACGCGCGGGTGCCCTGCTGCTGCCGATGTCGGCGGTCGCGGTGCTCGCGGCCGCGGCCTCGGGCAGGCCGACCGGCCTCTACGCCCGGCTGATCACGAACTCGCTCGCGCTGCTCGCCGGGTCCGCGCTGCTGCTGTTCGTGGACACCGGCACGTGGTTCGTGGTGCTCGTCGGCATGACCGCCGTGTTCGGGCTGGGCCAGGGGCTGACGAGTGTGACGAACCAGACAGCGCTCTACGGGCAGGCGCCCGCCGAGCAGATGGGCACCGCCAGCGGCCTGTTCCGCACCGCACAGTACCTCGGCGCCATCGCCGCATCGACGCTGATAGCGCTGTGTTTCGGCGAGCAGACGACGTCGGCGGGGCTGCACCACCTGGCATGGGCGCTCGTCGGGGTCGGCGTCGTGTTGTTCGCCGTGACCGCCTTCGACCGCGGGCTGCGGGCGACCCGGTCTCGTCAGGAGCCGGTCGAGAACGGAAAATGACGGTGTGACACGGAACGCGCCGAGGGCCGACATCGACGAGGCCCAGCTGGAAGTCTCGAAGCCGAAGGACTGGGCCGCGGGCGTGCCCGGGGTGGCGGTCTCGCTGCTGCGGAGCGTGGAGCAGATGGGCGCCGGCCGGACGGTCCGCGCGCTGCGCCTGCTCAACCAGCGCCAGGGCTTCGACTGCCCGGGCTGCGCGTGGCCGGAGCCGCAGCAGGCCGACGGGGAGCACCGCAAGCTCGCCGAGTTCTGCGAGAACGGGGCGAAGGCGGTCGCCGAGGAGGCCACGAAACGCCGTGTCGGCCCGGAGTTCTTCGCCGCGCACCCCGTGTCCGAGCTGGCCGGCAGGACGGACTACTGGCTGGGCCAGCAGGGCCGCCTGACGCACCCGATGGTGCTGCGCGAGGGCGCCACGCACTACGAGCCGATCTCCTGGGACGACGCGTTCGCGCTCGTCGCGTCGAAGCTGCAAGCGCTTTCCTCGCCGAACGAAGCCGTCTTCTACACCTCCGGCCGCACCAGCAACGAGGCCGCGTTCCTCTACCAGCTGCTCGTGCGTTCGTTCGGCACCAACAACCTGCCGGACTGCAGCAACATGTGCCACGAGTCCTCGGGCGCGGCGCTGACCGAGTCGACCGGGATCGGCAAGGGCTCGGTGAGCCTCGCCGACATCCACCGCGCCGACCTGGTCGTCGTGGTCGGGCAGAACCCGGGCACCAACCACCCCCGCATGCTTTCGGCGCTGGAGGAGGCCAAGGCCGCCGGTGCCCGCGTGATCGCCGTGAACCCGCTGCCCGAGGCCGGGCTGATGCGGTTCAAGAACCCCCAGACGCCGCGTGGCGTGCTGGGCAAGGGCACCGCGCTGGCGGACGAGTTCGCGCAGATCCGGCTCGGCGGTGACCTCGCGTTGTTCCAGGCGATCGGGCACCTGCTGCTGTCGTGGGAGGAGGCGGCGCCCGGCACGGTCGTCGACCACGACTTCGTGGGTTCCTCGGCACACGGCTTCGACGCCTACGCCAAGCACCTGCGGGAGCTCGACTGGGCGGCGATCGACGCCGCGACCGGCCTGCCCCGCGAGCAGATCACCCGGATCGCGCGGATGATCGCCGAGTCCGAGCGCACCGTGTACTGCTGGGCGATGGGCGTGACGCAGCACCGGCACGCCGTCGCGACGATCCAGGAGATCACCAACGTCGCGCTGCTGCGCGGCATGATCGGCAAGCCCGGGGCGGGCCTGTGCCCGGTGCGCGGCCACTCGAACGTGCAAGGCGACCGGACGATGGGTGTCTGGGAGAAGATGCCCGAGAAGTTCCTGCTGGCGCTGGAGGCGGAGTTCGGCATCCCGGTGCCGCGCGAGCACGGCTTCGACACGGTCGCCGCGATCCGCGCGATGCGGGACGGGAAGGGCAAGGTCTTCTTCGGCATGGGCGGCAACTTCGCCGCCGCCACACCGGATTCCGAGGCGACCGAGCGCGCGCTGCGGGCGTGCGAGCTGACCGTGCACGTCTCCACGAAGCTCAACCGGTCGCACGTGGTGCACGGGAAGACCGCGCTGATCCTGCCCACACTGGGCCGCACCGAGCGGGACGTGCAGGCGAGCGGGCCGCAGTTCGTCACGGTCGAGGACTCGATGTCGTGCGTGCACGCCTCCCACGGCCGCCTGCGCCCCGCGAGCGAGCACCTGCTGTCCGAAGTGGCCATCGTGTGCCGCCTCGCGCGGGCCCTGTTCGGGCCGGACCACGCCGTGCCGTGGGCTGAGTTCGAGGGCGACTACGACCTGATCCGCGACCGCATCGCGCGCGTCGTGCCGGGCTGCGCGGACTACAACGCGCGCGTGCGGCAGCCGGACGGGTTCGTACTCCCCCACCCGCCGCGTGACGCGCGCGAGTTCCGCACGGACACGGGCAAGGCGAACTTCACGGTCAGCGAGCTGGAGTTCCCGCGCGTGCCGGAGGGGCGGCTGCTGCTGCAGACGCTGCGCAGCCACGACCAGTACAACACCACGATCTACGGCCTGTCCGACCGCTACCGCGGCATCGAGGACGCGCGGCGCGTGGTGCTGGTGCACGCGCAGGACATCGCGGCACTCGGCTTCGCCGACGGCGAGGTCGTGGACCTGGTGTCGGAGTGGGAGGACGGCGAACGCCGCGCCGAGCGTTTCCGCCTGGTCGCCTACCCGACGGCCCGCGGCTGCGCCGCCGCGTACTTCCCCGAGGCGAACGCGTTGGTACCTCTGGGTTCCGTGGCGAAGAAGTCGAACACGCCGGTGTCGAAGGCGGTCGTGATCAGGCTGGAGAAGGCGGCCCGAGCGTCCTGAGCACCTGCGCGAGCGCCTTGTCCCAGTCGGCCCAGAAGTCGGCCGCCTGTCGTCATCGGCCAGCCTTCCTGCGGACTCTGCCGGGGATACTCACGTATCCCGGCGGGTCCGGTGGAGGAAATCCGCCAGGCTTCACCCCGATGGACCAATCACGTCCGCAGGTAGGACGCCCCGTTCAGGTCGAGGATCGCGCCCGACGCCCACGTGGAGCCCGGCGAGGCGAGGTAGACGATCGCTTCGGCGATCTCGCCCGGCTCCGCGACCCGGCCGAACGGGCTCTGCGCCCGCAGCGCCTCGCCCCGCTCGCCGGTGAGCCAGTCGGCGACGCGTTCCGTCGCGATGAAGCCCGGCGCCACCGAGGCGACCGAAATGCCGTGTGGTGCAAGGGAAACCGCGAGTGACTGGCCCATCGAGTGCAGCGCGGCCTTCGTCGCGCCGTACGCCGGGTGGTCCGGTTCGCCGCGGAACGCGCCACGCGAGCCGACGTTCACGATGTGTCCGGGTACGTCTCGGGCGATCATGTGCCGGGCGACGCAGTACGTCAGGTCGGCCGCGCCGAGCAGGTTCACCGCGACCGATTCGCGCCACATCCGTTGCCAGTGCTCGAAAGACGTGTCGGCGAGCGGGTGCGCGGTGGCGTTCGTGGTGACGACGGCGGCGTTGTTGACGAGCACGTCGACGCCGCCGAGCGCCTCTTCCGCGGTGTCGGCGATCCGCTGGGGTGCGGTGGTGATGTCACCCTGGACGAGTGTGTGTCCCTTGCCCGGCAAGGCTTTCAGGGTCGTCTCGGCGTCGGCCCGGTTCGAGTTGTAGTGCACGGCCACGCGGTCGCCCCGGTCGGCGAAGGCGTGCGCGACCGCCCGCCCGAGCCCGGACGCCGCACCCGTGACGAGGATGCCGCGGCTCATTTGGCGAACAGCTGGGACTCGTCGCGGAACGCCTTGAACTCCAGCGCGTTGCCCGCCGGGTCGTGCAGGAACATCGTCCACTGCTCCCCCGGCTCGCCCGCGAACCGCTGGTAGGGCTCGATGACGAACTCGGTGCCCGCGGCGCGCAGCTTGTCGGCGAGCTCGTGGAAGTCCTCGACGGACAGGATCAGCCCGAAGTGCGGCACCGGCACGTCGTGCCCGTCGACGGGGTTGCGGCCCGATTCGGTGCGGGCGCCGGGGACGACGTGCGTCACCACCTGGTGCCCGTGGAAGTTCCAGTCCACCCACGCCGTGTCCGACCGCCCCTCGGGCAGGCCGAGCACGCCGCCGTAGAACTCGCGGGCACGTGCCAGGTCGTCCACCGGGATGGCGAGGTGGAATCCGGGTCGGGTCATTTCGGCTGCTCCTCAGGTCGGCTTGTCCTCAGCTTGACCTTCCGGATGTCCGAATGTCAACATTCGGACATGGAACCGGTTCAGCGGCGGGGTCTCGCGGGCGAGGCGGCCGACCGCATCCGTGAGGAGATCTTCGGGGGGCGGATCACCCCCGGCAGCGCGCTGCGCGAGGTGGAGCTCGCGGCGCTGCTGCAGGTCAGCCGCGGTTCGGTGCGTGAAGGGCTGGCGGTGCTGGAGCGTGAGGGGCTCGTGCAGAGCGTGTGGCACAAGGGCACCCACGTCATCGGGCTGACCGAGGCCGACGTCGAGGAGGTGTACGCCGTGCGGGCGGCCCTGGACCGGCTCGCCTCGGTCACCGCAGCGGAGCGCGCCACGCCCGAGCAGCTCGACGAGCTGGACCGCCTGGTGGACCGGATGGTCAGGGAGACCGACGGGATGCGGATGCTGGCGCTGGACCTGGAGTTCCACGAGAGGATCTACGACGCGGCAGGCAACCGGCGGCTGCTCGACGCGTGGCGAGCGGTGCGTTCGCAGGTGCGGCTGTTCCAGTCCCACCGCGTGCGCCTCGGCCACGACCGGTACCGCGCCGCCGCCTGGGGCGAACACCGGGAACTCGCGAAGCTCATCCGCGCCCGCGACACCGCCCGGCTCGCGGAGGTGGCGGAGGAACACGTGCACTCAGCCCGCCGGGCACTGGTCGAGAAGCTGGCGCGGCCCCCAAGGAGGCAATCAGCGGGGTCGAAGGGCTGAGGGCGCCAGACGCGAATCCTTCACGGGACCGCCGCCGGTTTCCTGGGCAACCAGAGTGGGCGTGGTCCGGGAAACCGAACTCCGCCGACAGAAGCCGCCCCGCCTGCCGCCGACCACCGCCCGAGCGCCCGGCGTCCACCGCCGAAAACCCCAGCCCGGCCACCCAAGTAACCGCCCGGGCGCCCGGTTTCGCCAGGCCACCGGCCTCGGCCCCCCGAAACCCCGGGGAACTCAGCCCCCGAAGAGCTGGACCACCTTGCGGATCAGCTCGTAGACCCCGTACGCGAACGGCAGCCCGACCCACAGCCACGCCAGGGTCAACAGCCACGGACGCCTGCCCTCGTTCATTCCGCTTCCTTCCCCGCGGGCACGCCCGGCCGCCCCGCCGCCGGCTCGTGGTACTTCTCCTTCACCGGCCGCACGAACTCGTTGGCCACGAAGCCCACGACCAGCAGCGCGATCATGATGTAGAACGACGTCGTGTACAGGTCCGGCCCCTGCTTGCCCGCCTGCTTCTCGCTGTCCGCGATCGCGTTGACGATGAGCGGGCCGACGACGCCCGCCACCGACCACGCGGTCAGCAGCCGCCCGTGGATGGCGCCCACCTGGTACGTGCCGAACAGGTCCTTGAGGTACGCGGGCAGCGTCGCGAAACCCGCGCCGTAGAACGACAGGATCACCATCGCGCACAGGATGAACACGACCTTCGACGAGTTCCCCGTCAGCGCGATGACCAGGTACAGCACCGCGCCGATCCCGAGGTAGCCGCGGTAGATGTTCTTGCGCCCCACCAGGTCCGACGTGGACGACCACACGAACCGGCCCAGCATGTTCGTCAGCGACAGCAGCGCCACGAACCCGGCCGCGGCCGCCGCGCCCACCGGCACCGACGTGCCGCGGAAGAAGTCGGTGATCATCGGCGACGCCTTCTCCAGGATGCCGATGCCCGCGGTCACGTTGAAGCACAGCACGATCCACAGGCACCAGAACTGCGGTGTCTTGATCGCGTTCGCCGCCGAGACGTTCGCCGTCGTGATCAGCGCGTTGCCGTTCGCCTTCGGCCGCTCCCAGCCCTTCGGCTTCCAGTCGTCCGCGGGCACGCGGATCAGGAACACGCCCAGCGACATGAACACCGCGTACACCAGCCCGTGCACGAGGAACGCCGCGCCGATACCGCCCGGCGTGCTGCCGAACGTCTCCAGCATCTGGCTCGACCACGGCGACGCGATGAGCGCGCCACCGCCGAAGCCCATGATCGCGATCCCCGTCGCCATGCCCGGCCGGTCGGGGAACCACTTGATCAGCGTCGACACCGGCGAGATGTAGCCGATCCCGAGCCCGATGCCGCCGACCAGCCCGTAACCCAGCACCACGAGCCAGTACTGCGACGTCGCCGCCCCCAGCGCCGAGATCAGGAACCCGGTCGAGAAGCACGTCATCGACACGAACATCGCCCAGCGCGGGCCGTTGCGCTCGACGAGCGTGCCGCCGAACGCCGCCGACAGCCCCAGCATGACGATGCCCAGCTGGAACGGCAGCGCGCTGAGCGTGCCCGACAGGTGCAGCGCCTTCTCCAGCGGCGGCTTGAACACGCTCCACGCGTAGGCCTGCCCGATGGACAGGTGCACCGACAACGCGGCGGGCGGGATCAGCCAGCGACTCCAGTTGGCGGGCGCGACCGTGTGGGAACGGTCCAGGAAAGTGACGGCCACAGTGCTGCTCCCCTAGGCTGGATGGTGACAGCAATCTAGTACCGAAAGCGTGTCGCCGCACCAACGGGTTGTGGAACTTTCGGGCAGAGCGGCGGGGAGTGACGACCATGGGCAGGGTGACCGTGCGGCGGCCGGTGCGGGTGCTGTCCGAGACGGGGCAGCGGCGGCGGCCGGATTCGCTCGCCGCCGAGGAACCGCTGGAGATCCGCGTCGGCGGGAAGGCGCTCGCGGTGACCATGCGCACCCCCGGGCACGACGTCGAACTCGCCCACGGCTTCCTGCTGTCCGAGGGGGTGCTCGGCTCGCCGGACGACGTCTTCGCCGCGCGCTACTGCGACGGTGTCGACGATCAGGGCCGCAACACCTACAACGTGCTGGACGTGACGCTCGCCGAGGGCGTGGCGCCGCCGGAGACCGGGGTGGAGCGCAACTTCTACACCACGTCCTCGTGCGGCGTGTGCGGGAAGGCGGCGCTCGACGCGGTCAAGCTCAAGACGCGGTTCGCGCCGGGGCAGTCCCCGTTCGCGGTCACGCCGGAGGTCCTGGCGAAGCTGCCGGACGCGCTGCGCGAGCAGCAGAAGGTCTTCGCGAGCACGGGCGGGCTGCATGCGGCTGGCCTGTTCACCGCCGACGGCACCCTGCTCGCGGTCCGTGAGGACGTGGGCAGGCACAACGCCGTGGACAAGGTGCTGGGCTGGGCGCTGCTGGCGGGCCGGGTGCCGCTCGGCGACACCGGGCTGCTGGTGTCCGGGCGGGCCTCGTTCGAGCTGGTGCAGAAGGCCGCGATGGCCGGGATCCCGCTGCTGGCGGCGGTGTCGGCACCGTCGTCGCTGGCGGTCGAGCTGGCCGAGGAGAACGGCATGACGCTCGTCGGCTTCCTGCGCGGCGCGAGCATGAACCTCTACACCGGGGAACAGCGCGTGCTCGAAAAGGCCGCCGCCGCGTCCTGACCGTTTTCCGGGGCCCGTGCATACGCTTGAATGGTCCGGTGGACAGACTGCGCTTCAGCCGCCGATCGCTCTTGATCGCCGGCGCCTCCGGGCTGGGCGTGGCCGCGTTCACCGCCGGTACCGCGACCGGCGTGCTGCCCGTGGACGAGGCGGTGCAGCGGGCGCTCGGCGTGACGTCCTCGACCCCGGTGAGCCAGCTGGGGTTCGCGCGGGTGGAGCGCGTCTGGTCGGCCGCGCGCGGTCGTGAGGTCGACTTCGTGACGTTGCTGCCGAGCAAGTCGCCGCCGCGGGACCTGCCGATGGTGCTGGTGCTGCACGGCCTGCACGGCCGCGCCCGCACCGCCGCGCCGACGGGCACCCTCAACGAGCTGGCCGGCCGCGTCGCGCGGCGTTCGGTGCCGCCGTTCGGGTTGGTCGCGGTCGACGGCGGGGACAACTACTGGCACCAGCACCACCCGGGCGACGACCCGATGCGGATGCTGCTGGACGAGGTGCCGCAGTGGCTGCGCCGCCGTGGTCTGGGCGGCGCGGCCGGGCGGCCGTTCGCGGTGCTGGGGATGTCGATGGGCGGGTTCGGCGGGCTGCTGTACGCGCGGCGCCGGGCCGAGCGGCGCCAGCCGCTGGACGCGCTGGCGTTGCTCGCCCCGGCGCTCATCCTGTCCTGGCCGGAGATGGCCAAGCGCGGCGCGTTCCGCGACGCCGCCGACTGGGCGTCGATGGACCCGCTGAAGCACCTCACGGCGACCGGCAGCGTGCCGACCGGCGTGTGGTGCGGCACCGAGGACCCGTTCATCGAGGGCGTGCGGAAGTTCATCGCGGCGACGCACCCCGCCGTCGCGTTCACGGCACGCGGCAAGCACGGCGACTCGTTCAACCGCACCGTGGTGCCCAGCGTGATCGGCTTCCTCGGGCGGCACGTACCCCTGGTCTAGCTGTGCTGGACCGTTTCGGGCTTGAGGTGCTCGGGTGACTCGATGGCGTGGACCCTGGCGCGGCTGACCGTCACCGGTCAGCCACTGTCGATCAGCATAGTCCGGGACGATGCTCAGGAGCTTTCCACGAAGCGCGCGCCCGGCCCTGGCGTGCGGCTGATGTCCTCCGGGGCGAGGTGGCTGTGCCCCGCAGCGCATTCGAGGACGATCTTGACCGGCTCGTCGCAGGAGCTCGCACCGTCGGCGGGCCGGTGCCGGACGATGACCGACGGGCCCTGCGGGTCGGCGAGGTACCTGTCGCCCCATTCCAGGAGCGCCACGAGCGTGGGGCGCAACGCCAGGCCCTGCTCGGTGAGCTCGTAGGCGAAGCGCCGCCGGTCCCCGGGGTCCTGGTAGGGCACGCGCCGCATCACTCCCGCGGTCACCAGGGTTTCGAGCCGGGTCGCCAGGAGGTTCTTGGCGATCCCGAGGCGGGAGTGGAACTCGCCGAACCGGCGCGCGCCGTCCAGCGCTTCACGGACGATCAGCAGAGACCAGCGCTCCCCCACCACCGAGAGTGCGCGCGCCACCGAGCAGTTCACCGGGTCGATCCGCCGCGTCTCCATGGGGCGAGTGTACCCATCTGAGTTTACAAGTTGTACTGAGCACTTGTAGGCTCCGGCCTGAGTTTAAGAACTGAACTTACAAGGAGGCCGACCGTGCCCATGCTCGACGTCTACATCCCCGAGGGTGCGCTCCAGCCGGACGCCGAGGCGGCGCTGCTGAACCGCATCACCGAGATCCTCATCCGCAACGAGGGGTTCGACCCCGCCGACCCGGTGAGCCGTTCCGTCTCCTGGCTCTGGCTGCACCGGCCCGCCGGCGTCTACGTCGGCGGTCAACCCGCGGGCGCACCGCGCTACAAGATCGTCCCGTCCGTCCCCGAGGGGCAGCTCGACGAGCAGCAGCGTGCGAACGTCATCGCCGAGGTCACCGAGGCGATCCTCGACGCGGAAAACGGCGCCTGGCCGCGTGACGCCAGCCGGATCTGGGTGTTCCCCACCGAAATCCCCGAGGGTCACTGGGGCGGCTGGGGCCGGATCAGGCCGCTGGCAACCATCCTCGCCCGGCTCACCGGCAACGACACCAAGCAGGCCCGCGCGCTCGCGCGTCAGCGGATCTCCGCCAGCCGGGCCGAACACGCCCGCCTGCCGTGATGAGCGGGAACCCGCGGGGGGAAGGCTTTCTGATGCGGCGCTAGTGCATCCAGCTGGACACGCGGGACAGGGCCCAGAAGCCGACGAAGATGGCGGCCAGGGTCAGGGACGACCAGAACAGCAGGCGGCGGTCGTCGTCGGTGGTGGCGCGGACCTTGCGGAGCGTGAACCAGCCCGCGACGAACAGCGGGACCGGCAGCAGCGGCAGCGGGGACAGGCGCACGAGCGTGGCGACCAGGCACACGGCGGTGAGGGCGATCAGCACCACCAGGACGCCGCGGTGCACGTGCCGGTGGCTCAGGTACGGCGTGATGATCCGGTACGTCAGATCGCTGATCCCACGCACATCGCCCCGGCCCTCCGGGACGACGGTTTCCGTGTCCGCGGTACCGGTCGTGGCGGTTTCGGTCCCCTGAGCGGGACCTGCCCCCTCGACGCTCATTCGCGTAGCTTATCCGCCCCGTCCCCGACCCGTTCGGGCAATGGCCCCTTACCCACGGCGACGAAAGCGGGACTCTTCTCGGTCGCCCGGGTAGTACAGCGGCCCCGCCGCTGACTAGGCGGTCTTCTCGCCGCGCTCGGTGCTGCGGCGGCGGGAAGGCTGCCGGGACACGATCGTCGGGTTGACGTTCTCGCGGACGGTCTGCTCGGTGATGACCACCTTGGCGACGTCGTTGCGGCTCGGGATGTCGTACATCACCGGCTGCAGGACCTCCTCCATGATGGCGCGCAGCCCGCGGGCACCGGTGCCGCGCAGCACCGCCTGGTCCGCGATCGCCTCGAGCGCCGTCTTCGTGAACTCCAGCTCGACGTTGTCCATCTCGAACAGCTTCTTGTACTGCTTGACCAGCGCGTTCCGCGGCTCGGTCAGGATCCGCACGAGCGAGTCCTTGTCGAGGTGGGTCACGTTCGCCACGATCGGCAGGCGGCCGATGAACTCGGGGATCAGCCCGAACTTGATCAGGTCCTCGGGCATCGTCTCGGAGAAGATGTCGCTCTCCTCGATCTCGGTCCTGGTGCGGATGTCCGCGCCGAACCCGATGCCGCGCTTGCCGATGCGGTCGTTGATGATCTTCTCCAGGCCCGCGAAGGCACCGGCCACGATGAACAGCACGTTCGTCGTGTCGATCTGGATGAACTCCTGGTGCGGGTGCTTGCGCCCGCCCTGCGGCGGCACCGAGGCGGTGGTGCCCTCCAGGATCTTCAGCAGCGCCTGCTGCACGCCCTCGCCCGAGACGTCCCGCGTGATCGACGGGTTCTCCGACTTGCGGGCGATCTTGTCGACCTCGTCGATGTAGATGATGCCGGTCTCGGCGCGCTTCACGTCGTAGTCGGCGGCCTGGATGAGCTTGAGGAGGATGTTCTCGACGTCCTCGCCGACGTACCCGGCCTCGGTCAGCGCGGTGGCGTCGGCGATGGCGAACGGCACGTTCAGCATCTTCGCCAGCGTCTGCGCGAGGTAGGTCTTGCCGCAGCCGGTGGGGCCCAGCAGCAGGATGTTGGACTTGGCGAGCTCGACCGGCTCGTCCTTCGAGTCCTTGGGGCCGGTCTTGTCGTCGGACTGGATGCGCTTGTAGTGGTTGTACACCGCCACCGCGAGCGTCCGCTTCGCGTCCGACTGGCCGATCACGTACTGGTCGAGGAACTCGTGGATGTCCAGCGGCTTCGGCAGCTCGTCGAGCTTCACGTCGCCGGCTTCGGCCAGCTCTTCCTCGATGATCTCGTTGCACAGATCGATGCACTCATCGCAGATGTACACGCCGGGGCCGGCGATGAGCTTCTTCACCTGTTTCTGGCTCTTCCCGCAGAAAGAACACTTCAGCAGGTCTCCGCCGTCGCCGATCCGTGCCATGACCGTTGACCTGTTCCCCTCCGGAGCGCCGGATCGGCGCACCTGATCGTCTACCTGCCCTCGCCGCCGAGACAGCGGATGCGAACCTCGCCTCTGACGGTACCCGCCCGGAGCCCGGTGCGGGAGGACCATCAGTCCCCGGGGAATGCCCGGAAGGCCCGACCACCGCTCCCGACCGCGGCGGTCGCAGCCTAATCGGGGGACCGGGCACGCGTCCGTCCCGACACGCGCCCGGTCCCCCGGTGGTTCAGTTGGCGAGCTTGCGGTACGACAGCACCTCGTCGATGATCCCGTACTCCTTGGCCTGCTCGGCGGTGAGGATCTTGTCGCGCTCGACGTCGCGGCGGACCTCTTCCTCGCTCTTGCCGGTGTGCTTGGCCAGCGTGCTCTCCATGAGGCGGCGCACGCGCTGGATCTCGTTGGCCTGGATCTCCAGGTCCGACACCTGGCCGTACGTGCCCTCGGTGGCGGGCTGGTGGATCAGCACGCGGGCGTTGGGCAGCGCGAGCCGCTTGCCCTTGGTGCCCGCGGCCAGCAGCACGGCCGCCGCGGAGGCCGCCTGGCCCAGCACGACGGTCTGGATCTCCGGGCGCACGAACTGCATCGTGTCGTAGATCGCCATCAGCGCGGTGAACGAGCCACCGGGCGAGTTGATGTAGATCGTGATGTCGCGGTCCGGGTCCTCGTGCTCGAGGTGCAGCAGCTGGGCCATCACGTCGTTGGCCGACGCGTCGTCCACCTGCACGCCGAGCATGATCTGCCGCTCCTCGTACAGCTTGTTGTACGGGTTCGACTCCTTGACGCCGTAGCTGGTGCGCTCGACGTAGGACGGCAGGATGTACCGGGATTGCGGAAGCTGGAAGTTGCTCATTTTCTTGTCTCCTTGTCCACGCCCGGTCAGTGGCTGCCGTTGGGCGAGGGAAGCTGGTTCTCCCGGCTCAGCACGTGGTCGACGAAGCCGTAGTCACGGGCCTCCTCGGCGGTGAACCAGCGGTCGCGGTCGCCGTCGCGGATGATCTGCTCGACCGTCTGACCGGTCTGCTCGGCGGTGATGCGCGCCAGCTCCTGCTTCCACTTGCCGAAGACCTCGGCCTGGATCGCGATGTCGGAGGCGGTGCCGCCGACGCCCGCGGACGGCTGGTGCATCAGGATGCGCGCGTGCGGCAGCGCGTACCGCTTGCCCGGGGTGCCCGAGGACAGCAGGAACTGCCCCATCGACGCCGCCAGCCCCATCGCGTACGTCGCCACGTCCGGCTCGATGAGCTGCATCGTGTCGTAGATGGCGAAGCCGGCGGTGACCGAGCCGCCGGGCGAGTTGATGTAGAAGCGGATGTCGGACTCGGAGTCCTCCGCGGCCAGCAGCAACAGCTGCGCGGTGATCCGGTTCGCCACCTCGTCGTTGACCTCGGAACCGAGCACGACGATGCGCTCGGCGAGCAGCCGCTCGAACACCGAGTCGGTCAGGTTGAGCCCCGCGGTGCTGGTCCGCGCCTCGGGCTTGTGCTGCGTCACGTCTGCCTGCCTTTTCGCCGCCGTGGACCTCGCGAGGAGATCCACTGTGGACGTCCTTCGAAGTTTGAGATCTTGCATTCGACCCTAACGAACTCGGGCGGCGCAGAAGTCCTGACACCGCCCGAGTTCGCTCAGAGCTTTACTTTTCGGTCGCGGACTCCGCACCCTCGGTGACCTCGGTCTCATTCGCCGGGGTCTCGACGGCGGCCTCGTCCTCGTCCTTGCCGAACAGGTCCTCCAGGTCGACCTCGGCACCCGAGGCGTCGGTCACCTTCGCGCGGCGCACGACCGAGGCCAGCGCCTTGCCGCGGCGCACGTCCGCGTAGATGGCCGACAGCTGGCCGGACTGCTGGGCCCGCTGCACGTACTCGTCCGGGCTGATGCCGAAGCGCTGCGCCTGGTAGATGATCCGCTCGGTCAGCTCGGCGTCGTTGACGCTGGTCTGCTCGGCGTCGGCGATCGTGTCCAGCAGCAGCTGCGTGCGCACGGCCTTCTCCGACTCGGTGCGCACCTCCTCGTTGAACTCCTCCAGCGTGCGGCCCTGGGACTCCAGCAGCTGGGCCAGCGCCTCCTCGCTGTGGTCGAGGTCGTGGACGGCGTCGTGCTTGCGGCTCTCGACCTCGGCCTCGACGACCTTCTCCGGCAGCGGCACCTCGACGCTCTCGAGCAGCTGGTCGAGGATCTTGTCGCGGGCCTGGACGCCCTGCTGGACCTTCTTCATCCGGGCCAGGCGCTCACGCAGGTCGGCCTTGAGCTCGTCGATGGTGTCGAACTCGCTGGCCAGCTGGGCGAACTCGTCGTCCGGCTCGGGCAGCTCGCGCTGCTTGATGCTCTGCACGGTCACCGAGACCTCGGCGTCACGGCCGGCGTACTGCCCGGCGACGAGCTTCGTGGTGAAGGTCTTGGTCTCGCCGGCGTTCGCGCCGATGATCGCGTCGTCGATGCCGTCGACGAGCTGGCCGGAGCCGATCTCGTAGGACAGGCCCTGGGTGGCGGCCTCCTCGACCTCCTCGCCGTCGACCGTGGCCGACAGGTCGATGGAGACGAAGTCGCCGTTCTCGGCGGGGCGGTCGACGCCGGTCAGGGTGCCGAACCGGGCGCGCAGGTTGTCCAGCTCGGCCTGGACCTCCTCGTCGGAGACCTCGACGTCGTCGACGGTCACCGCGAGGCCGTCCAGCTCGGGCAGCGCGATCTCGGGGCGGATGTCCACCTCGGCGGTGAACTCCAGCACCTCGCGGTCCTCGAGCTTGGTGACCTCGAAGTCGGGCTGGCCGAGCGTGCGCACCTCGCCGGCGCGCACCGCCTCGAGGTACTTGGCCGGGATGGCCTCGTTGACGACCTCATCGAGCACCGGCGCGCGGCCGATCCGGCTTTCCAGGACGCGAGCGGGCGCCTTGCCGGGACGGAAGCCCGGGATGCGCACCTGCTGGGCGATCTTGCGGTAGGCGCGGTCGAAGTTCGGTTTGAGTTCGTCGAACGGCACCTCGACATTGATCTTGACTCGCGTCGGGCTGAGCTGCTCGACGGTGCTCTTCAACGTGTTCTCCTCGAGCCGTACAGGGATTGGTGGCGGGCACGCGGGTACCCGACGTCCGAGTCTAGGCCAGCGGCCCGTCACGCCGGGTCCGGCCCTGCAAGCAGCGTC
The DNA here is from genome assembly GCF_900114035.1 of Amycolatopsis sacchari. Taxonomy (GTDB): domain Bacteria; phylum Actinomycetota; class Actinomycetes; order Mycobacteriales; family Pseudonocardiaceae; genus Amycolatopsis_E; species Amycolatopsis_E sacchari. The sequence continues at coordinate 59,818 of NZ_FORP01000018.1, read as the reverse complement.
AGGACGCGGCGGGAAGTTTACATCCAGCCCTGTTTTGTCTACCTTCTTCGACCAGCAGGTCCCCTATCGGCGAGGAGCCGGTCGTGGCTGGAGTACAGGCGGTGCAGGTCTCACGGGCCGCGGCGGCACTGCCCCGGCTCCGCGTGCGGGTTCCCGCCGTCGTGACGCCCACCCTGTTGCTGTTCGGCTGCTCGCTCGCCCTCGGCGGGTTCGCGGCGTGGCTGTCGCTCCTGCACGTCGCCTCCGGGTGGGTGACGGTGCCGCTGCACGTCGCCGCGATGGTGGGGATGTTCGTGGTGCTGCACGAGTGCGTCCACCACGCCGCGGGCAGGCTGACCTGGGTCAACGACGTCGTGGGGCGGCTGGCCATGCCGTTCGTGTCGGCGTTCGGGGCGTTCGCGCCCGCGCGGTTCCTCCACCTCGCGCAGCACCGGGACGGCGTGGAGGGGCACCTGACGCCGTGGAACGTGCGCGGCCCGGCGTGGCAGCTGCCGCTGCGCTGGATGCTGACCGACCTCTGGCACGTGGCGGCCTACCTGCGCCGCACCGCGGAACGGCCGCAGTGGGAGGTCGCCGAGTCGCTGAGCATGCTCGCGCTCGTGCCGGGCACGATCGTGGCGGTCGTCGCGACCGGGCACGGCTGGGAGCTGGTGCTCGTCTACCTGCTGCCGCAGCGGATCGCGCTCGCCCTGTCGGCGTGGTGGTTCGACTGGTTCCCCCGGCGGCTGCCCGCCGGTGCCCGCAGCTACCACACCGTGCACAACCGGTACCCGAACCTGCCGTTCTACCGGTACCCGCAGGCTTGGCTCGCCGAGCGGGACCTGGCTCCCGCTCCCGCGCCGCGGCCCGCGGCCCCGGAGGTGTTCCACGCGCTCGTCGTGACGGCCGTCCGGCCGCTGACGGGGTGCGCGGTCGAGGTGGCCTTCGCCGTGCCGCCGCACCTGGCGGAGGAGTTCCGGTTCACCCCGGGGCAGCACGTCGTGCTGCGGGCGGACATCGGCGGGGAGCAGGTGGCCCACCCGTACGCCATCACGTCGTGCCCGGAGGAGCCGGAGCTGCGGGTGGCGATCAAGCGGTTGCCGGGCGGGCGGCTGTCCACGTACGCGACGACCGAGCTGCGGCCGGGCGACCGGGTCGAGGTGCGGCCGCCGGACGGGCAGTTCTCGGTGCACCCGTCGCCACAGGGTGAGCACCTGGTGGCGATCGCGGCGGGGGTCGGGATCGCCCCGCTGCTGCCGATGCTCGCGCACGCGCTGCGGACGTCGCCCAAGCACCGGGCGACGCTGCTCTACGTCAACCGCAGCGGGGCCGACACGCTGTTCGCCGACGAGCTGACCGCGCTCGCCCGCCGGTTCGAGGGACGCCTGCGGATCGAGCACTTCCGCACCGACGAGCGCGACCCCGACCTGCGCCCGCCGCGGCCGCCCCGTCCGTTCGACAGCATCGGTTCGGCGCTGGCGATCTGCTACGAGCGCTACCACGCCGGCGGCCTCGACGCGAAGCGCTTGCGGGCGCTGCTGGCGTGCCGCCTGCACCCGGCGAAGGTGGACGAGTGGCTGGTGTGCGCGCCGCGTGAGCTGGCCGGGGTGGTCCACGCGCTGCTGGCGGAGCACCACGTCCCGGAGTCCGCCATCCACAGCGAGCTGTTCTGGTCCGCGGAAGCGGCTTGACGGCCGGTGCCGCGGTCGACGGGCTGGCTCACAGCTCGCGGGCCGGGCTCGAGGAGTGGGACACCCCCTACGGCAGCCCCGGCTATCGCGCTACGGCGATGACCGCCGTTCACGGGCGGCACGCAGGTAGCCCATGACCAGGGATTCCAGGTCGGGTTCCGTGCTCGCCCAGCCCTCGGGTGTCGGCCCGGGCTCCCGCAGCAGCAGCGTGGACTGGCGCTCGGTGCGGCTGGCGCTGATCACGGTTCCGTCCACATCGGACCTGCCCGTGGCCGGGCCGATGAGGATCCGGTGCCGCGCCAGTATTTCCTCGATCTCCCCGTTGACCTGGACCCGGCCCTCGTCGATCAGCAGGATGTGGTCGCACACCTCGCGCACGTCGCTGAGCACGTGCGAGGACATCACCACCGTCGTGCCGCGGTCGGCGACCTCGGTCATGATGATCCGCAGCATTTCGTCGCGGGCCAGCGGATCCAGGTCGGACAGCGGTTCGTCCAGCAGCAGCAGCCGGGGGAGCCGCCGCAGTGCCATCGCGATGGCCACCTGGGTCAGGGCGCCCGCGGACAGGGTGCCGACCTTCGCGTCGTGGTCCACGCCCGCCAGCAGCCCGAGCACCTCGTGGACCCGGTCGGTGGACCAGCGGTCGTTCATGGCCGCGCAGGCGCGCACCTGTTCGCGCACCGTGAGCTCGCGGTAGAGCGAACGGCGCTGCGGCAGGAACGAGACGTGCGGGTGGATGCGGCCCCGCACCGGGGTGCCGAAGGTGCTCACCTCACCGGTCGTGGGGCGGGCGAGCCCCGCCGCCATGCGCAGCAGGGTGCTCTTGCCTGCGCCGTTCGGGCCGACCAGTGCGACGACCCCGCCCTCGGGGATGGTGAAACTGCAGTCGCGGACCGCCCAGCCGGTGCGGTACCGCTTGCCCACCGCGGTCATCGTCAACGGGCTCATGATCGTTCCTCGGTGGGGTAGTGCTCGTCGCGGACCGCGAAGTACAGGGCGTCGACGTCCTCGACGACGAGGCCGTCCTCCCGGGCGCGGCCCATCCAGCCGGCCAGTTCCCGGCGGAGCGGCGCGTCGTCGCCGGCGGTGGCGTCGGAGGACAGCGCCTTGGTCACGAAGGTGCCGAGGCCGCGACGGCCCTCCACCAGTCCTTCCCGTTCGAGTTCGCGGTACGACTTGAGCACCGTGTTGGGGTTGACGGCGGTCGCCTCCACCACCTCCCGCGCCGTGGGCAGCCGGTCGCCGGGGTTGAGCAGTCCCAGCCGCATGGCTTGTTTGACCTGCTGGACGATCTGCATGTAGGTGGAGACCCCCGAGCGCCGGTCGATCCGGAACTCGATCACATCGGTCAGCATAGGTGCTCCCGCAGCTCAGGGGCCTCCGCCGGGCTCACGTCTGACGTCGCAGCACCCACGCGGTACCGGCCAGCAACGCAACCGCGAGGCCGCCGAAGATCGACGCGTCGATCAGGTGCAGCTGCCACGCCTGGCTCTCCGGTATGAAGGACAGGTACTGCTTTCCGAGACCGGACTGCGGCAGGCACGCCAGGAATTCCTCCTGCGTTCTCGGGGACCCGTCCGGGGCCGACTTGCACGCCTGGAGCAGGGCGCGGGCGGTGTCGGCGGCGACCGGTCGTCCCGCGGTGTCGAGCCAGCCCCGTGCGATCGTCATGCCGCCGCCCTGGAGCTCGGCCACGTTCCCGCCGGGCCCGGCCTCGAGGTGCTCCGGGGTGACCAGGTGGGCCGCCAGGCCGGACAGGGCGAAGCGCGCGACGACGAACGCGCCGAGCGTCCCGGTCATCGCCACCAGGGTGCGGCGGGACACCACGCCGAGGAAGGCGCCGAACGCGAAGGCGAACAGCGTGTAGGCAACAGGCGAGGCCTGCTCGATCCCGAAGTTGAGGAAGTGGAACGCCCCGCTGGCTCGCGGGCCGAGCAACCCGGCCGCGGACAGCAACCACGAGACCAGGTACTGCAGCGCGATCAGCACGATCAACGCCGGTGCCAGCGCGACGGCCAGCTTGCTGAACATCCACCGGGTGCGGCTCACGGACTGGGTGAAGGCCAGCACGTGGGTGCCCTGTTCCAGTTCCCTGGCGAACAGGGGAGCGCCGATGAAGACGCCGATCAGGACGGGCAGGCAGAGTATCGCGGCTTGCCCCAGGTTGAGCCGGTCGGTCCACGCCTCGCGGAAGGTGCCGGGCCGATCGGTCGAGCACTCCGGGGCCGCCTGCGTCACGCACCGGCCGAGCCCCAGCGAGTTGATGTCGTGGATCATGCTCGACCGCAGCAGGGCGATGATGCCGGCGCCGACGACCAGCAGTCCGAGCAGGGTGAGCAGTTGCACGCGTTGCCGCCGCCAGGAAACCCAGATCACGCCGCTTCCTCCTGTACTGCCCGGCGCATGTGGTGGAGGGCCAGCTCGCCGAGCGAGGTGCCGCCGGCACTGAGGTGATCGACGTCCCCTGCCAGCAGTACCCGTCCTTTGTGGAGCAGGACCAGGTGGTCGCACACGCCTTCCAGCTCTGCCAGCACGTGCGAGGACAGCAGCACGGTGATGCCCTGAGTCCTCGCCTCGGTGATCAGCGTGCGGAGCACGCTCTCGCGGGCCAGCGGATCCAGATCGGCCAAGGGCTCGTCGAGCACCAGCAGCTTCGGTCGTTTGCCCAGTGCCAGTGCCAGTGCGACGCGGGTGCGCTGTCCGCCGGAGAGGGTGCCGACCGTCGCCTTTGCCGGCAATCCCGCCTGCCCGACCAGGTACTCGGCGTAGCCCTGGTCCCAGGTCTGGTTGGTCCGCGCCCCGAACTTCAACGTCTCGGTGACGGTGAACTGCTGGTACAGCGGCTTCTGCTGGGCCAGGTAGGACACCGCGGGGTGCAGCCCCTTGCCCGTCGGGTGGGCGCCGAACACGGTGATCCCACCGGTCGTCGGGCGCAGCAACCCGGTGATCAGTCCCATCAGCGTGCTCTTGCCCGCGCCGTTCGGGCCGACGAGGGCCACGATCCGGTTTCTCGGAATCACCAGGGAGGTCTCCCGCAGGGCCCATCCCCTGCGGTACTTCTTGCCCAAGCCGTTGGCGATGACCGGAAGTGCCTGGTCAGGCTGCCTTCCCGAGCTCATGGCCGTCTCCTTTCGTCGGCGGCGACCACTGTAGCACCTTTCACTAGTTAACTAGTGAAATGGGGATCACGCGCTCGGTCGTTCCCGTGATTTCCTGTCCATCAGGACGCTGCTCCGATCGCACAGCCGCCACACAGGGAGCACACAAGCACCCCACACGAACGGCGGCGATCGTCGAAGGTGTGAAACCGCCGAAGGCTGCCCGGGCACGGCCGCTGCGGACGAAGCTCATCGCCGCACTGGTCGCGCTGCTCACGGTGGTGTGCCTGCTCATCGGCGTGATCAGCGAGTTCGCGCTCGGCGCGTTCCTGACCCGGCAGGTCGACGACCAGCTGCGCGACACCGTGAACCGCTCCCAGTTCTTCGTCAAGGGCGGGCCCGGCCACGGCGACGCGCTCGACGCCTCGGGCACGACGACCGGCACCGTGCACGCGTGGATCACCGGGGCGGACCCGCACGCCGAGATCCTCGCCGCCCAGCCGGGTTCCCACGTGCCGGTCCGGCAGCCGCTCGGGGACGAGGACCTGGCCACGCTCAGCGACGTGGCCGTGGCGGGGCAGCCGGAAACCGTTTCCCTCACCGAGGGCGAGTACCGCGTGCTCGCGATCGCCGCCGGGGATGGCGTCGAGGTGTTCGGGCTGCCGCTGGCGCAGGCGAACGACACGCTGCTCACCGTGGGGTTCATCCTCGGCGGGGTGGCGCTCGTGGCGGTGCTGGGCGCGGCCGTCGTGGGCGTGTTCGTCGTCCGGCGGACGCTCCGCCCGCTCGACCGGGTGGCGGCCGCGGCCTCGCGGGTGACCGAACTGCCGCTGGAGCGCGGTGACGTCGCGTTGTCCGTGCGCGTCCCGGTGACCGACACCGATCCGGCGACCGAGGTCGGCCAGGTCGGGCACGCGCTCAACCGCATGCTCGTCCACATCGACCGCGCGCTGGACGCCCGGCAGGCCAGCGAAACGCGCGTGCGGCAGTTCGTCGCCGACGCCAGCCACGAGCTGCGGACGCCGCTCGCCGCGATCCGCGGGTACGCGGAGCTGACCCGCCGCTCGCACCACGGGGTGCCACCGGACATCGCCCACGCGATGAACCGCGTCGAGTCGGAGGCGGCGCGGATGACCACCCTCGTCGACGACCTCCTGCTGCTGGCGCGCCTCGACGCCGGGCGCCCGCTCGAACAGTCCGATGTGGACTTCTCCAGGCTCGTCGCGGACGCCGTGGGCGACGCCCACATCGCCGGGCCGCGGCACCGCTGGCGCCTCGAACTGCCCGGCGAACCGGTCTTCGTGCGCGGTGACGCCCAGCGGCTGCACCAGGTCCTGGCGAACCTGCTCGCGAACGGGCGCACGCATACGCCGTCCGGTACGACCGTCACCACGCGGCTGGCGGCGTCCGGCGGCGACGCCGTGCTCACCGTGATCGACGACGGCCCCGGCATCTCCCCCGAACTGCTCCCGCACGTGTTCGAACGCTTCGCCCGCGGGGACTCCTCGCGCTCGCGCGCCGCAGGGAGCACCGGGCTGGGCATGGCGATCGTGGCCGCCGTCGTCGCCGCGCACCACGGGCGCGTGCACGTGCGGAGCACGCCGGGCCGCACGGAGTTCGAGGTACGCCTGCCACGCACAGGAAGCACACAGGAACGGCACAAGGACGGCCAAGGTCGGGTCGAAAAAGTGGGCTCATGACAGCACTGGCCCACCCCGTCCCCGAAAGCCCGCCGACGTCCCGCGGTGCCCGGCTGCGCCGACCCCGCGTGCGCCCGGCCCTGGCCGGGCTGCTGGTGGCGACCGCGCTGCTCTACCTCGTCGGGCTGGGCTCCTCCGGCTGGGCCAACGCGTTCTACTCGGCCGCCGCGCAGGCGGGCGGCGAGAGCTGGGAAGCGTTGTTCTTCGGCTCCAGCGACCCGTCGAACGCGATCACCGTCGACAAGACCCCGGCCGCGTTGTGGGTCATGGGCCTGTCGGTGCGGATCTTCGGGCTCAGCTCGTGGAGCGTGCTCGTGCCGCAGGCGCTGATGGGCGTGGCGTCCGTGGCGCTGTTGTACGCGGCCGTGCGGCGCGTGGGCGGCCCGGCGGCCGGGCTGCTCGCGGGCGGCGTGCTCGCGCTGACCCCGGTGGCGGCGTTGATGTTCCGGTTCAACAACCCGGACGCGCTCATGGTGCTGCTGCTGGTCGCGGCCGCGTACGCGACGCTGCGCGCGGTGGAGCGCGGGAGCGCGAAGTGGCTCGTGCTCGCCGGGGTGGCCGTCGGGTTCGCGTTCCTGGCGAAGATGCTGCAGGCGTTCCTGGTGCTGCCCGCGTTCGGTCTCGCCTACCTCGTCGCCGCGCCGGTGTCACTGGGAAAGCGCTTGCTGCACCTGCTGAGCGCGCTGGCCGCGGTGCTGGTCTCGGCCGGCTGGTACATCGCCGTCGTCGAGCTGTGGCCCGCGAGCGGCAGGCCCTACATCGGCGGCTCGCAGACGAACAGCATCCTCGAACTCGCCTTCGGCTACAACGGTTTCGGCCGCATCACCGGGAACGAGGTGGGCAGTCTCGGTGGGGCGCAGAGCAGTGGCAGCTGGGCGCGGTTGCTCGGCAGCGAGATGGCGGGCGGGATCGCGTGGCTGCTGCCCGCGGCGGTGCTCGCGTTCGGGGCGCTGCTGTGGCTGACGTGGTCCGCGCCCCGGACCGACCGCACCCGTGCCTCCGCGATCGTGTGGGGCGGCTGGCTCCTGGTGACCGGCCTGGTGTTCAGCTACATGAGCGGGATCATCCACCCGTACTACACGATTGCGCTCGCCCCGGCGGTGGCGGCGCTCGTGGGCCTCGGCGCGGAACGGTTGTGGCGGCAACGCGCGAACCCGGTCGCCGCGGGCATCCTTTCCAGCGGAGTCGTTTTGTCGGCGTTGACCGCGTACCTGGTCCTGTTGCGCGAGCCGGACTGGCAGCCGTGGCTGAAGTACTTCGTGCTCCTGCTGGGCCTCGCCGCGGCCGCGCTGCTGCTGGTCGCGGACCGGTTGCCGCGTGCCGCCGCGCGCGGGGTCGCGGTGCTCGCCCTCGTCGCCACGCTCGCCGGTCCGGCGGGTTACACGGTCGCCACCGCGGCGACCGCGCATTCCGGTGCGATCCCGTCAGCAGGTCCCGCCAGCAGGGGTTTCGGCGGCGGAACGCCGGGCGGCGGTCGCGGCGGCATCGGCAGCCTGCTCACCACCTCCACCCCAGGTCAGGCGCTGGTTTCCCGGCTCCGGCAGGACAGCGGGGCGTACAAGTGGGCGGCGGCGACCGTCGGCTCCAACCCGGCGGCCAGCTACCAGCTCGCCGCGGACGTGCCCGTCATGGCGGTCGGCGGCTTCAACGGCACCGACCCGGCACCGACGCTCGCGCAGTTCCAGGAGTACGTCGCGCACAAGCAGATCCACTACTTCGTCGGCACCGGTTCGTCGATGGGCGCCACCTCCGGCAGCGACGACGCCCAGGAGATCGCCGAGTGGGTCGCGCAGCACTTCACGGCGACCACAGTGGACGGAACCACGGTCTACGACCTCACGTCCTGACCGCGTGCCCCGACGAGCCGATCACAGGAGCGTTTCACGCATTCCTCAGGCGCCGCTCAGCCCGCGGGGTGACACTGGGGACAACGGTCGAAGGAGGGGACCATGACCAGCACTTCCGCCCCGGTGTGGCACACCGCCAGCGTGCGGGGACCCCGCACGGTCAACGCCGACGCGGTGGCCGCGGGCACCGACCCCGCCACGGGTTTCGCCGTGTTCGCGCTCGCCGACGGCGTGGGCGACGCCGAAGACGCCGCCCACGCCGCCCGGATCGCCGTCGCGGCGGCGACCCGGTCCCCCCTTTCCAGTGGCCCCGCGGCGGCCCTGCTCGCCGCGCGGGACGCCGTCCGCGCTCGCGACGCGGGCGACTGCGTGCTCGTCGTCGCACAGGCCGGCGAGCGGGGGTACCGCATCGCGTGGGTCGGGGACGTGCGGGCGTACGCGTGGGACGGCACGCGGCTGCGCCAGCTCACCCACGACCACACGCTCGCCCAGTACTTCCGCGACCGGGGCCAGGTGCCCACCCCGCGCATGGAGCACCTGGTCACCACGAGCGTGCGCACCGCGGGCGAGGCCGAGTACGGCCACGCCGAGCTGACCGGTCCGGCCGGGCTGCTGCTGACCAGCGACGGCGTGCACAAGACGCTCGACCTGGCGACGATGGCCGAGTTGCTGCGGCAGCCCGCGAACTCGGCGCCCGCGCTGACCGCCGCCGCACTGGCCGCGGGCGGCACCGACAACGCGACCGCGTTGTTCGTCGAGTACCCGGCCGCCGCGACCGATGTCAGCACCGTCAGCACCGTCCCGTTCCACGTCGCCGCCTGACCTCAGCGCAGCCCGTTCGCCGCGATCACGTTCGCGTACCAGGCGGCGGAACGCTTCGGCGTCCGCTCCTGGGTCGCGTAGTCGACGTGGACGAGCCCGAACCGCTTCGCGTACCCCTCGGCCCACTCGAAGTTGTCCAGCAGCGACCAGTAGAAGAACCCGCGCAGGTCCACCCCCTGCGCGACGGCCGCGTGCGCGGCCCGCAGGTGGGAGTCCAGGAAGCCGATCCGGTCGTCGTCGGCGATTTCCCCGTCCGGCCCGACGTCATCGGGGTACGCGGCGCCGTTTTCCGTAACGTACAACGGGATGTGCGGGTACTCGCGGTGCACGCGCAACAGGGTGTCGGTCAGCTTGTCCGGCTCCACCTGCCAGCCGGATTCGGTGAGCGGCGCGTGCGGGTCGGGGATGAACCGCACCTCCCGCGCCCCGATCCACTCCGGGCCCGCGGCCTCACCCAGCGCCGGGTCGCGGGTCACCTCGTAACCCCGGTAGTAGTTGATGCCCAGCTGGTCGATCGGCGTGCCGATGGCCGCGAGATCCCCGTCGCGCACGGGGAAACCGAATGGCTCCAGGTCCGCCAGCAGGTCCTCGGGGTAGCGGCCCAGCAGCACGGGGTCGAGGAACAGCCGGTTCTGCAGCCCGTCGATCTTGCGCACGGCCTCCTGGTCCTCGCCCTGCACCGGGTACAGGTTGAGCGTGATGCCCAGCCGCGCGGCAGGCGCGTGCCGCCGCAGCTCGGGCATCGCGAGCCCGTGTGCGAGCAGCAGGTGGTGTGCCGCCGCGGCGGCCGCTTCCGGTTCCCGGCGCCCCGGCGCGTGGATGCCCGCCGCGTAGCCCAGGAACGCCGAGCACCACGGTTCGTTGAGGGTGGACCAGAACGGGATGCGGTCCCCCAGCCGTGCCACGGAGGTCTCCGCGAACTCTGCGAACCGGAACGCCGTGTCGCGGTTCGCCCAGCCACCCGCCTCCTCCAGCGCCTGCGGCAGATCGAAGTGGTACAGCGTCGCCCACGGGGTGATCCCGTTGGCCAGCAGCTCGTCGGTCAGCCGGTCGTAGAAGTCCAGCCCCTTCGGGTTGACCTCGCCGCCGTCCGGGCGGACGCGGGACCACGCGATCGAGAACCGGTAGGCGCCGAAACCGAGCGCCCGCATCAGCGCGACGTCGTCGCGGTAGCGGTGGTAGTGGTCGGCCGCGGGTTCGCCGGTGTCCCCGCCCGCCACCGCGCCGGGGCGGCGGGAGAACGCGTCCCAGATCGAGTCGGTGCGGCCGTCCTGCCTGGTCGCGCCTTCGATCTGGAAAGCGGCGGTGCTGGCGCCCCACAGGAACCCCGGGGGGAACTCCAGCGCCGCGGCCACCTGTTCACCGAGTACGGACATGCTCAACCTTTCACAGCGCCCTGCATGATCCCGGCCACGATCTGGCGGCCGAGCAGCAGGAAGACGATCAGGATCGGGATGGTGGCCAGCGTCGTGCCCGCCAGCACCAGTGAGTAGTCGACGTAGTACCCGCTCTGCAGCCGCTCCAGCGCGAGCTGCACGGTCGGGTTCTCCGCGTTCAGCACGATCAGCGGCCACAGGAAGTCGTTCCAGGACATCATGAACGTGAACATCGCCAGCACCGCGGCGGCCGGGCGCACCGCGGGCAGGCACACGTTCACGAAGATCCGGAAGACGCTGCAGCCGTCCACGCGGGCCGCCTCGATCAGCTCGTACGGCACGGCGTCCACTGTGTACTGGCGCATCCAGAACACGCCGAACGCCGTGACCAGGTTCGGCACGATCACCGCCTGCAGGTGGCCGGCCCAGCCGAACTCCGACATCGCGATGAACAGCGGGATGATGCCCAGCTGCGTGGGCACCGCCAGCGTCACCACGATGAACACGAACAGCGGGTTGCTGCCGCGGAAGCGCAGCTTGGCGAAGGCGAACCCGGCCAGCGACGAGAACAGCACCGTGGTCAGCGTGACCGTGCCGGACACGATGAGGCTGTTGCCCAGCGCCTTCCAGAACGCGACCACGTCGAACACGCGGGCCGCGTTGGCGAGGAAGTTCCCGCCGGGCAGCAGCGACGGGATCCGGTCGGTCAGCATCGACGCGTCCCTGCTGGCCACCAGGAACTGCCAGTAGAACGGGAAGAACGACACCGGCACGAACACGACCAGCGCCGCGTAGACGAGGAAGTTCGCGCGGCCGATCCTGGCGATCATCGGACCCGTCCCATCCGCCGGGTGAGCAGGAAGTTGAGCAGTGCGATCACGATGATCAGCACGAACAGCACCCACGCGATCGCCGACGCGTAGCCGAGGTCGAAGCCCTCGAACCCGGACTGGTACAGGTACAGCGTCACGGTCTGGAACTGGTGCTGCGAGCCCCCGTTGTTCGAGCCCGGCATCGCGTCGAACAGCTTCGGCTCGGTGAAGATCTGCAGCCCGCCGATCGTCGAGGTGATGATCACGAAGATCAGCGTGGGCCGCAGCATCGGCAGCGTGACGCTGACGAAGCGGCGGACCGCGCCCGCCCCGTCGACGATCGCCGCCTCCATCACGTCCTTCGGCAGCGCCTGCATCGCGGCGAGCACGATCAGCGCGTTGTACCCGGTCCACCGCCAGTTCACCATCGTGGCGATGGCGACGTGGCTGGCGAACCGGTTGGCCTGCCAGTCCACCCGGTCCAGCCCGAGCGCTTCGAAGATCGAGTTCACCAGCCCGTAGTTCGGGCCGAACAGGTTGGCGAAGATGATCCCCAGCGCCACCAGGCTCGCCGCGTAGGGCAGCAGCACCCCCACGCGCCAGCCGGCCGCCCACCGCAGCCGCGTGTTGAGCAGCGCGGCGAGCAGCACGGCGATCACGATCTGCGGCCCGCTGGAGAGCACGAAGATCGACAGGGTGTTGACCAGGGCGTGCCAGAACTGGCCGTCGCCCATCAGCTCGACGTAGTTGCCCAGCCCGAGGAACTTCGGGTGGTCGTCGCCGACCTCCCAGTCGAACAGGGACACGTAGGCCGTGTAGAGCAGGGGGAACAGGCCGGCGATGCCGAACACCACGAAGAACGGCGCGATGTAGAGGTACGGCGAGACCTTCACGTCCCACCGCGCGAGCCGTTCCCGCAGTGTCGGTTTCACCGGTTCCGGGTGCGGTGCCCTCGGCCGCGACTCGAGCACCGTTCCCCCCGCTGCGTTCACTTCGTGACCTTCTTCGCGCCCTCGACCACCTGCTGCCACGCGTCCGCGGGCGAGGTGCCCTGCTCGACCGACCGCAGCGCGGGCGAGGTCACGTTCTCCTGGATCTGGCCGTCACCGGGCCCCTTGTACTGGGCCTTGCTGACCTTGCGGGCCTGCTCGGCGTACAGCTCGCCGACCTTCACGCCGCCGAAGTACTCGTCGGTGGAGTTCAGCAGCTCGGGCGAGGTCAGCGCCTGGGTCTGGCTGGGGAAGTTGCCCTTGGCCTGGAACGCCTTCAGCTGCTGCTCGGGCGCGGTGAGCCACGCCGCCAGCTCCGCGGCCTCCTTCGGGTGCTTGCTCTGCTTGGGCACGGTCAGGTACGAGCCGCCCCAGTTGCCGCCGCCGTTGGGGAACGCGTCGGTGACCGCCCACTTGCCCGCGTTCGCCGGGCCGGCGTTCTCCTTGACCACGCCGAGCATCCAGGACGGGCACACGGTGGTGGCGAAGGAACCCTGCGCGAAGCCGGTCTTCCACTCGTTGCCGAACGCGGTGAGCTTCGCCGACTGGCCCTGCTGGATCGCGGTGCTCACGCGGTCGAAGGCCTGCTTGATGCCCGGGTTGCTCTCGATGGTCAGCTTGTCGCTGCGGTCGAGGTAGCCGACGTCGAGCTGGTTGACCATCGAGTTGTACAGCTGCGACGACGCGTCGAACCACGCCTTGCCGGTCCTGTTCACGTACGTCTGCCCGGCCGCGAAGTAGCTGTCCCAGCTCGCGAAAAGCGCTTTCACGCCCTCCGGGTCCGACGGCAGGTTCGCCGCGGCGAGCAGGTCCTTGCGGTAGCACAGGGCGAGCGGGCCGATGTCGGTGCCGTAGCCGATCAGCCTGCCGTCCTTGTCCTTGCCGGCGTCGTACTTCCACTTGAGCCACCGGTCCGGGGTGACGTCCTTGGGACCGATCTCGGTGAGGTCGTTGAACTTGCTCGACTTGTCGACGATGTCGGAGAAGTGGCCCTCCTCCACGGCGACGACGTCCTCCAGCCCGGAGCCCGCCGCCAGCTTGGTGATGAGGTTCTGGTGGTAGGGCCCGCCCTCGCCGGTCTTGTGGTGGGTGATCTTGATGTTGGGGTGCAGCCGCTCGTACTCGGGGAGCAGGCTCTCGTAGCCGAACTCGGTGAACGTGCCGATGGTCAGCTCGACCTGCCCACCGCCGCCCGATCCGGCCGAGTCGCCGCCACCGCCGCAGGCGGCGAGGCTCGCGCCCACCACCGCCAGTCCGATCGCGAAGCTCACGCCCTTGTGAAGGTGTCGCACGTCAACCCCTTGCTCTGGAGTGTGGGAAAACTGGGAGCGCTCCCAGAACACGGACGAGTGTGTTCCCTGCCACTGCTGGTGTCAAGATGCGATATTGTTGGAAGCGCTCTCAGCGAAAGGACGCCGCCCGTGACGCGCAGCCAGGACGACAGGCCGACTCTCGAGGACGTCGCCGCTTTCGCCGGGGTCTCCCGCTCCACCGCTTCGCGCGCGCTGAACGGCGACGCGAACGTCAGCGCCCGCGCGAAGGACGCGGTGCTCGCGGCCGCCCGCGATCTCGGCTACTCCCCCAACCAGGCGGCCCGCTCGCTCGTCACGCGGCGCACCGGCGCGGTCGCCGTCGTGCTCTCCGAGCCGGAGGAGGTCCTGCTGGGCGACCCGTACCGTACCGCGGTCATGCGCGCCGGTTACCGCGAACTGGCCTCTTCGGGCAGCCAGATGGTGTTGATGTTCAACGACGGCAAGGAGGACCACGCGCGCACGCTCCGCTTCCTCGAAGGCGGGCACGTGGACGGGGCGCTCGTGTTCGCCCCGCACCGGGCCGACCCGCTGCCGAGGGCGCTCCGGCTGCTGCGGCTGCCGATCGTGTTCGGCGGACCCGCGGGCAACGTCTCGCGCGGGGTGCACGTGGTCGACTTCGACAACGCCGACGGCGCCCGGCAGGCCGTGACCCACCTGCTCGGCCGCGGCAGGCGGCGCATCGCGACGGTCGCCGGGCCACAGGACCAGACCGCCGCCGTGCACCGGCTCTCGGGCTGGCGGGAGACGCTGACCGAGGCCGGGCTGGACCCGACGGGACTGTCCGAAGAGGCCGACTTCACTTTGGACGGTGGGCGCGCCGCGATGGACCGCCTGCTGGCACGGGAACCGGAGCTGGACGCGGTGTTCGTCGCGAGCGACCTGATGGCGGCGGGCGCGGTGCGGGCGCTGCACGAGGCGGGCAGGCGGGTCCCGGAGGACGTGGCGGTGATCGGGTTCGACGACAACCCGTCGCTGGCCACGGCCATGCACCCGCCGCTGACGACCGTGCACCAGGACCCGGCCGCGCAGGTGCAGCAGATGGTCGCCACGTTGCTGGCCCTGCTCGCCGGGGAGCCGGTCCCGCCGCGGCGGCACGTACTGCCGGTCTCGCTGCGGCTGCGCGAATCGGCTTGACCTTCAAGCAGGTCGAGACTTCAGGATGGGCTCATGCTCATCCCGATCGGCGCGTTCGCCCGCGCCAGCGGCCTCACGCCGAGCGCGCTGCGGTTCTACGCCGACTGCGGTCTGCTGGTGCCCGCCGAGGTCGATCCCGCCACCGGCTACCGCTACTACCGGCAGGAGCAGTGCGAGCGCGCGCAGCTCATCCGGGAACTGCGGGAGATCGACGTACCGCTGGACGCGGTGTCCCGGATCCTCGACGGTGAGCACGGTCTACTCGACGAGCACGTGCGTGACCTGCGGGAACGGGCGCGCAAGGCGGCCGCGGCCGCGGCGGTGATCAAGCGGCGGCTCACCCCCGCGGTCGACGGGCGGCTGCTGTCCGCCGCGTTCGCCCAGGTGCTGCCCGCCGCCGGGGACGACCCGGATTTCCCCGCGCTGGCAGGGGTTTTCGTCGAGCTGGAGCCGGAGGTGCTCACGCTGACGGCCACCGACCGCTACCGGCTGGCGACGCGGGGCCTGGCCGTGCGCCAGGAGGAACGGGGGTCGGCGGTGGTCGCGCGCGACGGGCTGTCCGCGCTCCTGCCGTGGCTGGCCGAGCAGCCTTCGGTGGTCGTGTCGTTCGAGGGGGACGCGCTCACCCTGTCGGCGGACGCCGAGCGGCGGCAGGCTCCGGTGGTCGCGGCGGAGTTCCCCGACTATCGGCAGGTGCTGGCCGCGTTGCCGCCCGTGCGCCGGCGTGCCGTGCTGCGCCGGGACGAGCTGCCGGCCGGAGACCGGGTGGAGGTGCTCGGCGTGACCTTCGACGCGGCCACCCTGCGGGCCGCTGTCGCCACGGCCGTCGGCCCCGACCTGCTGTTCGACGTCTCCGAACCCGACCAGCCCGTCGTCATCCGCTCCGCCACCGACGGCGACTCCACCACTCTCGCGATGCCTGTGAGGCCCTGGTGACCGATCCGACCATGCTCGCCATCACCGAAGCCGTGCAGGCCCAGGACCGCGAGCGGCTGCTCGCGCTGTGGTCCACCACCGGGCCCGGCGGCGATCCGCTGCACCGCTGCACGCTCGCGCACTACCTCGCCGACCTGTGCGAGCACCCCGCCGAGGCGCTGACGTGGGACGTGCGGGCCCTCGACGCGGCCGACACCCTCACCGACGAGCGCGCGCAGGCCCACCACGCGGGTCTGCGCGTGAGCGGCTTCTACCCGTCGCTGCACCTGAACCTCGCCGACAACTACCACAAGCTCGGGGCACTCGACGCCGCGCGGCGGCACCTCGCGGAAGCCCGCGCCCGGCTGGACGTGCTGCCCGACGACGCGTACGGCGCCACCATCCGGGGCGCTGTCGAACGGTTGACGCGGGACGTAGGCTTTTCCGATGCGGCTGCGGGCAGCCAGGCTGTTCGACGGGACTGAACCGCGCGCCGACCCCGTGCTGACGGTGACCGGCGAGCGGATCTCCGACGTGGCGTTCGGGGTGGCCGCTCCCGACGCGCTCGACCTCGGCGACACGACCCTGCTGCCCGGCTTCGTCGACGCCCACGTGCACCTGGCCTTCGACGCGAGCGCGGACCCGGTCGCGGCGCTCGCCGCCCGGGATGACGAACAGGCGCTCGACGCGATGCGCGTGGCGGCGCGGACCGCGCTGCTGGGCGGCATCACGACGGTGCGCGACCTCGGCGACCGGAACTACCTCGCCCTGCGGCTGCGTGAGGAACCCGGTCCGCTGCCCACGATCGTCGCCGCCGGCCCGCCGATCACGACGCCTGCCGGGCACTGCCACTACCTCGGCGGCGCGGTCGAGCCCACGCCGGAGGCGATGCGCGCGGCGGTGCGGGAGCGGGCCGAGCGCGGGGTGGACGTCGTCAAGATCATGGCCAGCGGCGGCAGGCTCACCCCCGGTACGAGGCAGGACCTGCCCCAGTTCGGTGAGGACGAGCTGCGTGCGGCGGTCGAGGAGGCGCACCGGCTCGGACTGCCCGTCACGGCACACGCCCATGCGCCGCAAGGGATCGTGAACGCCGTCGAGGCGCATGTGGACGGTGTGGAGCACGTGTCGTTCTGGACCGAGGACGATGTGGACACCCCCTCGCCGGACCTCGTGCGCCGGATCGTGGAACGCCGGATCGCGGTGGGTGCGACGTTCGGTCTCGTGCCGGGGCCGGGGCGGGCGGACGCCGAGGGGATCGTGCGGCGGATGCCGAAGATCGTCGGGAACCTGCTGGAACTGCACCGGGCGGGCGCGCTGATGGTGCTCAGCAGCGACGCCGGGATCACGGACCGGAAGCCGCATGACGTGCTGCGCCACACCATCGTGATGGCGGGCGAGCTGGGTCTGGCGCCGGCGGAGGTGCTGCGCCTGGTGACGGAGGTCCCGGCGTGGGTGTGCGGCCTGGGCGGGCGGAAAGGCAGGCTGGCGCCCGGTTTCGACGCGGACGTCGTAGCGGTAGAAGGCGATCCGCTCGCCGATCTCACGGCCGTGCACAGGGTCCGGGCGGTCTTCGCCAGGGGGCGGTGCGTTTCGCGCCGGTAGGGCGCGGGGTGCCGGGGCGGTGCCCCTCCCGTTCGCGGACGTCTCCCCACACCTGACGACGGGCCCGGCACCGTGACAGTCCAAAATGGACCGTCACGACCGAGGGCGTCTTCGAGCCGGATCCGGAGTGCTCATGCGGCCTCGGCCTGAAGGGCGGGGCCGAGGAGGAGCCCACCGTCGATGACGTACTCCGATCCCGTGATGAACGACGCGTCCGGACGACGTGAGGAACAGGAGAAGCCGGGTGACGTCACCCGGCTCCCCGAGCCGGGGGATGGCGAACGGCTCGGGTGAGTAGAACTCGGCGATCGCCGTGGTGGCGCCGGCTGCTGGTTCGTGGATGAAGGGGGTCGCGATCACGCCGGGGTGGATGGTGTTCACGCGGATGTGGTCGCGGCCGAGCTCGAGTGCCGCGGTTCGGGTGAGGCCTCGCACGGCCCACTTGCTGGCGACGTACGGCGCGTAGTGCGCCGTGCCGCCCAGGCCCATGGTCGAGGCGATGTTGACGATGGCTCCCCCTCCCGCCCGGCGCAGAGCGGGGGCTGCGACCTTGATGCCGAGGAACGTCCCCGTGAGGTTGACGTCGAGGATGCGCGACCACGTGGCCTGGTCCGTGTACTCGATCGTGGCAGGCGGGTTCTGTACGCCCGCGTTGTTGACGAGCGCGTTCAGCGCGCCGAAGGCGTTCTCGGCGGTTCGCACAGCGGCAGACCACGAGCTCTCGTCGGTGACGTCGAGGCGGACGAAGCGAGCGCGCGTCCCGAGCTCGTCGGCGAGAGCGGCGCCGCGTTGCGCGTCGATGCCGCCGATCACGACGTTCGCCCCCTCCGCGTGGAAGGCGCGCAC
Organism: Amycolatopsis sacchari; assembly: GCF_900114035.1. GTDB lineage: Bacteria > Actinomycetota > Actinomycetes > Mycobacteriales > Pseudonocardiaceae > Amycolatopsis_E > Amycolatopsis_E sacchari. The sequence continues at coordinate 41,694 of NZ_FORP01000018.1, read as the reverse complement.
GTGGCTCGAGCCCTGGCCGCCGGTCCCACCGGTCACGAGCACGGTCTGGTTGTCGAAGCGGGGCATGGGAGGTTCCTTCGGTACGAGGTGAGTCGGGCGACTCGCCACACACTAGGTCGACGACAGTGGTGAGTCAAGCCACTCACCTCGTATGCTCGGCGCATGAGCAAGGTCGTGACGACGTATCACCAGCGCGTCGCCCAGGAGAAGCGCGCGCAGATCGTGACGGCCGCGACCGCGCTGTTCCTCGAGCTGGGCTACGACCGGACGTCACTGGCGCGGATCGCGGAGCGCTCGGGCGTCTCGCGGGCCACCTTGTTCAAGCAGTTCCCGAGCAAGGCCGCCCTGTTCGACGCCATCGTGACCGAGTCGTGGTCGACCGCTGACGAGGAGGAGCCCCCACCGGCAGGCAACCTCGTCGAGGGACTCGGCATCATCGGCCGCCGCTACGCCGAGCTGCTGGGCCGTGCCCAGATGGCCGACCTGTTCAGGATCGTCATCGCCGAGCTGCCGCGGTTCCCCGAGCTGGCGCATGCCCAGTTCTCGCAGGGGAAGATGCCGTACTTCGAGTCCGTGCGCAGCTACCTCCTGGCTGAGCACAAGGCAGGCACGGTGCGCGTCGAGGACGTGGACCTCGCAGCCACCCAGTTCCTGGGCATGATCTCCAACTACGTCTTCTGGCCGGCGCTCCTGGTGCCGGGCTGGGAGGTGAGCGCCGACCGCGTCGCCGAGGTGGTCGACGAGGCCGTTCGCACCTTCGCCGCCCGGTACGCCGCAGGAGCTGATGCGTAGCGCCCGGCGTGGGGTGGCCCGAGCCCCGGCCCGGGCCACCCCTCCCCACTCACCGTCGCGGCGCCGGCTCCATGTGCACGACCTTCATCCGCGTCAGTTCGTCCAGGAGTTCCGGGCCGTAGCCGAAGCCCTCGCCGCTGGCACCGTGCGGTTGCGCCGCCCCGCCGGGCGCGCCGCCGAAGACGGCGTTCACCTTCACCGTCCCCACGGGCAGCTCCCGCCACGCGCGCTGGGCGTGTTCCATCGAGTTGGTGAGCACCGTCGCCGCGAGGCCGTACCTGTCATCGCACGCTTCGCGCAGCGCCTGGTCGAAGTCCTCGACCACGCGCACCGGCGCGACCGGCCCGAAGGTCTCCTCACGCAGGATCCGCATCGTCGGCGCGCAGTCCGCCAGGACGGTCGCCGGGTAGAACGAGCCCTCCCCCGGCTCGCCGCCGGCAAGCAGCCGCGCCCCGTCGTCGACCGCCTCGGTGACCTGCGCGTGCACCTCGTCGCGCATCCGCTCGTCCACCAGCCGCGGCATCGGGATCTCGTGCGGGCGCTTGCCGGCCTGCTCCACCAGGGCGTCGAGGAACTCGTCGGCGATCGCGCGCGGGACGTAGATCCGTTCCACCGACACGCAGATCTGCCCCGCGTTCGCGAAGGCCCCCAGCGCCGCCTGCTCCGCGGCCCACCGCGGGTCCACATCGGAGTCCACGATCAGCGCGTCGTTCCCGCCGTTCTCCAGCAGCACCTTCGCCCCGGTCGTCGCCGCGGCCGCCGCGATCGAGCGGCCCGTCGCGGTGCTGCCGACGTGCGCGACGACGTCCACGTCCGGGTGCGCGGCCAGCTGCGCGCCGACCCGCCCGTCACCGGACACGCACCGCAGCACCCCCTCCGGCAGCTGCTCGGCGACGATCTCCGTCAGCAGCGCCCCCACACCGGGACAACGCTCACTCGGCTTGTGCACCACGGTGTTCCCGGTCGCCAGCGCCGCACCGAGCAGCCCGCACGCCACCGCGACGGGGTCGTTCCACGGCGTCAGCGCGACCACGACACCGCGCGGCTCGGGCACCATCAGGTCCGTCGCACCCCAGCTGCCCTGCAGGCTCCGCCCGCGGTGCGCCGGCCCCAGCTCCGCGTACTGCTCCAGCGTGCCGGCGCCGGCCTCGATGCCGCCCTTGGCCTCGTCCAGCAGCTTCCCGGTCTCGCGGTGGTTGAGTTCCGCCAGCTCGTCGATCCGCTCCCGCAACCGGGCCGCGGCCGCCTTCAACGCCGCCGCGCGCTCCGCCGCCGGGGTCCGCGCCCACTCGGCGAACGCGACCCGCGCGGCCACGATCGCGTCACCGGCCTCGCGGAAGGTCGCCGTGGTTTCGTGCTCGATCAGGTCCGTCATCGCTTCTTACCCCTTCTCCGCGAGCTGCTGTGCCTTCGCGTACGCCAACTGCAGGAAGTCCGCCCCGGCCAGCGCGGCGAACGCACCGGCGACGAGCCGGGTCAGCCGGGGCGCGAACACCAGGCCGAACGTGAACGCCGTCACGACCCACATGTCGAGGCAGAACGGGCACGACAGCAGCTCACCGAGGCTGTGCCGCAGCCCGCTGGGCTTGCGGACCTCCTCCATCACCTCCGCGGGGCCGCCGGTGCCCGAGTACCGGGTGAACGGCGCCCGCAGCGGGCTGGTCACCGCGTCCTTGGTCAGGGTCCTGGACAGCTTGTGCGTGCCCAGCGCGACCACCACCAGGTCCTCCTTCGGCACCCGTGGCGGCAGCTTCCGGCCGGTCAGCACCGCGACCGCCGACGTGATCGCGACGAGCACGCCGTAGACGGTCATCACCGCCAGGTAGCCGCCGAGCGGCCGGTCCTCGCCGTCCCGGTACGCCCTGGCCTGGTCCTTCAGCTCGTGCAGAGCAGACATGCGCCCTCCTTCCGCGGGAGGACTACCCGCCGAGGTCGCGGGCAACCCCCGGTCGGCCGGGGTACGGTGGGCCCGTGACGGAGAAGGACATCATCGGCAACATCGACGAGCTCATCGCCGAGGAGCACAAGCTGCGCGAGAAGGCGACCGGGTCCGGTCTCGAGGAGTCGGACCGCGCCCGCATGCGGCAGCTCGAGGAGCAGCTCGACCAGTGCTGGGACCTGCTGCGCCAGCGCCGAGCCCGCCGGGAGTTCGGCGAGGACGAGAACGCCGCCGAGGTCCGGCCCGTCAACGAGGTCGAGCACTACCAGCAGTGAGCGCCGGACGGGATCGCAGTACCGGAAAGCCCGGCGTGCGGTCCGAAAAGGACTGGAGCACGCCGGGCTCTCCTGACACCCGGTTTCCCCCCACTGGGCGCGGGGGAACCGGGACGGCGCGGGCGGGTCAGGCGGCGTGCGCCACCGACCGTGCCGCCAGCTCCGCGCGCACCGCGTCGTAGGCCGGTTTCGGCTGGTAGTTCTCGTCGAGCAGGTTCGCCGCGCCCTCACCCTCGAACCAGCCCGGCACCCACGAGTACTTGTCCGTGAAGCCCCAGACGGTGAACGAGATGCAGTGCCGGGTGGCGAGGCAGTCGCCGAGGATGTCGCGGTAGACGTCGGCCTGTGCGCGCAGTTTCGCCGCGTCCGGTGGCAGCACCATGCGCACGTCGGCCTCGGTGATCGCCGTGTCGAGGCCGAGCCGGTCGAAGCGCTTCAGGTTCTCCCGGAAGGTGGTGGGCGGCGCGTCGACCGTGAGGTGCGCCTGCACACCCACGCCGTCGATCGGCACGCCCTGCGCCCGCAGGGATTTCACGAGCGCGTAGACCGCGTCGCTCTTCGCGTTGACGTCCTCGATGTTGTAGTCGTTGTAGAAGAGTTTCGCCTTCGGGTCGGCCTGGTGCGCCCAGCGGAACGCGTCGGCGATGTAGCCGGGGCCGAGTTTCCGCAGCCAGATCGTGTCGCGCAGCGTGCCGTCCTCGTTGAAGGCCTCGTTCACCACGTCCCACTGCCAGATGCGGCCCCGGAAGTGCCCGACGGTGTCGAAGATGTGCTGCCGCAGGATGTTCCGCAGCTCGGCCGCCGAGAAGTCGGTCTCGTTCAGCCACGCGGGCAACTGGTTGTGCCACACCAGCACGTGCCCGCGCACCGCCTGGCCGTGCCGGCGGGCGAAGGTCATCAGCTCGTCGGCCGCGCTCCAGTCGTACTGCCCGCGTTGTGGTTCCAGCACCTCCCACTTCATCACGTTTTCCGCGGTCACGGTGGAGAACTCGCTGCCGGTGCGCTGGCGGTACACCGGGTCGGCGTCGAGTGCGGCCATGTCCACGGCGGTGCCGATGCGGAGGTCGTGCCGGGCCGCCAGCTGGCGCAGGGTCGGCGGGGAGGCCGAAGCGAACGGAGCGGCGAGCGGGGTGGCGAGGAGTACGAGCGCCCCGACGACGATGGCGAGGAATCTGCGCATGGGAACTCCGGAAAATTGTCGAAATATTTCGAACACGGGCGGATTGCCCGTCGCACGGTAAGGCGGATTTACACGGCGCGTCAAGGGCAGCACAGCGGGAAACCGCTCGGTGCCCATTCTCGAAAACTTTCGATCAACGGGAATCGCGGATGGGCAGAACGCTCGCCGTCACGGTCACGGGCAACGACCCGACGGTGGTCGCGCAGAAACCCACCTGCCGGTCGTGCTCGTCGCGGTTGTCCTGCTGCTCGTGGCGGTGGTGCTGTGGCCGCGCGACGAGACCCCGGGCCGCGCCACCGGGACCGGCCACGATCGTCCCGCTCGTCGGGCATCGCCGAGGCCGTGCTCGCCGACCACCGGACGCGGAAGGTGTACACGGAGACGAAAACCGAGGCGTACGAACGGTTCCGGCAGATCTTCCGTGACAACCGGGACCTGGCCGACCACGCCCGTCCGGAGGCGTTGCCCGCCTCGGTCACGAAGGAGTTCATCTGCTTGCCCGACCGGGCGTCGACGGGGCGCGGACCGGGCTTCTCGGCGGCGTTCGTCCTCAGTGAGCAAATGCTGACGACGGCCGCCACCACGGAAGCGACCACGCTGCTGCGGTTTGCAGCCCTGAAAGCGGTTTCACCCGCCCCCGTGCGGGGTATGGAGAACCGTGTTGTACGCGTACCTCGCCGCTGTCGCGCTGGTGCTCTTCGTCCTCGGGGTGGCGAAGGAGCCGCGGCGGGTGAGCAACGCCGTGTGGCTCGGTACGGCCGCCTTGTTCGCCCTTCTGGAGCTCGTCGTCAGGGCGCACGAGGCCCCCTGGCTGAAAACCGTCCTCGGAGTCGCGTTCGTGGTCGTCGCCATGATCCTGCCCGTCGCGCTCATCGCGAACGGCGTCGTGATGTGGCGGCGCGAGGGGCACCGGCTGCGCAACCTCCTGTCGCTGCTCGCCGGGGTCGGGCTCGCCGCCACGGCCGTCCTCTCCCTGGCCACCGGGCCCAGCACCAACCCGTGGCTCAACGCCCCGGTCGGCTCGGTCGTGTTCGTCGTCGCCTACGCCGCGTTCCTGTTCGGCTGCTTCCTGCTGTACTCGCTCGTCTACGGCAGGCTGCGCCGCCGCCGGGGGTTCGCCGCGATCATCGTGCTCGGCGCCGGGCTCGCGAACGGCCAGGTGCCACCGCTGCTCGCCGCCCGGCTCGACCGGGCCATCCGGATCTTCCGCAAGGAATGCCACGGGCCGCTGATCGTCGTCTCCGGCGGGCGCGGCCCGGACGAGACACGCACCGAAGCCGACGCGATGCGCGAGTACCTCGTCGACCGCGGTATCCCGGCAGACAAGATCCTCACCGAGGACCAGGCCACCACCACGGAGGAGAACCTGCGCCTCGCGACCGCACTGCTCCCCGCCAACAGGCGTCCCCTCGTCGCCGTCACCAGCAACTACCACGTGTTCCGCACGGCCGTCACGGCCCGCCGCCTCGGGTTGCGGCTCGACGTCGCCGGAGCGCCGACCGCCCGCTACTTCCTGCCCAGCGCCTTCCTCCGCGAGTTCGCCGCCCTGGTCGCGCACTACCGCCTCACGAACATCGCCGCCGCCGGGCTGCTCGCGCTCATCCCGTGGGCGATGCTCCTGGACTGAACCCGGAGGCGGTCAGCCGGTCATCCCCGCGTGCCCCGGTTCGCCGTCGCCAGCAGGTACAGCAGGTACGGCGCGCCGACCGCGCCGGTGACCACCCCGACCGGCAGCTGCGTGCCGCCGACGAGGTGCTGCGCCGCGAAGTCCGCGACCAGCAACAACAACGCCCCGGTCAGCGCCGCCGCGACCAGGCTCGGCCGCCCGGTGCGCAGCAGCTGGAAGGCGATCGCACCCGACAGGAACGCCGCGAACGTCACCGGTCCCGCCGAGGCGGTCGCCACCGCGGCCAGCCCCACCGCGACCGCCAGCAACGCGAGGCGGTCCCGTTCGACGCGCGCGCCGAGCCCGGTCGCGACCTCGTCGCCGAGCTGCAGCACCGGCAGTTTCCGCCCCACCACCAGCACGAGCGGCACCAGCACGACGAGGAACGCCGCGATCGCGCGGACGTCCCACCAGTCCGCGCCGTTGAGGCTGCCCGTCAGCCAGACCAGCGCCAGCGACGCCAGCCGGTAGTCCGCCCGCGTCAGGAAGTACGACATGACGCTCGCCAGCACCGCCGCGATCCCGATGCCGACCACCACGAGCCGCTGCCCGGCGAACCCGCGCCGCCACGCCAGCACGTAGATCAGCACCGCGGTCACCAGCCCGCCCACCAGCGAAGCGCCCGACAGGACGAACCCGGACGCGCCGAACACGACGATCCCCATCACCGCGACCGCGCTGGACCCTGCGGTGACGCCGATGATGTCCGGGCTGGCCAGCGAGTTGCGCAGCAGCCGCTGGAACACCGCGCCGGACAGGCCGAACGCCATCCCCACCAGCACCGCGAGCAGCGCCCGCGGCAGCCGCAGGCGCACCACGACGTAGTGCGTGGCGACGGTGCCGTTGCCCGTCAGCGCCCCCACCACCTGCGACGGCGAGAGCGGGTAGTCCCCAATGGACAGTGACAGCACGAACACGGCGGCCAGCGCGACCGCGAGCCCCGCGCACATCACCACCGTCCGCCGCGCCAGGCGGCGGCGCACCGCGAGCACCGCGCTCACACCGACACCCACTTCCGGCGCCGCACCAGCACCACGAGCACCGGGGCGCCGAGCACCGCGGTGATGATCCCGACCTGGACCTCGCCGGGCCGCGCGATGACCCGGCCGAGGATGTCGGCGACGAGCACGAGCAGAGCGGCGAGCACCGCCGAGTACGGCAGCAGCCAGCGGTGGTCCGGCCCGGTGATCAGCCGGGCGAAGTGCGGGACGACGAGCCCCACGAACGCGATCGGCCCCGCCATCGCGGTCGCCGTCCCGCACAGCACCACGACGGCGAGCACGCACAACGCCCGGCTCAGCGGCACGTTGAGCCCGAGCGAGCTGGCGACGTCGTCCCCCATGGACAGTCCATTGAGGAGCCTCGCGCACGCCACCGCGAGCACCAGCCCGGCGGCGAGGAACGGCAGCCCCTGCCACGCGACGTCCAGATCGCGCCCCGCGAGCGAACCCACCTGCCAGAACCGGAACTGCTCGTAGGTGGAGTTGTCGGTGACGAGCAGACCGGTCGTCACCGAACCGAACGCGGCGGTGCACGCCGCTCCGGCGAGCACGATCTTCAGCGGTGTCGCGCCGTCGCGCCCGAGCGTGCCGATGCCGTACACGATGACCGCCGCCACCGCCGCGCCGAGGAACGCGAACCACACGTACCCCGCCATCGACTGCACACCGAACACGCTGATGCCCAGCACGACGAACAGCGACGCGCCCGGGCTGATCCCGAAGATCGCGGGGTCCGCGAGCGGGTTGCGGGTGAGCCCCTGCAGGATCGCCCCGCCCGCGCCGAGCGCGATCCCGGCGAGCAGCCCGATGAGCGTCCTGGGTACGCGCACCTGCGTCACGATGAGGTGGTCCGGGTCGCCGGGGTCGTGGTGCAGCAGCGCGTCGAGCACCACCGACGGCGGGATCCACTTGGTGCCCACGGCGATGCCGGCGGCGGCCACCACCGCCAGCGCCACCGTGAGCAGGGCGAGTCCTGTCCCTTTCACACCCTCAGCGTGCCAGTGCCCGCGCCAGCTGCGGCACGACCTGGTCGATCGCGTAGGACAGGCCGAGCGGGGTCGCGCTGGCGAAGGCCAGCGAGATCGTCTTGTCCGACAGCACCACCGCGTGCCCGGCCTTCACCGAGGGCACCGCCTGGAACAGCGGGTCGTTCGAGATGTCCTCGGGCGCCACGCCGATCGCCGCCATCACCGTCACGTCCGCGTCGAGCAGGTCCATGCGCTCCGCGGACACGCTGACCGAGAACCCGTTGCCCGCCAGCGCCTGCACCTTCGGCGACTGCATGAAACCCAGCTTCTTCAGGAACTCCACGCGGCCATCGCCGTTGACGTACGCGCCGTACCCGGCGCCGGACTTGGCACCGGCCACCGCGGTCTTCCCGGCGAACTCGGGGTGCGCCGCGGCCGCCTGCTGGAACTTGGCTTCGAGGTCACTCCGCACCTTGGCCGCCTCGGCGGTCTTGCCGAGCGCCTTGCCGATGATGTCGAGCTGGTCCTGCCACGAGGTCTGGTACGACTCGGCGCCCTTGGGGATGCTCACAACCGGCACGCCGAGCCCGGAGAGCTTGTTGTAGCGGTCCTTGTCGCCGCTGGCACGCGTGTCGAGGATCAGGTCGGGGTTGAGCGCGGCGATCTTCTCGAGGTCCACCTCCAGCGTGCCGAGCTGGGTGGGCGGCGTGGTGTAGCGCTTGTCCTGCGGCACCCACGACGGCACGCCGTCGCCACCGATGGCGAGCCAGTCCGAGGCGCCGACCGGCTGCACGCCGAGGGTCAGCGCCACCTCCGCGTCGCCCCAGCCGAGCGCGACGACGCGCTTGGGCTGGCTGGGCACGGTCACGTCGCCGAACGCGGTCGGGATCGTCACGGGGAACGCGGCTCCGGCGGCGGCCGGGCCGGAGGTCGTCACGGTGTCCTGGTTCCCGCCGCCCGAACCGCACCCGGCGAGCGCGAGCAGCGCCCCCAGCAGACAGACGAGCAACGCACCGCGTTTCCGCGGCCGACCAGCGAACATGACGGATCCTCCCTGCTGATTAAGCTTTGCCTAACCTAATTCAACCAGGGCAGGCGGCGTCCAGATGAGCATGGTCACACGTCGCGGCGCATCGCCACCCGGGGCCAGCGGTCCAGGCCGTGCGCGGCCTCGCGCTCGCGGATCGCCCGCAGGCCCGGCGTCAGCTCGCCGTCGTCGAGGACGCGGAAACCGCAGCGGCGGTAGTACGGCGCGTTCCACGGTACGTCGGCGAAGGTCGTCAGCGTGACAGCGGCTCCCGCGGCGGCGTGGTCGATCAGCGCCCGGCCGATGCCGCGCCGGGCGTACTCGGGCCGGACCGAGACCTGTTCGATGTGGACACAGCCGTCGACGAGGTCGGCGAGCAGGTAGGCGGCCGGGTGTTCACCGGCCACCCAGGCGCGGCCCGCACGCCGGTAGCCGTCGAGCACCTCCACGGACAGCGGCTCGTCGTCGGCGATCTCGGGCATGCCGAAAGCCCGGAAGCTCTCCCCCGCCGCCCGCTCGACCTCCCGCAGGACCTCCAGCTCGTCCTCGCGCACCAGGCGGATCTCCATGGTCCGAGCGTAAGCGGTGGGCAGCGTCACCTCCGGTGGGATTGACGACTTAAGACGACCGGTCATATTGTCCTTCTCATGACTCAGTCCCGGCTTCCGCTCAACACACTCGGGATCGCGTTCGGGCTCTCCGGCCTCGCCGGCACGTGGACGACCGCGGCCGCCGCACTCGGCGCTCCGCACGCCATCGGCGAACTCCTCTGGCTCGTCGCGGCCGTCGCGTGGTTCACGCTCCTCGCCCGGTACGCGACCGGGATCTCCCACCCGCGCGACGTGGCCGAAGATCTCCGGCACCCCGCGCTCGGGCCGTTCGCCGCGCTCGCCCCGGCCACCGGCTCACTGCTCGCGGCGCACCTCGCGACGTTCCTGCCCACCACCGGCGCCGTGCTGGTCTGGCTGCTGTTCGCGGTGAGCACGGCGTTCGGCGCCTGGTTCGTCGCCGGGCTGCTGACCGTGCAGCGTCCACTCGGAACACTCCACGGCGGCTACCTCCTCCCCACGGTCGCGGCCTCGCTGTTGTCCGCGCAGTCGCTCGCGACGATCGGGCAGCGGCACGTGGCGCTCGTGGTGTTCGCCGCGGGCATCCTGTTCTGGCTGCTCATCGGCGCCGTCCTGCTGGCCCGGTTCGCGACCGGACCCGAGCTGCCCGCCCCGCTGCTGCCGACGCTCGCGATCTTCTCGGCCCCGCCGGCCGTCGCGGGCAACGCGTGGTGGGCGATCGACGGGCCGCACGCGGGCGTCGTGCACGACGTCCTGCTCGGCACGATGGTGGTCCTGCTGCTGCCGCACCTGTTCCTGCTCCGCCGCTACGCGCGGCTGCCGTTCGCGATCGGCTTCTGGGCCTTCACGTTCACCGCGGCGGCCAGCGCCACCTACGGCATCCGGCTGCTGACGCTCACCCCGTCGGCCCCGCACACCACGCTCGCGTGGCTCGTGCTCGCGGCCGGCACCGGCCTCGTCGGCTCGATCGCGATCCGCTCGCTCGGCCTGCTCCACCCCCACTTCCACCTGCCCGTTTCCTGGAGGCTCTCATGAATTCCGCGACCGCGGCCGGCACCTTCCGCATCGGCGGCGACCTGCCCGTCGCCCGGCTCGGGTTCGGTTCGATGCAGCTCACCGGCCCCGGCGCCTACGGCCCGTCCCGCGACGCCGCAACCGCCCGCGCGGTCCTGCGCCGGGCCGTCGAGCTCGGCGTCACGCTGATCGACACCGCCGACGCCTACGGGCCCGGCGTCGCCGAAACCCTGATCGCCGAGGCCCTGCACCCCTACCGCGAAGACCTGGTCATCGCCACGAAAGGCGGGTTCGTCCGCAACCGGCGTGGCGACTGGCTCACCGACGGGCGGCCGGAGCACCTGCGTGAAGCCCTCGACGGCAGCCTGCGGCGGCTCCGCCTTGACCACATCGACCTCTACCAGCTGCACCGCGTCGATCCGCGGGTCCCGCTGGCGGACCAGGTCGGCACGCTCCGGGAACTGCGGGACGCCGGCAAGATCCGGTACGTCGGCCTGAGCGAGGTCAGCGTCGCGCAGCTGCGCGAGGCCGAGCGCATCGTGCCGATCGCGACCGTGCAGAACCTGTACAACCTCGCCGAGCGCGGGTCGGACGACCTGGTCAGCTACACCGCCGAGCGCGGGATCGGCTTCATCCCGTGGTTCCCGCTCGCGACGGGAGGGCTGACGACGCCTTCGGGTCCGCTGGGCGCGCTGGCCGCCCGCACCGGTGCGAGCCCTTCGCAGCTCGCGCTGGCGTGGCTGCTGCGGCGCTCCCCCACGATGCTGCCGATCCCCGGCACGTCGAGCGTCGCGCACCTCGAAGAGAACGTGGCCGCCGCCGGGCTGCGCTTGGACGCGGCGGAGTTCGCGTTACTTGACAACATCCAAGACGATCGGTCATATTGAACCCATGCCGCAGGTGAGCGTGAAGAACAAGCTGGTCGAGCACGCCGAGGACGTGTTCCGCCGCCAGGGTTTCAACGGCGCGAGCGTGCAGGACATCACGAAGGCCGCCGGGGTGCCCAAGGGCTCCTTCTACAACCACTTCGAGAGCAAGCAGGCGCTGGCGGCCGAGATCGTCCGCCGGTACGCGCGGAGCACGGACTTCTCGATGCTGCGCGAGGAGGGTCCGGCGCTCGAGCGCCTGCGCAGGCACTTCGCCGCACAGGCGGACCGCACGCGCGGCACCGGCGTGGAGTTCGGTTGCCTGCTCGGCACCTTCGCCAACGACAGCACCACCGCGGGCGACCAGGTGCAGGAGGCGGTCCGGGAGACGCTGGACGCCTGGACGGACGCGGTCGCGGAGATCATCGCGGAGGGCCAGGAGTCCGGCGAGATCACCAAGTCCCGCTCGGCGAAGACGCTCGCGACGTTCCTGATCGATTCCTTCGAGGGCGCCACCTTGCGCGCGAAGACCGTTTCGGACCAGTCGGTCGTCGCCGACCAGCTCGACATCGCCTTCGAGGCGCTGCGCCCCTGAACTCCCCCGCCCGCCCCATCGGGCACTCTTTTACCCGTATCAAGATGACCGGTCACATTGATTGGAGCACCATGACCACCCACCAAACCGCCGAGACGCGCTTCGCCGAGGCCGACGGCGTCACCTACGCCTACCGCCGCTTCGGCGTCCCCGGCGGCACGCCCCTGCTGATGCTGCAGCACTTCCGCGGCAACCTCGACAACTGGGACCCCGCGCTGACGGACGCGCTCGCCGCGCACCGGGAGGTCATCCTGGTCGACTACGCCGGTGTCGGCGCTTCGACCGGGCGCCCCGCCCACACCGTCGCCGAGACCGCACGCCAGATCATCGCGTTCACCGAGGCGCTGGGTCTGTCCGAAGTGGACATACTGGGCTTCTCGCTCGGCGGGTTCGTCGCGCAGGACATCGCACTCATCCGGCCGCACCTGGTGCGACGGCTGGTGCTCGCGGGCACCGGGCCGAAGGGCGCGCCGGGGATGCACGGCTGGCGCCAGGACATCGCCGACCACGCCCGCACCGACGAGTCCAGCGGCGAGGACCTGCTCTACATCTTCTTCGCCCACACGGAAACCAGCCAGGAAAAGGGCGTGGAGTTCCTCGGCCGCTTCCTGCGGCGGCAGGAGGGCCGTGACGCGCCGACCAGCCTGGCCGTGCGCGACGCGCAGTACGACGCCGTGCTGGAGTGGGGCGTGCCGGACCACGGCGCGCTCCAGCGGCTCACCGGGATCAAGAGCCCGACGCTGGTCCTGCAGGGCGACGACGACCTCATGATCCCGACGAAGGTCAGCCACCTCATGGCGGGCCTCATCCCGGACGCGCGCATCCGCGTCTACCCCGACTCCGCGCACGCGTTCCTGTTCCAGTACCCGGCCGAAGTGGCCGCGGACGTGACCGATTTCCTCGCCTGAGACCCGGAAGGACCCCGATGACCGGCCTGTTGACGACGATCCTCGAAGCGCACGGCGGCCTGGCCCGGTGGCAGGAGGCGCGCCGCATCTCCGCCCGCCAGTTCTCCGGAGGCGTGCTGTGGGGCCTGAAGGGCCACCCCGGCGCCGCGAACGACGTGACGGTGACCGTGGACCTGCACCGCGAGTTCACCTCGCACGAACCGTTTTCCGAGGAGGGGCACCGCACTTCCTTCACCCCGGAGCGCGTCGCCATCGAAACGACGGGGGGTGAGGTGGTGGAGGAGCTGCGGAACCCGCGCGAGTCGTTCGCCGGGCACGAGCTGAGCACGCCGTGGAACCGGCTGCAGCTCGCCTACTTCACCGGCTACGCCATGTGGACCTACCTGACCGAGCCGGTTTCGCTGACCTTCCCCGGGGTGGAAACCGAGGAGATCGACCCGTGGACCGAGGACGGCGAGAAGTTCCGCCGCCTGCGGGTCCGCTACCCCGCGGACCTCGCCACGCACAGCCCCGAACAGACGCTGTACGTGGACTCCGACGGCCTGCTCCGCCGCCGCGACTACAACGTCGACGTGGCGGGCGGCGCGCCCAGCGCCCACTACATCTCCGGCCACCGCGAGGTGTCCGGGCTCGTGATCCCCTCGGAACGGCTGATCTACAGCCGCGACGAGCACGGCGCGAAGGTGCCGGAGCCGCTGATCGTCTCCGTCCACCTGGAAGACATCGAGGTCCACTGACATGACCACCACCAGCATCGCCGTCGCCTACCACTCCGGCTTCGGCCACACCCGGGTACTGGCCGAGGCTGTCGTCCGGGGCATCACGAGTGGTGGCGCGGAAGCGCACCTGCTCGCCGTCGACTCGCTCACCGACGCGGACTGGTCCACCTTGGACGCCGCGGACGCGATCATCTTCGGCGCGCCCACGTACATGGGCGGCGCGTCGGCGGGCTTCCACACCTTCGCCGAGCAGACGAGCAAGCGCTACCTCGAAGGCCGCTGGCGGGACAAGCTCGCCGCCGGGTTCACCAACTCCGGTTCCAAGAGCGGCGACAAGTCCAACACGCTCGCGTTCCTGTCCGCGTTCGCCTACCAGCACCAGATGATCTGGGTCAGCCTCGGCCTCATGCCGGGCTGGAACTTCACCACCAGCAGCGAGCACGACCTCAACCGCCTCGGCTTCTGGACCGGCGCGGCCGCCCAGACCCACAACGATTCGCCTGCGGAGGACGTGCACCCTTCGGATGTGGCGACCGCGGAGCATCTCGGGAGGCGGGTTGCCGGGCAGGCTCGGGTGGTCGTGGCTGGGCGTGGGGTGTTGGCTGGTTCTACGAGGTGAGGGTGGGGTTGGGGACGGGGCCACCGGGCGTGGCCGCGGGCGGCAGGTGGTTCGCCCGCGCACGGCCCAGGTGACCTGAGTCGAGGCCGAGGAGGTGGACGAGGCACTGGCGGTCTTCCCCGCCGGGTAGCGCTTCCCACTACGCGCCGCGACGCCGGGGGTAACGCTGAGAAAGCGCTTACTTCCGGCGTCTCTCATGTCGCGATCAAGCCGTTAGGCAGAACGGGTGACAACTGGCCAGTAGCCGTTATCGAGGGTGAGGTTCTCCCCTCTTGGGGCGATGAAGGATGACGTCTGCGGTAGCATCCCTGCGCCAAGATCACCAACCGGTGTCAAGGCTCCGGGTGGCCCATCTTCACGATCTTGTCGTCTGCACCTTGCCGTCCCCACGTATGGGAAGGACCTGATGTCTGATCATCCTGTACCTGGCGGGCCTCACCTCACCCGAAGCGCCCCGGCGCCCGCCCGCGGCGTGCTGTGGCCCGTGGTGGCCGTCAGCGTCGTGCTCGCGCTGGCCGGGGGCACCGGCGTCGCGATCGCCGCGGTCCAGCCCGGCTGGGCGATCGCGCTCTGCGTCGCCGTCGTCGTCGTGGCCGGGCTGGCCGTACTGGTCACGGCGCTCCGGGTGAAGGCAGCCCCTCCCCCGCCACCCGCCTACCAGCAACCCCCGCCGCAGTCGCTGCCCCCGGAACCGGTGGCCGTCTTCGGCACCGAACCCGGTCAGCGCCGCGACGTCTTCGGCAAGCTCGCCCAGCGCCTGCAGGGCCTGATCAACCGCGCCATCTCGGCGGTCGACGACCAGGAACGCTCGATCGAGGACCCGGAGCAGCTCAAGGGCCTCTACGAGATCGACCACCTGATCACCCGCATGCGGCGCCAGGCGGAGAACCTCGCCGTCCTCGGCGGCGGCGCGCTGCAGCGCCGCTCCAAGACGCCCGTCGACGCGTACGCTGTGCTTCGCTCGGCAGTAGCCGAGATCGAGCACTACAAGCAGGTGACGATCATGCCCATCGAGCACGTCCAGGTGCACGGGCACGTCGTCGCCGAGGTGATCCACCTGCTCGCCGAGCTGCTGGAGAACGCGACCACGTGGACCGCGCCCGACGCGCCCAAGGTCGTGCTGCGCGCCCACCGCGTCACCGCCGGGCTGGCGGTCGTCGTCCAGGACCGCGGGCTGGGCATGCCCCGCGCGGACCAGGAACGCATCAACCAGCTGCTGGACGGGTCCGCCGACCTCGACCTCGCCGAACTGCTGCAGGACGGCCGCATCGGCCTCGGCGTGGTGAAGGAGCTGGCACGACGGCACGGCATCCGGGTGCGGCTCGAGGACAACATCTTCGGCGGGATCGACGCCGCCGTGGTGCTGCCGCACGAGCTGCTCAGCGAACAGCGCACCGAAGAGGCCGAGGAGAACTGGGAGACCGCGGCCCTGCCCGCTCCCGTGCCCGCCGTCGAGCAGTCCCGGCCCGGGATCGGCGCGCCCGTGCCGGTGCTCGCGGGACGGCACGAAGCGCCCGCCGAGGGCCACCTCCCCGTGCGCGACCCCGGTTCCTCGTTCCTCCCGTCGCCCACGCCCCGGCAGCAGCCCGTGTCCGCCCCGGAACCCCCGCCGTGGCAGCAGCAGACGCCGGAACCGGAAGCGACGCAGTGGCAGACCCCGGAGCCCGAAGCGACGCAGTGGCAGGCCCCTGAGCCGGAGCCGCTGCGCTACCAGGGCGCGGCCGAGTCCGACTCGCCGGACCACCTGCCGCCGCTGCCCCAGCGCCGCGCGACGCCGAGCCACCTGCGGCCCGAACTGCGGGAAGCGCCGGTCCGCCCCACGGTGGTTCCCGGCCACAACCCGAACCTCATCGGTGCCGCCCGGCTGGGCCTCGAGCGCAGCCAGGAACCCGATCCCGCCCCGTCCCAGTCAGACAGCGAACAAGGAGGCTCCACCGCATGGCCGACGACCTGAACTGGCTGCTCAGCCGGCTCGTCGAGAAGGTCCCGAGTGCACGCAGCGCGGTACTGCTGTCCGCCGACGGCATCGCGAAGAACTGGCACGGGCTCGCCCGTGACGACGCGGACCAGCTGGCCGCGCTCGCCAGCGGCATGTGCTCGCTGGCCAAGCAGGTGGGCACGCGCTTCGGCGACGGGGACGACGGCGTGCGGCAGGTCGTGACGGAGCTGGGCGAGGTGATCCTGTTCGTCACCGCCGCGGGCGCCGGCAGCGTGCTCGCCGTGCTGGCGGGCCGGGACGTCAACGCCAACAGCCTCAGCTACGAGATGGGCAGGCTCGGCACCCAGATCCCCAGCCACCTCTCGACCCCCGCCCGTCAGCCCGTGGCACAGCAAGGGAACTGGTAACGCGTGCTGGACGGCAACGACTTCCCCGACGACGCCGACATGGGGTTCTGGGAACGCCCGTACACGGTCACCGGAGGCCGGACCAAGCCCAGCATCCAGCTGGACCTGATGTCCCGGGTCTCCGCGACGGGCGGGATCTCGCCCGAGGGGCTGCAGCGCGAGCACGCGCAGGCGCTGCGGCTGTGCCGCCGCCCCACCTCGGTGGTCGAGATCGCCGCGCTGCTGAGCCAGCCCATCGCGGTCACCAAGATCCTGCTGGCCGACCTGATCGCGGCCGGTGCCGCGGTGGCCCGCGAACCCCACCTTGTCGACTCATCGAACCCTGCGATGCTGAGGAAGCTACTTGATGGACTTCGGAAGCTCTGAGTCCTATCCCGCCCAGTTCAAGATCCTCGTCGCCGGCGGGTTCGGGGTGGGCAAGACGACGTTCGTCGGCTCGGTCAGCGAGATCGAGCCGCTCACCACCGAGGAGACGCTGACGGCCGCGAGCGTCGGCACCGACAGCCTCGCCGGGGTCGAGCACAAGACCACCACCACCGTCGCGCTCGACTTCGGGCGCATCACGTTCCCCGAGCACGACATCGTCCTCTACCTGTTCGGCACCCCGGGCCAGGACCGGTTCTGGTTCATGTGGGACGAGCTGTCCCACGGCGCGCTCGGGGCCGTCGTGCTCGCCGACACGCGGCGGCTGGACGACTGCTTCGCGCCGATCGAGTTCTTCGAGCGGCGCGGCATCCCGTTCCTCGTCGCCATCAACGAGTTCGACGGCGCGTACCGCTACCCGGACGCGCAGCTGCGCACCGCGCTCGACCTCAAGCCGCACGTGCCGCTCGTCCGCTGCGACGCGCGGATCGGGCGGTCGGCGAGCGACGTGCTGATCGACCTCGTCGAGCACATCGCCGGCCTCACCTCCCCACCCCCGGTCGCCGCTTCCCCCGCGACCGACGCCCACTGGATCCGGAGTACCCCATGAACCTGGACAACATCGAGGACCGCCTGCTCGCCGCCCCGCGCGACCCGGAGGTCCAGGCGCGGATGGAACGGCTGCGCGCGCTGGGCATCGGCACCGAGCCGGACCCCGACTTCGACGCCTTCGCCGCGAAGCTCGCGCAGATCACCGGCGCCCCGTTCGCGATGGTCAACTTCATCAACGACCGCGAGCAGTACTTCGCCGGACTGTTCACGCCGTCGAGCACCCAGCGCGGTGCGGCGCTGCAGGCCGCGCAGGCGTCCGAGCACGCGGGCGTGAGCCGCACGATGGGACTGGACCACGGGTTCTGCCCGCACGTCGTGGTGCGCCGCAAGGCACTCGTGCTCGACGACGTGTGCGACTACCCGCGCTTCGTCGGCAACCCGGTGATCGACAAGCTGGGCATCCGCACCTACCTCGGCGCGCCGCTGATCGACCGCACCGGCACCGCGCTGGGCACGATCTGCGTGATCGACACCCAGCCGCGGTCGTGGGGCCGCGCCGGCCTCAACACCATCAAGGGGCTGGCGAACGAACTGGTGGAACAGCTGAATCGGCGGCCGCAGCGCTGAACAGCCGCCGCTCGCGGGCGGAGTTGCCCTCGCCGAGCGCGGCCGCCAGCCGCTGGGACCACTGTCCCTTGCTCGTGCCGAGGGCCACTTCGGCCAGCCGCAACCGCTGCACGTCCGACGTGCCCGCGGGAGCGTAGATGTGGTGCGCGTCGCGCACATACCGCTCGATCTGCCGGTCGACGGACAACCCGTGCGCGGCGTGGATCTCCATCGCCAGCCGCGCGGAGTCCAAAGAGGACTCGACGTTGACCAGCTTGGCGTTCATCAGCTCCGTGTCGCACGGCAGCCCGCGGTCGAGCATGTCGGCCGCGTGGTAGGCCACGACCCGCGCCGTCATCAGCTGCGACTGCATCTGCCCCAGCTTCTGCTGCACGGTCGGCAGCGCGGACAGCGGTTTGTCGTACCGCTGGTGCTCCCGCGCGAACCGCACGGTCGCTTCCACGATCGCCTGGTGGATGCCGAGCGACACCGCGGTCAGGTTCGGCCTGCCGTAGAGGATGCTGGAGGAGTAGGCCACGGCCAGCCCGTCGCCCTCGGCGCCGAGGCGGTTCTCCACCGGCACCCGGCAGTCCTCGAAGATGAGCTCGCCGAAGCTGAACCCGTGCAGCCCCATGGTTTCCTGCTGCGGGCCGAGCGAGAACCCCGGCCGCGTCGCCTCGACGAGGAACGCGGAAAGCCCGTGTGAGCCCTCTCCCGTGCGGACGACGACGCCGTGCAGGTCGCCGACGTGGCTGTTGCCCACGAACACCTTGCGCCCGTTGAGCACGTACTCGTCGCCTTCGCGCCGCGCGCTCGCCGACATGCCGAGCACGTGGCCGCCCGACTCCGGTTCCGTGACCGCGATCGTCGGCAGGCACTGCCCGGCGGCGATGGCGGGCAGCCACTGCCGTTTCTGCGCCTCGTCGCCGAAGTGCAGGATCTTCGCCACGCCCAGCTGGGACGCCTGCACCATCGCGCCCATCGCGCCGCTGACGCGCGCCAGCTCCTCGATGACGATGGTCTTGGCGAGGTGGCCCAGACCCATGCCGCCGTACTCCGGCCCGATCGTCACCCCGATCCAGCCCTGCCGGGCAATCAGCCTGGACAGTCCGATGTGGACGGAGCGGGACGCCTCGAGCTCGGGGATCCGGGGCCTCACCTGGGTTTCGGCGAACTGCCGGACCTGCTCACGCAACTCCTCGTGAGCCGCGGACGTGAAGTACCGATCGGTGTGGGGTGCGCAGTCCAAGCGTTACTCCCAAAAGACCTGTCGCTGCCCCCCATCGGGACGCCGCTCTACGGTTCGTTGACCATGCACCACCGTGACACACCCACCTGCGCGCCGGTACCGCCTACCTGGTGACCCGAAATGATCACCCGTTCCACGCCGCGTAACCGGAGATCCGGAATCCGCAGGTCGCGGCGTCGCACCATTCGGATCAGCCAGGTCCGCCTGACGGTGGCCTTCACCACAGTCCAGCCGGGCGAATGCCACTTTCACTACCTCCCGGAGTCGGGTGGGAACCTTACCGCTCCCCCCGCCAGCCGTGTTCGAGCAGTGCGAAAGCCTCGGTGACGGCGGCACGGGGATCGCCGGTGTCGTACCCGAGATCGCGTGTGGCCAGCGCGAAGTGGGCCAGCGCGCGGCACTTCGGGTCGTCCGCGGGCGCGCCGGTCTCCTCCGCGATCACCGCAGCGAGGTCGGCCTCCTGCCGCATCCACATGCGCCGGGCGTACTCGCGCAGGGCGGGGGTGCGCTCGATGAGTTCCTGGAACCGGCTGAACCGCGGGTCGCCCTTCACCCCCGGCGACAGGCGGGCGCGCAGGACGTGCTCGCGCAGCGCCTCGGGGATGGACTGCCCGGCGGGCCGCTCCCGCACCGCCGCGACGAGCCCGGCCTTCACCTCGTCCTCGCGGTCGAAGACGAGCGCCTCCTTGCCGGGGAAGTGCTTGAACAACGTCGTGGTGGACACGTCGGCCGCGTCGGCGATCTCACGGATGCCCACGTCGTCGTAGCCGCGCTCGAGGAACAGCCGCAGCGCGGCGTCGGCGAGGGCCTTGCGGGTGGCGGCCTTCTTGCGTTCGCGACGGCCGGGCGGTTCGGACATACCGTCATCCTAACCGAAGGGTGATCGAGTCATTAAGTTGAACGGTTGCACTTTTTCAACGAGTCTGCTTTTCTGGGGACATGACGAACACACCTGAGATCGCGATCGTCGGCGGCGGCCCCGCCGGCCTGATGTGTGCCCGCGTCCTGCAGGGGCACGGCTTCGACCCGGTCGTCTACGACGCGGACAGCGCCGTGGACTCGCGGGATCCCGGCGGGACGCTGGACCTGCACGCCGACTCCGGCCAGATCGCGCTGGAGGACGCCGGGCTGGTGGACGCCTTCCTGGCGCTGGCCCGGCCGGAGGGGCAGGCCAAGACCGGCCGCGACCAGTACGGCCGGGTGCAGAAGGAGTTCACCCCCGCCGAGGGGGACACGGCAGCGCCCGAGATCGACCGCGGCCAGCTGCGGAAGATGCTGTACGAGCACGTCCGCCCGGGAACGGTCCGCTGGGGGCACCGGCTGACGTCGGTCGTGCCGCTCGGGAGCGGACGGCACCGGCTGGAGTTCGCGAACGGTGCGACCGCCGAGGCGGATCTGGTCGTGGGCGCGGACGGCGCCTGGTCGAAGGTCCGGCCGCTGGTGACCGACGCCGTGCCGGGGTACCTGGGCGTGTGTTTCCTCGACGCCCGGTACGACGATGTGGACACCCGCCACCCCGAGATCGCCGCGATCGTGGGTGACGGGCACATGGTCGCCAACGACAGCGCGGGGCGGGCGTTGATCCTGCAGCGCAACAGCAACGGGGTCGTGCGGGGGTACCTGGCGTTCCGCGCGGAGCTCGACTGGCACGAGAAGGCCGGCGTGGACCTGTCCGACCGCGAGGCCGTGCGGTCCTACCTCCTGGGCGAGTTCGGCGGCTGGGTGCCCGAAATGCGGCAGTTCGTCGCGGAAAACGACGGGGACTACGTGCCGCGGTCGTTCTGGGCGCTGCCCGCCCCGCTGACGTGGGAGCACGTCCCCGGCGTCACGCTGCTCGGCGACGCGGCCCACTTGATGGCCCCGTTCGGCGGCCACGGCGCGAACCTGGCGTTGCTGGACGGCGCGGAGCTGGCTCACGCACTCGCTCGATCGTCCTCAGTGGACGAGGCGGTGCCCGCGTACGAGGAGGCCATGTTCGAGCGTTCCGGCGAACTGGCGGTCGCGGCGAACGCGGCACTGGTGGAGTTCTTCTCGGACGCGCCCGGCGAACCGCCGGACCACGAGGAGGAGCACCGGAACTACGAAGCCCGGGCGGCGGAGTACCGGCGCCGGCGGGCCGAAGAGGCCGCCCGCGGGTAGTTCCGCCGCCCGGGTCCGGTCTGCTACTTCGCGCAGGCGTTGCGGGAGTCGGTCACCGCGCCGGTCGTGGAGTTCCAGGTGATGGAACCGTGCTGGAACTGGCTGCACCGGCCGGTCGGCGCCGGCATCTCGTCCGAGGTCGGGTAGCCGAGGTAGGACCGTTCCCAGTCCAGCGCCGCCCAGCGGCTCTTGATCCCCCCGTAGATGAGGTGTGCGCCGGTCTGCGCCGTCCAGTAGATCGAACCGCCACCGGCGAAGTGGTTGTAGCGGCCGACACCGTCCGGGGTGCCGGTCTCGTCGGTGGTGGGAGCCCCGTAAACCGGGCTGTGCATGGAGTCCATCGCCACGTACTTCGCGAGGATGTTGCCCTCCATCTCCTTCACCCCGGTGGGCGCGGACCAGGTCAGGCGGGCGTTCGGGTAGTCGCGGTACCGCAGGGCGCCGTCGATCTTCTCCTCGGCGACCGGGTTGCCCACCCTCGCGCGGATCGCGTCGTCGTTCAGCCACCGGCGCTGGATGGCCGACGTGGCCGGGTTCTCGCCGTGGATCCGCCAGAAGGCGTCGACCTCGAACTGGTTCGGGGAGTCGAAGTTGTGGGCGCCACTGCTGTCGGCGGCCCAGAGCAGACCGTTGTAGTGACGCAGGTAGCGGCCGGGCGCGCCCTTCGATTCGAGCTTGACACCGTTCGCGTCGAGGCCCGTCCGGCTGCACCACGTCGCGTCGGTGCGGAACCGGTCGCTGCCGTCACTGGCCGCCGTGTACACCTTCAGGTCCAGCTGCCGCAGGTAGGAGCCAGGCGTGAGCACGGACTCGAAGGAGTGGCAGTCGGGATCGGCCAGGCCCGGCACGACCTTCCAGGTGGCGTTGACGCCGTCACCGGGCTGCGGGTCGGGCCTGCCGAAGTCGATGTAGCTCTGCTGTTCCGGGTTGCTGCGGACGTAGCCACCACGCGACCCGAGCGTGTCGGCCTGCAGCGACTGGCGGAGCACGGCGTCCTCGTACTGGCCGATGCGCAGGAAGCGGTCGACGGCGTCGACGTCACCGGCCAGCGCGATGTCCGCGGCGGCGACGAGCGTGGGGTGGACCTTGCTGTTGGCGGCCTTCGTGCGCAGCTCCTGCAGGCGTTTGCGGTCGGCGGCGGCCTTCTTTTCGAGCGCGATGGCGATGTCTCGGCGGTTGGCGTCGTAGATGCCGGTGTCGATGAACGCCTTCCAGTCGGCCGGGTTGCTACTGCGGATGGCGCGCTCGGCGGCGACGGCCACCTCGGTGCCGGGCGTGGCGCGGTTCCAGATCTCGCGCACGAAGTTGTCGTCGGAGAGCACGAGGAGGTTCTCGGTTGCGACGATGCCGAGCACGGCGGCGGCGTTGGCCTTGGCGTTGCGGGCGGCGAGGCGGGCCTTCTCCGCCTCGGTGGCCTGCTGGTCGGCGTCGATGCGGTCCTGCTGGTCCTGCGCGTTGGCGGTGACGATGCCGTTGAGGAGGAACTCCTTCTGCGCGGCCTCGTCCTGCCCGAACGCGGTGAGGGCGGCGGCCTTGACCTTGGGGCCGGTGGCGCGCTGCCAGAGCGCGTAGATGAAGTCGCGGTAGCTCTGCACGAGCAGCTCGGGCTCGGCGACGATGCCGATGGTGGCGGCGGCGTGCTGCTTCAGCTCACGCGCCTGCCTGGCGATCTCGGCGTCCCGGATTTCGTTGATGTCGTCCCGTTTTTTGGCCTCGTGGATGCCGGTCTTGATCCACTGCGTGCACTCGAAGTCGCTCCCGGCGAACGCGAGTTCCGCCGAGGCGCGCACTTCGGCACCCGTGGCCTGCCGCCACAGCGCGATGACGAAGTTGCGGTCGCTGAGGACGAGGAGGTCGTCCCCGGCGAGGATGCCGAGCGCCGCGGCGGCCCGCACCTTGTCCTCCAAAGTGGACTCAGGTGCGGTGGCCTGCGCGGAGACGGCTGTGTCCGTGCTGACCGGCGCTGCTTGCGCCGGCACGGCGGCGAGGCCACCCATCAGGGCGACACACGTCGCGGTGACGAGGAGCACCCCAGGTCTTCTTCTCATTTCTCCTCTTTTCGTTTTTCGGTCGAACGTCGATCAATCACCGGCGATCCACAGGTATCCCCGATCTCGCACCACCAGTTCGAAAAGCGTCCGCAGCGCGGCAACGTCGGACGCAAGTTCCGGACGCCGCGCGAGAATCGCATCGAACTCCTGGTCGATCTTCCTCAGTTGCCCGACGTTGAACATCGTGTCGCCGTGGTAGTCGACGCCGTGAAGCAAGTCTGCCGGCTGCGCTTCGGCGAGGACCCGGGTCAACGAGAGATTGGCTTCCCTTCCCGCGTGCACCCGATCGTGTACCTGGTTTTCCCGATATACATCCAGTCCCATCCCCGCGGCTCCGACGCGTGGCCACGCGACCGAAAACGGTGTCGTGGGGTCTCCGCTCACCACGGGATCCCTGGGCTCGACGATCCCGCTGACCCGCATCGGGGTCGCGCCGGGCGGGAAGTACTGGTCGATCCAGGACCCGAACTGCCGTGTGCAGTCCGCCCGCAGGGTTTCGACGAATTCGTCGACCGCCGCGTCGATCTCGGCCAGCGGACGCACCGCACCTCGCACCGCCTCGGCGACCACCTGCCAACCGCCGCTCACCCGGACGATCCGCACCTCCCACCGGCCGTCGAGCGACAGCGACGGGAATTCGAAGTCCCGCCGCTCGTCCTGCGCCTGCCACTCCCGCAAGGCAGCGGCGAGTTCGACCACCGGAAACGCGCCCTCGGTGCAGATCTCCTCACCCCCGTCCGAGACGACAAGATCGGCCTCGACGTGCACGAACACCTCCGCCTCTGTCCGGCCCCGCAGATCCGGCGCACCCAGCGCGGAATACTCCAGTCTCATGTAGACCTTCCCGGAGCGGCCGTGGCCGGGAGGTGAGACAGGTCTTCCCGGTACACCTCGGTCAGCGCTCGCGGGTGCGTGCCGTGTGAAGTGCCCACCGTCCACCGCCCCCTCCCACTGTTCAGCCGCCCCACAACTGGTGCAGCTCGTTCCCGTTCTGGTCGAAGGTCGTGAAGTTCCCGCGCACCCACACCGAAATCCCCCCGGCCCAGTACGTGACTTCGAGCGCCCGCACCTGCGCTTCGTCGAGCAGCGCTGATACGTGTTCACCGTCGGCCAGGTCGTAGCACATTCCCGTGGGCTCGAAGCACACCTGCCCGCCGGCGTCACCCGCCACCCGGAAACGAACCCTGATCCCGTCTTGCACCATCTCGGAATTTCTCCTAGCTCCACGCGTCGATGATCTCCTTGGCCAACTGTACGCGGATCGGAGCAGTCGGATTCGAAGGAATGTTGATGTGCGCGTTCTCGTAGAAATCCATCAGCCTTTCGGCGTCCCGTTTGGAGCACAGCGCACGCAGCTGTTCCGGCGTACGCGTTCCGACGAGTTCCTGCGCCATCTTCGTGCCGTGCCCCCAGATCTTCGCACCGATTTCCTGCGCGGTCCCGCCTTCGAGGTTCGCAGGCAGGCTGAGCTTTCCGGACGGCGACATGAAATCGACGATCTCGCCGTTGGAGTCGACCGAGAACCGGGGACAGGGCGCGGTGTTGTGGACGAGAACGTCGGCCGTTCCCGCGGTCACGTAGTAGGTGTGAATACCCTCGACCGACAGGTTGTAGACCCGCCGGGGCTCACCGTGCACCTGAGTGCCCAGCACCTCGACCGGGTGCCCGTCGGACGCACGCAGGTGGTCGCCGGGGGCCAGCATGATCGCGGGCAGCCAGCGGCCCTGGTCGTCCACCCAGAACGGGTGGCCGTCGGTGGCGGTGACCGTGCCCTCGCGGTCACCGTCCGGTCCGTCCAGGTCCACGGTGACGTCGACGAGGGTCTTCTGCCCCTCCCCCACGATCTGCTGGAGCACCTGGTGCCGCTCGGTGCGGCCGGTCTCGGGATCGGTGGCGAGGACCTCGTCGCCCGCCTCGACCTCGGCTATGGCTCGGTGCGTGCCATCGGCCAGCAGCACCGGGGTGTCGCCGGTGAAGCTGTTGCCGACCCCGCAGACGACCTTCGCCTCGCCCATGATCCTGCGGCCGAGTTCGAGGATCTCCCGGCCGGCCGCGCTGGCTTCCAGGAATTTCGTCAGCCCCGCCACGACCTTCGTGATGGCGGACGCCACCGCAGGCAGCTTCGCGAGCAACAGGAGGAGCGAGCCGACGTTGACGACGGTCCACAGGCAAGCCGCGACATCGCCTTCACTGAAGCACTTCTTCGCGTCGGTGACACCGATGATGTCCAGGAGCACCTGGCCACCGTTCTCGATGAGGTAGTCGATGATCCCCTTCTTGGCCTGCTCCAGCGCTTCGCGGTTCTGCTCGACGAGGTCGGGTCCGCCCATCTGGTAGAGGAGTTGTTCCTCCTCCGCCGTCATGTCCGGGACGTCGTCCCCCGCCTGCGCGGCCTGCGCCGCCCGCTCCGCCGCCTGCCGGTCCCGCTCCGCCTGTTCCGCCCGGTCCGCGGCGTGTCCGGCGTCGATGGCCGCCTGCATGGCGTTCCGCGCCGCTTCCGCCGTCGCGTCGGCGTGGGTTTGGGCTTCCGTCGCGGCCGTTTCCGCCGCTGTGGCGTCCGCTTCCGCCCGGCCTGCCGCGTCGCGCGCCGCGGCCGCGTCCGACTCCGCTGCCGACGCCGCCGCACGAGCCGCCGCCGCGTCGCGTTCCGCCGCTGACGCCGCCCGGCCCGCGATCGCCGCGTCGTTGCTCGCCGCGTTCGCCGCCGCGCGGGCCTTCACCGCGTCGTCGTGGGCCTGCGCATCCGCTTGCGCCGCACGGGAAGCCGCGGCGCGGGCCGCCGCTCCGTCGACCGCCGCGTCGGCCGCCGCCTGCTGTGCCTCCGCCGCCGAGCGTGCCGCTGCCGCCGACGAACGCGACGCCGCCGCGGCCGCGTCGTACGCCGGTTTGACCTCACCCGCCGCGCGGTCCGCGGCTTCCTGCGCGAGCCGGGCAGCTTCCGTCGCCTCGTCGGCGGCACGCGCCGCGGCAGCCGCCTGCTCCGCACCGACGGCCTTCGCCTGGTTCGCCACCAGCAGCACGAAATCCGCACCGAGATCGCTGCCGCTGAAGGGCGCCACGACCGTGATCGCGGTGTTCGCGGGGTCCGTGATCGCCTGGGACGAAGCCCGCGCCGCCACCGACGCCTGTACCGCGAGCCCCGCCTGCGTCGCCGCCGACACCGACTCCGCTGCGGCCGCGTCAGCCTCCGCACGCGTCCGCTCGGCGGAGCGAACCGCCTGCACCGCCTCCGAAGCCGCCTGTTCCGCCAGCGACACCGCGTTGCGTGCCGCTTCCGCCGCACGCGCCTCTTCGAAAGTCGCGTCCGACGCCGCCGAGTCCGCACGCAACCGTGCGGCGTGCGCGGCGCGTGCTTCGGCTTCGGCCTGGTTCGCGGCGGCGTTCGCGCGGGCCGCCGCGGCCGCGGCCTGCTGGGCGGCGGCCCGAGCCCGTGCGGCGTGCGCCCCCGCTTCCGTCGCCGCCGCACGCGCACCCGCCGCGGCTCCCGTCGCCGTGTTCGCCGCACCGCGTGCCGCACCGGCAGCCGCACGGGCGGCAGTCGCATACCCGCGTGCCTCGTTCGCCGCGTCCTGCGCCGGTTTCTCATACGTCCCACCGCGGCTCGCCGCGGCCATCGCGTCCATCGCCGCCGACCGCGCGTCGGCCGCGCGCTGTTCACGCTCCGCCGCGTACGCCCGGTTACGGGCCTGCGCCGCGTTCCGCTCTTCGTTGCGCGCGTTGGTTTCCGCCTGCGCCGCGCGGCCGTTGGCGTCGTCCGCGCCCTGCCGTGCCACGGACGCGATCCCGGCCTGCCGGTCCGCCTCCGCCCGCGCCGATCGCGCGACCGACGCCTGCTGGTCCGCCCGCGCCCGGGCCGCGGCAGCCGCGGACCGTTCACGCTCGGCCGTCGCCCGTGCCGCCGCGGCCGTCGCCGCCTCCCGCTCCGCCGTCAGGCGCGCGGTACGCGTGCGCTCTGCTGCCGCCCACGCCTGTGCTTCCGCGGCCTCCGCCGCCTGGCGCGCCGCCTTCGTCCGCACGGCCGCGTCCTTGGCGGCATCCGCCTGCACCCGCGCCGCGTCCGCGAGCTGCGCCGCCGCACGCGCGTGTTCCTCCGCGTGCAGCCGCCACTGGTGCGCCTCCTCGGCGTGCCGCTCGGCCTCTTCCTGCGCGTTGCGCGCCTGGTCGGTGAACGCCGTCGCGTCGATCGCGTGCTGCGCGGTCTCCGAAGCGGTGACCGCCGCCTGCGCCGCGCTCGCCATGCCGCGCGCCATGTCCGCCCACTGCGTGCCGTACGTCAGCCCGGTTTCGACGAGGACGTTCGCCTGCACCTGCGCCGCCGCCGACGCCTGCTGCGCGTCCGTCGCCGCCTGCCTCGCGTACCCCAGCTGACGCGCGACCTCCTCCTTCACGCCGGTGAACGCGTCCGCCGGGTGCTGCCCGCCCGCCTTGTTGGCGGCCAGGATCTGTGCCGCCCTGCGTGCCTCGTTGCTCGCCGAGACCAGCGCGTTCGCCGCCTGCTCCAGCGCGCGGACGCCGTTTCCGTGTGCCACCAGCAGGTCCTTGCGCGCCTGCGCCGCCCTGGCCGCGCGCTTGGCGAGGTCGGACAGCTGCTCGGCCGCGGCGTCACGGGCTTCCTGGTCCTTCAGGTACTGCTCACGCGCGTCGGCGTCCGCCTTCGCGGCCAGGAGGTAACCGCGTGCGAGGAACTCCGCGATCGCCGCGTCGCCGCCGTCCAACGCGGCCTGTGCCGCACGCTTCACCTCGGGACCACCCGCTCCGACGAGCATCTGCACCCGGGATCGCAGCTGCGCCAACCGTTCCTGCTCGCCACGGGTCGCGTCGGCATCTCGCTGCTGCGCGATCTCCTTGCCGTAAGCCAGGAACAGCATGCGGTCGGAGTCCGAACCGGACAGCACGCGCTCGACCTCGGCGTTGAAGTACGGTCCGCCCGTGCCCCGCAGCGGCTCGATCGCCGCCCGGTCCTGGCGCGCCTGCTCCTGCTTCCGCGCCGTCGCCCTGGCCTTGGCCTCCCGCAGTCCCTGGTTGAGGAACTCCATGAGCGCGGCGTTGGTCCCGGCGGCCAGCGCGGCCGCGGCGGCCTCGCGGACCTCGGGATCCTCCGCCAGCTCGGCGTTGTCCACCACGAGCTGCCGGAACCGCGGATCACCCCAGTCCGGCACCCCCGCCGAACCGTCCCACTCCTGGTACGGGTCGGGCGGCATGGGCCGCGGCGACGTCGGCTCGTCCGCCGCCGTCGCGGGCAGCGGGGTCGCGGCCAGCACCGGCGGCGGCTGGATCAGCCCCGCCAGCAGGACGAAGGCCAACAGGGCCGACAGGCATCTTCGGACGTGCGTCAACTCGAACTCCCCAGTGTGGACGGCGAAAACGCGCCCACCACGGGCGCGGGAAGTGCTCAGGCGAGGACTCGGGCCTCGCCGTCGAGGGCCTGCTGCAGCAATGCGGCCCAGTACTGGGCCTGCTGCGCGGCCTGCGTGCGTTCGGCGTCCCAATCGGACTGCGCGGACTGCGCGGGCCCGGTGATGGCGACCCAGTTCGGCCCGGTCGCCGTACTCGCGGCCGCGTACACCGCGGCCCAGTTTTCGGCCTGGCTCTGCGCCAGTTGCTGCGCCTCGGCCCAGTACGACCGCGCCGGAGCCGTGTGGTCGCCGACGGCCTGCCACGCACGAACGGCTGCCGCCTTCGCCTGCTCGGCGAGTTCACCAGAGGCTTCGCGCGCGGCCTGCTCGGCTGCCGCCGCGTCCGCGAGCAACGCGGTGAGCGTGGCGCGCCACCGAATTTCGTTGTCCGCGCCCTGCTGCCGGAAGCTCTCCAAGTCGAGCCTGGCCCCGAAAGCCCAGCCGTTGGCGAAGAAATCGACGAGGTCGGCGTCCGTCGCGCCGGGACGCACGGCGTAGGCGGCGCTCCCCCGTACCTGCGCGCCCGGGTCCTGCACGGCGAGCCCGCGCACGAAGGCGCGGTCGGCCTCAGCGAGCGCGGCGGCCTGCTCGCCCCGTGCGGCGCGGGCCGCGCTGTCCCGCTGCTTCGCGGCCTCGAAACCGCCGTTGGCGAACCGTTCCCGGTCGGCGTCGTCGCGGCTGTTGACCGCGAACTGCGCGGCGGCGTGCACCTCGGGCGAGAACTCGGCGGTGAACGCGGCCAGCACGCGCTTGGCGAAGTCCGCGTTACGCGCCTTTCGCTGGGCCGCGAGTTGGACGGCGTAGTCGTATCCGGACTCGAGGAACCGGTCGATCGCGGCGTCCGGCGCGCTGGACAACAACGCCTGCCACGCCGCGATCCGCACCGTCGACCGCGGGTCGTACTGCGCGAGGTAGCGCACCCACAGCTCGTCCGCCGGACCCGACTGCACCCGGACTTCCGCCGCGAGTGCCGGCCCGGCCGCGACCAGCGGCCCGAGCACAGCGGCGACCCCCAGGCACGCCGCACCGAAAAGCGCGCGCTTGCGCATGAAACCCCCTGCCCCAGTCCCGCGGACGAGGTTCCGCGGTAAAGCGAACGTAAGGGGTGTGCCAGCTTTTGACAAGAACCGGATGGCGCAACCTGACGTTCAGCGCCGCGCACCGGTCAACGGCGGCACGGCGAACCGCACGTACCGGCCGGTGCCCGCCGCCGCGTTGAGCCGTTCGGGTTCCGCCCGGTCGGCCCAGATCCCCGTGCTGACACGGAATTCGAGCGCGTGCAGTGCGGCGATCGTCTCCGCGGGCCGGAACGCGCAGTGCCCGGTGCCCTCGACGTACGCCTGCCGCAGCAGCTGCCCGCGACCGGCGCCGGTCACCAGCCTCCCGTACCAGTTCTCCTGCTCGACAGGCACGAGCTGGTCCGCGACGGTGTGGATCGTCAGCTCCGGCACGCGGATCCGGCCGGTCGGCACGGACGTGCGGGCCAGCGTCGCAACCGCACGCGGATCGGCCTTGACGTCGGCGTCACGGGTCAGTGCCGCCAGGTCCGCCTGGAGGTCCAGACCAGCGCGGCGGTAGAGCGCCTTCACCTGCGGAGCGTGGCTGCTGCGCTCCAGCAGTGCCCGGTAGTCGACCCCGGCGTTGGCCGCGCTGTTGCCGCCGGCGGCGAGTTCGACCTGGTACCGCCCGGACAGCACGAAGCCGAGCACGAACTGCGTGAGCGCCTGTTCCTGCTGCTGTTCCTGGGTTTCGTAGTCCCGTGGCGCGGCGTCGCCGGTGTACCACGTGGGGACGTTCATGAGCGCGGCGGCGAGCGCGATGCGCGCCCGCCCGGCCGGGGTGGCCTGCGCAGCGTTCGTGATCCCGGCCAGGGTGGCCGCCGCCGCGTTCGCCTCGTCCTGGCTGCCGTAGCGGACGAGCTTCACGTCCTGCCCCGGCGCGAGCAACCGGGACAGCGCGTACTCGCCGTCGAGCTGGTAGTTGTTCAGGTTCAGCGCGCCGCCGACGAGGCCGCACGTGGTGAGCGCGCCGTCGATGCGGTGCCGCGCGTCCTCGGCTTCGAGCGCGCTCACCAGGCCGCCCATGGACGTGCCCCACGCGAGCGTGCGGTGGGCCGGGCCGATCCTCGCTTCGAGCGCGGCCAGCGCGCCGAACTGGTCGCGCACCGCGGATTCCAGTGCCCACAGCGAAGGTCCCGAGTAGGACGAGCCGACGAGGGCGTAGCCGTCGGCGAGCAGCGCCCTCGCGGTGTCCGCGTCCGGTGCGTTCTGCGGCTCCAGCGGCCCGAAACCGTGGCTGTACAGGATGATCGTGCCGTTCCACGACTCCGGCACGTCCGCCACCCACCGCGCACCGCTCGGCAGGGTTCCGGTGAGGTGCCCCGTTTCCTCGGCCGCCGCGGCCGGCGTGAGCACGACCGCCAGGAGCAGCGCGGCCAGCAGTGCGGCGACCCGCCTCACCGGCGCGCCTCTTCCGCCACGGCCCGCGGCTCGGCCAGGTCCACGCGGCTGCTCTCGCGGAGCGCGAGCACGCACCCGACCGTGACGAGGCAGCAGGCGGCGATCACGGCGGAGATCAGGCCCGTGCCCACCCCGGCGAGCGCCGCGAACACGACGGGCGCGATGCCCGCGCCCAGCCCGGCGATCTGGTACCCCAGCGACGCGCCGGTGTAGCGGGTGCGGGTGCCGAACAGCTCGGTGCACAAGGCGGCCAGCGGCCCGTACATCGCCGGGTGCGCGACCGACTGCCCCAGCACCACGGCGAGGGTGAGCAACGCCGCCGAACCGGTGTCGATCAACGGGAACAGCAGGAACCCGACCACACCGGTGGCCAGCGCCCCGGCGATCACGACGGGACGGCGACCGACGCGGTCGGACAGCGCGGAGTAGCCGACGATGCCGAGCACCGCACCGACCGAGGACACCGTGATCGCGTTGAGCACGGTCTGGCGCGGGAAACCCGCGTGCACTGCGTAGGACAGGATGTACGTGGTCAGCGTGCCCTGTGCGACGAACGCACCGAAGCCGACACCGATCGCCAGCAGCAGGTTCTTCGGGTGCCTGCGCAGCACCTCCAGCAACGGTGCGCGGGACGGGCGGCGCGTGGCGGCGAAGACCGGGGTCTCGTCGACCTTCAGCCGGACGAACAAGCCGATCGCCAGCAGCACCACGCTGAGCAGGAACGGTACGCGCCAGCCCCAGGAGAGGAACTGCGCGTCGGTCGTCACCGCGCCCATGAGCGTGAGCATCAGCGTCGAGACCACCATGCCGCTCGGCGCGCCGGCGTTGGTGAAGCTCGCCCACAGCCCGCGGCGGGTCGTCGCGTGCTCGGCGGACATCAGCACCGCGCCGCCCCACTCGCCGCCGACGGCGATGCCCTGCAGCACGCGGAGCACGATGAGCAGGATCGGTGCCCACACGCCGATCTGCGCGTAGGTGGGCAGCACGCCGATCAGGGTGCTCGCGAGGCCCATCATCGTCATGGTGATCACGAGCATCCGCTTGCGGCCCAGCAGGTCGCCGAAGTGCCCGAAGATGATCCCGCCGAGCGGGCGGGCCAGGTAGCCGGTCGTGAACGTGCCGAGACTGGCGATCGTGCCGACCACCGGGTCCAGGCTCGAGAAGAAGACCTTGGTGAACACGACCGCCGACGCGGTCGCGTAGAGCAGGAAGTCGTAGTACTCGATCACGCTGCCGAGATAGCTGGAGAGCACCGCGCGGCGCAGCTGCGCGCGCGACCGGAGGTTGTCTGCCATCGCGTGTCCTGCCTCGTCGCCGACCTCGCGTGACCCGCGTCACGTCGCGTCGAACGTTAAGCAGATTGGTGATCGTCGTCAAGAGATTGCCCAACATCAGGACGGGCTTATGCTCGTTCCGTGACCGATCTGGCCGCTCCCGTCACCGAGGGCGTCGCTGCCGAGACACCGCGGCCCCAGGCGCTGCTGCTCACGTTCTTCGGCGGCCACGTCCTCGACCAGGGGATCCACGTGGCCACGGCGAGCGTGCTCGACGTGCTCGACCGCGCCGGCGTCTCCGAGCACGCCACTCGGTCCACGCTGAGCCGGATGGCCCGCCGGGGCCTGCTGCGCCGGGTGCGCCAGGGCCGGAACGTCTACATCGGACTGACGCCCCATTCGCGCGCGATCCTGCACGACGGCAGGCGGCGCATCTGGGAGGCGGGCGCGGTCAACCGGCACTGGGACGGCACGTGGACGCTGCTCGGGTTCTCGATGCCCGAGTCGTGGCAGCGGCAACGGCACGCGCTGCGGTCGCGGTTGCTGTGGGCCGGGTTCGGCAGCCTCCAAAGTGGACTGTGGATCGCCCCCGGCACGGTCGACGCGGCCGGGTTGCTGGACGGGCTGGGCACCGACGGGCACGTGAAGGTGTTCCAGGCCAGGGCGCTGCCGCCCACGCACGTCGCCGAGGTGGTCGCGGAGGCGTGGGACATCGAGCGGCTGGCGGGGCACTACCGGGCGTTCCTGTCGCGGTGGCGGGACCCGGAGGCGCAGGCCCCGGACAGCCTGGCGCGCGACCTGCTGCTGGAGTCGGACTGGCTGCAAACCATCCGGCAGGACCCGCGCCTGCCGAGGGAACACCTCCCGGCCGACTGGCCCGCCGAACCGGCGCAGGAACTGTTCCACAACCTCAGCGCGGAACTGAAGCCCGCCGCGAACGCCATCGCGGCGGAGGTGCTGGACACGATCACAGACGCGGAGGCGGACCGGCTAGCCGCACGGTGAGGCTGCGCCCCTGTGGCAGCAGGGCACGTTCGTCCGGCGAATGACGGGGTGTCCAGGTTCTGCGCCGCGCGGGCCCGTCCACCTCGTAAAAGGTAATTCTGCCATTATTTCGAGTGAGCAACACGCGAACAAGACCGCGCCGAAGGCCTCTTCGTTCACCACATTCTCTTTGGAGCACGGGTCGCCGGTTCCGCTCACCATCCTCGCCAACGCCACCTCAGCGATTCTGGCCAAACCTGAGGAAGTAGCGTTGCGATCTCGCCGCCAAGTGCGATCGTCTGTTCGTGGGACGCGAAGGCGATCCAGTCTGGAGTCTCGCCCGTCCAGATGCTCTCGGTGCCCGCGAATCGCAAGGCTACCAACTCCACATCGATCTCGTAATCCGCCCCGTACTCTCGCAACTCCATCACGCGGCGCACGCCCATGTCGCGCAGCACTCGACGAGTCGCGTTCACGCCGTCGGCGGTCCACATGCATTCATCGCGAAGCACCAGCACGGCATCGGGCACTTGCGTCGTGATCATGGGGTGCCAGTTCAGCCCCTGAACACCCCACCGCTGTTCAACCCCGTGACGCCAGGCGACCGACTCGTCCGCACCCAGCACTCGCCTATAAGCCGGCACTTCGATGACAGGAACGCGACCTGCCGACCAAGAGGCCACCGCAGCATCGAAAAGCTCACGCTCCTCTGCGAGCGTCTCGTACCCCTCTTGGCTTCGCAACTGTTCGCCAATTGTCGACTGCGCGCGCTCACCGGCTCTCATCAACGCCGGCGCCAACTCGTCCAGGACAGGGAGATGATCTGGGTCGAACCGTTCGATCTCCTCTAACGCGGCCGCCGCGAAATTATAACGAAGCGGAAGGTTTCGACGATCCGAAGGTTCTTCTCCTTCACTGGAGACATCACTTTCGCCACGTACGTGCGTGTACCTATCAGACAGATCCCCATATCTGTCCATAAGATACCGGCGAGCGAATGCATGCAGATCTTCCGACCTCATGACCTCATTCTTTCCGTCGCGCCCGATCAGCCGGACACCGTACTGAGCCAGAACTCCCACACCATCCTACCGATGGTGTTCACAAACCCCTGGACTCTGTCTGTCATTCGTGGCGTCCTAAGGCCATCCTGGCTCCTCAGGAAGGTAGATGTGATCGTTCGTCTGGGGTCGGCCCGTTTTGATTCCTGGCCCGGTTGGCTTGTCGTAAGTCTCGAAGTTCATCTGAGGATTTTGGCGCGGATGGGCGAGCTCGGCGTCGGTCATCCGTACCCGTCTGAGACCGTCATCGCGGACGAATCGCCCGCCACCCATATCGCGGTAGCCATCGCCGAGGAACCATCACTGAGCACCCTGCCACGACCACCGGCGCGCCGGCTCACTCGTCCGGGTCTTCGAGAGTTGCGTTGGCTTGTCCATCCTCGGCCATGCTCCCGGCCAACACGCTATCTGCTTCACCTGATTGACGAGCTGCCGTTCCCGGCATCCAAGAGTAATGGAAGCCGACAGCCACCTTCGCTCACAAGCTCACCAGCGTAGCGACCACAGACTCGGTATTCGCCTCGCCTTCTTCGACAGCTACTTCCCACTGCTCACCATCGTTTACGTATATGACGTATGCGACAAACTCTTCAAGATTACCTCGCAGTTCATCGAAGAAGTACTTCTTCCGAATCATTCCCCGATTTGCCACAAGGAGACAATCTATAGTCTGATGCAAACCTCGTGCGAATTGCCTCAACTCCAACCATGAAAAAGTGTAACTTATCTCACTCCACAGAACCAGCTGCTCGAAGTCGGAAATGTTCATCCCCTCCGGAGCGGCCCCGAAGCCGTAGAACTCGATCAAATGCCAGACGTAATCATTATCCGGGATGGCATCCAGAACGTCGTAAAGATCCAAAAGCTCGCCGGACTTCTTACGCGTCGATAACGTGATCCATCTCATGTCGCCTACTCTAGCGGCAGCGCAACAAGCGCGCGCTGCGGTTTACCGACGGTCGGGTTCGACTGCCAAGTGCGCTGATGCGGGTTGGGATGGTTCCGCATCCGCCCATGATCGGTAAAATCGATGTTTCGCACCGGGTTACCGTCGGCGTCGAATTCGCGCGTCTGCGGGTAGCTTCCATTTCTTCCAGGTTCCGCGTCCAATTGCGCGTGAGGCGCATCGACGTCGGGGACCGGCACTCCGTCTTTGGCCCGCGGCAACGGCCGATCAGGGAAGGCGCAGCTGTTGCGCACCAGGATCGGCGTCACACCGGCGTAGTCGGTGTGGATACCGTCGATCTGCAGGTCCTCCTGATACGCCCGCAGCTCTGTGATGACCAGAAACTGCCCATCATCATTGAGAACCCGGTCCCCCGGGTGTAGGTCGATCGCATCCGTGAAGATGCGCGTAGTGGCATCTCAGAATGGGGTGGTGATCCGTCGCACTCAGCGTCTGTCCATCGCCGGTCGTGACATCCGCCATCGCGTGCTGGCCGCCGTGATGGATCAGCGCCGGAACCGGGTGCGGCTCCGTTCGCCCAGCCTCCGGGTCCGTCGCCAACACGCTGTCACATGAGCCCGCGCTCCCCTTCGACCAGGCCCTCGACGGCACTATCCTCACAGGTATCACACTATCGAATCGTCGAACGGATCCACTCATCTATTATCTCACGGACACCCACGGATATATCGTCATCAAAATTTGATAATCCTTGAGCGATACGCAGAGCGGTTTCTCGGTCCATGTGCAAGGTCAGAAAGACCGACGGATCGACAACAGAAGACGGCAACCCGTACTTGACGCACGCAGTTTCTGCGATCCACTCGGCCTGCTCTCTGGTGAGCCCTGGCAGGTCAACATTCCAGTAAGGGATGTCAGCAAATCCCCCCACACCTCCGGACACTTTCAGTCAACCGCCAATCTCGTTCAGCAGCGCGTCGGTAGTGGTCGTTCGGGTACTCTTGTCGCAAGACCAGACGCCGACCCCGCGATCTTCCAAGTTCCTCCGATATGGGAATCGACGTATTGGACAATATACTGCTTACCGTCGGTGAAGACTCGCTGACCGTGCAAGATCTGCCCCCTTAGGCCGGCAACCGAGGTAGTTCGCCAGATTTTGGCTTGCGGACCGGTCAGCCGTTGAGTCCGACCGCTCTTCTGGCGGAAGCGGCTCCGCACACATGTTGTACACCAGGATCGGCGTGACACCGGCGTAGTAGGTGTGGATGCCGTCGATCTGCAGGTCCTGCTGATACAACCGCAGCCCAGTGATGACCAGCAACTGACCGTCATCACTGAGCACCCGCAGATCGATCGCATCGGTGAAGGTGTGCGTGGTGGCGTCCCAGATCGGATAGTGGTCCGTCGCACTCAGCGTGTGCCCGTCGCTAGTCGTGACATCCACCATCGTGTGCGGGCCGCCGTGAGGGATCAGCGCCGGAACCGAGTGGGGCTCCGTTCGCCCCGTCTCCGGGTCCGTCGCCTGCTCGTCAGCGGGTGAAGCTGTTGACCATGCAACTCGCCGCCGCATGAGCCGGCGCTCCGCCGACCAGGCCGTCGACAGCCTCCGCATCCTCAATCCCAGACACTGCGCACGGACACCGTCCAGTGATGGATACAGGACCGACCGAGCACAGATGGCCCGCCCGCAACGAACCGTTGACCCGCCCGAGCTCTGCCCGTTGTGCGACCTCGACGCCTTTCGCAGTTACCCGAGCTCCCGCCCGCCGGGCAGATCGCAGGCGGCTGCGGCACGCACCAGACCGGCGGACCTCCTCCCCCACACCCCTTGGTTTCTGGGGCAGAGCGGCAGGGGCCTCGCGCAGCGTTCGAGCCCGCGCCGGGACGCCCACCAACCCTCAGATTGTGCGGGCATTCGCGGTACTGCCCCTGCTGGCTGCTGGGAAGGAGCGACGGCACTCATTACTCAGCCAACCAGCGTGATTCGATGTGAACAGACCTATTGCCCGATCGGGCCACACGGCGCCGTCATGTCGAGAATCACCTCACCAGCGAGGAGGTTCGACACGTCTGAGGCAAAAGCGGTGACCCAATACGGCACACCCACGTCATCACCGATCAGAACCGGACACCACGTCCGCGGTCCCACTGTCGCACGAGGGCATGACTACGTTTGCCTCGCGGCGCCCCCGGCATTTCTTACTTGGTCCGACCAGTCTCATACATCAGGCCTGTCGCCTGTTCGGCCTCAAGCAGATAATCGGCCACCAATTGCGCCTGTCGATAATTGGCAGCGTCGACAGCGAGCAAGTTACGAGAATACCGCTCGAGAGTCGCATTGAGGCGATGGAGTTCCTCACTTACCACACCCCACACATCCGGCGAGTTCCCAAACCAGACACGAATCGCATGCCATATCTAGACGACGTTTCGACCACATCCCCTAAAGACAGGTCATAGAGAAAGAAGGGGATGCAGCAGATTTCAAATCGCGTTTGCGCAACGCGTCGAACCCGCAACTGCTCAAACTTCTTCGGGGAGCCTTCATCCGGGAGTCTCGCGTGTATCACGAAATTTGCACGATCACTCCAGGCAGGTCGCAGATGCTGCACGTACCCGCTAGGTTCGGCCATGGCTCCAACTTCTACCACCACTCCAGGACCACCCACCTCGAAGCGAGGCGGTGGGTTCGCCGGTGGTCTCCAGCACCCCGCATACTGTCTGCGCATTACCGATGGTTGCGTCACCACCGCGCGATCTCGGAAGGCATGATCGATCTGCGTTCGACCTGTGACCGTGTGACGGTAGACACATGTGTCAGGTTTGTCGGGAAGAGCACGTTCACGTACAGATTTCGGGGAAAGCTCACCGACCGTCGCCCTACCTATTCGGCGTTCTCGGCAAGCTCCCCAATCCGCGACGCGCGGGAGATCCCGTCACCGTCCCCAACCTCGACGAGCACCGTCCCCGAGTTCAGCTCGTACCTGATCAACTCCGCCATGCGGGGCACGCTATCAATCTTGAGACCTTGATGACAGAGCGACCCAGATCCCCTTTTAATTCCGCCACCACGGCGAAGTCGCACAAGCGAGCAGCACAGCATACGGCTCGATCCCCCAACGACGAAGCGGAGTTCCTACAACTCCGTTTCATCCGCATCTATATGCCCTCGGGTTGCCTTCGTCTTTCCATAACTCGTCAAACGGAGCCAGAAGCCGGCGCCCATGGGGCACCAATCGAATCGATCCAGCTCCGACCGGGAACGGGAGATCCAGTCCTGAGGCGCAGACGGCCAATCCTCGAATCCAGAGGCCCCGAGATCACCCGGGACCATGAGCCCTTCGGAGTACAATCGACCCAGTATCCGAATTGTCCTGTCTTTTGATTCGTCATTTATTGTTCCGCGCGTGGAATTCCAGACCACGTCGTGCACCGCGACCCAATCGTCCAGACCGGTCTCAAGTAGCTTATCGATGATGCTGTCGTCGCTCACTGTGATGCCCCTTCCGCCAGTTTGATTTCACCGCCGGTGCCGCCAGGGATCTGTCGCACTCCAGGCCTGACCGAGCCTGCCCAGGGCATCGTTGCTGCCGGGCGGTTAACGTTCGGCCAGTTTCCGCAGACCGGAAGCGGCTTGAGCGGAGCCGTCCCACTGTTCGTCGACCCAGATCGACCAACTCGAGCTGTCCTCCATCTGCACGATCAACGTCGGCGGGCGATCCACTACGTCGGGTTCATCGAAGTCATACCGTGTTTCCACTCGGCCGACATCTGCCACCAGAAAGACGTCGACGACATCCGACAAGCCCTCGCTAAACCCCACGAGCTCGGCCCAGCTGAATTCATATCCACGAGCACTAGTGTTCACAAGGTTCTCGAGATCGACCCAATCCACCCCTTCCGGAGCAGCACCTATCGCATCGGCGAGGTATTGCATCGACCAGAACAGGCTGTTGTCCGGGATCTCTCGCAGAACGTCGGCAAGGCCGATAAACCGGCCTGATCGGCTCTGCCTGGGAAGGTCAATTCTCATCATCATGTCATGATAACGGGACCTGCGTTCACACTCGATCGATTTTTTTGCGTGGACGTCCGCGGCGCCCAGCGCCGGCCGCCAGGCTGTGGAGGAGTGTTCCCCTCCACAGCGAGGCTCGGGTCACGACTTCCGAGTGCGAGGGGTGCCCACTGCCCGAAGCACCTCCGAAAGCCAGACGCCCTCCCATGTCACCCGACGATCGGAGTCGCCAACCAAGCTGACCAGCTGCTCATATGACTCGGTGATCTGGCCTATCGTCAACTTCCCCGGATCACGAGTCACATCGTAGATGTCATCGTCCGGAATGCTCCAGAAGTAGTCGGCTTTGAGCCGGACCACATCTCCTTCGCTCTCCTGAAAATGAGTCATCACCTTCTCGAAGGCAGCCCTCAAAGTTCCCAGCGAGATC
Source organism: Amycolatopsis sacchari (assembly GCF_900114035.1). GTDB lineage: Bacteria > Actinomycetota > Actinomycetes > Mycobacteriales > Pseudonocardiaceae > Amycolatopsis_E > Amycolatopsis_E sacchari. The sequence goes on along the minus strand of NZ_FORP01000018.1, from coordinate 1,724 downwards.
TCGACAAAATCGTTCACCACTCCTCCATCGACTCGGCGACGCTGGCCAGATTATTCGACCTCTTTCGTCACACGTCACCCCAGCGCGCCGGTGTTGGCAAGCCAGACGAGAGTACGACCGCCAAGCTGTTCATTCGTCACCGGTTCTCAACCGCCGGTTCAGACCCTGCCGAGGGCGATATCACTATCTGAATCAACCCCGGAAACGTCGGCTCGTCGACCATGATTTCGACCGCGCAAGTCCTGGCGTGCGGCCGGACGATGACGACGAAATCCTCGTTCGGATCATGCAGAGCAAGGGAGCCCGAGACCACCTCAAACGCCCCCGCGAACAGGACGTGCGGCTGCACGTCGCGAGGACGACCATCCCAGATCTCGATGTTCACGAGCCCGTCCACGGCCTGAAGAGCGCAAAAGATCATCTTGATGCCAGGGCGATGCTCCCGGGTCCCACTTGGTGTGGTCACCTCTGCTCGCAAGGTCGCGCAGGATGACGCAACCGTGTTCGGCAGGCGCAGTGATCGCCCGCAGGAGCCGGCCCGAGTGCCTTGTCACCGTTACCCCCTCAGAACGCATCCCGTACTCGCCACCGCTTCGGCGAAACGCCGTGGCCGTCCACAGCGAAGATCGACCGACCGGCGCAGGCACGGCGACTCCCACTTCAACGAGCATCGTCCGCCTTACCGCTGACGTTTCGCCGGCTCCGGCAGCCGCTGCGACCAGCCTGCCAGCGCCAGCCCGGCGGCAGTGAGGACGAGGTGCCCGGCGAGCTGCCCGGCAAATCCGCCCGGCAGCCAGCCGAGGACACCAGTCCATCCGTGATCGAGCACCAAGCGGATCACCCCCTGCGCCCCGAAGGCCAGCAGGATCATCCCGGCGACCAGCCACACGTACTTCACAACGATCCCCTCCGGTTTTTGTGGTTCGATCGAACCATAACACGTCTTGGTACGATCGAACCACAAAGAACCGGACGCGGAGGGGCGATGCCTCGGCAGGTGGACCATGAAGCGCGCCGCCGTCAGATCGCGGAAGCGGTGTGGCGCCTGGCCACGCGAGGCGGCTTGGAGAACGTCAGCCTGCGGCAGGTCGCCGCCGAGGCTGGGGTCTCCGCCCGCCTGCTGCAGTACTACTTCGGCACGCGGGATCAACTGCTGCTCGGCGCACTGGAGATCCTCAACGCCGATGCCGAGCAGCGAGCCCGCGAGCGCCTGATGCACCTCGACGGAACCGGTGACATGCGCGCGATCGTGCGCGGGGTACTGCTGGAAATGCTGCCACTGGACGCAGAACGACGCAGTCGCCACCTGGTGCACGTGGCGTTCTTCGTGCGCTTCCTGGCCGACGAAAGTCTCGCGGCAGCCGTCCGCCACGGCCCACGAGCACTCGAAGACCTCGTCACCGATCTCATCGAGCAGGGCCAGAAACTCGGCCGGGCACGACCGGACGTCAACGCACGCGCCGAGGCCGCCTTCCTCCTCGCAGGAGCGGAGGGACTGCAGGCGTCGATGCTGCTCGGTCAGCGCACACCGGACGAGGCGGTAGCCCTACTGGATCATCAAATCGACCGGATCTTCGAGGAGAACGACTCCGAGCGCAGCGCCTGAGCATCTCGACCGGATGCACCAGCCCTAGGTGTGATGTTCAGGGACGTTGTCCCGGGTTGAGGTGACCGTTGGTGGCCTGTCGTGCTGACAGGTGAAGGCCTCCGGTTGTGAAGTGGAG
>NZ_FORP01000014.1 GCF_900114035.1 Amycolatopsis sacchari | reverse complement strand
ATCAACGCCCACTGCTCATCCGACAACAACCGAAACCGCGACACACCCGGAAGCATCCCAGCCAACAACCGAAATCATTGTCAGACACGCCCTAGTTCGCCGCGGCCCCGTCCGTCATGATCGCGCTCAGCACGACCTTGAACAGGTGCTCGGCACGTGCCTCGAGACCGGGCTGATCGCTGAGCCAGGCGAGCGACGACGCGAGCGCGAAGAGGTCGGCGCCGTCGAGATCGGTTCGCACCAGGTTCGCGGCCTGCGCGTGGGTGAGGAGCCGGGCGCCGGACGCGCGCATCGCGACGCACGAGGTGTGCAGCGCGGACTCGGGGTCCTCGATGGCTTTCACCATCGCCGTGACGACGCCGCGGTAGTTCGTCGTCGCCGTGATGAAGTCGCGTAGCCACAACACGAGCGCCTCCTGGGGCGGGCTCGTCTTCTCGACCTCGGCCGCCCGTGCCGTCAGCTCGTCGAAGCTCGTGCGCAGCAGGGCTTCGAGCAGCGCCTCCCGCGTCGGGAAGTGACGCAGCAGCGTCGCCAGCCCGACCCCCGCCCGGCGGGCGATGTCCCGCATCGACACGTCGACACCCTGCTCGGCGATGACGGCGCCGGCGACGGTCAGCAGCCGGTCGTGGTTGGCCTGCGCGTCCGCCCGCATGCGCCCTCCCTTGCTAAGCGGATCAGTGAACCGTATATTCGGATCAGTGAACCGGAAAAACGGACCTCTGGTTCACTTAGTCTACCGGCCGAGTGCACAGGAGTGAGTTGTGCCGACACAGACCATGAAAGCGATCCGGCTGCACGAGTACGGCGGCCCCGAAGTGCTGCGCTACGAGGACGTGCCCACCCCGCAGCCGGGGCCCGGTGAGGTGCTCGTCCGCGTGCACGCAGTCGGCCTCAACCCGCCCGACTGGTACGCGCGAGAGGGGATGCCGAACGTCCCGGAGAAGCTGAAGCCGCCGATGCACCTCCCCCTGATCCCGGGCACCGACGTCTCCGGCGTCGTGGAGGCCGTCGCCGACGGCGTCGACGGGCTGGCGGTCGGCGACGAGGTGTTCGGGTTGCTGCGTTTCCCGAACGCGCTGCAGGCCGACGCGTACGCCGAGTACGTGACCGCCCCGGCGTCGGACTTCGCGCGCAAGCCGGCTGCCGTCGACCACGTGCACGCCGCCGGCCTGCCGATGTCGGGGCTGACGGCGTGGCAGTTCCTGATCGAACTCGGGCACGACCACCCCTCGCCGTTCCAGGAGGCCAGGCACACGCCGATCGCGCTCGACGGCGGGAAGACGGTCCTGATCAACGGTGCGGCGGGCGGCGTCGGGCATCTGGCGCTGCAGCTGGCCAAGTGGAAGGGCGCGCGTGTCATCGCCGTCGCCTCGGGCGGGCACGAGCAGTTCCTGCGGGAGCTCGGTGCGGACGATTTCATCGACTACACCAAGGAAAGCCCCGAGGAGGCCGTGCGCGACGTGGACCTCGTCCTGGACACCGTCGGCGGCCCGCACAGCAGGCGTTTCCTGCGCTCGGTGAAGCGCGGGGGCTCGCTGTACCCGGTCTACTTCGGAGATTTCGACGACGAGGAGAACGCACGGCTGGGGGTCACGGTCACGGGGACGCAGGTCCGGGCGAACGGCGCGCAGCTGGCCGAGCTCGGGCGGCTGGTCGAGGACGGCACGGTGCGCGTGGGGATCGACAGCACGTTCCCGTTGGCGGAGGCCGCGACTGCGCACGAGCGGGCTGCCCGGGGGCACATCCGCGGCAAGATCGTGCTGACGGTCGCATGAGCGCGCCGGGTTGGGGTCGCGAGTACCTCGCGCCGATCCGCCCGGGCGAGGTGAACCTCGACCCGGCGGAGCAGCTCGCCGTCCACCAGGCGCTGGCGCGGTACGCGTTCGCACTGGACCAGCGGGGCCTGGAAGCGCTTTCCGACGTCCTGACCGACGACGCGACGTGGACGTTCAAGATCGCCGGCGCGCAGGACCTCGGCCCGGTCACCGGCCGCGAGGCGATCCTCGATTTCGTGCGGCAGGCGATGGCCGCGGAGACCGGCCAGCGGCGGCACAACCTGCTGAACGTCGCGATCCACAGCGCGTCGGCCGATTCGGCGCTGGTGCAGGCCTACCTCATGCTGACATCGAACGCGAGCGTCCTCGCAACGGGCTTCTACACCTTTCGCCTGGTGCGAACGGTGGACGGCTGGCGGATCGCGGAACTGTTCCTGGGCACGGACAACGCCTGGTAGTTCGCCGTCGAAGGTCGTCTTCTCCACGACGCTGCCGGCGGGCCAATGCCGGATCGAGAACGGAGACGTCATCGACGATCCGTTCTCGACCCTCTGTCTCTTGAGCCTGAAGATCGCGCTGCTGCCCGCAGCAGCGCTGTCGTAGCGCTTGTCGTGTTTGCCGTCTGGCGGCGGAGCCGGAGGATGGGGCTTTGGTTCCGCCGCCGCCGCGCCGATCACTTGCCTGGCGAGCGAACTCGGGCTCGCACGTCGAAGGTGCTCGATCACCCGATTTACACGCTGGCGAGATTCACGCAACGCGCCGGTTGGCATCACACCGCTTGAACAGGTAATAGCCGACCGTTTGCCCTTTCACAGCAACGTTTTGGCCCGACGACATCAACTTGTCCCGGCTCTGCTGCCCTTGCTCGACGAAGACAAACGACCCGTTCACCAGGTCCCAACCTTCGCGACAAACGGGATTGAGAATCGCCCCGGGCGTAGGCGGACCGAGCTTGCCCGGCCGGTGAGGCTTCGAACGCCAGCCGCTCTCTCTCGGCTTGATGCCGACGCTCTGGCCGCGATTGATCACTTTGGTCATCTATCGCGTCCCACAGCTGGGAGGTTACTTCTGCAGTTGCAGGGTTTCCCCGAAACCCATGCGGTTCACGAACGCCTTCCGGGTCATATCGGCGAAGGCCATGACGTGGTCGACGCCGGCCTCGGTGAAGTCCACGACGGTGCGGAACGGCTTCTGGCCGCGGGGCAGCGCGAGGACGCGGGAGATCTCGTCGGCCACGCCCTGCGGGTCGGCGTTCACCCCGGGGCGGACGAGGGAGGCAGTGGCCTCCTCGTTCCGCTCGACCAGCGGGTCGAGGTGCGCGTAGGCGGCGGTCACCTCGGCGTCCGAGGCACGGCTCGCGTTCGGGAAGTGCGAGGTGCCTTGGGTGATCGCTCCGGGCATGACGATGCTCGTCTCGATGCCGAACTGCGCCGCCTCGTAGGAGGTGACGACGGCGAGGGCGTCGAACGCCGCCTTGGAGGCCACGTACGGACCGAGGAACGGCGGCGTGGTGACGATGATCGTGCTGCCGACGTAGAGCAGGGTGCCGGAGCGCTGCCGGCGCAGGTACGGCAGCACCGCCCTGTTGACGCGGTGCGCGCCGATCGCGTTGATGTCGATGAGGTGCGCGATGTCCTCGTCGGTGAACGCCTCGACGTAGCCGACGTAGAGGTGCCCGGCGTTCTGCACGACGACGTCGAGCGCGCCGCTGGTTTCCACCACGGTCGCGGCCGCGCGGTTCGCGGATTCCTGCGAGGTGACGTCGAGCGCGACGACGCGCAGGTCGAGCCCGGCGTTGGTGGCGTACTCGGTGAGTTCGGCGGCGTGGGCGGCGTTGCGCCCCTCGGGGTCCCGCATGCTGGCCCAGACGGTGTGACCGTCGTGGGCGAGCCGCTTGGCGGTGAGGTACCCGATGCCGGTGGCGGCACCGGTGATGAGGATGACGGACATGAGCGTGCCTTCTTTCTCGCGGAGTGCTTACGCGGCGCCGCCGTTGACGTAGATCACCTGGCCGTTGACCCAGCGGGCCGGCCCGGCGAGGAACGCGGCCACCTCGGCGACGTCGGCCGGGGTGCCGAGGCGTTCCATCGGGTTGAGCGAGGCGATGTGGTCGATGGCCTGCTGCGACTTGCCCTCGAAGAACAGCGGCGTCGCGGTCGGGCCGGGGGCCACTGTGTTGACGGTGATGTCGCGACCGCGGAGCTCGCGGGCCAGGATCAGCGTCATCGCCTCGACGGCCCCCTTGGAGGCGGCGTAGGCGCCGTAGGTGGGGTTCTGCAGGCGCGTGATGCTGGTGGAGAAGTTGATGATCGCCCCACCCGACCGCACCTGACGCGCTGCGAGCTGGTTGACGACGAAGGTGCCGCGCACGTTGACGCGCTGGATGCGGTCGAAGGTCTCGAGGTCCGTCTCCGCGATCGGGGCGAGCGGCATGATGCCGGCCGTGTTCACGACGACGTCGACGCCGCCGAAGCGCTCGGTCGTGGCGTCGAACAACGCGGCCATGGCGGTCTCGTCGGCGATGTCGCCTCCGACGGCGATCGCCTGGCCGCCGTTCGCGGTGATCGCGGCGACCGCCTCGTCGGCCTTCGCCGCATTGCCGCTGTAGTGCGCGGCAACGGCCATGCCGTCCGCGGCGAGCCGCTCGGCGACGGCGCGGCCGATGCCGCCGGACGCGCCGGTGACAACGGCGGCGCGGGACGGGGAAGTGGAGTGGGTCACGATGCCTCCGAGAGTTATATGAACAAGTTGTACTGCCACCGTAGCGGCAAATGAACGACCTGTCCATTAACCTGGGGACGACAGCCGAGCCGAGGAGTGAGATGAGCGAAACTGGCGCGCGACGAGGGCGGGGACGGCGTCCGGCCGAGGAAGTGCGGACGCGGGTCCTCGCCGCGACCGCGACACTGTTGTTCGACGAAGGCCTGCGGTCGGTCACCTTCGACCGGGTGGCGCACGCCTCCGGGTCGAGCAAGACGACGCTCTACAAGTGGTGGCCGAGCCCGGGCGCGCTGGCCGCCGAGGCGTACTTCGCGTCCAGCGTCCAGACGCTCGAGTTCCACGACACCGGCGACGTCCGGCACGACATCCGGACGCAACTGCGGGCGTTCGTGAGGCTGCTGACCGACAGCCGCGCCGGCACGGTCATCGCGGAACTCATCGGCGCCGCCCAAACCGACCCGGAGCTGGCCCGAGCGCTCTCAACGACGTACACCCTGCCCCGTCGGCGACTGGCGATCGACTGCATCGAACTCGCCCGTGAGCGAGGCCAGCTCCGCCACGACGTCGACGCGGACCTGCTCGTCGACCAGCTCTGGGGCGCCTGCTACAACCGGCTCCTCATCCCCGACAACCCGCTGAACGAGGCCTATGCCGACGCACTCGTCGACAACACGCTCCGCGGTGCGGCGTCGGAGACCTATCGCCAGGAACTCGATGGGCACGGGGCGTGATCAGGTGCGTCGTCGCCGCTAGTCACGGCGGGACTCGGACCCGCATTGCTGTCAACCGGGATCCGCTTGAGTACGGCGCATGGAACTGCATGAGAATGGGACGTGACCGAATTGACCAGCGCAGCATCGGTACGTCGGGCTCGCCCCGATGATGGTCCGGCCGTGTGGGAGCTCGTGACCAAATTTGCGGTCTCTTACATCCCGGACAGGACCCGATTCGATGCCGCCTTCGCAAGGGTCACCCAGCACGACGACATGCTGGCCGCGACTGCGATAGACGGCGAAAGGTTCATCGGCTACCTGCTTGCGAACCGCCACCCGACCTTCTTCGCGAATGGCCCAGTTGTGTGGGTGGAAGAGGTGATGGTTGAAGAAGGTCAACGCGGGCGCGGCGCCGGTCGCGAGCTGATGCGCTTCGCAGAGGCCTGGGCCGAGGAATCGGGGGCCGCTTACATCGCTCTCGCGACGCGGCGAGCTGCCGGCTTCTACACAGCACTCGGCTATGCCGAGTCGGCAGCATTTTTTCGCAAGAAAATGAGCGGTTAGTTACGCGCGCAACTCTGTCGGCCCCGATTCGTCGCGTCGTAGTTGCTTGATGGCCATCCCGTCGCCTGATGACGTCTCGATCACGCCGTGTCGGGCCGCAGCCTCGCCGCCCGTCCGGCGAGGGCACGCCCGCGCCTCGCGCAAGAGCACGAGGGGTTGGACGTTTCTGCCCCGCAGGATGCCGCGCTCGAAAGCCTCTCGCGAGACAGCCGCCAGCCTCTACGCCTGACCAGCACGAGTGTGCCCCCGACGGGACTCGAACCCGCACTGAATCGATTTTAAGTCGACTGCCTCTGCCGGTTGGGCTACGGGGGCACCGCTCAGCATAAGCGGTGCCCCGCGGCGCCTCAGGACCTGGACGCCCTGGCGAACTCTTCCTTCGGGTTGTTGATCTGCCCCAGCGAGACGACCTCGCGGCGGAACAGGCCACCCAGCATCCAGTCGAGCAGGATGTGGATCTTCCGGTTGACCGTGGGCATCGCCTTGAGGTGGTAGCTGCGGTGGAACAGCCACGCCGGGAAGCCCTTGATCTTCAGGTTCAGCGCGTCGGCCACGCCCTTGTGCAGGCCCAGCCCGGCGACCGCACCCAGGTTCTTGTGGTAGTAGTCCTTCGGCTGACCGCCACGCAGCACCCTGATGATGTTGCCCGCCAGGTGCCGCGCCTGCCGGACCGCGTGCTGTGCGTTCGGCGGGCACGTGGCCGTCGGGTCCTGCTCCGTGCGCGACAGGTCCGGCACCGCGGCGTTGTCACCCGCGGTCCAGACGTCCGGGTGACCCACGACCTGCAGCGCCGCCGTCGCCTCGACGCGGCCGCGCTTGTCGATCGGCAGGTCCGAGTGGGCCAGCACCGGGTTGGCCTTCACACCGGCGGTCCAGATGATCGTGTCGCTGTCGAACTCCGTGCCGTCGGAGAGCACGACGTGCCCGTTCTCGAACGACTTCGCCGCCGTGGACAGGAACACCTCGATGCCGCGCTTCTCGAGCTGCTCGACCGTCCACACACCCAGCGTCTCGCGGACCTCGGGCAGGATCCGGCCGGCCGCCTCGACCAGGACCCAGCGGATGTCCGACGGATCGATGTTCTCGTAGTACCGCGTCGCGTGCCGCGTCATGTCCTCGAGCTCGGCCAGCGCCTCGATACCCGCGAACCCACCGCCGACGACGGTGAACGTCAGCAGCCGCTTGCGCAGCTCCGGGTCCAGCGTGCTGGACGCCTCGTCGAGCTTCGTCAGCACGTGGTTGCGCAGGTAGATGGCCTCACCGATGGTCTTGATGCCGATGCCCTGCTCGGCCAGACCCGGGATCGGCAGCAGGCGCGGCACGGCACCGAGCGCGACCACGAGCACGTCGTAGTTCAGCTGCTCGATGTGCCCGTCCGCGGCCTCGACCGTCACGGACTTGCGCTCGTGCTCGATCTTGTTCACGCGCGCCGTCAGCACGTGGCAACGCTTGAGGACCCGCCGCAGCGGCACGACCACGTGCCGCGGCTCGATGGCGCCGGCAGCCGCCTCCGGGAGGAACGGCTGGTACGTCATGTGGGGCTGGGGGTCCACGATCGTGACGGACGCTTCGTTGGCGCGGAGCTTCTTCTGGAGTCCCAGCGCCGTGTAGAGCCCGACGTAACCACCGCCCAGGATCAGGATCCGGGTCGGTTCCGACTTCACTGCGGCCATACCGCTATCTTCCCACTCTCGCGGCCCCGGTGCTCGTGCCCCCCGGCCAGCTGTGACCAGGGTCGCCATAGCAGGGCAAAACGATTCAGATCAACTGACGACAGTACCCCTCACACCAGCCCTGCCCGGGCCGCGGCCCTCGACAGCACGTCCCTCAGCATCTCCGGTGTCAGGCGCCCGGTGAAGGTGTTCTGCTGGGACACGTGGTAGCACCCGAACAGGTGCAGCTCCTCCCCCAGCACGACCTCCACGCCGTGCCCGAACTTCGGCGCGGGCCGTGGCACCGGCCACGTCTGCGCCAGCACCGGCAGCAGCGCCTGCCAGCCGAACGCGCCGAGCACCACGACCGCCTTCAGCCGCGGGCGCAGCAGCTCCAGTTCCCGCACCAGCCACGGGCGGCACGCGTCCCGCTCGGCGGGCAGCGGCTTGTTCGCCGGGGGCGCGCAGTGCACGGGCGCGGTGATGCGCGTGCCGTACAGCTCCAGCCCGTCGCCGCGGTGCGTCGACGTGGGCTGCGACGCCAGCCCGACGTCGTAGAGCGCCTGGAACAGCACGTCGCCGGACCGGTCGCCGGTGAACATCCGGCCGGTCCGGTTTCCCCCGTGGGCGGCGGGGGCGAGGCCGACGATCGCCAGCGAGGCGTCGGCCGGGCCGATTCCGGGGACCGGACGGCCCCAGTACGTTTCGTCCGCGAACGCCGCGCGCTTCTTCCTGGCGACCTCTTCGCGCCACGCCACCAGGCGCGGACAACGCCGGCAGTCGGCGATCGCCTCGTCCAGCTCCGCGATCGTGGCGGGCCTGATCTTCGTCACCCCTCCAAAGTAAGTTGTCCGCATGCCCGACGAGGAATCCACGGAGCCGAAGGCACCGGAACCGGCCGACGACCTGGTCACCACCCAGCACACGCTGACCGTGAAGCGGCGCAAGCTGGCCTACACCACCCGCACCGGCCGCGTGGTGCTGCGCAAGGAGGTGCTCACCGACGGCAAGTTCGAGGGGCACCAGGCCAAGGCCGAGGTGTTCCTCACGTCGTACACGCTCGACGACGCCGACCCCGGCTCCCGGCCCGTCACGTTCGCCTTCAACGGCGGGCCCGGTTCGGCGAGCGTGTGGCTGCACCTGGGCCTGATGGGGCCGCGGCGCGTGGTGTCCGGGGACGTCGACGCGCCCGAGCCGCCGCCGTACCGCCTCGCCGACAACCCCGAGACGCTGCTCACGCACAGCGACCTGGTGTTCATCGACCCCGTCGCCACCGGCTACTCACGCCCCGTGACCGGGGAGAAGCCGAAGGAGTTCCACGGGTTCACGCCGGACATCGAGTCGGTCGGCGAGATCATCCGCCTGTGGACCTCGCGCAACGGCCGGTGGCTGTCGCCGAAGTACCTCGCCGGCGAGTCGTACGGCACGCTGCGGGCCGCCGCGCTCGCCGCGCACCTGCAGGAGCGGCACGGGCTGTACCTCAACGGCCTGATGCTCATCTCGTCGGTGCTCGACATGGGCACGATCCGCTTCACCGAGGGCAACGACAAGCCGTACCCGCTGTTCGTGCCGACGTACGCGGCCATCGCGCACTACCACGGCCTGCACGGCGACCGCCCGCTCGACGACGTGCTCGCCGACGCCGAGGAGTTCGCCGCGCGCGAGCTGCCGTACGCGCTGGAGCGCGGCGCCCGCCTGCCCCGCGAGGAACGCACCGAGGCGGTGCGGACGCTGGCGTCGCTCACCGGGCTCGACGAGTCCTATGTGGACAGAGTGGACCTGCGCATCGAGCACGTCCGGTTCTTCACCGAGCTCCTGCGCGACCGCGGGCTGACGACGGGCCGCATGGACGGGCGGTTCACCACGTGGGAGCCGGACGGCGGCCGCGAGCACATGAGCGACGACGCGTCGGTCTCGCGGATCGTCGGCGCCTACTCGGCCGCGTTCAACCACTATGTGCGCAGTGAGCTGGGGTACGAGAACGACCTGCCGTACGAGGTGCTGTCCTCGGAGGTGTTCCGGAACTGGTCGTACACCGATTTCGAGGGCCGGTCGGTTTCGGCGGTGGACGCGCTGAGTGCGGCGATGCGGGCCAACCCGCACCTGAAGGTGCACGTCGCGCTCGGCTACTACGACGGCGCGACGCCGTACTACGCGGCCGAGCACGTCCTTGCGCGCCTGCAGATCCCGGAGGAACTGCGCGAAAACATCGAGACGGCGTACTACCCGGCGGGTCACATGATGTACGTCCACGAGCCTTCGCGGGTGCAGCAGTCGAAGGACCTGGCGGCCTTCGTGGCGGGCAGTTCGAACAGGTAGGTGGGCTGCGTCAAAGCGGGCATGGGACGAACGTGGGACCGAAGGGGCCCGTGACGATCATGGGCGGACTTTCGCGGGGGTGGTTGCCGGTATCCGCCGTGACGATCATGGCGGTTCGCCGGGCTGTCGGCGCTCCGCGGCGAGTCCCGGACCTGGCGGCCTCCGGGCCCGGGCAGTAGCAACCGCTAACGCGCCCGGAGACCGCGCTCGTCGAGAACGAGGTGGGCCTGGGTGCCGCCGCTGCCGCAGTCGGGATCGCGGGGTGGCACCGCCGACGGGGTCACGGTGATCGTGTTGCCCGCTGTGGTCACCTGCACCGGAGCGGCGGGCAGGCCGGGGATCGCCACGAAGCCCACCTTCCCGCCGGTCTCCCGCATCCTCGCCGCGCACGCGTCGTCGGGGGCGGTGCCTGTGCAGCTCGGCGCCACGGGCGTCGGCGCCGGGGACAGTGGTACCGGGTAGGTGTGGCAAGCGCCGTCCCAGCACACGTCAACATCCAGCCGGTCGTACCGGGACGCGACCGTGGGCGCGACGTCGATCGTCATGCCCGTCAGCACCGCGATCGCCGGGCACGCCTTCAGCTGTGGCCCGCCCAGCCGGGCACCGCACGCCGTCACCAGCAACAAAATCAACAGGACGAGCAGCCGCATGCCCCGAAGACGGAACGACGAGCCACACGGGTTGCAACGAAAACAGCCGGTCTCCCCGCGAGGAGACCGGCTGTCTTCGTCAGCGACCTCAGGTCAGCGGCCCGCCCCGCGTCACCGCCGCGTAGGCGTCCACGGCGCCGTGGCCGTAGAAGCCGTTGAACTGCGGTGAACCCTGGCAGGTCGCGGTGAACGAGGCGTCCCGGCCCTCGTCGAGATAATCGACCGTGCGCGGTACGGGGCACGGGATCGGCGCGGCCGTCCCCTCGATCACCCTCTGCACGACGTCCGGGCTCAGCCCGAACCCGCCGCGGCCCGGCTTGCCGTACTGCGAAACGATCAGCGCGGCGACGCCCGTGGCGTGCGGGGTGGCCATCGACGTGCCCTGCAGGAACTGGTAGTAGCCCACGCGGCCGTCCGGCGCGACCGCCTTCTGGACCCCGAGCGCCGCACCGTCCGGCGTCACGTTGCCCGCCGCGTCGATGTTCCCCTCCGCGACACCGACGTTCTTCGGGTACGCGGAAAGGATCTCGTTCTCGTTGGTGCGGTACCAGTCCGTGCCGAAGCCGTCACGGTAGTAGCCGCCGGGCGCGGACACCGAGATCTGCTCCAGGCCGTAGTTGGAGTAGTCGGCCTTGGCACCCGACGGGCCGAACGAGCTCACACCGATGGTGTGCGGGCCCTCGACCGGCAGCGACAGGCAGGTCGCGTTGTCGATCGTGCGGGGGTACGTGGCGTTCGCCGGGTAGTCCGGGCTCGTGGTGTCCGGCTGCGGCGCGCCGAGGTCGGTGTGCTGGTTGCCCAGCGCGACGACCGACGTCACACCCTTGCGGTAGGCGTAGTTCAGCGCCCGGTTGATCGACTCGACGATCGTGCGCTGTTCGAGCCGCTGCTCCGGCGTGTCGGCCGGGTTGTTCGCGCAGTTGTACAGCCACGGGTCCACGTAGAACGACATGTTGACCACGTCGATCCCCGCGTCCCCGGCGTAGGTCAGCGCGTCCACGGCGGGCTGCAGGAAGAAGAAGCCCGAGTCCTGCCCGGCGCGCAGGTTGACGATGGTGACGTTCGGGGCGACGCCCGAAACGCCGAACCCGTTGGCGGCCGCCGCGATCGTGCCGGCGACGTGCGTGCCGTGACCGTTGTCGTCGTGGTCGGCGGGGTCCACGCAACCGCGGTACTCGCACGGGCCGTCGACGACCGCGCCGGTCTCGTCGGTGGGGATGTCACGGGTGAAGTTGCGGGAGTCGGCGGCGTCGAAGTTCGGCGCGATGTCCGGGTGCGAACCGTCCACACCGGTGTCGATGATGCCGACCTTCACGCGCTTGTCACCCGGCTGCACGGTGCGCGCGAGGTCCGAGCGCACGGACTTCAGGCCCCACAGCTGGTCGTCCAGCGGGTCGGTACCGACGGGCGCGGGCTTCTTGGTGACCGGCTTCTTCGCCGCCCCGCGCGAGTCCTTCTCGGCGAGGTCCGGCTTGCTGGTCGCCTTGTCCCGCGGCGCCTTGCCGATCGACGTCGCCTTCGCCGCGCCGTACACCGCGCGGTTCGCGGAGACGCGCTGGACGAAGCCGTTCGCCGGGGCGCTGGCGGTGATCAGGCCGACGGCGGCGTTGGTGTGCAGCACCGTGCCGCCCGCGTCACGGATCGCCTTCTCGGCCGCGCCGACGCTCTGCCCGGCCGCGGTCAGCACCGTGAACTCCGTGGCGGCGCCCGAAAGCTGCGGTTGTGCCGCGGCGGTCGGCCCGGCGACCACGATTCCGCCGATCAGCGGTACCGCGAGCGCGGCGATGAGCAACCTGGTTCGTCTCAAGGAAAACTCCTCCTCACCAAAGGGTGAGCAGGAACCTACCGGGCGTTTCGGTAAACCGGAACAAAAACCCGACTAAAGTCAGGTGCTCGCACAAGCTCGACCGGACAGCCTGGCAGGCTGTCAATCCCCCACGAGCGAGAGCGCGATCCCGTCGAGGATGTCGTGCTCGCTGACGACGAGTTCGGCCGGGCCGCCGCGCTCGGCCAGCTGCTCGGCCAGCAGGCGGACGATGAGCGCGCCCCCGCCGATCACGTCCACGCGGCCGGGGTGGATCACCGGGTTCGCGGCGCGGGTTTCGTGGTCCTGGGCGAGCAGCTCGTCGGCGAGGCGGTACACCTGCGCCTGCGACAGTCGCGAAAGGTGGGTGCGCTCGGAGTCGTACTCGGGCAGCTCCTGCGCGACGGCGGACAGCGTGGTGACGGTGCCCGCCACGCCGATCCACGTCTTCGCCTTCGCCACGTCCACGACGTCGAAGGCCTCCCGCAGCACCCCGGAGGCGAACTCGCGTGCGGCGGCGATCTCGTCCTGAGTGGGCGGATCGGACTTCAGCGCACGCTCGGTGATGCGGACGCAGCCGATGTCGACGGACTTCGCCGCCGTCACCGAGGCTTCGCGGCCGTTCCAGTCGCCGAGGACCAGTTCCGTCGAGCCGCCACCCACGTCCACGACGAGGAAGGGCCCGTCGTCGGGGTCCTGCTCGCCGACGGCACCGGTGAACGACAGGCGCGCCTCCTCATCACCGCTGATCACCTCGGCTTCGGTGCCCAGCACCTCGCGCGTCATGGAGAAGAACTCGTCGCGGTTGCTCGCGTCCCGCGTCGCGGAGGTCGCGACCATGCGGACCCGCTCGACCCCCTTGCGCCGCGCGGCGATCGTGTAGTCGGCGAGGGCGGCGCGCGTGCGCTCCAGCGCCTCCGGCGCGAGCCTGCCCGTGGCGTCCACGCCCTGCCCGAGCCGCACGACGCGCATTTCGCGGTGCAGGTCACGCAGGTCGACGGTGCCGTCGTGGCGGGTGGTCAGCTCGGCGACCAGGAGCCGGATGGAGTTCGTTCCACAGTCGATCGCGGCAACACGCATGCCTCGGAGACTAGCTGGTAACCGTCGTCGAGCTGTCCGTGGTCGAGCTGCCGGAGCTCGACGGCGACGGGGGCGGTACGCATGTGGTCGGCGGTGGGGTGGGCGTCGTGGAGGTTGGCGGGGTTGTCGATGAAGGCTCCGACGACGGGGGCTCGCAGGTGGGCAACGTGGTCGTCGTGGTGTCCGGCGTGGACGGAGGCGTGCTTCCCGAGGTGGGCGTGTCGAGGCGGGGATCCACCGCAGCAGGAGGAGTCGTGACCGGCGGCGGCGCCGGGGTGGTCGTCACCGGCGGCGGGGCGGGCACGGCGGGCGCGGCGGGGGCACCGACCGGGATGCCGCTGTCCGGCAGCTGCAGCACACCCTTCCGGTACGCCTCCGCCCAGCGGATCACCGTGTCCACGTAGACGTCGGAGTTGTTGTAGCGGTAGATCGCGGCACGCAGCTGGTCCGGGTTCGCCAGGTCCAGGCCGCCGGAGCACAGGTACCGGCCGGTGGTGAGCGTGGCGTCGTAGATGTTGTTCGGGTCCGCCACGCCGTCGCCGTTGCCGTCCACTCCGTACACGAGCCACGTCGAGGGGATGAACTGCGTCGGCCCGACGGCCCTGTCCCACACCGTGTCCCCGTCCCAGCGCCCGCCGTCGGTGTCGGGGATCGCGGCCACGTCACCGACACCGTTCAGCACCGGCCCCAGGATCGGTTCGCGCGTGTGGCCGTTCGCGTCGACGTACCCGCCGCGCGCGTGGTTGGACTCGATGCGCCCGATGCTCGCGATCAGCGCCCAGTCGATGTGGCAGCCCGGCTGGTCACGCGCCATGAGATCGGCGGCGTTGCGGTACGCCTTCAGCGCCGTGCCGGGGATGCCCAGTGGACCGCTCGGCAGCTCCTCCGGCGGCAGCGGCTCGACGACGGACGTCCGCCGGGGCAGGCTGCCGTCCACGCCGATCCGCACCAGAGCAGGGTCGAGGCCCTGCACGAGCGCGGCGTCACGGCTGTGCTCGGCGCTCGGGACGGCGCTCCACTGCGCGGACCGCGCGCTCGCGAGGCCGGCGGGCAGCACGGCGAGCGTGCCGCCGAGCACCGCGACCAGCGTCCGGTAGCGCAGGCCGATCCGGCGCGCCTTGCGCCGCGCGATGCGCAGCCGCGTCAGTCGCACGCCCCAGCTCCTCCCCGTCCCACGCTGGGCCTATCCCCGGGAGGAGCAAGAGCGTTACGCCGCGCAGTCGCCGGAGGGCCAGTCCGGCTTCAGGAGTTCGAGCGTCTCGTCACCGAACGGGTTCACGCCGGGGCCGCAGGCGAGGGTGTGCGCGAGGTGGACGTGCAGGCACTTCACGCGCCCCGGCATCCCGCCCGCGGTGACCTGGTGGCCGAGCGGCTCGATCGCGTCGCGCTGGGCGAGGTAGGACTCGTGGGCCCGCTGGTAGGCCGCGGCCAGCTCCTCGTCGACGGACAGCCGCTCGGTCATCTCCTTCATCAGCCCGGACGCCTCCAGGCGCCCGACGAGCGACGCCAGCCGCGGGCACGTGAGGTAGTACAGCGTGGGGAACGGCGTGCCGTTCTCGAGCCGCGGGTTGGTCTGCACCACGGACGGATGGCCGCTGGGGCAGCGCGCGGCGATCGCACGCAGTGCCCGCGGCGGGCGGCCGAGCTGCTGCGCGATGATCTCGCGGTCGGCT
Source organism: Amycolatopsis sacchari (assembly GCF_900114035.1). Classification (GTDB taxonomy): domain Bacteria; phylum Actinomycetota; class Actinomycetes; order Mycobacteriales; family Pseudonocardiaceae; genus Amycolatopsis_E; species Amycolatopsis_E sacchari. The sequence goes on along the minus strand of NZ_FORP01000014.1, from coordinate 180,664 downwards.
TCCGTCACCGGCTCGAACGAAGACGTCTGTTCCACGCCCCCATTGTCGCAAGCGGTGCGTCAGCCCCCGAGCGTGGACCAGAGCTGCTCGTACCAGGCCGCGTCACCCGGCCCGGGTTGCTGCTGCGGCTGTTGCTGCGGGTTCTGCTGGGTGTCCTGGGGCAGCTGGACGAGGTAGGGCGTCTCGCCCGGCATGACGTACCGCAGCCGGCGGCGCGCCTCAGCCTCCACCTGCGCCGGGTCGTTCAGCGCCGCCTGCCGGGCCTGCAGCTCGGCGACCTCCTTCTGCAGCTCGGACTGCCGCTGCTCCTGCTCCGCGATCTCCGACCGCTGGCTCAGGTAGGTCCGCAACGGCACCGCGAGCGTGAACGCCAGCGCGCACACCACGATCGCCAGCACCGCGGCCCGGCGCGTGGTGGACATGCCCAGCACGCGGGTGGCGCCGGTCTGGGGTTTGACGCCGAGGCCCCGGCGCAACCGCGAACGCACCCGGCGCACGCGCCGCGGTCTGCCCTCGACCCGCGTGGACCCGGAGGCAGGGCGCGCGGGCTGGCCGTCGGCACGGCGATCCGTGCGACGGCCCCGCGTGCGCTCCCTGCCTCGCTGGGTCACGCGTCAGCTCTCCGGCGTGAACCGCGGGAACGCGAGGTCACCCGCGTAGCGGGCCGCGTCGCCGAGGGTCTCCTCGATGCGGAGCAGCTGGTTGTACTTCGCCACGCGCTCGCTGCGGGCCGGGGCACCGGTCTTGATCTGCCCGACGCCGGTGGCGACGGCCAGGTCGGCGATCGTGGTGTCCTCGGTCTCACCCGAGCGGTGGCTCATCATGCTCTTGTAGCCGTAGGAGGTCGCGAGCGTGATCGCGTCGAGGGTCTCCGACAGCGTGCCGATCTGGTTGACCTTGACCAGCAGCGCGTTCGCCGCGCCCCGCTCGATGCCCGTCTCCAGGCGGTCGGGGTTGGTGACGAACAGGTCGTCACCGACGAGCTGCACGCGCTCGCCGATCTGGTTCGTCAGCGTCACCCAGCCGTCCCAGTCGTCCTCGGACAGCGGGTCCTCGATCGAGACGAGCGGGTACGCGTCGAGCAGCTCGGCGTAGTAGGCGCCCATCTGCTCGGCGCTGCGCTTCTGCCCCTCGAAGCTGTACGCACCCTCGGCGAAGAACTCGGTCGCGGCGACGTCCAGCGCCAGCGCGATGTCGCGGCCCGGCGTGTAACCGGCCTTCTCGATCGCGGTCGTGATCAGGTCCAGCGCCTCGCGGTTGCTGGCCAGGCTCGGCGCGAACCCGCCCTCGTCACCGAGGCCGGTGGCCAGGCCGCGGCCCTTGAGCACGGACTTCAGCGAGTGGTAGACCTCGACGCCCCAGCGCAGGGCCTCGCGGAAGGACTCGGCGCCGATCGGCGCGATCATGAACTCCTGGATGTCCACGTCGGTGTCGGCGTGGGCGCCGCCGTTGAGGATGTTCATCATCGGCACGGGCAGCACGTGCGCGTTCGGGCCGCCGAGGTAGCGGAACAGCTCCAGCTCGGCCGACTCGGCCGCGGCCTTGGCGACGGCGAGCGACACGCCCAGCAGCGCGTTCGCGCCGAGGCGGGACTTGTCCGGGGTGCCGTCGAGGTCGACCAGCTTCTGGTCCACGATGCGCTGCTCGACGGCCTCGATCCCGGTCAGCTCCGGGCCGATCTCGTCGAGCACCGCCGCGACGGCGCGCTCCACGCCCTTGCCGTTGTAGCGCTTGGGGTCGCCGTCGCGGAGTTCGACGGCCTCGTGCTCACCGGTCGACGCCCCCGACGGGACGGCCGCCCGCGCCAGGGTGCCGTCGTCGAGCGCCACCTCCACCTCGACAGTCGGGTTTCCGCGCGAATCCAGGATTTCGCGGGCGCCTACCTGCTCGATGACCGCCACTCGTCGCTCCTCATGGGTTGTCCCGGCGATGACGGCTTTCAGCCTAACGGCAGGTCGTGGTCACCCGTTGGAGGCTCGGCCCGAATTTCCTGCCAGCCCGGCGGCAGGTCCGCGGTGTCCGAAATCTGCTGCCAGAACGTCCAGCTGTTGCCCCCGATGTCAGCGACCGTGAACACCCGGGCACCGTAGGGCTGGTCCTGGGGCGGGCTGACGTCACAGCCCTCGCCGAGCGCGGCGCAGACGCGGTCGTACTGGGCGTCGGCGTCGTCCACGTAGATCACGTTGAGCTGCCCGACGGGGCGGTCCACCCCCTTGCCCTCCCAGTAGTCGGTGCCGACGCCGGCGAGCACGATCTCGGCGTCCCCGGCCGCGACGGTGGCCTGGAACACCTGGCCGGAGCCGTCGACGTAGCGCACGCGCTCGGTGAAGCCGAAGACGCGGACCAGCCACTCCAGCGCCTCGGTGGCGTCGGTGTAGTACAGGTAGGGCGACAGTCCGAGATATCGGGGATTGCTCATGGGCGTCCTCGCTTCCCTCGTTCCTCGGTCCACGAGGACGCCCATGAGGCACGAGCGCGCTGTGTCAATGGGAGCGCCTCCTCCCTTCGGTCGTCACCGCTCATAGCCGCCTAGTGCACCATGCGGGCGTTCCACCCCTTGATCGCACCCCTGCCGAAAGCGCCTGCCGAGGGGTAACGTCGATTGTCTATGGATGACGAGAACCAGACTCCGGACCTAGTCCCCGACAACCGGTTCGAGGCGTTCCGTCAGGCCGAGGCGCTGGTCGAGAACCGGCGCCCGCTGGACGCGCTCAAGGCACTGCGGCCCGTGCTGGAGGCCGAGCCGGACAAACCCAGCGTGCAGCTGCTCGCGGGCCGGGCGTACTTCCACTCCGCGCAGCTCAACCACGCCGAGCGGGCGTTCACGCGCGTGCTGGAGCTGGACCCTGCCGACCACTACGCGCGGTTCGTGCTGGGCCGGACGTTGCAGCGGCTCGGCCGCCTCGTCGAGGCGCTCGGTCAGCTCCGCATGGCGTGGGCGATGAACCCCGTTCCCGAGTACCAGGACGCGCTGTCCGAGGTGAAGGCACGGGTGCGGCTGCAAGAAGGCTAGGGGGAGCACGGGTGGGGAACAGCCGAACCGAATCCGGGCAGTGGGCGCCGCCAGGCGCGCTCGCGGTCGCGACGATCGACGACGCGCCTGAACTGCTGGTGCTGCAACGCTGCTGCTGGGTCGGCGAGGCGATCCTGAACGACACTCTCGCGATCCCCGCACTGCACGAGGACCTCGACACCGTGCGGGAGTGGGTCGAACGCATGGACGTCCGCACACTCCGGCGGGGCGGACGCCTGATCGGGGCGGTGCGGCTCGAGCGGAGGGGCGAGCGCTGCGAGATCGGCCGCCTCATGGTCGCGCCGGACCTCCAGGGCGAAGGCATCGGGCGCCGGCTCCTGGAGTTCGCCGAGTCACAGGTGCCCGCCGGGGTCCGCCACCTCGACCTCTACACCGGGGCGCGCAGCGAACGGAACATCCGGATGTACACCGCCGCTGGTTACGCCGTCGCCGAACCGCCGCCGGAGTTCGGGCACCTCGTGGCCGGTGCGGTCTTCCTGACCAAGCCGAACCCCCTGGCGCCCTGATACGAGGAGTGAGCCCGGATCGGACGGGGCCGACCACGTTCGATGCCGCCCCGAATGGCCTTTCCAGGCGTGGCGGGCGATGAGAGTTATTCGGCATTACTCCGCGTGAGTTCAAGCCCAGCCTAATGTGGAATGGCCCGGTCCGCGCCCCCGTGGTGATACTGAATTCACCGCCAACAATCGGAGGCGCAATCATGCAGCAGTCCATTTCGACACATGATCAGGTGGCCGCGGGCCGGAAAACCACCTCGTTCCTGGTCGACGACCGAATATCGATCAACGTGAAAAAAGGTGTTTCACAATCGGTGGCGGAAGCGGCCACGCAGTCGTTCCTCCTGACCGCCCGTGCCACCGACAGCGAAGTCACCGCCGAGCAGAAGTTCAAGGAGTGGTTCAGCGCTCTCACCGAAAAACTCACCGAACTCGGCTGGCGGAACCCGCAGCGGGAGATCCCGCAGCAGGCCGAACACCCGACCTCGCTGAAGGAGACCTACGGCGAACAGGTCGTCGCCCACCTGGTGAAGAACCTCGAAAAGACCGCCGCGAAGGGCGACCGCGCCGCGATCGAGAAGGCCTTCTCCGCGGCGGTCGCGCAGTCCGACGAGTACGCGGGGATCGACCTCGCCGACCCGCAACCCGAGGCGTTGTGCCGTGGCGTCGCACACCTCTTCCACTCCGACGAGGGCAACCAGCTCGCCCTTTCCTTCGCCTGGCTGCAGGACTCGCAGCGGTGCGCGCCCGCACTGGACGACCTGCCCGACGCGAAATCCCTGCTGTGGATCGTGCACTGGCGCGGCAAACTCGTCGAGAGCAGCTACGACGCGAAGACCGTCCAGAAACTCCTGGACGGCCTGGGGAACTGGCGCAAGCTGATCGTGCCGGTGCCACCCGAGGACGAAGTCACGGACCTGCCGACGTGAGCGCGCCGGAACTGGTGCTCAGCGCCGCTTCCGGCCAGGGGTTCGGTGCCGTCACGGGTGCGACCGTGCCGGAGCGCCAGCAGGACCAGATCGACCGGTCGCTGCGGTGCGCGCAACTGCGGACCAACGAGCAGGTGGACTGGATCGCCCAGCCGCAGCAGTGGATGGACCGTTTCGTCAACGTCTACTCCTCACAGGCAGGCTGGGACAACTGGCAGATCATCGGGTTACCGCTGCTCGCCGCCCAGCCGGGCGAAAAACTCCTGCACCGCCTCGCGCGCAGCCTGGAAAGCGGGATGGGCGACGAAGAGATCGAGGCCGTGCGCAGCGCCATCAAGGCGGTGGAGCGGCTCATCGAGGAAGGCGAACCCGCGGCGAAACCGTTCCAGTCCGCGGAAAGCAGCACCGAAAAGAACGCGATCTCGTTCGGCAGCGTCCGGCAGGGCCCCGGCGGGGGGCTCAGCATGACGTGCGGGTTCGTCTACCTCAACATCACCCGGCGGGTGCACGACTTCGTCCTCGGCGAACAGGTCGCGACCCGGGCCTCGGTCCAGTCGGCGAAGCTCGTCGCCCGGTGGAACCAGCAGTACTTCGACATGTTCGAGCCCAAGATCAACGAATACCTCGCGGCACGGAAGAAACAGATTTTCACGAAGTTCAAGCTCAACCGATGAAGGAGCCGACCATGGGCCAGCCCACCATCCAGGAAGTCACCAACTGGGACCTCTCGCCGCTCCTCGCGGCCGCGGACGTCAGCGTGCCGGTGCAGTCACGCGGCGACGACCCGGTTCCCGGCCAGGCCAGCCTCACGCTGCTGGACGGCAAACAGGCCATGACGCAGGACGGCCAGCTCTCCGAGGGGCAGAAGCTCGACCTCGACGAAAGCGGCCTGCTGTGCGAACTGGCGACCCGCGCGGAAGTCGATCCCGTCGAAAAACCCTTGGAGTGGTACAAGAAGTACGTCGGCAAGCTGGTCGACCTCGGCTACAAGACCGACAACTTCGGGGGCAACACCTACCGGGAGGACAAGACCGAGTTCAAGCTCTCGGAAGTCGCGTTCAAGATCCTGGTCAGCCTGCTGGGCGGCCCCGCGGGCGCGGCGGCGCAGGCGGCCATCGACCAGCTCCGCCAGTACGACAAGGAGGGCATGAGCGGCCCCAACCTGTTCAGCTCGGTGCACAAGGAGGTCAAGAAGCACTCGTTCAGCATCGGCCACGCCAGGCTGAACCGCGACGGTCTCCCGGAAGTCGCGCTGGCTTTCTTCAGCGTCGAGGTGGACCGCGCGATCAAGGACATCCTCGTCGCGAGCCTGAGGACACAGACGACCAGGCTGTTCGCGCATTCGACGACGCTGCACCTGACCAGGAGCTACGACGACGAAACCCGCAAAATCGTCCGGGACATGATCAAGCAATACCGGAGCGGCATCCAGAAGTGGAAGCTCAAGCCCAGCAAATGACGTGCGGGATTCGGGAAATGGATTCCTGAAAAACCGGGAAGGCCGGGTCGCGGGACGGGTGTTCCCCGCGGCCCGGCCGTTTTCAGGGTTTTGCCGCGGCGAAGGTGTTCGCCGCGTTCAGCACGTCCTGCGTGTCCTGTGGCGACTGCGTGTAGCCGAGCACGGCCTGCCACCAGCCGTTCGCCGTGGTCAGGTCCCCGCCGCCCGAGCACAGGGCACGGGCGACGGTGTAGGCGGCGTCGGCGACGTTGCGCTGGTCGGGCTTCTTGCCGTCGTGCGTCGCGCGGGCGTTCCAGCGGTCCCAGACCGGCTGCGGCACCGGCAGCGGACCCGAACCCACGGCCTGGACCTGGCCGAGCCCGGCGAGCGTCGCCCATGACAGGTGGCACGCCGGCGCCTCACCACGCATGCGCATCTCGGCCCGCCCGTAGGCCGACAGCAGCGCGGCCGGCAGCTTGGTCGGCCCCGCGAGCTGCCTCGCCCACGTGTCCAGTTCCGCCTCGTCCGACCGGGTCGGCCGGTCGGCGGGCGGGGCGGCGGCGGGTCGCGGCGCGGCGGGGGAAACCGAGGGGGCCGGGGCGGCCGGCGGCGGGGTGGGAGCCTCCTCCGACGTGACCGGCCTGGTCGTGCCCAGCGTGAAGATCAACACGAGCCCGGTCGCGACGAGCCCGATGGCGAGCCACAACGACGCCCACGACCGCGATGGCGTGTGTTCCCTCGAAGGGGTGGGCTCAACCACCGGATCAGGTTAGCGGGAGCGCTTCCCGTGTCCAGTGCCGCCGGAATCACACAAACCGTTACCTGACCTTCGGCAGGCCCCTGACCAGCGGAAACGGTTTTGGCGATGTCCGTTATACCCGTTCCGCCGGACCGCGGAGGCCCGAAGGCCCTGGACAGACAGGAAAGCCTTACCTAAAAACATCTGGTCGGACCGCACTGAGGAGGCCCCAAGTTGTTGTTCTCGAGCCTGCTCATCGGCCTTCGCGAAGGGCTCGAAGCCGCACTGGTCGTGAGTATCCTCGTCGCCTTCCTCGTGAAGACGGGGCGGCGGGAGGCGCTGCGCTGGGTGTGGCCGGGCGTCGGGGTGGCCGTGCTGCTGTCCGTCGCCGTCGGCGCGGTGCTGACCTACACCACCGCGCAGCTGTCCTTCGAGCAGCAGGAACTGCTCGGCGGCAGCCTCTCGATCGTCGCGGTCGCGTTCGTCACCGCGATGATCTTCTGGATGCGCAAGGCGTCGAAGAGCATCGCCGCCGAACTGCGCGGGAAGATGGACGACGCGCTCGCCGTGGGCCCGCTCGCGGTCCTGCTGCTGTCGTTCCTCGCGGTCGGTCGCGAGGGCCTGGAGACCGCCGTCTTCTTCTACGCGACCGTCCAGAGCGCGCAGGGCGGCACCACGCAGCCGCTGATCGGGTTCGCGATCGGCATCGCGGCCGCCGTCACCATCGCGTACCTGCTCTACCGCGGCGCGGTCCGGTTCGACCTCGGCAGGTTCTTCACGATCACCGGCGTGCTGCTGGTGTTCGTCGCCGCGGGGGTGCTCGGCTACGGCCTGCACGACCTGCAGGAGGCGGCGTTCCTGCCCGGGCTGCACACCCTCGCCTTCGACGCGTCCGGCGTCATCCCCGAGACGTCCTGGTACGGGGCGCTGCTCAAGGGGATCTTCAACTACTCGCAGCAGACCACGGTGCTGCAGGCCGTCGCCTGGGTGGCCTACGTCGTGGTCGTGCTGCCGCTGTTCCTGCGGCGCACCGCCGCGAAACCAGCCCTCGCGGGCACGAAGGAGTGACCTTGCGCAAGACACTGATCGTGGGGATCGCCGCGCTGCTGCCCCTCGCCGCGTGCTCCGGTGGCAACCAGCAGTCCGGTGGCGGCGGGCCGATCACCGTGTCCGCCTCGGACACCGCGTGCGAGGTGTCCTCGACCACGGCGAACGCGGGCAACCTCACGTTCGAGGTGAACAACAAGGGCACCAAGGTGACCGAGTTCTACCTCTACGCCGAGGGCGACCGGATCATGGGCGAGGTCGAGAACATCGCGCCGGGGCTGACCCGGAAGCTCACCGTCGAGGTCGCGGAGGCCGGCACCTACCAGACCGCGTGCAAGCCGGGCATGGCCGGTGACGGCATCCGCGGCCCCTTCACCGTGACCGGCGGCGCGACCAAGCAGGCCGACGCGAACGCGGAACTGGCCGCCGCGACCAAGAGCTACGCGTCCTATGTGGCCAGTCAGACCGCCGCGCTGCAGACCGAGACGCAGAAGTTCGCCGACGCCGTCAAGTCCGGCAACGTCGCGGACGCGAAGGCCCGCTACGCGACCACGCGCGTCTACTACGAGCGCATCGAGCCGGTCGCGGAGAAGTTCGGCGACCTCGACCCGGCGATCGACGTCCGCGAGGCGGACCTCGAAGAGGGCCAGCAGTTCACCGGCTTCCACCGGCTGGAGAAGGATCTGTGGGTCAGCGGCCTGCAGCCGGACAGCGGGCAGATCGCGGACAAGCTCGTCGCCGACGTCAACGACCTGGTGAACCGCGCGAAGACGCTGGAGCTGAACCCGCTGGACCTCGCCAACGGCGCCAAGGAACTGCTCGACGAGGTCGCCACCGGCAAGATCACCGGCGAGGAGGAGACCTTCTCGCACACGGACCTGTGGGACTTCCAGGCCAATGTGGACGGCTCGAAGGGCGCGGTGCAGGCGCTGCGGCCCATCCTGCAGGCGAAGGACCCGCAGCTGGTGTCCACTGTCGACAGTCAGTTCGCGAACGTGCAGAAGCTGCTCGACGCCGTGCGCAACGGCGACGGGTTCCGCTACTACACCGAGCTGAGCCAGGACCAGGTCAAGGAGTTCGCCTCGGCGGTCGACGCGCTGAGCGAGCCGCTGAGCAAGGTGGCGGAGGTCGTTTCGCAGTGACCGGGATGTCGCGGCGGCGGGTGTTCGGGCTCGCCGGTGCCGGGGTCGCCCTCGCCGGAGCCGGCGCGGCCGGTGCCGGCATCGACCGCGCGCTCGGCAGCGCCGAAGCGACCACGGACGTCGTGCCGTTCCACGGGCAGCACCAGGCGGGGATCGTCACGCCGGCGCAGGAGCACCTGCACTTCGCCGCGCTCGATGTGACCACGAAGGACCGCGCGAAGCTGGTGTCGCTGCTGAAGACGTGGACCGACGCGGCCCGGCGGATGACGGCGGGCCGCGAGGTGGGCGCGTCCGGTGCGGTCGGCGGTTCGCCCGCCGCCCCGCCGAGCGACACCGGTGAGGCGCTGGAGCTGCCGGCGTCCTCGCTGACGCTGACGATCGGGTTCGGCCCGTCGCTGTTCGACGACCGGTTCGGCCTGGCGGGACGGCGGCCGGAGGCGCTGGCCGAGTTGCCCGCGTTCCCGAAGGACAAGCTCGACCCGGCCCGCAGCGGCGGCGACCTGTGCATCCAGGCGTGCGCGAACGACCCGCAGGTCGCCGTGCACGCGGTGCGGAACCTGGTGCGGCTGGGCTTCGGCACGACCGAGGTGCGCTGGTCGCAGCTCGGTTTCGGGCGCAGCTCGTCGACGTCGACGGCGCAGACCACGCCGCGGAACCTGTTCGGCTTCAAGGACGGCACGAACAACCTGAAGGCCGAGGACCCGGCGGCGCTCGACGAGCACGTGTGGGTCACGGCCGCCGACGGGCAGGCGTGGCTCGCGGGCGGTTCGTACCTGGTGGCGCGGCGGATCCGTATGCACATCGAGACGTGGGACCGGACGTCGCTGGAGGAGCAGGAACAGGTCATCGGGCGGACGAAGGGCAGTGGGGCGCCGCTGGGCCAGCAGGCCGAGTTCGACCCGGTGGACCTGCACGTCGGTGGCGCGGGCGGGGAGCCGCTCGTGCCGGTGGACGCGCACATCCGCCTGGCGTCGTCGGAATCGCTAAACGGGGCCAAGATCCTGCGCCGCGGCTACAACTTCGTCGACGGCTCGGACGGCCTCGGGCACCTGGAGGCGGGCCTGTTCTTCATCTGCTTCAACCGCGACCCGCGCAAGCAGTTCATCCCGATGCAGAAAGCGCTTTCAGCGAAGGACGCGATGATGGAGTACATCCAGCACACGGGTTCCGCGCTGTTCGCGGTCCCGCCGGGCGTCTCGGAAAGCGGTTACTGGGGCGACACGCTCTTCGAGGGTTAGGGCTGTTCCGGCTGGGGGCGGCGGGCGTCGCGAGCCAGACATGGCGCCGGGCGGGGCGGCGGGGGGCCGGGCGGGGCGGCGGGGGGCCGGGCGGAGCGGGGCCAGGCGCGGCGGCGCCACGGTGAGCCACCTCGAGCGCGGCCAGCCGGGGTGATCAGGCGGCCTCAGCGAGGCGGGCGGAGCGGGGCCAGGCGCAGTGGGCGGCGCCCGAGCCATCTCGGGTGTGGCGGCGCCGAGCCACCTCGGGCGCAGTGAGCCCCGGCGCTCAGGCGGCCTCGGCAAGACGCCGCCCGGCGTGGCGGCGCCGGGCCACCTCGGGCGCGGTCGGCCCGGGTGATCAGACCCACCCCGGCGAGGCGACCACACCGCCCAGCCACCCCCGCCGTCCCGGCAGGCAGATGCCGCAGCCCCCGACCAACCCCCGGCGCCCAGGCACTCAGCCCAGGCACTCCAGCGCCGCCCGGACGTAAGCCTCCGAGCGGTCCGAGCCTATGACCCCCGCCGCCATCTTGTTCATCGCGTAGCTGATCGTCGTGCGGGTGTCGAGGTCGGCGATCACCACCGAACCGCCCCAGCCGCCCCAGTAGCAGGCGCGGCCCTGCGGCACGTACGGCACCGTGTCGGTTTCGGGCAGCGCGTACCCGATGCCGAACCGCAGCGGGACGCCCAGCACGAGGTCCACGCCGTGGCTCTGCTCGTCGAAGATGATCGAGATCGTGTCGGGGGACAGCAGCCGCACCCCGTCCACGGTGCCGCCCCGCGCGAGCGCGCTGAGGATCCGCGCCAGCGACCGCGCGTTGCCGTGCCCGTTGAGCGCGCCCAGCTCGGCACGGCGCCACTCCGGGGTGTTCGCCAGCTCGGCGCTGAGCGGCGCCCGCATCAGGGTCTTGAACGCCGGGCTTTCCCGGTCCACCTGGCTGAAATCGAAGTCCAGCGGGGGCGGCGGAGTGACCGGCGCGATGCGCGACAAGTCAGCCTCGTCGGCGCCCAGCCGGAAGTCCGCGCCCAGCGGGCCGGCGATCTCGTCCGCGATGAAGTCCGTCAGCGACTTCCCGCTGCACCGCCGCACCAGCTCGCCCACCAGGTGCCCCTGGGACTGCGCGTGGTACCCCGACGCGGTCCCCGGCTCCCACCACGGCGCCTGCGTCGCGAGCCGCCGCGTCGCCTCTGCCCGGTCGTACATGTCTTCCGGCTCGAACGGCTCGTCCCAGCCGGAGACCCCGGCGGTGTGGCTCAGGATGTGCCGGACCTCGACCCGCTCCTTGCCGTTCTCGGCGAACTCGGGCCAGTACTTCGCCACCGGCGCGTACGGGTCGAGTTTGCCCCGGTCCACCAGCATCAGCGCGGCGAGGTTGGTGACCATTTTCGTCGACGACCAGACGTTGGTGATGGTGTCCCGCGTCCAGGGCTCGTCCGCGGTCCGCCTGCCGCCCCAGATGTCGACGACCGTGCGCCCGTCGACGTCCACCACGATCCCGGCGCCGAGTTCGTTCCCGGAGTCGAGCTGCTCTGAAAGCGCTTCCCGCACCGGCTCGAAAGCGGTGTCGCACCGTCCCTGAACCTCCGCCATGGCGCCGTCCTTCCTGCCGCCGAGATCACCAAGGCACAGTCTTGCCGAATCGGTCGAGGTATTCCAGGCCCGGTTTTCCCAGCCGCGACAACAGGACATCCACGATCAACGGCACGGTCTCCGCTACGGTGAACGGCGCTTTCGGCCCGCCGAGCCCGGTGCGGATCCAACCGGGTGCCATGAGCACGAACGAACGCCCGGTTTCACCCTGACGGGCAGCGAAACTGCGCATGAACATGTTCAGCGCCGCCTTGCTGCCGCGGTACACCTCCCGCATTCCGGTGGTGTTGTTGGTGATGCTGCCCTGCCCCGACGACATCGCCCCGATGAGCCCGTCCGGCGCCACCAGGTCTTCGAGCGCTTCGATGACGCGCATCGGGCTGAGCGCGTTGGTGACCATCACCTCGACGAAATCAGCCGTCGGCACCTGCCCGATGGGCGTCCCCTCGTTGTTCGTGGTCCCCGCGTTGACGAAGAGCATGTCCAGCGGCCCCAGCCGGTCGTGCAGGGGTGCGAGCTGGGCGGGCTCGTTGATGTCCAGGTGTTCGACGGTGACGCGGCCGCCGGAGCGGTCCGCGAGTTCGTGCAGGGGCGTCCGCGCGGTGGTGTCCCGGACCGTGCCGACGACGTTCCACCCCCTGCCGAACAGCTCGGCCACCAGCGCGTGCCCGAGCCCGCGCGACGCGCCCACGATCAATGCTGTTGGTGCTGTCATGGCACAAGTCTGTCCCCGTCGTCGCGATCGGAGCACGGATTTCGTACGATTGCCTTCCTCAAGGGAGGCGTCATGGCTGAATCCGGCAGTTTGCACCCGGACGATGTGCGAATCATTCGCGCGCTCCAGATCGCTCCCCGCGCGTCGTTCGCCGCCATCGCGTCCGCGCTCGGGCTCACCGAAAGCACCGTGAACCGCCGGTACCGCCGGCTGCGGGCGGACGGGGTCATCCGCGTCGTCGGCATCATGATCCCCGGGGCGCTGGGGCAGAGCGAGTGGCTGGTGCGGCTGCGTTGCCGCCCGGGCAGCGGCGTGGCGATCGCCGAAGCGCTCGCGAAGCGCGAAGACGTCAGCTGGGTGGCACTGGTCGCCGCGGGCTCGGAGATCACCTGCGCAGTCCGGTCGAGGACTCCGGAGCAGCGCGACGACCTGCTGGGACACCAGCTCCCGCGCACCGCGGCCGTGCTCGACATCAACGCGGCCGCGATGCTCCGCCAGTTCCTCGGCGGCCGGGGCCACTACTGGGCCGCGCTGCAGGGCACGCTGACGCCCGAGCAGGAGGCTGCGTTGGGCAGCGAGGGCGGCCCGTTCACCGAATCTCCCGTGGTGGCGCGGGATCCCGTACCGCTCACGACCGAGGACGAGAAGCTGCTCGCCGCACTCGCCGAGGACGGCCGCGCCGGTCTCGTCGACCTCGCCGCGGCGGCGGACCTCACCCCGGGCCGCGCGTCCCGCCGGCTGCAGACCCTGCTCACACACGGCGTCGTCCACATCGACGTCGAAATCGTCGCGGCGGCGCTGGGGTACCGCGCCGGGGCGAACCTCTGGGTGCGCGTGCACCCGTCGGCGGTCAAAAGCGTCGGCCGCACGTTGGCGGAGCTACCGGAGATCGGCTTCGCCGCGGCCGTCACGGGGCCCTACAACCTGCACGCCGTCGCGTACTGCCGGGATCTCGACGAGCTGTTCGAGTTCACGTCGGACCGCATCGGTTCGCTGCCGGGGTTGCAGAGCATGGAGGTCTCGCCGCTGCTGCGGCACGTCAAGCAGGCAGGGACGCTGCTGTCCGGCGGGCGGCTCGCCTAACCACCCGAGGGCCAGTACCGGCGCCAGCCGTCCGCTTCCAATGTGGACGGTTCGACGCCGGCCGCGCGGGCGTTCGCTTCCGCGGCACGCACATCCGCGGCGAACTGCTTCGCCACGGCGCGGAGTTCGCCCTCCGGGTCCACCCCGGCACGGCGTGCCGTCGCGGCCAGGACGAACAGGCGGCTGGCCGCGTCCTGCCCCGCGGGGAACAGGTCCAGCGGGATTCCCGCGCGCCCGCTGCGCTGGCCGAGCTTCCCGGCGAGCGCGGTCGCGGGCTGGCCGAGCGCGACACCGTCCACTATGGACTTGCGCTGCTTCTCGGCCTGCTTGAGCTCCTCCCACTTCACTTCCTGCCGCTCCGCGGTCGCGATGCGCTCCGCGTCGGCGAAGACGTGGGGGTGCCTGCCGACCAGTTTGGCCACCAGCTCCCCCGCGACGGTGTCGATGTCGAACGGGTCCCCCACGTGCTCGGCGGCGACACGGGCGTGGAAGAGCACCTGCAGCAGCACGTCGCCCAGCTCCTCGCGCATCGCCACGCGGTCCCCGTCCTCGATCGCCTCCAGCAGCTCGTACGTCTCCTCGACGAGGTACTGCCGCAGCGATTCGTGCGTCTGCTCCGCGTCCCACGGGCAGCCGCCCGGCGAGCGCAGCCGGTTCATCACCAGAGCGGCGTCGACGAGCTTCGCCCCGGACGGCTGGCCGATCACGACCGCGCCGGGCAGCACCCGCACCGCCGGGTCGTCCGTGGACGCGGCGAACAGCACCACCGCGCCCTCGGCCGCTTCGGCGGCGAGCACCGCCGGGTCGGGCGCCGGTTTCGCGCCCAGCAGGTCGGTCACGTCCTCACCCAGCCCGCTCGCGTACACGGCACGGGCACCCCGCAGGTGCGGGAACGCCGCGGGCGGCACCCCCGCGGCGGCGGAGGTCAGGAGGACGACCGTGGCGGTCAAGGCTGGGCCCCCTTCCCTCGGACGACGAAGCCGGTGGTCTCGGCGGCGCTGGGCGCGACGGACATCGCCACCGGGTCCCACACACCGTAACGCGGGTTGACCTTCAGCCCGCCGTCGTCCGCGTACGGCTGCAGCAACCGCATCCCGATCGCGACCAGCTGGTTGGCCGACGGGTCGGAGGACTGGTCCCCCGCCTGCTGCGGGGTGGACAGGTCGCGCTGCCGGACTACCGCGATGATCCACCCGGCCTGCTCGCTGCTGGGCTGGAACGCCACGACGTCACCGGGCAGCGCCCCGAACACGACGGTCGCCGCGAGGTCCGGCGCCTGCACGGCGGGGATGCGCTCGCCCACGTTCGTCTGCGTGCCCGAGGCGGCGTCCTCCCGGATCACGCGCGTGGCGGCGTCCGGTCCCGCGGCCATCCGCTCGGCCTTGGCAAGCGCTTTCTCGCGCATGCTCTTCGGCTGGGCGCCGCCGTCGTCGGACACGACGGAGGTGTAGTCGAGCGTGACGGTCATGCGCGGGAAGTACTTCTGCGCCAGCGCCTGCATCAGCACCTGGTCGGTGATGGCCTCGCGGTGGTCCCGCGCGCGGTACGCGATCTGGCGCGCCAGCTGCGACGGGTCCACACCGGTGGTCGGCACCGGCACGGCGAGCGGGTCCTGCGCGAGCGTCCGCTCGACGAGGGCCTCGTCGACGACCAGCCCCTCCCGCTGCGCGGCCCTGCCGACCAGCTCGTGCAGCACGAGCTGCGTGACGACCTCCCGCCCCAGCAGGTCGAGCTTGTGCTGCTGGGCGAGCTGCTGCGCGGCGGGCTGGTCCCGCACCGCCTTGTCGATCAGCCCCTGCACCCTGTCCTGCGTGACCTCGCGGTCCCCGAGCAGGAACGCGGCGCCGACCTGGCTCGGCCCCGAGCCGCACCCGGCGAGCAGCAGGCAGGCGGCGAGAACGGCGATCAGCGCCCGCGGGCGCCCCATGATCCGCATCACACCCCGTACCCTCTCACAACCGCCGGGCTTCCGGGACCCCGGTCAGCCGACCGCCGCCGGTTCCTTGGTCAGGTTCGTCAGCAGCTTCGCGCACCACTCCAGCAGCGCCTCGTCCCGCAGCGGCGGCGCGCCGATCCGGCCGCCCGCCGGGCCCTCCGTCGGCTTCGGCACCGAGACCGTGTTCGTGACCGCCTTGAACGTCGCCTTCGGGTACAGCCGCTTGAGCCGGACCAGTTTGGACTCGGGCAGCGGCAGCGGCGCGAACCGGATCGTGTTGCCCTGCATGGTCACCTCGGTCACGCCGGCCGCGCGGCACGAGTGCCGGAACGCCGCGACCGCGAGCAGCCGCCGCACGGGCGCGGGCGGCTGGCCGTAGCGGTCGATCAGCTCGTCCTCGACCGCCGCGAGCGCCTCGCCGTCCGGCGCGGACGCGATCTTGCGGTACGCCTCCAGGCGCAGCCGCTCGCCGGGCACGTAGTCGTGCGGGATGTGCGCGTCGATCGGCAGGTCGACGCGGACCTCGCGCAGCTCCTCCTCCTCGGCGGACTCCACACCCGCGTTGCGGCGGAACACGTCCACGGCCTCGCCGACGAGCCGCACGTACAGGTCGAAGCCGACACCCGCGATGTGCCCGGACTGCTCCGCGCCGAGGATGTTGCCGGCGCCGCGGATCTCCAGGTCCTTCATCGCGACCGCCATGCCCGCGCCCAGCTCGGTGTTCTGCGCGATCGTCGCGAGCCGGTCGTGCGCGGTCTCCGTCAGCGGGGACTCCGCCGGGTACAGGAAGTACGCGTACCCGCGCTCGCGGCCACGGCCGACGCGGCCGCGCAGCTGGTGCAGCTGCGCGAGGCCGAGCAGGTCGCCGCGCTCGACGATCAGCGTGTTCGCGTTGGAGATGTCCAGACCGGTCTCGACGATGGTGGTGCAGACCAAGACGTCGTACTCGCGCTCCCAGAAGCCCTGGATGATCTTTTCGAGCTTCTCCTCGTTCATCTGCCCGTGCGCGGTCACGACACGCGCCTCCGGCACCAGCTCCCGCAGCCGCCGCGCGGCCTTCTCGATCGACGAGACCCGGTTGTGCACGTAGAAGACCTGGCCGTCACGCAGCAACTCGCGCCGGATCGCGGCCCCGACCTGCTTGTCGTCGTACGCGCCGACGTAGGTCAGGATCGGGTGCCGGTCCTCGGGCGGGGTGAGGATCGTGGACATCTCGCGGATGCCGGCCAGCGACATCTCCAGCGTGCGCGGGATCGGCGTGGCGGACATCGTGAGCACGTCGACGTGCGTGCGCAGCGCCTTGATGTGCTCCTTGTGCTCGACGCCGAACCGCTGCTCCTCGTCCACGATGACCAGGCCGAGGTCCTTGTACCGCACGCCGGTCTGCAGCAGCCGGTGCGTGCCGATCACGATGTCCACGTCCCCGGAGGCGAGCCCCTCCAGCACGGCGTCCACTTCGGACTTCGCGGTGAACCGCGACAGGCCCTTGATGGTCACCGGGAACGACTGCATGCGCTGGGCGAACGTGTTGAGGTGCTGCTGCGCGAGCAGCGTCGTCGGCACGAGCACGGCGACCTGCTTGCCGTCCTGCACCGCCTTGAACGCCGCGCGCACCGCGATCTCGGTCTTGCCGTAGCCGACGTCACCGCAGATCACGCGGTCCATCGGGACGCCGCGCTCCATGTCCGCCTTGACCTCGTCGATCGCGGCGAGCTGGTCGTTGGTCTCGGTGAACGGGAACGCGTCCTCCAGCTCGCGCTGCCACGGCGTGTCCGGCCCGAACGCGTGACCGGGCGCGGCCTGGCGGGCGGCGTAGAGCTGCACCAGCTCGGCCGCGATCTCCTTGACCGCCTTGCGTGCCTTGGCCTTGGTGTTCTTCCAGTCCGAGCCGCCGAGCTTGTTCAGCGTGGGCAGCTCACCGCCGACGTAGCGGGAGACCTCGTCGAGCTGGTCTGTCGGCACGTACAGCCGGTCCCCCGGCTGGCCCCGCTTGGACGAGGCGTACTCCAGCACGAGGTATTCGCGCGTGGCACCGGAAATCGTGCGCTGCACCATCTCCACGAAGCGCCCGATGCCGTGCTGGTCGTGCACGACGTAGTCGCCCTTCTTCAGGGCCAGCGGGTCCACCGCGTTGCGCCGACGGGACGGCATCTTCGCACCGAGGTCCTTTGTGGACGAACTGGCCGAGGCGCCGCGGCCCGTCAGGTCCGCCTCGGTGAGCACCACGAGACCCAGTTCGGGCGCGACGAAACCCTCCGTCAGCCCACCACACACGACGGTGACGACCCCGGGCGCCGGTGCCTCCCTCAGCCCGTCCCCGGCCAGCGTCGCGGGGACGTCGGCGCCGGACAGCTGTTCCACGGCTCGGCTCGCGGTGCCGTGCCCGGCCACCACCAGCACGCCCGTGCCGCTCGCCGCGAGGTGCGCACGCAGGTCGGTGACGGCGCGCTCCAGGTCACCGCGGTAGGCGGGCGAGGCCTCGATGGCCACCTGGTACACGTCTTCGCTGGTCAGCTGGGACAGCGTCCACCACGGCCGGTTCGTCTCACCCGCGTGCTTCGCCACCTCGGCGAGGTCGCGGTAGGCCGACGCGCCGAGGTCGATGGGCGCCTGCCCGCCACCGGCCGCCGCCATCCACGACGCCTCCAGGAACTCCTGCCCCGTGCGCACCAGGTCGTGCGCACGGGCGCGGATCTTCTCCGGGTCCGCGAGCAGGACGTGCGTACCCTCGGGCATCGCGTCGGTGAGCAGCTCCAGCTCGCCGTCGCACAGCACCGGGATCAGCGCCTCCATGCCCTCGGACGGCACCCCGCCCGCGAGCTTGGTCAGCATCTCCGCCAGCTGCGCGTCCGCCGCGTACTGCTCGGCCAGCTCGCCCGCCCGCGCCTTGACCTCGGGCGTCAGCAGCAGCTCGCGGCACGGCGGGGCGTGCACGGCCTGGATCTCGCCGGGCAGCGACCGCTGGTCCGAGACCGCGAACGCGCGGATCTCGCTGACCTCGTCGCCCCAGAACTCCACGCGGTACGGGTGGCTGGCGGTCGGCGGGAACACGTCCAGGATGCCGCCGCGCACGGCGAACTCCCCGCGCTTCTCCACCATGTCCACGCGCGCGTACGCCAGCTCGACGAGCCTGTCCAACACGCCCTCGAAGTCGTGCTCCTCGCCCACCCGCAGGTCGATCGGGCTCAGCGCGCCGAGCCCCGGCGCCATCGGCTGGATCAGGCTGCGCACCGTCGCGACGACCACGCGCGGCGCGTCCGGCCCGCGCAGCCGGTGCAGCACGTCGAGCCGGCGGCCCACGGTGTCCGCACGCGGGGACAGCCGCTCGTGCGGCAGCGTCTCCCACGACGGGAAGTCCGAGACCAGGTCGGGGCCGAGCAGGCTCGACAGCGCCGACGTCAGCTCCTCCGCCTCACGGCCCGTCGCGGTCACCGCGAGCACCGGGCGCTTGGCCCCCTCGTCGGCGGCGAGCGCCGCGACGACGAGCTGGCGGACGGTGGTCGGGCCCTGGAGATCGAGCAGCGGTGAGCCGGCCCGCTCCACCACCCCGCGCAGCGCGGGATCGGCGAGGACGGACGACAGCAGACCGGACAACACGCCGTCTGTCACGAAAAACTCCCCTGTACGCAGACATGCGGACGGACCCCTGCCCGGGACGAGACCGGCTGCAGAGGCTCTACCCCAGCCTACGTCTCAACACCGACAGAAGTTCCGCGGCCATCTCCAGTTGACCCGCGTAGGTGCCGGGATCGACCGCGGCGATCCGCAGCAGGACATGCCCGGCGCCCGCCTCGGCGAAACGCGCCAGTTGGGTCGCCAGATCGGGTCCGGTGAGCATCGCCTGGATACGACCGACGAAATCGAGCGGCCGCGCGTACACGGCCCGGCAGTACTCGTCGAGCGCCCGCGTGCCGCGCTCGGCGTCGTCGTCCAGGTACACCGTCGCGAACAACGCGGGCGTGACGTCCCGCCCGCCCTCCCGGATGGTCGCCAGGCCCTTCGCGTAGTCCGCGGGATCTGGTGGGTACGGCAACCACCCGTCATAGAGCTGCCCGGTGCGGCGGAGCGCGGCCGGGGTGATCCCGCCCAGCCACACCGGTGGTCCGCCAGGCTGCACGGGCCGCGGCACCTCGGGCAGCCAGTCGTAGTGCAGGACCTTCCCGTCGAACCGGGCCGGGCGCCCGGTCCACAGCTGCCGCCACAGCGTCACCGTGTCGTCGAGGTGCGAGAACCGGGTCTTGAACCGCACGCCGACCAGGTTGAACTCCTGCTCGCTGAACCCGGGGAACCCGGCCCCGACGCCCACCACCAGGCGGCCGCCGGAGAGCACGTCCAGCGAGGAGAGGGTGATCGCGGCCTGCACGGGGTGCCGGTGCGCCGGGATGAGGACGGCGGTGCCGAGCCGGACCCGTTCCGTCGCCTGCGCGACGGCGCTGAGCAGGGTGAGCGGCTCGAGCCGGGCACGCACCATCGAGTCACCGGCCCACACCGAATCGAAGCCGAGCCGTTCCGCGGTGACGGCGGTGTCGACGATCGCGCGGGACGGCACCTGGGCCGAACCCGAGGGGAGGAGCAGTCCGAATTCCATGATCCCCACGTTCGCCGCTGCCGGGTATCGCCTCAATTCCCCGGCGGGAATCGCCCGGGGTGCCAGGATGATCACGTGCACGAGTTCGGCCCGGCACTGCGGGAATGGCGGAGGCGGCGGCGGTTGTCGCAGCTGGAACTGGCGCTGCGCACCGGCACGACGCAGCGGCACGTCAGTTTCCTGGAAAGCGGCCGGTCCGCGCCCGGGCGGGGCATGGTCGTGCGGTTCGCCGAGTCGCTGCAACTGCCGCTGCGCGAACGCAACGCACTGCTGCTCGCCGCCGGGTACGCGCCCAGCTACCCCGAAACCCGGCTCGACGATCCCGCGCTGCGCCCCGTCCTCGACGGCCTCCGCCGCCTGCTCGACGGGCACCGCCCGTACCCGGCGATCGTGGTGGACCGCTTCGGCGACCTCGTCAGCGCCAACGACGGGCTCGGCGTGCTGACCGAGGGTGTCGCGCCGGAGCTGCTCGAACCGCCGGTCAACGTGCTGCGGCTGGCGCTGCACCCCGAGGGCATGGCCCCGCGGATCGTCAACTTCGACGACTGGGCGCGGCACGTGCTCGAACGCCCCCGCCAGGAGCAGGCCCGTGCCCCGCACGAACGGCACACCGAGTTGCTCGCCGAACTGGAGGGCTACCTGCCGCGTCCGGCGTCCCCGTCGGCCGACCACCTCGGCTTCGCGGTACCGCTGCGCCTGCGGTGGCGCGGCGGGGAACTGCGGCTGATCACCGCGATCACCACGTTCGCGACAGCCGTCGACGTGACCGTTTCCGAACTGCGCCTGGAAACGTTCCTGCCCGCCGACGAGGCCACCGCGGAGGCGCTGTCTCGGGCAGACTGACCGCATGCGCCGGATCGGAATCGTCCTGATCGCCCTGTTGCTGACCGCCTGCACCAGTTCGCCCGCCGCCGTGCGGCAGCAACCCGCCCAGCCCGGGAGCCTCCGCGTCGACGTGGTGGCGAGCGGGCTGGAGCACGGCTGGGACGTCGGGTTCCTGCCGGACGGCAAGCTGCTCGTGACGCAGCGCCCCGGCCGGTTGTCGCTGGTGGACGGCTCCGGCGCGCACGACGTGGCCGCGGATCTGTCCGACGTGTACGCCCGCGGTGAAGGCGGGTTGATGGGGCTGGTCGTGCACCCGGATTTCGCGCAGACGCGGCGGTTCACGATGTGCCACACCCACCAGGAGGGCGGCCGCGCGGTGGACATCCGGCTCACGACGTGGACGCTGTCGCCGGACGAGCGCGGTGCGACGCGCGTGCGGGACCTGCTGACCGGGCTGCCCGTGAACCCCAGCGGACGGCACTCCGGCTGCCGCCCCGCGGTGGCGGCTGACGGCGCGCTGCTGGTCGGCACGGGTGACACGGCGCGGGCTTCGGTCTCGCAGGACCGGCACAGCCTCGGCGGGAAGGTGCTGCGGATCGACCTCAACACCGGCGCACCGTTGCCGGACAACCCGTTCATCGCCTCGGCCGACCCGAACGAACAGCGCATCTACACCTACGGCCACCGCAACGTCCAGGGCGTGGCGGTCCGGCCGGGCACGGGCCAGGTGTTCACGGCGGAACACGGCCCGGCGTTCGACGACGAGGTGAACCTGTTGCGGGCGGGCGGGAACTACGGCTGGGACCCGTCGAAGGGTGACACGGAGACATCGTACGACGAGAGCGTCCCGATGACCGACACCGACCGCTTCCCCGACGCCGTCCGTCCACTGTGGACGTCCGGCGACATCACGGAAGCCATCTGCGGCGCGGCTTTCCTCACCGGCCGGCAGTGGGGCGCCCTCGACGGGCGGCTGGCCGTGGTGGCGCTGAAGGGGCAGAAGATGCTGCTGTTCGGCGTGGCCGGTGACGGCACGATCACCGAGACCACGCTGCCCCGGGAGTTCAACGACACCTACGGCCGCCTCCGCGCCGCCCGGACCGCCCCGGACGGCGCCCTGTACGTCACCACTTCGGACGGCAACGACGACAAGGTCCTGCGGATCACGCCGTCCGGTACCTGACGTGCGTCACGAGCGAGGTCGTCCGGCCCGACAGCAGTTCCAGCTCGCGGCTCGGCAGGCCCTCGAAAAGCCGTTCGCCGCCACCGAGCACGACGGGCGCGATGTGCAGGCGCAGCTCTTCGAGCAAGCCGGCCGCGAGGTACTGGTTGATCGTCGAAGCGCCACCGGCGATCGCGATGTTCTTCTCGCCCGCCGCCTCCCGCGCCTGCTTCAGCGCGGACTCGATCCCGTCGGTGACGAACGAGAACGTGGTGCCGCCCTCCATCACGATCGGCTCGCGCGGGTGGGAGGTGAGCACGAAGACGGGCGCGTGGTACGGCGGTTCGTCGCCCCACCAGCCCTGCCAGTCGAGGTCCCACTCGCCGCGGATGGGGCCGAACATGTTGCGCCCCATGATGTAGGCGCCTGATTCGAGGATGCCGTCCACCTCGGCCCTGTTCTCGTCGACCTTCTCGAACTGCCAGCGGTGCAGCAGCTCGCCGCCCTCGCCGAGCGGGTTCTCACGGCTCTGGTTCGGCCCCGCGACGTACCCGTCCGCCGACACCGACACGTCACACACGACCTTGCTCATGACCGGGCTCCTTCCCTGACTGATTGCGACTTGCAACCGGTTGCCGAGAACTGTACGCATCTCAGGACCGGTTGTAAACTGCAATCGGAAAGAAGGTGGGGTTCGCGTGGACGAACGGCGGTCGGGCTGCCCGATCAACCTCGCGGTCGAGGTGCTGGGCGACAAGTGGTCACTGGTGGTGATCAGGGACATGATGTTCGGCAACCGCAGGCACTTCCGCGAGCTGTTGCAGAACTCGGAGGAGGGCATCGCGTCGAACATCCTCGCGGCGCGGCTGCAGCACCTCACCGACCAGGGACTCGTGACGCGCGCGCCCGATCCGGGGCACAAGCAGAAGGTGGTCTACAGCCTCACCGAGCCGGCGATCCAGCTGGTGCCGGTGATCGCGCACCTCGGCGCGTGGGGCCGTCGCCACCTGCCGGTCACGCGGGAGCTGGCCGTGCGGGCGGAGCTGCTGGAGCGCGGCGGCCCGCAGCTGTGGGAGGAGTTCATGGACGAGCTGCGGGAGCAGCACCTGGGCGTGCCCCGCCCGGCGGGCCGCGAATCGGTGTTCGCCCGCCTCCGGGCGGCTTACGAGGCGGAGCTGGCCCGGGTCCCGGAGGAGCAGCTCGACTGACCGGCGAGGCCACCGCGCCCTCACCGGAGTTCGGCGGCCGGGCGGTGGTGGGCAGCCGCGCGAGAACCTCCCGCGATGACAAGCGCCGTGCGGCGGCACACCGGCGGGGCCCGCGCCCGCCTGCGAGGCGGAGCTGCCTCGCCCGGAGAGCAGTTCGACCAAGCCCACCCCCGAAGAAGCCCGCGCTTGGCCGCAAGCCGCCCCAGGGCGATGACAAGCCGGCCCCCGAAGGAGCCCGAGCGGCCTAACGCCCGAGGTGGGCCCCGCCGTTGAGGTGCAGCACCTGCCCGGTCAGGTGTCCCGCGCCGGGGCTCGCCAGGTAACCCACCAGCTCGGCGACGTCGTCCGGCTTGCCCGCCCGCTTCGTCCGGGTGTGCGCGATCAGCGTGCGCCGCCGCTCCTCGGTGAGCGTGCCCTGGAAGAACTCCGTGTCCTCGATCAGCCCCGGCGCGACGACGTTCGCCGTGATGCCGCGCCGCCCCAGCTCGCGCGAAATGCCCGCGGTCCACGACTCGATCGCCGCCTTGGCCGCGCCGTACGAGCCCGAACCGTTGCTCGCCGCGATGGAGCCGATGCTCACGATCCGCGCCCCGTCGGAAAACCGCGGCGTGAGCGCGGTCGTCACCAGCACGGCGGACAGCACGTTCGCCGCGAAGTTGTCCCGCCAGCTTTCCGCCACCGCGGCCAGATCGCCGATTTCCCGGTGCCAGTCGGTGTTCCCGCCCGCGTTGTTCACCAGCACGTCGACGCGTTCCGGCAGTTCGGGCAGCGCGGCCGTCACCGCGGCGGGGTCGCTCGCGTCGAACGGCACGTACCGCGCCCCGAGCAGGGACGCGGCTTCGAGCAGCACCTGCTCGCGCCTGCCGGTGATCGTGACCCGCTCGCCCGCCTTCGCGAACCACGACGCCACGGCGAAACCGATTCCGGTCCCGCCCCCGGTCACCACGACTTCCCTCGCCACAAGCAGATCCTTTACTGTTAAAGTACCTCGCGTGGCCGACGATACCGAGCAGCCGGAAATCCCGTCAAGCGACGGGGCGGACGCCATCCAGCAGGCGTGGGCCCGGGAACGCCCCAGCACGCCGGTCGGCTCGATCGGGGTCATCACGCGGATCTGGTGGATCGCCAAACTGCTCACCGACGACCGGCGCGCCACGATGCTGCGCCTGGACATGGACGCCGGCACGCTCGACCTGCTGTCCACGCTCCGCCGCGCGGGCCCGCCCTACCGATTGCCGCCGAGCGAGCTGGCGCGCCGCACACTCGTCAGCCCTGGCGCGGTTTCGCAGCGCGTGGCCCGCTGCGAGCGGGACGGGCTGGTGCGACGGCTCCGCTCCCCCGAGGACGGACGCGGCGTGCTGGTGGAACTCACCGAAGCGGGGCACGCGGAGATCGAACGCACGGTGGACGACCTGCTGACCCACGAGGAAGGCCTGCTGTCGGCGCTGACCCCGGAACAGCGCGACCAACTGGCGGGGTTGCTGAAGATCCTGCTGGCGGACCTGAACCGCCGCGCGGGGAACTAGTACAGCCGCAGCTTCGGCTTGTGCTCCAAATGCGACAACCCGTTCCACGCGAGGTTCACGAGGTGCGCGGCCACCTCGTCACGCTTGGGCTTGCGGGCGTCGAGCCACCACTGGCCCGTCAGCGCGACCATGCCCACGAGCGCCTGCGCGTACAGCGCCGACAGCTTCTCGTCGTAGCCGCGGGCGGCGAACTGCTGGCCGAGGATGTGCTCGACCTGGCTCGCGATGTCGTTGAGCAGCGTGGAAAAAGTGCCCGTCGAACTCGCGACGGGCGAGTCGCGCACGAGGATGCGAAAGCCGTCGTGCGAATCCTCGACGTAACCCAGCAGCGCGCTCGCCGCCTGTTCCAGCATCGCCCTCGGATGCCCACCGTGCAAAGTGGACACCATGCGGTCGAGCAGCAGCTGGGTCTCCCGGTCGACGACGACGGCGTAGATGCCTTCCTTGCCACCGAAGTGCTCGTACACCACGGGCTTGGAGACGTTGGCGCGGTGCGCGATCTCCTCGATGGAGGTGCCGTCGAAACCCTTTTCCGCGAACAGGGCGCGGGCGACGTTGAGCAGTTGCTGCCGCCGCTCCGCGCCCGTCATGCGGACACGGACGACCGGCTCCGGAGGCCGGGCGCCCGTGACAGCGTCCTTCTTGCGTCGTCTTCCCGCCACTGGGGCAGGCTACTAATAGGTGGTTATTCGGCGGCCAGGCGGGCGAGCCTCGTCGGGGTCGGCCAGCGCACGTCGTGCACCCAGCCGAACTTCTCGAACAGCCAGATCAGCCGCGCGGAGATGTCGATCTGCCCGCGCTTCACGCCGTGCCGCGCGGAGGTCGGGTCCGCGTGGTGCAGGTTGTGCCACGACTCGCCGAAGGACAGGATCGCCAGCGGCCAGAAGTTCGCCGACTTGTCCCGCGCCGCGAAGGGCCGCTCACCGATCATGTGGCAGACCGAGTTCACCGACCACGTCACGTGGTGCAGCACGCACACGCGCACGAGCCCGGCCCAGAAGAACGCCGTCACGCCGCCCCACAGCGACCACGTCACGAGGCCGCCGATGAGGCCCGGCACGACGAGCGTGAGCAGGGTCCACAGCCAGAAGTAGTCGTCGACCTTCTTGATCGCCGGGTCCTTGAGCAGGTCCGGCGCGAAGCGCTCGGCGTTGCTCTGGTCGCGCTCGAACAGCCAGCCCATGTGCGCGTGCCAGAAACCCTTGGCGATCGCGACCGGCGACGTGCCGAACGCCCACGGTGAGTGCGGGTCCCCGTCGCGGTCGGAGAACGCGTGGTGCCGCCGGTGGTCGGCGACCCAGGTGATGACCGGCCCCTGCACGGCGAGGCTGCCCGCGATGGCGAGCGCGACGCGCAGCCAGCGCTTCGCCTTGAACGAGCCGTGCGTGAAGTACCGGTGGTAGGACACGGTGATGCCGAGACCGCTGATGCAGTAGAAGACCACGAAGAGCGCGACGTCCACCCAGCTCAACCCCCACCCCCAGGCGAAGGGGACCGCGGCCAGCAACGCGACCAGCGGGAGGATCACTCCGAGGTACACCGAGAACTGGACGCCGAAGGGGCGTTGTCCACTGATGACCGGTTTCGGGCCTTTGGTGGGAGTGGGCTCAAGGGTAGCCGTCATGCGCAACCACTTCTTCCTGCGAGAACGACCTGTCACAGGGTCGCCTAACCTACGTTTCCGTAAGTTACGGTACAGGAGGTTTACCCCGCTGGGGAGTGCTCAAACGGCCGCCCAACCCCTCGCCCGCGCGGGGTTTCCGGCGTCGGTATTCTGACCAGGCACGATCCGCCGTAGTGTAATTGGCAGCACTTCAGATTTTGGTTCTGACAGTTCAGGTTCGAATCCTGGCGGCGGAGCTGGAGCGTGCCCGACCCCGACGAGCGAGGGGGTGCCCCCCTGCAAGGCGAAAGCGAGACGAGCAGAAGACCGGCTCTGGCCGAAATGTCGGATGCCTGGCTGGTGGGGCGCGCCCGGGAACTGATCGCCGCGGTCCAGCACACGGACCACGAGGAGCAGCTGGACATCGTCCGCACCCTCGACGAACTGCTCGACGAGACCCAGCGCCGCGGCGAACCGGTGCTGGTCGCGCAACTGCTGCGCG
This sequence comes from Amycolatopsis sacchari, assembly GCF_900114035.1. Lineage (GTDB taxonomy): Bacteria > Actinomycetota > Actinomycetes > Mycobacteriales > Pseudonocardiaceae > Amycolatopsis_E > Amycolatopsis_E sacchari. The sequence goes on along the minus strand of NZ_FORP01000014.1, from coordinate 153,882 downwards.
CCGCCGCGCTCGCCCGCCTGGTCACGCGGGGCTACGCCGCGGAAGCCGAGCCCCTGCTCGACGAGATGCTCGCGCACACGCGCCGTCACGGGCTGTCGCTGTACCGCGCGGACGCGCACGCGCTGCGGGGCCGCAGGCTCGTGCTCGCCGCGCAGGAGGACGCCGCGCTCACCGAGATCGCCCGCGCGCTGGCGATCCTGGACGACTCCGACCGGCCGGACATGCACATGCCGCGCCGGGAATGGGCGAAGACGCAGTCGAGCGCCTTCATCGACTGCTGGCTCGTGCTGAACCAGCTCGGCGTGTACGAGGCCGCCGAGGAGGTCATCGCGAGGGCGCACCAGGCGGTCCGCGAAACGGCGGGCCCGCACGAGATCACGCTGCAGCTGATCAACCGCGTCAAGATGCTGCTCGGCTGGGGGCTGCGGCTCGAACGCGTCGACCGGCACCGCGAGGCGGCCACGAAGTTCGAGACGGCCGCGTCGATGGCGGTCGCGGTCGAGGCGCCGTTCGCCGAATCCCTGTTCCCGCGCCGGATCGGCGTGCCCGCGGTCGACCAGGTCGGCGTGCTCGCGGCCGCGCTCGCGTTCGCCGGCCCCGACCCGTCGCACGTGGACCGGTTGCAGCGGCTGCTCATCGAGCCCGGCTACCCGCACGAGCAGGTCATCGTGACCATCGCGCTCGCCCGCTGCCTCGACATCGCCGGCCGCCGGGACGACGCGCTGAAGGCGTTGCAGGCCACCAGGTCGAGCCTGGACGAGGACAACTCGCAACCCTCCATGCGGCTCAACCTGATCCGCGAGCTCGCGCGGCTGGACTTCGAGGAGAACGCGGACCGGGACAGGCTGAACTCCGTCGTCGAGTACGCCACCGTGCTGGAGATGGAGCTGTGGTCGCTGCGCGAGTCGCAGATCGCCACGCTCAACACCCGCCGCGAGCACGAGCGGTTGTCGGCCCAGCACGGCGCGATCAGCCAGCAGGCGTTGCAGGACCCGCTCACCGGCCTGCCGAACCGCCGCGCGCTGGACGAGCACCTGCGCACGCTTTCCCAGTCCACCACGGCCCAGCCGCTCGCCGTCGCGCTGATCGACCTCGATGGGTTCAAGGGCGTCAACGACGAGCATTCCCACGCGGAGGGTGACGACGTGCTCCGCGTCGTCGCGAGCACGCTGCGGGACGCGTTGCGCGGGGACGACATCGTGGCGCGCTACGGCGGGGACGAGTTCGTCGCGCTGCTGCCGGGCGCGCCGGTGTCCGCCGCGAAGCAGGCCTTGATGCGTGCGGTCAACGCGGTGTCGTCCCTGCCACACCACCTCTCACACGGGGTAACCCTGTCGGTGGGCCTCGTTTCGCTGCGCCCGCAGGAGCGGGCCGACCAGGTCCTCGCGCGCGCCGATGCCGCCATGTACCAGGCGAAACGCGGCGGCGGTGACCAGGTGGCGACGGCGAACGCGGTGCCGGGGGACGGGGCGGGGCCGTGGGCGGAGACCGACCCGCCGTCGCTTTCCGAAGAGCTTCCGTAGGATCGGAGCGGCCCGGGACTCGCGCCCCGGTGAAGCAACGCCGTCTGCAGTTGGGAGTGCCGTGACCGGCCCCTTGAGCACACTGGTCCTCGCCGCGGGCGAGGGCACCCGGATGCGTTCCGCCACCCCGAAGGTCCTGCACCCCATCGCGGGCAGACCGCTCGTCGAGCACGCGGTGCGGGCCGCGGCCGGGCTGCACCCCGAGCACCTCGTCGTCGTGGTGGGGCACGGGCGCGAAGCCGTTTCCGCGCACCTGGACCAGCTCGGCAAGGCGCTGGGGCGGCCGATCACCACGGCGGTGCAGGAGACCCAGCAGGGCACCGGGCACGCCGTGTCGTGCGCGCTGGCCACGCTGCCGGCGGAGCTGACCGGCACGGTGCTGGTGAGCTACGGCGACGTTCCGCTGCTGGACACCGAAACGCTGGCCGCGCTGCTCGCCGAGCACCGCGACGAGGGCAACGCGATCACCGTGCTGACGGCCGTCCTCGACGACCCGACCGGCTACGGCCGCATCATCCGCGACGCGGACGGGGCCGTGCGCGGCATCGTCGAGCAGCGCGACGCGACCGAGGACCAGCTGGAGATCTCCGAGATCAACTCCGGGGTGTACGCCTTCGACGCGGCGCTGCTGGCCGACGGGCTGACGCGGCTGTCCACCGACAACGCGCAGGGCGAGCTGTACCTGACCGACGTGCTCACCAATGCCTGCGCCGACGGCCGCAAGGTCGGCGCGCTCGTGGTCGACGACCCGTGGCTCACCGAGGGCGTCAACGACCGCGTGCAGCTGTCGGTGCTGGGGGCGGAGCTGAACCGCCGCATCGTGCGCCGCTGGCAGCTGTCCGGCGTGACCGTCGTCGACCCGGCGACCACGTGGCTGGACGCGGGCGTCACGCTCGCCCGCGACGTGCGGATCGAGCCGGGGGTCCAGCTGCACGGCGAAACCAGCATCGGCGAGGGCGCGGTGATCGGCCCCGACACGACGCTGACCGACGTGAAGGTCGCCGCGGGCGCGAGCGTCGTGCGCACGCACGGCTCGGAGTCGGAGATCGGGGAGCGGGCCAGCGTCGGCCCCTTCGCCTACCTGCGCCCCGGCACGGTGCTGGGCGAGTCGGGCAAGATCGGCACGTTCGTCGAGACCAAGAAGGCGAACATCGGCAAGGGCTCGAAGGTCCCGCACCTGACCTACGTCGGGGACGCCACGATCGGCGAGCACAGCAACATCGGTGCCTCCAGCGTGTTCGCCAACTACGACGGCGTCCGCAAGCACCACACCACCATCGGTTCCTACGTCCGGACGGGCTCGGACACCACGTTCGTCGCCCCGGTCGAGGTCGGTGACGGCGCCCACAGCGGGGCCGGCACCGTGATCAGGCGGAACGTCCCGCCGGGGGCGCTCGCGGTCTCCACCGGACCGCAGCGCAACATTGAAGGCTGGGTGTCCCGGCGCAGGCCGGGCACGCCCGCGGCGGAGGCGGCGGAAGCCGCGCTCGCCGCTGAAGGGAAAACGGAAACCGAGCGGGAGTCGTCAGAATGAGTCCTAAGTCCGGCACGCCGAAGAAGAACCTGATGCTCTTCTCCGGCCGCGCACACCGGGAACTCGCGGAAGAGGTCGCCGAGCACCTCAACGTGACGATCACCCCGCAGACCGCGCACACCTTCGCCAACGGCGAGCTGTTCGTGCGGTTCGAGGAGTCGGTGCGCGGTACGGACGCCTTCGTCATCCAGAGCCACACCACGCCCATCAACGAGTGGGTGATGGAGCAGCTGATCATGGTGGACGCGCTCAAGCGCGCGAGCGCCAAGCGGATCACCGTGGTCATGCCGTTCTACCCCTACGCCCGGCAGGACAAGAAGCACAAGGGCCGTGAGCCGATCTCGGCGCGGCTGATCGCGGACCTGTTCAAGACCGCGGGCGCGGACCGGATCATGACGGTCGACCTGCACACCGCGCAGATCCAGGGCTTCTTCGACGGCCCGGTGGACCACCTGTTCGCCCAGAACCTGCTGGCCGACCACATCAAGAAGACCTACGGCGACGCGGACATCGCGGTCGTCTCCCCCGACTCGGGCCGGGTGCGGCTGGCGGAGAAGTGGGCGGCGCAGCTGGGCGACCGGCCGATCGCGTTCATCCACAAGACCCGCGACCCCGACAAGCCCAACCAGGCCGTCGCCAACCGCGTCGTCGGCCAGGTCGAGGGCAAGCTGTGCGTGCTCGTCGACGACATGATCGACACCGGTGGCACGATCGTGAAGGCGTGTGACGCGCTGCTGGCCGAGGGCGCTGCGGACGTCGTCATCGCCACCACGCACGGCATCCTGTCCGACCCGGCCACCGAGCGGCTGTCGGAGTGCAAGGCGCGCGAGGTCATCGTGACGAACTCGCTGCCGATCCCCGAGGAGAAGCGGTTCCCCGGCCTGACGGTGCTGTCCATCGCGCCGATGCTGGCCGAGGCCATCCAGCAGGTGTTCGAGGACGGCTCGGTGACGAGCCTGTTCGACGGCCACGCCTGAGCCTTCCGCCCGCGGCGAACGACCGGTGCGCGCCGGTCGTTCGCCGCGTTGGTTTCCGGCACGGACTTCCGGTTCGGGATCGCACTGGGCACGGTGGACGCGGGGTTCGCGGCGAAGTGCCGCCGCGCCGAGGAGCTCGGCTACGACGTCATCTCCATCCCCGACCACCTCGGCGCGCCGGCGCCGTTCCCGTCGGTGGTCGCCGCGGCGGCCGCGACCGAGCGCATGCGGGTCGGGACGTTCGTGCTCAACGTGCCGTTCTACAACCCGGCGCTGCTGGCGCGTGACATCCAGTCCACCAGCACGCTGACCGGCGGCCGGTTCGAGCTCGGCGTGGGCGCGGGCCACATGAAGAGCGAGTTCGACGACGCCGGGCTGCCGTGGTGGCCCTCGAAGATCCGCATCGGGTTCCTCGCGAAGACCCTCGAACAGCTGCGCGAACGCGTCCCCGACCTGCCGCCGCTGCTGATCGGCGGCCACGGCGAGGGGATGCTCTCGCTGGCCGCCCAGCACGCCGACATCGTCGGCTTCTCCGGCATCAAGCAGGTGCCGGGCAAACCGCCCGGCACGTTCGAGCAGGCGGACGCCGACGAGCTCGGGAAGCGCGTGGCGTTCGTGCGGGACAGGGCCGAGCGGGAGCAGGAGTACAACATGCTCATCCAGGGGGTCGTGCCCGAGGACCACCCCTACGCCGGCGCCCCGCAGGTCCTCACCGGCAGCCCGGAACGGATGGCGGAGGAGCTGCTCGCGCGCAGCGAGCGCTACGGCTTCACGTACTACACGGTCCTGGAGCCGTCGATGGAGGCGTTCGCGCCGGTCATCGACCTAGTGCGGCCGCGGCCTCGCGCTTGAGCTCGCCCGGGTCGACGGTCGCCACCGGTTCGGCGGTGACCATGGGCGCCGCGGCGACCTTCGCGGAACCGCCCAGCCGCGGCAGCGAGAACTTCACCGAGCACGACAGCGTCGTGCCGGTGTCGAGCGGAGCCACCAGTTCCTGACCGCAGTCCTGCTCGCCGAGCTTCGGCGAGGACACCCGCGACCTGAGCACCAGCCTGGCCGAGGCCTTCGGCGCGTTCCCCAGCAGCTTGGTGTCCACGTGCACGGTGTCGGTGCAGGAGCCGGACGCGCCGCAGTCGAGCGTGTGCCCGGTGACCGTCGTCGTGACCACCGGCCCGGCGACGAACGGCTGCCCGAGGCTGTCCACGGCGTCGTCGAACTCGCGTCGCACCGCGCCGAGACCGGCACCGGGGACGGGCCGCACGCCGATCTGCGCCGGCCCGAAGGTCTGGTCCACGGCGGGCGCCAGCAACGCGGACGCGAAGCTCACCACCCGGTACGGCGGGATCGCCGTGACCCGCAGCCCGGACAGGTCGAACACGTCGAGCCCGTCCGCGAGCGTGGTCCGCACCGGCCGCACGACGTCCGGCACCGCCGCCCGCAGCGCCCGCGCCACCGCCGGCGGGGCGAACGTCCAGCCGGGGTCGAAGCCCAGCGCCGAGCGGGCCCACCGCGTGCCGTACTCGATCGCGCGGTCGGCCGCCATGCCCTGCGCCTGCCAGTGCGCGGCGGGCGCCCGGAGGTAGAGGTCGCCCCCTGCGCGCAACGCCCGGACCTGCTGGCCCCGGATCGGCAGCACGCCGCTGACGAGCCCGTTCCCGGTCACCGTGAACGCGGCTTCCCCGCCCGGCTCGTACGTCACGGCCGTCTCGTCGGCCAGCGCCCCGAGCGCGCCGTCGACCGCCGCACGCACGTCGGGCCCGGCGCCCGACGGCGAAGCCTCGCACGCCGCCAGCGTCAGCACCGCGACGAGAGCGAGAAAGGCGGTCACGGTCCAGCGCGACATTCGGACACCCCCTGACTCAAGCTTCCTACTGGGCCCAGCGACCCACCGCAAGCCCTCGGCCGGGGGTTGCTTACACTGAACAGGTTGTCTCGGCGAGGCGGGCACTCCAGGTACCCCCAGGGCCCGACGTGATCGACGCGGCGGCTTGAGTAGAGCCACGCGCTGTGCACGTTCCGGAAAGCTCGCCGCCGCAGACACCACCCGCCTGATCCCCGTGCGACCGAGTTCCACCGTTGAAGGAGTGCAAGACCGTGTCCGAGGTACGTCTGTCCGTCGAGCCGCGCACCGAGTTCGGCAAGGGCGCCGCGCGCCGCACCCGTCGCGCCGGAAAGATCCCCGCCGTGCTGTACGGCCACGGCACCGAGCCCCGGCACCTGGCGCTGCCGGCGCTGGAGTTCGCCCGCGTCGTCCGCGAGAACGGCAGCAACGCCGTGCTCACGCTGGACGTGGAGAACAACACCGAGCTGGCGCTCACCAAGACCATCACCGTGCACCCGCTGAAGAACTACATCGAGCACGTCGACCTGCTCGTGGTCAAGCGCGGCGAGAAGGTCACCGTCGACGTGCCGGTCGTCATCACCGGCGAGCCCGCCCCCGGCGGCCTGGTCAACCAGGACGTCGACACGATCTCGGTCGAGGTCGAGGCGCTGCACATCCCCGAGCAGTTCGAGGTCTCCATCCAGGGCGCCGAGGTCGGCACCCAGATCACCGCGTCGCAGGTGACCCTGCCGTCGGGCGCCACCCTGCTGACCGACCCCGAGGCCCTGGTCGTCGCGGTCACCGAGCCGCAGGCCGAGACCGCTGACGAGGCCGGCGAGGGCGAAGGCGAAGAGGCCGCCGCGGAGTGACCACCCCCGAGCTGCCCGGGACCGGCGAGCAGGTGCTGCTCGTCGGTCTCGGCAACCCCGGGCCACGTTATGCCGGCAACCGGCACAACGTGGGTTTCATGGTGCTGGACGAGCTCGCGGCGCGGGTGGGCGGCAGGTTCAAGGCGCACAAGGGCGGCGCGGAGGTCGTCGAAGGCCGGCTGGCCGGCCGCCGCGTCGTCCTGGCGAAGCCGCGCTCGTTCATGAACCTCTCCGGCGGGCCCGTCGCGGGCACCGCCAAGTTCTACAAGCTCGAGCCGGCGGGCGTCGTCGTCGTGCACGACGAGCTGGACCTGCCGTTCGGCAGCCTGAAGCTGAAGCTCGGCGGCGGCGACAACGGGCACAACGGGCTGCGGTCGATCACCAAGTCCCTCGGGACGAAGGAGTACTACCGGGTGCGCTTCGGCATCGGGCGGCCGCCCGGCCGGATGGACCCCGCCGATTTCGTGCTGAAGGATTTCTCGACGGTCGAGCGCAAGGAGCTCCCGTTCGAGGTCGACCGCTGTGCTGACGCGGTCGAGGCGCTGATCAGCAAAGGGCTGGTCGCGGCCCAGAACACCTTCCACGCTGGGTAGCGGCTCTTCACCCACACGCGTGGGCTGGTTCTCACCATCGAGTTCATGCGCCGGTCGAACCTTCCGACCGCGGCGTGGCGCGGCTAGGACTGTGTGCGGGAAGCGTCCCGTCCTAGCTGAAGGTGGAGAACTCTTCATGTCCCTTACCGCCGAAGACGTGTACCGCGTGGAGTTCGGCAACGCGCCGATCGGCCGCCGCGGTTACGCCAAGAACGAGGTCGACGCGTTCGTCCGGCGCATCGCGAAGACCCTCGAGGACCAGGACGACCTCACCGCGGCCGAGGTGCACCACGTCATGTTCGACAAGCCGCTGCTGGGCAAGCGCGGCTACGACGAACGCGAGGTCGACGAGTTCCTGGAGCGCGCCGAGGAGACGCTCGCCGCCCGCACGGGGCAGGCGCACCCGCTGCCGAAGGCGCGGACCGGGGCGGAGGAGCCCGGGGTGCACACCCCCGCGCCGCCGCCTCAGGGGGCGGAGTTGAGCAAGTTCTGAGGTTTTGAGGAGGCGGAGCAGGGGGCGGGGCGCTGGGGCGTTCCGCCCTCTTTGCTTGTGTCTGGGGGTGGGGTTGGGCTCTCGGCTTGGGGGCTGGGTCTGGAGCTGCGGCTGGAGCTGAGTTCGGGGCCTGGGGCTGGGTCTCGGCTCGGGGGCTGGGCTGGGCTGGTTCGGTTGGGCTGGTTCGGTTGGGCTGGTTCGGTTGGGCTCGGGGCCTGGGCTGCGGCTGGAGCTGGGCTCGGCGCCTTGCGACTTGGCCTGGGCTCTGGGCCCGGGCTCGGCTGGCGTTGCGCCTGCGGCTGGGATTGTGTCTGCGGTGGGGCTGCGGCAGGAGCTGGAGCTGCGGCTGGGGCTTGGCCTGGACTCGGCTGGCGTTGCGACTGCGGCTGGGGTCGGCGCTGGTGACCGGGCGTGGCCGCCCTGCTTGGGTGCCCCACCCCCGCCCCGATCCTTGAGTGTTCACGGCCGATCGAGGCGCGTAAAGAGCGCCTTCGGCGTCCCTTCGGGATGGCTTCGCCACTCTTGACACGCCAGATCGGCCGTAAGTGCGGCTGGGGATCGGGGCGGGGGTGGGTGCGGGCGGTGGGGCTTCGGTTGGTGCCTTCGGGAAGCGTTCACCGGTGGGCGGCGGGGTTTGCCTCGCCTGTCCGCCGCAGACCGGCGACCGCACAGCCGCCGCTCACCCTCGCTCGGGCCCCAGCCCGGGTCCGGCAAGCTCAGCCGCCAGCCCTCGGGAAAGCGCTTCCCCAGCGCGGCAGCGATCGTGAGCTGCGAAAGGGCAACCCAGCCCAGTCTCCGCCGGAGTTGGAAAGCGCTTCCTCGCGCCGAAGCCCGGCCAGGCCAGGAGACCCAACCCCCGCCGCTCGGGAAAGCCCTTCCCGGCCACCTCACCAGCCCTCCGCCGCCGCGGGAAAGCGCTTCCCGGCCACCTCACCAGCCCGCCCACCGCCCCGGAAAGCGCTTCCCCGCCAGCCCTCCGCTCAGTGCCCTGCCGACTGGTGGATCCGGTCGGCGAACTGCACCGCCGTCGCGGCGCGTTTTACCTTGCCTGAGGGGGTTTTGGGCAGGCTGCCGGTCGGCAGGACGACCACCGCGTACGGGCGCAGGTCCACCGCATCGCGGACGCGCGCCGCGACCTCCTTGGCCAGCGTGCGCTCCGCCTCCGCGTCACCGGCGAGCTTCGATTCCAGCACCACCGCGAACCGCTCGCGCCTGGTGCCCGCGTCGATCCGCACCGCGACCGCGTTCCCCGCCCGCACACCGGACACCGAAGTCGCCGCGCGTTCGATGTCCGTGGGGTAGATGTTGCGGCCGCCCATGATGATGACGTCCTTCTTGCGGCCGCAGATCACGATCTGCCCGTCCACCAGGTACCCGAGATCGCCCGTCGCGAGCCAGCCGTTCTCGTCCTGCGTCGGGACCGGGCCGTCGACCGTCAGGTACCCCGGCGTCACCGCCTCGCCGCGCAGCCGGATCTCCCCGACCTCCCGCTCGCCCAGCCGCTTCCCCTCACCGTCGACGATCTCGGCTTCCAGCCCGTCCAGCGGCCTGCCGAGCACGGCGAACGACCGCACCTCGTCGGTCCCGCGGCGCGGATCGTCCTCCGGCACCGGGACCGCCCGGTTGTCCGCCTCCAGCGCGTCCGCCTCGACGTGGTCCAGCGTCAGCCCGGTGAACAGCGGCGCGAACGACACCGCGAGCGTCGCCTCGGCCATGCCGTACGCGGGGAAAACGCACTCCGGCGGCATCTTGAACCGCGCGCCCGCGTCGGTGAACGTCTTCACCGCCGTCTCGTCGATCGGCTCGGCGCCGTTCAGCGCGATGCGCAGCGTGGACAGGTCGTACGCGTCGTCCTCCTCGACCTTCGCCAGACGGCGGCCGACGATGGCGTACGCGAAGTTCGGGGCGGCGGTCGTCGTCGCGCGGTACTTGCTGATCAGCGCGGGCCAGATCAGCGGCCCCGACAGGAACTCGACCGGCGTGATCTTGATCAGCTCGACGCCGAACGTCATCGGCACGGTGAGGAACCCGACCATGCCCATGTCGTGGAACGTCGGCAGCCAGGACACCATGATGTCCTGGTCGAACACGAACTCCGCGCGGTCGACCATCGCCTTGATGTTGGTGTACAGGTTGCCGTGGGTGATCCGCACGGCCTTCGGCTCAGCCGTCGAACCGCTGGTCAGCTGCAGCAGCGCGAGATCGTCCTCGCCCACCGGCACGGGCTCGGCCAGCGGCTCGGCGTCGAGCAGGTCGGTGATCATCCGGAACGCGATGTCGTGCTCCGTCAGCACCGGCGCGAGCGCGTCGAACGGCTCACCCAGCAGCACCAGCCCGGCGCCGATCATGTTCAGCACCTTGACGGTGTCCCCGGCCCACTCGGCGAGGTCGGTGCGCGGCGTCGGCTGGTGCAGCATCGTGACGCTGCCGCCCGCGAGCCACACGCCCTGCACGGTCGGCGCGATCAACGCCGGCGCCGCCGCCAGCACCGCGACCGGCGTGCCCGGCCGCAACCCGCCCTCGACGAGCCCGCCCGTCAGGCGCTTGGCCTGCTCGTGGACCTCGGCCCACGTCCGGCGCACCGGCTCCTTGGGCTCCCCCGTGACCATCCCCCGCTGCTGACCGCCCCCGGCCGCGGTGGCGACCAGGGTGTCGACGAACCTGCTCATGGGCAAGACAGTACTGCGACGCGCAGCGTCTCGATGAGGGGTGGCGGTCGGGCGAGGGGCCGGCCGGGAGGTACGGCGAGACGGTCAACGAAGACCGAACCGCTCCCGGAAACGGGCGGTGAACAGATCCGCGCCCTTGCGCTGGGAAACCGTCTCGAACGTCGCCGGGGCGACGCCGTCTGCCGCCGGGAGCTGCCCGACACCGCCACGCGTGCCCAGTGGCAGCAGGATCATCAGTGCCGGCATCGGCCGGTGCACGGCTTCCGCTCGTTCACCCGCGAGCTGCGCCCTGATGTTCCGCACCACCACCGGGGCCTGGGTCTGCGCATACGACGCCATCTTCGGGTCGGGGAGATCAGCGAGGTCGCCCAGCGCGTAGACGTGCTCGTACCCCTGGACCTGCAAGCGTTCGGTGACCGGAACCGTGCCACTGCCGGTGAGCGCCACGAGCCTGCCGTCCGCCAGGTAGTCGCTGTTCACCCGGACCCCGAACGCGCGGAACCAGATGTCGGCCGCGAGTTCGCCACCGTCGCCGGTCGTGGCGGTGAACGGACCGAACCGCCCGGGTTCGGTCGGGGGCAGCGCGGTCAGGCCGGTGTCCAGCCGCAGTTCCACCCCGAGTTTGTCGAGCTGGTTGCACAGGTCGTCCCGGACCTCGGGCAGCAGGCGCGGGATCAACCCGCCGGTCGGATCGACGACGGTCACCTGCTTCTCCGGCCAGACCTCCTTGATCTCCCCGGCCAGCTCCACGCCGACCGCCCCGGCACCGAGGATCAGCACGCGCCCGGCGCGGGACAGCTCCCCGTGGCTCGCCCGGAGATCGGCCAGCGCGTCCGCAGTGGACGCCCGCTTCGGCCGGATCGGATAGGGGTAGCTGGAACCCGTGGCGAGCACCAGGTAGTCGCCCTCGACCCGCTCGCCGGAAGAAAGCTCCACTCCTCCCGAGTCGACGGAAACGGCTCTGTCGCGCACCACGCGCCCTCTGTCGAGCAATCCGTCGAAGGGGAAGAAGATGTTGGGCGCCCAGTCCGGCCGGGTCAGCGCCCGGAGCCCTCCGGCGACGTTGACGAACGCGTCCCGCGGGTCGACGAGGACGACCTCCGCGTCGGCGTCCAGCTCCTTGGCGACCAGGGCACCTCCGTAGCCCCCGCCGACTACCACGATCCGGCTCATTTCACCCTCCTGGAAGTTCGCACCTCGAACGATCTTAGTTCGCAGGATGAACGATATTAGTTCGTAGGTCGAACATCAAGGAGCAAGTTGGACAAAGCTGGGGCAGAGGTCAGGAACGAGGAGTCTCGGACGGCTCCATGAAGACCACCGACACCTTGTTGTCGGCCACGACCCGGCTGAGCAGCTGGGCGAGCGTGCGGCGTTCGGTCGCCGTCAACGAGATCTGGAGCTCCTCGATCCGCCGGTAGATGTCGGCGAAAAACGCCTCCGCGATCTCGCGTCCGTGCTCCGTGAGCGCGACCCGGACCGCCCGCGAATCGCCCGGGTCCCGCTCCCGCCGGACCAGGCCGGGCCTCTCCGTCCGGTCGATCAGCCCCGTGACGGTCGATTTGGCCAGCCCGAGCACCGCGCCGAGCTCACCCATCCCCATCGGCCGCGACCGCAGCACGGACAACAGCTGCCCCTGCTGCGCGGTCAGCCCGTATTCGCGGCTCGTTTCGAGGTACGCCGCGTTCACCAGGAAACCGGTCCTGGCCAGGGCGGTGACGATCCTCAGCTGACCACCTTGCGCGCCCACGCGATCAGCATATCCCCAGCCTGCCGAGCCGCTCGGCCCCGGCGAAGACGTCGATCTCCGTGATCAGCCCGTTCGTGACGGTGAAGCCCATGACCACGACCGGCTTGCCGTCGTGCATGCCGACGACCCCCGCCGCGCCGTTGACCAGCGCCGGGACCGGCGCGCCACCGGCACCCGCCCGCGAGAACAGGAGCGCCTGCCCGGCGACCTGCGCGGCGCCCCGCACCCGGCGGCCGGTGCCGTCGTCGGCACGCAGCGCCACGTCGGGGTGCAGCACCGACACCAGCGCGTCGAAGTCGCCGTTCCGCGCGGCGGCGAGGAAGGCGTTCACCACCTCGCGCTGGCGGGTCAGGTCGGCGTCCGGCTCCGGCGCGCCCCGCACCCGCCGCCGCGCACGGCTGGCGAGCTGGCGCGTCGCGGCGGGTGAGCGGTCCAGGATGCCCGCGATCTCGTCGAACGGCAGGCCGAACATGTCGTGCAGCACGAACGCGAGCCGCTCGGCGGGGTCGAGCGTGTCGAGCACGACGAGCAGCGCCAGGCCGACCGAATTCGCCAGCACCGCCTGCTGTTCCGGGCCGTCGAGCAGCTCCACGACCGGGTCCGGCAGCTCGCCGGTCAGCTCCTCGCGCCGCGACTTGCGCGAGCGGAGCAGGTCGAGGCAGACGCGGCTGGTGACGGTCGTGAGCCAGCCACCCAGGTTCTCGACACCTTCGTCACCGGCTCGCGACAACCGCAGCCAGGCCTCCTGCACCGCGTCCTCGGCCTCGGTCATCGAGCCGAGCATGCGGTACGCGACCGCGCGCAGGTGACCGCGGTGCTCCTCGAAGCGTTCGGCCAGCCAGTCCTGTTCGGTCATCGAGCCCCCTCCGGATCCGTGTCACTCTCCCTGACGGACGGGGCGCCGCCGGTGTGACCGGATCACTCGACGAGTTCGGAGGTTTCCAGCCAGCGGGCCTCGACGTCGTCCTTCTCGGCCAGCACCGCCTTGAGCTCCGAGTTCAGCTCCACGAGCTTGCCGGGGTCGGTGGCGTGCGCGGCCAGCTGCTCGTGCAGCTCGGCCTCCCGCTTGGTCAGCACGTCGAGCCGCCGCTCCAGCCTGCCCAGCTCCTTCATCGCGGCGCGGTGTTCCGCGGCGGACGACGTCTTCGGCGCGGGCGCGGAGGCCGGCGCCGGTGCCACGACCACGGAGCGACGCGAGAGGTACTCGTCGATGCCGCCGGGCAGGTGCGTGATCCCGCCGTCGCCGAACAGGGCGTACACCGCGTCGCACACGCGTTCCACCAGGTACCGGTCGTGCGAGACGACGACCAGCGTGCCCGGCCACGAGTCGAGCAGGTCCTCCAGCTGCTGCAGGGTGTCGATGTCGAGGTCGTTGGTGGGCTCGTCGAGCAGCAGCACGTTCGGCTCGCCCATCAGCAGCCGGGCGAGCTGCAGCCGCCGCCGCTCACCGCCGGAGAGGTCCTCGACGGGCGTCCACTGCCGGGCCGCCGGGAAACCGAGCCGTTCCGCCAGCTGCGAGGCCGACATCTCCTGCTTGCCCAGCACGACGCGGCTGGAGATCTCCTCGACCGCTTCCAGCACGCGCAGCTGCCCCGGCAGCTCCTCCAGCTCCTGCGACAGGTGCGCGAGCCGGACCGTCTTGCCCTGCACGCGCCGTCCGCCCGCGGGCTCCGACTCCCCGGCCAGCAGCTTCAGCAACGTCGTCTTGCCGGACCCGTTGACGCCGACCAGACCGATCCGGTCGCCGGGCCCGATGCGCCACGTGACGTGGTCGAGCACCGGCTTGTCGCCCGCGGTCAGACTGACGTCTTCCAGCTCCAGCACGGTTTTGCCGAGCCGGCGCCGCGCGAAGCTCAGCAGCTCCACCGAATCACGCGGCTGCGGGACGTCGGCGATCAACGCCTCGGCCGCCTCGATCCGGTACCGCGGCTTCGACGTGCGCGCCTTGGCGCCGCGCTGCAGCCACGCCAGTTCCTTGCGCGCCAGGTTCTTCCGCTTCTCCTCGGCACTCGCCGCCAGCCGGGCGCGCTCCGCGCGGGCGAACACCCAGTCCGCGTAGCCGCCTTCGTACTGCTCGACGTTGCCGTTCGCGACCTCCCACGTGCGCCCGCACACCGTGTCGAGGAACCAGCGGTCGTGCGTGACGACGACGAGCGCAGTGCGGCGCGCCAGCAGGTGGTCGGCGAGCCAGCGCACCCCTTCGACGTCGAGGTGGTTGGTGGGCTCGTCGAGCACGACCAGGTCGAGGTCGCCCACCAGCGCGGCGGCCAGCGCGACGCGGCGCCGCTCGCCACCGGAGAGGTTCGCGGTCGGCGATTCCAGGCCCAGCGCGGTCAGCCCGAGGCCGTCCACAATGGACCGCACTCGCGCGTCGGCGGCCCACTCGTGCTCGGCGGCGTAGTGGGACAGCACGGCGTCCCGCACCGTGGTGCCCTCGCCCAGCTCGGTGCGCTGGGTGACCACGGCCATCCGCAGGTCGCGGACGCGGCTCACGCGGCCCGAATCGGGTTCGGCAATCCCGGACAGCACCTCCAGCAGCGTGGTCTTGCCGCCACCGTTGAGGCCGACGACACCGATGCGCTCCCCCTCGGCCACACCGAGGGAAACGTTGTCCAGCAACGGCTTGACGCCGTAGGACTTGCTGACGGACTCGAGGTTGATCAGGTTGGCCATTTATGCGTGCACCTGCGGAGGAGGAGTGGGACGAACGTCGTCACCGGTGACGAAACGGGCACCCGGCACCGGTCCGTGTGCCACCCGCGTCGTGCGGCACACGCCCGCGCCCGCCAGCTCGGCCGCCACCTCCAGCGCGGTTTCCGCGTCGGCGCACAGGAAGGCGCACGTCGGGCCCGAGCCCGAGACGGTGCCGGCGAGCGCACCGGCGTTGACGCCCGCGCGCAGCGTCCGGCGCAGGCCCGGCCGCAGCGAGACCGCCGCGGCCTGGAGGTCGTTGCCGAGCAGCAACGCGAGCTGCCGCGGATCACCGGAGGCCAGCGCCTCGACGACCGGGGCGTGCGAACCGACGCGGGGCGGGTTGCCGTTCTCCCGCAACCGGTCCAGCTCGCCGAACACGCTCGGGGTGGACAGTCCTTCGTGGTCGAACGCGAGCACCCAGTGGAAGGTGTGCCGGGACAGCACGGGCACGAGCTGCTCGCCGCGGCCGGTGCCCAGCGCCGTGCCGCCGTAGAGCGCGAAGGGCACGTCGCTGCCGAGCGTCGCGGCGATCTCGGCCAGCTCGTCGCGCCCGAGGTCCAGCTTCCACAGCGAGGACAACGCGACCAGGGTGGCCGCCGCGTCCGCGCTGCCGCCCGCCATCCCGCCGGCGACCGGAATTCCCTTGCGCACCACGACGCGCACCTTGGGATCGGTCCTGCCGACGTGCGCGGCCAGCGCCTCGACGGCGCGCCACGCCAGGTTGTCGGGACCGGTCGGCACGTCCTCGGCGCCTTCGCCGGAGATCTCCAGGCCCGGCTCCTCGGCGACCGCGACCGTCACCTCGTCCGACAGGGACAGAGCGTGGAACACGGTCGTGAGGTCGTGGAAACCGTCCTCGCGCAGGTCGCCGACGGACAGGTGCAGGTTGATCTTCGAAGGCACCCGCACGGTCACTGGTGGCGGTACGACGGCTAGCACCCGTCAAGACTACGTGGCGTCCCCGGCAGGCCGCCCGCGAGGAGAAACAAGGTCGAGCGCGACCTCCAGCGCGACCTTCCCGGGCTCCTCGACGGGGGTGTCCTCCCACATCTGGGGGGCGTTGCCCATGACGAGCGCGGCCAGCGCGAGCCGCCCGCGCAGCAGCGCCGCCGGATCGCGCTCACCGGCGGTGATGATGGTCATCAGTTCCTTCATCCGCGCGACCAGCGGGTTGCGGTCGTGGAAGTCCTTCAGCGCGGGCTGGTTCTCCTGCCACAGCCGCATCACGGCGCCGTACCGCCCCCCGATGAGCGCGGCCAGCCGCCGGATGAGCTCCTGCCGGGTCCCCGCCGGGTCCTCCTGCGCACGCGCCCACTCCAGCACCTCGTCCACCGAGACGGCGAGGTCGTCCAGGAGGCTCGCGACGATGTCCTCCTTCGTGCGGAAGTGGTAGTACAGCGCGGCCTTGGTGACCTCCAGCCGTTCCGCGATCTCCCGCAGCGACGTCTTCTCGTACCCCTGGTGGACGAACAGGTCGAGCGCGACCTGCTGGATCCGCTCCCTCGTGTCGCTGCGACGCCCCGCCATCGCCCACCCCTTCCTGAGAACTTCTCAAACTGACTTGACGCCCGGCTAGTTTTGAGCTTACCTTACGTCCGGCTAGTTAACTTGTCGGCCGTCAAGTAATGCCGACGCCAGCCTACTGCTTGAGGGGAACTCCATGACAACCACACTCGCGGCCCCCGAGGGGGCCAGAACCGACCAGCGCCGGTGGTGGGCGCTGGTCGCGATCGGACTGGCCCAGCTGCTGGTCATCGTCGACACCACGATCGTCAACATCGCACTGCCGTCCGCCCAGCACGAGCTGGGCATGTCCGACGCCGCCCGGCAGTGGACGATCAGCGCGTACACGCTGGCCTTCGGCGGCCTGCTGCTGCTCGGCGGCCGGCTCGCCGACCGGCTCGGCCGCAAGAACACGCTGATCGTCGGCGCGATCGGGTTCGCGCTCGCGTCGGCCGTCGGGGGCGCGGCGAGCGGACCGGGCATGTTCATCGCGGCCCGCGCGGCGCAGGGGGTCTTCGCCGCGATGCTCGCGCCGTCCACGCTCTCGCTGCTCACCGTCACCTTCACCGAGGCGAAGGAACGCGCGAAGGCCTTCGGCATCTTCAGCGCGATCATGATGTCCGGCGCCGCGCTCGGGCTGCTGGCCGGTGGCGCGCTCGCCGAGTACCTCGACTGGCGCTGGTGCCTGTACGTGAACCTGCCGCTCGCGGCCGTCGCCGCCGTCCTCGGCTGGTTCGTGCTGCCGAAGGTCGAAGGGCACCGCGAGACGAAGCTCGACTGGATCAGCGCGATCCTCGGCAGCGGCGGCATCGTCTCGCTGGTCTACGCGCTGTCCGAGGCCGCGACCCGCGGCTGGGGTTCGGGGCTCGTGCTCGGCTTCCTCGCGGCCGCCGTCGTGTTCGTCGTGGCGTTCGTGGTGCGGCAGACCAGGGTTGCGAACCCGCTGCTGCCGCTGCGGATCCTCGCCGACCGCACCCGCTCGGCCGGCTACCTGACGATCGCCGGTGCTTCGTTCGGCATGTTCGGGATGTTCCTGTTCCTGACCTACCAGCTGCAGGCGATCATGCACTACAGCCCGTTCCAGGCGGGGCTGGCGTTCCTGCCGTTCCTGCTGGGCAACGTGCTCGTCTCGACGCTGCTGTCGCGGCGCCTGCTGCCCAGGACGGGCCCGCGGCCGCTGCTGGTGATCGGGCTGCTGCTGATGGGCGCGGGACTGGTGGTGCTGACCCAGCTGACCCCGGACTCGTCCTACTGGGGCCTGATCCTGCCGGTCGAGCTCGTGGTCGGCGCGGGCGGCGGGTTCGCGATGCCCGTCGTCATGAACACCGCGACCGCGGGGGTCGAGGCGCGGGAATCCGGGGTGGCGTCGGCGTTCATCACCACCTCGCAGCAAGTGGGTGCCTCCCTGGGCACGGCGTCGCTGAACACGATCGCCTCCAGCGCGACGGCGTCGGCCGCCGGACTGGGCACCGTCGGTGCCACCGTGCACGGCTACGCGGTCGCGAACGGCTGGGGTGGGGCGATCGTCGCCGCCGTCGCCATCGGGGTGGGGGTGCTCGTCGGGCCGAAGAAGGCCTGACGAGCAGAAGCCGCCCCACAGGTGGGAGGACCTGTGGGGCGGCTTCGCCTGTCTCAGGCGGCGACGAGGTGCTTCGCCGCGCCGGTCAGGTGGGTGACGTGGGCACCGTGCTCCGCGATCCACGCCAGCGCCGGGTCGGCCTGCTCGCCGCGGACCCCGACGCGGAAGCGCGCGACGGGGGTGTCGCCGATGCGGGTCAGCCCGCCGCCGATGGTCGCCAGCTCGACGTCGAACCGGCTCGCGGCCTCGGGCAGCAGGGCGCCGACCGCGGCGAAGCCGATGAGCACGACGTCCGCGGCCCGCTCGTACGCCGCGAGCTGCGACTGGGGGGTGTCGATGGCGGGCAGCAGGGTGTCGGCGATCCGGCTGCCGGGGTCGGTCAGCAGGCCGAGCAGGTTCCCGTGCTCGACGACGCGGCCCGAGTCCAGCACCGCGACCTGGTCGCACACGCGGCGCACGACCCCGCCGTCCTGGGTGGTGAGCACGACCGTCACGCCCAGTTCGGCGCGGGCCCGGTCGAGCACGGTGAGCACCGAGCCGGCCTCCTCGGGGGCGATCCCGCCGGTCGGGTCGTCGGCGAGCAGCACCGCGGGGCCGGTGGCGAGCGCACGGGCCAGCGCGACGCGGCGGCGCTGCCCCTCGGTCAGTTCACCGGGCTGCAGCGTCGCGCGCTGGGTCAGGCCGACGAGGTCGAGCGCACGGCCGACGCGGTTGCGGCGCTGCGGGCCGTCGACGCCGAGCTGCTCCAGCGGGGCGCCGACGTTGCCTGCGACGGTGCGCTCGGCGTGCAGCGGCGCGGCGCCGTCGAGGACGGCGACCTGGCGGCGCACCTCGCGCAGCCGACGCCCGTCGAGCGCGGCGGTGTTCAGCCCGTCGAGCCGCACCGTGCCGCGGTCCGGTTTCTCTTGCAGGGCAACGACCTTGGCGAGCGTCGACTTACCGGCACCGGCCGGGCCGACGACCCCGTACAGCGAACCGGCCCCGATCTCGAGGCTCACGTCGCGCAGGGCGAGGACGGGGGAACTCTTGCCGGGGAAGGACTTGGTCAGGTTCTCGACAGTGATCAACGAAAGCTCCATGGTGTGTGCGCGCGTCGCGAAGAACCGTCCACAGAGGACGGCGGCGGAAGAGAGGATCGAACTCAGCGAAGAGAACGGTCAGCGACGACACGCACACACGGTGCGACGGCACTCATCGACGACCCGGCGCCTGGTGAGCATTCGCGTGCGGTACACAGGTTCCTCCATCGATCCTGGCGGTAGCACCTGCCCTCTCGGGGGGTGGTTGCTGCGACTTCGGCGAGCCAGGTCTCTCAGTCGCTCGGGATGGATACCCTCAAAGTAGAACGGATGTCCTGTGTTCCGCGCAAGTATCCGGGGTCAGATCACACCGCCGGTTCACACGGACGGCAGAGTCTGGGCCAGCCGCTTCGCCCGACCGCCACCCCCCACGGTGACGCTACGCGACGCTGTGTCGTCGCTCCGCGATTTGCGCAAACTCACGGACGGTCAGCTGCTCGCCGCGAGCACCCGGATCGACGCCAGCCGCTTGGAGCAGCTCCCCCGCGCGAGCGGCGGAACCCGCCCACGAAGCGAGTGCGGCCCGCAACGTCTTGCGCCGCTGGGCGAACGCCGCGTCGACGACGGCGAAGACCGCGTCCCGGTCGGCCGACGTGACCGGCTCGGCGGCGCGCTCGAAGGAGACCAGCGCGGAATCGACGTTCGGCACGGGCCAGAACACCGACCGCGGCACCGCGGCGACCTTGCGCGCCGTGCCGTACCACGCGAGCTTCACGCTCGGCACGCCGTAGATCCGGCTGCCCGGCCCCGCCGCCATCCGGTCGGCGACCTCCGTCTGCACCATCACCAGCGCGCGGGCCAGCGACGGCAGCTCGGCGAGCAGGTGCAGGACGACGGGCACGGCGACGTTGTACGGCAGGTTCGCGACGAGCGTCGAAGGCGGCTCCGGCAGCTCCTCCGCACGTAGCCTGAGCGCGTCCCGCTCCAGCACGGTCAGGCGCGCCGCGTCCCCGGGCGCCCGCTCGGCGACCGTCTCCGGCAGCCGCGCGGCGAGCACGGGGTCGATCTCGACGGCCGACACGCGGGCGCCGGCGGCCAGCAGACCCAGCGTCAGCGAGCCCAGTCCGGGCCCGACCTCCAGGACCGCGTCCTCGCCCGCGACCCCGGCCAGCTCCACGATGCGGCGCACGGTGTTCGGGTCGTGCACGAAGTTCTGCCCGAGCTTCTTCGTCGGCCGCACGTCCAGCTCGGCGGCCAGCCCGCGGATCTCGGCCGGACCGAGCAGTGTCGTCACAGCCGGACAGCGTACCGGCAGGCCCCGGGAACGCCGCCGGGCGCCACCCGCGAGGGGTGGCGCCCGGCGAAGAGGCGAAAGGGAGGGAAGGGGTCAGGCGCGCTGCCCGCAGATCGGCCAGGCGCCGTAGCCGCCGCGGTCGTCGCGGACCTTCTCGGCGATCGCGATCTGCTGCTCGCGGGTCGCCTGGCTCGGCAGCGGCGCGTACGCCGTGCCGCCGTAGGCCGCCCAGGTCTGCTTGTCGAACTGCAGGCCGCCGTAGTAGCCGTTGCCGGTGTTGATCGACCAGTTGCCACCGGACTCGCACTTCGCGATGCGGTCCCACACCGAGCCGTCACCGCTGATCGTCGGCTGCTTGGTGCCGACGCGGACGATCTTCGGCTTGGCCTCGGTCAGCACCTTGACCGACAGCTGCTCGCGCGCGGTCTCCTGGCCGTTGCGCTTGGTGATCCGGTAGGTCACCAGCTGCTTGCCGGGCGTGCCCTGGTCCTGCACGACCTGCTTGCCCGCGTCCAGGGTGTTGTCCTGGACCTGCTGGACCGGCGGGTCGATGTCCTCTTCCTGGTTGATCACGGAGATGCCGGTGCGGCTGATGTGCACCTCGGCCCCGTCGGTGAGCTTGAACTGCAGCCCGCCCTCGACCTGGTCGTCGGGGCCGAGCGACAGGTTCTGGTCCCTGAGGAAGTCCGCCGCCGTGATCGCGGTGGTGGTGACCTGGCGGGGCGCGGCGTCCCCGTCGTAGACCGTGACGTGCTTGAGCGTGTTGATGGTGACCGTCGAGCCCGACAGCGGCAGCTCGGCGGTGGGGGCCATCGAGAAGAACGTGCCCTGGCCGAACTTGCCGCTCAGGCCCAGCTGGTCGAGCGCCTCGGCGAGCGTGTCGGCGCGGACCCAGGACTCCTTGGCCTCGCCGTCGACGACCAGGTTGAGGTGGCGGCCCCGCTCGAGCTTGATGACGCCGCCGTCGCCGACCGGCGCCTGCGGGGACGGGGACAGCGCGTCGTGCTCGCCGACGGTGAGCCCGGCGTCCTCCAGCACCTCGCCGACGGTCTTGCCGAAGCTGTGGACCGTCTGCGTGTGGCCGTCGACGTCGACCGTGACGCTCTTGTTCATCGCCAGCGCGGCCGCGCCGCCACCGGTGATGCTGATCAGGAGGGCCAGGACCGAGCCGCGGAGGAACCGCTTCTTCCAGGTCTTGACCGCGGAGACGAGCGCCTTCTCGGGCTCCGCCTCCGCCGTCGCGGTGCGGTCCTCGGAGGCGAGGTCCGGCAGCGCGAGCGCCGGGAGCATGGTGGTCTCGGCGTTGATGAGCCGGATCAGCTCGTCGACGTCGAGCTCGGCCTCGGCCATCAGGTCGTCGGCGTCGGGGCCCAGCACCGTGCGGACGTCGTGCTCGGTGATCGCGAGGTCGTCCGAGAAGTCCCAGTCGTCCTCGGGGTTCGGCCAGTCTTCCGCGCCCGCCGGCGCCAGAGGCGCAAGCAGAGTGCCGACCCCGCCAGCAGCGGTGGACGACCCGAAATAGGCCGTGTCGTCCAAGCGCGCGTGAGCCTGTCTACTACCAGTCACAGCAGGTCGTTCCCTTTCGCACTAGCGGCTCCGCCGTCTCTGTCATCCCCGACCCCGACCTGCACTGACAGAACTGCGGAGGTGCGCAACCGATTAATCGGCCGGCACGATCACGGGACAGTAACGGGTCTGGCGGGGTTGCGCAAACACCCCGCGGAATCTAGTGGCCTTCGTCACTCCTCCGTGTGGCGGGTCCCGCTCCCCGAATGTCGCAATCCGTCAAAGCCGTTGTGACGGAAGGCAACCGGAACACGTCCTCGGCGTTCCGGCAAGCCGCCGAAGCGATCTCTTCGACGGGCTGTTGCCGCAGTTCAGCGAGGTACCGGACGGTGTAGGCCGTGCAGTAGGGCTCGTTGGGCCTGCCGCGGAACGGGTGCGGTGTGAGGAAGGGTGCGTCCGTTTCGACCAGGAACTGCTCCGAAGGGACCAATTTCGCGGCCTCCTGGAGCGCGGTGGCGTTCTTGAACGTCACGGTGCCCGCGAAGGACAGCACGTACCCCGCGTCGACGCAGCGGCGCGCGAAGTCCGCGTCACCGGAGAAGCAGTGGAACACGACCCGCTCCGGCGCGCCCTCCTCGGCCAGGATCCGCAGGACGTCCTCGTGGGCGTCCCTGTCGTGGATCATGAGCGGCTTCCCCAGCCGCTTGGCGAGGTCGATGTGCCACCGGAACGCGTCCTGCTGGGCGTCGTGCGGGGCGTAGTCCCAGTAGTAGTCCAAACCGGTCTCACCGATCGCCACGACGCGCTCGGCGGCCGCCAGACGCTCTATTTCGGACCGCTCGGCATCGCCGAAGTCCTTGGTGCGCGTGGGATGGATCGCCACGGCGGCGAACACCCGGGAGTCCCACGTGGACGCGTCGGTGACCCACCGCGCCGAGGCGAGGTCGTCCGCGACGGTCACCACGCGGGTGACCCCGGCGGCCTCCGCACGGTCCACCATCGCCGCCACGTCCGCCGCGGTCTGCGCGCCGCAGGCGTCCAGGTGCGTGTGTGCGTCGACCACCGGCGCCGGAAGGCGCTCCGGCACCGGCGGCCGCTCCTTCTTATTCGGCACGCTCGATCGGCGCCCACTCCGGGCCGGTCTCGCCGAGCTTCGGGTCCAGCTTCGCGAACAGCGGGGTCGGCTTGGCCAGCGGACGGCCGACCTCGACCGGCGTGGACTCCCAGCGCGCCTGCTCGCCCGCGTAGTTCCCGGTGAGGATCGGGTTGACGCGGCCGGGGATGTCGAGGTCCTCGACGTCCTTCAGCTCCGGCTGCGCCGCCCACACGCCCGTGCCGCCCAGCGCCTCGTGCACCTTCTGCGCGGCGTGCGGCAGGAACGGCGTCAGCAGCGTGTTGGCGTCCGAAACGACCTGCAGCGCGGTGTGCAACACCGCGTCACGGCGCTCCGGGTCGTCCTTCAGCTTCCACGGCTCCTGGTCCGACAGGTACCGGTTGGCGGCGCTGACGACCCGCATGGCCTCCGTGGCCGCGAGCTTGAACCGCGAGCGGCTCAGGTGCCCGCCCACGGTCTCGAACGCCCGCCGGGACACGGCCTTCAGCTCCTCGTCGGCCGGCGCCGGCTTCGTCGGCGCCGGGATCGCACCGTTGTTCTTGTGCGCCATCGAGATGGACCGGTTGACCAGGTTGCCCCACTCGTTGGCCAGCTCGAAGTTGGTGCGCCGGACGAACTCGTCCCACGTGAAGTCGGTGTCCTGCGTCTCCGGGCCCGCCACCGAGATGAAGTAGCGCAGCGAGTCCGGCCCGAACTCACGCAGGAAGTCGTGCACGTAGATGACCGTGCCGCGCGAGGTGGAGAACTTCGAGCCGCTCATGGTGAGGAACTCGCTGGAGACGATCTCGTCCGGCAGGTTCAGCGTGCCGTACTTGCCGATCTCCCCGCCGCGGTCGCCCGCGCCGTTGTGCCCCAGCAGCAGGGCCGGCCAGATCTGGGCGTGGAAGGTGATGTTGTCCTTGCCCATGAAGTAGTAGCCGCGGGCGTCCGGGTTGGTCCACCACTGCTGCCACGCGTCCGCGTCACCCGAGCGGCGCGCCCACTCCACGCTCGCGGAGAAGTAGCCGATGACCGCGTCGAACCAGACGTAGAAGCGCTTGAGCGGCTGGTCGCGCCAGCCGTCCAGCGGAACCTTCACGCCCCAGTCCAGGTCACGCGTGATCGGCCGGGGCCGCATGTCGTCGACGAGGTTCTTGGTGAACTTCAGGACGTTCGGCCGCCAGTCGGTGCGGGTGGACAGCCACTTGCCCAGCGTCTCGGTGAACGCGGGCAGGTCGAGGAACAGGTGCTCGGTCTCGACGAACTTCGGCGTCTCGCCGTTGATGCGCGAGCGCGGGTTGATCAGGTCGGTCGGGTCGAGCTGGTTGCCGCAGTTGTCGCACTGGTCGCCGCGCGCACCGTCGTACCCGCAGATGGGGCACGTGCCCTCGATGTAGCGGTCGGGCAGGGTGCGGCCGGTGGACGGGCTGATCGCGCCGGTCGTGGTCTTGGGCACGACGTAGCCGTTGCGGTGCAGCGCCAGGAAGATCTGCTGCGTGACCTCGGCGTGGTTGCCGGTGGTGGTGCGGGTGAACAGGTCGTAGCTCAGGCCCAGCCCCTGCAGGTCGGAGCCGATCTGGCGGGTGTACTTGTCCGCCGTCTGCTGCGGGGTCAGCCCCTCCTTGTCCGCCTGGACGGTGATGGGGGTGCCGTGCTCGTCCGTCCCGGACACCATGAGCACCCGGTTGCCGGCCATTCGCTGGTAGCGCGAGAAGACGTCCGACGGGACGCCGAAGCCGGACACGTGGCCGATGTGGCGGGGGCCGTTGGCGTACGGCCAGGCCACCGCCGTCAACACTGGGGTGCTCATGCTTTATTAGCGTACGGGGACTGTCGCGTCCGTTATTGGGAGGTGCTGGTGTCGGCGACCCGGCTGCTCGTGCTCGGCGTGGTCCGGATGCACGGCAGCGCCCACGGCTACCAGGTCCGCCGCGAACTGCTCACGTGGTCGGCGGACAAGTGGGCCAACGTGCAGCCCGGCTCGATCTACCACGCGCTGAAGAAGATGACGGCCGAGAAGCTGCTGGAGCAGGTCGAGACGGAGAGCGGCACGGGCCCGGACCGCACCGCGTACCGGCTCACCGAGGACGGCGAGACCGAGTTCCAGCTGCTGCTCGCGAAGTACCTCTCGCAGTCCGGCGAGCCCGACTCCTCCCAGGACGCCTACCGCCTCGGCGCGGCGCTCACCTTCCTGCCCGCGCTCCCCCGCGCGCGGGCCATCTCGTTGCTGCGGCAGCGGGCGACGCAGATGGAAGCGCAGCGGGCGACGGTCGCGGGGGTGCTGGAGCACGGCACGGACTGGGGACAGCCCGCGCACGTCAGTGAGCTGTACCGGCTGTGGGGTGCGCAGGTCGGGGTCACCGTGGAGTGGGCCCGTGACCTCATCGCCCGCCTTGAAGCGGGCGAGTACGTCATGGCGGACGATCCCGGACAGTCATTCGGCCAGCGCCCGGCGTAATCAAGTTTGACCAGCTCCCCATGCTGATGGGTAGAGTGCTGCGCACTTGCTAGTCAAATTTGACTACCGGAAGGGGAGACCATGATCAGGGCACGCGGTCTCGCGCGGCGGTTCACCGCGCGCGGCCGCACCGTCGACGCCGTCAGGGGTGTCGACCTCGACGTGGCCACGGGGGAACTGGTCGGCTTCCTCGGCCCGAACGGCGCCGGGAAGACGACGACGCTGCGGATGCTCACGACCCTGCTGCGCCCGACCGCCGGGGAGGCCACGGTCGGCGGCTGCGACCTGCTGACCGACCCGGCCGGGGTGCGGCGGCGGATCGGGTACGTCGCGCAGAGCGGCGGCACCGCGGCCGAATGCCGGGTGGGCGAGGAGATCGAGCTGCAGGGCCGGCTGTACGGGCTCACGAAGGCCGACGCGCGGAGCCGCGGGGCGGAGCTGACCGAGCAGCTGGACCTCGCGGGGCTCGACCAGCGGCTGACCAAGACGCTGTCGGGCGGGCAGCGGCGGCGGCTGGACATCGCGCTCAGCCTCGTCCACGACCCCAAGCTGCTGTTCTTCGACGAACCGACCACGGGCCTGGACCCGCAGAGCCGGGCCAACCTGTGGCAGCACATCCGGCGGCTGCGCGACGAGCACGGCGTGACGTTGTTCCTCACCACGCACTACCTGGACGAGGCGGACGCGCTGTGCGACCGGATCCTCGTGATCGACAACGGCGAGATCGTCGCGGAGGGCACGCCGGACTCGCTGAAGGCCCGCGTGTCCGGCGACGGCGTGACCGTCGGGGTGGCCGAGGAGCAGGTGGCCGGTGCCGCGGAGGTCGCGGCCAGGCTGCCCGGCGCCCACGAAGTGACCACAGTGGACTCCGCGGTGTCCTTCCGGGTGCCGCGCGGGGACACCGCCATGCCGGAACTGCTGCGGGCGCTGGACGCGGCGGGGATCGCGATGACCTCGGTGCGGGTGCAGCGGCCGACGCTCGACGACGTGTTCCTCACGCTCACGGGCCGCAGCCTGCGGGACGCCGAGCAGGGCACCCCGGCGGGGCAGGAGGCCGTCCATGCGTGAGACGTGGTTGATCTTCCGGCGGGACCTGCTGCTGTCGCTGCGCAACCCCGCCTGGCTGATGATCGGGATCATGCAGCCGGTGCTGTACCTGGTGCTGTTCGGGCCGCTCATGGAAAAGGTCGTCGGGAGCACGCCCGGTTTCCCGCCGGGCAGCAGCTGGACCATCCTGACCCCGGCGCTGATCGTGCAGCTGGCGTTGTTCAGCTCGTCGTTCGCGGGGTTCGCGTTGCTGGCCGACTACCGCAGCGGCGTGCTGGAACGGCTGCGGGTCACGCCAGCGAGCCGGATCGGCCTGCTGCTGGGCAAGGTGCTGAACAACGCGGTGCAGGCGGTGGTGCAGGCGATCCTGATCACGGTGCTGGCGTACGTGGCCTTCGGGCTGGACGCCCCGCTCGGCGGGGTGCTGCTCAGCCTCGTGATCGTGGCGCTGGTCGCGGTCACCCTCGCTTCGGCGTCGTACGCGGTCGCGCTGACCGTCAAGAGCGAGGAGGCGTTCCCGGCGCTGCTGAACGCGGTGCTGATGCCGGTGCTGCTGTTGTCGGGCATCCTGCTGCCGATCACCAGCATCCTGGCGCCGGACTGGCTGTACTGGCTGTCGCGGGTCAACCCGTTCACGCACGTCGTGGACGCCGAGCGCGCCACCTTCCGCGGCGATTTCACGTTCGACGCGCTGTACTTCGGCGGACTCGTGCTGCTGGTGATGGCGGTGCTCGCCGTGTGGTGGGGCGCCCGCACCTTCCAGCGGGAGAACGCGTAGGAACCGCGGGCGGCGGCCGGTTTTCCGGTCGCCGCCCGCGGTGTGAGGTGAATCGGTTCCGGGTGCGTCGGTCCCGCGCCCCGGCGTTTTCGCACCTAGAGTGGCTGCACGACGCCACGGGGAGTGCGAAGGTGGAGGTTTGACCGAGGACGAGACGGCGCGTGGGATCAACCTGTCGCTGCACGCGACCGTGGCCGACTGGGACACGGTCCGTTCTGCCGCGGTCGTTTTCGCCTCGATCACGGTGACGGAGAACGTGAACTGGGCCGACACCGGTGCGCAACGGCAGATCGCGGCCGCGCAGGAGGCCGGCGTGCGCGCGGGGATCCGGCACTACGCCCGGCCCGGTGCCCCGCACGACCAGGCCGAGCACTGCGTGCGGCTGGGCAAGCAGCTCGGCGTGTTCGGCCCCGGTTCGCTCGCCCCCGCGCTGGACGTGGACGCCGCCGGGGTCGACGACCGGTTCGTCAAGGCGTGGATCAAGGGGGTGCGGCAGGCCGCGGGCATCCGGCGCGTGCTCGTCTACGCGCCCTACGACTCGTGGCTGCACCACCTGAACCCGGACAAGTGGGCCGACTCGGACGTGGTGCTGTGGGTGCGGCGGCACAACGGCATCCCCGGCCGCCCCGGCTGGTTCCACCCGCGGCTGGGCGTGCACCAGCACCGCGCGGCGCCCATCGCCCCCGGCCTGTCCGGCCCGATCGGGCTGGACGCGCTCGTCTACCCGTTCACGCTGGCGGACATCCTGTTGTGAGGCGCTCAGCCCGCCAGCCGTGACCGCATCAGGAACACGTTGTACGGCCCCCACTGCGACATGAGGTAGTAGATGTCGGGACCGTCGAGGGCCCACGGGTGCAGGTAGCCGCCGTAGAGGCCCGGGTACTGTGCGCCGGGCACGGCGACCTCGCCAGGAGACCACGGACCGGTGAGCCGGTCGGCGGTGCGGAGGAGGATCGCCCCGCGCGGGTCGTCCAGGTGCAGGGCGAGCCACCGTCCGAAGTGGACATGGTACGCGATGGACAGTTCCCCCACCGGTCCGCTCAGCACCGGGACGGCGGCGAACTCGTCACGGCTCCAGCCGGCGCCCGTGTAGTACTCGTACGCGGAGGCGTCCAGCACCTCGGGCACCCGCGCGCGAGCGAGGTAGGCGTCGCCGTGGCGGCCGTTGGTGGTGCCGAACAGGTACACGTGGTCGCCCTCGCGGGCGAAGGCGCACATCTGGAACGGGTCGTCGCGGCGGCTGGCGCGGTTGATCCAGCGGGCGCCCTCCGGCTTGTGCCAGGTGACCCCGCCGTCCGGCGAGACGGCGATGCCGCCGTAGTTGGTGTGCCAGTGCCCGGGCGGCCCCCACTCGCGGACGGACATGTACTGCACGTACTGCACCCCGTCGATCGCGATGCCCGAATTCGGGATCACGGTCACCTCGTCACGACGCGGGTCGCGCGGGATGACCTGTGCCGCGGTGCCGTCGGCCCGGGGGACGAAGCCGTCGAGGACGAGACCGCGGGAAAGGTCCCTGGTGCGGGAGAAGCCGAGGGCGTTGCACCGCCAGTCCGCGCTGTTCGGGCCTCCCCCGTCCCCGCCCCAGCCCTCGCCGAAGGTGTCACCGAACAACACGAACACGCGCCCGTCGCCGCCGTCCCACAGGATCCCGAGATCGGTCCCGTGCACGGCGAAGCGCTCGTCGGTGTGCCCAGGCCCGGTCACCTTCGCGACCAGCTCCGTCCCCTCGACCTCCATGCGCTCCAGGCTAGGTGCCCCGCCGGTCTGCCACAGCGAGGAATTTCGTGCGCGCTGTCCTTCCTCCCCCGTTCGCGGTAGGGGCGAAGAATCACGCGAAGAACCCCCGCCTGGCGATCGCATTACCCACCGTCCGCAGCGGAGTTCCGTGGGGACTTCCGCCTCCTTGAGGCACGCACGGGCGGGGTGTGTGCTGGCTCCTATGACTCCTTCGACGGTCGAGGCCCTGCGTGAGCGGATGCGCGGTGAGGTCATCACGCGCGACGACGAGAACTACGACGAGGCGCGGAAGGTCTACAACGCGATGATCGACCGCTACCCGCGTGTGGTCGTCCGGCCGGTGAACGCGGGGGACGTCATGGTGGCCGTGGACTTCGCGCGGGACACCGGCGCGGACCTCGCCGTGCGCGGCGGCGGGCACAGCGTGCCCGGCTTCGGCACCTGCGACGACGGCGTCGTGATCGACCTGTCCGCCATGCGCGGCGTCCGCGTCGACCCGGAAAACCGCGTCGCGTGGGCGGAAGGCGGTGCCACGTGGGGCGACTTCAACGCCGCCACGCACGCCTTCGGCCTCGCCACCACCGGCGGAATCATCTCCACCACCGGTGTTTCCGGTCTCACGCTCGGCGGCGGCATCGGCTACCTCGACCGCGGCGCCGGGCTTTCCTGCGACAACCTCGTGTCCGCGGACGTGGTCACCGCCGACGGCCGGTTCCGCACGGCGAGCGAGCACGAGAACGAGGACCTGTTCTGGGCGCTGCGCGGTGGCGGCGGCAACTTCGGGGTCGTGGTGTCGCTGGCGTTCCGGCTGCACCCGGTGCGCGACGTCTACGGCGGGCCCATGCTGTTCGAGCTCGAGCACGCGGCGGACCTGCTGCGGTTCTACCGCGAGTTCATCGTCGACGCGCCCGAGCAGTTCGGCGGTTTCCCTGCGTTCCAGATCGCGCCGCCGCTGCCGTTCATCCCCGAGGAGCGCCAGGGCGAGCCGTTCGCGTTGTTCGTGGCCTGCTGGTCCGGTCCGGTGGAAGAGGGCGAGCAGGCGCTCAAGCCGCTGCGCGAAGTCGCGCCGACCGTGGCCGAGCACGTCGGCCCGATGCCGTACCCGGCGCTCAACAGCGCCTTCGACGGGCTCGTCCCGCCGGGCCTGCAGCACTACTGGAAGGCCAACTTCGTCACGGAGCTGGCCGACGACGCGATCGCCGCGCACGTGGCCCACGGTCCCCGGCTCCCCGCGCTCAACTCCACCATGCACATCTACCCGATCAACGGCGCCTGCCACCGGGTCTCCCCGGACGAGACGGCCTTCGCCTACCGCGACGCGAACTTCGCCGCGGTCATCGCGGGGATGTGGCCGGACCCGGCGCGCAACGACGAAGGCATCCGCTGGGTGCGGGACTACTACGCCGCGATAGCCCCCCACTCGGAGGAGGGTGGCTACGTCAACTTCATGGCGGGCGACGACCAGGACCGCGTGCGCGCGAACTACCGCGGCAACTACGACCGGCTGGCCGAGGTGAAGAAACGGTACGACCCGGACAACCTGTTCCACCTCAACCAGAACATCCTGCCGTAGGCCGCCACGCCTAGGCGCCGCGCGTCTTCGCGTACCGGCCCGGCGACACGCCGGTCACGCGGCGGAAGGCGTTGCTGAACGCGCTCGCCGAGCCGTACCCGAGTTCGTGCGCGATGCCGTCGATGGTCCGGTCCCCGCGGACCAAGGCTTCCCTGGCCAGCGCCATCCGCCAGGCGAGGAGGTACTCGATCGGGGTGACGCCGACGCGTTCGGCGAAGCGTTCCGCGAACACCGACCGCGACAACCGGGCCGTGGCCGCCAGTTGCGCCACCGTCCACGGGCGGCGGACGTCGGCGTGCAGGGCACGCAGCGCGGCCGCGATCGGCGGGTCGGCCAGCCCGCGCAGCAGCCCTTCCGGCGGGGTGCCCGAGGAGCCGGAACTGCGCACGGCTTCGACGAGCAGGACCTCGGCCAGCCGCGGCAGGATGTACGCGCCCCCAGGACGGTCCGAAGTGGACTCGTCTCCGATCAGGCCGAGCAGCTGGGCGATGCGCCGCGTGCCGGGGTCCCCGTCGCGGAGGTGCACCCGGCCCGGCATCAGCTTGGTCAGCATGCCCGCGTTCGCCGGATCCACGAGGAAGTCGCCGCCCACCAGCGTGACCGGCTCCCCGTCACCGGAGCCGAGCACGACCTGCCTGCCGGGCGCCTCGGCCAGCAGCCGCTCCCCGTCCACGGGCGCGGCGTCCGGCTCGCTGGCGAACACGAAGGGACCCGAGCCGGCCAGCAGGAGGAAGTCACCCTGGGCGAGTTCGAGCGCGGACCCGCCTTCGAGGAGCAGGCAGCGGCCGCGTACCACGGTGCCGAAGACGATCTCGCTGTGCGCGGGGAAGCCGATGGCCCACCGCCCCGCGCCTTCGATCCGCTTCCACAGCACGGCGTGCGGGCGCGTGAGGCCGATCAGGTCGGCCAGGGGATCAGTCATCCGGACGCTCTCTCATCTTTTTCGGTCTCTCAATCATAGACAGTCCGAACCCTGGGCCGGAAGCTGGAGGCATGACTGAGCGAGCACCGAAAACGGTCCTGGTGACCGGCAGTTCCTCCGGTTTCGGCAAGGCCGCGGTCACGGCGTTCCTGGCCCAGGGCTGGCGCGTCGCGGCCACCGCCCGGCGCCCCGACGCGGAGCAGGACACCGAAAACCTCTTCACGTGCAGGCTGGACCTGCACGACCCCGATTCCATCGAGAGCGCGGTCGCGGCCACCGTGGAGCGGTTCGGCACGCTGGACTGCGTCGTCAACAACGCGGGCGCCGGGCTGTTGTCGGTGTTCGAGACCACGCCGATGGAAACCGTGCGTGAGCTGTTCGAGACCAACGTCTTCGGCGCGATGCGGGTGATCCAGGCCGCCCTGCCCCGGTTCGCCGACCAGGGCGGCGGGCGGATCGTGAACGTCTCCTCCACCGCCGGTCTCGTGCCCGAGCCGTTCATGTCGGTCTACGCCGCGACGAAGTCCGCCGTCGAAGCCCTCACCGAAGGACTGCGCTACGAACTGGCGGCCCGCGACGTGGTGGTCAAGCTGGTCGAACCGGGGCTGGTGCGGGACACGAACTTCGTCCAGGCCACCGCTGAAGCCTCACTGGCGCTGCCCGTCCCGGACGCGTACCGGGCCGCGGTGGACAAGGTCATCGCCGGTTACCAGGCGGAGTACCCGCACCGGCTGGCCACCGAGGCCGAGGTCGCCGACGCGATCGTCGCCGCGGCAACGGACTCCGGTACGCGGCTCCGCTACCTCGTCGGCGAGGACAGCGAAGCAGCGGCCCACATGCGGTGGTCGACGAGCGAGGAGCAGTACAACGCCTGGGCGCTGGAGCGGTACTCGATCCACTCCTGACCGGGCTAGGTCGAGTTTCGAAGCGGCGGAGCCGCCTCACCACGCAGGCAGCTTGCACCGCTGCGGGTTGTGAAATGGGGCAGTCGCGCGGAGCGCGTCCGTTGAGGGTGGTGGCGGGCTGGCGGGTGGGCGGTCATGAGGAGGCGATCCCGGAGCGAGGGGCCGCCTTGAATCAGCTCAGCCGCGCGGAGGGCGCCCATTGGGGTGGTGGAAGACGTGCGGGGCCCCGACCCGCACCGCCACGCAGACCATTTCAAACATAATTCACGCCCGCCAGCTGTACTCGTGCTCCGGGCGGCCCGTCGCGCCGTACCGCAGGCGCATCTCCACCGTCCCCGCCTCGGCCAGCGCCGTCAGGTAGCGCTGCGCCGTGGCGCGGGCGACGCCCAGCTCCGACGCGACCTCGGCGGCCGACAGCGGGCGGGCGGCGCGCCGGAGCTGCTCGGACACCAGCCGGGCGGTCGCGCTGGACTGGGTTTTCGCCGTGCCCGCCCGGTCCTGTTCGTGCAGGAGCCGGAAGGCGCGGTCGACCTCCTCCTGCCCGAGGTTCCGCTCGTCGGCCACCAGCTGCCGGTAGCGCGCGTACGCGCTCAGCCGCTCCGCGAACTGCCGCGTGGTGAACGGCTTGATCAGGTAGTTCAGCGCCCCGGCCCGGATCGCCGCGCGGACCGAGCGCGTGTCCGCCGCCGCGGACAGGACGATCGTGTCCGTCCGCAGCTCCGGCAGCAACGCCAGCCCGGACTCGTCAGGCAGGTAGACGTCCAGCAGCACCAGGTCCGGCGACAGCTCCCGCACCCGCGCCCGCGCCTCCGCCGCCGTGTGCGCCGTGCCCGCGACCGCGAAACCCGGCACCTCCTCGACGAACCCCGCGTGCACGGCGGCGACCCGGAAGTCGTCGTCCACGATGAGCGTGCGGATCATGCCTCGCCCTCCAGCAGGTCCGGCAGCGCGGCCACGAACATCGCGCCCGCGTCGGCCCCGCCGGCATCCGCGAGCCACACGTCCCCGCCCCGCGCGCGGGCCGCCTGGCGGGCCAGCGCGAGCCCCAAACCGTGTCCCGGCGCGATCTTCGTCGTCACACCTTCGTCGAACAACCGCTCCCGCACCTCCGGCGCGACCCCCGCACCACTGTCCACTACGGACACGTGCAACGTCCTCCCTTCCGCCAGCAACGCGACCTCGACCGTGGCCGGACGGCGCGGGCCCATGCGAGCCGCGTGCACCGCGTTGTCGATCAGGTTGCCGACGACGGTGTTCACGGCGATCGGGTCGGTCACCGCCGTGCGGACCCACGAGTCGTCGGAAAGCCGGACGGTGACGCCCTTTTCCTGCGCCTGCTCGATCTTGCTGGCCAGTATCGCCTGGAGGTACGGGTCGGTCACGCTGTCGCCCAGCGCCTCCGGGCTCGCGATGGAGGTCTCGGTAAGCGTTTGCAGGTACTCGATCGCCTCGCCGTTGTGCCCCAGCTGGAGCAACCCGGAAAGCGTGTGCAGGCGGTTGCTGAACTCGTGCCGCTGCGCCCGCAGACCGTCCGAAAGGGACCGGACGGCGTCGAGTTCTCTCGTCAGCGCATCGAGATCGGTCCGGTCGCGCAGGGTCAGCACCGTTCCGAGGTCGCGGTCGTCCCGCCGCACCGCGC
Organism: Amycolatopsis sacchari; assembly: GCF_900114035.1. Classification (GTDB taxonomy): domain Bacteria; phylum Actinomycetota; class Actinomycetes; order Mycobacteriales; family Pseudonocardiaceae; genus Amycolatopsis_E; species Amycolatopsis_E sacchari. Next base: position 119,902 of record NZ_FORP01000014.1, on the reverse strand, counting down.
GGGAGTTCACCACCAGCACCCGGTTTCCCGCCACCGCGAGCAGGTTGTCGACCGGCTGCCGTTCCGCCACCGCCTTGCCCAGCCGCGGCGACAAGTCCAATTCGGACACCGGTGCCCCTACCGGCAACGGCTTGCCCAGCAGCCGCTCGGCCTCGTCGTTCCGGGCGGAGACGCGGCCCCGCGCGTCCACGGCGAGCATGCCTTCGCCGATGCCGTGCAACACCGCCTCCCGCTCGTACAACAACTCCGTCAGCTCACGGGGTTCCAGCCCGTGCGTGAGCCGGTTCAGCCGACGGGTCAACAACGCCGACGCGCCCACGCCGAGCGCGAGCGCGCCCGCGGCGAACGCCAGGCTGATCAACAGCAACCGCACCAGTTCCCCGACCGGCGCACCGATCTGGTAACCGACGCTGACCTCGCCGACCACCCGTTCCCCGTCGCGCACCGGCGTCTTGCTCCGCACCGACAGGCCCAGCGTGCCCTCCTGCACCGCGCTGACCACGTCACGCCCGGCCAGCGCCTCGTCGGCCGGGGTGCTCACCTCCTTGCCGATCTGCGCCGGATCGGGGTGGGCGAGCCGGATGCCCCGGTCGTCGGTGATCACGACGAACAACGCGCCGGTCCGCTGCGTCACCGCCCGCACGCGTTCCTGGAGGTCACCGGCGGGCTCCTTCGCGGCGACGTCCGCGACCACCACGGGGTCCACCGCGACCGAGCGCGCGATGCCCAGCGCCCGCTCGCCGTACTGGTCGCGCAGCGTGCTCCACAGCAGCCAGCCCACCAGCAGGAACCCGATCACCAGCAGCAGCACGACGACGCCGATCTGCAGGATCAGGATCTGGCGCGAGAACCGCATCCGGCGGAAGTCCAGCATGCTCCGAGACGATACGCGCTGGTCAAGCGCTCGCGCTAAATGAGCAAAACGTGGACAACGCACAGTGCGCACGCAGAACGTCAACAAGCTTCACGTCGCCTTCACGCACTCCTACGGTCAGCGGGAAACGAGCGCCTGTGACGAAGGAGTCACCCGATGGCCCCTCCCCTGATCGAACTGATCAGTGCCACCAAGAGGTTCCCGAGCGGGAACGGTTCGGTGCACACCGCGGTCCGCGACCTGTCCCTCACCGTCTCCGCCGGCGAGTTCGTCGCCGTCGTCGGCCCGACGGGCTGCGGCAAGTCCACGACGTTGTCGCTGGTCTCCGGCCTGCAGCCCGCCTCCGCCGGTGAGGTGCGCGTGCACGGCGAGCCGGTCCGGTCCATTCCGGACGGTGTCGGCTACATGTTCCAGAACGACGCGGTGATGCCGTGGCGTTCGGTGCTGGACAACGTCGTCTCCGGTCCCCGCTACCGCGGCGCGAGCAAGGCCGAAGCCCGCAGGCAGGCCGCCGACTGGATCGAGCGGGTCGGCCTCGCCGGGTTCGAGAAGTACTACCCGCACCAGCTTTCCGGCGGTATGCGCAAGCGCGTCGCGCTCGCCCAGACGCTCGTGACCCAGCCCCGGATCCTGCTGATGGACGAGCCGTTCTCCGCGCTGGACGTGCAGACCCGCGCGCTGATGCAGGACGAGCTGCTGCGCCTGTGGCAGGGCACCGACGCCGCGGTCATCTTCGTGACGCACGACCTCGAAGAGGCCATCGCGCTGGCCGACAAGGTCGTCGTGATGACCGCCAGTCCCGCCACGGTCAAGGCCGTGTTCGACGTGCCGCTGCCGCGCCCGCGCGAGGTGGAGGAGCTGCGGCTCACCGAGGACTTCCTGAAGATCTACCGCGAGGTGTGGGAATCGCTGCGCACCGAGGTGGACAAGGCCCGCGAAAGGGGTGCTTCCCGTGTCGCCTGACGTGCTCACCGCACCGGCCCCGGTGCTGGAGTCCGAAGAGGACATCGTCGCCCGCGAACGCAGGGCGCACCTGCGGCGCAAGCGGAACACGTGGCTGCTGCGCCTGGCGATCGTCGTGGTGTGGCTCGGCGCCTGGGAGCTGACCGCCACCTACTGGATCGACCCGTTCTTCTACTCGAAGCCGTCGAAGATCGCGCAGCGGCTCGGCGAGTGGTTCACCGAGGGCACCGACTTCGGCCCGATCTGGTACCAGATCTGGGTCACCGTCGAGGAAGCGCTGCTCGGCCTCGTGCTGGGTGTGCTGGCCGGCGTGCTGATCGGCGTCCTGCTGGGCCGCAGCCGCTACCTCGCCGACGTGCTGGCGCCGTTCGTCAAGGCGGCCAACGCGCTGCCCCGCATCGTGCTCGCGGCGTTGTTCTTCATCTGGTTCGGCATCGGGCTGTCGTCGAAGGTCGCGACGGCGTTCGTGCTCGTGTTCTTCGCGGTGTTCTTCAACGCCTTCACCGGCGCCCGCGAGGTGGACCGCAACGTCATCGACAACGCGCGGATCCTCGGCGCCAGCAGGACGCAGGTGCTCACGTCGATCGTGTTGCCCAGCGCGACCTCCTGGATCCTGTCGTCGCTGCACACCGCGCTCGGCTTCGCGTTGATCGGCGCTGTCGTCGGCGAGTACACCGGCGCGCAGGCCGGGCTCGGCTTCCTGATCTCCAACGCACAGGGCACGTTCGACTCGGCGGGCATCTACGCGGGGATGATCATCATCACCGTGGTGGCGCTGCTGGCCGAGTTCGTGATCTCCCGGCTGGAGAACCGGTTGCTGCGCTGGCGCCCGGCGCCCGGCGGCACGGCGGCGAGCGGGATCTGACATGGGGTTCAAGCGCATCACCGGGATCGTGCTCGCACTGGTGCTGGTCCTCGCCGGGGCGACCGCGTGCCGGGACTCCCGCACGCTGAGCACCGGCGCGGACGGCACGCCGAAGATCCGGATCATGGTCGGCGGCATCGAGAAGGTCATCTACCTGCCCGCGATGCTCACCCAGCAGCTCGGCGGGTTCGCCGCGCAGGGCGTGGACGTGGAGCTGCTGAACCAGCCGTCCGGCGCGAACGCCGAGACCGCGCTGCTCGCGGGCGACGTGCAGGGGGTGGTCGGGTTCTACGACCACACGATCGACCTGCAGGCCAAGGAGCAGTGCATCACGAGCGTCGTGCAGATGGCCAACATCCCCGGCGAGGCCGAGGTGGTCAGCACGGCCAAGGCGGACCAGATCCGGGACGCGGGCGACTTCCGCGGCCGCAAGCTCGGCATCACGTCGCTCGGCTCGTCCACGGACTTCCTCACGAAGGCGCTGGCGGGCAAGGCCAGCGTGACCGCGCAGGACTACACGCCGGTGAAGGTCGGTGCCGGGCAGACGTTCATCGCCGCGCTGAACAACGGCGGGATCGACGCGGGCATGACGACCGACCCGACCATCGCCCAGCTCGTGAACACCGGGCAGGGCAAGGTAATCTACGACCTGCGCACCGAGGAGGGCACGCGGGCGGCGCTCGGCGGGCTGTACCCGGCGACGTCGCTGTACATGAACTGCGAGATCGTGCAGCGCTACCCGGCCGTCGTGCAGAAGCTGGCGAACGCGTTCGTGTCCACCCTGCGGTGGATCGACACGCACTCGCCGGAGGAGATCGCCGCGAAGATGCCGGCGTCGTTCGCGGGCGGGGACCCGGCGTTGTACGTGAAGTCGATCAGGGACAGCATCGGGATGTTCAACGCCGACGGGCGGATGGACCCCGCCGGGGCGCAGAACGCCTTGCAGGTGCTGGAAAGCTTCTCGAAGAACGTCAAGAACCACAAGGACCGCATCGACCTGTCGAAGACCTACACGACGGCGTTCGCCGACGCGGCCAAGGCGCAGCTGGGGTGATTTACCGTTCCTTGACCCCGGCTTGAGCTGCGATTTTGCGCCTAAAGTAGCTGTCGGCGGCGGATTTCCCGATTCGATAATGCTCGGTGACCGGCTTTCGTCCCCGCCAGGCAAAGGAATCCGCCATGCTCCCCAGGCCCGCCCGCAGCGCAACCCTGCTCGCCACCGCCGCCGTCGCCGTCACCGCCTTCGCGGGTCCGGCGGCGGCGGCCCCCGTGTTCGGCGCCCACAGCTTCGCGGGCGGGAACTGGGGCGGTTACGTGAGTTTCGGCAGCTTCACCACGGCGACGGCGAGCTGGACAGAGCCGTCGGTGACGTGCAACTCCCGCAACGACCTGTTCGCCCCGTGGGTCGGCATCGACGGCGACGGTTCGTCCACTGTGGAGCAGACCGGGGTCGCGACGGACTGCTCCAGCGGCAGGCCCGTGTACCAGGCGTGGTACGAGATGTACCCGGCCGCGCCCGTGTACTACAGCAACACGGTGAGCGCGGGCGACCACATCAGCGCGACGGTCACCCGCACCGGCACGAACACCTACCAGCTGTCGATCAGCGACACCACGAAGGGCTGGACGAAGACGGTCACGAAGTCGTTGACGTCGAGGCATTCTTCGGCGGAGGCCATCATCGAGTCGCCGACGGACTCGTACCCGACGATCAACGGCGGGGTGACCTTCACCGGCGTGAAGTTCAACGGCACCAACCTGGCGTCGACGTCACCGTCCGCTTTGGACGCCGACGACCGCGGCACGTACACCTGGACGCCGGGCGTCATCGCCTCCGACGGCACGGACTTCACCATCACGCGACACTGATACTCGGCAGGTATCAGGCGGTATCCTCGGCGGGGTGGACGATCTCGAAACCCGCGAGCTGCGGTACTTCGTGGCTGTCGCCGAGGAACTGCACTTCGGCCGCGCCGCCGTCCGGCTCGGGATCGCGCAACCGCCGCTCTCGCGGGCGATCCGCCAGCTGGAGCAGCGGCTCGGTGTCCGGCTCTTCGACCGGGACCGCCGCGGTGCCTCGCTCACCGCGGCGGGCGAGGTGATGTTGCGCGAAGCCAGGGCGGCGCTCGCGGCCGTCGAAGCCGTGGTGCGCCGGACACGCCGGGCCGCGGACGGGAAACGGCCGCTGGTGCTCGTGACGAAGGCCGGGGCCTCGCACGAGCTCCTGCAACGGCTCCTCGACGCGGCGCCGGTCCCGGTCGAGGTCCTGCTGTGCGAGGTCGGCGAGCAGGCGGGGCTGCTGCGTGACGGGCACGCCGACGTGGCGATCATGCACCGCCCGGTCGACGACCTCGCCGGGTTCGACACCGAGGACCTCCACACGGAGGGCCAGGTCGCGATCCTCCCCGCGGCGCACCCGCTGGCGTCGCGCGAGCAGCTCACGATGGCGGAGGTGAGCCACGTGCCGGACCTGCCGATCGCCCGCTGGCCCCGGCTCGACGGGACGTACCCGGAGGGCCCCGGCCCGGAGGTGCACACGCAGTCGCAGCTCGCCCAGCTCGTGGCGCTCGGCAAGACGCTGCTGGTCATCCCGGCCTCCAGCCGCGCCTGGCAGTGGCCGGAACACGTCGCGGTGCCCGTCGTCGACGCACCGCACATCACCACGGTGATCGCGTGGCCGGCCAGCAGCCGCTCGCAGGAGGTCGCCGCCCTCGTCCGCGCAGCCGCCGCCCTCGCCGAAGGCGCGGCGGTTTAAGCGAAGCGGTCGGCGAGGCCGCGGTGCTTCGCGACAGCCTCGGCCGCCTGCTCCCGCGTGATCGCCGCGCCCGGCATCCGGCTGAGGTTCTCGACCTGCTCGGCGAAGCGCAGGTGCTCCCGCCGGGCGTGCTCGCGGCACGGCAGGCAGGTGACGCTCTCGGGCCGGGTCGAGGTGTTCGCGTACGGCACCTGGAGCCCGCAACCCGTGGTCACCACGGCCGGGGCGTCGGGCACCACGCCCAGCAGCGATCCCACCGCGCCGCGGAAGGCGGCGCCGGCCTCGACCACCTTGCGCTCCACGTGGACATGCGGATCGTCCTCGGTCATCCGCACCTCCCTGCTCGCGTCACCGGCGCGGGTCCAGCACCAGCTTCCCGACCGTCGCCCGCGAACGCAACGCCTCGTGCGCCTCGCGCGCCTGGGAAAGCCCGTACTCGCCACCGGCGATCGCGCGAACGCGGCCCGCGAGCGCGAGGTCGAACAGCTCCGCCATGGCCGTGCCGAAGACGTTGCCCGGCAAGGACAACGCGTGCGGCAGCCACATGCCGGCGATCGCCGTCGAGTGCCTGAGCAGGCTGCCCGGCTGCACCGGCTTCGGCTGCTCGCGGCTCGCCATCCCGTAGAACGCCAGCCGCCCGAACGGCGCCAGCGCCGCGACGCTCTGGTCCGTGACCCGCCCGCCGGTCATGTCGAGGACGACGTCCACCCGCTTGCCGCCGTTGGCTTCGCGCAGCGCAGCGGTCATGTCCTCGGCACGGGAGTCGACCGTGACGTCCGCACCCAGTTCGAGCGCCAGCGACCGCTTCTCCTCGCTGCTCGCGGTCGCGATCACGCGGCCCGCGCCCCACGCCTTGGCCAGCTGCACGGCGATGCTGCCCACGCCACCGGCCGCGGCGTGCACGACGACGCTCTCCCCGGCCTCGAGGTGCGCGCTCTTGCGCAGCAGCAGCCACGCGGTCGCACCCTGCACGATGAACGACAACGCGGTGAGGTCGTCGATCCCGTCCGGCACCGGCACGAACATGCCCGCGTCCGCGACCGCCCGCTCGGCATAACCGCCGCCGCCGTTCAGCAGGGCGACGACCCGCCGTCCGTCCGGGGTGCGGCCGACCACCTCGCCACCCGGCACGAGCGGCAGGCGGCTGGGCGCGAGGTAGGTGTTCTCGGCCTGGTGGGTGTCGGCGTAGTTCACGCCGGCGTGGTCCACCTCGATCAGGACCTGCCCCTCGGCGGGCACGGGCTCGGGCAGTTCGACGTTCTTGAGGACTTCGGGACCACCGAACTCCGTCACCTGGACAGCACGCATGCCCCGAACCTTACCCGCCGGTAACACCGTTCCGCCGGGCGGTGAGGACCGCGTCGTACAGCTCCTTCTTCGACACCCCGGCCGCCTCGGCGACCTCGGCCGCCACGGCCTTGAGCCGTTCCCCTTCCGCGACGCGGGCGCTCACCTGCTCGACCAGGTCCGCCACGCTCACCTCGGCAGGACGCGCGCCCTCCAGCACGACGGTGATCTCGCCGCGCACGCCGTCCGCGGCCCACTCCGCGAGCTCGGGGAGGGTGCCGCGGCGCACCTCCTCGTAGGTCTTCGTCAGCTCGCGGCACACGGCGGCACGGCGCTCGCCCAGCGCGTCGGCGGCTTCGGCGAGCGTCGCGGCGAGGCGGTGCGGGGACTCGAAGAACACCACCGTGCGCTGCTCACCGGCGAGCGCGGCGAACCACCGCGCCTTCTCGCCGGGTTTGCGCGGTGCGAAGCCTTCGAAGCAGAACCGGTCGCTGGGCAGCCCGGACACGGCGAGCGCGGTGGTGACCGCGGACGGGCCCGGCAGGCACGTCACGGGCAGGTCCTCGGCGACGCACGCCGCGACGAGCCGGTACCCCGGGTCGGAGACGCTGGGCATCCCGGCGTCGGTCACGAGCAGCACGGTCTCGTCCGCGTGGAGGGCTTCGAGCAGCTTGGGCAGGCGCGCTGTTTCGACGTCCTCGTAGAAGCTGACGACGCGTCCACGCGGGGTCACGTCAAGCGCGGCGGCGAGGGCACGCAGGCGCCGCGTGTCCTCGGCCGCGATGACGTCGGCCTCGGCAAGCGCCGTGACCAGGCGCGGCGACGCGTCCCGCGAGTCACCCAACGGTGTGGCGGCGAGAACGAGCGGCATGGTTCCACCCTACGGCGACGACGAACTCACCTGGTCACCCCTAGGGCCAGCCACTTCCCCACCACCGCCCTCAATGGACACGCTCCGCGTGACGCCTAGTATCAGGCCCGTGACAGCACTGTTGACCCGCCCGTCCCCGGACCCGGTGGAGGCCCTGCGCCCGCCGACCGACCGCGAGGCGACGCTGCTCGGCAGGCCGATGCCCGCCGACCGGCTGCGGGGCTGGGTCGTCACGCTGGTGCTGGGCGCGCTCGCGGCGATCACGCGGTTCCAGAACCTGGGGTTCCCGACCGACAAGGGCACCCCGATCTTCGACGAAAAGCACTACGTGCCGCAGGCGTGGCAGATGCTGCGCAACGGCTGGTTCGAGGACAACGCCGGGTACGAGCTCGTGGTGCACCCGCCGCTCGCGAAGCAGCTGATCGCGCTGGGCGAGTGGATGCTCGGCTACAACGGCTGGGGCTGGCGGTTCGCGTCCGCGCTCGCCGGGACGGTCATCGTGGTGCTGGTGGTGCGCGCGGCCCGGCGGCTGACGCGGTCGACGCTGCTCGGGGCCGTAGCGGGCATCCTGGTGGTCTGTGACGGGGTGCTGTTCATCCAGTCGCGGATGGGGATGCTGGACATCTTCATCGCGTTGTTCTCGTTCGCGGCGTTCGCCTGCCTGCTGGTGGACCGGGACCAGGTGCGGCAGCGGCTGGCGGTCGCGGTGCGCGAGGGCTGGGCGGACGAGTCGCCGTGGGGGCCGCGGCTGGGGTTCCGGTGGTGGCGGTTCGCGGCGGGGGTGTGCGTCGGGCTGACGTTCGCGGTCAAATGGTCCGGGCTGTACTACATGGCGTTCTTCGGGCTGCTCGTCGTCGGCTTCGACGTGGCGGCGCGGCGCGCGGCGGGCGTGCCGAGGCCGTGGCTGGGCACGCTCCGGCGGGACGTGCTGCCCGCGCTGTGGGCGATCGTGGCACTGCCGGCGTTGATGTACGTGGCGAGCTGGTGGGCGTGGTTCGCGAGCGAGTCGGCGACCGACCGGCACTACACGGAGATCAAGGGCATCGCCCCGGGTTTCTGGGGCTGGGTCCCCCCGGCGCTGCGGTCGCTCGGTGACTATTCGATGAACGTGCTGCACTTCCACGAAACCCTGGTGACGCCGAAGAACGATCCGCACCCGTGGGAGTCGAAGCCGTGGACCTGGCCGATGGGCCTGCGGCCGATGTTGTACTACTACGAGTCGGGCACCACGACGTGCGGCAGCACGGACTGCGTCCAGGCCACGATGCTCATCGGCACGCCCGCGACGTGGTGGCTGGCCTTCCCGATGCTGGGCTGGGGCCTGTGGCGCTGGCTGTTCCGGTTCGACTGGCGTTACGCGGCCGTGCTCGTGGGCTACTTCGCGGGCTACCTCCCGTGGTTCACGAACATCGACCGGCAGATGTACTACTTCTACGCCACCCCGATGGCCCCGTTCCTCGCACTGGGCCTGACACTCGCGCTGGGCCAGATCCTGGGCAGCGCGAAGCGAGGTTTCGAGCGCAGGGGGACGGGCCTGCTCGTGGTGGCCCTGTACGTGGGTCTCGTGGTGGCCAACTTCGCCTGGCTGTGGCCGATCCTGAACGGGGATTCGATCTCGGGAGGCCACTGGCAAGCAGAACTGTGGCTCCCCAGCTGGCGGTAAGCAGAAGGAACGCAGAAAGGCCCCACTTCAGCGGAGCGCGGCCTTTCTGCGTCGCTCGTCCTTCAGTTGCCGCTACTGCCGCCGTCGTAAGCCACGGGCTGACCCCTTCCTGCTCCTTCAGTGGACGTGACCGTCCACAGAACCCGGCCAGCGTAGCGCAATGCCATAGCTTTCCCGCGGATGACAGCGCTGCCCGAACGTGTGTTGCACTGAATCGTCGGTAACCGGAATCAGCCGAGGGTCCCCGTCCGGTGGCCTGATGCGGCGCTCTCGTTCAGTTTGCTCCGCGTACCACCAACATGATTCAGGGAGATATCCCTCCTGGAACTTGATCCGGATTGTCAGACCGGCTACAGGCACCTGGCTTTGGTGCAGTCGACCTGGCGCTATGCCGTGGTGGTCGACCTCGACGTTCACCCACAACCGCTCTTCTTTCGTGTTCGAATCGATCGCCTCAGAGGAGAACCAGTGGCTCTCGCCGCGCTTCAGCGCCCTGGGAAAGCGCAGGAGAGTGAGTGAAGGCTCGCCAGGCGGCGATCGTAGCGGCTCGGCCCGGCAACCCCACAGATCCCGCACGGGGACACCGCTGATGTCATCACTCTTGCCCGCAAGGGAAGTTGCCAGGTAGGAGTCGACACCGTCCTCCCGAGCAGTAACGAGCCGTTCTGTGATCCGACGGTAAACTGATCTCTTCTCCATGAAAACCGTCGTCACGAAGAGATCGACGAAGACCGGCTGAGCCCCTTCCGAGGGCGCCCTGTAACCAGACGGCGACCCCACGGTCAGCCCGGTTGAGAGCCCATATTCACTCTGCGATTCCACTTCTCTGGCAAGAGCCACATAATGCGACCAAAGCCTGCCGTCCCCAGCCAGCTGGGAAAGTCGCTCATGAAGCACGGGAGACAACTTTTCAACCAGGGATCGTCGCCACTCCTTGTGCATCGGCGAGACGGTTCTCGAACCAGAGCGACCCGAAGCTTCTTCCATCCGCCTGAGCTGTTCAAAACGAGCGTCGAGGCTCGGTTTCCAATCGACCGGCGTTCCGTCTCCGAGCGACAGCCGGAACGCAGCCAACAAGACCCTGCGACGCCTCGACTCCATCGAGCCAATCCTGCTTATCGAATCGACTATAAGTCCCCATGCCGCCTGAGCTCGGACTTCGACTGCCCCGCCAGGCAGGGAGGCGGTCGGTGCGACCAGAGCCTGCAACCTGGCGTCCGCGTCACCTCCCGGCTCTTCGAGCGCCTCCCGGAGAAGGGCCAGGGGTACCGAACCTTTGTGTGTCGCCAGCCAACGCAGAGCCTGCTCGACGGCCACCACCGACCACCCCAGCCGACCTTGCTCCGGACTCGATCCTTCAGACACTATTCCTCCGACTCCGACTTGGAGGGATGCCGGTTTGGTCATGGTAAGCCAAGCGGGGCAAGCCGCGGCAACATCTCCGCAATCTCCGGCAAAAGTGGGTAACCGAAAATCAAACCAAATAAGTGAAAAAATGGTTTCGGCATACGCCCACTGGCCCAGGGTCGCCTTATGATGAGGTGACCACTCCGGGGTGGCAATGTCCCTCGTCAAGCGTCGGATCGAATCGCTCAGCCGATCAGGCTGTGTTGCGCAATGGACTGTGAAGGCGGTCCTACTCAAGGGTGGCGGCCAACACGCGCCTCAAGCCACTTCCTGCTCATTCCGCCGTTGTCACCAGAAGGGCGTACCGATGGGTAAGGATCTGAACTCTCGCACACCGGCAGGAGGCCCGCCTCGGCCTGACGGCAACCTCGGAGCCGTCCGCAAGCTGGTGAACGGTGTCCTCGTCAGCGTGGGCACGGTCTACTTGGCCACGAACTCGATCGTGGTAACGATCATCGCCGCAGCCGTGGCTGTCGCACTCGCGGCGCTGTACCTGATCGCGCGTCGATAGCCCTTCAGCCCCGCGGCGGCATGACCCTTGTCCCCGAGGGCTGTTGCTGCGCCCTCGGCACGATGCGGGTCACCGGGCCGTCCGGGCTCTTTCCCGCTCTCGCCAGCCAGCCCTCCACCTCGCGCCGGACCACGTTGAGCGTGGGGCGGCGGCGGGGTTCGTTGTCGAGTGAGGCGATCAGCAGGCGGGCGTGCGCCGAGCGCTGCGGGAGCCGCGACACGGGTTCCGCCCTGGCCGCTGCCATGAGCGCCGCCATCGGGCTTTCACGTGTGCCGCGCGGCGGGTAACCCGACAACGCGTAACTGACCGTCGCCGCGAGTTGCCACGCGTCGGACGCCGGGGAGGCCGCCGCGCCCGCCGCCTGTTCCGGGGCCACGAAGTCCGGCGTGCCGATCATCATGCCCGTCGCCGTCATCGTCGAATCGCCACGGCTGCGGGCGATGCCGAAGTCGATCAGGTGCGGGATGCCGCTCGGGTCCAGGATCACGTTGGACGGCTTGATGTCCCGGTGCAGCACACCCTTCTCGTGCGCCGCCTGCAGCGCACCGGCCATCGTCGCCCACAGCCTGCCCGCCGCGATGTCGTCGAGCGGGCCCATGCCGTCGACCGCGGTCGCCAGCGCCTGCCCCTCCAGGTACTCCATCACGAGCGCGAGCCCGTCCGGCTCCTCGACCAGGTCGTACACGCGCACGCAGTTCGGGTGGTTCACCATCGCCAGCGCACGGGCCTCCCGCCGCATGCGCTCCTCGGTGTCCCGGTCCGGCGCGTGCGCGATCTTCAACGCGACCGTGCGGCCCAGCTGGTTGTCCACCGCCTGCCACACCGTGCCGAACCCGCCGTGCCCCAGCCGCTTGATCCGGCGGTACCGGTCACTGCCGTTCGACGTCGAGCCCGGCGGCACCGGCACCGGGCCCGGCGTGGCCGCGAGCTGCGGCGCCGGGGCGATCGCCGTCGGCTTGTACGGCTGCTGCTGCGGAGGCGGCGTCGGCCGCGGCTCCGGCTTCGATTCCGGCCTGGGCTGCGGCGGGGGCGGTGGCTCGGGGCGGCGCTCCTGCTTCGGCCGGTTGATCACCGACCACGGCGGCGGCCCCACGAGCGCGACCGGGATCAGGCCCAGCACAGTCACGGGCAGGAAACCCAGCCACAGGTGCACCGCCGTGTTGGCCTCGACCGTCGAGCTGAACACCGCGAACAGCACGAACGGCACCCACAGCAGCCGGCCCGGCCACTTCTGCCCGCGCCGCATCGCCGTGCGCGCCTGCAGGATCACGAAGAACAGCGACGCCGCGGGCAGGCCGATCAGCGCGCCGAGGTAGTAGCCGTAGGCGAGCTTGTTGCCCGACGGGTAGAACAGCGTCTCGAACACGTTCTGCCCGCCGCCGAGGTACTCGCTCTGCTTGCCGATGAACGAGCAGTAGTCCCGCCCGAAGGTGGACAGCTCGGCGGCCGACAGCCCCGAGCCCTGCCCCGCGAACGCGGCCCGGTAGGTCGCGGACGCCCCGTTCGCCAGCAGCCACGGCAGCAGGAACACCAGCACCAGCCCGGTGACGGCGATCACACCGATGGTCACCGCGTCGTAGGTGTTCCCGGTGAACTTGCGCATCAGCGCGACGATCACCGCGGCCGCGATCGGGAACAACGCGAGGATCGCGCCGGCCGCGCTGGTCGCCCACACCCAGTCACCGGGGCAGAAGCCCGGGTTGAACAGGGAGTGCGCGAGGGACAGCAACCAGCTGGCGAAAGCGTTCACGCCGGTCCCTCCTGCTCGGGTGTTTCCGTCTGCCCCACCCTATTAGCCCGTTGGACGCGCGGCCCGCCCGGCGGGTTGCCGCATCCCGGTTCCGGGTGATGAGCTGTGCACCAGCGGCTTCGACGACGAGGAGGTCTGTCCCGTGGGCACCTACGCCGAGGAGTACCAGCGCAGCCTGACCGACCCCGAAGGGTACTGGCTGGGCGCGGCCAAGGCGATCGACTGGATCCGCGAGCCGGAGCGCGCGCTCGATTCCTCGCGCGCCCCGTTGTTCCGCTGGTTCCCGGGCGGCGAGCTGAACACGGCGTACAACGCACTGGACAGGCACGTCGAACGCGGGCGCGGCGAGCAGGCGGCGCTGATCTGGGACTCCCCGGTCACGTCCTCGAAGCGGACGTACACGTACTCGCAGCTGCGGGACGAGGTTGCCCGCTTCGCCGGTGCGCTCCGTTCGCTCGGCGTCGCGAAGGGTGACCGCGTCATCGTGTACATGCCGATGGTCCCCGAGGCCGTCATCGCGATGCTCGCGTGCGCGAGGCTCGGCGCGGTGCACTCGGTCGTCTTCGGCGGCTTCGCCCCGAAAGAGCTGGCCGCGCGCATCGAGGACGCCAAGCCGAAGGTCATCGTGGCCGCGTCGTGCGGGATCGAGCCGAGCCGCGTGGTCGAGTACAAGCCGATCATCGACGCGGCGCTCGAGACCACGAACCACCAGCCGGACAAGGTCGTCGTCCTCCAGCGCGACGCGCTCCGCGCCGAGCTCGGGCCGCGTGACGTGGACTGGACCGAGCTGGACGCCCCGCCCGTGGACCCGGTGCCCGTCGCCGCGACGGACCCGCTGTACATCCTGTACACGTCCGGGACCACGGGGAAGCCGAAGGGCGTCGTACGTGACGCGGGCGGTCACGCCGTCGCGCTCGCCTGGTCGATGGGCGCGGTGTACGACATCCAGCCCGGCGACATCTGGTGGACCGCCTCCGACGTCGGCTGGGTCGTCGGGCACTCGTACATCGTGTACGGACCTCTGCTCGTTGGGGCCACAACAGTGCTCTACGAGGGCAAACCCGTCGGCACTCCGGACGCGGGCGCGTTCTGGCGCGTCATCTCCGAGCACCGCGTGAAAGCGCTCTTCACGGCCCCGACGGCGTTGCGGGCGATCAAGCGCGTGGACCCCGACGCGCGCGAGCTGCAGGCGTACGACCTCGCGGACTTCAAGACGCTGTTCATGGCGGGTGAACGCCTCGATCCCGAGACGCTGCACTGGGCGCACGAGAAGCTCGGTGTGCCGGTGATCGACCACTGGTGGCAGACCGAGACGGGCTGGGCGATCGCGGCCAACCCGCGCGGGCTCGAGCCGATGCCGGTCAAACCGGGCTCGGCGACCGTGCCGATGCCGGGTTACGACGTGCGGATCCTCGACCAGTCCGGCGAGGACCTGCCCGCCGGCCGCGAGGGCGCCATCGCGATCAAGCTCCCGCTGCCGCCCGGCACGCTGCCGACGTTGTGGGGTGACGACCAGCGCTACATCGACGCGTACCTGTCGCGGTACGAGGGCTTCTACCTCACCGGCGACTCCGGCTACCGCGACGAGGACGGCTACCTGTTCGTCATGGGCCGCACCGACGACGTGATCAACGTGGCCGGGCACAGGCTGTCGACGGGCTCGATGGAGGCGGTGCTGGCGGCGCACCCGGCGGTGGCGGAGTGCGCGGTGATCGGCGTGCGTGACGAGCTGAAGGGTCAGCTGCCGCGCGGGTTCGTGGTGCTCAAGGCGGGGGTGGAGGTCGACGAGGACGTCCTGCGGGAGGAGCTCGTCGCCGCCGTCCGCCGCGACATCGGGCCGGTCGCCGCCTTCCGTCAGGTGTCCATTGTGGACGCGCTGCCGAAGACGCGGTCGGGCAAGATCCTGCGCAAGACGATGCGGGGCATCGCCGAGGGCCGCGACGAGCCCGTGCCCTCGACCATCGAGGACCCGTCGGTGCTCGACGCCCTGCGCGCCGTCCTCCGCTGAACGGAGGCCGTGACGGTCGGTGACGGGAAAGCGCTTCCCGGCCTCGCACCGGGAGCACCCCTCGCCGAGGCGCCGCTCGCCGCGTGGTTCCAGGTCACGGCCGGGCCCGTCCCGGACGGGCGGCCCTGCCGGTGCAGCCGTTCCTGAACTGCGCCGCCGACACGGTCGCCCGCGTCGGTGCACTGGAACTGGACGCGCTGCGGGTACTCCTGCCCGTCCACTGCCTCGACCCCGCATCGCGGCCGGAAATCCGGCGCTCGCCGTCGCTGGTCACGGCTGCCTGGTTCGACGACGGCGATCGGGCCGCACGAACGCCCGCCGGCGTGACACTGGACGGCGGGCGATCCCCGATCGCCGATCACCTGATCTCGCTCGACCACGCGAAGTGGTCCCCGGACGCGTTCGCCGGGCTCCTCGCCGATCTCGCCGCCCGGCGAGGGAGCACGACCCCGCTGCTGCTCACCGTACGAAGGAACTGAGCCGTCCGGGGGAACCGGGCCCACCGCCACCATTGCCATCCACGGACAAGTGGTCTATACCTTTGGGATCTACTCCCCGACAGCCGGAGTGCCCGATGCGTAGACGCGTGTCCCTGGCAAGTTTGTTCGGCGCGGCCCTGCTGACGCTCACCGCCTTCGCCCAGCCCGCGACGGCGGCGGACCAGAGCACCAAACAGCTGGCCGACGTCATTCCCGTCCCCGTGCAGGCCAAACCCGATCCCCGAGCCGACTTCCGGCTCACCCCGGCGACGGTCATCGTCGCCGACCGCGACGCCCGGCAGGTCGCCGACTACCTCGGCGGCCTGCTGCGGCCGTCGACCGGTTACCGGTTGCCCGTCGTGCCCTTCGCGGTGACCCCGAAGATCGAACTCGACGTCGCGAAGACCGCGAAGGTCGGCGCGCAGGGCTACCAGCTCGACGTCACCAAGCGCGGCGTGACCATCCGCGCCAACACCACCGACGGCCTGTTCGCCGGCGTGCAGACCCTGCGCCAGCTGCTGCCCGCGACGATCGAGGCGAAAACCGTGCAGCACAGCCGGTGGGTCGTGCCCGGCGGCAGCATCACCGACTACCCGCGGTTCGGCTACCGCGGCGCGATGCTCGACGTCGCGCGCCACTTCTTCACCCCCGACCAGGTGAAGCTGTACATCGACCAGATCTCCCAGTACAAGATCAACACCCTGCACCTGCACCTGGCCGACGACCAGGGCTGGCGCATCGAGATCAAGAGCTGGCCGCGCCTGGCGACGTACGGCGGCAGCACCGAGGTCGGCGGCGGGCCCGGCGGTTACTACACGCAGGCCCAGTACAAGGACATCGTCGCGTACGCGGCTTCGCGGCACATCACGGTCATCCCCGAGATCGACATGCCCGGCCACACCAACGCCGCGCTGGCGTCGTACGCGGAGCTGAACTGCGACGGCGTGGCACCGCCCCTGTACACCGGCATCGACGTCGGGTTCAGCTCGTTCTGCGTCGACAAGGACATCACGTACAAGTTCCTCGACGACGTGATCCGCGAACTGGCCGCCATCACGCCGGGCAAGTACCTGCACATCGGCGGCGACGAGGCGCACGCGACCACCGAGGCGGACTACCAGAAGTTCATGGGCAACGTGCTGCCGATCGTCGCGAAGTACGGCAAGTTCGCCCAGGGCTGGAACGAGATCGCCAAGGTGAACCCGCCGCTCACGACCGTCCCGCAGTTCTGGGACACCGACGGCCAGGACGACGCGACGGCCGCCGCGGCCGCGCGTGGCAACAAGATCCTGATGTCGCCGGCGAACAAGGCGTACCTGGACATGCAGTACAACCCCGACAGCCCGCTCGGCCTGCACTGGGCCGGCTACGTCGAGGTCCAGGACGCCTACAACTGGGACCCGGCGACGGCCGTGCAGGGCGTGAGCGAGCAGCAGGTCGCCGGCGTCGAGGCGCCGTTGTGGTCGGAAACCCTGACCAACAGCGACGCGATCGAGTTCATGGCGTTCCCACGCCTGCCGGGCATCGCGGAGATCGGCTGGTCACCGCGGTCGACGCACGACTGGAACACCTACCGCGAGCGCCTGGCCGACCAGGCACCGCGCTGGGAGCAGCAGGGCATCGACTTCTACCGCTCGCCGCAGGTGGACTGGAAATAGTCCGGTAGACACTGTCTACATCTTTTGGTACACAAGGTCTTCTTGGGTGAACAACTCATGACGGAGACCTGAATGCAGTACGAACGATTCGTCGCCCTCGGCGACAGCTGCACGGAGGGGCTGCACGACCTGTACCCCGGCAGCCAGCAGTACCGGGGCTGGGCGGACCTGGTCGCGGCGACACTCGCCACGGCCAGCCCCCAGTTCCGGTACGCCAACCTCGGCGTCCGCGGCAGGCGGCTCGACCAGATCATCGTCGAGCAGATCCCCACCGCGCTGGACCTGCAGCCCGATCTCGTGGCCCTGTTCGGTGGCGCCAACGACGTGATGACCAGGAGTTTCCGTCCCGCCGTCGTCGCGAAACGCGTGGACGCGGCCGTGCGCATCCTGACCAGGGCCGTGCCCACCGTCGCGGTGTTCACCCTGCCGGACGTCTCCAGCCGCATGCCGGGGGTGCTGCGGGTGCGCGGCCGCATCGAGGCGCTCAACGACGCGGTCCGCGCGGCGGCGCTCCGGTACGGCGCGCTGCTGGTCGACCTGTCCGACGAGGACGTGCACGACCTGCGGTACTTCGGGCCCGACCGGCTGCACCTGTCCGAACCCGGGCACCGCCGCCTCGCCGCCCACCTGCTCACCCAGCTGGGTGTTCCTTGTGATCCGGAGTGGCTCGCGCCGCTGCCGGGCGAGCCGCTGCAGCCGGGGCTGCGCGCGCACGCGCGGTGGTTGTGGCAGGAGGTGCTGCCGGTCGCGGTGAGCCGCACGCGCAACTGGTTCATCGGCCGCTCGCCCGGCGACGGGTTCACCCCCAAGCGGCCCGAGCTGCTGCCCGTGCTGCCCGACGAACTGAACCCGTGGACAGCGCTCCCCGGCGGCGCCTGATCTCCAGCGCGATCACGCTCCTCGCCGAGGAAGGCGTGGAGGCGGTGACGTTGCGGCGCATCGCGCGGGAAGCCGGGGTTTCCCACGGTGCGCCGCTGCGGCATTTCACGGGCCGCGCCGAACTGCTGTCGGCCGTGGCGAGCGAGGGGTTCGCCGAGCTGGGCGAGGTGAACCTGCCGGAGGCGTCGGCGCTGGACCGGTTGCGCGCCGCCTGCCGGGCGTACCTGACGTTCGCGAAGCGCAACCCGGCGATGTTCGAGCTGATGTTCCGGCACGACCTGATCGACACCGCCGAGCTCGACCAGACCGTGTTCATCCGGTTCACCAAGCTCGTGGAGGCGGCGCAGGCCGAGGGCTGGCGGACCGACGCCGAGCCGCGGATGCTCGCGGCGTCGCTGTGGGCCGCGCTGCACGGCCTGGCGGAGCTGTGGCTGTGGGGCGGGCTCGCCGAGCGCGACCTGCCCGGCACGCTGGAGCTGACGCTGAACGCCTACCTGGACTGAGCTGCGCGCAGCGCCTCCCACGCGGCGTCGACGTGCTCGGCCGTGGTCGTCGGCGCGCCGATCGCCATCCGCAGCCACACGTCGTCGCCGATCTTCGTGTGGCTCAGGTACAGCTGTCCCGAGGCGTTGACGTGCTCCATCAGCGCAAGTGCGTCTGTCCTCAGTGGACGGAAGCAGACGAGGCCGAACGGGTGGTGCGGGCGCAGCTCGAAATCGGGGTCGGCGTCGACGAGCGCCGCGAACCGTTGGGCCAGCGCGATTCCCGTCCGGATGTGCTCGCGCAGGCCCTCGGCACCGTACCAGCGGATGACGGACCACAGCTTGAGCGCGCGGAACCGGCGGCCGAGCGGCACCTGCCAGTCCCGGTAGTCGATCACCTCGCCGGATTCGGTGGCGCTGTTGCGGAGGAACTCCGGCAGGATGGACAGGGCGTCGACCAGCGGGCGGCGGTCGGCGACCCACAGCACCCCGCAGTCGAAGTTGGTCAGCAGCCACTTGTGCGGGTTGGTGGCGTAGGAATCCGCGTATTCCGCGACGCCGTCGTTGATCCACCGCATTTCGGGGCAGACCGCCGAAACCCCGGCGTACGCGGCGTCGACGTGCAGCCAGATCCCGTGTTCGCGGCAGAGCTCGCCGATCGCGCGGACCGGGTCGACGGCGGTGGTGGAGGTGGTGCCGATGGTCGCGCAGACGAGCGCGGGCGTGGCACCGGCGGCGACGTCCTGCTCGATGAGCGTCCGCAGGTGCGCCGGGTCCATCTCCAGCGTCTCCGGGTGCACGGCGACGCTGCGGACGTTGTCCGCGCCCAATCCCGCGATGCGCCCGGCCTTCTCCAGCGACGAATGCGTCTGCGAGGACACGTACATCGTGTAGCGGCGGGTGAGCCCCTCGGTTCCCGCTTTGCCACCGCTGGCCCGGTGCAACGCCGCGACGACCGCGGCGAGCGCCCCGCTCGACGCGGAGTCCTGGATGACCCCGCCACCCGCCGAGTCGGTGCGGAAGCGCTCCGGCAGCCCGAGGAGTTCGGCGAGCCAGTCGACGACGAGGGTTTCGAGTTCGGTGGCGGCGGGACTGGTGGCCCAGACCATGCCCTGGACGCCGAGCCCGGCCGACAGCAGGTCGCCGAGGATGCTCGGACCGCTGGCGTTGGACGGGAAGTAGGCGAAGAAGCTCGGGTGCTGCCAGTGCGTGATCCCCGGCATGAGCACGGTGTCGAGGTCGGCGAGGAGGTGCTCGTAGGGCTCGCCCCGTTCGGGCGGGGACGCGGGCAGCCGCGTGCGCACGTCGCCCGGCCGCACCTGTGCCCGCACCGGGTACTGCTCGACGCCGGTCAGGTAGTCGGCGATCCGGTCGACCACCTGCCTGCCGTACCGCCGGAACTCCTCCGGGGTCATGTGTCCCGTCATGCAGTCCAGTTGATCAGAACGCCGGCGTTCCCGCCACGACCGTCAGCCCCACGCCGACTTCCGCAGCAAGCGCAACCCGTTGAGCGCGACCAGCGCGGTGGAGCCCTCGTGCCCGGCGACGCCCAGTGGTAGCGGCAGGTCGCCGAGCAGGTCCCACAGCACGAGCCCGACGATGCAGGTGGCCGCGATGGCCAGGTTCGCGAGCACGAGCCGCCGCGCCCGCCGGGCCAGCCTGATCACCGAGGGAATGGCGGCGAGATCGTCGCGCACCACGACCGCGTCGGCGGTCTGCAACGCGAGGTCCACCCGTCCCACCGCGATCCCGACGTGCGCGGCGGCGAGCGCGGGCGCGTCGTTGATCCCGTCCCCGACGAGGAGGACCCGGTCGCCCAGCTCGCGCACGGCGGTGACCTTGTCCTGGGGGAAGAGTTCCGCGCGCACGTCCGCGATCCCCACGTCCGCGGCGATCTTGCGCGCCGCTTCGTCGCTGTCGCCGGTCAGCAGGACGGGTTCGAACTCGGCGAGCGCCGCCACGGCGGCCGGTGCGTCGTCCCGCAACCGATCACTGAGCACGATCCGCCCGACCTCCACGCCATCGACGAACACGACCGGCCCAGGCCCGCTCCGGCTGGTCTCGACGGCGCTCGCTGTCGCCCCACGGCCGACCTCGCCCTCGCCTCCGTCCGGCCCACGCCCGATCGACCCAACCTCGCCGTCACCCCCGCGCGGCCCATGCCCGACCTCGCCGTCGTCCAGCCCATCCCCGACCGGCCCGGCCACGCCGTCGCCCCCGCCAGCCCCAAGCCCGCTGCGCCCAACCTCACCGTCGCCCCGGCCAGACCCACGCCCGACGAAGACCCGCCGCCCGTCCACGACGGCCCGCACCCCGACACCCGGCACCGCAGAAAACTCTCGCGCGGAAGATACTTCCAGGCCGCGTTCTTGCGCGGCAGAAACTATCGCGCGACCCAACGGGTGCTCGCTGCCGTACTCGGCGGCCGCGGCCAGGCGCAGCACCTCGTCGTCCGCCTCGACGACCCGCGGCGCGCCCTCGGTGAGCGTGCCGGTCTTGTCGAACGCGACCCGGTCGACGGTCGCGAGCCGTTCCATGACCACGGCCGACTTGACGAGCACCCCGTGCCGGCCGGCGTTCGCGATCGCCGACAGCAGCGGCGGCATGGTCGCCAGCACCACCGCGCACGGCGAGGCGACGATCATGAAAGTCATGGCCCGCAACAACGTCGGCTGCAACGCGGCGCCGAACGCCAGCGGCACGAAGAACAACGCGAGCGTCGCCGCCACGACGCACACCGAGTACCGCTGCTCGATCTTCTCGATGAACAGCTGCGTCTTCGCCTTGGTCGCCGACGCCTCCTCGACCATCGCGACGATCCGCGCGACGACCGTGTCCTCCGCCGTCCGCGTCACGCGCACCCTCAGCGCGCCGGTGCCGTTCAGCGTGCCGGCGAACACCTCGTCGCCCACGCCCTTGGGCACCGGCAGCGGTTCCCCGGTGATCGACGCCTGGTCGACCTCGCTCACGCCGTCGACCACCTCGCCGTCCGCGGCGATCCGCTCGCCCGGCCGCACCAGCACGACGTCGCCGACCGCCAGCTCCGCACCCGCGGCGAGCTCCTCGCCCACCATCAGGTTCCGCACGGAATTGGCCGTACGCCGCGTCGCGACCGCCTCCAGCGCACCGGAAATCGCGAAGATGACGATCAGCAGCCCGCCGTCGAAGACCTGACCGATCGCGGCCGCGCCGAGCGCCGCGACGATCATCAGCAGGTCCACGTCGAGCGTCTTCTCGCGCAGCGCCCGCAGCCCGTCGAGCAGTGGCGCCCAGCCGCCCGCGGCGTAACAGGCGACGTAGAGCGGCCACGCCGGACCGCCCGCGAAGTCCACGGCGAGCGCCGCCAAGAAACATCCCGTGGCCACCACGGCCCAACGCACCTCGGAAAGCATGCCTCCACGGTACAGGAACATATGAAGACATCTACATGTGTTCTCTTGCTAGGATTGCCGAGTGGGGCACGGAGTCGAAGGCAGGCACGCACCGGCGGCGACGCTGGACGCGGCGAGCGCCGCGACCGTCGCGGCCACCCTGCAGGCTCTGGCCACGCCGAGCCGCCTGCTCATGCTGACCCGCCTGCGGCAAGGCCCGTGCTCGGTCGGCGAGCTGGCCGAAGCCGTCGGCATGGAGCAGTCCGCCGTGTCGCACCAGCTGCGCCTGCTGCGCAACCTCGGGCTCGTCGCCGGTCAGCGGACCGGCCGCAGCATCGTCTACAGCCTCTACGACAACCACGTCGCCCAGCTGCTCGACGAGGCCGTCTACCACATCGAGCACCTCCGGCTCGGCGTGCAGGACCGCTCCCACACCGCGTAGCTGGCAAAGTGGGCGGCGTGACCGAACCAGTGCTGGACCTCCGGCCGCCGGCGAACCTGGTCTGCCGCCGCGCGGTGCTGTTCTGGACCACCCGCGCGGCACTGGGCTGGGTCCTCCCGCTCGTCAGCGAACTGCTGTGGCTCGTCTTCGGCGGCGGGACCGCACCGGTGGTCGTGCTGGTCGTGACGGCCGTGCTCGCCGTCGCGCACCTCGTGGTCATGCCGCAGTGGCGCTACCGGGTGCACCGCTGGGAGACGACGGACCAGGTGGTGTACACGCAGTCCGGCTGGTTCAACCAGGAGCGGCGCATCGCTCCGGTCTCGCGGATCCAGACCGTCGACACCGAACGCGGTCCGCTGGAGCGGTTGTTCGGGCTGGCGAACCTCACCGTCACCACGGCGTCCGCGCGCGGCCCGGTGCACATCCACGGCCTCGACCACGACACCGCCCAGCGGCTCGCCGCCGAGCTGGCGACGCGGACGCAGGCGACCGTCGGGGACGCGACGTGACCGAACCGCTGCCGTGGCACCGGTTGAGCGCGAGGATGCTCGCGGTGCACCCGGTCCAGGAGATCGTCCGGTTCCTGCCCGTGCTGATCGGTGTGCTGTTCATCGGCAGCGAGGGGCAGGGGCACATCTGGAGCCTCGTCGGCGTCGGGGTCGCCATCGCGGGCGGGCTGCTGCGCTGGTTCACCACGACGTACCAGATCACGCCGACGCACGTCCGAGTGCGCCGCGGCCTGCTGAACCGGCGCGAGCTTTCCGTGCCACGGGACAGGATCCGCACGGTCGACCTCACCGCGCACCCGCTGCAGCGCGTGCTCGGGCTGAGCCGCGTCGTCATCGGCACGGGCCGTTCGGACCGGCACGACGAAGGGGTCACCCTCGACGCGCTCGCCACGCCGGCGGCGGCCCGGCTGCGTGAGGAACTGTTGCACCGCACGGAAAAGCACGTCGAGCCGACGGGCGTCGTGCTGGCGGAGCTTTCGCCGCGGTGGGTGCGGTTCGGGCCGTTCACGTTGTCGGGCATCGCGACGATCGGTGTGGTGGTCGGTTCGCTGGTGAACCTGTTCAACGAGACCCGGCTCGACCCGGACGACTTCGGGTTGCTGCGCTCGGTCATCGGGCAGGTGACGGCGGTGCCGGTCGCCGTGGCGGTCCTGGAGATCACGGTGTTCGCGGTGGTGCTCGTGGCCGTGTTGTCGGCGCTCGCGTACGTGCTGGCGTTCTGGCATTTCCGCCTCGTGCGCACGGAAGGCACGCTGCACGTGACGCGCGGCTTGCTGACCACCCGCTCGACGACGATCGAGCTGCGGCGCGTGCGGGGCGCGGAGATCAGCGAACCGCTGCTGCTGCGGGCCGCCGGCGGTGCCCGGTGCCTCGCGATCACGACGGGCCTCCGCGTCGGCCGCGGTTCCGAGCACGGCGGTTCGATCCTGCTGCCACCGGCGCCGCTCGCGGAAGCCCGGCGCGTCGCGGGCGAAGTGACCGGCGATCCAGGGCCCGCGGCACATGAGCTGCTGCGCCACGGCCCGAGGGCACACCGCCGCCGCTACACGCGCGCGTTCGCCTTCGCGGCCGTGGTCACGGGAATCCTGTTGGCACTGCACGCTTTCGCCCGGTGGCCGAACTGGCCGTGGCAGGCAGCGCTCGTGTTGTTCCCGATCGGCGCGCTGCTCGCGGAGGACCGGTACCGCAACCTCGGGCACGTGCTGCTGGGGAGCACGCTGGTGTTCCGCCACGGAAGCCTGCTGCGCCGCCGGTACGTGCTGTCCTCGGACGGCGTGATCGGCTGGGTGATGCACCGTTCGTTCTTCCAGCGCCGCTCCGGCCTGCTGTCCCTCACGGCGACGACCGCGGCGGGCCGCCAGCACTACACCTGCGAGGACCTGCCCGCCGACGAAGCGGTCACCCTGGCCCACGACGCGGTGCCGGGGTTGCTGGACCCGTTCCTGGTCAAGCGGTAGCGGCGGTTTTCCCCACCCCAGAAGGGAGGCCGGCACCAACGCGCCCGGTGCCGGGATCGCGAAGAGTGCCGAGCATGACTTCCAAGCTTCGTCGCCTTCCGCTCGTCGGGCTCATGGTGGTGGTCGTGCTGTTCCTCGGCTACTCGCTGCCGCCGTACCTCGGCCTCGACCCGGCCCGCGCCCGCACCGTTCCGCCGGACGGGGTGCCGTACTACTACCCGCTGCTGGTCACACACATCTTCCTCGGTTCGCTCGCGTTGCTCAGCGGTTGCCTGCAGCTGTGGCCGTGGCTGCGGGGCAGGTCCCCGATGGTGCACCGCTGGAGCGGCCGGGTGTACGTCTTCGCGTGCGTCCCCGGCGGGCTCGCGGTGCTGACGTTCAGCGCGGTCACTTACTGGGGTCCGAACCAGCAGGCGGCGAACACGATGCTCGGAGTCCTTTGGGTGGCGACGACGATCGCAGGCTGGCGGACGGCCAGGCGCCGTCGTTTCGCCGAACACCGCGAGTGGATGGTGCGCAGCTTCGCCCTGTGCTTCTCGATCATCCTGAACCGCCCGTGGGGCATGCTGGTCATGGCAATCGTCCACCCGGCCGACGAGGCGGCAGTCGCGCAGGCGGTCGGTGTCGGCGCGTGGCTGAGCTGGGTGGTGAACCTGCTCGCGGCCGAGTGGTGGCTCCAGCACACCCGCCACCGCCGCACGCGGCGGAAGGTCGCGGCAGAACGGGTTCCGGCCGCGGTGGGCGCGTGAGTTCTCGGTGCCCGAAATCCGTCCACCTCCTCCCAACCGGACAGGAGGGTGGTGAGTAACCGCCAATTCAACTCATCATCGCCGGTAATCACCGAATCGTCATTACCACCGGATTGGACGCACGAGTACTGCAGACGGATGACCACCTGCCGCACGTTGCGTCGAACCAAATACCCGCCTATTGCTTTCAACGCACGATCTCTGCCAAGGTCTTGAAACGGATCAGCTAGACGAATTCGATCATGGTTCGTCGTCACCGTCGGGCACGAGGGCACCGGGGAGAGCATATGCGGGTCGTGGCGGTCATGAATTACAAAGGCGGAGTCGGGAAGACCACCCTCACGGCGAATCTCGGCGCGGTCGCCGCGAGCCGGGGCTTGCGGGTGCTGCTCATCGACCTCGATCCGCAGACCAACCTGACCTTCTCGTTCTTCTCGATCGATGACTGGCATGCGAATCTCAAGGACGAACGCACCATCAAGCGGTGGTACGACGCCGAGCTGCCGGGACGAGAGATCTCGCTGGCAGATCTCATCGTTACCCCGAAGCCGGTCAACGAAGCCATCGACCATCCAGGCGGCCACCTCGACCTGATTTCCTCTCACCTCGGCCTGATCGACATAGACCTCGAACTCGCCGCCCGGTTGGGCGGAGCCACCACCCTCGACGGGTCGAAGCGGAAGTTTCTGGACCTGCACAGCTGTCTGCGGCACGCACTCGAGGACGACCGTTTCAGTGAATACGACCTGGTGCTCATCGACTGCGCACCGAATTTCGGCCTCGTCACGAAGACCGCGATCGTAGCCAGTGAGCAAATCCTCGTGCCGGCCAAGGCCGACTACCTGTCCACACTCGGCTTGGACTACCTGGTGGGTAATTGTGCGGTGCTGGTACAGCAGTTCAACGACTTCGTCAATCACAAGCGCACGGCCGACAGCCACCGACCGATCGATCCCGCGTTCCTCGGCGTGGTCTTCACGATGGTGCAGATCTATTCACAACAAGTGACTCTTGCTCAGCACACCTACATCGAGGAAGTACGTCTGAATTCGCAGGTACCGGTGCTGGAGAGCAAGATCCGAAACAGCCCCCGACACTTCGGTGATGCCGGGGAAAGTGGTGTGCCCGCGATGTTGCGAGCCACTGGCAGAGACGAGGTCGTCAAAGAATTCGACCAGTTGGCCGACGAGGTCCTGGGCGCGCTCGACCTGCTGCCGGGTGGTCACCGGTGAACGACTTGAGGAAGTTCGTCGTCCTCCAGGCCCGGCTCTACGAATTCTTGGAACAGCAGGACGACTCGACACTGGAAGCGCTGACCAGAGGTACAGCGAAGCTGGGCGTTGTCCGCGTGGAGGCATCAGCAGTACCGGTCAGCTCGCCACCTCGCGAAGACGTGCACGCGGGCCCCGCTCCGGCGCCGCCCGTTCTCGCCGCATCTCCTTCGGGCAGTCCACTCCAAGTGGCCCACGAAATGTCGTCGCTGGCTTCGGAGCAGCAACGACGGATCTACTTGAACGCGAGCGCGTTACGCGTGAAAGAGCTGCGAGAGGTGGCCAGGATTCTCGGTCTGACCGGCTACAGCGCCTTGAAACGTGCCGAACTCGTCGACCTGCTGGCCCGTTGCGGCCCCGGCCGAGCGGACGTCCGCGGGAACGAAATGGCGAGCACCCGGGTCTCGCGAACGTCCGCCGAACCCGCGAAGACCGACGAGGAGGCAGCGGCCATTGCCTCACACCTGCGCCAACTCGATACCGAGGAAGAGGGCACCGCGTACCTCCGCGCGCAGGATCTCGACCGGGAGAGTCTGCTCGCCGTCGCGGGTCATTTGCAGCTCACGCGGGTGGAGCGGCTCAGCCAGGCAGAACTGGAAAAAAGGGTGCTGAAACAAGCGATCGCGGCCCGGCGCAAGTTCGCCGGACTCCGGAGGTGGTGAGCGCCGGTGACGGGCGAAACGACGGAGGACCGCGGCAATGAGGCGGGCGGCCGGTCGATGTACCTCCTCGGCGGCCGCCGCGTGACGGTTTCCGATCTGCTCGATGCGGGGCTCATCACCAGTGGCACGAAGCTCAGGTTCAAGCGCAACCGCATCGGGGTGACGTACGACGCCACCGTGACCGACCGGGGCCGGATCCGGCTCGAGCCCGACGGCGAGGAGTTCCGGTCACCTTCGCGGGCTGCCATGGTCGCGGCCGGCATGCGAGCGGTCGACGGGTGGCGTGCATGGCTGGTGGTCGACCAGGATCGGCTGTTGGACGCGGTGCGCCAGGAGTTGCTCGACCAGACTATTTCCAGGGCCGCGGCCACCGCGCACCCGCCGAGCGAGGACACGATCCGGCGGCGGGTCCACGAACGATTGCGGCAGGCGCGCAACCGCGCCGAGGAGCATGCCCCAGAGCGGATCTCCGTGCGCGAGCTCCTGGCCCTCTGGGGCGCGACAGAGCGCGGCGACCAAGTCAGTCAGATCGAAGCGGATCTGGCCAATCACGGGTTGATGACCTCCCCGAGCTTCCGAGCGGTGACCCTCGACACCGTGGTTTCGCTGACGACACCACCCGACGAAGTGGAGAGTGCTGCCCTTTCCGCGCGATCTGACCTCGATGATCTCCCGGTCGCCGAGGACGACGAGGGAGGCACCGACCTGGATGTACGGCTCACGGTGGGAAACCTCTCTCCTCTCACCGGCGTCGCCTCCGTGGCGCCCAACAGCACGCTTGAAGAAGCGATCACCAAGATGCTTCTCAACGACTACTCGCAGCTCGCCGTCCTCAGTGGCCCTCGTAACTTGCGCGGTGCCGTCACTTGGCGATCGATCGCGCAGGCGATGCACCAGAAGCCCAGCGCGGGCGTCGGTGACGCGATCGAGCCCCACGTGGAGGTGGTCGCCTACGATCGCGATCTCTTCGAGGTCCTGCCCACCCTGCAACGGCGCGAATTCGTGTTCGTACTGGACGAAAGCAAGAGCATCAAGGGCATCGTGACGACGGCCGACGTAGCCCAGCGCTACGGTGAGATGGCCACGCCGTTCTTCCAGTTGGGCGAGCTGGATCGGACGCTCCGCTGGATTCTGGGCCGCGCCTTCGACGTGGAGACCCTGCAGCGCTTCTGCAGCAGGACGATCAAGAATGCCGACCAGCTCTCGTTCGGCGACTACCAGCACATCCTGGAGAACAGGGAAGTCTGGGAACAGTTGGGATGGCCACTGGACCGGCCCACCTTCATCGCACGCCTGGAGGAGATCCGCCTCATCCGCAACAACGTCATGCACTTCCACCCGGACCCGATCCCGGGGGACGCTGTCGACAAGTTGCGGAGGTTCAACCACATGCTGCACCGCTACCGCGATCCCGCGTAGTCGGTCGAGCAGCCCTGAAGCAAAAAGCCCTCCCGAGTCGCTCCGCAAACGCGGCATCCCCACCCGAACCCCTTACAGGGGCCCGCGCGTCGAAGCAGATGGCGCCGAATGACCACGCGTGGTGCTATGCCGACTCGATCAGGTTCGGACGCTGTGGTTCGCGCAGTCACCGTGATCAAGGGCGTGGTCGTCGGCCTCACCTTGATCTTTCGATCCTCGGGCTGCTGCTCGGCACACGGTATGCGGCTCTTACCGGTGCGTCCCGGGACGTGCTGCGGTCTGCGCGTTGGCCGCTGCTGTTGATCGGAGACCTGCAGGCGCGGTGGTGAGTGAGATGACGCACGAGGGGGCCTCCACGACCAGCCGCGCGGATCGGGCGCCGTTCCGCGCGGCTGGGGATGGGCCGGCCGAGTTGCTCGCGCTGCGGTGCGGCAACTCGGCCGAGATCTTGACGAGGTGCCGTCAGCGGGTGCCAGCCTCGGCGCGCGTGTAGAACGCCGCGAGTTCGTGGGGGTTCTTGGTGTAGACGTCGATCTTGCGCACCAGGCCGTCCTCGACCTGGTGGATCTCGACCATGGTCAGCGGGAACTGCTCACCGGTGGAATGGGCCGTGAGCGTTCCGGTGAGCGTTCCGACGACGCCTGTCGGGCCTTCGAACACCTCGGCACTGGTGATCACGACGTTGGCGTACCCCATCATCGCGCCGAGGATCGACTGCACGAACACCTCGCTGCCCCGGTGCACGCCGCCGTAGGGGAGCTGGGCCGGCTCGTCGACGATCACCTCGGGGGCGAGCTTGGCCAGGACACCCGGCACGTCGCCCTTGCTCAGCGCGTCGTACAGCTCGCGCACGACCTGCGCGGGGCTCTCCGTCAGCGTCTTCGTCTGGTTGCTCATCTTGCATGCCCTTCAGTTTCGTTCCGGTACGGGGAAAGGCCCCAGAGGACTGGGGCACGCACCATGCAACGGCAGGTGGTCGTGACGGGGGAGTTCCTGCTGTGAGGGGTACTGGCAGAGTCCCCCACCGCGCGCGTGGCCTATTTACTCTGTCGTCATGGACAACCGGGACGCAGTCAGCGCTTTCCTCCGCTCCCGGCGCGACAAGATCACCCCGGAGCAGGTGGGTCTGCCGACGTATGGTCAGCGGCGGGTGCCCGGACTGCGCCGGGGAGAGGTCGCCGCGCTCGCCGGGGTGAGCGTCGAGTACTACACGCGCCTGGAGCGCGGAAACCTCCAGGGGGTCTCCGACAGTGTGCTGGACGCCCTTGCCCGCGCCTTGCGGCTGGATGACACCGAGCGCATGTACCTGTACGACCTCGCCCGCGCCGCGGGACCGGCGCCGCGGGCACGGGCACGGCAGCGGGAGGCCCGTCCGACGGTGAGGCCGAGCGTGGCGCGGATCGTCGACGGTATGCCGGGGATGCCGGCCTACGTGATGAACAACCGCCTCGACACGCTGGCCGCCAACCCACTGGGCCGGGCTCTGTACTCGGAGATGTACGCCGACCCGACCTGCGGCGCGAACGTCGCCCGGTTCGCGTTTCTCAATCCAGCAGCCAGGCGGTTCTACACCGACTGGGAGCGCATGGCCCGCTTCGCCGTGGGCGCGCTACGCGTCGAGGCGGGAAGGAGCCCCTACGACCGGGAACTATCGAACCTGATCGGGGAACTATCCACCCGCAGCGACACCTTCCGCGTGCTGTGGGGATCGCACGACGTGCACGTCTTCCGCGAAAGCACCAAACGCCTCAACCACCCGCTCGTCGGCGACCTGGAACTCGACCAGGAAACCATGACCCTGCCCGACGACAGCGGCCTGAGCGTGGTCGTCTACAGCGCACCCCCCGAAACCGCCGCCGAGGACGCCCTGAAGCTGCTAGCCAGCTGGACCGCCACGACCGGACAAGAGCAGAAAGGGCATTCCACGCACAAACCGCCGACCCGCCAGCCCTGACCGGTCACACCTGGAAGGACCGCTGCACCCGGCCGCGGTGACCGGGGTTTGGGGTCCAGGCGTCGCCACGCCCCGACGGGGCAGGTGGAGTGGGTGGTCCGTGAAGAAGACGACTCAACTCGGAGCCGTGTGTCGAACGTGGTTTGTGGAGCTGAGGGGAATGGAACCCCGCGGCAGTCCAGCCGTGGCGCTGCTGGTCGCGGCTTGCCTGCACCTTCGCGGCTGCCCGTAACGACCTACCGCCGCGAGCGGACATCTCAGATATGAATGCAAGACGCTCCAACCCCATAACTCGTCACGAGCGAGAGGTTCGGCGCGTCGAGAAGCACGTCGAGCTTTACCTCCAGGCTTGGACGGTACGTGCTCCCTCCGGCGAGGCTATGCAGGCTAAGCGGGATGCGGCTCGCGCATCGGCCCGGAGGCAAGTAGACCAGCTGGCAACCGACATCAACGACGCTGATCTCGCCGATACCGAGAGAACGGCTTACCTGAAACGACTGGAGGCAGCGCTCGCTGCGTTGCGAACCCAGTCGGCAGGCAAACGCTGGCTACGAGAGAGGATCGCTACGAGACCTCGCACGAAGCGCACCCGCCGTTCCGAGTCCAAGCATGAGCCCCGAATCAGCCTCCGAGCAGTGTCCGGCGGGTTACCAGGGCTCGGGAAACGCGCTTGATCGATGATTGTTCTCGCTGCTTAGCGCTGCCGTCGACTGCGCCGCCAGACACCGGCACCACGCCGCGCCCGCGCGTTCCAGGGCGAGGCGTCGCCGTGGCAGACGCCGGGGCGCAGGTCGGCTGCGAGGTCGTCGAGGAGTGCGAGAGCGCGGACGCGTTCGGCCTTTGGGGCTACCTGCTCGCCTGCTGGTAGCTCGGTCAGCTTGTCGTTGCTGAGGCGGCCGCGGAGCCAATCAGTGAGCAGCGGCAGGTCAGGCGAGGGCACGGGTTAGGTAGGGACGCGGCTTGAGGAGTCCGACATCTGCACTCTCGCGTGTGGACACCACGTCGACGAGCGGGCGGATGCCGTGAAAGTCGAGGTATGTGCTGATCGCGGCGGCGCTGTTGTTGCTCACGATCGCGAGCGGCCGGCCGGAAGCGTGCCACGCCTGGATGAGTTCGTGCGCACCCTCGGTCGTTTCAGCGGTGGTCATGGCCTCGACCTCGTGTGCGGTGAACGCGGCCTCGACGTAGCGGACGTCATCTTCGCTGAGGGAGGCGGCGTACTTCAGCACCGCGAACGGGTTATCGCCGGAAGTCCTTGCCGATGCTCGACCACATGCTGTCGAACCAGGTCCGCACCTGCTCGACGTACTGCGAACCGGTTGGCGTGTCGCCGTTCGCCGAGTGGGGAAACAGGATGGCGCTGCCGTACGGACACGCAAAGGCCCTCCCCGATCACCCGGGGAGGGCCTTTGACCTGCTGTGGAGCTGAGGGGAATCGAACCCCTGACCTTCTCGATGCGAACGAGACGCGCTACCAACTGCGCTACAGCCCCTTGAACTTGCTCGCAGAGCATAGCAACCCCGCCGCAGGGGGTCGGCGAGGGGGGTCCTACTCGCCGACCGCCCGGCGGAACGGGAGGGCGCCGGGGTCGTCCAGCTCGTGGAACGCGGGATCCTCGTCCTCGACGTCGACGACCACCGCTTGCCCGCGCAGCCGCGAAGCGGGCGACGGGCGGCGCTCGATGCCGACCAGCTCGCGACGCGGCTCCTCGGGCACCTCGTACTCGTCGCGCATCACGCGGCGCGGCTGCGCCGGGCGACGGGTGCGTGCGTGGTGCAGGCGCGCGAGCCGCCGCTGCCGGATCTCGTTCTCGATGCGCACCTGCCGCCGCAAGTACACGAGGTACCCCACCAGCACCAGGTCGATCGCGCCGTGCCCCCACCACAGCAGGCTCGACAGGAAACCGGCCACACCGGCGGACACCACCGCCAGCAGGATGAGGGCGAGCACGACCCGCTGCCGGAACGCGTACTTGGCCCGCGCCGCGATCTCCGCCGCCTCCGGGTCGAAGCCCCCGCGCCCAGGCCGGTACCGGCGTTCCCCCTCGGCCTCGACGCCGCGCTCCGACCGGTAGTCGGCCTCGTCGTCGAAGTCGTCATCGGCGTCGAAGCTGCGTCGCGAGGACTCCTCGTGGCTGCACGGGCGCTCCGGCTCGGCGAACTCCTCGGGTTCGGGGTCGATGACCTGCTGAACGGGCTCGGACATGACGGGCTCCTCCCCCTCGTCGGTGCCTACTCCGCTCCGCACGACGCGGGCGGCGAGCGCGGAGTCCGTGGTCCGCACGACGGCCTGGCGCTTCCGCGCGACCATGGGCACGAGCACGACGAGCCACGCGGCCGCCAGTGCGACGATGATCAGCGAGCTGGGCATCTCCCTCTGTCACCTCCCCCGACTTCTGCTACATACCGTCACGCTAGTCACAGGAGTAACAGATCGCCGGGAGCCACGCCGCTCGAAAACAGAAATGGGACCACCGGATCAGGTGAAACTGACCCGATGTGGTAACGCAGATCTCACACGCGCTCAGCGCGGCCTTCCCGCACGAGCCTGCTGACGAGACCGGCGCCCGTCTCCTCGGCCGTGATCGCGAAGCACAGGTGGTCCCGCCACGCGCCCGCGACATCGAGATAGCGCTGGAAGAGGCCCTCCTGGCGGAATCCGGCCTTGGTGAGGACGCGGACGCTCGGCTCGTTCTCGGGGCGGACGGTGGCCTCGATCCGGTGCAACCCGCCGGAGGTCAGCGCGTGGTCCACCAGCAGTGCGACAGCCGCCGTCGCGACCCCGCCGGCGACGACCGTCGAGGACACCCAGTAACCGACCCACGCCGAACGGAGTGAGGCGCGGATCACGTTACCGACAGTGATCTGACCGGCGAACTGGTCGTCCACTGTGATGACGAACGGCAGGCACTGACCACGGCGAGCAAGCCCCCGCAGCGCCATCCACTGCGGCGGCCACGACCAGAAACCGTTGCGGTCCGCCCACGGACCCGGCGCCGTCGGCTCCCACCGCTCCAGGTGCTCCTGGTCCCGCAACCGGATCCGCGACCAGTCCCCCGCGTCCCGCAGCCGGATGGGCCGCAGAGCGACGACACCGGCGCGGACGCGCAGCGGACCGAGCCGGGCGGGCCAGCCGGGGTGTCGCGCTTCGATGTCGTAGGTCGCAGCCTGCACCGGCGTATTTAACCGTCACACCCGTTGTGCGAGGAAGGTCACCCGTACCTGCTCGCCC
Organism: Amycolatopsis sacchari; assembly: GCF_900114035.1. GTDB lineage: Bacteria > Actinomycetota > Actinomycetes > Mycobacteriales > Pseudonocardiaceae > Amycolatopsis_E > Amycolatopsis_E sacchari. The sequence goes on along the minus strand of NZ_FORP01000014.1, from coordinate 86,384 downwards.
GCGGGCACCTCCGTGAGGTCCTCGTCCACGTTCACCAGGCAGTTCGCCTCGGCCAGCGACGCCAGCAGGTGCGCACCCGACGTCCCGAGCGGCTGCACGAGGTACTCGCCCGTGCTCTCGTCGCGCAGCAGCTGGCCACGCAGGAAACCCTTGCGCCCCTTGGTCGACGTGATCGGCGACAGCAGCCGGGCGCTGACGATCCGCCGGTGCGGGTTGCGCGTGCCGCGGGCCGCCCTGATCAACGGCCGGATGAGCACCTCGAACACCACCAGCGCGCTCATCGGGTTGGCAGGCAACAGGAACGTGGGCACGGAGTCCGGCCCTAGACGGCCGAACCCCTGCGCCGAGCCGGGGTGCATCGCGACGCGCGTCATGTCGATGTGCCCGAGGTCGGACAGGGCCGCGTGCACCTCGTCGCCCGTCGTGCCCCCGGCCCCGCCGGCGACCACGACGACCTCGGACATCAGCAGTCGGCCCTCCACGACCTCACGCAGCCGCTTCGGCTCGCTCGGCACGATGCCGACGCGGCTCACCTCCGCACCGGCGTCCCGCGCGGCAGCGGCCAGCGCGTAGGAGTTGACGTCGTAGACCTGCCCGACCGAGGGCGTCCGGTCGATGTCGACCAGCTCGTCGCCGACGGACACGATCGACACCCGGGGACGCGGGTAGACCAGCACCTTGGACCGGCCGACCGCGGCGAGCAGCCCGACCTGGGCCGAGCCGATCGTGTCACCCTGGCGCACGGCGACGTCCCCGATCTGCACGTCCTCGCCGGTCCGCCGCACGTAGCCGGCCGAGGGCACGGACCGGTGCACGGTCACGTTCGCGGGATGTCCGTCGGTGAACGCCGTCGGCACCACGGCGTCGGCCAGCGTCGGCAGCGGCGCGCCGGTCACGACCCGCACCGCCTGGCCGGGGTTCAGGCGCCGCGGCTGCCGCGAACCCGCCGGGATCTCGCCCACCACCGGCAGCTGCACGGGCTCGTCGCCCGCCGCGCGCACGTCCACGCTGCGCACGGCGTACCCGTCCACCGCGGCCTGGTCGAAGCCGGGCAGGGCGTGCTCCGCGACGACCTCCTCGGCGCAGAGCAGGCCCTGCGCCTCGGAGATGGCGACCCGGACCGGCCGCGGCCGCACGGCCGAATCCAGTACCAGCGCCAGCTGTTCGTCGACGGGACGGAACTCCTGCTCAGCGGCCTCTGCAGGCTCCGGGGTGGACGGGGTCATCAGCCTTTGTTCTCGATTCGCTCGGCGAGCCAGGTGCGCAGCGACGGGCCGTAGTCGGGGTGGTCGAGTGCGAAATCGACCGCCGCCCGCAGGAACCCGCCGGGGTTGCCCAGGTCGTGCCTGCCACCCCGGTGCACCACGATATGCACCGGATGTCCCTCTTCGATCAGCAGTGCCACCGCGTCGGTGAGCTGGAGTTCACCACCCGCGCCCGGCTTGATGCGGCGCAGCGCGTCGAAGATCGCCCGGTCGAGCAGGTAACGGCCCGCGGCGGCGAACGTCGAGGGAGCCTCTTCGGGCTTCGGCTTCTCGACCATCCCGTGCACTCGTTTGACATCTTCTTCGTCCGTATCGGTGACGTCGAACACGCCATAGGGTGAGATCTGCTCCTTCGGGATGTCGAAGGCGCACAGCACGCTGCCGCCGTGCTTCACGCGGACCTCGGCCATCCGCTCGAGCACCCCGGCCGGCAGCACGAGGTCGTCCGGCAGGAGGACCGCGACGGCGGTGTCCTCGTCGGTCAGGTTCGGCTCGGCCTGCGCGACCGCGTGCCCCAGCCCCAGCGCCTCCTTCTGGATGGCGACCTCGACGTCCAGCAGCCCCGGGCCGCGGCGGACCTTCTCCAGCAGCTCGGTCTTGCCCTTGCGCTCCAGGTTCTCTTCGAGCTCCGGCGCCGAGCGGAAGTAGTTGACCACCGACTCCTTGCCCGGTGAGGTCACGATCACAAGCCGCTTCGCGCCCGCCTGTGCCGCCTCCGCCGCGACGATCTCGATGCCCGGGGTGTCCACGACCGGCAGCAGCTCTTTCGGAACTGCTTTCGTCGCAGGCAGGAAGCGTGTCCCCAGCCCCGCGGCGGGGACGATCGCGGTGCGGAAGGAATGGTTGTCGAAGGCGCCCGTCATGGAGCTAGAGCCTAACCTGCGACTATGCGAGACGGGCGGCACGACGAGCTGGACAAGGGCGGCTGGCGGGCCCGGTTGACCGCGGCACGGACAGCCCTCCCCGTCGCCGCGCGGGTCGCCGAGGCCAGGGCACTGGCTGAAGCGGTCGGCGCGCTGGACCTGCCCCCGACCGTGTGCTGTTACGTGCCGTTCGGCACCGAACCCGGTTCGATCGCATGGCTCGACGTCGCGCGGCAAGCCGGCGCCCGGGTGCTGCTCCCGGTGATCCCGCCGGCGCCTGGCGCGCTGGACTGGGCGGAGTACACCGGGCCGCAAACGCTTTCACCTGGCCGCTTGCGGGGCGTGCTCGAGCCGGCGGGCCCCTGCCTCGGGCCGGGCGCGGTCCGGGAAGCGGGGCTCGTGTTGATCCCCGCACTGGCCGTCGACCGGGCGGGCGTGCGCCTCGGCCGCGGCGCGGGGTACTACGACCGCTCGCTGGGCCACGCGGCCGCCGACGCGACGCTGGTCGCCGTCGTGCGGGACGACGAGTTCGTCGAGCGGCTGCCCGCCGAACCCCACGACGTGCGGATGACCGCGGTGCTCACCCCTGGGCGGGGGTTCGTTCCACTGACCGGCCGGTGACCAAGGTCTCACCGGGGGCCGACATTCTGGAGCTCCGCCCGGTCGTTGCTCCAGAGTGGGACGAACGAGCAGGCCACGGCTACCGGCGGGTTCGATCACCGCGAGGATCGGGACGCGGCCTGGGCGTGACCCCGGAAACCCCGTTTGACCTGCGGGGGAATGGCCCAGTATCGTCTAGCGTTAGCACTCTCGCGGATCGAGTGCCAATGCGCGAAGGAGCACCAGTGCCCACCTACCAGTACGCCTGCAAGGAGTGCGGCCACCAGTTCGAGGCCGTGCAGTCGTTCTCCGACGCCAGCCTGACCGAGTGCCCGAAGTGCACCGGCCCGCTGCGCAAGCTCTACGGCGCCGTCGGCGTGATCTTCAAGGGCAGCGGGTTCTACCGCACCGACTCGCGTTCCGACTCCAAGTCGTCGTCGGGTTCGAGCAAGTCCTCGTCCTCGGCGTCGAGCAACGGTTCGTCGTCCAACGGGTCGAGCAGCAAGTCGGACTCGTCGTCTTCGTCGTCGGCGTCCTCGTCGTCCTCGTCGAGCAGCTCCTCCACGGCAGCCGCCGCCGCTTCCTGACGGCCGAGTTGTCCACAGGCACCCGGTTATCCACAGGTGCTTGATCAGCTCCTTTCCCTCGCGCGGGCACACCCCTAACGTCGAAGTGACGACAGCGGAACCACCGCCGTCGCACTGGCGAAAGGGAGTGTGCCCGCGATGCGTATCCGCCTGTGGGAGATCTGGATCAGGCTGCGTTCTTCCTTGCGCAGCAGGCGTTTTTCGCGATTGCGCCGCCTGGTCGCGGTCGGTCTCCTCGTGCTCGCCGCGGTGTTCGCGGTGCGTTCCCCCGGCGCCTCGCCGCCCTCACCCGAAGCCGCATCAGCCCGCGCGAGTCCCGGCGCTGTCCCCAATCTTGTCCCCGGGTTGTCCACAGTTCCCGTCCGCCTGGCCGACGCCGCTGTGGCCGGTTTGCTCTCGCCTGGCACCCGGGTGGACGTCGTGACGGCTGACGAGGGTGTGAGCCGGGTGCTCGCGCCACTGGCGACGGTGGTCGACGTCCGCTCACCGCCCGCCGGGTCGAGCCGGTTCCTAGCGGGTGAGGACAAGGGCCCGCTCGTCCTGATCGCCGTTCCGCCCGACACAGCGACACAAGTGGCGGCTTCGTCACTTCGGAATCCGGTTGCCGTTACCCTCCGCTAACAGCGTCCGTCGAGGGAGGAGTGCACATGTTCAAGGGCTTCAAGGATTTCCTGATGCGGGGGAACGTCGTCGACCTCGCGGTGGCGGTGGTGATGGGCACCGCGTTCACCGCGATCGTCACGGCGTTCACGAACGGCCTGATCAAGCCGCTGATCAACACGATCGGCGGCACGGACGCGGCGAAGGGCCTCGGCTTCAACATCCTGGGCGACAACGACTCCACGTTCCTCGACTTCGGCGGCGTCATCAACGCCGTGATCAACTTCGCGCTGATCGCCGCGGTCGTGTACTTCGTGATCGTGCTGCCGGTGAAGAAGATCCAGGAGCGCCGCAAGCGGGGCCAGGAACCCGGCCCGGCGGAGCCCACGGACGTCGAACTGCTCATCGAGATCCGCGACCTGCTGCGCGAGCAGCGCGGCCCCCAGAACGAGAACGACAAGGAGACGACGAAGGCCTGATCAGCGCGGGCAGTGCCCGCACAGGAACGGCTGCCGCCAGGGCGGCGGTACGGCGTGGTCATGGTCGGTCAGCAGGGCGGGTTGGCAGGCTGCTGCCGGTCAGTTCCGGCGCGGCTGCCGGGCTGCCGGTCAACTCCGGTGCTTTCGCCGGGCTGCCGGTCAGTTCCCGGCGCGTCCGCCCCGGCTGCCGGTCAGCTCCGGCGCTTTCGCCGGGCTGCAAGGTCAGTTCCCGGCGCGTCCGCCCCGGCTGCCGGTCAACTCCGGCGCATCGGCCCCGGCTGCCGGTCAGCTCCGCGCTCTCGCCGGGCTGCCGGTCAACTCCGGCGCTCTCGCCGGGCTGCAAGGTTGGTTCCGGCGCGTTCGCCCGGCTGCCGGTCAGTACCGGCCCGTCCGCGGGTGCCCACCGGTTCCAACGTCGGCGCACAGCCGGGGGGCACAGGGCGCTGCCGAAGCCTCAAGGCACAGCGCGCATCGGCGCAGGCCAGGCAACCAAGGGTGCAACCCCGGGGCGCCAGCGGCCAGCCACCAGGGTGGATGCCCAGAGCGCTGGCCCGGCCAGCCGGGCCAACCAGGGCGCATCTTCACGGCGCTGGCCCGGCCGATCAGCCCACGGTGCACACCCGGCGCTACCCCAGCCGGGCGGCAAGCCGGAGCGCTGGCCCGACCAGGCGGCAAGCCAAGGGCGCCAGCTCGGCCAGTCAACCCACGGCTGGCCCGGCCAGGCGGCGAACCCAGGGCACTGGTCCGGCAGACGGCAAGCCAGGGCGCCGCCCGGCCAGCCAACTAACCCGGGCTGGCCGGGCCAAGCGGCAAGCCCTGCGTGCTGGGCCACCCAACCCAGGGTGCAACCGAGGCCGCCCGCCTGAGCCATCGCCCGTTAGCAGCCGCCCTGGTCTGGCGGCCGTCGCTGCCCCACGCGGACGGCCGCGATCGGTAGCCCGGCCGCGATCGGCATCCCCGGCTGACGGCCGTGGTCCACGGCCCGCTGCCAGCCGCCGCCAACCCGAGCCGACGGCGGTGGCGTGCCCGGCAGCACCCGAGCCATACCCGCAGCACCCTGGCCGCGTACCCGCGCACGTGGCCGCAGCCGTCGCCCCTGCCTAGCGGTCGTGGTGTGGTGGCCGGTTCTCCCGGTACCACGTCTCGCGGTCGTCGCCGCGGGGGTCGGGGTCGCGTTCGTCCGTGGTGGTTTCCGGGAGCACCTCGCCGAAGACGGCGTCCAGGGAACGCCGCTTCCGGCGGCGCCGGGCGTCCTCGTCGCGGTCGTCGGCGGGCACGGTCAGGACTCGTCGAGGCCGGACAGCTCGTCGATGACGTACGGCACCAGCGCGGACAGCGTCGCCATGCCGTCGCGCACCGCGGCGCGCGAGCCGGCGAGGTTGACCACCAGCGTGCTGCCCGAGACGCCGACCAGCCCACGCGAGATACCGGCGTCCACCGCACCCGCGGCGAGCCCCGACGAGCGCAGTGCCTCGCCGATCCCCGGGATCGGCCGGTCGAGCACGCCCGCGGTCGCGTCCGGGGTGACGTCCCGCGGCGACACGCCGGTGCCACCGACCGTGATCACGAGGTCCACCCCGCCGATCACCGCGGTGTTGAGCGCATTGCGGATCGCGACCGTGTCGGCGTGCACGACGACCACGCCGTCCACGATGAACCCGGCTTCCTCCAGCAACTCCGTGACCAGTGGGCCGGAGGTGTCGTCATGCTCGCCATGCGCCGCGCGGTCGTCCACGATCACCACGAGGGCGCGGCCAAGCCGCTGTGCACTGCGTTCCATGGGGCACACGTTAGCCCGTTGTTACCGAACTCTGACGGCCACGTCCGACCTACTGCGCGTACCCACCACCACCCCATAGCGTGACGAGGGTGCACGTACTCGTCACCGGCGGTGCCGGCTTCATCGGATCGCACGTCGCCGACCTGCTGGCCGCCGAAGGCCACACCGTGACGGTCCTCGACGACCTCCTCCCACAGGCCCACGGCACCGCGACCCCACCGGACTACCTCCAGCACCGGTTCGTGCAAGGCAGTGTCTCCGACCAGGCCCTCCTGCGCGGACTTCTGTCCGAAGTGGACGCCGTCTGCCATCAAGCGGCCGTCGTCGGGCACGGGCTCGACCCCTCGGACGCGCCGGCGTACGCCTACCACAACGACTACGCCACCGCGGTCCTCCTGGCCGAGATGCACGCCGCCGGAGTGGCGAAACTGGTGCTCGCCTCCTCGATGGTCGTCTACGGCGAGGGCCGGTACGCGTGCGCCGAACACGGCATCGTCGCACCCGCACCCCGATGTCAGTCCGATGTGGACGCCGGGCGGTTCGAACCGCGCTGCCCGGAGTGCGGCCGGGACCTCCAACCGCGCCTGGTGCCCGAAGACGCACCACTCCGCCCGCAGAGCACCTACGCGGCCACGAAACTCGCCCAGGAACACCTCGCGGCCGCCTGGGCGCGGCAGGCCGGCGCGACCGTCTGGGCATTGAGGTACCACAACGTGTACGGCCCCCGAATGCCGCAAAACACCCCGTACGCCGGAGTCGCGTCGCTGTTCCGCTCAGCGCTGGCGCGCGGTGAAGCCCCCACGGTCCTCGAAGACGGCAACCAGCGACGTGACTTCGTGCACGTCCACGACGTCGCCCGCGCCAACCTTCTCGCGCTCGAAGCTCCAGGCACACCGGGCGAACTCACCCCGGTCAACGTGTGCTCCGGCGTCCCGCACACCGTCGGTGACCTGGCCCGCGAGCTGTCCCGAGCGTGCCGGGGACCTGCACCACGCGTCGTGGGCGGCGCACGGCCCGCCGACGTCCGGCACATCGTCGCCGACCCGGGCCGGGCCGCGAAACTGCTCGACTTCCGCGCGGTTGTCCCGTTCGAGGCGGGGATCAAGGCCTTCGCCACCGACCCGCTCCGCGCGCCGGTCAGTTAGCGGCGAGGGGCAGCCGGACTTCGAACCGGCAGCCGTCGCCGTGGTTGTGCACGTGGATGCGCCCGCGGTGCGCCTCGACGAGCCCCTTGGCGATCGCGAGGCCGAGCCCGCCGCCGGCGTTACCCGAGCGGTCAGGGGTCCGGGCCTGCGTCCCCCGGAACGCGACGTCGAAGACGCGGTCCAACTCGTCCTCGGGGATGCCGCCGCACCCGTCGTCGACGGAAAGCAGTGCCTCCTCACCCTCGACGCCGACGCGGATCGCCACCGTGCCGTCCGGCGGGGTGTGCCGGATCGCGTTGGACACCAGGTTGCGGACTATGCGCGCCAGTTCGGGATCGCTGCCCGTGACGACGGGCCAGACGTCCGCGTCCGCGAGGACCCGCACCTTCTTCTGGTTCGCCACCACGGTCTGGGCCGCGAGCGCGTCGCTCACCACGTCCTGCAGCGGCACCGCCGACATCGTCAGGCGCAGCGCACCCGCCGTGATGCGGGAGAGTTCGAACAGGTCGTTGACCATGGCCGACAGCCGCGCGGTCTCGCCGTTGATGCGGCTCGCGTAGTCGGCGACCTCGTCCTTCTCCGACACGATGCCGTCCGCGAGCGCCTCGGCCATCGCGCGGATGCCGGCGAGCGGACTGCGCAGGTCGTGGCTGATCCACGCCACCAGATCGCGCCGGGCCGCCTCTCCGGCGCGTTCACGCTCGCGAGCTTCGCGCTCCCACACACTGCGCCGCGCGATGACCCGGCCGAGCAGGACCGCCGCGGGCACGGTGACGAGCGCGACGAGCAGGCAGACGAGCAGCATGGTCATCAGCGCCGGGGTGAACATGAACCCGCTGATGGCGAGTACACCCGTGAGTGTGGCGAGGACGGGGATCAGGACAAGGACGGTGAGGGTCGTGGTGAGGGACCCGCGCCGGAGCCAGTAGAGGACGAGGCCCCCCACGAGCGCGACCGGCAGCGTGAAGGCCACGGCCAGCGGCAGGATGTGCCAGACGTGCGCGAGCATCTGGCCGAACGACTCACCGGATTCGATCATCGCGCTCTCCTCCCGCGAGGCTCATCTTGCGCCGATCGGGGACCGGGGGCCGGGCTGCCGGGGCGGGCAGCTGGCGGCAGGCACCGGGAACGGCGGACGGTTGAGGGACGTGGTCGCGGAACCGGGCGCGGAAGCTGACCGGCATCGCGGGCTGCGGACGGCGGAGGTTCGCTGGCGCGGAACAAGCCTTGGCCGCGGCCCGGCACGGGGGCAAGCCGAGGGGTACGACCCGGCGACAAACGCGGCAGGCAGCCCCTCCGCAGCACGCCGCCGAGGGCAGTCGGTGGCGAAGGTGAACCGGGGCGCACCGCCGAGAGCCATCGGCACCGGGATGGAGCAGGGGTGCGCCACCGAGGGCCTTCGGTGCCGGAGAGGAACCCGGGGCGCACCACCGAGGGCAGTCGGCGGCGAAGGTAAACCGGGGCGCACCGCCGAGAGCCATCGGCACCGGGATGAATCCAGGGCACGCCATCGAGGGCCATCGGTGCCGAAGATGAACCCAAGGCACGCCATCGAGGGCGGTCGGGCCGGAGATGAACCCAAGGCGCACCGCCGCGGGCGATCGGTGCCGGAGATGAACCAGGGGCACGCCATCGAGGGCGATCGGTGCCGGAGATGAACCAGGGGCGCACCGCCGAGCGCCGTCGGCGCCAGGGATGAACCCCGACAGCACGCCGCCGAGGACGATCGGCGGCGGGGATGAACCGGGGCCCGGAGGTTGGGTGCCGGACCCGGCAGCCAACCTCCGGCACCCAGCCTCCGCAAACGACGGCCGAACACCCCAGACCCCCGCGAACCCCTCACGTCCCCACCGGGTCGTACCGATACCCGACGCCCCAGACGGTCGCGATGCGGGTTGGCTTCGCTGGGTCGCGCTCGATCTTTTCCCGTAGGCGGCGGACGTGGACCGTCACCGTGGACTGGTCGCCGAAGTCCCAGCCCCACACCTTTTCCAGCAGGTCGGCCCGCGAGTACGCGACACCCGGGTGCGCGAGGAAGAACGCCAGCAGGTCGAACTCCCGCGACGTGAGGGGCACCTCGACCCCCCGGAGCGTCGCCAGGCGGGCGCCTGGCTGGAGGCGCAGATCGCCGTCCGACACCTCCGCGGCGACCGGCTCCACGCTCGGCATCCGCGCCCGCCGCAACACCGAACCGACCCGCAACGTCAGCTCGCGCGGGCTGAACGGCTTCGTCACGTAGTCGTCCGCACCGAGCCGCAGCCCCGCGATCCGGTCCTCCTCCTCACCGAGCGCGGTCAGCAGCACCACCGGCACCTGGCTCGACCGCCGCAACCGGCGGCACACCTCCAGACCGCTGAGGCCGGGCATCATCACGTCCAGCACCACCAGATCCGCCGGCCGCTCGGCGAACGCACGCAGCGCCGCCGCCCCGTCCCCGGCGACCTCGACCGTGCAGCCGCTCGCCTCCAGGTACCGCCGCACGACGTCGCGCACCGTCTCGTCGTCGTCCACGACGAGCACGCGGCCAGACTCGGTCACCACCACATCCTGCACGCTACCCCGCACCACCGACAGCCGCCGTAAGACGGCGGTAAGAACCCGAGCACGTCAGATTTCGGTAAGCGCCGCAACGGTTCCGCTCTGTCCACCCCGGACTTAACGTCGATGCCCATGAACGCGGACACCGTCCTGCCGTGCCTCGACGAGGCGGCGGCCCTGCCCGGCCTGCTGCGTGCGCTGCCACCCGGGTTCCGGCCGATCGTGGTCGACAACGGCTCCGTCGACGGCTCACCGGAGATCGCCGCCGCGCTGGGCGCGAAGGTGGTGCACGAACCCCGCCGCGGCTACGGCGCCGCCGTGCACACCGGCCTCGAACACGCCACCACCGACATCGTCTGCTTCCTCGACGCCGACGGCTCCCTCGACCCCGCCGACCTGCCGCGCCTGGCCGGAGCCGTCGCACGCGGCGCCGACCTGGCCGTGGGCCGTCGACAGCCGGTCGCGCGAGGGGTGTGGCCGTGGCACGCCCGGCTGGGCAACAACATCCTCGCGCGGCTCCTGCGCCGACGAGGCGTGCCCGTGCACGACATCGCACCGATCCGCGCCGCACGACGGCAGGCGTTGCTGGACCTCGACGTCACCGACCGCGCCTTCGGCTACCCGCTGGAACTCCTCGTGAAAGCCGGGCGCGCCGGACTGGTGATCGAGGAGTTCGACGTCGCGTACCGGCCGCGCGCCGCCGGCACGAAGTCGAAGGTGTCCGGTTCGCTCCGCGGCACCGCGCGTGCCGTTCGCGACATGGCGAAGGTGCTGCGCCGATGACCTTCTGCCTGCTCGTCGTCGCCAAGGCACCGGTGCCCGGGTTCGCGAAGACACGCCTTTGCCCGCCGGCCACCCCCGCGCAGGCCGCCGACATCGCGGCCGCCGCGCTGCTCGACACGCTCGACGCCGTCGCCGCGACACCGGGCGCCGTTCCCGTCGTCGCGGCCACCGGCGACTTCCGGCGCGCCGCCCGCGGCGCCGAGCTGGTGCACGCGCTGTGGCCGCTGACCGTGGTCGAACAGCGCGGCGAAACCTTCGGCGAGCGGCTCGCCAACGCGCACCAGGACGCGAGCCCGGATGGCCTCCCGGTGCTGCAGATCGGCATGGACACCCCGCAGGTCACGCCGGACCTCCTCGCCGAGGCCGCCGCGGCGCTCGGCGAACACGGCACCGTGCTCGGCCCCGCCGAGGACGGCGGGTGGTGGGCGCTCGGCCTGACCGACGCCGCCGACGCGAAGGTGCTCACCGGGGTGCCGATGTCCCGCCCCGACACCGGACAACGCACCCGCATCGCCCTCAGCGAAGCCGGTCTCGCTCCGACCGACCTACGCAGTCTGTCCGATGTGGACACGATGACGGACGCCCGCCGCGTCGCGCGCCTGACAGGCGGGCGGTTCGCCGAAGCGGTCGTGGCGGTGGCACCGTGACCCCCTTCGACGCCGCGCTGCTGAGCAGCACCTGTGTGTTGGAACTCGCCACGGGTGAGCGGATCGAGCTGCCCACCGCACGCTGGCGTGCCGAACCGGGCGAGGGCGACGAGCTGATGCTCACCCGGTGCGCGGGCCCGACGCTCGACATCGGCTGCGGCCCCGGCAGGCTCACCGCCGAGCTGACCGCCCGGGGCGTCCCGGCACTCGGGATCGACGTGTCCCCCACCGCCGTCCGGCTCACCCGCGAGCGTGGCGGCACCGCGTTGCGCCGGGACGTCTTCCGGCGGCTGCCGGGCGAAGGGCGCTGGCGGCACGCCCTGCTCGCCGACGGCAACATCGGCATCGGCGGTGATCCCGTCGCGTTGCTGCGGCGGGTCAGGGATCTCCTCGCCCCGGGCGGGCGGGTGCTGGTCGAGCTCGAACCCGGCCGGGTCGCCAGCCGTGACCGGGTGCGCATCGGCGACGGGCCCTGGTTTCCCTGGGCGCGCTTGGGTGTCGGCGCGCTCGGCGGCATCGCGGACGCGGCCGCGCTGCGGATCGGGTGGACGGCCGCCCACGGCTCACGGCACTTCACGGAACTGGTGCGGTGAAAAAACGGGCTCCCGGCGGAAAACCCGCCGGGAGCCCGGAGTTGGTCTCGGCCGCCTGCGCGGCCGAGCGTCTACTTCACCTCGACCGGCTGGCCGCCGAGCGTCACCTGCACGGTGCGGCCGTCGCTGAGCGTGAAAGTCACCTTGTCGTTCGGCGCCCTGGTGCGCACCGCGGCGATCAGGCCGTCCGCGTCGTTGATCACCTGGGTGTCGACCTTCGTCACCACGTCGCCCGCCTTGAGCCCGGCCTGCTCGGCGGGGCTGCCGGCCTGCACCGACTGGATCAGCGCACCACCGGACTGGGCGTCGCTCACGCCGGCACCGATGTAGGTCTGGGTCGCCTTGCCGGAGTCGATGATCTCCTGCGCCGTCCGCCGCGCCTGGTTGATCGGGATGGCGAACCCGATCCCCGCGTTGGTCGCCTCGGTCTGCTGACCGAAACCGCCGGAGGACTGCGGGCTGTAGATCGCCGAGTTGATGCCGATGACCTGCCCGGACAGGTTGACCAGCGGACCGCCGGAGTTGCCCGGGTTGATCGCGGCGTCCGTCTGGATCGCGCTCATCACCGTCGTCTGGTCACCGCTGCTGCCGCCGGCGCGCACCGGCCGGTGCAGCGCGCTCACGATGCCCGACGTCACGGTGCCCGCCAGCTCGAACGGCGAGCCGAACGCGACGACGGACTGCCCGACCTGCAGGTCGTCGGAGTTGCCGAGCGACACCGGGGTCAGGTTCTTCGCGCCCTGCACCTTGACCACGGCGACGTCCGTCGTCGGGTCGCGGCCCACGATCGTCGCCGTCGCCTTCGTACCGTCCTGGAACACCGCCTGGATGCTGCCGCCGTTCGCGGCGACCTCCACGACGTGGTTGTTCGTCAGGACGTAGCCGTCGGTCGACAACACGAAGCCCGAGCCCTCGCCCTGCTCCTGGCTGCCGGACACGACGAGTTCGACGACGCTCGGCGAAACCTTCTGCGCCACCGCCTCCACGCTGCCGGACGGCGCCGCGCTGGTCTGCTGGTTCGGCACCGGCTGGTTCAGCGCGTTGTAGGCGACGCCACCCCCGGAGTTCTGCGAGGCGAAGTAGCCGCCCGCGCCACCGGCCGCGCCGCCCACGACGAGCGCGAGCACCGCCACACCGGCGACGAGGCGGCCGGATCCCTTGCGCTGCTGCGGAATCGCGGCCTGCTGCTGCGTCGTCGGGTACGCGGCGGTCTGGTACGGGTGCTGTGCGGTCTGCGACGGCGACGTCCAGGGGTACGCCTGCTGCTGGCCCTGTGCCGACCAGGGGCTCGGCTGCTCCCCACCGAAAGACGTACCCCGCGGGGGCGTGCTCGCGTCCTCCTGCGCCGGACGCTGCTCCGGTTGCGGGTCCCGGGGGGCACCGCCGCCGTGCGGTGCGCTGGGGTCGTTCTCGGTCATGTCCTCACCATGTCGGTCGGTCCTGAGAGCTGGCTGAGCCCAAGCTGAGGGTCCGACATGAGTATGCCGGGAAGATCAGGGGTGCGCCGCCCGCAGCCGCTCCGCGATCTGCTCCGGGGTGGCGTCGTTGATCCACACGCCCATGCCCGACTCCGAGCCTGCCAGGTACTTCAGCTTGTCCTTCGTCCGCAGGATCGAGAACAGCTCCAGGTGCAGCCAGCCCAGCTCGCGGTCGACACGCACCGGCGCCTGGTTCCACGCCGCGATGTAGGGCAGCGGCCGGTCGTACAGCGCGTCGCAGCGGCGCAGGACCTGCAGGTAGACCTCGGCGAAGTCGTCGCGCTCGGCGTCGGACAACGCGGGGATGTCGGGGACCTGGCGGTGCGGCACCAGCAGCACGTGCACCGGCCAGCGCGCGGCGGGCGGCACGAACGCCGTCCAGTGCTCCCCCTCCGCGACGACCCGCGTCCCGGCCTCGCGCTCGGCGGCGAGCACGTCGCCGAGCACCGGACGCCCGTGTTCGGCCTGGTAGGCGCGGGCCGTGTCGAGCGCGCGGCGGGTCTTGGGCGTGACGAACGGGTACGCGTAGATCTGCCCGTGCGGGTGGGACAGCGTCACGCCGATCTCCTCACCCCGGTTCTCGAACGGGAAGACCTGCTCCACACCGTCCAGAGTGGACATGGATGCGGTGCGGTCGGCCCACGCGTCCACGACCGTGCGCACCCGCCGCGGGCTCAGCGTCGCGAAGGAGCCGTTGTGGTCACTGGTGAAGCACACGACGTCACAGCGGCCGCGACCCGGCGCCGTGGGCACGAGGCCAGCGCCGTCCACACTGGACGCTTCGCCGCTGACGTGCTGGGAGAACGAGGGGAACCGGTTCTCGAACACCACGACGTCATAATCGGACTCGGGGATCTCGCTGGGCTTGCCCGGCTTGCTCGGGCACAGCGGGCACAGGTCGGCAGGCGGCTTGTACGTGCGGGTCTGCCGGTGCGCGGCCATCGCGACCCACTCGCCGGACAACGGGTCACGGCGGATCTCCGAGCTCGCCGCGACCGGCGGCAGGTCGCGCGTGTCCACGGCGTCGCGCGCGTGCGGCGCTTCGTCGTAGTAGATGATCTCCCTGCCGTCGGCGAGGTGCCGGACCGTGCGTATCAACTTTCCTCCGCCTCGTTCACGTCGGCGACCACCAGCTCGCCCACGTGCTCGGCCAGTGTCTCGCGGGCGGCGGCCGGGAGCCCGTCATCGCTCACCACGACGTCCGCTTCCTCGAGATCGGCCATCGTGGAGATGCCGACGATGCCCCATTTGGTGTGATCGGCGAGCACGACGAGCTTGCGGCCCGCCTCGACCAGCGCGCGGTTGGTCTCGCTCTCGTCGAGGTTCGGCGTGGTGAACCCCGGCCCCTCGGCCATGCCGTGCACCCCGAGGAACACCTGGTCCAGGTGCAGCCGCCGCAGGCTCGCCACCGCGACACCGCCGACCAGCGCGTCCGACGGCGTGCGCACGCCCCCGGTGAGCACGACCGTCCGCTCCGGCTGCCCGGACTCACGCAGGACGTCGGCCACCCGGATGGAGTTCGTGACGATCGTCAGCCCCGGCACGGAGTCCAGCGCGCGGGCGAACGTCCACGTCGTGGTGCCCGCGGAGATCCCGATCGCGGTGCCCGGCCGGACCAGCCCGGCCGCGAGCGCGGCGATCGCCTCCTTCTGGGCCTGCTGCTGCTCGGACTTCGCCTCGAAGCCCGGCTCGTCGGTGCTCTTGCCGAGGTTCGCCGTCGCGCCGCCGTAGACCTTCTCGACCAGTCCCCGGCTCGCCAGCACGTCGAGGTCACGGCGGATCGTCATGTCGGAGACGCCGAGCCGCGCGACCAGCTCGCTGACCCGGACCGCGCCCGTGCGCCGGGCCTCCTCCAGGATCACCGCTTGCCGCTGCCGCGCCAGCACCTTCGCTCCCTCGCTCGCCAACTACACAAAATCCTACACGAATAAACATCGCGGGGATCTCGCTCAGGCGGGTGCTCCCGGCAGCCGGATGGTCAGCAGTGCGCCGCCCTCGGGGGCGCGGCCGGCGTAGACCGTGCCGCCGTGCCGTTCCGCGGCCTGCTTGACGATGGACAGGCCCAGGCCGGAACCGGGCAGGGTGCGCGCCTCGGAGGAGCGGTAGAAGCGGTCGAACACCTTGGGCAGGTCGGCCTCGGCGATACCGGGGCCGGAATCGGCGACCTCGATCACCGCGGTGCCGTCGCCCAGCGGGTACATCCGGACCCGCACGGTGGACCGCGGCGGCGAGAACTTCACGGCGTTGTCCAGCAGGTTCAGCACCGCGCGCTCCAGCGAGCTGTGGTCGCCGGTGAGCACCCACGGCTGCAGCTGCACGTCGAACTCGATCTCGCCGGCACGGCGGCGGGCCCGGTCCAGCGCCCGCTCGATGACCTCGATCATCTCGACGCGCTCGAAGTCCGTGCGCGGCTCGTCCTGCCGCGCCAGCTCCACGAGGTCGCCGATGAGCTGCGTCAGCTCGTCCAGCTGCGCCTTGATGTCGGTCTCGATGTCCTTCCTGACCTGCTCGGACAGCGTCGGCGCGCCCACCCGGTTGGCCGACAGCAGCAGCTCCAGGTTGGTGCGCAGGGAGGTCAGCGGGGTGCGCAGCTCGTGCCCGGCGTCGGCGACCAGGCGGCGTTGCCGTTCCTGCGACTCGGCGACGGCGCCGAGCATCGTGTTGAAGCTCGTGGTCAGCCGGGCCAGCTCGTCGTCACCGCTCACCGGGATCGGACGCAGGTCACCCGTCCGGGCGACGTATTCGGTGGCCGACGTCAGCCGTTCGACGGGCCGCAGCCCCGTGCGCGCCACGGCTGTCCCGGCGAGCGCGGCGACGATGATGCCGCCGCCACCGATCAGGATGAGCACGATCGCCAGCTGGTTGAGCGTCTGCTCGGTCGGTGTGAGCGACTGGGCGAGCACGAGCGCCTGCCCCGGCCCGTAGTGCAGCGAGACGACGCGCATGTCGGTCTTGTCGTCCGTGCGGATCGAGGAGGACGCGGCGCCTTGCGCGACGGCGATTTCGGTCTGCCCGACCGGGGGCTGGCGCCCGCCGGGCGGCAGGGTGAGCCTGCCGTCGGAATCCAGCAGGCAGATCTGGATGTCCGTGCTGCTCAGGAGCGCGCCGGGGAACTCCTGGATGCCCTGCCGGACCTGCGGGGTCTGCGCGGCGGCGATGGCACGGACCTGCAGGTTGTCGTCGACCTGCTGGTAGAGGTTGTTGTAGACCGTGATGTACGCGCCGAGCGACACCAGCACCATCACCCCGGCGACGCACGCCGCGGCGAGCAGCGAGACCCGGGCGCGCAGGGAGATGCGGCGCTGGGGCCTGCGTTCGCCGACGTCGACGACGCTGACCGGTTCGGTCAGGATCTGGCTCACGGCGGGGTTTCCCTGAGCACGTAGCCGACTCCGCGGACCGTGTGGATCAACCGGGGCTCGCCGCCGGCCTCGGTCTTGCGGCGCAGGTACCCGACGTAGACCTCCAGCGCGTTGCCCGAGGTCGGGAAGTCGTAGCCCCAGACCTCCTCGAGGATGCGGCTGCGGGTGAGGACGTGCTTCGGGTACGACATGAACAGTTCGAGCAGGGCGAACTCGGTGCGCGTGAGGCTGATCTCGCGCTCACCCCGGCGGACCTCGCGGGTGCCGGGGTCGAGCGTCAGGTCGGCGAAGGTGAGCTGCTCCGCGTTGGCGCCCGCCTGTTCCTCGCGGGAGGCGCGGCGGAGCAGGGCGCGAAGGCGCGCGAGGAGCTCTTCGAGCGCGAAGGGCTTCGGGAGGTAGTCGTCGGCCCCGGCATCCAAGCCGGAGACGCGGTCGGACACCGTGTCGCGGGCCGTGAGCACGAGGATCGGCAGGTCGTCGCCGGTGCTGCGCAGGCGGCGGGCCACCTCGAGGCCGTCGAGGCGGGGCATCATGACGTCGAGGATCATGGCGTCGGGCCGGTCGTTGATGACCCGTTCGAGTGCCTGCGCACCGTCGCCGGCGAGGTCGACCTGGTAGCCGTTGAACTCCAGCGAGCGCCGGAGCGACTCCCGGACCGCCCGATCGTCGTCGACAACGAGTATGCGCATGTGGACAGTGTTACCGACGGTGCTGAGACTCGCCTGAGAAGGTGTTAGAGCTGGTCCAAGAGTCCGCCGCGGTAGGCGAGCAGCGCGGCCTGCACGCGGTTGGCGGCGCCGATCTTGGACAGGACCGCGGAGACGTAGCCCTTGACCGTGGCCTCGGACAGGTGGAGCTTGCCGCCGATCTCGGCGTTGGACAGCCCCTGCCCGATGAGGGCGACGACCTCGCGTTCGCGTTCGGAGAGGCTGGCCAGGAGCTTGCGCGCGGGCTGGGCGGCGCGCTGGCCCTCGCGGTGGGCGCGCACCATGCGGGCCGCGACGCCGGGGTCGAGGACGGCGCCGCCGCGGGCGAGGTCGCGGACCGCGCGCAGCAGGGCGGCGGGCTCGATGTCCTTCAGGAGGAACCCGTTGGCGCCCAGGCGCAGGGCCAGGCTCACGTACTCGTCCATGTCGAAGGTGGTGAGCATGGCCACGGTCGGGGGTGTCGGGAGGGCGAGGATCGCGCGGAGGGCGCGGATCCCGTCGTCGGGTGCGCGCATCTTGATGTCGAGCAGCACGACGTCCGGCTGGAGGCGGCGCGCGGCCTCGACGGCGGAACGCCCGTCCACGGCCTCCCCGACCACCTCGATGTCCGGGGCGCCGGCCATCATCCCGCGCAGACTGGACCGCACCAACTCCTCGTCGTCAGCGAAAACCAGCTTGATCAACGGGCCCTCCGGTGGTTCGGTGGAGCGGGGTTTCCGCGTCCGTCACGGAAGGTTACCCAGTGGTAGCGCTGGAGTCGATACGCTGTTCGCCCGCACCGTGTTTCACCGGGAGCCCCCTCGTGGGCGGCCCCGCAGGCCGGTAGAGTGACGCCGGTAAGCCCTCGTAGCTCAGGGGATAGAGCACCGCTCTCCTAAAGCGGGTGTCGCAGGTTCGAATCCTGCCGGGGGCACACAGGTCCAGGTGAGAGCAGGTTTCGAGCCGTCTGAAGGCCCGCGATTGCGAACCTGCTTCCGAAAACTCGCCGGATCGCACAAGCCGCCGGGGCGCACCCGGGTGTGTACTCGGTCGCGGTCGGCGCGCCGGTCCGCGTCGCGGGCACCGCTGCGGTCTACCTCGCGGTGACGATCCGGTGGCGCGCGAGTCGTCTTCCACACGGTGTGCGCGGAGTCGACGGCGTCGACCGCCCCTTCGGCCGTGCCGTGACGAACACGAGCCGCACGGCAACGGGACCGGTGAACGGCTCGCGTTCGCCGGCGGATCGGTCAAGGCATCCCGGATGGCCCGCGCCAGGTCTTCACGTGCGGAGAGTCCTCCATCTGCACGATGCCCGCTCTATGACAGGCCGGACTGGCGCCGTTCGGGCGAGAAGGCCCAGACGGACACCCACCGGACCAGGGCACCGGTCAGAGCAGGGCATCACTTGACGTCGTCTACGGCATTGGCACGACGGGACGGTTGCGATGAAGAACCATCGGTGTGGATCAGTTCCTTCCGGGCACTGTCGCGGAAACCGTCGAGCTTCCGAATGAAACCATCGGCATCGAACGTACGAGTCTCTATACTCTTGTCAACGAAGAACAGAATTTGCGCCGTGGCGTCAAGAACCTCCTGCGAGCCAATCAGGCGAATAAGCGTGTAATCTGCCCAAAGATCGTGTCGTGCGGCCTTGGCACCCATCCTGCTTTCCCGATCTTCCTCATTGGCTCTGGCCAGCCGGGTAAGAGCTTGGCGTGCGCTTCCAATGTGCAGGTACAAGGCTGCGTACGCTTCCATGCGTTTGTCGAACAAGCGGTACGCGTCTTCGCGCGCGTACTGCTCAAGCCGCATGGCGCGCGCCCCTTTGGCCTGAAAGTGCAGAGTCAACAGCGAACTGATGATTGTCAACATTCCACCTGTCGCGGCAAGCAACAGGGACGCGACGACGCTGGGCAACGGACCTCCAGTGTGGTGAACCGGCGCTTTCTGGGACGGATGAACACGGATTCCCTGGTGTCTTTCAGCTGTCGTTCGGTCTGGTCGCCAGGACTGGGTCAGTTGACCGCGCCGGACACGGAGCCGTCAAGGAGATGACCGGCGAAGGTTGCCGCTAGCCTGGCTCCGTGCGGGAGGGCGAGTCGCGGCCGGTACTGGCGATTGGCCGGCACGGGCTCGCGCTCGGACTCGACGACCACGGCCAGTGGATCCTCTGCGAAACCCCGGCGGCTATCCACCCGGTGTCGGACAAGCTCATGGCGATGCTCCCGGTGCTCGAGCAGTCGTACACCGAGGTCATGCGCCTCACAAACACTCCTGACACCAGATCCGCCCCGCCTTGGGACGAGGTGCTGCGACTCGCATTGGAATGGCCGACGGACTACTGGCCGGATCGAGCGCTCGATCGGCTGGAGGCGGGATACTCCGTCCACAAGCTCGCCGGTGCTCTCAAACGGATCAGCGAGTCGTCGGCCCGTTCTCAGCAAACCCGTCACCGAGCACGTCGCCTGCTGAGGCGCTGCTGACAACCGCGGGGATCGGGGATCAACAAGGGTTCGGCATCCCACCTGCCGCACGAGAAACACCAGGAACAACGCCGTGTTCGGCCAATCACCCGGCAGCGCGCCAACCCTTGCCTGATCGACAGCAGAACAACAAGATGGTTCCCGGAGTGCCCGCGTGTGATTAAGGGGGAATTGCTTTGGCGTTGGACGGCCCAGGATTTCACGTCGATATCGATGCTGTCGACCAGGCCGCACGTGGCATCACAGGAAGTGTGCAGGACCAGGACAACTTCGAACTTCGGGGGCTTTGCGGGGAACCCGAGTTGTACGGCCACGAGGCTCTGCACGACGCTTTGATGGACTTCTGCGTCAAGTGGAGTGACGGCCTCGATGTCCTCACTGACGACGCGGGGGCGATCGGCGAGACGCTGACCAAGGCCGTGCGGGCATATCAAGCCATCGACGAGGCCACTGCCCGAACACTCGCGGGTGATCCTGCCACGGGGGCAGTGGAGGATGGCTGAACTCGGTGACACCCAGGACCCGGCCGCTCTGATCCCGGGCAAGCCCGAGGCGATCGAGGAAAACGCCCGGGTCTTGCGAGCGCGCGCGGACGAGGCGGACAACGCGGCGCAAGGGCTACTGGCCGTGGATACCGGTTCCTGGGAGGGGCCCGCCTCCCGCGCCTTCCACGACAAGTTCAGCTACGAGCCACGCAAGTGGTTCGCCGCCGCGGATGCCCTTGGCTCGGCTGCCGACGCGCTCGAAAACTATGCCGCGACGTTGCGATGGGCCCAGACGCAGGCTGGGGAAGCCATCGCGCGCTGGAACCAGGGGCAAGCCGCGACCGCGAGAGCGACGGCTGAGCACAACCAGGCCGTGGCGAACAACCAACCCACACCGCCGTTCACGGACCCCGGCGCGGGTGACCGCGACGCGGCACGCGCGCTGCTCGCCCGCGCCCGAAGCCAACTCGCGGAAGCCGGAGACACAGCTGCCGACGCGTTGCGGAACGGCGCAGCCGCCGCTCCGGAGAAGTCGAGCTGGCTGGACGACGTCGGCAACTTCGTCGCCGACGTCGGGGCCCATCTGGTGAACGGGTTGGCGTCGTTCGGCAACGCCATGCTCAACCATCCCGGCGACGTGCTGGCCGCCGCGGCCGGCGCCGGGCTCACGGTCGTCAGCGCCGCTGGAGAAGGAATCGGCATCGTCCTGGACGCCACGGGCGTAGGTGCGGTCGCCGGTGTTCCCCTCAACGCCGTGTCCGCGGCGGGCATGGCCACCGGGGCCACGATCACGGCGGGCGCCGTCGCACACATGGCGGTGAACGCTGCCGGTGACGACCACGTCGAAGTCGTTCAGCGCGGAGGTGGTGACGCGGAGCCGACTGCTTCCCCCATCCCCGCCAAGGGCTTGGCCGAGCAGTTCAAGGAGGGGACACCGCCGAAAGCGTCCGACCTCGAGCGCTATGCGGAATCCCAGGGCTGGACCCGCACCCAGACGCCCAACGGGCCACCCAAGTACGTTGACGAGAACGGCATCCCGCGGATGACGATCAAGCAGGGCAGCTCGCGCACGCCTGGCAGCGAGAACCCGCACGTCGAGCTGAGGAACGAACATGGGCAGCGAATCGACCCGCAGGGCAACCCGGTGAACCGGCGCAGCCCAGGCAACCACACCCCGATCGAGTGGGACCTGTCATGACCAAGAACTACCCCGAATTCCCGGACCTGACCGACGTTTACCTGGAGGACAGCTACGTCCTCGGAATCTCCGAAACCCCGGGCACCGTGGTGTTCTCACTCGACCTCGTCCTGACTCCCGGGCACCCCCGGTACCAAACGCCGCCCCCCGACGAGCAGTACTGCTACGCCAAGGCCGAACTCGTCTTCGCCGAGGTGACCGGCGTCCGCTGGCCTCGCCGCAGCGACCTCACGTTCACCGATGCCACGGGTGAGGTCGACCTCGGGAACATCGACACCATGGTGTACCGGAACGACCACTACGAACTGACCGGCGACTGGGGCGAAGTCCACATCTACACGACGCAGCCACCTCGCCTGACTTTTGGTTGACGTGCGGCGATCCTCGGCAGGCAGAGTCCGTCGCGGCGCTATCCGCGAGGCAGGATCCGCCTCATGGAGACGGAAGTCGTGGTGGCGGTGGCCATGGTCACGACCGCCGCGACAAAGGTGGCGGCCAGCCGCGGGGCCGGGAGTGGGGCATCACCACCGGCGCCGTCCGCGATCGAGAGCGTGATGAGGATGCCCAGGGCGTTCGTCACCAGGGCACACCACCACATCGCGAGCACCAGACGGCGGACTCCGGCGAAGAAGTCGGCGTCCAGCGCCGGGATGGTCGGAGTGCGGTCTCGCGCTACCACTACGCCGACCCCGCCGAAGAGGAGACTGGCGGCGCCTCCGCT
Source organism: Amycolatopsis sacchari (assembly GCF_900114035.1). GTDB lineage: Bacteria > Actinomycetota > Actinomycetes > Mycobacteriales > Pseudonocardiaceae > Amycolatopsis_E > Amycolatopsis_E sacchari. Next base: position 64,091 of record NZ_FORP01000014.1, on the reverse strand, counting down.
CAGGAAGGCCAGCCCCAGGTAGAAGAACGGGTGCGTGCCCGTCGGAGCCGTCAAACCCAGCGTGACCAGGACGACCACGACGGCCGCGCTCACGCCCAGCGAAAGCGCGGCGATCCGCCCGGCACCAGGTAGGCCCCACAACGGGAGCCCTCTCCGATCGTCCACAGTGGCGGAGCCTAGCCATCACACGGCCGGCCCGCCCGTCAAACCCCCAGGTCCTCCGGGGTGAGGAGCATCAGGTCCGCTGCCTCTACTGCGGTCGCGGTCGCCAGCCTTGACGCCTGCCTGTCCGCCATCTGCTCGAACACCCGCCGCGCCGTGCGGCCGTTGCCGAAGGTGCCGTCCTTCGGGATCTCCTCGAAATACCGCAGCAGGGCCTCTTCCGTCCCCGGAGCCAGCTGGTAATCGTGCTTCTCGCACTGGAAGCGCACGATCGTGACGAGTTCTTCCGGCGTGTAGTTCACGAATTCGATCGTGCGGCTGAAACGGCTTTCCATACCCGGGTTGGCTTCCAGGAACTCCCGCATCTCCTTCGAATACCCCGCCGCGATCACCACGATGTCGTCGCGGTGGTCTTCCATCAGCTTGACCAGCGTGTCGATCGCCTCGCGGCCGAAGTCCGGGCCGCTGCCGCCGCGGCCCGACGACAGCGTGTACGCCTCGTCGATGAACAGGACACCGCCCAGCGCCGACGTGAACGCCTCCGTCGTCTTGATCGCCGTGCCACCGATGATCTGCGCGACCAGGTCCGCCCGCGAAACCTCCACCAGGTGCCCCGAACGCAGCACCTTCAGCTGCGCCAGGATCTCCCCGTACAACCGCGCGACCGTCGTCTTGCCCGTGCCCGGCGGGCCCGCGAACACCAGGTGCCGCGCCATCGGCGGCGCCGACAGCCCCGCGTCCAGCCGCCGCTGCGCCATCTTGTTCAGGTTGACCAGCGACGTGACCTCCCGCTTCACCTCCGCGAGACCCACCAGCCGCTGCAACTCCACCAGCGGGTCCGACGCCGCCTCCGCCTTCTGCCGCTGCGGCTGCGCGACCGGCTCCGCCACCGCCGCGGCCGCCGCCGTGCCGACCGCGTCCGGCATGCCGTTGCCCGTGCTCGTCAGGCCCGCCACCACGATCGCCTCGGTCGGCTGGAGGCTGCGCACCCCGCAACCCCGGTTGTCCCGCACCGTGCAACCCGTGACGCGCACCGCGTCCGCGGTCTCCAACAACAACCCGTCCGCCGCGCCGCCCACGAACTCCGAGTCCGCCACCGTGCCCGTCGAGCCCTCCGCGAACCGCGCGCCCGCACCGCCGCTGCCGTGCACCCGGCACCGCTCCAACGTGACCTCCGCGCCCTGCTCAGCCCGCACGCCTTCGGCCCCGCACCCGCCGAGGTCACCTTCGGACAACGTCAGCGCGGCACCCGTCACCACGACCCCGGCGTCGCTCACGCCGCGCATGCTCAGGCCACCCACCGACGGCCGCGCGCCGCCCGTCACGACCACACCCGCGCCGCCGTCGATCTCCACGTTCTCCAGCCGGCCCCGCGAGCCGCCGGCGACCTCGATCGACGCCCCGTCGCACCCCCGCACCCGCAGGCCGCGGAAGAACGGGTCCGACGAGTCGTCGATCCGCACACCCGAACGGCAACCGCTCACCACGACGCTCGCGAACTCCGTGCCGCTGCGATCGGCCAGCGCGATACCCGGACCCTCCACATCGGACACTTCGCAACCCGTCACCGTGCCCGCCGCGCGGCCGGTGAACCGCAGGCCGCTCCCCGCGGCGCCCTGGACCCGGCAGCCCCGCAACGAGGGCGCACACGCCTCCGCGACGAAAACCGCCTCCGCACCGGCGCGCTCGACGAGGCAGTCCTCCAGCACCACGCTGCCCGAGGTCGCCAGGTAGAAGCCGATCCCGCCGCTGTCGGAGACCGTGAGCCTCGTCGCGGTCATCCCCGCGTCCTGCTCCACCGCGACCGCGGGCTTGCCCGTGCGGCTCACCGCGGTGTCCTCCACCGTCAGCCTGCCACGGCCGTTGAGGCAGATCCCGTTGCCGGACGCCGTGTCCACGGTGCACGCCCGCACCCGGAACCCGCCGTCGTCCGCCACCACCACCGCCGACGTGCCCAGCTCACCGAGCCGGCAGCCGTCCAGCACCCCGCCGTCCGGCGACGTGACGACGACCCCGGCGCCCTGGTCGTTGCGGATCTCGCACTCACGCATCAGCACCGCGCCGCTGTCCCGCGCGTACACCGCCGCCCAGCTGCCCGCCCGCACCTCGCACTCGGTCAGGCTGAGCTGCCCGCCGGTGACGAGCACCGCGGGGTTCTCCGGGTCCGTGGATTCGACCACCAGCCCGGACAACGCGGCCGACTCGGCCGTCAGCACGACGGTCACCCCCTCGTCGGCGACGAGCCGCACCGTGCCGGGACCGTGCTCCGCCGTGATGGTGACCGCCTTGTCCAGCACCAGGTTCTCGGTGTACCGCCCCGGCCCCACCACGATCACCGCGCCCTCCGCCGCGCGCGCGACCGCGTCGGCGATCCGGCTGTGCCCGGTGCCCGCGCTCTGGGTGACCGGGATGACGTGCTGACTCACCTGCGTTCCTCCCTCACGCACCGACCGCTTCGAGCCGCCCCTGCAGGCTGGCCGCCGCGAGCCCGTGCCGCGTCCGGCAGCCCGCCTTGAGGAACAGCCGCGTGAGGTGGTTCTCCACCGTCTTCTCGCTCATCCGCAGCTTCAGCGCGATCTGCCGGTTGGTGCGGCCCTGCCGGATCAGCTCGACGATCGCCAGCTCCACTTCGGACAGTTCCGCGCGCCGCGACCGGGCGACCGGCGCGAGCACGCCGCGCCCTTCCATGTGCTGCTTGACCTTCGCGCGCAGCCGCGTCGCGCCCAGTTCGCGGGCCAGCCGGTACGCCTCGTGCAGCCACGGGTCAGGTTCCTCCGCGACCTGGCCCGCCACGAGGCACGCCCACGCGAGATCCGGCAGGTGACCGCGCGCCCGCACGAGCCGCTCGCCCGCCTCCGCAGCGGCGCCGTCCCGCTCGACCAGCCCGCGCACCAGCGAAACCGTCTCCTGCGACACGGCGCTGTCCTCCCGGGTGTGCCGGGCCTCCGCCTCGCGCAGCGCCTGGTGCGCCCATCGCGTCCGGCCCGCCTCGACGGCGATGATCGCCAGGCGCACCAGCAGCCGGTGCTGGCCGGGTTCACCGCTTTCCCTTTGCGTGTAGGCATCCCAGCCCACGCGCAGCGCCTCGTCGAACTCGCCCGCCTCGTGGTGCAGCCCGCACTCCACCCAGCCCCGCAGCACGCCGAACCGGCCGGTCCGCTCCACCGACTCCAGCCACGCCACGGCGCGGCGATCCCTGCCGTGCCACACGCACATCTCGGCGGCGAGCAGCCGTGCGATCGCGAGCATCGCGGGGTCGGCGTGCTCGCACGTCTCCAGCTCGCGCGCGGCGCTGACGGCGTCCGGCCACCTCGCCTCGCGGAAACCGGTCACCACGCGGTGGAAAGCCGCCAGCGGCCCCGAATCCGGCAGCCGGTAGGCGGGGCCGAACATCGACCGGAAGACCGTGGCGAGGTCGCGGATCGCACACGGCCCCCCGAACTCGGCCATCGTCCGGCGCCGCAACTCCACGGCCGGGGTGGGCCAGCTCGCCGCGAGCCCTCCGAAGGCCGACACCAGCTCCGGCGCTGCCACCGGGTCCCCGGCGAACCAGCGGTCGCAGAAGCGGAAGGCCTCGTGCTCCCCCAGAGCCGCACGCACGCGCGCGGCGACCGGCTGTCCCAAGTGGACGGACGCCAACGCCGCCGCCGTGGCGAGTTCGGCTCGGGCAACTGTGCTCGCGGGCAGCCTGTCGGTGGCGGCGAGTTCGTCCACCAGCTCGGCCATGCGGTCGTACTTGCCCGCCTGGAACAACAACCGGACCAGCTCGGTCTGCACCGAGTCGCGGTCGGCGTGGCGCAGGGCGGCGTACTGCCGCTCGGCCGCACACGCCGGGTCGCGGGTGGCGACCCGCTTCGCCTCCTCCTGCAGGAGGGCGGCCAGTTCCGGGCTGGGCGGCAACGCGCGCCCCGCGGCCGCGACGTGGTCGGCGAGCACGCCGGGGTCCGGCGCCATGCGGTCGCCCATCGCCAGCAACTGCCCGGCGACGGCCGCGTGCAAGGCGGCCACGGCGTCCGGCCCCATCCGTTCCCGCACCGCGGCGGCCAGCGCCGGGCACGGACAGCTCAGCTTTCCCTGTGGGTCGCTCAAAAGAGCGCCTGCGCGCACCAGCCGGTCCACCGCCGCGCCGCACTCACTCGCGGACCTGCCGGTCGCCGCGGCGAGCACGGGGGTCTCGTCGACCGCGAAACCGGCGGCGCTCGAAGCCAGGACCACCAGGTGCCGCCCGGTTTCGCCCAGCGCGTCGACCTCGGTGAGCAGCGGGTGACCGGCGGGCAGCGCCACCGGCTCGGCCGGGTCGCGCAGGCACAGGTGGGTCTTCACGAACACGAGCCGGTCGCGCTCGCGGAGGTCGGCCACAGTGGACCGGACGGTGCCGGGGTTGCCGTACAGCGAGCCGAGGCTCGCCCGCAGGGCCCGGCTCAACCCCGCGTCGACCGGGGTGTTGGCCAGCTGGCGCACCAGTGCGTCAACGTCCTCATCGGACAGCGGTGCGAGGTCGACGGTCCGGTCCGCGAGCGCACACAGCTGCGCCGTTTCGTCCGGCTCACGCGTCTCGTCGAGGCACGTGGCGACGACGTGGTGACCGGCGCGGTGGGCCGGGGCGACGGCCAGCACCGCCATCGGCACGACGTCGATGTCGTCGGCCAGCACGGTGACGGGGCCTTCGGCGGCGATGCGGGCGAACATCCTGCTCAGCTCGGTGAGCAGGGCGGACTGGCCCCAGGCCGACGCGTAGGTCTCCGCCGTCCACAACCGGCTCACCGCGGTGATCGATTCGGCGAGCCGGGGGTTCGCACCGAGGCTCTCGAACTGCTCGCGGATCGCCGTCAGCACCGCGTGCGCGCCGAAGAGGTCCCAGTCCGGACGGTCGATCCGCGCGAACGGGATGGCCAGCACCGTGCCGGAGAGCTCGCGGCCCAGCTGGGTCAGCAGCGCCGTCCGGCCGCTGCCACGGGCACCCCTGACGACGACGAGCGCCGGGTCCTTACCGCGGCACGCCTCGGTGAGGGCTGCCAGCTCGGCCTGCCTCCCGACCAGTTCACCACGCTGGCGGGCCATCCGACGCTCCTTCCCGCTGCACCTCGTCCCACGGTTCGCCACTGTTCGACGAGCACCCGGCTCCGGCCGTTCCGCGACCGGATAACCCGTCCGGTCCGGCGCGCGGCTGAGCCAGTGGTAATCGATCGGGCACGTGAGAGGACCGTTCGGACCGGCGCGAAAGCCGACACTGGGGAACTTCCCCCATGGAACACCTCCGTGCGGGCAACTCCTGCCGGAACCAGCTTCTGACCTGCGACGTCCAAGTTCACGCCAGTCGCCCCTTCGATCACGACGCCGTGTTCGTTCGGGAACACCGGAGCAGCCGGAACGCGCGAGTCTGGAGATGATCGTGGCCGTGGACGAGATACTCGACATCGTCGGCTCGCCGGGGAAACCGCCGCTCGTCACGATCACCGGGCCCGCCGGGGTGGGGCGCACCACACTCCTGGCGCGGCTGCGCGAAGCGCTGGCGCAGCGCCGGATCCGCACGGTCACCACCCAGTTCGCCCCGACCGCCGCGGGCGTGCCCGCGGGGCTCGCCCTGCGTCCCGGCGGGAGCCAGGAGCGCCGGCTCCGCCCGCCCGCCGAACCCCTGCCGTCCCCGGACAGCCCCGCGCCGTCGTGGTCGCCGCTCGGCCCGGTCGCCGGCGCCGCGACCGATCCCGGCGCGGCCCGCTGGGGTGCCGCCGCGGCCGCCGCGCCGCTGCTGGTCACCGGGAACGCCGTGCTGCTGCTGGACGACGTGCAGTGGATCGACGCCGACACCCTCGCCGTGCTGGAAGCCCTGGTGCGCCGCATCACCGGCACGACGGTCACGTGCGTCTGCGCCATCCGCACGCCGACCTCCGGGATCCTGCGCACGGAAGGGCTCGCCGCGCTGCGCCGGTTGCGCGCGGACGGCCTGGTGCACGAGGTGCGACTGAACCCCATGGGGCGCACGGAGATCGCCCGCACCGTGCGGGAAACCACGCAGGCCGCGCCGGAGGACGCGCTCGTCGACCGGCTCGCCGCACTGACCCGCGGACTGCCCGCCGCGCTCCACGACGTCATCGACGTGATGCGGCGGGACGACGTCCTGCGCGTCGTCTCGCGGCACGCGTACTTCGTGCCCGGCGCGGATCCCGTGGCACTGCCCCCGGACCACCAGCTCCTGCGCGTGATCCGCGTGCTGGGCGCGGAAACCTGGGCCGTGGCCAGGGCGATGGCGGTGCTGCACCCGCTCGGCGAGGTCGCGGCCGGCCTCGTCGCCGACGCGCTGGAGGTGCCCGCGGAGGAGGTCCGGGAGCGCCTGGCGGCCCTGTGCGCGGAGGGGGTGCTGCACCACAACCGGCGTGACGGCGGCTGGCGGTTCACCGTCCCCGTCGTCGCGGCCACGCTCGCTGCGACCCTGGGCCCGTTCGAACGGCGGACGCTGGCGGAGAAAGCCGTGACAGCGCTGTGGTCTGGTGAGGCGCGGAGCGCGGATCCGGACTACCTGACCGACCAGCTGGCGGTCGCGGGCCGGCTCGTCGATCCCGCACGGGCGTACAGCGAGTTGCTCGCCCGTGCGGCGGCGGTGCTGCCTGACAACCCTGAGCTGTCCCACCGTGTTTCGCGGTGGTTGCGTGCGGCGGGGGAACTCGCGGGCGACCGTGCGCAACGCGTGATCACGCAGTTGATGTACGCCTCGAGCTGCTACGTGCGGGGGGACTACGCGAGCAGCCTGGAGGGGGCCCAGCCGCTGCTGCGTGACCTGCGTGACCAGCTGCCGCCGGAGGTCGCGCAGGAGGTCCAGGTGATGGCCGTGTGCGCGCTGCACAGCGTGGGCCGGACAGCAGAACTGGAGGAGCTCGCGGCGGGCCGGCTGTCCTGGTCGGACGATCCCGCGCCGCGCACGGTCACCAGGGCGGTCGCGCTGTGCATGCTCGACCGCTGGAACGAGGCGGGTGCGTTGCTCGGCGGCACGCGGAACCTGTGGCAGGCCAACGAGGCTTCGGCGTGCCTCGGCGGGTTGTTCGAGGTGCTTTCGCGGCTGTGGGCCGGAGATCCCGAACCGTTGCGGGACGCGCTCGCGAACCGCGAACGGTGGCCGATGCGGCACGTCGAGCGGCACCGGCTGCAGCAGGTCAACGCGTACGTGACGACTTTGTTGCTGCTGGGCGAACTCCGGCAGGCCGAACAGCTGCTCGCCGACGAAGGCGTCGACACCGCGTTGCTGCACCTGTCCGACCAGTCACTGCTGGCCTGCCTGCGGGGTGAGGCCGAGGCGGCGCTCGACTTCGCGCGGCGCAGCTACGCGGTCAGCACCGCGCGAGGCTATGACGCCGGCCGCGCCGGGACCCAGCAGGCGGCCGCGGAGCTGCTGTTGTCACGGGGCAGGCTCACCGGGGCGCAGGAACTGCTCGCGGTGGCGCGGAACCAGCGCCCGGTGCTCGGCCACCTCCTCGACGGCGCCGAGGCGCGCATCCTGCGGGTGCTCGGCAGGACCGAGGAGGCCGCCGCGAAACTCACCGCCGCCCGCGCGGCCGCCGCGGGACGCGGCCTGCTCATCGGGGCCGACGAGATCACCCTGCAGCTGGGCGAACTGGCGCTGGAACGCGGGGACACGGCGGACGCGCTGCAGCAGCTCACCGAGCTGGAACGGATCGCGGAGGCGCTGCGGACGGGGCGGGCGGAGCTGCACGTGCTGCTGCTGCGGGCGATGATCAAGCAGGACCCGTCGGCGGGGGCGGCGTGCCTCGCGCTGGCCAGGGATCGCGGGCAGCCCGCCGAGCTGTCGTTCGTGATCGACCGGCTCGTCCGGCACGGCGCGGCGAGCCCGAAGCTGCTGCCGGAGGCGTACCGGCTGCTCGGTGACCTGGACGCGCTGCTGTACCGGGCGTGGCTGCGGAACGTGATGCGGGAGCACGACGTCGCGGTGCCGGGGCGGCAGGTGACGGTCGCGGAGAACGAGCGGCTGCTGGCGGTGCTGGTCGCGGAGGGGCTGGGCAACAAGCAGCTGGCGCTCGTGCTGCGGACCAGCGACAAGAGCGTGGAGGGCCGGCTCAGCAGGCTGTTCGCGCGGACGGGGCTGCGCTCGCGGATCGAGCTGGCGGCGGCGTTGTTGAGCGGGGAGTACCCGGGGTGAGTCGGGGGCGTGTACAAAAAACCCGAGCCACGGGTGGCTCGGCGACGACGAGGGCTTGCGGTTCTCAGTGACGTCGTATGCGACGACGCGCTGCGCCGAAGATCTTCTTCGCGACGGCGGGCGACTTGTACGCGAGGGGAACGGTCAGCGCGACGAGCGCGGCCTGCACCGGGGACACGCCGAGGAACACGAGCAACAGCGTCGCCCCAGCCCACATGATCAAGTACTCGAGTCCGCCCCCGACCGACACCGAGACGGAGACTCGCCCGCGTTCGCGGACGAAGTGCGGGCCCTCGTCCGGAGGTTGCTCGTTCGTGAGGTCGGTCTGCTTGATCGCCATCGCGTCCCCCTGAGTGATAGGGCCGTTTCACTCCATAATACCAGCGATGCACGTGATTACCAGACGCTTGCCTTACGATGAGCAGTTGATCAACATACGTTAGTTTGCTACTCCGAAAGGGGCGATAGCCACACCGCACTTGATCGCCCACTGTGACGGGACCTGCGACTTCCACCCACAGAGAGCAAGAAAGCCGGAGGCCAGTAGGCCAAACGGGTGGCACTTGACAGGGTGCCGACTTCCGTCGGTCCACCATCTTGTTGCTGCAAAACGTATGGCTTGGTATAGTCATTTAAACAGACATCTGGCATACGTCAGACTTGAAATGCGCTGCATGGGCAGACGCGGGGGGTTGGAAGGTTAGCGACATGGGCACAGTGGAGAAGGACCGTGAGACCGCGGACGAGACCGCCACTCAGCCTCCCCGGTCCCACAAGGGGCATTCCGGCCGCGGAGAACCTGTCGAACGGGTGACCGTCAACTTGAACAAGACGGCAGCGGCGGATTTGGAACGCACTTCGCTGACGACCGCCGAGACCAAGACCGAGGTCATAAACAAGGCGCTTCAGCTGTACGCGTTCCTGCGGAAGCTCCAGTTGGACGGTGGCGACATCTTCATCCGGGAAGCCGACAGCAAGGAACGGGAACGGCTTCGCTTGCTCTAGCTGTATCGAGCGGGTCGCGACGGGCAGACCGGTGGCGCATGTCGCGAAGGAGTTGGGGGTGTCGCGGCAGTGTGCGCACCGCTGGGTACGCCGCTACCGCGAGGAAGGACCGGCAGGCCTGGTCGATCGCTCAAGCCGTCCACACCACTCGCCGACCCGGGTCAGCGCGGAACACCCCGCACCTGGGCGACCTGATCCACCTCGACGTGAAGAAGATCGGGAAATCCCGCCCGGGGGCGGCTGGCGAGCCCACGGCCGCGGCACTCGCCCGCGCGCCAAACGCGGAGGGGGCTACGACTACGTCCACGCTGCCATCGACGACCACTCCCGCCTGGCCTACGCCGAAATCCTCGACGACGAACAAGGCCGCACCTGCGCGGCCTTCCTGCTTCGCGCCGCCGCCTGGTTCGCCGACCACGGCATCCCCCGCGTCCAGCGAATCCTGACCGACAACGCCAAGAACTACGTCATCTCCCGCGACTTCGCCGCTGCAGCCGCCACCATCGGCGCACGCCACAAAACCATCAAGCCGCATTGCGCCCAGCGTAACGGCCAAGTACATCTAGCCCGCCCCGCCGAACTCACTCCGTCCCGGCGTCGAGCCAGGCCTGGCGTACCGACTGCGCGCTCACGCGCCGCGAGGTCGAGCCGCCGGGGTTGAGGAGGACGTCCACGCCGTCGGAGGGCAGTGCGGCCGCGAGGTCCGCCAGGCGCGCGTCCAGCCAGCCGGGGACGTCCACCCGCTCTCGGTGCCCCGGCGCGGTGGTGACCAGCACCGTCGGCAGCCCGTCCGGCGAGGGCTCGACGATCGCCGTGCCCGAGGCGTCCACCGCGATGCCGAAGACCACCCCCGGCAGCACTTCGAGCAGGTCCCGCGGCTCCGCCCTGCCGTCGGCCAGCAGCCGCAGCACGGCGTCCACCGGATCGGTCGGGACGGCGCCCGGCACCTCGGACACGCACTCACTCAAAACTGGGACCTCTTCTTGCCGTGCCTGCCGCTCCCGCCGCTGCGGGACTCGCGGACCTCGTAGTTCGGTTGCGGACTGGGGCTGGGGCGGAACGGCAACGACGCGTCCCGCTCGTACAGCTCCCTCGGCGTACCCGCCCGGCTGCTCCGCTGCAGGCGCCGGCCGCCGTCGGACGGTTCTCCCTCCTCGTAGTACGAAGGATCGTACGACGACTTGTACGTCGCCTTCGTGCGGATCACCGGCGGGTCCCCCACGGGCAGCCCGCGATCCTTGTCCAGGTAGTAGTCGTAGATCTCCATCGACCGCCCCGGCGACGGGTGCCGCCCGGTCCGCATCGCCTCCCGCGCCAGGAACTGCTCGGCCTTCCCCTTCGGGCCGGGCGGCGGCACGAACGCGAGCCTGCCCGAGTCGTCGATCCATTCGATCGGGTTCGGGTTGTCCAGCGAGCGCACGAACGACTCGTCCGCCGCGATCCCCTCCGGCGTCAGGCCACGCGACCGCTGGTACGTCGGCGTGTACGCGTAGCCGAGGCTGGTGACCTGGGACGCGGTCGAGAAGTCGTTGCGCCGCAGGAACTCCTGCTGGTGCGCTCGGTAGTCCTTCCCGGACGCCCCGTAGATCGGCTTGCCCTTGGCCTCCCCCTTCGTCCCGGTGCCGATGTGCGCGGCGTGTGCCGACGTGCGTTCAAAGTACGCCCGACCGCGGTTTTCGATGCGGGACGCGTCCCCCGCGGCGCCGCGCTTGTCCCCGCCGTGCCCGATCAGTGCCTGGTTGGTCACGATGTGCTCGGACTGGAAGTGCTTGCCGCCCTTGAACGCGTCGGCGCCCCCGCTGAGCTGCCCGCCGTACTTCTGCGACAGGTACTCGGCTTCGCGGTCCTTCGCGCCGTACGTGCCGATCGGGTACGACGTGCGCGGCGGCGGAGCGGGCGGCAACGGGTCGGGCGCCGGGCTGACGCGCCAGTTGTCGACGCGCAGCGGGGTGCGTTCGCGGTAGCTGCCGCTCCGCGTCAGCGATGGCGGGCTCGACGAGCGGCCGCGGTCGACGCTCACGCTGCGCGTGCGGTGCCGTGACCCGCTGTTGATCATGTTGAACGCGGCCTGCGACGACAGCGGCGGAGCCTGCCGCCGCGACCGGCGACCGCGGTCACCGCAGGGCGCCGAAAGGCCCAGCGGGTCCAGTTCGTGCAGCGGGTTCGCCACGTACGCCACCGGGTTGGGCGCCGGGTCGAGCCCCAGCGGATCGGGGCTGAGGTACCGGGCCGTCGACGGGTCGTAGTAGCGGAAGACGTTGTAGCGCAGGCCACTCTCGGGGTCGTGGTACTGCCCGGGGAAGCGCAGCGGGATGTCCTCCGCGCCCGGCGCGGCGACCGGCACGCCCCACAGCGTCTCGCGGCTGCGCCACGTGATCCGGCCCGCCTCGTCGGTGAGCAGCACCGGCGTGCCGACCAGGTCCGTGACGACGACGCGGAACCGCTCCTCGTCCGCGGACTCCCGCTGCGCCACCGGCTTCCCGGTGTCGGGGTGGTAGTCCCAAGTCCGCACACGCCGGGTGCCATCGGGCAGCCGCAGCTCCGCCTCGACGAGCGTCGGCCCGTCCCAGGTGAACAGGATCTGCTCGGCGACCCGGCCCTCGGCGATGCGCTGCTTGGCGATGCGGCGGCCGAGCGGGTCGTAGCGGTAGTGCCACCGCTGCCCATCGGGAGTGTCCACAGTGGTCAGCTGGTCGAGCGAGTTCCAGGTGTAGCGCCAACGCCGCCCGCCCTCGACGCGCTCCACCACGCGCCCGCACGCGTCGTAGGTGAACTTCCCGAGCAGTGCCGTGCCCGCGAACCGCCGCTGGTCGGCGAAGTTCTGGTAGCCGGCGAACGTGACGTTGCCCAGGTCGTCGTAGCGGTAGCTCTCCGCGCCGCCGGGGCCGCGGACCTCCGCGACCCGTCCCGTGCGGTCGAGCTGGAACTCCGTGGGACCGAGTTCGTCGTCGCGCACGGCGGCGAGGCGTCCGTCGGCGAAGTACTCGAACTCCCGGCGGGTGAAGGTTTCCGGGCCGTAGACGTCCTGCACGGTCATCGCGCCCGCCGCGTCGTGTGCCTGCCCCAGCACGGCGACGCCGTCGACGCGGCGCTCGGTCTCCATGCCGCGTTCGTCGTGGCTGAAGCCCAGCACGTGGCTGCCGGTGGCGAGCATCGCGGGTTCGCCGTCGGGCCCGAAGTGCCACAGCGACACCGCTCCCGAAGGTGTGCGCCGCTCGACGCTCCGCTGCTCGTCGTGGTAGGCGAAGGTGACGATCCGGTCGTCCACGATCTGCTGGAGGACGTCGCCACGCTCGTCGCGCACGATCCGCAGCGCGCAATCCGGCGCGGTGGCGGTGAGCAGCCGGCCGAGCGGATCGTAGGTGTAGCGGGTCGTGCCCTCGGGCGTGTGCCTCGCGACGACGTTGCCCAGCAGGTCGTACTCGTACCGGAGCGTCTGGCCCGCCGGGGTCAGCACCTGCACCAGCTGGCCCGCGGCGTCATAGGCGTACCGCGTGGTGCGGCCGTCGTAATCGGTCTGGGCGACCATCCGGCCCGCGGCGTCGTAGTCGTAACGCCACTGCAGCCCGCCCGCGGTCGTGACCGACACGAGCCGGAGTTCACGGTCGTAGGTGTACGTGGTGACGGAACCGTCCGGCGCGGTGGTGGTGAGCGGGAGGCCGAACATGCCGTACGTGGTGCGGCTGACCCGGCCCATCGGGTCGACGTACTCGACCTCGTTGCCGTCAGCGTCGTAACGCCAGCGTTCGCGTCCACCACCGGGCCGCCCGCGGGACAACAGGTTGCCCTCGACGGTCCACTCCCACGTGACCTCGCCGTACGCGTCGGTGCGCGACCTCGGGCGGCCGAACTGGTCGTGTTCGGTGCGGCCGAGGACGTCCGGCGCGTGCTCCGGGACACCGGTGAGCTCGGCGTCGGCGGGGGCCTCGGCGACGCCGACCGGCTGGCGCAGCGGATCGCCTTCGTAACGGCCCCGCCAGACGCGCTGCCCGTCGTCAGCGGTCAGCTCCAGCGCCCCGTCCTCGCCTTCCGTCACGGCGACGCGGCTGCCGTCCGGGCGCACGATTCCGGTCAGCTCGCCGGCGTCGTCGTACTCGAAGGCTGTCGTGCGGCCCAGCGGATCGGTGCGCGACAGCAGCCGGTCGTAGCGGTCCCAGCGGAACACGGTCTGGCCGCCGAGCGGGTCGATCTCCCGCACGACCTGGTTGGCGTCGTTGCGCTCGGTGTAGCTCACGTTGCCGAGCGCGTCGGTGTACGCGGTGAGGTTGCGGTCGTAGGCGAAGGCGCCGTCGGAGTAGCCGCCGTCGCCGAGGGTCCGCACGCAGCGGCCGTCCTCGTCGTAGACGTAGCGGTACCAGCGGCCGGAGCGGTTCTGCCAGCCGGTGATCCGGTCGGCGTCGTCGTAGTCGAACACCACGGGCAGGCCGGAGGAGTTGACGACGTGGATCAGCCGCCCCCGCATGTCGTAGCCGTACCGCAGCACGACGACGTCGCCCATCTTCAGCTCCACGATCCGGTCGCCTTCGCGATGCAGAGTGACCGTGGTGCCCGCGGAATGCGTCAACGACGCGGGCGCGCCTGCCTGGTCGTACTCGACGCGCAGCACACCGGAGGCGTCGCGGCGCTCCACCCATGCGCCGAGGTAGGTGAACACCAGCGCCTGCGTCTCGCGGTCGAGCAGGTATCCGCCGTCCGGCAGCAGGTGCAGCGGCCAGCGCGGTCCCTCGACCGGCAGTGCGGGCTCATCACCCGTCGGCAGCGGGTAGACCAGGACCCGGCCGTCTTCGGCGACGTACACCGCTTCGCCGTCGCCGATCTCCAGCCGCTGGTCCACTGTGGACGACCACGACGGACCGAACCACCGGCCCGCCCGGTAGGACGACACGTGCGTGCGGTCCAGCACCAGCCCGTGCGGCAGCGTGAGATCGGTCTGCTGCAACACCATCTCCCCGGTCGCCACGTCCACCGGGTCGGACTTGCACACCCGGTCGTCGCGCCCCACCGCCTGCTCGCGGGGTTCTTCGGGACGGCTGAGCGGCCCGTGGTGCTCCGCCGGGACGTGCAGGCCGAGGTCCTCCAGGCCCTGACGGTCCACCTCCAGCAGCACCGGCTCGTCGGGCCCCGTGCGCAGCAACGTGTTCCACTCCTCCGGCACGTGCTTGCCGCGGTACGTGGGCGTGACGTGCCAGCGCGGGACCGCCCGCACCAGGTAGGTCTCGGCCTTGCTCTCCGGGACCTCCTGCTTGCTCTCGATCTTGTTCGTCAGCTTGCTCCCCGCGTTCCACGGGGTGCGGGTCGCCTCGACGACACCCGCCGTCGGTCGTGGGCTCGTCTGGTCGATGTTCGGGGCGCGGAAGTCCACGCTGCCCGTGAACCCGGCGGTCAGCTTCCGCTCGCTGGTCGACTTCGTCGTGCGGGTCGTGTCGCCCTTGGTCTCCAGCGCACCGTCCTTGACCGGGCCGAGCAGCTCGCGCCGCGTGAGGTCCGCGGTGACCTTGACCTTGCTCAGCGGACCGCGGTCGAAGGTGATCTCGTGCCCGCCGGCGACGGCGTCCTTCAGGTGCGTGCGCCGTTGCTGCAGGCTCTGCGCGTTGCGCAGCCGGTGCCCTTCCTGCGGGTGCAGGCCGGGGCGCGGCTTTTCGCCGTCACCGCCCCGGATCAGCCGGTCCAGCGCCTGGTGCAGCTTCGGCGCCGCGAACGGCCGCACGTGCACCTTCGCGTCCGGCGAGAAGCCGAGCGGGCCGCCCTTCGCGCGCTGGTCGGTGTGCCACGAGCCGGGTGCGGTCTCGACCGGCGGCGTGATCTGCTCGTGCGCGGGGATGGTCTCGCTGAGCGGCACGGTGGACCGCACCGCGCCGGGGAGGTCGAAGCTCGCCGTCCAGGGCTCGCTGACCTTCGGGCCCGCCCAGCCGTCCGCGCCCGGCAACAGTTTCGTGTACGTGCCGGGGCGCGCGTACGGGTAGACGTCCATGTGCACGGTAAGGCCGTGCAGGTACTGCACCTGCGGGCCCTTGCCGCTGCTCGTGGTCTTGGTGGTCTCAACCACACCGGACTCGATGCCGCGCTCGGACTTGTACGTCGCGGTGGGCCCGAGTATCTGCATGCCGCCGGGGTTTCCGCGCGTACCCATCGCCGAGCCGAACGTCACCGACGCACCGGCCTGCTTGCTCGACGTGGCCTTGTTGACCGTCGAACCGGTTCCCTCCAACGCATCCTTGGTGTCCGCTGTGGACAGATGTCGGTGGAACTGCCCTTCGTCCAGCGACGCGCGCAGCACGACCATCTGCTCGACCTTGCCGAACGGCGTGTCCCCGTGCAGGAACACCGGGCGGCCGCCGTTGAGCATTTCCCGCACCAGGCCCTTGAACGACTGCCGATCGGCGAACGCGCCGAGCACGTGGTGCACGAACGTGTCGTTCAGCTCGCTGAACTTGCTCCGCCCGCGTTCGGTGACGTTGTGCGCGGAGCCGTGTTCGCCCACCCAGTCCTGGAAGTGGTGCTCGACCTGGTCGAGGAACTCCTTGACCGCCTCCGGCCGGTACAGGTCGACGGTGCCGCTGCCGCGGCCGACGTTCTCCGGTGCGCGTGGCGGCGGGGTGCGTTCGGGTTCGGGTTGCGGTTCCGGCTGTGGTTCCTGGTGCTTCCGGTAGTGCTCGGCGTCGGCCGGGTCCAGTTTGGACAGATCTTCGTCGGCGAGCTTGCCGATGTGGTGGATCTCGCTCGCCGGCACCCACACGCGGGCGCCGTCGGGCACGGTGACCCAGCCGTTGCGCTGCCCGCTCCCGTCGCGGTGCCGCAGACCGAGCACGTCCTGCCACGTGTGCTTGACCGAACCCCGCAGCTCGTGCGTGGTGTCGAAGCTGACCAGGTACCCGCGCTCGACGTGGCTGCCACCCTGGGTCCCCTTGGCGCCGGTGGCGGTGTCGGCGCCGCTGCCCTTCCCCTTGCCCGCGGAGACCTGCGCCTGCGGGCCGACGGAGAGCCAAGGCTGCGCGGGCCGGAACGTGCCACCGCCCACGCTGACCTTGCCGGTGGTCGAGGACTGCTGACCCTGGCCGTGTTCGCTGGATGTGTAACCCTCGTCCTTGAACGTGTGCTGGTCGTCCCGTCCGACGATCCGCGGTTCGCCGAGAGTGGTGGACAGGTCCAGCCGCGCGGAGATGTCCCGCGAGCCGAAGAGGCCACCGGTGTTGTCCGTCTGCAGGCGAACGCTGTCGTGGTAGAGGGCGGCGCGCTCGAACCGGGCCATGCGGGCGTCGATCCCGGTGAAGGTCTCGAGGGCGTCGAGCGCGGCCGTCCGCTCGTCGGGTTTGCCCGCCTCGCGGACGTTCTGCGAGCTGCGATGTTCGTCCACATTGGCCGGACGCGATCCGGTGAAGGGACGGCTCAGCACCTCGCGCCACCGTGACCAGCGCGGCGAGTCGAGCAGCTTGGCGGCCGTCTCCGGCAGCTTGGGCACGGGACGGAGCGATTCGAGCTCCGAGCCAGCCGGCAGGTTCCCGGCGCGCTTCGGTTTCGGCGGCGTGCTGCCCTCGTGCCATTTCGGCTCCGGGGTGGCCCCGGTGGTGTGCTCGAAGCTCGTCGCCGGCGGGCGTCCCGTCGTGACGTCGACGTGCCCGTCGATCGTGGTGACGTGTTCGGTGCCGTCGCCGTGCCAGCTCTGCGGTTCGCTCGGCGAGGACCAGCGGCCGCCGATCCGTACCTCGAACTTGCCGGGGTAGCGGTAGCTCGCGCGTTCCCCGTCGGGGAAGGCCTGCTCGTGGCCGCTGCCGTGCTTTTCGGTCTCGCTGCGGCCCCGGCTCCATTCGCCCGTGACGCCGCTGTAGCCGTAATTCCCGTGGCCGTAACCACTTCCCGTGATCCCGGCGGAGGTTTCGGTGGTCCTGGTGGTGGTCGTGGTGTCCTCGTGGGACAACGACAGCTTCCCGCCGCCGCCCTTCTCCCCGTGCAGCGCGACGCCGTTGCCGGTGTTCAGGTCGCCGTGCACGAACACGTCCGGCGCGCCGGGGTACAGGCTGCTGAGCGGGAACCGGGCGCCGCCGCGGGCGATGTCGCGGGCGTGGTCCTGCAGGAAGGTGCGCAGGCGCTCGGTCAGGCGCGGCAGTTCCTTGCCCGGCACGTGGCCCAGCAGCGACAACCTGCTCATCGTGCGCCCGGCGATGTCGTCGGCGGTGAGCTTCGGCAGGGAGTACTCGGCGTCGACGCGGTCGGCCGCGTGCCGCACCTCGGGGCTCGCCGTGCCGCTGTCAGGGGCGTCCGGGCGGGTCCAGACGGTCGCGGTGCCGGGTACCTCGTCGGCGGGACCGGTCTTGGCGTGGCTGCCCTTGTCGGTGCGCACGAGGTACGTGAGTTCGACGTGGTGCTTGTCGAGCGGGCCCTCGTAGGAGCGTTCGGTGGTGCGGCCGTGCTCGTCGACGGTGGTGGCCTCGGTCTTGGTCGCGGCGGTGCGGCTGCCCGTCGGGCCGGCGGAACCCCCGGTGGGCCCGATGATGTCCCCGGCGACGATCTGGCCACCGCCACCGCGTTTGCGGGTCTGGGACTGGGTGACGGTGATCTTGCCGGTGGCTTCGTGGCTGCGTTCGACGGACCCCTCGGTGCGGCCGTCCGTGAAGGACTTGGCGGCGTGCCCGATGCCGACGGAGACGGTGGTGGGGCGCGAGTGCCCGGCGAAGCGGAAGGTGCGTTGCTCGACCTTGCCGAACAGGTTGTGGTCCAGGGAATCCAGCCACGTGCGGAACTCGCCTGTCTCGGGGTCGTTGGCCTTGAAGCCGACCTGGCGTTCCACGTGCCGGTAGACGTCGCCGAGGCCGGTGAACCGCGCGTGCTCGATGCGGTCGTTCCCGTGCCAGGGCAGGGTTTCCTCAGGTAGTTTGTCCGCTTTGGACTCGGGCCAGGCGAGCTTGAGCGGGACGTCGACGTAGGCGAAGCGCGGCGTGCTCCCGCTCCACGGCCAGCGGCCGGGGCTGTGCACGGTGATCTTGTAGGTGGCGCTGTGGTCGCCGGTGCGCGAGTCGACGTTCGTCTCGGTGAGCTTGGTCTTGCGGCCGTGGGACGTCTCGGCGGACAGGCTGGAACCGCGGGCGTTGACGAGCCCGGACAGCTTGGCCTGGATGTTGACGAACAGGGCCGGGATCCGGATCGACGGACCTTCCGTCGTCAGCGGCGAACGTTCCGTCGAGACGGTGCGTTTCTCGGGGACGCGGGAGGTTTCGGTGGTGAAGTCGGTCTTGCCGGGGGTTTCGTCGCCGGTCTTCCGCAACCCGACGAGCTCCACGGTGACGTGCGGCCCGCCGCGGACGCCGAGGTGCTCGCGCTGGCCGCCGTCGAGGGCGGTGTGGAAGTTCTTCTTGAGGTTGGGGTCGGAGTAGGCGCGGTCGACGAGGTCGGTGAGGGCGGTCTCGTCCTTGCGCAGGCGGGGGTCGTCGTGGATCAACTCGGCGGCGGCCTCGCGGATGCGCGTGCCGTCGATGTCGCCCTCCACCTTGGGCCGCGCAAGCCGCGCCTCCCGGGCGAGCTGGGCGGGGTCGGGTTTCGGTGGGGTGGGGTTGGGGGTGTGGGGTGCGCTGGGGCCGTCGTGTTCGGGGGTGCCGTGTGGCTCCCGGGTGCCGTCGTGGTGCGGGTTCTCGCCGTCGCGGGAAGGCTGGTGCTGCGCCCCGTCGTGATGCGAATCCCCACTGTCGCGGGAGTGCTGCTCCTCCGCGCCGACGCGGCTCGGGTCGCCGCCGTCCCGGGGTGCCTGCTCCTGGGCGCCGTCGTGGTGGGCGGAGCCGTGGGATTCCCGGGTGTCTCCGTGGTCCCGGGCACCGCCGTCGCGGGAGGGCTGGTCCTGGGTGCCGTCGCGGTGCCGATCCCCGCCGTCGCGGGAGGGCTGGTCCTGGGCATCGCCCCCGCGGTATGCCTGCTCCTGGGCGCCATCACGTTCGGGGATGCCGCGCGGCTCACGGGCGCCATCGCGGCGCCGATCCCCGCCGTCGCGCGTGGGCTGCTCCTCCGCGCCAACGCGGCCCGGCTCACCGCCGTCTCGGGGTGCCTGCCCCCGGCCGGGGGCGCTGTGCGGCTCCCGGCCCTCGCCGTGATGCGAATTCCCGCTGTCACCGGAAGGCTGCTCCCGGGTGTCGCGGTGGTCCGGGGCACCGCCGCCGCGGGAGGGCTGGTCCTGAACCTCACCCCGGCTCGGCTCACGGCTGTCCTGCGATGCCTGCTCCCGGGCCTCGCCGTGGTCGGGGCCGTGCAGGTCCCGGCTCTCGCCGTGGTCGCGAGTTCGCCGTTCCTGCGCGGAATCGCCGTGCAGGTCCCGGCTGTGGTCCGAAACTCCGCTATCGCGCCCTGTTCCCTCCCGCCTGGGCTCGCCGCCGTCCCCGTCCGGTCGGCCCGAGTCGTCGTCCTCGAAGGTCGAGCGGGCGTCGTGGAACTCGTCCTCGCTGAAGGTCGAGCGGGCGTCGTAGAAGGGGTCTTCGTCCCGGACTCCGATGCTCTCCTTCAGCGCGTCGTAGGCAGTCGGGTCGCCGGCCGGGTGCTCGCGGCGCGGCCGCACGTCCGGGAACTGCTCTGGCGTCGTCTCCTGGAGCTTGAACGAGCCGTACTCGGCGAAGTCGTCGAACCGCTGGCCCTTCACCAGCTCGCTGAACGCCTTGCCGTTCTCGCCCAGCGGGCCGTCCTCGTCGAGCGAGACCAGCCGGAACCGGTCGCGGAACTGCTCCCGCTGCGCGGCGCGGCTGCCGTCGAACATCCACTCGTACCAACGCCGCGGCGCCGAGTGCGAGTCGCCCGTGATGGAGTCAACCGTCCTTTTGAGACGGTCGCCCTCCAGTTGCTGGTGCAGCGCCAGTCCGTGCACCTCGACCTTCGGGCCGGGCAGGCCGTCGAGCTGGTGCTGCAGGTAGTCCTGCGCGGCCAGCAGCGATTTCCCGCTCTCGGTGTAGTCGATCACCAGCAGGTTCCGGTCCCTGGGCAGCCCGCTGAGGAACTCCGCGAAGTGCGCGCCGAGCATCTCCCGCTGCTCCGGGGTCAGGCTCGGGTCACCGTCGAAAACCGGCTTGAGGATCGAGTTTTCATCCGCCGGGCCGGGCCGGAACTTGGACAGCGGCACGGAAACAGCGTGGTGCCCCTGCGCCTGCAACGCCGCCATGACCGGTGCGGGACTGCGGCCGAGGCCGACGTAGCTGAAGCGGTCCGGCGGGTAGTGCTCGGTGATCCAGTCGGCGAGGTCGTGGACGGCCGAGGTCCACTGCTCGTGGTGCTCGATGTGACGCTTGCCCGCTTCACTCGCGACGTCTCGGCGGAACTGCCCGACGTCGTCGATGTCGTAGATGCGGCGTGGCGCGTCGTTCGAGGGGTAGAGGAACTTGTGGACGTTCTCGGTCTGGTCGGGCTTCGCCGCGTCGGCCAGGCCGTGGTCCTTCTGCCACTTCATGGCCATGAACGGCGTGAGGCCGACGAGCGTGTGTTCGTCCTGCCGGATGAGGACGTGGTCCGACGGGGCGTACTCGCGTCGCGGCGGGGCTGTGTCGCTGGCTCCGCCGCTGGTGTCCCAGTACCAGTTCAGGCGCGAGTGGAGCTGACGCTCGGCCGCGTCCGCCGGGTGCCGGTAGCTGTCGATGCGCTCGGCGGCCGAGCGGGGCGGGGGCGGGCCGCTCGGGTCGCGGTCGTTGTTCGGGGGGTTGCGGCGGTTGGGGTCGTCGTCGCCGGAGCGCCTGCCGGTACGGCTCTCGGTCTCCGGCACCTGCGACAGCGGCACGACGCCGGAACTCGTTTGCTGGCTTGACTTCCCGGCGCGCTCGGGCGCGGCCGCCGTGGTGTGCGTCGTCGTCCCGTTCGCGAGCGAATTCGGCGGCACGACGGGAAGTCCGTTGCGGCTGGGGCGGGTGTCGGAGGTGCGCTCGGGCTGCTGGGTGGAGGTTTGCGGGCGGGACGGTGACTCGGTGGGCTTGCTCCCGTCCAGGCTTGTGCCGGTCTGGCTTCCCTGAGCAGGGCGGGTGTCGGTTGTGGGCTGGTTGCCTGCGGTGGAAGGCGTGCTCGAGCGCTCGGTGCTCCCGACGGGGCGGGTCGGCTCCGGCGCCGGGCGCGGAGACTCTGGGGAACTCGCGGCTGGGCGGGTGGAGTCCGTCGGAGGTGGTGTGCTCGGACGCGAGGATCCTCCGGCACTCGTGGCGGGGCGGGTGGAGTCCGCGGGAGGCGGTGTACTCGGGCGTGCTTCCCCGGTACTCGTAGCCGGACGCGTGGGCTCCGCGGAGTTCGCGGCGGGGCGGCTCGACTCCACCGGGGGCGGCGTGCTCGGACGCGTGGATCCTGCGGCGCTCGCGGCGGGGCGGGCGGGGTCTGTGGGAGGCGGTGTGGCCGCACGGGCATCCTCAGTGCTCGTAGCCGGACGCGTGGGCTCTGACGAAGGCGCCGGGCGTGCGGACTCTCCGGCGCTTGCGGCCGGGCGGCTCGACTCCACCGGCGGCGGCGCACTCGGGCGCGAGGAATCCCCAGTGATCGCTGATGAGGGGACGCTAGAGCGGGTGTCCAAAGTAGCCGGACGAGAGGAGTCGACCGGCGGCGTGCTGGGCTGGCCGCCGGATTGTGTGATCGGGCGGGTGGCCGTGGGCTGAGCGACCGGACGCGTGGTGGTATCCGTCGGCGCTGAGCGGGTGGTGCTCTGACCGTCGCCGCGGGATGCGCCCTGGTCGCCGGGTGTGGAGTTGGTGTGCGCGGTCGTCGGGGTGTGGCCGCTCGACGAGCCGTTGGTGCTTGTGGCGTCGGGAGTCTGGGTGACGTGCGTGTTTGCGGGAGAGGTGTTGGCGTGGGGCGTCTCGCCGGACTCCGCGCTGTGGGACGGCGGGGGGCTGCTGTGCTGTTCGGCGTGGGGAGTCGGGCCCGACTCCGCGTGCGTAGACGACGGCGTGTCCGTCTGCGCGTCGGGTGAAGACGAGACGCTGTGCTGCGCAGGCGGCGAGGCGTGGGATGTCGAGCTGGTCTCCGCGCCGGGCGACGTGTTGGTGTGCTGCGAAGCCGCCGAGCTGGAGCCACCGTGCTGCGCAGGGGGCGAGGCGTGAGACGCCGGGCTTGTCTCCGCGTCAGGTGACGTGGCCGCGTGCTGCAGAGCCGCCGAGCTGGAATCTCCGTGCTGGGCAGACGGGGAGGCGTGGGACGTCGGGCTTGTCTCCGCGTTAGGTGACGTGTCGACGTGCCGCGAAACCGCCGAGCTGGAATCTCCGTGCTGCGCAGGCGGCGAAGCGTGAGACGCCCGGCTCGTCTCCGCGTCAGGTGACGTGTCGACGTGCCGCGAAACCGCCGAGCTGGAGTCTCCGTGCCGGGCAGACGGGGAGGTGTGGGTCGCCGGGCCGGAAGGAGCGTGCGTAGTCGGCCAGTTGGTGCCGTGCTGTGCGCCTGGCTCTGCTGGATTCGTGTTGGTGTGGGTGGACGAACCGTCTCTGCCGCGAGTGTTGTTGTCGACGATGGTGCTGCCGTTGTCGCCCGTGGTCCTTTGTGGAGCGGTCGTTTCCGGCGAGTGCTGAGTGTTCGTGTGGCCGGGGTGCTGGTCCAGGTGGGCGTTGCTGGCGTCGCCCCGATCGTGGGACACCTCAGGGCGGCCGGTGTCGTTCCGGTGACTGCCCGAACGACCTGGGCGGTGGTCCTCCTGGCTGGTGACCTGCGGACGGCTGTCGGTACGGCCAGGGCCGGTGCTGTGGGTCGTCGGGCGGGTATCGGTTTGGCCGCCGGAACGGGTCGTCGGGCGGGTTTCGCTGTGACTGCTGTTGCCCTGCCCGTACGCCGTGTGGCCGTTCGGGGTGGGGATGAAGCTTGCCGGGGTTTGGCCGGTGCTGGGTTCGCCGGTACCTGACTGCTCGCCGTCGAAGCCGTGACCTGCACCGCGCTCGCCGTCGAAGCCACGCTGATCACCGAAGCCACGGTCGCCACCGGCGCCGTCGAAGGTGCCGTCGCCACCGAAGCCGCGGTCGCCGCCGGTGCCACGCTGATCACCGAAGCCGCCTTCGCCACCGGTGCCGTCGAAGGTGCTGTTGCCACCGAAGCCACGGTCGCCATCGGTGCCACGCTGATCACCGGTGGCGTGGCCATCGAAGTCATGCCCGCCATCGAAGCCACCCGACCGATCACCGCCCTCGCCGGGGCCGAAGTCCGGGTGCAGGTCCGGCGCGTGCACGCCACCACCGGACGGTCCGCCCGCGTGCTCGCCGCCGAAGTGGCCGCCGCGACCACCGCCGCCGTGCGGCCCCATCGCGCCGAGGATGCCGTCGAAAGCACCGCCGTGACCACCGAGCGCCTTGTTGATCGCCGGGTTGCTCGCCGCCACGGCACCGCCCTGCGCGCCCGCGTAACCGAGGTGCCCGAGCGCCCGCATCCCCGGCCCGAGGTGGTCCTTCGTCTCCTTGCCGATCAGGTTCCCGACCCCGCGCCCGGCCGACCGCACGCCACCGAACGCCGCCCCGCCGATGGCTCCGCCCGCGGCACTGCCGCCGACCGACTGCCAGTCGATACCGTCACGGTCACCGGTCCAGTCCTGGATCCCCTGGATCCCGAGGTCCAGACCACCCATCGTGCCGGCGCCGAGCGCCGCGTACTTCGCCAGGTCCTTCGCCAGCTGGACGGCCGCCTGCCCGATCTCCCGCGCCGTCAGCCGCGCGATGTTGGCCAGCAGCTCCTTCAGCAACGCCCCCAGTCCGACACGGGCCGCGGCGATCACGCTCGGCACCAGGAACGCGCCGAACAACGAGGCGAGCAGCGAAATCACCGTCGCGAGCGCCATCGCGGCCATCGCGATCAGCATGATCTTCGTCTTCTGGATGTCCGCCGCGGCGTTCTTCGCCATCTTGGCGAACTCGTGCGCCTGGTCCTGCAGCTGCGTCAACGCGTCGTGCAGGTCCTTGCGCAGGAAGTCGACCGCCTTCGTCGCGGTGACACCGTCCATCGCCTGGTCGATGCCCTGCGCCGACACCAGCACCTCGGCGGCGGCGGTTTCCAGTTCCTTCGCGAATTCCGACCACGCGCCGCTCATCGCCCGCAGGCCGCCTTCGCTGCCCTCGGGCCACTCCATCCCCAGCGTGACCTTGAAGAACTTCTGCAGGGAGGCAGGGAGCTGTGTGGTCTCGTCCTCACCGCTCATCGCTGTCCCCCTCCCGATCTCACTGCTGCGAACGGTCGATCCGCTCGGCGTTGTCCTCGTCGACGCTCTGGAAGAGCTCCGAATCCTTGTCCAGGTCGTCGCTCACCTGGACGATCCCGTCCGCCGCGTCCTTGTTGTAGCCACGGGTTTCCCTCGCCGACGCGGCGTAGTTCTTCTCGAACGCCTCGCCGATGTCGTCCTTGCCCCAGCAGCCGTCGTGCCGGTCCAGCACCGCGTTCAGCTTTTCGACCGCCACGCTCAGGCGCCGTCCCGTGCCGCGCAGCGCCTGCGTTTCCCTGGCGAGCGCGGCGGGATCGAGGAAGAACTTCTCAGCCACCGTAGGTCTCCCCCGTGCGGCGGGCGGGTTTGCCGAGCACCCCGTCGTCGGCGACCCCGTTCAGCATCGGCGCCACCAGCGACTCGAGCACCTCGTTCACGTCCACCTTCCCGGTAGCCAGCCCCGCGATGTCGACGCCGGGCAGCGCGTCCGAGCCCATCAGCCTGCTCATCTTCTCGACCGACTGCGCGCGCCCCTGCCGCAGCGTTTCGACGATCAGGTGCGCGAGCTCCGCCGGTGCGATCGTGCGGTACTTCGACCCGTTGAACGCCATGTCGACCAGCTCGCCACGCCCGTCGAACGTCATCGACAGCGAACGGTCCTTCGCGTGGACCGTCGTGCGTTCCTCCTGCCACATCCGGCTCAACTCCTTGAGCCTGCGCTGTTCCTTCTCCAGCAGCGACATCGCGGCGTCCAGCTCGCCCTGCCCTGTCCAGTCGGCCATCGTCGTCTCCTTGCTGTCTCACTCGGGCTTGCCGAGCACGGGTGGTGCGCCGTCGTCGAAGTCCCACGCGCCGCGGTCGGCGCCGAGCGCGACGTCGTACTGCCGTTCGCCGTGGTGGTTCACCCCCGGCAGGTACGACAGCGGGGCCATCGGGTGCGCCCCCGCCGACGTGCCGGTCGCGCCGAACTGCTGTGCCGCGCCGAGGGGGTACGCCGGGGGCGGCTCGGCGAACGCGGGACGGATGGTGACCGGCGGGGCCCCGGGCCGCGCGGCCTCGACGGCGGCGACCGGGCGGACCTCCGCGGGGCGGTCGACCGGGGTGGCCGTGGCCCGGGCGGCTTCGGCTGCCGCGGGGCTCGACGGCACGGATGCGTGGACGGGCGTTGCCGCGGGGGTGTGGCCCGGGGTTGCGGCCAGGCTTTGGGTCGCGGTGCTTGGTGAGAAAGCGCTTGCTGGGGTTGGGGTGGGGTTCGGTGGCGTGGGGCCAGTGGTCGCGCCGGGAGTCGGCAGCGTGGAGCCGGGGGTCTGTGGCGTGGTTCCGGGAGTCGGCAGCGTGGAGCCGGGGGTCGGTGGTGTAGTGCCGGGGGTCGGTGGCGTGGCGCCGGTGGTCGCGCTGGCGCTGGGGGCCGGCGGCGGCGTGGGGGACGAAGCGGAAACGTAGGCCTTCGCCGACAGCGTCGAGGGTGGGTTCGGCGTCGGGGTGGACGAGCTGGTCGTAGTCGCCGACAGGGTCGTGACGTCATCGGCGGTCGCGGACAGGGTCGCCGCAGCGAACATCCGCAACTTGGGCTCAGCCGACACGGTCTCGGGCCGCTGGGCGTCCGAAGTGGACACTGTCGTGGGGCGCTCGCGGCGCTCCTCCCGTTCCTGTTTCCTGCCGAGGACCGGGGTGCTGCCCACGGCCTCCTCCGTGACGGTCGCCTTCAAGGGCGTGCGGCGCGGGCCGCCGACAGCGCCTGTCGCCACCGACAGTCCCCAGCCACCGCCCGTTGGTGAGAACACCGCCGGGGAGGCGCCAGCGGTCGACGCGCCACCGCCCGCTTCGGGCACACCGACGACGCCGGACTGCAGCACCTCGCCGGTCCCGTCCTGCGACGACGACCAAAAACCGTCGGAAGAATCCCACCGCTGCCAGAAACCGCCGGGGGTGAACGCCGTCGTCCCACCTGCGCCTGCGAACTGTTCAGGCAGCGGCCGGTGCAGCACCGGCGAAGCCACCAGCGTGTTGCCCTCACTGGTCTGCGTCGGGAGGTTCACGTCCTCCGGAGGGGCGGAGTGCGGCTGTCCACCGGGCAGCTCCGTGAGCGAAAGCCCGAGGTCCCGGTACGCCACGGCGAGGTCGTGCAGAATCCGCCGCGCGTCGGCGGTGAACTGCTGTTCCGACTCCGGGGTCGGCGGCGTGGCGGCACGGTGGTTCTGCAGGTCGCGCAACCGCTGCTGGGCGTTCGCGAGCGCGTCGCCGACCAGGCGCAACTGGTTGCCGTAGCCGGGTTCCCGCATGGACTGCAGCAGCAGCGTCACGTCGCCGGAGACCTCGTCGAGCACCTCGACGAACCGGTCCGAGCTGGTGCCCGTCCAGTTCTCCTGCACGGCGCGTGCCTGCGCGCGGAACTGGTCCAGCACCTCGCGCAACCGGTCCGCGGCGCGGTCGAACGCCGCGGCCTCCCGGTAGAACACGTCGGGCTGGACCTCGGTGAGCAACTGCACCAGCTGGTCGAACGTGAGCCGGTCCAGTGCGGGGTCGTCGATCGGGACGGTCGTGGGGTCGATCATCGATCAGCTCCGTCCGAGCACGGGCGGTGGCGGGGAATCGGAGTCCTCCTCCCACGTGTCCTTGTCGGCCTGCAGCCAGATCTGCGGTTCCCGCTCCCGGTTCTGCTGACCGCCCATCCCGGCGCCCATGCCCATCGGGGACATCGGCATCCCGGACGTCGCGGGCGTCATCGCGGACAGCGGGGAACTCGGAATCGCGGGCGTCGCCGCCTGGGCGAAGCTCGAGGTGCCTGGCACGGTGAGGCCCTGCTGTCGCGCCACGTCGGTGTCGAGGGTCGCCCCCAGGTGGCCGCCACCACCGACCCCGCCACCGCCGCCGGGTACGTCCGGAACACCACCGCCGCCGCCTGGCGCTCCGTCGAAGCCGGGCAGCCCGGAAATGGCCTGGTTGACGGCGTCCTCGGCGTCGTGCAGGGCGTCGGCGGTCGCGCCGGTGCCGTCGAAGCCGGGGATGTCCTCGATGGCCTTGTCGATGGCGTCCTGTGCCTGGTGCAAGGCGTCGGAAGTCGGGTTGCCCTGGCCTGACAGGAAGTCCTCGAGTTCGGAGGAGCCGCCGGTGAGGGAGTCGATCGCCTTGTCGGCGGCCTCCTTGGCCTGCTGCAACGCGTGGTCGCGCTGGTCGGCCGCCGTGCCGGGGTCGGCCAGGGAGCCGATGGCCTTGTCCGCCGCGTCCTTCGCCGCGTCCAGCGACTGCGGACCGTCCGAAGTGGACAGGCTGTCGAGCGCCTTGTCGGCTGCCGCCTTGGCGTCCTCGATGGCTTGGCGGCGGGTGGGGTCGTCGCCCGCTTGGCTGCCGAGGCTGTCGAGCGCCTTGTCGACGGCGTGCTTCGCGTCGGCGATGCTCGGGTGGCCGCCGTTCGCCGGGTTGGTGAGGCTGTCGATGGCTCGCTCGGCGGCCTTCTTGGCGTCGTCGAGGGCTTGTTGCCGGGCGGGATCGTCGGTGGCGCCGCCGGAGCCCGCGCCGCCGCCGTGGCCGGTGTCGCCGGTGCCGCTGCCGTGGCCGGTGTCGCCGGAGCCGGTGCCTGGGTCGGAGCCATTGCCCGCGCCGGTGCCGGGGTCGCCTGTGCCGGAACCGGTGCCGCTGCCGTCGGAGCCGGTGCCGTCGGTCGGGTTGCCGAGGCTGTCGATGGCCTGATCGGCGGCCTTCTTCGCGTCCTCGAGCGCCTTTTGCGCCTCGGGGCTCGTGCCGCCGGGACCGCCGGACTCGGTGGACGGGTTGCCGAGGCTGTCGATCGCCTGGTCAGCGGCCTTTTTCGCGTCGTCGTACGCCTTTTGCGCCTCCGGGCTCACGCCGCTCGACTCGGTCGCCGGGAGGCTCCCTCCGCCGCCGGAACCGGACGTCCCGCTCCCGGAGCCGGGCGTCCCGCCGCCAGTGCCGGATGTCCCGCCGCCGGTACCGGACGTGTCGCCACCGCCGGACGTGCCGCCGCCGGTGAGGCTGTCGATCGCCTTGTCGGCGGCGTTCTTCGCGTCCTGCAGGGCCTTCTGACGCTCCTTGTCGGCGTTGCTCGCGCCGTTGGAGCTGTTCGGGATCGACGGGACCGCGCCCGCACCGCCCGTGCCACCGCTACCCGTGTCGCTGCCCGTGTCACCGGCGCCGCCGCTGCCCGCACCGGTGTCGCCCGAGCCGGACGTGCCGCCGACGCCGGAATCTCCCGCGCCGCCGGTCAGTCCGTCGATGGCCTCGTCGGCCGCGTTCTTCGCGTCCTGCAGGGCCTTCTCACGTGCGGCATCGCCGGAGTCGCCGCCCGCACCCGAGCCCGTGCCTGAGCCGGAGCCGGTGCCCGCGCCGCCGCCCGCGGTCCCGTCCGCGCCCGCGGTGTCCCCGGCGCCACCGGCGAGGCCGTCGATCGCCTTGTCAGCGGCGTTCTTCGCGTCTTCGAGCGCCTTCTTGCGATCGGGGTCGTCGGTCTGGTTCGCCAGGTCGTCGATGGCCTTGTCCGCGGCGTTCTTCGCGTCGTTCAGCGCCTTGCCCCGGGCGCTGTCGTCACCGGAACCACCCGAGGCACCGCTCGAGCCGCCGGACTCCCCTGGGCCGCCGGACTCCGTCGCCGGGTTCCCGCTGCCGCCCTTCAGATCGTCGATGGCCTTGTTCGCCGCGTTCTTCGCGTCGTCGAGGGCCTTGTTGCGGGCGCTGTCGGATTTATCTTTCGAGGAAGAGTCTTTGCCTGAAGAATCGTCTGCGGAGCCATCTTGACCGGAAGAACCCGCGCCGGAAGAACCCGCGCCGGCAGAGTCCGAGTCGGAAGAATCCCCATCCGAAGAATCCGTGTCCGAAGAATCCGAGTCGGAAGAATCGTCGTCGCCGCCCTTCGAACCGTCGCCCTTCGAGTCGCCGGAGCTGTCGCCGGAACCGTCACCCTTCGAGCCGCCGGAACCGGCGCCGCCGGCCGGCGAGGACAGCGCGATGTGCAGCGCGCCGAGGTCCTGCCCGCGTTCGGAGTACTGCGTGCACAGGCTCTTCAGCAGCTCACGCAGCTTCTGCAGCAACGCCTTCTCGGACTCGTCGTGCGCGCGCTGTTGTGCGCCCGCGAGCCACACCAGCGCCTCGCCCGCGTGCGACGGGGCCGCGTAGATCATCACGATCGCGGCGGCCACGTTCGCCTTCTTGACCTCCTGCTCCTTGCGGTGCGCCTCGTCGACCGCGGCCCACCACTTCGCCGAGAAGTCCTGGATGGCGTGCCCGATGTTGCCGATCGTGGTGCCGTACTTCGTGTCGTTCAGCGTGTGCCAGAGCTGTTCGCTCTCGTTGAGGACCTTCGTGGCGTAGGTGTTGAAGGCGTCACCCGCTTCGCCCTGGAACGAGTCCTTGAGGCTCTTGATCTCCTTGCCGATCGCCTCGTTGATCTCGCCGAGCCGCTGCGTGGCCTTGTTCATGCTGGCTTCCAGCTTGTACCACGCCTCGGCGGTCTTGTTGCTGGACAGCCCGGCATGCTCCCCGTCCGCCGCGCCGTTGTGCGTGAGGTCCGCGGTCGCCGCGTCGATCTGCTTCCAGTCGGTGTACTGGTCGACGTCGAGCATCGGCGCGGACGAAACGTACGAGCCGACCGCGAGGTCGGCCGTGCTGGGGGTGTCAGCCATGGGGAAGTGTCCTCACCGAGGGGATCAGGCGGGCTTGAGCACGTCGTCGTACCCGTCGCCGTCCGAGTTGTTCTCCTCCGGCTTTTCCGGGCCACCGCTGAAGTTGTGCTGCTCGTTCTCCGTGTTCTGCGACAGCGAGGTGACGTCGCTGGAGATCGTGCTCTCCATCGTGTCGACGCGGGACTTGATCTTCCCCGCGTTGTCGCCGTCCGTGCTGGTGAAGTCCTCCGCGATCGCGGTGAGGTTGGTCTTGAGGTCGTTGAGCACGATCTTGAGCCGCTCGGCGTGGGCGACCACGCCGTTGCGCCGGTCGTCGACGACCCGTTCGAGCCACTGCGCCGTGTCGAAGTGCCCCGCGTTGGGCCACTGCGGTTTCAGCTCGTCGAACGCCGACATGTCGTCCATGATGGAGCCGAGCCGGTTCGCCGACTCCTTGATCGCGTCGCTGTTGAAAGCCGTCTTGTCGGACATGCTCGCTCCCGGATGCGTTGGTGGACGGGGAGAACCGTGCCGGGCCGGGGTGGCCGGCCCGGCACGCGGTCACAGCGCGAGGCTCTTGCTGCCGCGGCTGTCGGTCGACTTCATCCCGTCCGAGCCGTTCTGCAGCGCGGTCTTGGTGAGGTCGAGGTTCTGGTTGCTGCGCTCGAGTTCGGCCCGCAGGTCGTTGGCCGTGTTGTTGTAGGTGCTGGCCGTGCTGCCCTCCCAGGTGCCCATCAGCGTCTGCACCTGGTGCTGCAGGTCCTGCGTCTGCTGCTCGATCTCCTGCACCTTGCGCTTCATGACGCCGATGCAGTTCTCGATGACCGTGTAGTCGTAGGTGATCAGGCCGTCCGCCACGATGAAGTCCTTTCTGTACCGTCTGGATAAGCGCTTTCAGCGGGCTCAGCCGCCGAGGAACGACCCCACCGGCGAAACGGTGTTCATGATCGCCCTGGTGTTGTCGGTGTCCTGCATCTCCTGGTTGTTCGCCTCGGCCTTCATCGCCTCGGCCATCAGGTTCATGTTGTCGAGAACGACCTTCTTCACGTTCTCCTTCCAGGAGGTGTAGACCTGCTCGAGCGCCTTGGTCATCTGGCTGCTGCTGCCCTGCAGGGTGTTCTGCACCTCGACGTGCAGGTTCTCCAGCTGCTGCGCGATGTCCTGCGCCATGTCCACGTGGCGCTGCGCCTGCGCGTCGATCTGCGCCTTGTCGAATGCAGTGTTGCTGTGTGACACCGGTCTTTACCTCCCGGAAATTCGCGTCGTGCCCTACGTGGACCAAGTTATTGCGGACGGTCCGCGCGGCGACGGGAAATTCCCGCCGGAACGCGGACCTGAGGAAATCCCCTCAGGAAGCCGGTCCCTGGTTCTGCAACGCGGCCTGCATGCTCAGCACCGGGCCCGTGGGCAGCAGCGCGAGCAGCTCCGCGGGCAGCCGAACCACGTCGGAATCGCTGTACCCCAACGCCGCCATGGCGTTCGCGTCCGCGACCGGGAACCGCACGCCCGTGTCCGTCAGCAGGTACGCCGCTCCCGGCGTCGCGCCGGGAGCAGGCAGTTCCCTTGCCAGCACACCGGTTCCGCCCGGAATCACCACGCGGTCCGCCATCGTGCCCGCGACGTGCCGGGCGACCGGCATCGCATCGGAGTCCACTTGCGACTGTGCGAGCAGCTCGACGGTGGTGGCGTTCGCCTTCGGGTCGTACCGGAGGCAGGGCACCGTTCCGTTCGGCGGGGTCAGCAACTCCGGCGGCACCGGTGGCAGTCCGTCGCCGATGGTTCCCGTCGCGGGCACGCCGGTCAGCGCACCCGGGCCGACCTGGATCGGCGCCACCGGCCCGTCGTGGTACGCCTGCCTGGTCACGGGTGCGGCGAGGACGAGGGCCGCCGCGGTCCGGCTCAGCGGCACGAACCCGTCGCCGCGGACCAGGTACAGCTGGTCGGCGTCGATCGCCGGGTTGCGCACCTCGTACACCTGGCCGATCACGCTCGGCCGCCCGTCGACGACCGGCCCTGGCTGGCCCACCCGGCCGAGCTGGGGGACCGCGAGGTCCGGTCCGGCCGGGATCGGGTTGAGCCAGCTGGTCGTCACCGGCGTCGCGGGCACCCCGCCGTAGCCGAGCGCGTCCAGCGCCCACCGCTCCGGCACGCGGTGCCGCCTTCCCTGCCACAGCAGCCACGTCGCACCGTCTGGTGTGGACACGAGCAGTGCTTGCCCGGTCCCGAGCGGTGCGCTTTCCCGCTGCGCCAGCAGGACGGTCACGACGGGGGTGCCGCTGGGCGTGAGTGGTTGCTGGACGCAGACCGTCCACGCTCCGCTGGTGAGATTTCCCGCCGTCGGCACCGAATCGGGCGCGCCCGCGATGCCGATCGGTTGCCCCACCGGTGTTCCGGCCAGCGAGTTGCGCGAGACCGACACGACCGCGCCGCCGGAATTGGCGGCCACGAGCCGGGCCGAGGCGTAGTTGAGCACCGGGCGCAGCTGTCCGTCGAGGTAGACGTACCGCGCGCCGGTGCTCTTGTCCATCACGATGGTGCCGGCCTGCCGCCAGGACGTGTCGCCGCCGGGCACGAACAACCCGTAGATGCCGAACACCGCGACCAGCAACGCCGCGAGCAGGAACCCCATCACGACACCGGTGTTGAGCCTGCGGTTCGGGCTCTCCAGCCGGTCCGGGCTGCCGTGCGTCACGGCCGCCACGAGCCGGCCCACCACGAAGAAGTAGGCCTGTACCTGGTCCTTGCGCGACTGCATCAGCCGCTCAATCCCCGCACGAAGGCGTAGACGTGCAGCACCTGCAACAACACCGGCAGCACCGCCACCGCCGTCACCGACTCCAGGATGTCCACCGCGCGGCCCCAGTACGGCCGCAACCGCCGCCCCGGCAGGTAGTTGCCCAGCACGAGGAGCAGCACGCCGACGACCACAGCGGAGAACCACAGCGCGAGCAGCCGTTCAAGCAGGTCCTGCCCGACAGCGAGACGCAGCAGGTTCGCGACCACGGTCACGCCAGCGGGGACCAGGACCGCCCACCGCTGCACGATCCCGTCCGGGTGCCGGGACCGCAGGAACAGCAGGAACGCGATCACCAGGGACAACGCCATCAACCAGCCGTCACCGTCGACGACCAGCATCGGCAGCAACAGGGTCTGCGCGAGCCCCAGACCGACGTGCAGCGCCCGCGAGTAGCCCACCGTCGCGGCGCCGCGGTCGATGACGACCTGGTACGGCACGGGATCGATGTCCTCAGTGAGTTCGGCCGCGCTCGTCGGCAGCATCGGCAGCGTCAGCCCGGACAGCCGGAACGCCGTGGCGGGTACGAAGATCCCGGCCAGCAGCGTGACGACGAGGCCGATCGCGGCGGCCTGCTGCGGAGACGCGGGGCTGACCGAGCCGACCAGTCCCGGCACGACCAGTGCCGCGGTCGTGGTGATCCCGGCCGCGAACAACGCCGCCGAGTCGGCGACCGCGAGCAGGCCCAGTACCAGTGCCAGCAACGCACCCGCGGCACCGCACGTCAACGCCATCATGCCGGTCGCGACGGGGTCCATCATGAACACCAGCAGCACGCCGGACAGCGCGCCGTAACAGGCTGCGACTCCGGCGAGGATCGTCGCGACGACCGGTTCCGCCGCGCCCCTCGCCACCAGCGCACTGCCCGCGAGCAGCGCGAACGTCACGAACCCGCCGAGCGACGCGGTCAGCGCGTCCGCGCCCGCCCCCGCCAGTAGCGGGATCCCGAGCAGCAGCAACACCGCCGCCCCGATGCGCAGCATCACGCGCGTGCGCGCGGGCGTCCACGCGCCGGGGTGCTCCCTGACCTGCTCGCCCACGCCGTCGACCAGGTCGTCGTAGTCGATCGGCGCCAGCTGGTCGGCCCTCGGTCGCAAGTAGACGGTCTCACCGTCGAGCAGCCCGAGCTCGGCCGGGGTGCGGTCCTCGTCGAGCGGGGCTTCGCCGAGCCGTTGCACGACCCAGCCTTCGTGGTCGGCGCCCTGTTCCACCCATTCGGCGCCGAACTGCGGCAGTACCGCGGGCAGCAGTTCGGCCAGCGGTACCTCGACCGGGAGCGCCACGTCGATCGCGCGGCCGCCGAGGACGAACCGTAGCCTTCCCGACGCGGTTGTGCGATGCTGTGGACGTTCTCCGGTGGTGGGCAACTCCTTCGATACGGACATCCGGCGTCAGTGGTCCTTCCTGCCAGGGCTTGAGACCGCGACCCGTCCGGAAGCTAGCCACGCGGTCCCCTTCATCCGGGGTCCGGCGGGCGTGGTGACCGGGATCAGGGGAAGTCCACTCACCAAGGGAGAGCGCGTGAGCACGGTGCTGTTCACCCGGCGCGCCCGGCGCCCGAAGCCGCCTGCGCCCGCCGACGAGGTCGTGATCCAGGAGCCGCCCGTCGTCCCCGAGGACATCGGCGGCGGGATCAGCTCGGTGCTGATGTACGCGCCGATGGGGCTGGGCTCGCTGGCGATGGTGCTGATGTTCGTGCGCCCCGGCTCGGGCGTGCTCGCCTACATCGGCGGCGGGCTCATGGTGCTCTCCGTGATCGGCATGCTCGTCGTGCAGCTGCTGCGCAGTTCCGTGACCCACAAGCAGAAGCTGCACGGGCACCGGCGTGACTACCTGCGGTACCTGGCACAGCTGCGCGGCCGGGTGCGGCGTTCCCTGACCCAGCAACAACAGGCGGCGCGCTGGATCCACCCGGACCCGCGGTCGCTGTGGTCGCTCGCGCTCGGTTACCGGCTGTGGGAGCGGCGGCCCACCCACGACGACTTCGGCGAGGTCCGCATCGGTCTCGGCACGCAGCGCTCCGCCCTGCGGCTCGTGCCGCCGGACACCAAACCCGTCGAGGACCTGGAACCGTTGTCGGCACACGCCTTGCGCCGGTTCCTGCGCGCGTACTCGACGCTGCCGAACTCGCCGATCGCGGTCTACCTGCGGGGTTTCGCGCAGATCCAGTTCAACGGGGACGACGACGCCGTGCTCGGTCTGGTGCGGGCGGTGCTCGGGCAGCTCGCCACCGCACACGCGCCGGGCGACGTGCGGATCGTCGTGTGCGCGAGCGAGGACCGGCGTGACCGCTGGGACTGGCTGAAGTGGTTGCCGCACAACCAGGATCCGGAGAACCGGGACGCGGCGGGCCCGCGGCGGCTGGTCGCGGGGAGCGTCGCCGAGGCGGAGTCGATGCTCGGTGGGCGCGCCTTCACCTCCCGGCCGCGGTTCGAGGCGGGCAGCCCGGTCACCGCATCCGAGCCGTTCGTCGTGCTGTTGCTGGACGGCATCGCCGTCGCCGACGACCACCGCGCCGCCGACGAGGGCTACCGCAACGCGGTCGTGCTCGACGTCTCCGGCTGCCTGCCGTGGCAGTCCCGCCCCGGGGCGCTGTTCCTGGAGGTGGACGCCGAGCAGGTGAGCACGGTGTCGTTCGACCGCCTCGGCAAGCCCCACAGCCGTCCGCTGTGCCGCCCGGACAGCCTCAGCACCACCGCCGCGGCCGCGCTCGCGAGGACGATGGCGCGCTTCCGCATCGGCGAGGCGGCCGAGGCCGAGGAACCGCTGGCCGTGGACTACGACCTCGCCGGCCTGCTCGGGCTCGGTGACCTGCGCACGTTCGACCCGGTGAAGTACCGGCGCGAGCGGATGAACAGCAAACGGCGGCTGCGGGTGCCGATCGGCATCAGCGCGAGCGGTAAACCGCTGGAGCTGGACATCAAGGAGGCCGCCGAGGACGGCATGGGGCCGCACGGGATGTGCATCGGCGCAACGGGTTCCGGCAAGAGCGAGCTGTTGCGCACGCTCGTGCTGGCGATGGCGACCACGCACTCGTCGGAGGACCTGAACTTCATCCTCGTCGACTTCAAGGGTGGCGCCGCCTTCCTCGGGTTCGACCAGCTGCCGCACACCTCGGCGGTGATCACCAACCTCGCCGAGGAGCTGGAGCTGGTGGACCGCATGCAGGACGCGCTCACCGGCGAGCTGAACCGGCGCCAGGAACACCTGCGCGCGGCGGGGAACTACGCGTCCCGTCGCGACTACGAGGCCGCGCGGGCGCAGGGCGCGCAGCTGGAGCCGATGCCGGCGTTGTTCATCGTGATCGACGAGTTCAGCGAGATGTTGTCCAGCAAACCGGAGTTCATCGACGTGTTCGCGATGATCGGGCGGCTGGGCCGGAGCCTCGGCGTGCACCTGCTGCTCGCGTCGCAGCGGCTCGACGAGGGGCGCATCCACAAGGTGGAAACCCATCTGTCGTACCGGATCGGGCTGCGCACGTTCTCCGCGATGGAAAGCCGCAGCGTGATCGGGGTTCCGGACGCGTACGAACTGCCCAACAGCCCCGGGAACGGCTACCTGCGCCCCGACACGCAGACGCTGATCCGGTTCAAGGGCGCGTACTCGTCCGGGCCGTACCGCAGCAAGCGGCGGGTGCAGCACCGGGAATCGGTGGACCAGCACGTGGTCGCGTTCGGCACCGACTACGTGCCCCTGCCCGCGCAACCGGAGCCCGAGCCGGAACCCGTGGCGGAGCAGGAGGAAACCGAGGCGATGCTGGACGTGCTGATCGAGCGCCTGCGGGGCGTCGGTCCGCGCGCGCACCAGGTGTGGCTGCCGCCGTTGAAGCAGGCGCCAACGCTGGACCAGCTGTTGCCGCCGTTGGTCGACGATCCGGAGCTGGGCCCGCGTCCGGCGGGTGAGCTGCAGACGTCCACTTTGTCCGTCCCGGTTGGACTGGTCGATCTGCCCGCGCAGCAGCGGCGTGAGCTGTTGACTGCGGATCTTGCGGGCAGCAAGGGGAACGTGGCCGTCGTCGGTGGTCCGCAGAGCGGCAAGAGCACGTTGCTGCGTACGCTGATCAGCTCGCTGGCGCTCACCCACACCGCCGCCGAGGTGCAGTTCTACTGCCTGGACTTCGGCGGCACCCTCACGGCGTTGTCGAAGCTTCCGCACGTCGGCAGCGTGGCGAACCGCCTCGACCGCGACCGCGTGACGCGCACCGTGCTGGAGATGGTGAACCTGTTGGCGCGTCGCGAGGCGTTGTTCGCCAAGCACACCATCGACTCCATGGCCAGCTACCGCCGGGCTCGACGCGAGGGCCGGTTCCTCGACGAGGACCCGTACGGCGACGTGTTCCTCGTGGTGGACGGCTGGTACTCGATCCGGCAGGACTTCGAGGAGATCGAGGACCGGTTCAGCGAACTCGCCGCGCGGGGGCTGAGCTTCGGCATCCACCTGGTGATCGCGGCGAACCGGTGGTCGGAGATGCGGCCGTGGCTGCGGGACGTGCTGGGCACGCGGTTCGAGCTGCGGCTCGGCGATCCGGTGGACTCGGAGGTCAACAGCCGCGTCGCCGCGACCGTGCCCGCCATCCCCGGGCGCGGGATCACGACGGACAAGCTGCACTTCCTGACCGCGCTGCCCCGCATCGACGGCCACCAGGACAACGCGGATCTCGCCGACGCGACGATGGACCTCGCGGACGCGCTCGCCGTGCCGGGTGCGCCGAGGGCGCCGCAGGTGCGGCTGCTGCCGCACTCGCTCACCGTGTCCGAGCTGCCCGCGCCGACCGCGCCCGCGCCCGAGGCGGAGATGCGGATGCCGCTGGGCATCGAGGACGTCGCGCTTTCCGTGCAGTGGCACGACTTCGACGCGTCGCCGCACCTGCTCGTCTACGGGGACGCCGAGACGGGGAAGACGAACCTGTTGCGCCACATCGCCCGCAGCGTCGCGGCGCACCACGGCCCCGACGAGGCCCGCGTCATGTTCGGCGACTTCCGGCGCGAACTGCACGACTCGATCCCGCAGGAGCACCAGATCGAGTACGCCGTGAGCGCCGACGCGCTCGCCCAGTCGGTCACGAACGCCGCCGCCGCGTTGAAGAAACGCGTGCCGGGGCCGGAAATCCCGCCGAGCCGCCTGCACCGCCGCGACTGGTGGACGGGCGGGCGGCTGTACATCATCGTGGACGACTTCGAGCTGGCGGAGTCCGGGATGGGCGGCGGGCCGCTGGACCCGTTGCTGCCGCTGCTGCCGCAGGGTGCGGACATCGGCGTGCACCTGATCATCGCGCGCAGCACGTCGGGGGCGAGCCGGTCGATGATGAACCCGGTGATCCGGCGGCTGTGGGAGCTGGGAACGCCCGCGCTGCTCCTGTCCTGTCCCAAGGAAGAAGGCGCTTTCCTGGGTAACCTCCGACCGCGGACGCTGCCGCCGGGGCGGGCGCAGTTCGTCAACCGACGGCGGAACGTGCGATTGGTCCAGACCCCGCTGGCGGACTGATCACGGGCGGCGCTCGGCCGTCCTGGCCGGGCGCCAGCCCCGTCGCCGTCCTGCGGCCGACAGGCGGGAAACCATGACGGCGCCGGGGATCAGCACCACCAGCGCGAGGACACCGAGGATCGCCAGCACCGGCCCGACCTCGTCACGCACGGGCGCGGCGGCCGCGCGGGCCGGGGGCGGGGCGACGACCGTCGCACCCGCGGCGCCTTCCTCCGGCAGCACGGCGGTCACGGCGGCCTGGGGGTTCACCGTTCCCCAGCCCAGCGCCGGATCGGGCAGGGCGGCCGCCGGGTGGTTGGCCGTGACCTCCAGCCGGTGCCGCACCTGGGCCGCGCTCAGCTGCGGGTGGTAGGACCGCACGAGCGCGGCGGTGCCCGCCACGAACGGTGCGGCGTAACTGGTTCCGCTGCCCTGCCACTGGCCGGCACCGCGCGGCCCGACGCTCACCACGTCGACACCCGGCGCCACGAGCGCGAGGTACGGCCCGGTCTGGGAGAAATCCGCGTGCTGCCCGGTGGAGTCCACCGCGCCGACCGCGAGGACCGTGGGGTACGACGCCGGGTATGTGACGGGGTCGCCCTCCTGCGCCCCGTTCGCGGCGGACGCGACCACGACGACGTCGTGCGCCTCGGCGTACTGCACGGCCGCGGCGAGACCGGCGTCGGGCACGCTGGTGCTGGCGGACACGTTGATCACGCGGGCGCCGGCGTCCACCGCGCGCCGGATGCCGTTGGCGAGCGCGGTGGAGGTCAGGGTGCTGTCGGCGGGCGAGGTGACGCGGATGGGGAGGATCGTCGCTTCCGGTGCCACGCCGGTGAATCCCGTGCCGGGGGCGGGCGCGGCGGCGATGATCCCGGCGACGAACGTGCCGTGGCCGTAGCAGTCGTCGTCCGCCGTACCGCTGCCCGCGACGTCCGCACCGGGGAGGACGCGACCCGCCAACTGCGGCGTGTGGGCGTCGACGCCGGTGTCCACGACGGCGACGGTGATGCCCTGGCCCTTGGTGAGGTCCCAAACCCGCTGCGGCGCGAGTTGCCGCTGTGGCCAGGGGATGTCGGGGGCGGTGCCCTGGGGTGCGGGGAGGCAGCCGCCGCCCGGGGGCAGTGGCGTGGCGGCGTGCGCGGGCAGGGTGGGGCCGAGGGTGAGGGCGGCGGCGAGCAGCGCCGCGGGCAGGCGGCGCATGGCGCTGCCGGGGCGGCGGGGTGGGGTGTGTCGCGGGTGGGGGGTGGGGTCGTTGGTCCCGGTGTGCCCCGGGTTTCGCTGCGGGCGGCCGGTCGCGATGTGCGCTGGGTGCAGGGCGGGGTCGTCGGTTGCGGTGTGCCGCGGGTTCCGCTGCGGGCCTCCGCTTGCGATGTGCCGCAGGCGCCAGTCGGCGCGGTCGGCTGCAGCGCGCCCCAAGCGCCGATTGCGGCGACCAGTTGCGGCGCTCCCCGTGCCCCAGTCGAGACGGTCGGCTGCGGTATGCCTCAGCCCCCGGTCGCGATGGCCAATCGCGATGTGGCCTGGATGCCCGTCGAGGCGGCCAGTCGCGGTCTGCCCCAAGCGCCGCCCGGAGGGGTCGGTTGCGGTCTGCCCCACGTGCCGGGCGGGGCCCCCATTTGCGGTGTGGCCTGGATGCCGGTCGAGACGGCCAGTCGCGGTCTGCCCCGGGCGCCGCTCGGAGCGGTCGGTTGCGGTCAACTCCAGTCCCCGGTCGGAGCGGTCGGCTGCGGTGTGCCCCAGCCCCCAGTCGGGACGGCCCCTTGCGGGCAGCCACCTCATGGCGCCACCGCGACGGCCGGTTGCGGCGCACCCCAGTCGCCGGTCGGGGCGGTGAGGCGCTCGGCGGCCGCGGGGTCGTCGACGGTGCGGAGCGTGGCCTGCCTGCGCCGGGCGAGTGCGGCGTCGAGGCGGGCGAGGGCGGCGAGGTCGCGCTCGTCGAGCCCGGTGTCCGCCGCTTCGCCGGGAGCCAGCTCGCGGACGAGGACCGCAGTGCGGGGTGCGTTGTCCACTTCGGACTCGCGGACGGCCAGTGCCTTGAACCGCGCGCCGGCGAGGAACACCACTTCGTCGAGCGGCCCGGGCAGCAGTTCGGACGTGCGGCGGGCGGTGCTGGGCCAGATCAACACGTCGAACTCGGCGCCGGGGACGGTGACGTCGAGGTTGGCGGTTGCGTTGAGGAAGCCGGGTTCGAGCAGGAACTCACCCTCGGCGGCGACGCGACCCTTGGCCTGCCGGAGCACCGGGCGGCGGTGGGTGGGCAGGCGGCGCAGACCGGAAACGAGGCACGGCAGGTGCGCGTCGAGGACCGGTGCCCGGTTGGCGCGGATGGCGTCGTTGACCTTCGTGGCGCTGTGGAGGTACAGGCAGACGGCGACGTAGTCGGCCTTGGCGTCGGTCTGGCGGAGGGCGGGCCAGGTGGCGAGGGCGGCGTTGACGGTGGCGAGG
Source organism: Amycolatopsis sacchari (assembly GCF_900114035.1). Lineage (GTDB taxonomy): Bacteria > Actinomycetota > Actinomycetes > Mycobacteriales > Pseudonocardiaceae > Amycolatopsis_E > Amycolatopsis_E sacchari. Next base: position 23,349 of record NZ_FORP01000014.1, on the reverse strand, counting down.
GCCTCGGTGAAGGCCTCACCTGCGGCGGCTGCGAAGCGGGCCTGCTCGGCCGCGGTGCTGGCCCGGTCGGGGATGGCGAGGGCGGAGGGTGTGGTGGGCGCGGCAGGTGGGGTGGCGGCCGCGGGTGCTGTGGACGGTGCGGCGTCGTCCGATGCAGCGGGCGCGGTTGCGTTGGGCTGCGCTGCGGGTACGGCGGGCGTGGCTGGTGGTTCCGGTTGGTGGGATTCGGGTCTGCGGGCGGCGGGGATCTCGGGCTCCGCACGCTTCACCCCGCCGGAGACGGTGGGCACGGGAGGCCCGGAAACCGTGACGACCGGCGGCGCGGCGGGTTTGCGGGGCCCGGTGGGCCGGGGTTCCGGCTCCCGGTCGGGATCCGGCGCCTCCGCGGCGGAGCGGGGTTCCGGCTTCGGACGGGGCTGGGCCTCCACCGCCTCCGCGGCTGCGCGAAGCTCCAGTTCCGGGTGGGACTCCCGCTGCCGGTGGAGTTCCGGCTCCGGGTGAGGCTGCGACTCCGGCGCCTCCGCGGCGGAGCGAAGCTCCGGCTTCGGACGGGACTGGGCCTCCGCCACTTCCGCGGCTGCGCGAAGCACCGGTTCCGGGTGGGACTCCCACTGCCGGTGGAGTTCCGGCTCCGGGTGAGGCTGCGACTCCCGCGCTTCCCCTGCGGAACCGGCTTCCGGCTTCGGGCGGGACTCCGGCTCCCTGCGGACTGCGGGCTTCGAGCGAGGCTGGGCTTCCGGTGCTTCCCCGGCCGGGCGGGATTCCGACCCCCGGTGGAGTTCCGCCTTCGCGCGGGGCCGAGCCTCCGACACCTCCCCTGCGGCGCGCGGGTCCGGCTCGCGGGGGAACTCGGCCTTCGGCCGGGACTGAGCCTCCGACACCTCCCCCGCAGGGCGAGGTTCGGGATCTCGGGCAGGGTCCACCGCCGCTTCCCCAGCGCTGGATTCCTGCTTCGAGCGATCCTCGGTCTCCGGCGCTTCCCCGGCAGGGATGCGCTCCGACATCGGGTGGTGCTCGAACTCCGCCGCTTCCGCAGCAAGCCGAGACTCGGCCCCAGCCTCCCGGCGACCCCGCTCCGCGACCCCCGCAGCCGAACCCGACCGCACCTCCCCCTCCAACGGCTCACCGCCGGAGGGCCGGATCCGCAGGGTGGCCTTCCGGTCCTCGTCAAGCCCGGCGATCAGCTGCTTGGCCGCCGCCAGGAGGGGTTCCGGGTCCGGGCCGTCGATGCGCAGGGTCCAGCCCGCCGGGTCGAAGGGCGCGACGCCCCGCGCGGGTGGCGCCGTCCGCGGGCGCAGCACCAGGCCCGACGGCACGACATCCGCCACCACCTCCGCGATCCCCGGCTCCAGCGGCCGGTAGCTCCGCGGACCACACCGCACCCACCCGGCCGGCGCCCCGGCGACGTCCAGCACCTCCTGGTCCCCCGCCCCCGCCGGCTGCCGCAGCACCGTCGCGAAAGGACGGAACAGCGGCCTGCCCCCGTCGTCCACCACGACGGGTTCCGCGCCCAGCTGCACGCCCGTGCTCACGACCACCGGCCGTCCCAGCCGCACCGCCAGCTCGGCCAGCCAGTCGTGCCGCACGACGTCCGCCGTACCGGGCACGAGCACCAGCCTGCTGTGCGCGCCGGGCGGCAACCGGTCCAGCACCGCCGCCACCGCGCCCGGCTTCTCCGCACTGAGGAACACCTTGGGAAACCTCGGATCCACGACGACCGAGTACGCGAGGTCCCCCGGCTTCGCGGGCGGGTCGTCCGCGCCGCGGATGGCGAGGCCCGCCGGGACGGGTTCGGCCACCGCGCCGCCGACCTCCATCGGCTCGCTCGGCAACGCCGCTTCCCAGGCGGGCACGGGAAAACGAGCCCCGAACCGCCAGGGCGGACTCGACGCCCGGAACCGGTACCAGCCGCCGTCGAAGACGTACACCCCGGCGCCACCGACCGGCACCGGCGTCCCCCGCGGCACGAGCACGTCCGCGTTCAGCCGCCCCGAAAGCTGCTGCACGACGTCGTCCGGCAGATCGGCCGCGAGCCAGACCGCCTGGATGCCGCGTGCGTGCTCACCCATCGAGCCCGGCAACGCGAGCACCGCGTCGACGAGCGCGGACCGTTCCACCGTCGGCGACGCCACGACCAGCAGGTTCCCCGGCATCCCCGGCACGCTGGACAGCAGTTCGCGCTCCCCGCGACCACCCTCCCGGATGAGCACGTGCGGCCCGCACCACTCGGTGTCCAGCGCTGCGCGCATCTTCACCCCCACCGGGTCGAGGCGTCCGTCGTGCCACGGGCACGCCGCGACGCCCGGGGCCGCGCCGAGTCTGCCGCCACCCCGCGCCGGACGGCCGGAAAGCCACAGGCGGACCGGCGATCAGGGGAACTTCCCTCACCCGGACCGCGATACCGGCCCGGTGCCCGCACTTTTGAGCACCGCTGCGCCGCGCGACAGAGCGACCTGCTGAAACCGCGCTGAAACCGTCCTGAAGGCGGTGCCCGGCACGGTGGGAGCATGTCATCCACAGGCAACGAACCAGCCATCTCGGCGGTCGGGCTCCGGAAGGCGTTCGGGGATCACGTCGTGCTCGACGGCATCGACCTGCGGGTCGAGCGGGGGACGATCTTCGCGCTGCTCGGACCCAACGGCGCGGGCAAGACGACGACCGTGCAGATCCTCACGACGCTCATCCCCGGCGACGGCGGGCAGGTCCGCGTCGCGGGGCACGACCGCGTCACCGAACCGGACGCGGTGCGCGCCGCCATCGGCGTCACCGGGCAGTTCTCCGCCGTCGACAACCTGCTCACCGGCGAGGAGAACCTGCTGCTCATGGCCGATCTGCACCACCTCGGCCGCCGCGACCGACGCCGCCGCGTCGCCGAACTGCTCGACCAGTTCGACCTCACCGACGCCGCCCGCAAACCCGCGGCGACCTACTCCGGCGGCATGCGACGCCGCCTCGATCTCGCGATGAGCCTGGTCGGCACGCCACGCCTCCTCTTCCTCGACGAGCCGACGACGGGCCTCGACCCCCGCAGCCGCCGCACGATGTGGCAGGTCATCCGCGAACTCGTCGCAGACGGCGTGACCGTCTTCCTCACCACGCAGTACCTCGAGGAGGCCGACCAGCTCGCCGACCGGATCGCGGTGCTGGACCAGGGAAAGCTCGTCGCCGAGGGCACGGCGGCGGAACTGAAACGGCTCGTGCCGGGCGGGCACGTCAGCCTCCGCCTGCCCGACGCGGACGCACTCGACCGCGCCGCCCGCGCGCTCGGCGGCACCCCGGATCCCGACGCGCTGACCCTCCAGGTGCCCAACGACGGTGACGTCAAGTCCCTGCGCTTCGTGCTCGACCAGCTCGACGCCGCCGCGGTCGAGGTCACCGAGTTCTCGGTGCACACCCCCGACCTCGACGACGTTTTCCTCGCTCTCACCGGAAAACCGAAGGTGGCCACGTCATGACCCACGCACTGACCGACTCCGCGACGATGGTCCGGCGCAACCTCAGGCACATGGTGCGCTACCCCAGCGTTTCGCTGATGCTCGCCGGGTTGCCCGTCATCTTCCTGCTGCTGTTCGTCTACGTCTTCGGCGGCACGCTCGGCAACGGGCTGGCCGGCGCGGGCGGCCGCACCGCGTACGCGAACTACGTCGCGCCCGGCATCCTCCTGATGACCGTCGCGGCGGTCGCCCAGGGCACGGCCATCTCCGTGGCGATGGACATGACCGAGGGAATCATCGCCCGCTTCCGCACCATGGCGATCGCCCGCGTGTCGGTGCTGACCGGGCACGTCGTGGGCGCCGTGCTGCAGACGCTGCTGAGCCTCACGATCGTCGTCTCGGTCGCCCTGCTCGTCGGTTTCCGGCCCGCGGCGGGGATCGGCGGCTGGCTCGCCGCGATCGGCGTGCTCGCGGCGATCACGTTCGCGCTCACGTGGTCGTGCGTCGCGCTGGGCCTGGTGAGCAAGACCGTCGAGGCCGCGAGCAACCTGCCGATGCCGCTGATCCTGTTGCCGTTCCTCGGCAGCGGGTTCGTCCCGACCGACTCCATGCCCACGTGGCTGCGGGTGTTCGCCGAACACCAGCCGTTCACGCCGTTCATCGAATCCGTGCGGGCGCTGCTGATGGGCAGCCGGGCCGGCGGCAGCGTCGCCATCACGCTCGCGTGGTGCGCGGGCATCGCGTTGCTGAGCTACCTGTGGGCGCGCAAGCTCTTCAACCGCACACCGTCCCGTTAGGACACCGCGGCCAGCACCGCCGCCCGCAGCTCCTCCGCGCTCAGGCCGGCGTACTCCGAGACAGCCTCGGAGTACGCCGCCTGTGGCACCACATCGCGAATCCGCGCCGGGTCCATCGTCGGCTGGAACTGGCGCAGGTACCGGCACTGCTCGGCGAGCGCGATCAGCCGCGCGCCGTCGCGGTCCGGCTCGGCCATGCCGAGCGCGAGCAACAGCGCGCCGCACAACGGAAGTCCGGTGAGGTAGGTGGGTTGCGCGGTGGCGGTGAGCAGGGCGGAAACCGCTTTCCGCAGTCCGGGGGAGCAGGTGCCGGACCAGGTCCAGCCGTCCGTGGCGGGCGTGCGCGACCACCGCGACGCTCTTGACCTCCAGCGTCCACGGTTCCAGGGCGGGCTCGCCGTTCGCCCCGGGCGGCCGGACGTCGTCCAGCAGTTCGACCGCGTGCCGCCACGCCCGCAGCCCGTCTTCCACCTCGCCGTGGCACAGCAGCAGTTCCGCTTGGACACCCAGGTCGAACGAGCGGTAGGTGAACCGGTCGTCGTCCGCACCCGTCCTGGCGTCCTCGGCCCAGCGTTCGGCTGCCTCGACCTCCCCGACCTGCAGCGACGCCAGTGCCAGCGCCCAGCGAAGCCCGATTTCGTCGGTCCAGACGCCGAGTTCCTCCTGCAGCCGCCACGCCTTGCCGAGGTACTGGCGCGCTTGCTCGCCGTTGCCGAGGTGGAGGTGCAGTTCGCCGAACCGGGACAACGCGAGTATGCGCATGCACGGCTGCCCCTCCCGCTCGAACACCGCCAGCATCCGTTCCGCGTCACGCCGCGCGCCGTCGATGTCGCCGTCGCCCTCACGCACGTAACTGGCGACGGCGCTGGCACCCCCGGACAACCACGGCCACGGGCTCGCGCAGTATTCGTCTAAAGTGGACATATCGAGTTCGGGCACGGCCGCGACGAGCACCGCCAGCGCGCGGATGAGCGTGTCCGGCGGCGCGGGCGGCAGGCGGCGCAGGACGTACAGCGTGCGCGTGGCGCGGGGGAACTGCACGGCGAAGGCGTACGCGGTGCACACCGCGGCCGCAGCGCGGGTGACCTCGACGAACTCGGGGTCCGGGCGGTAGTGGGACAGCAGCCGGCCCGCGCCCTCGATCAACACCGCCATGCGTCCGTAGGTTGAGGTGAAGGTCCAGAACGCCGCCAATCCGGCCACGATCGCGGCGGCCGTCGGGCCGTCCTGACGTTCGATGGCGTAGCGGAGGGCCTGGACGAGGTTGTCCTGTTCGGTGCGCAGCCGGCTCATCGCGTACGCGGGGTCGGCGCCGAAGGGCCCCTCGTAGTGTTCGAGGGCGTATTCCCGTGCCCAGGCGCAGAAATCCTCGATGACGCGGGTGTCCGTCCGTTTCGCCGCACCGAATTCGCGGACGGTCTCCAGCATGCGGAAGCGGGTGCCCGACGGGGTGTCGGTCACCTTCAGCAACGACTGGTCGACGAGTTCCTCCAGCGCGTCCGCGGCGCCGAGGCGTTGCGCGGCTTCGGCGGTGAAACCGCTGGGGAACACCGAGAGCGTGCACAACGCCTGCTGCGCCTCCGGGGCGAGGAGCTGCCAGCTCCACTCGACGACGGCGTGCAGTGCGCGATGCCGTGCCGGTGCGTCGCGGGAAGTGCCGCGCAGCGTGGAAAACCGGTCGCCGAGGCGGTGTGCGAGGTCGGCGACGGACATGACGCGCACGCGGGCGGCGGCCAGTTCGACGGCCAGCGGCAGCCCGTCGAGGTGGCGGCACAGCTCGGCCACGGTGTCGGCGGGCAGCTCGGCGCTGGGGCGGGCGGCTCGCGCGCGCTGGGTGAACAGCTCGATGGACGTGGACAGGTCGAGTTCGGGCAGCAGGTACACCGACTCGGACGACAGGCCCAGCGGCGCGCGGCTGGTCGTGAGGACGCGTGCGTCGCGGGTCAGGGACACGAGCGCGTGCACGAGATCGGCGACGCCGCCGACGAGGTGCTCGCAGTTGTCGAGCACCAGCAGTGCGGACCCGAGCGCCTGCGCGATCCCGGCGACGACGTTCGCACCAGGGCGCCGGGCTTCGACGACCCCGAGCGCGGAGGCGACTTCGGTGGCGATGTCCTCCTCACGCGTCACACCCGCGAGACCGACGAAGTGGACGACGCGCTGATCAGCCTCTCGGGCCACAGCGTGCGCGAGACGCGTCTTGCCCAACCCGCCGGGCCCGACGATCGAGACGACGCGAGCCGTGCGAAGGAGGCTCACGACGGCGGCGAGGTCGTCGTCGCGGCCGAGGAGTGGGTTGGGTTCGTGCTGGACGCCGTGGCGCACCGGGGGTTGGAGGAGGTCGCGGTGGAGTGCCTGGAGGGCGGGGCCGGGGTCGGTGCCGAGCTCGTCGCGGAGGGTTCGGCGGTAGGCCTCGTACCGGGCGAGGGCGGCGGAGGCCCCGGCCGTAGCGGCTTCGCAGCGGAGCAGCTCCAGCAGGAGCTCCTCGTCGTGCCCACCGGCGGCGGCGAGCAGGGCCGGGAGGGCCTCGGCGTGCCGGTTGAGGCGGGCCAGGGACAGGGCGCGGAGGCGGTGGAGTTCGCGGAAGGTGACGGCGCTGGCGGCGCGCAGTTCGGCGAGGGGGGTGGAGGTGGTGGGTGGGCTGGCGGCGGCCGGGCCGGTGCCGGGTGGGCTGGCGGCGGGGGTTCGCGGCGCCGCGGGAGGGCTGGCGGCCGGGCCGGTGCCGGGTGGGCTGGCGGCGGGGGGCCGCGGCGTGGCGAGCGGGCTGGCGGCGGAGGGCCCGGTGCGGGCGGTGGCGGAGGTTCGCGGCGAGCCCAGCGGGTTGGCGGCGGAGTGGTTTGCCCCGGTGGCGGGTGGGTTGACGTCGGAGCTGCTGGCGGCGGGGATTCTCGGTGAGGCCAGCGGGCTGGCGACGGTGCTGCTGTTGGCCGCCTCGCTCAGCGGGGTGGCGGAGGTGGCGCGATGCCCGTGGCCAGCGCTGGTGGCAGGTGGACCCGCGGGATCCGGATCATCGCCGTGGGTTTGCGAGCAGGCGTCGTGTTCCAGGGCGAGACCGGCTTCGGCCTCGGCGAGTGCGGCGGCGTGCTCGTGGGCGGCGGCGTGCTTCCGCGCGGCTTCGAGGTGCCGGTGGAGCGCGGCCACGTCGACCTGCTCGTCGGGCAGGGTGAGGCGGTAGCCGGTGGCCGTGCGGGCGATCACGTCGGCACCGAGCAGGGCGCGCGCCCGGGACACGAGAATCTGCAACGCCTTGGTGGGGTTCTCGGGCTTGTCGTCGGGCCACAGCCCTTCAACGAGGCGTGCCGTCCCGCACCCGCCTCGCAGGTCGGCGGCCAGCAGGGCGAGCAGATCGCGCAGGCGGGGCCCGGTGACCTCCTTGCCCGCGGAAGGCCACCCGCGACAGCAGAGTCAACTCGGTGCTCACTTGGGCAGGTTAACGCGCTTGCCACGAGCAGGTGTCCGTCGGAAGCAGCTGACGCGTCAATGGGCCGGGGCAGTTCGTCCGGCAATGCACTCCCTGAGCAGCGGCTCGATCGCGTGCGCTCAGCGCGCGCCGCGGGCCACCGCAGCCGACCGGAGCAACTGGCGCGGGACGACCCGGGCCAATGCACCTGGAGCAGCCGCCCACCGCCCGCGGCTCAGCCCCGCAGCCGATGGGAACACCTGACAACCGAACGGGCCAGACGACCCGTGCCACCGCACCCGAAGTAGCCGCGCGACGCCGCCCACCACCGGCGACCCGGCCCCCGCAACCGACTGGAACACCTCCCAGCCAAACGGACGCGACGCCCCGGCCCAACACACGCCGCGAGTAGCCGCGCGACGCCGACCGGCACCGGCGACCGGGCCCCCGCAGTCGGCGGGAGCACCTGGCGCGGGACGGCCCGGGCCAACACACCCGATGCAGCTGCCCGCCAGGGCCCGCCCCTGTCAGCTCGGCCCTGTCAGCTCGGGTTCAGCTCACCGCGAGCGTGATCTTTCCCCGCGCGTGGCCCGTCTGGCTCAGGCGGTGGGCCTCCGCAGCCTCTTCCAGCGGGAAGGTTGCCGCGTGCTGGATCCGTAGGTTGCCCGCCGTGTACGCCTCGGCCAGCTCGCGCAGCACCTCCGGCGTCGTCGTGTCGGGGGTGCCGCCGGAGAACGGGACGCCGAGGGACTCGGCTTCCGGGTCGGCGATCGTCAGGACGCGGTCGGCCGAGCCGCGCAGTTCCAGTGCGTCCGGCAGCATGCCGTGGCCCGCCGCGTCGAACACCGCGTCCACAGTGGACACCAGCGTCCGCACCCGCTCGACCAGGCCGGGACCGTACCGTACTCCAGTCGCACCGAGGGACTCCACAAAGGACGGATCACCCGCGGTGCCGACCACGCGGATCCCGCGCCGCACGGCCAGTTGTGTGGCCAGCGAACCGACCGCACCGCTGGCTCCGGTGATCAGCAGCACCTCGCCCGGTCGCACAGCCAGCTCCCGCAACCCGCGCAGCGCAGCCTCGCCCGCGACCGGCAAAGCCGCCGCGTCCTGCCACGACATGCCCGGCGGCTTCGGGAACACAGCCGAAGCCAGTGCGTACTCGGCGTACGAACCACCGATCGCCCAGCCGAACACCTCGTCGCCCACCGACAACGCGGCGTCCGGGCCGACGGCGTCGACCACCCCGGCCAGCTCCTGACCGAGGCCCCGGGGCCGCGACAGCGAACCGCCGAACAGGCCGGACCGGATCTTCCAGTCCACCGGGTTCACGCCCGCGAACCGCACCGCCACGCGCACCTGCCCGGGGCCGGGCTCGGGCACCGGCACGTCAGCGACCCGCAGCACCTCGGGGCCGCCGAACTCCGCGAACCGCACCGCACGCACCGCGCTACACCCCCGCCAACCGCATCTCGCGGCCGCCGAGCACGGCGAACCGAACCACACGCACGACGGCGACCCGCAGCAACCCGCGGCCGCCGAACTCCGCGAACCGCACCGCGCTACACCGCCAACCGCATCTCGCGGCCACCGAGCACGGCGAACCGAACCACACGCACGACGGCAACCCGCAGCACCTCGCGGCCGCCGAACGCCGCGAACCGGACCGCGCGCACGACGGCTTACACCTCCGCCAGCTGGACCTCGATCCGCAGTTCCTCGCCCTCCGGCGTGAACTCCAGCGCCTCCACGTTGCCCGCCGCCCGCAGGTCGCCGCCGATGCTGTTCAGCGTTTCGACCTGACCGGCCGGACCGGCGATCCGCACGCTCTCCACCGGAGAGCGCATCGACCGCTTCGCGTCGCTCTTCGCCTTGCGGATGGCGCTGATCGCGGTGCTGGCCAACGTGATCACCTCAGGCGAGCCATCGACGGCACCCCCGGGCACCGGCCACGACGCCGTGTGCACCGAGCCGTCGTGCCACCACGACCACGCCTCCTCCGTGCAGAACGGCAGGAACGGCGCGAACAGCCGCTGCAGCGAGGAAAGCGCTTTCCGCAGCGCCAGCCGCGCGGACTGCGTCGCCGCACCGCCGTCCTCGTCGTAGGCGCGCTGCTTGATCAGCTCCAGGTAGTCGTCGCAGAAGAACCAGAAGAACCGCTCGATGCGCTCCAGCGCCACGGTGTACTCGAAGTTCTCCAGCGCCTCCGTCGCCTGCCGGATCACGTCGTCGAGCGCGGCCAGCATCGCCTGGTCCAGCGCCTCGGTGATCTCGGCACCTTCGGCGGGCTCGGGGAAGCCCAGCGCGAACTTGCTGGCGTTCAGCAACTTCGTCGCCAGGCGGCGGCCGATCTTCATCTGCCCCTGGTCGAACGCCGTGTCCGTGCCCGGCCGCCCGTTGGCGGCCCAGTACCGCACCGCGTCCGGGCTGAACTGCTCCAGCAGCCCCAGCGGGGTGACGACGTTGCCCTTGGACTTGCTCATCTTCTTGCGGTCCGGGTCGAGGATCCAGCCCGAGATCGCCGCGTGGTACCAGGGCAGCGTGCCGTTCTCCAGCTGCGCGCGCAGCACCGTGGCGAACAGCCACGTGCGGATGATGTCGTGCGCCTGCGGCCGCAGGTCCATCGGGAACGTCTGCGCGAACAGCTCCGGGTCCTCCTCCCAGCCGCACGCGATCTGCGGCGTCAGCGAGGAAGTGGCCCAGGTGTCCATCACGTCCGGGTCGCCGGTGAAGCCGCCCGGCTGGTCCCGCTGCTCCGGCGTGTAGCCCTGCGGGGTGTCCGACGACGGGTCGATCGGCAGCATGTCCTCGGTCGGCAGGATCGGCGCCGCGTAGTCCGGCTCGCCCGACTCGTCGAGCGGGTACCACACCGGGAACGGCACGCCGAAGAACCGCTGGCGGCTGACCAGCCAGTCACCGTTGAGGCCGCGCACCCAGTCGTCGTAGCGCGCCTTCATGTACGCCGGGTGCCACTGCAGCTCGGCGCCGCGGCGCAGCATGACGTCCTGGTGCTCGACGGACCGGATGAACCACTGCCTGCTGGACACGATCTCCAGCGGCTTGTCGCCCTTCTCGAAGAACTTCACCGGGCGCACGGTCTTGCGCGGCTCGCCGTCGAGGTCACCGCTGTCCCGCAGCATCCCCACGACGCGCTCGCGGGCGGTGTGCACCGTCGCGCCGACCAGTTCGGCGTACGCCTTGCGGCCCGCCTCGCCGTCCAGCCCGGCGGGCGGCTCGGGCAGGATGCGTCCGTCGCGGCCGATGATCGTGCGCGTCGGCAGCTTCAGCTCGCGCCACCACTGCACGTCGGTCAGGTCACCGAAGGTGCAGCACATCGCGATGCCCGCGCCGCGGTCCATCTCCGCCGCGGGGTGCGCGACGACCGGCACCTCGACGCCGAACACCGGCGACGTCACCGTGGAGCCGAACAGGCCCTGGTAGCGCTCGTCGTCGGGGTGCGCGATCAGCGCGACGCACGCGGGCAGCAGCTCCGGCCGCGTCGTCTCGATGTACACCGGCGAACCGTCCGGCTTGTGGAAGGCGATGCGGTGCCACGCGCCGGCGTACTCGCGGTCCTCCAGCTCCGCCTGCGCGACCGCGGTGCGGAACCCGACGTCCCACAGCGTCGGCGCCTCGGCCTGGTACGCCTCGCCGCGCTTGAGCAGCCGCAGGAACGCGCGCTGCGACACGCGCCGCGCGTGCCCGCCGATCGTCGTGTACGTGCGCGACCAGTCGACCGACAGGCCGAGCCGCTTCCACGTCTGCTCGAACGCCTTTTCGTCCTCCGCGGTCAGCACCTCGCACAGCTCGATGAAGTTGCGGCGCGAGATGTCCTTGACCGGGCGCTCACCCTTCTTCATGACGGGTTCGGGCGCGACGAAGTCCGGGTCGTACGGCAGCGACGGCTCGCAGCGCACGCCGTAGTAGTTCTGCACGCGGCGCTCGGTGGGCAGGCCGTTGTCGTCCCAGCCCATGGGGTAGAAGACGCGCTTGCCGCGCATGCGCTGGAAGCGCGCCACGATGTCGGTGTGCGTGTAGGAGAAGACGTGACCCACGTGCAGGGAGCCGCTGGCGGTCGGCGGCGGGGTGTCGATGGAGAACACCGCGGCGCGCTCACCGGGAGCTTCGAACCGGTATACGCCGGACTGCTCCCACGCCTCAGCCCACTTGGCATCCAGACCGTCCAGCACGGGGCGGTCAGGCACGTTCGGCGTGGTCTCGGACACGCGTTTTGCCACCTCATCTGTTGCGAACACCGGGGTTGACAGGATGGCGTTCAGTCTAGCCCGGCACACCGACACCTTTTACCAGTAGGCAACCTGTCCAGTGATACCCGGCGGTAACTGGCCAGATTGGGCAGATTGATCAGCCGAAAACGCAACTCTTGCCCAGCGTTCGCCCTGCTGTGCACGCTTCGGGGCATGGAACTGAGCGAGCTGTACCGCCTGATGCTGGTGGCCCGCCGGATCGACGAGGAGGCCATCGCCCTGCAGCGGCAGGGCGCGCTCCCCGGCTACGCCCCGATGAAGGGCCAGGAGGCCGCGCAGGTCGGCAGCGCGGCGGCGCTGGACCTGACGCGCGACTTCGCCTTCCCCAACTACCGCGACCTCGGTGCCGCCGTCGCCATGGGCGTGGACCTGGTGGGATACCTCGCCACGCACCTGGGCGTCTGGCACGGCGGCCTCTACGACCCGCGGGCCTCGCGGCTCGCGCCGTTCAACGCCGTCGTCGGCGGGCCCGTGCCGCACGCGGTCGGCTGGGCCATGGGCGCGAAGCTGGACGACACCGGTGGCGCCGCGATCACCTGGTTCGGCGACGGTGCGAGCTCGCAGGGTGACGTGCACGAGTCGATGAACTTCGCCGGTGTCTACCGCCTGCCCGTCGTCTTCTTCTGCCAGAACAACGGGTGGGCGATCTCCGTGCCGACCGAACGCCAGGTCGCGGGTGGCTCCGTCGCCGCGCGCGCCGCGGGGTACGGGATCGAGGGACGGCAGGTCGACGGCAACGACGTCATGGCCGTCCACGAGGCCACCCGAGAAGCGCTCGACCGCGCGCGCAACGGTGGTGGACCGACCGTGATCGAGGCGATGACCTACCGCATCGGCCCGCACTCCACCTCCGACGACCCCGGCCGCTACCGGACGCTGGAGGAGGAGCAGGCCTGGGCCGAGAAGGACCCGATCGCCCGCGCCGCAAGGGAATTGCCCGCCGAAACCGTCGCCGAGGCGGAGGAGCACGCGGCGCGGGTCGTCCGCGAGGTCCGCGACGGGCTCCTCGCGCTGGAGCAGCGGCCCGGCGAGGAGCTGTTCTCGTTCGTCTACCGCGAGCCCACCAAGGCCCTGCTGGACCAGCAGCGCGCCTGGAAGGAGTCCCTCGATGCCTGAGTACTCGCTCCAGCAGGCCCTCAACCTCGCGCTCCAGCACGCGTGCGAGGACGACGACCGCGTGCTGCTCTTCGGCGAGGACGTCGGACGGCTCGGCGGCGTGTTCCGCGTGACGGACGGGCTGCAGGCGAAGTTCGGTGAAGAGCGCGTGTTCGACACCCCGCTCGCCGAGTCGGCGATCATGGGCATGGCGGTGGGCCTGGCGATGGCGGGCTGGCGCCCGGTGCCGGAGATCCAGTTCGACGGGTTCAGCTACCCGGCGATCGACCAGATCGTCAACCAGGTGGCGCGCCTGCACTACCGCAGCCGCGGCACGATGCCCATGCCGATCACCCTGCGGCTGCCCAGTTTCGGCGGTATCCGCGCGCCGGAGCACCACGGCGAGAGCCTGGAGGCGCTGTTCGCGCACGTGCCGGGGCTGAAGGTCGTCTCGCCGTCGTCGCCCAGCGAGGGCTACCGCCTGCTGCGGCAGGCGATCGCCGATCCGGACCCGGTGATCTTCATGGAGCCGAAGTCCCGGTACTGGCACAAGGAGTCCTTCGAACCGACCGATGCGACCGACCCGGTCGGCACGAGCCGGGTCGTGCGCCAGGGCAAGCACGCCACGCTCGTCGCCTGGGGCGCGATGGTGTCCCGCTGCCTGCAGGTCGCCGAGCTGGCGGCGGAGGACGGCGTCGAGCTGGAGGTGCTGGACCTGCGGTGGCTCAAGCCGATCGACACCGACGGCCTCGCCGCGTCGGTGTCCCGCGCCCGCCGCGCCGTCGTCGTGCACGAAGCGCCGCTGACCGCCGGGCTGGGCGCGGAGGTCGCCACCTTGATCACCGAGCGCTGCTTCGGTGAGCTGAAGGCCCCCGTGCAGCGCGTGACCGGCTTCGACGTGCCCTACCCCTCCGGGGATCTGGAAGACGAGTACCTGCCGAGCATCGACCGCATCCTGACCGGGGTGCAGACCACTCTGGAGTACCGCCGTGGCTGAAGTGACCTTCCCCCTGCCCGACCTCGGCGAGGGCCTGATCAGCGCCACCGTCCTGGAATGGCTGGTCGCCGAGGGCGACTGGGTCGAGCGCAACGCGCCGCTGCTGGAGCTGGAGACGACGAAGTCGGCGGTGGAGATCCCGTCCCCGCAGTCGGGCCGGGTCGCGAAGCTGCACGTGGCGGACGGCGAGGAGCTGTCGGTCGGGGATCCGCTGGTGACCTTCACCGTGGACGACGACCAGGCCGGCATCGTCGGCACCGTGCCGCAGGAGGAGAAGCCGAAGCGCCGCGTGCGCCTGTCGCTGCCGGAGGACTGATGTACGCCACCGCCGGGGACGGCACGAAGATCTGGTACGAGAGCGCGCCCGGCCCGCGCCCGGTGTTGCTGGTGCACGGCTTCGCGTCGGACAGCCGTCGCATGTGGACGGACACCGGCTGGACGCGGGCGCTGGCCGACATGGGTTACGTGGCCGTGGACCTGCGCGGGCACGGGCAGAGCGACAAACCCGCCGAGGGCTACTCCCCGGAGAACATGGCACGCGATCTGGTGGCCGTGCTCGACGCCGCCGAACTGTCCGAAGTGGACATGGTCACCTACTCGATGGGCGGGCTCGTCGGCTGGCAGCTGGCGAAGCTCGGCCGGGTCCGCCGGATGGTGCTGGGCGGTATCGGCGGGAAGCCCGCCTCACGCGAGGACATGCTGCGGGTGCAGGAGCTGCTCGGCGGCCAGGACCTCAGCGCCTGCATCGACGGCGTCGCGGGCAGCCGGATCGAGGGCGAGGCACCGGTTCCGGTGCTGTTCGCCGCGGGCGAGGAGGACGAGTTCGCCGCCGACGCACCCGAGCCGTTCGTGTCGCTGGGCAAGCGCAACCACTTCAACGCCGTGTCGAGCCGCGTGTTCAAGCAGGCCGCACTGGAGTTCTTCGGGAGCTGACCATGTATCCGCGCATCCGTGCCGCACTCGACGACATCCCCGCCTACGTACCCGGCAAGTCGGGCGCGGGCCTGGTGAAGCTGTCCAGCAACGAGAACCCGTTCCCGCCGCTGCCCGGGGTGCTGGAGCGGGCGACCGCGGCGGCGGCCACCATGCACCGCTACCCCGACCTCGCCGCCACGGAGCTGACCGCCGAGCTGTCGCGGTTCCTCTCGGTGCCGCAGGAGTTCCTGGCCGTGGGCACCGGCAGTGTCGGCGTGCTGCAGCAGATCGTGCAGTCCGTCGCCAGCGTCGGCGACGAGGTCGTGTACCCGTGGCGGTCGTTCGAGGCCTACCCCATCACGACGCGGATCGCGGGGGCGTCCGTCGTCGAGGTGCCGCTCGCGCCCGGCGCCCGGCTCGACCTCCGCGCGCTCGCGGACGCCGTGACCGAGCGGACGACGCTCGTGCTCGTGTGCTCGCCCAACAACCCGACCGGGCCGGCGGTGCGGCGGGACGAGTTCGCGGAGTTCCTGTCACGGGTGCCGGAGGACGTGCTCGTGGTGCTCGACGAGGCGTACGTCGAGTTCGTGCGGGACCCGGAAGCCGTGAACGGGCTGGACTTCCTCGCCGCGCACCCGAACCTGTGCCTGCTGCGGACGTTCTCCAAGGCGTACGGGCTCGCCGGGCTGCGGATCGGCTACGCCGTCGCGCACGAACCGGTCGCCGCCGCGATCCGCAAGTGCGCGGTGCCGTTCGGGGTCTCGACGATCGCGCAGCTCGCGGCCATCGAGTCGCTGCACTGCCAGGACGCGATGCGGGAGCGCGTGGCCGCGGTCGTCGCCGAGCGCGAGCGGGTGCGGGGTGCGCTGCTCGCGCAGGGCTGGGCGGTGCCCGAGACGGAGGCGAACTTCGTGTGGCTGGCCACGGGGGCACGCACGGCGGAGTTCGCGGCGGCGTGCCGCGAGTCGGGGCTGCTCGTGCGCCCGTTCGGTGACGACGGTTGCCGCGTCAGCATCGGCGAGCCCCGGGAGAACGACCTGTTCCTGGCGGCCGCCCTCATGCAGGCATGAGATCGCGGCGCAGCAGGTCCTCCTCGGTCTCGCGGCGCACCAGCACCGAGGCCCGCCCGTCGCGGACGCCGATCAGCGGCGGGCGGCCGACGAGGTTGTAGTTCGACGCGAGGGCGTGGTGGTAGGCGCCGGTGACCGGCACGGCGAGCAGGTCACCGGCGTGCACGTCGTCCGGCAGCGGCACGTTCCTGGCCAGGACGTCCCCGGCTTCGCAGTGCCTGCCGACGACGGTGACCTCGCGGCGCGAGGCACGCGTGTGCCGTCCGACGAGCCTCGCCGTGTAGCGCGCGTCGTAGAGCGCCGGGCGCGGGTTGTCGCTCATCCCGCCGTCCACCGCGACGAACCCGGGCTTCACCGTGATCACCCGGTACAGCGTGATCCCGGCGTTCGCGACGATCGATCGGCCGGGCTCGATCACCAAGTGCGGCAAGGGAATCCGGCGTCGCTCGCATTCGAAGTGGAGCGTCGCCCGCACGCGGTGCGCGTACCCGGTGAGGTCGAACCGCTGCTCGCCAGGGCAGTACGGAGCGGCGAACCCACCGCCGAGGTCGAGCTGCGCGATGGGCACCCCGAGGTCGAGCAGCCGCCGCAGCGCCTCCTCGTAGACGGACACGTGCGTGATCTGCGAGCCGAGGTGGCAGTGCAGCCCGGCGAACCGCAGCCCCGGCTCGGCCTCGACGCGCCGCACGGCCTCCGGCACCGCGTCGAGCGGGAAACCGAACTTCTGTCCCTCGACGCCCGTGGTGATCGCCGGATGCGTGTGCGCGTCGACGCCCGGCGTCACGCGGATCAGCACCGGCTGGGCCGTCGCCAGCGCGCCGAGCTGCGAGATCTCGTCGAACGAGTCGAGCACGACCCGGCTCACCCGGTACGCCAGCGCGGCCTTGAGGTCCTCGGCGGTCTTCACGTTGCCGTGCAACAGGATCCGCTCGGCGGGGAACCCGGCGGTGCGCGCGGCGGCCAGCTCACCGGCCGAGCACACATCGAGCGAGAGCCCCTCGTCCGCGAGCCAGCGGAACACCGTCCGGCAGGGCAGCGACTTGCCCGCGAACGCCACCTCGGCCTCGGGCAGCGCGGCGCGGAACGCACGCGCCCGTGCCCGGACCTCGGCCTCGTCGAGAAGCTGGCAGGGGGTGCCGAAGCGGGCCGCGAGCTCGGTCAGCGAAACCCCGCCGACCGCCAGGTCCCCTCCGGGAAGCAGCTGCGTGCTCCGGGGCCACAGCTCCTTCTCCAGCGGCGGTTCCCCGCAAGCCCCCACGCTCGGCAGCAACTCGGCCAGTGTCACGGTCTCCTCCTCATCTCGAAAGGACACCGTCCACTCCAGCCGCGACACCGCGTGCGGAGGCGGCGCCGGACGGGGCCCTGACGGAGGAGCCGGGAATCTTGCCGGGTTCTTGACGGCTCAGGTGAGCCGCGCCACCAGTTCACCCCGGCTGCGGACGCCGACCTTCCCGAACACCGACTTCAGGTGGTCCTGCACGGTGTTCGGGGTGATCGCCAGCCGCGCCGCGATCGCCGCGCTCGGCCGGCCCGCCAGCACCTCGTGGCAGATCTCGCGCTCCCGCGCGGTCAGCCCGTAGGCGGCGAACAGCAGGTCGTGCAGGTCGGCCCCGGTGGGCCGTTCGATCGTCACGACGGTCTCGTCGCCGCCGATCAGCCGGTCGGCCTGCAGCAGGACCCAGCCGCCGTCGGCGTCGCGGATCCGCGCCCGGAACGAGCCGCCGGGTGCCGAGCGGGCGCCAGTCACGACGACCCGCAGCATCACCGCGAACCGCCCGGGCGCGATCTCGTCCAGTTCCGCCCGCCACGCGTGCGCGGGCGCGGTCTCCGCCCGGGGCTCACCGTCCGGGCCGACGACGACGATCGCGGCCGCACCGTCCCCGCGGATTCCGCCGACCCGCGCGGCCACGCGGGTCGCGGTCGCCAGCGCGGGGGCGACGGAGACCAGGAACTCCCGCTCGCGGTCGCCGAACTCGCCGCGGCGCACCAGCCCCGCCGCACCCCAGCACGTGCCGCCCGCGCGGAACACCACGCGCAGTTCGGAGGTCAGCCCCAGCGGCCGCCACACCTCGTTCATCCGGCCACCGCGGTCGCGTGCGGACAGCGTCGTGAGCGGACGGGGCCCGCGGGCCAG
This sequence comes from Amycolatopsis sacchari, assembly GCF_900114035.1. GTDB lineage: Bacteria > Actinomycetota > Actinomycetes > Mycobacteriales > Pseudonocardiaceae > Amycolatopsis_E > Amycolatopsis_E sacchari. Next base: position 5,239 of record NZ_FORP01000014.1, on the reverse strand, counting down.
CTCGGCGAACGTGTGCCGCTCGCTGCCGTCGTACTCGAAGGTCGCCAGCAGCGGCTCGTACCGCTGCGGGATGCGGGCCGCGCCGCTGGTCATGGAGCTGATCACGGCGGTGTCGGGGTCGAGCGAGGCCCAGCAGGTCAGCTCGGCGGGCACGACGCGGGCGACCACCTCGATGGCGGCCGCGTGCAGCTCGGCGACCCCGAGCCCGGAGGTCGCGAGCGCGGCGATCTCACGCCGGGCGCCGCGGGCCAGCCCCTCCCACATGCGCCGAAGTATCCGCTTTTCCCGTGCTCTGCGGGACCCCCAGGTTTCTGGGATGTCCGCGCGGGACGGGATTTCCTAGCGTCGCGGCATGACGCATTTCAGCACCGCGGGCGAGGGCCTCGAACTCACCTCGCCGGACGCGCGGATCACCGTGAAGGCGGGCGCCGAGCACACCGGAGGCGCCTACGAACTGTTCGAGGTGGACGCACCGCGGGGACCGGCCGTGCCCCCGCACACCACGCCCTGGCCGAAGGCGTACTACGTCCTGCACGGCCGGATGACCGTGCTCGTGGACGACGCGGAGTACGAGCTGGGTCCCGCCGCCTCGATCACCGTGCCGCCGGACGCGCCGCACACGTTCACCGTGCGGTCGCCGTCGGTGCAGTTCCTCGCGTTCAGCCTCACCGACGCGATGGGCCGCTTCTTCCGGGACGTCGACCGCAGCATCCCCGCCGGGACCGCGCTCGAAGACGCCGTGCCCGCGCTGGTGGAGGTCGTCGGGCGGCACGGCATCGAGCTGCGGGGGACGCCGTGAGCACGCTCGTCCAGGTGCTCGCCGGGGTGGCCGCGCTCGTGCACCTCGTGGCGTTCGCGTGGGAGACGCTGCTGTTCCGCAGGCCCGGCGTGCACCGCGGGATCTTCCGGGTGCGCACCGAGGACGTGCCCGCCGTGCTGCTGTGGTCGGTGAACCAGGGCTGCTACAACCTGTTCCTCGCCGCGGGCACGGTGGCCGGCCTGGTCGCCCTGCACACCGGGGACGCCACGGTCGGCAGGACGCTCGTGTTCTACACGTGCGCGTTCATGGCGCTCGCCGGGCTCGTGCTGGCCGTCTCGGACCTGTTCGCGCTCGGCCGTCCCCGGGGATCGGGCTGGGGCGGCGCGCTCGCGCAGACCGCACCGCCCCTGGCCGCCCTCGTCATCGGGGTGCTGTGAGCTACTGCTGCTCCTGGACGTGGTTCGGGTCCATGTACACGACCTCCCAGAGGTGCCCGTCGAGGTCGCTGAAGCTGCGGCTGTACATGAAGCCCATGTCCATCGGCTCGTTCGCGACCTGCGCGCCCGCCGCCAGCGCCTTGTCCACCAGCTCGTCGACGGCTTCCCGGGTGTCGGTGCTCAGCGCGGTGATGACCTCGGTGCTCGTGGTCGCGTCCACGATCGCCTTCTTCGTGAAGTTCTTGAAGAACGGCTCGGTCAGCAGCATCGCGTAGATGTGCTCGCTGATCACGACGCAGCCGGCGTTCTCGTCGGTGAACTGCGGGTTCGACGAGTAGCCGAGCTTCGCGAAGAACTCCAGCGACTTGGTGAGGTCCTTGACGGGCAGGTTGACGAAGATCTTCGTGGACATCGGGGTCTCCTTCCGGTGTTGTCGATGAGGTAGACCCGCGCCGCCGCGAAAACTCATCGCGGGGATCAGCAGTGGTTCAGCATGTCCGTCAGCGCCGCCTTCTCGGCCTCGGTCACGGTCAGCTGGTAGTAGTGCTTCACCGTGATCCAGTCGGTCGCGTAGGCGCACCAGTCCGACTGCAGCGGCGGGCGCCACTCGTCCGGCGCGCGGTCGCCCTTGGCCTGGTTGACGTTGTCCGTCACGGCCCGCAGCTGCGGCCGGGTGAGGTCGTTGGCGAACTCCTTGCGCCGGTCGTTGGTCCACTTCGCGGCGCCGCTCTCCCACGCCTGGCCCAGCGGCACGGTGTGGTCGATGTCCACGTCGGACGCCTTGGTCCACGTGCCGCCGTCGTACGGGCTGTGCCACGTGCCCGACGTGGGGCGGCACTGCGCGTCGGTGCGCACGTCCTGGCCGTCGCGCTTCAGCACCGTCTCGCGGGTGTCGCATTCCCCCGAAACCGTCGCCCAGTGCGGGAACTTCTCCCGCGAGTAGCCGCCCATGCCGGTGCGGGGCTGCACGACCAGCTCGGCGAGCTCCGTCCCGGCCGGTGCCGCGTTGGCCGGCGGGTTGACGTGGGGCTGGAAGGCACCCGACTGCCAGACCGCGACGAGCACCGCGACCACGGCGAGCACGGCGAGCGACCACCAGGACTTCTTCACTGCACACCTTTCGGAGCACGGACCGGGAGCACGGCGGCGAGCCCGGCGACGAGGACGAGGACGATTCCGGCCATGCCGGCACGCTGTGTGCCGAACAGGCCGATGAAGCCGCTGAACGCCAGCGGCCCGAGGAACGACACGGCGCGCCCGGTGGTCGCGTACAGCCCGAACGCCTCACCTTCGCGCTCGGGCTGGACGATGCGGGTGAGGAACGTGCGGCTGGCGGACTGGGCGGGTCCGACGAACGCGGTGAGCGCGAGCCCGCAGACCCAGAACGCCGCCTTGCCGGGCAGCAGCACGAGCGCGGCGCCCAGCACCGCGAGCGCGACGAGCGAACCGACGATGACGGCCTTGGGGCCCACGCGGTCGTCGAGCCGCCCGCCCGCGAGCGCACCGAGCCCGGCGACGAGGTTCGCGGCGATCGCGAAGATCACCACCTCCGTCGAGCTGAACCCGAACGTGCCCGCGGCGACGACGCCGCCGAACGTGAAGATCGCGGCCAGGCCGTCGCGGTAGACCGCGCTCGCGGCGAGGAACCACAGCGTGCGGCGCTCGGTGCGCCACATGCGCGCCAGCCGCTTGGCGAGCACCACGTAGCTGGCGAAGAAGTTGTGCCGCAGCCGTTCGCCGGACGCGGGCGCCTCGGGCACGAACAGGAACAGCGGGATCGCGAAGAGGCCGAACCACACCGCGGAGAACAGCGCCACGGCGCGGATGTTCAGGCCGCCCTCCGACGTGACGCCGAAGAGCCCGACCTCGGGCTGGACGAACGCGAACAACACGATCGTCAGCGCGATCAGGCCGCCGAAGTAGCCCATGGACCAGCCGAAACCGGAGATGCGGCCGACGTTGTCCTTGCGGGAGACCTGCACGAGCATCGCGTTGTAGTTGACGGCCGCGAACTCGGAGAAAACGCTTCCCACGGTCACCAGCACGATGCCGAGGAGCAGGTACGACGGCTCGTCGCGGACGAAGAACAGTGCCGCCGTGCTCAGCACCACGATCGCGGTGTGCACGCCGAGCCACAGCTTCCGCCGCCCGCCCGCGTCGCTGCGCTGCCCGGTGACGGGCGCGAACAACGCGACGCAGACGCCCGCGATGGTCAGCCGGATGCCCAGGCTCGCGGAACCGCTGTCCGGGTCCGGGGCGACGGCCTTCGTCAGGTACACGGTGAAGACGAAGGTCAGGATGATGGCGTTGAAGGCCGAGGACCCCCAGTCCCACAACGCCCAGCCGAGCACCTTGCGCAGTGCGTTCACGGCTCACATTCGACCTCACCGGGCTCGCCAAGATCACGCCGGGGTCGGCCGTGCCCCTTGACTGCTCTGGGGCACGTCTGCACACTTGGTTCACTGAACGGCACAGCGGTTTCAAACAGTCCCCCAGTGCTAGGAGACGGTGATGGCGGTCGGTTTCCGGTCCTTCCTGCGAGTCGCACCCGGGCAGCGGCTGCTCGACACCGTCATCGAGCACCTCGGCACGTGGCTGGCGAGCAAGGAGATCCACCTCGAGGCGGGCCGGGCGGGGCAGTACGTGCTGGACCACGACGACCTGGTGACGATCCTGCGGAGCCAGGCGGGCGGTGGTCAGCTGTACAGATGGCGCCGCCAGCACCCCGACGCGCAGCCGCGGGACGTCTGGCGCACCACGATCACCGTGCTGGAGCGGCCCGACGAGCCGGGCTGGATCTGGACGGAGATCGAAACCCGGGACGACTGCCCGGCGCTGGGGGAGGCGCCGTTCAACCGGTGCATGTCGGTGCCCAGTGTGCTGCGGGGGTTGCTCGCGGAGATCGAGGCGCTCGACGGCCGCACGGAGATCGCGCCGAGTCCGCAGTGGGTCACGCTGGGGCACCTGCCGGACCTGATGGACTACCTGGCCGACGAGACCCGGCGCGGGCCGGTGTACATGATCAGCCAGGGCCAGCAGCCGCGTGACGAGTTCGAGCGGTGGGCGCGTGAGGTCACGTGGCACCTGGTCGGGATGGGCAGCGCTTTCCTGCTGGACCCGGCCGTGGAGGCGGGCTTCAACGAGATGATGGGGACCGGTCACGCGGTGCCCCCGGGCACCATGCGCACGTACCTGCCGAACGTCAACCTGGACGATCCGGAAGACCCGTTGCGCCACCGCATCCTGGGCAGGACGAGGATCGTGGGCACGGACACCCGGCGCCTGGCCCGCATGCTGGGCCGAGCAGAACGCGATCGTGCCGCGAACACCCCCATCCCGGAGGACGCGCAGGCACTGGTAGCGGCCTACGAGACGATCCCACTCCCGGCGGTGTCGTGGCGTGAACAGCAACGCCGCTTGCGGGAACTGGAAGCGGAGAACGACCGCCTGCGCGAAGCACTGGCTACCGGCCCACACCTGCTGACGGCGTAGCGGCAGCGGCAGCGGCAGCGGCAGCGGCAGCGGCAGCGGCAGCGGCAGCGGCAGCGAACGGAAGCCGAACCGCACGGCCGACGCAACCCGCACCCAGCAACGCGACGCAAGCAGGCCATGGCACCGACCGCCGCCCAGCAACGGAACGGAAGCGGCACCACCGCCATCCAGCAACGCGAACGCGAGCAGGCCCGGCACCGACCGCCGCCCTGCAACGCGAAGCGAGCCACACCACCGCCCACGGCGACCCGGCAACGCGAACGCGAGCGGCCACACCGCCCACCGCGACCAGGCAACGCGAAGCGAGCGGCCCCACCACCCACACAACCGCCACCCGGCAACGGAACGCGAGCGGCCACACCGCCCACACCCACCCCCGCCCCGATCCCCAGCCGCACTTACGGCCGATCCGCCGGGTCAAGAGTGGGCGAAGCCCATCCCGAAGGGACGCCGAAGAAGCTTCTATGTCAAGTGGTGGTGGTCGGTGTGGAGTGCGTGGTAGAGGACGTCGGAGAGGTGGCGTTTGAGGGCGCGGATGGCGGCTTTTCGG
>NZ_FORP01000016.1 GCF_900114035.1 Amycolatopsis sacchari | reverse complement strand
AGGCGGGCAGGGCGAGCCGGCCGGCGATCTGGACCGGGCCCAGCCGCTGCCGCCACCGCAGTCGCACGATCTGCCGCACCAGTGCGGGCGAGGTTTTGGCCGGGCTGTGGTGCGGGCGGCAGCTGCGCTCGGCCATCCCGGCGGCGCCTTCGCGCCGGTAGCGGTCGGCCCACGTGGCCGCGGTTTTCGCGGCGACCATGAACATCTTCGCCGCTGCGGTGCAGGTCCAGCCCTGTTCGACAATCAGCTGGGCGAGTCGGAGCCGGGTGCGTGGGGTCAGGGTGGCGTTAGGGTGGGACACGAAGGCCTCCAGTCGGTGAAGCGGTTCCCCGACAGCTCCACTTCACATCCGGAGGCCTTCACCTGTCTGCACGACAGGCCGTCACCAGTCACCTCAACCCGGGACAACGTCCCTGGACATCACAGCTAGACCGCGCTACCACGGCCTCGACCGGCGGAGGCGGCGCAAGCGCTTGCGGGATGGCAGCGTGCCGACCGATCGACCGCGGAAGAACTCGTCCCCCAGCGGGCACGACCGTCACCCCTCCTCCCGGCCCCACGGCTGGATCCCCCGCGAATCGGGCCAGGATTCGGCTGCTGCCATGAGTTCGAAGGCCTTCGCGCCGTCCAGGTGTTCTCTGATGATGTCGGCGTGGCCGGCGTGCCTCGCCGTCTCCTGGATCAGGTGCAGCAGGACCCACCGCAGCGACCAGGCTTCGACCTCCGCCGGGAACCACGGGGCCGCGCGGGGCACCGGCACGGGATGGCCCAGATCCGGGATGCCGGCCACCACCTCCTCCGTTTCGCGGCCCACCTGACCGTACTCCGCCAGGACACTATCCAACGTCTCATCGCTCGCCAGTTCGAAATCACCCGACTGGTCCGGTGGTCTGCGTTGCAGCACCCTCGCCATCCACCCCCGCTCCGTCCTCGCCGCGTGTTTCAGCAGGCCGCCGATGCTCAAAGCGCTTGCGGTGGTCCGAATCCGCGCCTGCTCGTCGGTGAGGCCGTGCGCCGCGAGACGCAGGACGTACCGCTGCTGGGCCAGGAAGGCGAGCAGACCTTCGCGTTCGTCGCGGACCGGGTGGACGTGCACGGGCATTTCCGGGCTCCTCTCTGAGGTGGTTTTGGGGGGATCATGCCAGGGGGTACTGACAATTCGGGGAATTGTCCTGGGGCGCAACGGAATTCGCGCCTCCCGGGTCACCGCGCCGTGTGAAGCTCATCGCACGCGCTCGCGCCCGCCGGTGTCCCGGTGTCACGCTGGACTTCCCAGATCCACGACCCGGGGACCCGGCGAGGGCCTCGAGGGAAGGTTGGTCGACGACGATGTCCACCCCCACTGGTGAGACCGCCGCGCCCTACGGCAGCGGCGTCCAGCGGAGCGCACCCGCCAAGAAGGTGCGCATCCACCACCTCCAGGAGCTCAAGGACCGCGGCGAACCGTGGCCCATGCTCACCACCTACGACATGTACACCGCCGAACTGTTCGACGAGGCCGGGATCCCCGTGCTGCTCGTCGGGGATTCGGCCGCCAACAACGTGTTCGGCTACGAGACCTCCCTGCCGGTCACGGTCGACGAGCTGCTGCCACTGGTCCGCGCGGTCACCCGCGCGGCCAAGCGGGCGCTCGTGGTGGCGGACCTGCCGTTCGGCTCGTACCAGCTCTCCCCCGAACAGGCGCTCGCGACCGCGGTGCGGTTCATGAAGGAGGGCCTCGCGCACGCGGTGAAGCTCGAAGGCGGACGGCGGTTCGCGCCGCACGTCGAAGCGCTCACCACCGCCGGCGTCCCCGTGATGGGGCACATCGGGTTCACCCCGCAGAGCGAACACAACCTCGGCGGCTACCGGGTGCAGGGCCGCGGCGACGCCGGTGACGCGCTGGTCGCCGACGCGCTCGCGCTACAGGAGGCCGGGGCGTTCGCGGTGGTCATGGAGATGGTGCCCGCCGAGGTCGCCAAGCGGATCACGCACGAGCTGAAGATCCCGACGGTCGGCATCGGCGCCGGGCCCGACTGCGACGCGCAAGTGCTGGTGTGGCAGGACATGGCGGGCCTGCGGCGCGGCAAGGCGCCCCGGTTCGTCAAGCGCTACGCCGACCTCGCCGGGGTCCTCTCCGGCGCGGTCACGGCGTTCGCGGACGAGGTGCGCCGCGGCGAGTTCCCCGCGCCGGAGCACGCCTTTCACTGACGGCGGCGCCTGAACCGCTCGGCGAGCTGGGGGTCGTTCTCCCACCACAGACCCGAACCGGCGTCCTCCTGCTCGTCGAGCGTGCGGTCGATCTCCTTCGCCTGCCGGTCGTCGTCACGCATCCAGCGCGTGAACAGCGCGCCGACGAACGGCAGGCCGGCGAGGTCGCCGCCGATCCACAGGATCCCGGCGCCGACGATCTGGTCGGTGCGCAGGTCGGGACCCCACGTGCGGGCCAGCGCGTGGTAGTAGCCCGCCGCCCGCAGCGGCCCGAGCCACAGCACGAGACCGAGCGCGGCGTCGACGACGACCTCGGCGAAGCTGATGCCGAACGACACCAGGTGGTGGTCCTCACGCGGCGTCGGATCGAGCCGCAGCCGCGTCCAGAAGTAGCAGAACCCGCAGCAGACCAGCAGGAGCCGGACCAGCTCGTCGATCGCGCCGTGCCGCAGCGTCAGCTCGTACAGCGGCGTCAGGTAGATCAGGAACGGTGGCACGATCAGCAGGACCGTGATCACCAGCGGGAACGTGAGCGCCCGCGCGAGGGTCCCGCGCCCGATGCGGCGCAGCCGGTCCGCGAACGGCACCGTCGCGAGCACGAGCGTCAGCGGGGCGCCCAGCGCCAGCAGCAGCGGGGTGACCATCAGCAGCACCACGACCTGCAGTGCCCGCACCCAGAACAACGCGTCGTCGTAGACGCCGAGGAACGAGCACGTCAGCAGCAGGACCGTGGCCAGCCCCGCGAGGAACGCCGTGGTCCTGCCGCGCGGCCACGCCGGGACCCGGCGCGCGGCGAACAGGTAGCCGCCGCCGAGCAGCAGGACGAAGACGATCGCCGGGACGTCGGGCGTCCAGGCCGTGAGGATCCGCCCCCAGGAAAGCGGGACGGTCATACCAGGAAATATCCCAGGCTGGCGATTCCGGCGACCACGCAGTAAATCGCGAACGGCGTCAGCGTGCGCGTCTCGAAATACGAGGTCAGGAATCGGACGGCGATATACGCGGCGACACCCGCGACAATGCTGCCGGCGAGCGCGGGGCCGAGTGACGCGCGGTTTTCCTCGGTGAACAGCGACGGCATCTTGAGCACCCCCGCGGCGAGGATCACCGGCGTGGCGAGGAGGAACGCGAACCGGGCCGAGTCCTCGTGGCTCAGGCCGCGGCGCAGGCCCGCCACCATCGTGATGCCGGACCGGCTGATCCCGGGGAACAGCGCCAGTATCTGGGCCGCGCCGATCAGCACGGCCTCGCCGACGCCGAGCCTGGACAGCCGCCGGTCCGACGCCTCCTCGACGCTGATGGCCCGCATCGGCATGGTGACCTCGGCGGAGAAGTCGATCGTCTGTTCGGCGGCGGCCGGCACCGGCGGCGCTTCCTGCTTCGCCCGGCCGAACCGTTCCACGGCGAGCAGGACCGCGCCGTTGAGCGCGAGGAAGATCGCCGTGGGCACCGGTTTGCCGAGGAAGTTGCGCAACGCGCTTTCCAGCAGCAGCCCGGCGATGCCGACCGGGATGGTGGCCAGCACGAGCAGCCACGCGAGCCGCTGGTCGGGGTCGGCGACCTCGCGGTCGCGGATGGAGGTCCACAGCCCGCGCACGATCCGCACCCAGTCCCGGCGGAAGAACACGACGAGCGCGAGCGCCGTGGCGACGTGCATCGCGACGAGGACCGCCAGGTACGGCGAGTCCTTGCCCATGCTGAGGTCCTGCGCCCATTTCCCGCCGATCCACGCGGGCAGCAGAATGCTGTGCCCGAGACTGGACACCGGGAACAATTCCGACACACCCTGCAGGGCGCCGACGACAATTGCCTCGAAATATGTCACTGCGGACATTGAGGACCTTTCGGGGAAGGCGAAGCGGTATTCCGCGTCGAACGTACCTGACCCGAAGGGGAACACCCTGTGAGGCGGGAGCCGGAGGTCCGGCAGAGTGGTGCGGTATGGACGCCCTTTACCCGCCGTTGAGGCCCTACGACAGCGGCCTGCTGGACGTGGGCGACGGCAACCGCGTGTACTGGGAGGTCTGCGGCAACCCCGAGGGGAAGCCCGCGGTCGTGCTGCACGGCGGTCCCGGCGCGGGGACGTCACCGTTGTCACGACGGCACTTCGACCCGTCGGCTTACCGGATCGTGTTGTTCGACCAGCGCGGCGCGGGGCGCAGCGTGCCCTCCATCACCGCCCCGGAAACCGATCTCGCGGTGAACACCACGTGGCACCTGGTGGCGGACATGGAGCGCCTGCGGGAACACCTCGGCATCGAGCGATGGCTCGTGTTCGGCGGTTCGTGGGGCGCGACGCTCGCACTGGCCTACGTCGAGACGCATCCGCGGCGGGTGTCCGAAATGGTGCTGCGTGGGGTGTTCACGGTGCGGCAGCGCGAGCTGGACTGGCTCTACCGCGGCGGCGCGGCGCAGCTGTACCCGGAGTATTGGGCTGAGTTCCTCGAGCCCCTCCCGCCTGAGCGCCGGGACGATCCGCTGGCCGGGTACGCGGAACTGCTCGCCGATCCCCGCACCCGCGAGGCCGCCGCGGTCGCGTGGAGCAGCTGGGAGGGCTCGATCGGCACCCTCATCCCGGACGAACGGCTCCGGAACGCGCACCGGGAGCCGGGGTTCGCGCTGACGTTCGCGCGCGCCGGGGTGCACTACTTCACGCACGGCGCCTGGCTGGAGGAGGGCCAGTTGATCCGGGACGCCGGGCGGCTGGCTGGCATCCCGGGGTTCATCGTGCAGGGGCGGTACGACGTCGTGTGCCCGCCGGCGACGGCCTACGAGCTGTACCAGGCTTGGCCGGGCGCGCGGTTGTGCCTGGTCAACAACGCGGGGCACGCCGTGACGGAACCGGAAACGCTGAAGCAGCTCCGCGTCGCGACGGACGAGTTCCGACGGTCAGAGCACCGCGCTTAGTTCGGCGTGTGCCGCGACCAGCGAAGGCCCGTACCAGGTCAGGTACCGCCCGGACACCAGCACGTACGGCACGCCGGGGAACGCCTCGGGCCCGTCCTCCGCGGTGAACAGGTACGGCTCGTCGGGCAGCACCAGCAGGTCCGCGGCCCCCTCGGCGAACCACGACCGCAGTTCGTCGAGCTTCGGGCGCGGGTACCGGTCGGCCTCCGAGCCGTACACAATGGACACTCCCAGCCGGCGCAGCACGTCGCCGCCGAACGTGTCCCGCCCGAGGATCACCCACGGCTTCCGCCACACCGGCACCACGGCCCGGCGCCGCACCGGCCGCGTCTCGCGCCACAGCTCCTCCGCCTCGACGAGCCAGCGCGGCTCGTCCACCTCGAAGGCCTGGGTCAGCAGGCGCCGCAGGGACGCCAGCGCGTGCGGCACCGTCGCGGGCGCCTCGGTGACCCACACCGGGAACCCGTTGGCACGCAAGCGTTCCACGTCCTCGGGCCGGTTCTCCTCCGAGTTGGCCAGCACGAGGTCCGGGCTCAGCTCGAACACCCTGTCGAGCTTCGGGTACTTGGAACCCCCGACCCGGGGAACGTCCAAATCGGATGGATGCGTGCAGTAGTCCGTCGCACCCACCAGCACGCCCGGCACCGTGGTCGCCACCGCCTCCGTCAGCGACGGCACCAGCGACACCACCCGCTCCGGGAGCCCGCGCAGCGGCACGTCCTCGCCGAGGTCGTCGAACAGCGTCATCGCAGCCGTTCCACCAGCACATCCCCGTGGCACGGCTGCGGCGCGCACCAGCAGCCCAGCGCCCGGCCCTTCAGCTCCCCGAGCCGCGCGAGCAGGTCCTCGCGGCCGTCGAGGTACTCGCGGTAGTGCCGCACCATCGCCTTCCGGTCCTTCTTCGCCTCACGCACGAACGGGTTCGCGAAGTCCGACTCCGGCCATGAGTGCCGCGGCCCGGCGTGCCCGATGTACGTGAGCAGCCCCTGCTCGACCAGCCAGGGCACGAGGTGCTTGTGCGGGCCGGACTTGCGCACGTTGACCACCACGGCCTCCCCTGCCTGCACCCGCTCGGCCAGCTTCCGCTCCGCGTCCGTCCACTTCTCCATCGCTCACGCCCGTTCGAAAGACACCTTGCGCCTGCCGACGTCCACCCCGGTGAGCCGGACCGTGATCCGCTCCCCCTCGGGCAGGTTCGCGCCCGCGCACTTGCCGGTCACCGGCGGGTCCTCGACGAGGATCTCCGCGCGGGCGTCGTCCGCACGCAGCACGACCGCCTCGAACGTACCGCCGATCCGCTCCGCCAGCAGCCAAGCCTCGACCTGGTCGATGCACGCCCGCTCGACCCGCGCGGCGAGCCCGTCCGAGGTGCCCATCAACGACGGCACCAGGGGCAGCGCGGCGCGCGTCCACTCCGGCACCGGCCGCCCCGCCGTCACGGCGAGGCAGACCTCGGCGGTGAACCGGTCGACGAGCCGCCTGATCGGCGCCGTGACGTGCGTGTACGGCGCGCCGATGCCCGCGTGTGCCGTCGAGGGCGGCAGCTCGCCGTCGAACGCCGTGTACCCCGCTCCGCGCAGCAGCCGCGTCGTGCACGCGTAGAGCGCCATCGACTCCGGCCGCGTCGGGTCCAGGCCGGCCAGCATCTCGGCCACCCCGGTTTCGGCGGGCCAGTCGATGCCGAGCGCGTGGGCGGAGCGCCGCAGCCAGTCGATCGAACCCTGGTCCGGATCGGGCAGCGTGCGCAGCACCCCGATCCCGGCCTCGATCATGATCGACGCCGCCGCCATCCCGGTCAGCAGCGAGATCTCCGCGTTCCACGCGTCCACGTCGTTGCGGGGGCGCTTGCCGAGCCGCCACGCGCCGACGTCGCCGTTCACGATCTGCTCGGGCAGCTGGAGTTCCACCGCGCCCCGCGCCACCGCGAGCTGCCGCCGCAGCCTGCCCAGCGCGGGCAGCGCCTCGACCGAGGGGTGCGCGCGGCCGGCCTCCAGCGCCGCCTGGACCGTGTCGTAGTCGAACTGCTCGACCGAGCGCACCAGCGCCCGCCGCACCCGCGTGGCCGTCGGCTCGCCGCGGGAGTCGAGGTCGATCGTCCACAGCACGGCGGGCCGGACCGCGCCGGGCAGCAGGCTCGCCGCCCCTTCGGACAGCACCGGCGGGTGCAGCGGCACCGCGCCGTCCGGGAGGTAGATCGTCTGGCCGCGGCGGCGGGCCTCCCGGTCGACGGGGCCGCCCGGGACCACGAAGGCACCCAGGTCGGCGATGGCGTAGTCCACCCGGAACCCGTCGCCACGGCGGGTGAGCACCATCGCCTGGTCGAGGTCCTTGGCGCCGGGCGGGTCGATGGTCACGAACGGCAGCGCCGTGGCGTCCTCGCGGCCGGCGTCGCTCGCCGTCACCGCTTCGGCCTCCGCCAGCACGTCGGCGGGGAAGGACTCCGGCAGCTCGAACTCGGCGCGCAGGTGACCGAAGCCCCCGTCCGCCGTGGGTGAGCCGGCCGCCGAGCGAGGCACGTTCCCACCCTAACCCGGATCGCCGGTCTTGATCCCCCGTTCGGGACTGGGCCACCCGGGTGTATCTTCGCCCATCTGGTACTGAAAATCGATATCGTTTTCGGGATGGAGAGATCGTCGTGAAGGTCGCCTTCGTGGGCAAGGGAGGCAGCGGGAAGACCACGTGCGCGTCCCTGTTCGCCGCCTACCTCGCCGCCGCCGGAAAACCCGTGCTCGCCATCGACGCGGACATCAACCAGCACCTGGCCGTCGCGCTGGGGGCGAGCGAGGAGGAGGCCGCCGCGCTGCCGACGCTCGGGGAGCACCTGCCGCTCATCAAGGACTACCTGCGGGGCGACAACCCGCGCATCCCCAGCGCCGACGCCATGATCAAGACGACCCCGCCGGGACGCGGCTCGCGGCTGCTCCGCCCGTTCGAGGACAACCCGATCACCGACGCGTGCTTCCGGCAGGTCGGCGGCGTGCGGCTCGGCGTCACGGGCCGCTTCGAGGAGGACGACCTCGGCGTCGCCTGCTACCACTCCAAGGTCGGCGCGGCCGAGCTCCTGCTGAACCACCTGGTGGATGACCGCGACGAGTACGTCGTGATGGACATGACCGCGGGCGCCGACGCCTTCGCCTCGGGGCTGTTCACGCGCTTCGACGTGACGTTCCTGGTGTGCGAGCCGACGCTGCGCAGCGTCGGCGTGTACCGGCAGTACGCCGACTACGCCCGCGACTTCGGCGTGCGCCTGGCCGTCGTCGGCAACAAGGTCACCGACGACGAGGACGTGGCCTTCCTGCGCACGGAGCTCGGCGACGACCTGCTGTGCTGGCTGCGGGCGTCGGGGCACGTGCGGGCCGCGGAACGCGGCAGGGCGCGGCCGATCGGCGCGCTGGAGCCGGAGAACCTGGCGGCGCTGGGCGCGCTGCTGTCCACTGTGGATTCCGTCGAGCGCGACTGGGCGCGCTACCACCGGCAGGCGGTCGAGTTCCACCTGCGCAACGCCCGTTCCTGGGGCAACGACCGGGCCGGCCGGGACCTGGCCGAGCAGGTCGACCCCGAGTTCGTCCCCGGCCCGATGGCCGGGTCTTCGGTAACCGAGTGAGAAGGAGAAACCGTTGTCACTGGACGTACCCGCCGCGTTGCTGGAGCGCGCCGAGTCAGGTGAAGTGACCGATGCCGAGTTCGTCGCCTGCGTGCGCGACTCGCTGCCCTACGCGTGGCAGATCATCAGCGAGGTGGCGGCCGGGCTCGAGCACGCCGACTTCGCCGACCACGCCACCCCGCCGCCGAGCGAGGCGGAACGCGGTCAGCTGCTCCGCGCGCTGGCGTCGGACGCGATCCGGGGCGGCCTGGAGCGCCACTTCGGCATGAAGCTGGCGTTCCAGAACTGCCACCGCGTCGCCGCCTTCCGGCCGTCCGCCGTGGACGGCGAGGGCTACCGGGAGTTCATCTCGCCCGCCGGGCAGCTGCGCAACCAGAGCCCGGAGCTGCGGGACTGCTGAGCGCGATCCGGTGCCCCGGCCCGCGGCCGGGGCACCGGTCGTTCAGTCCCAGTCGGCGTCCTGCTTGTCCGCCTGCTTGGTCCGCTCCCTGGCGATCTCCAGCGCGCGGCGGGCCGTCGCCTCGTCCGGGTAAGGGCCGAGGAGGTCGATCGAGCGGGAGCGTTCGAGGTGCTCCACCTCGCCGGTCCTGGTGTTGTAGTACCAACCCTGGTCGGGGTTCGCGTCCTTCATGGCTTCGAGCTTCGCAGGTCGGCCGCCCGCTGTCATGCCGTCGGTCAGGGGCGGTAGCGGTACGGCAGCTCGGTGGGCTGCCCGGTCGGGCCGAACTGGGCCGGCTCGTCGGCGTACTCGTCGAACCAGCCGCGCTCGCTCACCGGGATGCCGCGGGGCGGGGTGTCGGTTTCGTCCGGGGCGGGAGCCTGCTCCTCCGGCTGCGGGTCCGATTCCTCGCTGGGAGGCGCCTCCGGCGGTGGTGGCTGCCGCACGGCGGGCTCGGGCAGCGGCGGCACCGGCTGCGTCGACGCGGTCGGCGTCGTGCGCCAGACCGGGGCCGGCGGGATGTTCATGGGGACCGCGCGGGGGCGTTCGGGCGCCGGGGCGGCGGGCTCGGCGGGCTTGCGGCCGCGGGGCGGGATCGGGTCGAGCACCGACACCAGCACGCGCGTGTTCTCCGGGTCCTCCACCTTCCGGCCGCTGCGCTCGCGGTACACCATGTCGCCGTCGGCGTCGATCTCCACGAGGTAGCCCGCCTCGGCGAGCTGCTCCTCGTCGAGGTCGACCAGGTTCTCGTACCGCGACGGCACCACGCGGTACACCGGCCACGACAGGTTCCCGTGCGCCTGGTGGAACTGCGCCAGCAACGCCGACATCTGCTGCTGCCACGGCAACGACATGCCCTCGGCGAGCGACCGCGGCAGCACGACGTAGTTGTCGTCCACCCCGGGCCAGCCCGGCGCCAGGTAATCGGCCAGCGGGGTGCTCGACGCGGGGCGCACGGCCGAACGCGGCGGCGGGACAGGCGCGCCGAACAGCTCGGCCGGGTCCTTCCCGGCCTTGGACCGCTTCCCGAATTTCTTAGCCACGAGCCTCTCCGTTGCGTCACACACCCGGCCGCACGGCCTGCGGCACGAGCTCGTCCTCGTCGAACGACACCGAGCGGACGTGCACCGGCACGCCGGTCTGCTGGGCCTCCACTATCTTCCCACCGCCCAGGTACATCGCCACATGGTGAATCGTGTTCGGGTTCGCCGGGTCGTAGGCCCAGAACAGCAGGTCACCGGGCTGGGCGTCCCGCACGGGCAGCATGGCGCCGTCGTGGTACTGGTCGCGCGACACCCGGTCCAGCGTGATGCCCGCGGCCTCGTACGCGCGCAGCATCAGCCCGGAGCAGTCGTACGAGTTCGGCCCCGTCGCACCCCACACGTACGGCTTCCCCTGCTCCCCCAGCGCGAACGCGATCGCCGCGGCCGCCGCCCTGTTCGCCGGCAGCGCCAGGCCCACGCTCTGCCCGCAGCCGCTCATGTCGGCCACCTGGCCCTGGTCCTGCACCAGGCGCGCCGCCATCGGCTCCCAGCGGTGGTAGCGGTCGGGGAAGGCCGACCGCTCCACGTCCTGCGCCGAGTCGCCCGGCCGCTGCCCGTCCCAGTTGGGCACGGCGAGCAGCACGTCGTAGAACTTGTTGATCTGGTAGGGGATGTCCTGCAGCTGCGCCTCGGTGCCCCAGCCCATCGACGGCCGCATCTGGAAGATGCCCAGCGAGTCCCGGTCACCGAAGCTGAGGTTGCGCATGCCGGACTCGGTCATGCCCGCCTGGATCGCGATCTGCCACGCCCGCGGCGAGAGCCCGCGCTGCTTGCCGATCGCGATGATCTGCCCGATGATCCCGCGCTGCTCGGGGGTGAGCCGGTCCACCTGCCCCTGCGCGGTCTGCACGTCACCGGCGTCCGTCGGGCCGATAGCGGCGTCGCAGCTGAGGTTCCGCACCTGCGCCTGCGCCGCCTGCTGGTCGGTGACCACCTTGGCGACGACACCCGTGGTGAACACCGCCGCGAACAGCGCGGCGACCACCACCCCGACGAGCAGCCCGATCCGCATGTCAGCTCGCCTGGTCGTAGCCGGCGACGAGCCAGCCGCCCGGGGTCCGCGCGACGGTGATGCTCAGCTGGGGGCCGTCGGTGGGCACGATGACCAGCACCGAACTGGTGTAGGACTCGGTCGCCCTCGGCTCACCGGTGACCTGCTTCGCCGGGATGTTCCGCGGGTCCACAGTGGACATCTGCGCCAGGTACTCCTCGGTGGTGTACGGGCGCAGGCCGTCGAGCCACTGGGCGTTCGTGATGCCGTCCGGGTGGTTGACCCACGCCTGCGCCCACCGCTTCGCGACGTCGAGCGCCTCCGGGGCCGGTGCCGCGGACGTCGGCTGCACGAGCGGCGCCGTGAGGCGGGTCGGCAGCGTGGTGGACGACGTGCCGGGCGGCACCGCGGCGGCGGAGGACGACGACGGGTCCTTGATGCGGGCCGGGGTGACCTGGTCGCTCTGGCGCGGCCCGAGCAGCTGCGGGATGGCGATCCCGAGCCCGACGAGCAGGACCGCGACGGCGATCGCGGTCCCGGCGAGGTGCCGGGGCGAGCGGAGCGGAAAACCCCACAGGCGCCGGTACACGGCCGCGCGGCCACGGTTCGTCCTGATCGGCATCGGTCACCTCACCGCACGGCCTGGTCGGTGTCACGGACCTCGAGGCCCCGCGAAGGCCGGTACAGCACGTGCACGGGCCTGCCGCCGACGAGCTCCGGCTCCACCCGTCGCGGCCGGGCCGTGGCGACGCGGGGCGCCTGGTGCGCGGGGCGCAACCGCGAGGGCACGACCACGGCGTCGGCCTGGTCGATGTCGCGGTCGAAGACGGGAGAGGTGTCGACACGGCGGCTCGGCTGTCGCGGCGGGGCCCAGCCGGCGTCCGCGCGGCGGGTGGTGCCGGGCGGGGCGGAGTACACGTAGTCGTCCGAGCTGCCGCCTGCCGGGGCGTAACCCGGGCGCACCCCGGGCCCGCCACCGGCGGGCAAGGCGGGGCGACGGGCGTTGCCCGGCAGCGCACCGGACCACGCGGCCGCCGGGCGGTGGGCCATGGAGCCGTCGAGGCGCTCGGAGTTGGCGAAGATCGTGGCCTCCGGGCGGAACCGCCCGCCGCCGGCCGTCGCGCCGATGGGGCCGCGGGTTTCGAGGTCGCTGTCGTCGGAGTCGCGGACGTTCTGCCAGAACTCGTCCTGCGGGGTGGGGCCCTGCTTCTTGCGGAAGCGGGAGAACAGGCCGCTCGGGGCCGGGATGCCGGAACCCACCATGCCGACGGACATCTCGACCATCTGCCACAGCCGCCGCACCGGTCGTCCCACGAGGAACAGCAGCACCGTGACCAGACCCGCCATGACCATCTGCGTGAGCATCGACAGCGAGCTGCCCGCGGCGAAGATGGCCTGCAGCAACAACGCGTGCACGCCCGCGAGCACCGCGAGGACGATCAGGTTGAAGCCGACCCCGCCGAGCACCTTCGCCACGCGGCGCAGGATGTCGTGGTGCACGAGCGCGACGAGCCCGATGAGCGGCGCGGTGAGGGCGAAGAGCCGGATGAGCACCTGCGCCAGCAGGACGGACGCCTTGGCGAGCAGCTGGAACAGGGCGTAGACGAGGCTCTGGAGCAGGGCGAGGAAGCCTGCGCCGGTGCGGCTGCCGCCTTCACCCGTGAAATACGGCGTCGCCGTGCCCAGCTGGGTGGAGATGTTCTTGTACGAAGCCTTTTTCGCGTCCACCACCGCTTGGTTGGCGTCGTCGCCGTTGCGGATCTGGTCCCACGTGAAGGCCTGCGCGTCCAGCAGCGGCCTGCCGAACTGCCTCGCCTGCGTCGCGTCCGGCGCGCCGAACTCACCGCGGAGCCAGTTGTTGTAGACCACCTGCGTGTGCAGTTCGGTGGGCAGGATCTCGCGGACCACGCGATCACCCGAGTCGTCGACGAACCCAGCCTGGATGTTCGTGGTGGTCTGGACGATCGCCTTGTCGATGGGGTCGAAGTACCGCAGCATCGCGAGCGAGGACGCGGCCAGCCACACCGCCCCGAGCCCGTACAACGCGCGTTTGCTGACCGCCGCCAGGTCCCCGCGCCAGATGTTGCGGAACATCAGGATCGCCAGCAGCAACGCGGCGATGCCGAACAGCTGCGCGTAGATGTTGTTGTAGACCTTCTCGGCCCCGCTCTTCACCGCGTTGTAGATCGGGTTGAGGAGGCCGCCCTCCATCACTGTGTAGTGCAGCGAGTTCGTGGCGCCGACGAGGTTCTTGCCGATGTTGAACAGCTCGTTGCCCGCCCACGTGTCGATGGTCGAGTTCGGGCTGGTAATGCCGGACAGCGGACCGCAGTCGGTCTGGTAGACGTACCAGACCATCCCGGCGTAGCTGTAGTCCAGGTACGCGCTGCCGTTTTCCCCGTGCGTGGCGGGCGGATCGATGGCGCCGACCATGCCCGCACCCGGCCGCTCCGGCGTCGGCGCCTCCCCGCAGGCCGCGGCCGAGGCGGCCGGGGCGGTGGCCACCGCCTGGAGGCCGAGCAGCAGGGCGACCATCGTGACCGTCGCCCAGCGGCCGGGTCTTTTGCCGCGGAAGCCGCCCCTCCGGACGAATCCCTTGACCGCGTGCCACCCCCAAGCGCAGGCCAGTACGAAACCCAGCGTCAGGACCGTGGTCATGCGGCCCCCTCACGCGGCGTGGAAGCGCAAGCGTCGCTCATGCCGCGTCCCGGCCGTGACCGCCGCCGCCGCCGCGTTTGCCCGCCGTCGCGTGTTCCGCGCCGCCCGGGACGTCCTCGGCGAGGATCTGCTCCTCCGTCAGCCCGACCTCGCGCTCCGCGGCCAGCTCCAGGTCCTGCTCCAGCTCGTCGTCGGGCGGGGGTGCCGGCACGTGCGGCGCCTCCGCCTCCTCGGCCTCGCGCGACGCGCGGTTGTCGGCGGGCAGCGCGTCCTTCGAACCCGGCGTGGTGTCCATCGCCGCGCGCAGGTGTTCCAGGTGCGGCCCCGAGAAGTCCACGCGGATCCGCTCCACGCCACCGGCACCGTCACCGAAGATGAACTGGCGCGGCTCGCGGTCACGCTCCGCGTCGCGGTGCGCGCCGGGCCGCCTGCCCAGCGCCGCGACGACCTGCTCGTACCCGACGCCCACCGGCACCTTCAGCAGCCGCAACGCGTCGGCCTGCGCCTCGTCGTCGTCGAGCCTGCCGACGAACACCGAGTCCAGCAGCGCCACGAACCCCTGGATCTTCAGGAAGTCCGCCGGGATCTGCGACGACAGCAGCACGCGGACGTTCCACTTCCGCGAGTCACGCGCGAACCGGTTCATCAGCACCCGCCCCGTCGGCACCTCCGACAGGAAGAACGCCTCGTCGATCCACACGCCCTTGCGCAGGTCCTTCGGCTTCTCGTACACCGACCGCTGCGTCAGCCACGCCGCGAGGTTCAGCATCTCGACGCCGAGCGCCTCGGCGTCGGTCCAGTGCTCGCGGCCCACGCCGTCCTTCGGCAGGGTCAGGCCCGCCATCGTCAGCACCGTGAGCCGGTCGTCCCGCGTCTCCGAGTACGGGTCGGCGTCGTCCTCCGGGATGAGCAGCGACATGCGCTCCCGCATCTCGTCGAGGAAGTCCGCGACCACGACCGCGTGCTCGTGGTGCTCGCTGGAATCCCGCCGCAGCGCGTCGATCACCTGCCCCGGGTCCGCGTCGTACCGCCCGCCCACGGCACGCACCGCGCGCAGCAGCACGATGCGGCTCTGCGGCATCCGCGCCACCTCGTACGGCAGGATCCCGGTCAGCACGTCGAGGACCAACCGCCGTCGGGTCGCGCCGGCCAGCGCCCGTTCTCGCCGCCACGCCCGCTCGGGGTCGTCCTCGTCCAGGAAGTGCTCCAGCAGCGGCTCCGCCACCACCCGGTACGGGTTGAGGATGCCGGGCTGCGCGTTGAGCAGGTTGATGGGCCGCGCGTAGGGCCGGATCTCCGGCAGGTCGCACAACCTCGACAGCGGACCCGACGGGTCCAGCAGCGTCCAGTGCGCCCCCGCCCGCAACGTCTTGTAGACGATGCCGCCGCCGAGGAACGACTTACCGCCACCGAGGCCCGCGACCATCGCCGTCAGCCCGGAGCCGTCGCGGATCTCCTGCGCCATCCACGGGTCCCACGCCACCGGACGCCGCGTCGCGGTGACCGTCTCGCCCAGCAGGATGCCGCGCCGGTCACCGACCTCCGCAGTGGCCGTCGGCACCGCCGCGGCCGCCCACACCACCGAACCCCGGCGCATGTAGGCCGACGACGCCAGCGGCTCGCCCGGGATGAACTCCCGCGCCATCGCGTACTGCGCCTCCGGGTGCTCGATCGCGACCTTCGGCTTGTACAGGTCCAGCAGCTGCTGCGCCAGGCGCAGGGCCTCGCGCTCGGTCTGCCCCGACACCGCCAGCCGCCACCACGACCGCACCCGCGTCGCCAGCGCCGTGAACCCCGACGTCATCTCGTCGTCGATCTCCAGCACCCGCGACGCCTGGCGCGCCAGCGACTGCGGCGGCTCCAGCTCGTGCTCGTCGGTGTAGTGCTTGACCTGCGAGCGCACCTTGTTCATCTGGCGCTGCAGCTCACCGGCGACCTCCTCGGGCCGCCGCACGTAGATCCGCGCCGACCACTCCACCGAAGCGGGCAGCCGGTCGGCGTGCTGCACCCACGGGTCGTCGACCTCGGGGATCTGCAGGCCGTGCATCTGCCCCACCGTCAGCACCGCGACGTGCCGCGTGAGGCCGGCGTTCGAGCCGGTGCGCCCGCGCACCGTCAGCGTCGGCGCGTACGGCTCGGCGTGGAAGTCCGCGGCGTCGGTGAAGCTCGCCAGGTCCTCCGGCTCCCACTCCGTGCCCGGCACCGCCGGCAGGTTCCGCGGCGCGGGCAGGCCCAGCGAGCACGACCGGTGCATCAGCCAGGACATCTCCTCGGCGTGCACCGGACGCCCTTCCAGCCCGGAGGCGCCGACGACCTGGTCGAGGTGCTCGACCTCGGAGTCCAGCGCGGTCAGCTCCGCGTCCACCGCCTCCGGCAGGATCCTGCGCAGCAGCGGCGCGGCGCTCTCCACCGCGCGGTCCACCATCCGGCGGGTCTGCACCTGGATGCCCAGGTAGACCTCTTTCTCGGCCATCGAACGGCCCATCAGCTGCTGCTGCTCGCCGATCAGGTAGTCGTCGAAGGACAGCGCGCCCGCGACGTCCTGGGGACGGCCCACGGCGTTGTGCACGTGTGCCTCGGCCCACATCCGGATCGGGTACGGGCGGGTGGTCACGCGCAGGTGCAGCCAGCGGCCCTGCAGCTCGGCGTACTGCCCCGCGATGGCCGCGATCAGGTCGCGGCGCTGGGAGTCGGACCGGAACGACCAGCGCTGCGGCGCCAGCCGGTACCACGCGTAGACCTCGTGCCCCGTGCGGAGCAGGTGGCCGTCGATGCTGCGGGCCGCGATGGACGGGGTGTAGCTGGGAATGGCCTGTTCACCGGGCAACCGCCGGTTGCCCTGGTTCTTCTTCGCACCGGCCGAAGCGCCACGGACGGGCCGCGGCTGCCACTGGCCCGCGCCACCCGCGTCGCGCTCCTGGTCCTTCCGGCGACCGAACAACAGCTACCTCCTCGCCGGAGCAGCGCCGCGGTCACGGCGTGCTCGGGGCCTGTCAGGGCGTTTGTTCCTGGGCAACGGACGCTGCGGGCGGACCCGGAGCTTGGCGGCGGTCACGGCGCCGCCCTCCCCTCTCGTCCTCTCCCTCGGCGTGTGCAGCTCCCGCAGCCACATCGTGAACACCGCACCGAGCGGGCGCTCGTGACTGATCTTTCTCGTGATCAGTCTGGTGATCAAGATCGTTGCCACGAACGCCCACGCCGTGGAGAAGAACCCGAACCCGACGCCGAGCTGCCGTTCGACGGTCAGCACCACCAGGAACACGGCGATGCCGACACCCCAGGCGACGTACCGCGCCCGCCAGGGAAAAGTGGCCTTCGGAGGACCGAGCCAGACCGCGTCGACCCGGTAGACCTCGTCGTCGGTTCGAATCCGCACGAGAGCCCGCTCAGCCTGTGAACAGGCCGGCGATCCACTCGCCGACGTTCACGCCGAGCCCGCTCACGGCGAGGCCGACGATCGCGAGCGCGATCACGACGCCCGCCAGCCGGCGCATGACACCGGCGTTGTCGCCCTTGCCGCCGCCGAGCCAGAGCAACAGCAACGCGACGGCCAGCAGTACCAGCGGGATGATGTTGTCGAGCATCCACTGCTGGACGCCTCGGGTCTTGATCTCGCCCTGCGCCAGGTGGCTCACAAGCGTCATCATGGTCATCGCGTACTCCCGGGTGCGAGGAGTGTGGTCAGGTGGGTCACCGGGCGGGCCCACGGGCTGGAGCTTGTCCGGTCTGGTCTACATCATGATGGCGTGACTACCGGTAACGGTCAAAGTGCTCTCCGTCGTAGGCAGTCGATCCTCACCAGGCACAGTACGGCCACTCTCCCTGAACTCGTCGCCCTCCATCATCGTTGCCAGGCCGCTCAGGATTAACCCCGTCCACCCGTATGTTGCAACTGACGTGACCGGCGAGCGTTCTGCTCACTCTGGGTTCGCCCGACACGCCGTTCGACACCGGCGCGGATAGTGTGGCATGCCCTGAATGGTGGCGGCGTCGCTACCCGCCTGTGACGGGCCACGCGGAGTAGTCGATCATGGGCCGGTTGCCCGCACGCATGGTCATCTCCCCGGGGCGATCACAGTCCGTGCAGGTCAACGGCGGGAACGCGGTTCGGGGAAAACGCGCCAGCAGACCGGTCCGACTCGTCCTCAGGCCCGTGGCGCCGCGAACATCCCCGCCGGGAACGCCCCCGCGGCGACCGCCGCCCGGCTCAGCGCGCGGCCCAGTTCGTGCAGCCGCGCTGCCCGTTCGGCTCCGAGGTGCCGCCACGGCGCGACCGCCGCGGCGTTGGTCTGGTCCTCCACGCTCTGCCGCAACTGCTCACCCTGCTCGGTCAGGCCGCCTTCGGCGTCGAGGAGCCCTTCGGCCTGGAGACGCGCGCACTCGGCGTCCCACTCCTCGTCGGACCAGCCACGCGTGGCCTTCGCCGCGGCCGGGACGAAACCCTTGCCCGTGGCGGTGTGCGTGATCAACGCCGTCAACCCCCGCACGCCGTGCGCGACGAGCGCGGCGATGTGCCCGTCACCGCGGTGCTCCCGCAACAGGGTGATCGCGTGCCACAGCGCGAGGTGCGGCTCGGACGGCCAGTCGAGGTCGGCGTGCGCGGCGTAGAGCGGGCGACCTTCGGGCGTGCAAGCCTCGCTGGCGGTTCTGGCCAGCGAAGCCGCTTCGGCGACTTCATCGCTGGACACCGCTTCGCCGAGGAGACGGCGCAACACCGCGTCTGCCGCCGCGAGCCGGGTTTCGAGGACGCGCTCCGGGCTCGCGAGCTCCCAGGCCCGGGGGATGTGCTTCGCGACGAGCACGGGGTTGAAGTTGTAGAAGGTGGCCGCGACCGTGCCCGCGCCCACGGCGCCCATCGCGGCGGCGCGGCTCGCGAAGTAGCTCATCCGCCCACGCCGCAGCCCGAGCTCCGACAGCAGCTGGTCGGTCTCCGGTGCGAAGTAGACCGCCGAATGCAGCGGATCGAGGGCTCGGTGACACCGGTGGGCCAGCGTGCGGGCTTCTTCGCTCTCCACGCCGGTACCTTCCCACACGATCGGCGGAGGCGGACGAGTTGGCCTGTAAGCCGGATCCTGTACCGCTTGCGCGGCGGCGGCCATCCATCTAGGCCTGCCGTCACCGGCAGGCTCGAGCGGCCTACCCGCAGGCTCGGGCGGGCAGCCCTCGAACGCCTGCGCAGGCGCCTGTCGCCAGGCGCCCTCTTGGCCTTGCTCCGGGTGGGGTTTACCGAGCCACCCCGGTCACCCGGGGTGCTGGTGGTCTCTTACACCACCGTTTCACCCTTACCCCGGCTCGGGAGCCGGGGCGGTCTGCTTTCTGTGGCACTGTCCCGCGGGTCGCCCCGGGTTGCCGTTAGCAACCACCCTGCCCTGCGGAGTCCGGACTTTCCTCGAAGGGCGAGCACGCCCCTCGCGGCCGCCCGGCCAACTCGTCCGCGCCGATCAGGGTAACGCGCGGGCCATCGGTTAGCGTCAGCGCGTGGTCGCAGCGGGTGGGAGTCTGGTGCTGCTCGTCGCCGTTCTCGGGTTCGCGACGGCACGCCCGCGTGGCCTGCCCGAGGCGACCGTGGCCCTGCCGGCGGCCGGGCTGGTGCTGCTGCTGGGCTGGGTCTCCCCCGCCGACGCCGCCGCGCAGGCCCGCACCCTGCTGCCGACGCTCGGTTTCCTCGCGGCGATCCTCCTGCTCGCGCACCTGGCCGACCTCGACGGCGTGTTCACGTGGCTCGGCGCGCGGCTGGCCGTGGCGTGCCGGGGGAAACCGCGGCGCCTGCTGGTCCTGACCTTCGCGGCCGCCGCAGGGACGACGGCGGTGCTGAGCCTCGACGCGACGGTCGTCCTGCTCACCCCGGTCGTGCTCGCGACGGCCCGGAGGCTCGACCTGCCGCCGCGCCCGCACGTCTACGCGTGCGCCCACCTGTCCAACTCGGCGTCCACGCTGCTGCCCGTCTCGAACCTGACCAACCTGCTCGCGTTCTCGGCCTCGGGCCTGAGTTTCGCCGGGTTCAGCGCACTGATGGCCCTGCCGTGGCTGGTGACGACCGCGGTCGAGCTGGCGGTGTTCCTGCGGTTCTTCGACCTGTCGGGCAGGGCCACCGCGCCGGCGGGGGAAGTGCCGCCGGCACCGGTGTTCGCACTGGTCGTGCTGGGCGTGACGCTGGCCGGGTTCGGCCTGGCCCCACTGGTGCACGTCGAACCGGGGGTCGTCGCGGGGATCTCCGCCGTCGTGCTCGCGGCGCGGGCGCTGTCCGCACGCCGCGTGCGGGTGCCGACGTTGATCGCCGAGGCGAACCCGCTGCTGTGCCTGTTCGTGCTGGGGCTCGCGGTCGTCGTCGAGGCCGTCTCGCGGCACCTGCTGGGCGAGCCGCTGCGGGCGCTCCTGCCCGATTCGGCCGGGCTGCCGCAGCTGCTGCTCACCGCGGTCCTCGCGGCGGTGCTGGCGAACCTGGTCAACAACCTGCCCGCGACGCTGCTCCTGCTGTCGGTGCTGGGGCCGCATCCGGCGCCGGGCATCGTGCTGGCGATGCTGCTGGGCGTGAACCTCGGCCCGAACGCGACCTACCTCGGTTCGCTCGCGACGCTGCTGTGGCGGCGGGTGTTGATGTCGGCCGGGGAAACCCCGCGCTGGCGGGACTTCCTCCGCCTGGGCGCGCTCACCGTGCCCACGACGCTCGCCGCGTCGACCGTCGCACTTTGGGCCGTTCTTCAGCTCAGGTGACAGGTGTCGTTCACCAAGCGCACGGACGCGTTGCCGTCCGGGTAGAACTCGACGATCGACAGCGACGCCAGGTCCAGGTGCAGCCGGAACAGCAGGGACGGCCCCGCGTCGAGGCCCATGCGCAGCAGGGACTTGATCGGCGTCACGTGGCTCACCACGATCACCGTCCGCCCGGCGTGCGTCTCCAGCAGCTCGTCCCGGAACGCCAGCACCCGCCGGTGCACGCGCTCGAAGCTCTCGCCGCCGGGTGCGGGCACCGTGAAATCACGCAGCCAGCGGGAATGCAGCTCGGGATCGCGCTCGGCGGCCTCTTTGAAGGTGAGACCCTCCCAGTCGCCGAAGTCGGTCTCCAGGAGGCCCTGGTGCGTCTCGACGCGGCCGCCGATCGCGTCGGCGACGGCCTGCGCGGTCTGCTTCGTGCGGGTCAGCGGGGACGCGACGATCGGCACGGGACCGCCCTCGGCCACCCCCGGCAGCGCCGCGAGACGCTTCGCCGCAGCCGCGGCCTGCTGGCGGCCCAGCTCGGTCAGCGGCACGTCACCACGGCCGGAGTAGCGCCGGTCGACGGACATCTCGGTCTGCCCGTGCCGCAACAGGAGCAGGCGCGTGGGCTTGCCCTGCGCCCCCGTCCAGCGCGCGGGCGAGTTGGCGGGCGCCTCGGTGCGCTTGCCCGCCTGCGCGTCCATCGCCTCGTTCGCCAGCCGGTCGGCGTGGGAGTTCTGCGCGCGCGGCACCCATTCGTAGCTGACGCGCTCGAACCGCGCCGCCAGCTCACGGGCCTGCTCGGCGAGCGGCTGCAGCGCGGCGTGCTTGATCTTCCAGCGCCCGGACATCTGCTCGACGACGAGCTTCGAGTCCATCCTTACGTCCACAATGGACGCACCGAGCTCCGCCGCCGCGGTCAGCCCCGCGACGAGCCCGGTGTACTCGGCGACGTTGTTCGTCGTGACGCCCAGCCCCTCGGCCCGCTCGGCCAGCACGGCGCCGGTCTCGGCGTCCTTGACCACCGCGCCGTAGCCGGCGGGCCCGGGGTTGCCCCGCGAACCGCCGTCGGCCTCGACGAGCACCTTCACAGACCCGACTCCATGGTGCGCACCAGGATGGCGTCGCAGTTCTCGCACTGCACGACCTCGTCCTCGGCCGCGGCCTTGATCTCCGCGATGGTGTTGCGGTCCAGCTCCAGCTGGCACGACCCGCAGCGGCGGGCCCGCAACAGCGCGGCACCGATGCCCTTGTGGGAGCGGACGCGCTCGTAGAGGTTGAGCAGCGGCTCGGGGAAGCGCGGCAGCAGCTTCGCGCGGTCCTCCATGCGGCGGGCCTGGGTGGTGTCGAGGTCGGTGAAGGTCTCGTCACGACGGCGGGTGGCGTCGGCGAGCTCCTGCTCCGCCTTGTCGACCTCGGCGCCCGTGCGCTGCGCGTCCATCTCGACGGCCTCGCGGCGTTCCATCAGCTCCAGCAGGTCGTCCTCCAGCGCGGACTGGCGGCGCGCCAGCGTCTCCAGCTCGTGCTGGATGTCGGAGAGCTGCTTGGCCTGGATGGAGCCGGACTCCAGCAGCTTGCGGTCGCGGTCCTCGCGGGCGCGCACCGACTCGATCTCCTTCTCCTGCCGCGCGATGTCGCGGTCGAGGTCGGAGGCCACGGTCTGCGTCGCGACGAGCGCGTCGCGGCGGTTGCGGACGTTCTTCTCGGCGGCCTCGATCTCGGCCAGCTCGGGCAGGGTGCGGCGGCGGTGCTCGACGCGGGACAGCTCGGCGTCCACCTTGGCGAGGTCGAGCAGCTGACGCTGGACGGCGGGGTCTGCCTTCACTGGTTGCGCTCCCTTGAGGTTCGGATGGTCCACGGATCCGTGCGCCGGGTGGACACGTGGGTGTCGACGTTACCCGCAAACGCGCGCCGCAGGACCGCCGAGGCTTGCTCGCACCACGGCCATTCGCTCGCCCAGTGCGTGAGGCCGACCAGCGCGGGCCCGCCCGCGGCGAGGTGCTCGCCGGCGGGGTGGTGGCGCAGGTCGGCGGTCACGTAGGCGTCGACGCCGGCCTCGGTCGCGGTGGCGAGGTAGCCGTCCCCCGCCCCGCCGGACACCGCGACCGTCCTGATCGGACGGTCCGGGTCTCCCGCGCCGAGCACCCCGGGTTCGGTCTCGGGCAACGCTTCGGCGACTCGCTGCACGAAGACGGCGAACGACTCCGGCTCGGGCAGCTCCCCGATGCGGCCGATGCCGGTGCGCTCCCCCTTGGGGTCGAGCGGCCGGAGCACCCGCAGGCCGATGGCCTCGGCGAGGGCGTCCGAGACGCCCGGGTCGGCGGAGTCGGCGTTGGTGTGCGCGCAGTACAACGCGACGCCCGCGCGGATCAGGCGGTGCACGAGGCCGCCCTTCGGGGTGTCGGCGGGCACGCCGTGCACACCCCGCAACAACAGCGGGTGGTGGGCGACGATCAGCTGGACCCCCAGCTCGATCGCCTCGTCCACGGTCTCGGCGACCGGGTCGACGCACACCAGCACGCGGCGGACCTCGTCGGCCGGGTCACCGCAGACGAGCCCCACGGCGTCCCAGCTCTCGGCGAGCTCGGGCGGGTAGGCGTCCTCCAGTGCGGCGATGATCTCGGCGAGTGCGGGCATACCGGGGATCTTCGCATCCGCCGGGGAGGAGCGGGCACACTGTTCGCCGTGCCTGAACTCCACGTCTGCTTCGTCTGCTCCGGCAACATCTGCCGCTCCCCGATGGCCGCGCTCGTGTTCTCCGCGCACCTCGAACGCGAGGGGCTCGCCGGCCGGGTGCGCGTCAGCAGCGGCGGCACCGGGCCATGGCACGTCGGGGAGCCCGCGGACGCCCGGGCGGTCGCGACGCTCGAAGCGCACGGTTACGACGGTAAGCACATCGCCACGCAGGTCGGCGAAGATCACCTCGGCGCGGACCTGCTGCTGGCCGCCGACGCGGGGCACCTCCGTGACCTGCGGCGCGAGCTCGACGACCCCTCCCGCGTGCGGCTGCTACGCTCCTTCGACCCGACGGCCCCCGAAGGCGCGGAGGTGCCCGACCCGTACTACGGCGGTGACGAGGGGTTCGAGGAGGTCCTGGCCATGATCGAGCGCACGATGCCGGGCCTGCTCGAGTGGGTACGGGCCGAACTGCACCGCGCCTGACCGCGATTCGCCCGATCCGGCAGGATCAGACCCACCTGCTCGATTGACCGCACGGGCACCTGGGCACACTGCACGCGTGAACGCGCGCGAAGCGGTCGAGCGACTGTACGGCGGCGAGGTGACCGGGGTCCGCCGCGCGGGCGGGGCGATCTTCCTGGTCAGCCTGGCGAGCGGGGAAGCCGTCATCGCCAAGGAGGGCGTCGGGCCCGGGGCGACGGCGGCGGAGGCCGCCGGGCTGCGCTGGCTCGGCGAGCACGGCGACCTGCCCACGCCCCGGGTGCACGGCCACGACGACCAGTGGCTCGTCATGCAGTACGTGCCACCAGGCCCGCCGACGCCGGAAGCCGCAGAGGCCTTCGGCCGCAACCTGGCGGCGCTGCACCAGCGTGGCGCCGAGGCGTTCGGCTGCCCACCGCCCGGCGGCCCCGCCGACGCGTGGATGGGTGTCGCACCCATGCGCAACGAGGCGAGCCCCGACTGGCCGACGTTCTACGCCCGGCACCGCGTCCTGCCCTACGTGCGGGACTGCGTGGACCAGGGCCTGTTCACGCAGGACGAGGCGGAGCTGTTCGAGAAGCTGTGTGACCGCCTCGGTGACCTGGCACCCGCCGAGCCGCCGGCCCGCATCCACGGCGACCTGTGGAGCGGCAACGTGCACTGGGCCGCGGACGGCGTGTGGCTGATCGACCCGGCCGCGCACGGCGGGCACCGCGAGGGCGACCTCGCGATGCTGCAGCTGTTCGGCACGTCACAGCTCCAGACCATCCTCGGCGCGTACGCGGAAGGCGCGCAGGACCAGGGCGTCCCGCTGGCCGACGGCTGGCGCGACCGCGTGCCGCTGCACCAGCTGTTCCCGCTGCTCATGCACGCCGCGGTGTTCGGCGGCGGCTACGCCCGCCAGGCGCTGTCGGCGGCCCGGGCCTGCTTGCGCTGAACCACCGGGGCTACCGTGGGACCGTGCGGTGGAAGGTTCTGCTCAGGCCCAGCTGGCTCGCCCTCGTGGCGGGCGTGCTGATTTTCGCTTTCGCCTGCTTCTGGCTGCTCTCACCGTGGCAGTTCAACCGCAACTCCGAACGCGAAGCCCAGAACGCCGCCGTGCAGCACTCGATGACCGCTGAGCCGAAACCGCTGGACACCGTGCTCGCGCCGGGCGTGGCACCGGACCGGAACACCGAGTGGACGCGCGTCACGATCACCGGGACGTACCTGCCGGAGGACGAGGTGGTGGCTCGCCTGCGCACCGTCCAGGGCGAGCCCGCGTTCGAGGTGCTGACCCCGTTCCGCACCACCACCGGCGAGGTCGTGCTGATCGACCGCGGCTACGTCCAGCCCGGTGAGCACAACTCCGTCCCGCCCTACGCCGCGCCGCCCGCCGGCACGGTCGAGGTCGTCGCGCGCGTCCGGCAGGACGAGACCGACCCCAAGAACCGTGACGCGTTCGCCGACGCCTCCACCGGCGGGAAGCTGCAGAGCTACGTGGTGGACTCGCGGGTGGTGGCGCGGTCGAGTGGGCTGCCGATCCGGCCGGGGTACTTCCAGCTCGACCAGAACGCGCCCGGTGTGCTCAACGCGCTGCCGTTGCCACAGCTCGACGCGGGGCCGTTCTTCTCCTACGCCCTGCAGTGGATCGCGTTCGGCGTGATGGCGCTGGGCGGGCTCGCGTACTTCACCATCCGGGAGCTGAAGCCCGGTGGGGTGCTCGCCGAGATGGGTGAGCGTCAAAAGGAGAAGAAGGCCCGCAAGCGCAAGTCCGTGGCCGAAATTCTGGCCGAAGACGAAGCTAGGGACGCCGCCGAAGGCCGGTCAGAAGAGCCAGCACGGCAGAACTGACCGCGGTCAGCAGCCCCACCACCCGGGAAAGCTCCACGGCGCGCGTCACGTGGCCCGCGTCGGGGTTGCGGCCGTCACCCAGCACCGGCAGCTCGCGCACACCCTGCGGGTACACCGCCCGCCCGCCGAGGCGGATTTCCAGCGCCCCCGCGAAAGCCGCCTCGATCCGGCCCGCGTTCGGGCTGGGGTGGGCGATCGTGTCCCGCCGCCACGCCCGCCAGGCACCCTTGGCCGAGCCGCCGACCACCGGGGCGCCGGTCACGGTCAGCGCGGCGGCGATGCGCGTCGGCACGAGCTTGACCAGTTCGGCGAGCCGCGTCCCGCGCAGCGCGCTGAGCACCCGCGACACGACGAGCCCGGGGATTCCGGCGACCGCGCCCCAGAACATCGGCCCCACCACGGCGTCGGAAGTGTGCTGCGCGACGGACTCGACCGACGCCCGCGACAGCCCGATGACGTCGAGCGACTGCGTGGAGCGCTCGTCGAGGGCGGCGAGCGTGGTCCGCGCCGCGTCGAGTTCGCCTTCTTCGAGGTCCCGGGCGAGCGCCGTGCCGTCGGCGGCGAGCCCGGCTCCCCCGAGCACCGCCCACGTCGCGACGGCCGTGCCGACCGCCTGCCACACCGGGCTCCGGCGCGTGACGCGCTCGGCCGCGACACCGGCGACCACGAGACCACCGACGAGACCGGCGGCGTAGCCCGGTTTCCGGTCCAGCGTGCGCAGCGCCCCGCGCAACGGTTCGCCACCGATCACGCCGTCCGCGGCCGCCCCCAGCAGCAGCCCGACCGCCCGCGCCGCACTCACGCCGTGCCCCCCTTGTCGACTTACCGGGGGGAGGTTACTCGAACTGCTCGGCGACCTCGTCGCGCGCCTGTTCCATGATGCCGCGCATGGCCTCCTCGGCCTCCTCGGCGTCCCCGCCGTCCACGGCGAGCGCCACGCGGACGTGCAGCGCGACGGCTTCGGGCTGGGGTTCCGGCGGCATCAGGCCGTGCTCGGTGCGGCCGGTGAGCACCTGGGCCACGACGTCGGAGAGCTGGCAGAACATCGGGTTCGCCGACGCGGCCAGCACGACGTGGTGGAACGCGATGTCGTGCCGCAGGAAGGTTTCGAGGTCGCGGGCCTTGGCCGTGCTCTGCAACCGGCTGGCGAGCGCCCGCAGCCTGCCGCGGTCCTCGGGGGTGGCCCGCAACGCGGCGAAGCGGGCGGCGGTGGGTTCGACGGCCCAGCGCAGCTCCATCAGCATCCGCAGCGCCTGCTCGCGGCTCGCGCCGTCGAGCTGCCAGCCGATCAGGCGCGGGTCGAAGTGGTTCCAGTCCGCCGGGTCCCGCACGGTGATGCCGACGCGGCGTTTGCTGCTCGTCAGGCGCATGACTTCCAGCGCCCGCACCACTTCCCGCGCGACGGTGCGTGACGCGCCGTACTCCTCCTGCAACTGTTCGAGGCGCAGCACGGTGCCGGGCGGGATTTCCCCCGACGCGATGGCGGTACCCAGTTCGTCGAGCACACGCGCGTGCCTGCCGTCAGCCACGATGTGACCGTATACCACTGATTCGATTAAGTAGTACCTTTCGCATCAATAAGTAGTACCTTTGTGGTGCAGTACACGAGATACCGTCACGCGGAGCGTGTCCACCAGGGGTGGTGGTCGGGCTGGCGGGCGGGCGGAGTCGGAGGACGAAATGACCGTCATCGTCGTGATGGGAGTGGCCGGGTCCGGCAAGACGACCATCGGCGGTGAGCTGGCGCGACGGCTCGGCGTCGAATACGCCGAGGCCGACGCGTTCCACCCCCAGGCGAACATCGACAAGATGTCCTCCGGCCACCCGCTCACGGACGAGGACCGCAGGCCCTGGCTGCACGCCATCGCCGACTGGATCCGCGCACACCAGGAGACCGGCGGCGTGGTGTCGTCGTCGGCGCTCAAACGCCGTTACCGCGACGTGCTGCGCGGCGGCGGGGACGTCTGGTTCCTCCACCTGAACGGGCCGCGGGAGCTGATCGCCGAGCGCATGAAGAGCCGGTCGGGGCACTTCATGCCGGTGTCGCTGCTCGACTCCCAGCTCGCCGACCTCGAACCACTGGAAACCGACGAGCGCGGGCTCGTGGCGGACATCAGCAGGCCGCCCGGGGACATCGTGGCCGCCGCGCTCGACGCACTGGCAAAGGAGCCGAAGGAATGACACTGGCCGCCGCGTGGACCGGGCACGACACCCGGTTGATCGTCGCGACACTCGTGGCGATCGCGCTGATCGTGGTGCTGATCAGCAAGTTCAAACTGCACGCCTTCCTCGCGTTGATCCTCGGGTCGGGCGCGCTCGGGCTGATCGCCGGGATGCCGGTCGACAAGTTGCTGAAGAGCTTTTCCAGCGGGGTGGGCTCGACGGTCGCCTCCGTCGGCGTGCTCATCGCGCTCGGCGCGATGATCGGCAAGCTGCT
Source organism: Amycolatopsis sacchari (assembly GCF_900114035.1). Lineage (GTDB taxonomy): Bacteria > Actinomycetota > Actinomycetes > Mycobacteriales > Pseudonocardiaceae > Amycolatopsis_E > Amycolatopsis_E sacchari. The sequence goes on along the minus strand of NZ_FORP01000016.1, from coordinate 125,759 downwards.
CGCGGATTCCGGTGGGGCGGAACAGATCGTGGACACGATCGTCTCGCGGGCCGGGCGCCGCACGCTGCCGTGGGCCATGGCGCTGGTGGCCGCGTTGATCGGCCTGCCGATGTTCTTCGAGATCGGGCTGGTGCTGCTGATCCCGATCGTGCTGCTCGTGGTCAAGCGCACCGGACGGCCGCTGATGCTGGTCGGCATTCCGGCGCTGGCCGGGCTTTCCGTGCTGCACGGCCTGGTCCCGCCGCACCCCGGCCCGCTCGCGGCGGCCGGCGCGCTGAACGCGAACATCGGCATCGTGCTGGCCTTCGGCCTGGTCGTGGCGATCCCGACGGTGATCATCGCGGGCCCGCTCTTCGGCATGCTCGCGGCGCGGTGGGTGCCGAACGCGGCCCCGCCGGACCACCTCGTGCCCGCGCGCGAGGAGTCCGGGGACGTCCGGCGCCCCAGCTTCGGGGCGACGCTGAGCACGGTGCTGCTGCCCGTCGTGCTGATGCTGGCGAAAGCGCTTTCCGACATCCTCGCGTCGAGCGGCAGCGAGGTCCGGCGCGTGCTGGACTTCATCGGTGACCCGCTCGTCGCGCTGCTGCTGACGGTGTTGCTGGGCATGTTCACGCTCGGCCGCGCCGCGGGCTTCACGCGCGACAAGCTGTCCACCACGGTGGGCGACTCGCTCGGGCCGATCGCCGGGATCATCCTGATCGTCGCCGCGGGCGGCGGGTTCAAGCAGACGCTCGTCGACGCCGGGGTGGGCAACGTGATCACCCAGCTCGCGACGGGCGCGTCGATCCCGGCGCTGCTGCTGGGCTGGCTCGTCGCGGTGGCCATCCGCCTCGCGACGGGTTCCGCGACGGTCGCCACCGTGTCGGCGGCGGGCATCGTGGCCCCGCTGGCGGCCACCCTGGACCCGACGCACGCGGCGCTCCTGGTGCTCGCCATCGGCGCGGGCTCGCTGTTCTTCTCCCACGTCAACGACGCCGGCTTCTGGCTGGTGAAGGAGTACTTCGGCCTTTCGGTGGGCCAGACCATCAAGAGCTGGTCGGTGATGGAGACGGTGATCTCGGTGGTGGCGATCGCGATCCTGCTGCCGCTGGGCGCGATCCTGTGAGCGGGGCGGTTCGCCGCCCCACCGCTCACCGCGACGCAGCGCCGCCCGCGCTCCCCCGTCGAGTCGCCGTCGTGTACGCGACGTTCGCCACCACGACCACCGCGAAGACCGCGCCCGGCACGACGTGCCCCGTCACGCAGAGCGCCGCCACGGCCGCACCGAAGACCACGGCCTTCACCAGCAGCACCCCGGCGAGCGGCAGGCCGAAGGTGGCGCGGGGCGCGGCGAACAGGCTCCACACGATCGCCGCCACCACGGGTGTCCCGATGCCCAGCAGGAGCTTCGCCGGCAGGCCGCCGCCCGTCTCGAAACCCCAGTACGCCAGCGCGGCGAGGGCCAGTAGTTCCAGCAGGAACGCCAGGCCTTCGTTGACGAGCTTCATCCCGCGTAGGCCCAGGCTTCCAGCATCACGCGGGCGATCGAGGAGTTGCCCGGCAGCAGCAACGTCGAGCCGCCGTCGCCGATCGGCGTGGGCGCACCGCCGCTCTCGAACGCCGCGCGGACGTCCGCGCGCGACACCCACAGCGCCTCTTCGATCTCGCCCTCCGCCGGGCGCAGCGGCTGCGACGAGTCCGCGCGGGCCGCGAAACCGAGCATGATCGACCGCGGGAACGGCCACGGCTGGCTGCCCAGGTAGCGCACCTGGTCGACCTCGATCCCGGCTTCCTCGCGGATTTCCCGCGTCACGCAGCCTTCCAGCGACTCCCCCGCCTCGACGAAACCCGCGAGCACCGAGTACCGGCCCTTCGGCCAGACCGGTTGCCGCGCGAGGAGGACCCGCTCGCCGTTGACGCCGGCCTCGTCGTGCACCAGGCAGATGATCGCCGGGTCCGTGCGCGGGTACTCCTCGTGCCCGGACGCCTCGCACCGCGTCGCCCAGCCGAACTGCGCGGGGTGCACCGGACTGCCGTCCCGCACGCAGAACCGCGCCCGGTGGTGCCAGTTCCGCAGCGCCTGCGCGGTGGTGAACAGCCCCGCCGCGGTGTCGTCGAGCTGGTCGCCGTAACCCCGCAGGTCCACCCACAGCTCGCCGTCGGCCAGCGGGACCTGCTCGACGATGCCCCAGCTGCCGGGCGCCTCGACCAGCTCCGGCTCACCGGCCGGCTCGCCGGGCAGCGTCCAGTAGTCGACGCCCTGCCACTCCCCGAGGAACATCGCGTCGTCGGGCGGGGCGTCGCCGAAGGAAATCGCTTTCCGGGTGGCGAGAACGCTTTCCCCTTGCCTGACCGGCGTCCGCCCCTGCCGGTTGACCAGCAGGACCTCCGCCTGGGGCCAGCGGGCCAGCAGCCTTTCCGGGTTGGTGCGCAAGGTCTCCTGACGGTCCACAGTGGACCGAGACAGGGTGGGGAGCTTGCCGAGCGAGAACGGGACCGTCATGACTCCGCGGGCTCTCCCACGGTGAACCCACCCAGCGCGGCCAGCCGTGGCGCGAGGCTTTCCGCGTCCCCGACGACGACGCCGGTGAACCGGGTCGGCGCGAAGAAGTCGAGCGCGGCCTGCGCCACCTCGTCCACCGTCACCGCCGCGAGCCGCGCCGGGTGCTCGGCCAGCCACTCGGCCCCGAGCCCGCTCGCCGCGAGCGCCGACAGCTGGCTGGCCAGTCCCGCCTGGGAAGCCGTGGAGGTGAGCAGCGAACCCACGGCGTACTGCCGCACCGACTCGACCTCCTCGGCGGTCGGCGGGACGAGCGCGAGCCTGCCCAGCTCGTAGAAGGTCTCCAGGACAGCCGCGGCCGTCACCTCGTTCGCGGTGTCCGCGTCCACGCCGACCGTCGCCGTCGACCCGGTGAACTCGAAACCGGAGTGCGCGCCGTAGGTGTAGCCCTTGTCCTCGCGGATGTTCTCCACCAGCCGGGAGGAGAAGTACCCGCCGTAGGTCAGGTTCGCCAGCTGCAGCGCCGGGTACCGCGCGTCGGTGCGGGGCAGCGCCTGCGCGATGAGCCGGATCTGCGACTGCACCGCACCCGCCCTCGGCACCAGCAGCACGTCCCCGCCGGTCAGCACCGGCAGCTCGGGCAGCACGGACGCGCTCGCGTCGGCGCGCCAGCCGCCGAGCGCCTCGTCCAGCTGCCGCACCGCCTCGTCCGGCTCGACGTCGCCGACGAGGACCAGCACCGAACCACGCGGGAGCACGGCACGGGCGTGCAGCGCGCGCACCGCGTCCGGCGTCACCTTCGCGACGTCCTCCGCCTCCGGCATCTCCCGCGTCACCGGGTGGTCGCCGTAGACGTGCTTGAGCAGCGCCTCGCGCGCGATCACGCGGGGCTGGGTGCGCGACACCGCGAGCCGCTCGACCAGCCGCGCGGACTCCCTGCCGACCTCTTCGTCCACATAGGACGCCGAGGTGAGCACGTCCGCCAGCACGTCGAGCAGGACCGGCAGCCCCGACGCGAGCGCGTTGCCGTTGATCGACAGGCGCTCCGGGTCGACGCTCGTCCCCAGCTCACCGCCGATCAGCGCGAGATCCGTGTCGATCCGGATCCGGTCGCGCCGCGCCGTGCCCGCCAGCATCGTTTCGGCGAGCACCTCGGCCGTCGCCGCGTGCAGCGCGTCCTCCCCGGCGAACGGGATGCGCAGCCGCAGCTCGACCAGCGGCACGTTGGCCTTGCGCACCACGAGCACGCGCAGCCCGTTGGCGAGCGTCGTGTCCACATGCGACAGGTCGGCGGCCGCGCGCTGGTCGCCCAGCTCCGGCACCGGCCGCGGGCCCCTCGGCGTCCGGCCGATCTCCGCCGCGTCGCGATGGGTCGCTGTGCTCACTTGCTCTCCTCCGTGTTGGGCTCGACCAGCAGGACCGCGCGCGAGTCGGGGCGCAGCGCCTTCGCCGCCGCCGACACGTCCGCCGCGGTGATCGCGGCCATCCGGTCGGCCAGCCGGTACATCAGTGACGGGTCGCCGTAGAGCAGCTCGAACGAGCCGAGCCCGAGCGTGCGGGACACCAGCCGGTCGTGCTCGGAGTGCAGGCTCGCCGCCCAGCGCGCGGTGACCTTCTTCAGCTCCTGCTCGTCGGGCGGGGTGGACGCGAGCTTCTCCAGCTCCTCGTCGATCGCCGACAGGACGCGCTCCGGCGTGACCTCGCCGGGGTGGATCGCGGTGATCGAGAACGTGTCAGGGTCACGTGCCTCGAAGGGGCCGAACAGCCCGGCCCCTGCGCCGATGTCGGTGACCAGCGGCTCGCGGTGCACGAGGCGCTGCTGCAGGCGCGAGCCGTCGCCGTCGGTGAGGACCCCGGCGAGCACGAGGTTCGCGAGGTAGCCGTCCAGCTCGTTGACCGGGTCGGGCATGCGGTAGCCGATGGCGAGCGCGGGCAGCGGCGCGTGCGGGTCGACGTGGTGACCCCGCACCTCGCCCGCGGGCGGCGGCTCGGCGAACGAGCGCTTCGGCGGGGCCGGCCGGTGCGGCACGTCGCCGAAGTGCTTCTCGATCAGCTCGCGCGCCCTGTCCGGCTCGAAGTCGCCCGCGACGGTGAGCACGGCGTTCGCCGGGGAGTAGTAGGTGTCGAAGAAGGCGGCGCAGTCGTCGAGGCTCGCCTGTTCGAGGTCGGTGAAGTCGCCGTAACCGTTGTGCGCGTTGGGGAACGTCTGGTACAGCACCGGCGGCAGGAGGATCCACGGGAACCCGCCGTACGGGCGGTTCAGCACGTTGAGCCGGATCTCCTCCTTGACCACGTCGATCTGGTTGGCCAGGTTCTCGCGCGTCAGCTTGGGCGCGCGCATCCGGTCGGCTTCGAGGAACAGCGCGCGCTCCAGCGCCGCGGAGGGCAGCACCTCGTAGTAGTCGGTGTAGTCGGGGTGCGTCGAGCCGTTGAACGTCCCGCCGCTGGACTGCACGATCTTGAAGTGCGCGAGCTTCTCCAGGCTCTCGCTGCCCTGGAACATCAGGTGCTCGAACAGGTGCGCGAACCCGGTGCGCCCCTCCGGCTCCGAGCGGAAGCCGACGTCGTAGTGCACGGAGACACCGACCACCGGCGCGGTCGGGTCAGGCGCCAGCACGACGCGCAGACCGTTGTCCAGGGTGAAGCGCGAGTTCTCGGGCATGCGGCCACTGTACGGCCAACCGGGCTGCGCCGGTCGGCGGATCACCGGGCGAGCAGGCGGGCGATGGCGTCGGTGACTTCGGCGGCGAGCGCGGCGTCCACGGGCGCGTGGTGGTGCAGCAGCCGGTACCACATCGTGCCGAAGGCGAAGTCGACGACGAGCGGCAGCGCGACGTTCTCGGCGAGCACGCCGGACTCGACACCCCGGCGCAGCAACGCCTCCAGCGCGGCGCGGCGGGGCGCGATCACCGTGTCCTGCAGGCGGCGGGACAGCTCCGGGTCGTCCTGGGCGTCGGCGAGCAGCCCGACCAGCGCCTTCCCGGTGATCTCGTGCGTCAGGTCGAACGTCACGGCCAGCAGGTTCCGCACGTCGCGCAGGGTGTCGCCCGTTTCGGCGAGGCGGCTGCCCAGTGCGCGCTCCCGCAGGTCGATCAGCGCGTCCAGCAGCACCTGGGCCTTGTCCGGCCACCAGCGGTAGACGGTCTGCCTGCCCACGCCGGCCTCGTCGGCGAGCGTCTTGATCGTCAGCTGCCGGTAGCCGTCGCGCTCGCACAGGCGCAGCGCGGTGTCGAGGATCGCGCGCCTGGCTTCCTCGCTCCTGGGGCGTCCTCGCATCACGGCGGCCACTTTACGAGGCACAATGTCTCGAAAAGGAGGAAGTCGTGACCGAACGAGTCGCGATCGTGGGCGGGACGTCGGGCATCGGCCTGGCGACCGCCCAGTGGCTGGTGGACTCCGGGCGCGAAGTGGTGGTGACCGGCCGGACCCTCGACGCGCGTGACGCCGGCGCGCTGCGGGAGTTCTTCGGGGACCTCGGCGAGGTCGACCACGTCGTCGTGACGGTGACCGGGGCGCCGGGCACCCGGCCGTTCGCCGAGATGACCGAGGACTACCTGCGCGAGGGCGTCGACGGCAAGCTGCTGCCGCACACCCTCACCGCGCAGGCCGCGCTGAAAGCGCTTCACCGCGGGGGCTCGCTGACGTTCGTCACGGCCGCCTCGGCGGGCGCGGCACTGCCGACGACGGCCGCGCTCGCCGCCGTCAACGCGGGGATCGAGGCGATGGTCCCGGTACTGGCCGCGGAACTCGCGCCGGTGCGCGTCAACGCGGTGTCACCGGGTGTGATCGACACCGGCTGGTGGGACTTCCTCGGCGAAAACCGCGAGGAGGTCCTGTCGGGCATGGCGGCGGGCACGCCGGTGGGCCGGGTCGGGCGGCCCGAGGACATCGCCGCCGCCATCGGTTTCCTGGTGGACAACACCTTCACGACGGGGATCGTGGTGCGGGTCGACGGGGGCGCCCGGCTGGTCTCCGGTACCTGATCTCCCCGATTCCGCCCGGCTCGCCGCCGCCGACCCCCTATGCTGCAAGGCGCACCCCCGACAGCCCCGGGCGTGCCCGAACCACCGGGAGAGCAGCCGGCGATGAGCCAACCTCCACCGGGCCACTGGCCACCGCCGCCGCAGTGGGGCCCGTACCCGCCGCGGCCACCGGCCCCTCGGAAGAAGCACACCGGCGCGATCGTCGCCGGTGTGCTGGCGGGCGTGGTCGTGCTGACCGTGACGCTGGTGGTGGCGCTGACGGCCGGTTCGTCCGGCTCCAGCACCGCCGCCTCGTCGAACACGATCCCGTCGCTGTCGATCACCTCCAGCGCTTCGAGTTCGTCCCGCACGGCCACGTCGCGCCGGCCGACGTCCTCGTCGTCGAGCCCGGTGAGCACGCCGAGCAGGCCCGCCTCGACCGGGCCGCGCAAGGTGCTCGCGCTCGCCGACCACCCGCTGCTGACGAACCCGGACGCCGGGCTGGCGAACGCGCCGTGCGCCGTGCCGGGGTGGCCCAGCAGTCCCGCCGCCGCGCAGGCGTTCTTCACCGCCGCGGAGCAGTGCCTCAACGACCGCTGGGGTGAGCTGCTGACGGCGATGAACCTGCCGTTCCACCCGCCGCAGCTGGAGTTCCCGACCGGCGCCAGCTTCACCAGCGAGTGCGGCACGATCGACGTCGGCGTGACCACGGCGGCGTACTACTGCAAGGACCACCTGTACGTGCCCTACCGCGGGCTGCAGACCGACCAGTACGGCAACAAGCCCGGCGTGTACCTCGCGTTGTTCGCGCACGAGTACGGCCACCACGTGCAGGAGCTCGTCGGCCTGATGGACGCGGCGTGGGACGTGATCTACCGCGAGGGCCAGGACAGCCCGGCGGGGCTGGAGATGTCCCGCCGCAAGGAACTGCAGGCGCAGTGCTTCTCCGGGATGTTCCTGGGCTCGACGGCCAACCGCGGCGGCAGCGTGACGCAGCAGGTGTTCGACACGGCGTGGAACGACCAGGAAACCCGCGGTGACAACACTTCCGGCAGCCGTGACCACGGCACGAACGCGCACTACGCGGCGTGGTGGCGCAAGGGCGCGCAGAGCGACCGGCTCGCGCAGTGCAACACCTTCGCGGCCCCGTCGAGCGAAGTCAGCTGACAGCCGGGAACCCCGCCAAACCACCCTCCAGCAGCGCGGCCGCGCGCCGGACCTCCCCGGTCACCTCCGCGACCGCGTCCTCCACCGGCCGCCCGGGGCGCACGTGCGTGCGCAGCGCACGGAACTGCACCCGCCACAACCCCAGCAACGCCGCGGCCGCCACCTGCGGCTCGGGATCTTCCGCCCGCAGACCCGCCCGCGCCGCGAGCACCTCGGCGGCGACGTCGGCGAAGCGGTCGGCAGCGTCGTTCTGGTACGCCCGCAGTGACGGGGTTTCCCGCAGCAGGTCCCCGAACCTGCGGTAACCGGCCAGCGCCCGCTCGTCCGCGGCCAGGCTCGTGGTGAGCTCCCGCAGCTCCTCCGCCAGCACCCGCAGCATCGCCTCGACCGGCGGCAGCGCGGGGTCCGCCAGGTGCGTGCGGAGCGCGTCGGCCGTGGCCTCCAGCCGGTCCAGGACCAGCGCTTCCTTCGTCGGGAAGTAGTTGAACACCGTCTTCTCGGACACCCCGCACGCTTCGGCGACGTCGGCGACGCGCACGGAGTCGAAGCCCCGTTCGAGGAACAGCCGCGTGGCGGTGTCGGACAGCTGCCGGCGCATGGCGCGCTTCTTGCGCTCGCGCAGCCCCTCCGTCTTCACGCGCTCAAACTACTACAGCCACTCGATTTCTTCTGCTACTGTATTTTTTCAGCAACTGAAAGGAAGCTCATGGCCGAGATACAGATCGTCCGCGACTACCCGCACTCGCCCGCGAAGGTCTGGCGCGCGCTGACCGACCCGGACCTCATCCCCCGCTGGACGTCGACGGGCAAGGGCGCGCGCCCCGTGGGGTTCGAGCCGGTCGTCGGAAAGCGCTTCCAGTTCGTCGCGAAGCCGATGCTGGGCTGGCGCGGCATCGTCGACTGCGAGGTGCTGGAGGTCAGGGAGCGGGAGCTGCTGCGCTACACGTGGGTCGGCGGCCAGGGCGAGGCACCAAGCTACGTCCGGTACCAGCTCGAACCGACGCCCGGGGGCACCCGCTTCACCTACTCCCACACGGGTTTTCGCGGGGTCGGCGGGTTCGCGATGGCCAAGCTGCTCGGCTCGGTCCGCAGGAAGATGCTCACCGTCGGGATGCCCGCCCTGCTCGCCGAGCTGGACGAGGCATGAGTCACCACTGCTGCGGCCGCGCCGCCCGGTTGCGCCGCTCCGCCAGCACGGCCATCAGGTACGCCCACACCGGCGTACCCGGCGGGACCGGCGCGCCGATGCGGGCCGAGACCTCCTGCGCGAGCTGGTACCCCAGGTGTTCCCGCGCCTCTTCGCGCAGGGACTGGTAGCGCCCGAGGTACTGCCGGATCGCGAGCGCGAGGTCGTCGGTCAGCCCGGACAGGTCCAGCTGCGCCGCCCAAGCGGCGAGCGGCGGCGGCATCGTGATGCTCGGCTCGACGGCCTTGGGCGCGTGCTCCAGCACCACCACGGTCCCGGCCAGGAAATCGCCCACCCGCTTGGACTTCTCCGACACCAGCGACACCACGAGCGCCACCGCGCCCCACACGAACGCGGGCCCGAAGTCGACGATCGCCCCCGCCAGACCACGGGTGAGGGCGTGCCGGAAGCGGATCGGGCCGCCGTCGTCCCGCACCACGCGCAGCCCGAAGGCCGCCTTCCCCGGCGTCCGCCCGCGCGTGAGCGTCTCGAACAGCACCGGGTAGCCGACGCGCACGAGCACCAGCAACGACAGCAGGATCGCGGAAGCGGACGCCCCGTCCTGCGGTCCGGCCCAGATCACGATCAGCAGGCCGACGACGATGACGGCCAGCTGGATGACCACGTCGATCGCGAAGGCGAGCCCGCGGCTGGCCAGCCCCGCCAGGCGCAGCTCGAGGACGACGGCGTCGCCGGTGACCAGATCGGGTTCGGGGTGCACCGGGCAACTGTAGTCTGAGCCGCGTGGACGTCGATCTGTTCGTCGCGGCCCATCGCGCCGAATGGGACCGGCTGGCCGAGCTGCTCGACCGCCGCCGCCTGCGTGGCGCCGAGGCGGACGAGCTGATCACGCTGTACCAGCGCACGGCGACGCACCTGTCGGTCGTGCGCTCCTCGGCCCCCGACCCCGCACTGCTGTCCCGGCTCTCGACGCTCGTGACGCGCGCCCGGTCCGCCGTCACCGGCACGCACAACCCGGCGTGGCGCGAGGTGGGGTTGTTCTTCGCGCAGCGCTTCCCCGCCGCCGTGTACCGCGGCCGCCGCTGGTGGCTGTCCACGGCACTCGTGACGATCGTGGTGAGCGGGCTGCTGGCGGCGTGGGTCGCCACCGACTCCGGCGTGCGGGCGAGCATCGCGGCACCCGAGCAGATCCGGCAGCTGACCCAGCCGGGCGGCCAGTTCGAGACGTACTACTCGGCCAACCCGGCGGGTTCGTTCGCCGCGCAGGTGTGGACGAACAACGCATGGGTGGCGGCGATCTGCCTGTTCTTCGGGGTGCTGCTGGGCGTGCCGGTGCTGCTCGCGCTGTGGGCCAACGCCGCGAACGTCGGCGTGAGCGCCGGGCTGATGAGCGCGGCCGGGCGGCTCGACGTCTTCTTCGGCCTGATCACCCCGCACGGGCTGCTGGAGCTGACCGCGGTGTTCGTCGCGGCGGGCACCGGGCTGCGGCTGGGCTGGGCGGTGATCAACCCCGGCCCGCACAGCCGCGGGGTGGCGCTCGCGCGCGAGGGCAGGGCGACCGCGGCGATGGCGCTGGGGCTCGCGTGCGTGCTGCTGGTGTCCGGCGTGATCGAGGCGTTCGTGACGCCGTCCGGGTTGCCGACGTGGGCCAGGATCGGCATCGGCGCCCTGGCGGAGATCGCGTTCCTGACGTACGTGTTCGTGCTGGGCAGACGGGCCGCACAGACGGGCGTGACCGGTGATGTGGACGCCCGGTACGGCGGTGACGTGCGGCCCGAGGCGGGCTGAGCGACACACCTCGGCGGGCTGGCCCGGCTCCGGGCGGTGGCGTCGTAGGGTGGCGCGATGGGGAAGCGGCTGGCACTGACTCTGTCCGAGGACACGCACGCCCAGATCGAGGCCCTCGCCGCGGAAGCGGGCGTGCCGGTGCAGGACTGGCTCGTCGCCGCGGTGGAGCGGGAGGCGTTCCGCCAGCTGTGCGAGCAGACCGACGCGTGGTGGCGGGCCCACCCCGAACTCGCGCGTGCCGAGATCGCCGCGTACTCGCGGCGGCAGTCCGAAAGTCGCCGTGGGTCCTCGGCCGCGTAAGGGCGAGCTCTGGACCGTCGCGGGGCCGGACCGCCGGCGGGTGCTGGTCTACAGCGGGGACATGTTCAACGACCTCGACGCCGTGCCGTACGTGATCACGATGGATGTCGTCGAGACCCCGGACCCGCTGACCGTGACCACGCCCGAGGGGCTGCACATCTCGTACACGCGGCTCGACCACGTGCCGAAGACAGCGCTTTCGCAGCGGTTCGGGACGATTTCCGCCGAACTGCTGCAGACGGTGAATACCCGGCTGTTCATGGTGCTGACGACTTCTTGACGGTTTTGGTCTGGACCACTTACCCTGAAGTGCCACGGAGGTGGTCGACATGGGCAGGTGGAAGACCCGGATCGGACTCTGCACGGCGGCGCTGGTGGCCGCGCTCGGCTTCACGGTTCCCGCGCAGGCGGCGGTGACGCCGCCGGGATCGGCGCCGTACCTCGACATCACGGCGAGCACACCGTCCCTTGTGGACATGGCGAACGCCACGGGGCAGAAGACGGCGACGCTGGCGTTCGTGCTGGCGGACAGCACCGGCTGCAACCCGTCGTGGGGCGGCGTGATCCCGCTGGACGACTCGCGGATCCTGAACGACATCAAGGCCTTCCAGGCGATGGGCGGGAAGGTGATCGTCGCGACGGGCGGCGCCGCGGGGCCGTACCTGGAGTACACGTGTGGTTCGGCCGCCGCGCTCACCGGCGCGTACCGGAAGATCCTCGACACGGTGGGGACGAACAGCCTGGACGTGGACGTCGAAGCGACGATCCCGCAGGACACGGTCAATGCCGCGCTGAAGACCATCCAGAGCGAGCGCGGCACCACGATCAGCTACACGATGCGCGTGCAGGGCGACGACTACGGGATGGACCCGTACTCGGTGCAGGTGCTGCAGAGCGCGGCGGCCCACGGCGTGGACGTGCTGGTGAACCCGATGACGATGGAATTCGGCACGAGCCGCGCCGACTGGGGTGACGCCGTGATCGCGGCGGCGCAGAGCACGCTGGGGCAGCTGAAGCAGATCTGGCCGGGCATGTCGGACGCGGACCTGAAGCGGCACCTGGGCGTGACGCCGATGATCGGGCGGAACTACAACGGCAAGATCTTCCAGCCCGACGACGCGACGCAACTGGTGCAGTGGGCGAACGCGAACCACATCGGGCGGCTCGCGTTTTGGTCCGTCGGCCGCGACAACGGTTCCTGCCCGGGCGGCGGGGTTTCGCCGACGTGCAGCAGCATTTCCCAGTCGCAGTACCAGTTCACGAAGACGTTCGCCGGATTCACGGGGTGATCGTCCGGTGGCCCGTCACCTCGGCGCGGGGGTGGCGGGTCACCGGTGTTTTCAGGGGCTGGCGGCTGCTTTCGGTGCGCCTCACAACCTCCTGGCGGCCTTCACGCCATCCCGACGGCCACCGTGCCAAGTACCGGAGCGCGAGCACGGGCGATAGCGCGCACCGCCCCCGCAGCCCCGCCTCACAACCGCCCAGCGGCCTTCAACGCCAGGTACCGGTCCGCGAGCGCGGGCGGTAGCGCGTCCGGCTCGGCGTCTACCACCTCGACCCCCTTGCGCCGCAACAAACCCTCCGCGTGCCGGCGCTCCGCGAGCGTGCGTTCCGCGGCCGCCGCCTCGTACACCGCCTCCGCGCTTCCCCTGCCCCGCGCCATTTCCGCCACCCGCGGGTCCGCCACCGACGCCACCAGCAACCGGTGCCGCGCGGTCAACGACGGCAGCACCGGCAACAGCCCCTCCTCCAGCGGCGCGGCATCCAACCCCGTCAGCAGCACCACCAGCGACCGGTGCGGGGTCCGCCGCAGCACTTCGCCGACCAGCCCGCGCGCATCGGTCTCCACCAGCGACGGTTCCAGCAGCGCCAAGGCGTTCACCAGCGCAGGCACCGACGCACCCCGCACCGACGTCCGCACTTGCCGGTCGTACGCCAGCAGGTCCACCCGGTCCCCCGCGCGCGAAGCCAGCGTCGCCAGCAGCAGTGCCGCCTCCAGCATCGCGTCCAGCCTCGGTTCGTCGCCGACGCGGCCCGCCGACGTGCGGCCCGTGTCCAGCACCAGCAGCACGTGCCGGTCGCGTTCGGGCCGCCACGTCCGCACCATCACGTCCCGCGCCCGGGCCGTCGCGCGCCAGTCGATCGAGCGCACGTCGTCGCCGATGACGTACTCCCGCAACGAGTCGAACTCCGTGCCCGCCCCGCGCACCAGCGCCGCCTGGCGCCCGTCGAGCTGCTGCAACCGCGTCAGCCGCGCGGGCAGGTGCCGTCGGCTGTGGAACGGCGGCAACACGCGCACCACCCACGGCACCCGGTGCGAACCCTGCCGCGCCGCGATGCCCAGCGGGCCGACCGAGCGCACCGTCACGCGGAACGCCTGCCGCTCCCCGCGCCGCGTCGGCCGCAGCTCCACCGCCACCGTGCGCCGCTCGCCGGGCGGCACCAGCACCGGCACCCGGTCCCGCACGACGCCCGCGCTCGGCGGCCACGCGTCCCGCACCTGACCCCGCACCCGGCGCCTGCCGGGGTTCGTGATCGTCAGCCGCACCTCGGCGGGCTCCCCCAGCCGCGTCGACGTGTCGCCGTCACGCGTGAACACCAAGCCCCGCACGCCACCGGCGAGCAGCAGGTCGACCACGATCAGCAGCAGGACCACGGCGGCCACCGCGACCACCCCGGTCCACGACGGCGCCGCCAGCGCCACCACGACCGCCCCGATCGCGGCCAGCACCCCGGCCCGCGCGGTGATCGCCATCAGCGGGGCACGGGCACGGCCGCGAGCACGCGGTCGAGCACGCCGTCCGCCGTGCCGCCCTCGAGTTCGGCCTCCGGCCGCAGGTCCAGCCGGTGCCGCAAAGCGGGGCGCGCCAAGGACTTCACGTCGTCCGGCGTCGCGTAGTCACGGCCGGCCAGCCACGCCCACGCCCGCGTCGCGGCCAGCAACGCCGTGGCACCACGGGGCGAGACGCCCAGCCGCACCGAAGGCGTGGACCGCGTCGCCCGGCACAGGTCCACGATGTACCCCAGCACCTGCGGGTGGACCGAGACCGCCGCGACCCCTTCCCGCGCGGCGGCCAGCTGCGCCGGGCCCGCGACCGGGCGGACGCCCGCCGCCGCGAGGTCACGCGGGTCGAAACCCTGTGCGTGCCGGGAAAGGATGCCAATCTCGTCGTCGCGGGACGGCGTCGGCACGGTGAGCTTGAGCAGGAACCGGTCCAGCTGCGCCTCCGGCAGCGGGTACGTGCCCTCGTACTCCACCGGGTTCTGCGTGGCGATCACGATGAACGGGTCCGGCAGCGGCCGCGGCCGCCCCTCGACCGACACCTGCCGCTCCTCCATCGCCTCCAGCAACGCGGACTGCGTCTTGGGCGGGGTGCGGTTGATCTCGTCGGCGAGCAGCAGGTTCGTGAACACCGGCCCTTCGCGGAAGGTGAACTCGCCGGAGTCGTAGACGATCGAGCCGGTGACGTCGCCCGGCATCAGGTCCGGCGTGAACTGGATGCGCGTGCTGTCCAGGTCGAGCGCGGTGGCCAGCGCCCGCACCAGCAGCGTCTTCGCCACGCCGGGCACGCCCTCCAGCAGCACGTGCCCTCGGCACAACAACGCGATGATCAACCCGGTGACGGCGGCGTCGTTGCCGACCACCGCTTTGCCGACCTCGGCCCGCAGCGCGAGCAGCGCCTGCCGGGCGTCCACGGCCGCCTCAGTGGTCAAGATCCTCGTACCTCTCTTTCCAACCGGTCCAGCTCGTCGGCGAGGCGGACCAGCGACGCGTCGTCCTCCGGTGCCGGACCGTACAACAGGGGCGCGGCATCGCGGCCGGTCCTGGCCGAGATCGCGCTGAGCACGGCGGCGGGTTCGGCTCCCGCACCGAGCCCGAGTTCCGGGAGCAGCCGGTCGATCGTGGCCTGCCGGAGCAGTCCGGCGGCGTGCGCGGCGGAACCCGATCGCCGGTACAGCCTCGCGCGGCCCTCGGTCGTTTCGGCCGAGCGCACCACGACGGGCAGTGGTTCGGCGACGACCGGACCGAGCCGCCGCGCCCGCCACAAGGCGAGGAACACGGCCGCGACGCCGAGCTGGATCGCGCCGAACAGCCAGCTCCGCGGCAGCAGGTCGAGCAGCGGGCGCTGGGTGACCCCGGCCGCGGGGTCGCCCGGCGACGGCAGGTACCAGACCAGCGTGGCGTGCCGGCCGAGCAGGCGCATCGACAGCGCGGCGTCGCCCTGGTCGCCGAGCCGTTCGTTCGTCAGCGGGGTGCCATCGCCGAGGAGCGTCGTACTGCCGGTGAGCTGCAGCAGCGAGCCGCCGTAGCAGGGGCGTCCCCGGCCGTGTGCCTCGTATTCGAGCCCGCCGAGCACCGCGTCGCCCGCCGCGACGGCGACCGCGATCGTGCAGTCGGGCGAACGCACGGACGGGTCTTCCTGGCCCTTCACGACGACGCCGGGCAACAGCAGGTCGAGCACGTCCTGCCCGGCGCCGACGAACACGGCGTCCGCCGCCGAACCACGCAGACGCGCGAGCAGGGCGGGTTCGACCAGACTCGGATCGGTGACCAGCAGGGTGGCCTCCGCGTTCGCGCCCAGCGCTTCCCGCGTGTCGTCCACCGTGTGCGTGGTGACGATGCGGACGCCCTGACCCTCCAGCAGTTTCGCCAGTGCACGCGAGCCACCGGGGTCGGCGGAACCGGGGTCGAGCGCGCCGTGGGTGCCGGTGTCGCGGGCGAGCGTGAGCACGACCGCGCCGAGCACGAGCACGACGGCGATGAACAGCGGGGCCCGTGCGGCCCGCCAGATGCGGCGGGCATCGGGGGAAACCGAGGTCACGCGGGCACTCCCGGTCGCTCACGCCGGACCCGTTCGTCGAGCGCCGCCAGCCGCGCGTGGTCCTCGGCGCTCGCCGCGCGCTCGCCGTAGTGCACGTCGTCGAACAGCCGGGCCGCGACCGCGAGTTCGTCGCGGACGCCGGGGAGCCACCGCCCGGCGTCGCGGGCGGCTTCGTCCGCGGTGCGCCCGGAAAGCGCTTCCAGCACGCCGCGCTCCTCCAGTCCGCGCACCAGCGCGCGGAAGCGTTCCCGCACCGCCACGCCGAAATCCCCGGCCGCGGCGGCCTGGTCCGCCGCCTGCCGGTGGTCGGCCGCGGTGCGGGACCGGTCCTCGAACACCAGCCCCGGCGCGCGCACGTTCCGTGCGACCTTGCCGACGCGCAGCCGCACCACGACCGCGACCAGCACCAGCACGGCCAGCAGGACGAGCAGCCCGAGCGGACCGCCCGGCACCGCCGTCGACGCCGCTTCGAACAGGTCGGAGAGGCGCTCGGCGAGCCACCGCAGCACGCGTTCGACCAGGCCGGGGTCGTTCACGTGGTACTCGGGCCCGGACAGCTCCGCCTCGGCGGCGCGCTGCGCCGCGTCCCGGTCGATCGTGACCGGGACGTCCGCGGGCAGCGGCAGGATCACTGCGCGGTACCGGCCGAGCGCGCGAGCTGGATGTCCATCCCCTCCTTGCGCATCCGCTGGTCGATGTAGAGCAGCGCGGTCGCGGCGGCCGTGAACGGCCCGACGATCGTCTCCGCGATGACGCCGCCGAGCGACGCGAGCAGCTGCGAGCCGACGGACTGGTTGGCCAGGTCGCTCGCGTTGCTGCTCAGCCCGAGGCCGACGCCGAACGGGATCTCGATGATCGTGCTGATCAGCCAGGAGGCGATCACGGTGAGCAGCAGCACGCCGAACACGCGCCACCACGTCCCGGACACCAGCCGCCGCGACCGGCTCATCGCCTGCCCGACCCCGCTGCGCTCCAGCACGAGCGCGGGCGCGGCGAGGCTCAGCAGCGTCCACAGCCAGATGCCGGGGATGACCAGGAAGATCGACGCGATGAACACGATGATCGTGACCAGCACGGTCAGCCCGAGCAGGGGCAGCAGGCGCGGCCGCAGCTCGGCCATCGCCTCGCCGAAGGTGACCGGGCGGCCGAGCACGGCCCTGCCCACGACAACCGTGATGAACCCGGCGAGGAACGTGCGGACGAGCAGCGAGACCACGATCGACAGGCCGAGCGAGGCGCCGAGCTGGCCCAGCGTCTCCCGCAGCCAGCGCAGCTGCTCCTCCTGGGTGGCGGCGGGGCCGAGCTGGGAGGCGTCGGGCAGGTCGCCGAGCACGCTGTAGGTGATGACGAAGTTCAGCGCGCCCGCGACCACCGCGACGACGGCCGAGACGCCGAACACCAGCGCGGGGTGGCGGCGCATCGTGCGCACGGCCCCGTCGAGGATCTCGCCGACCGACAGCGGCCGCAGGGGGATGACGCCCGGTTTGCCGTAGCCGCCACCGGGCCGCTGCTGCGGTGGGGGCGGGGGCATCGGCGGCAGGTCGTTGCGCGGCTGGTCGGGGTTGGTCCAGCCCCCGGTCTCACTCATCGAGCCTCTCTCCCAGTCTCTGCGGTCACGCGCCCACTCTCGCAGAGCGGGGGCCCGCCGACCACGCCGGGCGCGCGGGTCTTTCCGAGTCGTGATCTGGGGCCGGTGACTATGCTTGCGCGCGATGACGCACTCGCCGCCGCGCCCTTCCCCGGGTGCCCCACGTCCGGGCCGACGGCACCGGCGCAAGAAGCGGTCCTCCGGACCGCTGGTGGCGTTCACGCTCAGCGCGGTCGCCGTGTTGCTGGCCGGGCTCGTGGTGTTCGTCGTGGTGACCCGCACGGGTGATTCCGGCACGGCTTCGAGTGGCGCGCCGGCGTCGGCCACGTCGGTCAACAACGGCAACGCCGGGGCGGGTGCGTCCGCCGGGGAGAAGGTGCTGGCGCTCGCCGACCACCCGATACTGCAGGACCCGGACGCGGGGTTGCAGAACATCGTGTGCCGGCTGCCGGAGTGGCACAGCGACGAGGCGTCGGTCGAGGCGTTCTTCACGGCGGCGGACGAGTGCCTGAACGAGGCGTGGGGCCCGTTCCTGGAGGCCTACCACCTGCCGTTCCTGCCGCCCGCGCTGCACTTCCCGACGGGTTCGAGCTTCGAGACGGCGTGCGGCACGATCGGGGTCGGCGTGGCGACGGCGGCCTACTACTGCGACAACAACCTGTACGTGCCCTACCGCGGGCTGCAGATCGAGCAGTACGGCGACAACCCGGGCGTGTACCTGGCGTTGATCGCGCACGAGTACGGCCACCACGTGCAGGAGGTGGCCGGGATCATGGACGCGGTGTGGCAGCGGATCTACGCCGTCGGGCAGCAGAGCCCCCAGGGGCTGGAGCTGTCGCGGCGCAAGGAGCTGCAGGCGCAGTGCTTCTCGGGGATGTTCCTGGGCGCGGTGGTCGACCGCGGCGGCTCGCTGACGCGGGAGATGTACGCGAAGGCCTGGCGAGACCAGGACACGCGGGGCGACAACACGTCGGGCAGCCACGACCACGGGACGAACGCGCACTACGCGGCCTGGTGGCGCAAGGGCGCGCAGTTCAACCGCATCGCGCAGTGCAACACCTTCTCGACACCCGCGTCCGAGGTGTCTTGAGTTAGCTGCCGCGTGACCGCGGGACGTGGGGGCGGCGGTCGCTGCTCGCGCTGGCACGGGCGGCCGGGCAGCGGTTGCTGCATGACCGCAGCACGTGGGGCGGCACGTGGGGGCGGCGGTGCTGCTCGCGCTGGCACGGGCGGCCGGGCAACGGTTGCCGCGTGACCGCGGCACGTGGGGCTCGGCTCGTCGTCGCGGCGCTGTTCTGCAAGGCGCTGCCGTTCGCGTTGTTCAGCTGTGGTCGCTGCTCGTCGGCCTCGGCAGCGGGCCGAGGTTGTCGCCGGTGCGGCTCGCCGGGCTGCCGCTCGGGGCGGCGCGCTGGTGCTCGGAAAACCGCTCACGCCCCGCGTCCTCGCCGGGATGTGCTCGTGGGCGTCGGTCTGACGCGGGTTCAGGCCGCGACCGGCGTGGCCGTCGTGCGGCGGGAACCGCGCTGCACGAGGAACGCGTAGGCACCCCCGCCGAGGCAGCTCAACGCCAGCAGCGCCAGGCCGACCGGGCGGCGCAGGTCGCTGTGCCCGGCCACCACGTCGGCCAGGTGCACCTGCACGGTGCCGGTGCCGAGGTCGGCGGGCACGGTGATCTCGACGCGGTCGCCGCGGTCGTGGCCGCAGGCGTCGAGCGAGCCGGTGTGCTTACCACCGCCGGCCTCGAACTGGACGGTCTCGGTCGGGTTCGGCGCGGTGCACTCGGCCGGGGTCGTCACGGTCGCCGCGACGACCGTCCCCCCGCCGGTCGCGGGCGAGCCGAACAGGCCGGGCCCGCTCCACCACACGAGCACGACGATCGCGATACCCACGAGGGCCGGGATCAGCAGGCCCGACCAGCGGAGCCGGGACGAGGTCATGCCCCGCCCCGTGCGGAAGGCGGGCGGGAACCCTGGGAGCACTGCACGAAGGCCATGGTTCCAGAGAAATCCCGGGAAGCACAGGGAGAGCGGTGTGGCCCCCGTCTATCACTCGTTGTGGTCAGCGGGCGTCACTTTCCGCACATACAGCAGCCTGTCCCCCGGTTCGATGGCGTCCACCTGCGGGGAGTCGACGCGGTAGAGCTGGCCGTCGCGGACCACGCCCAGCACGATGTCACTCAGATGCCGGGGCGAGCCTCCCTCTTCCGAGGGTTCGACGACACGCTCCGCGATCGCCAGCCCGGACTCGGGGGTGAGCAGGTCCTCGACCATGTCGACCACGACGGGTGTCGAGGTGGCCATCCCGAGCAGCCTGCCCGCGGTCTCGCTGGACACCACGACCTGGTTAGCGCCGGACTGCTTGAGCAGGTGCACGTTCTCCGCCTCGCGCACAGACGCCACGATGTGGGCCTTCGGCGCCAGCTCCCGCGCGGTGAGCGTGGCCAGCACGGCCGAGTCGTCGCGGTTCGTGGCGACCACCACCGCCCTGGCCCGCTGCACGCCCGCGACGCGCAGCACGTCCGACCGCGTCGCGGAGCCGTGCACCGTGACGAGGCCGAGCGCGCCGGCCGCGTCCAGCGCCTGCTGGTCGGTGTCCACGACGACGATCCGGCTCGGCTCGACGTTCTCGTCGCCGAGCAGGGTCTTGACCGCCGAGCGGCCCTTCGTGCCGAAGCCGACGACCACCACGTGGTCCCGCACCTTGGACCTCCACTTCTGGATCCGGAACGCCTGCCGCGACCGTTCGGTGAGCACTTCCAGTGTCGTTCCGACCAGCACGATGAGGAACAGCACCCGCAGCGGGGTGACGACGAGGACGTTGATCAGCCGCGCGCCCGCGGTCACCGGCGTGATGTCGCCGTAGCCGGTGGTCGACAGCGAGACGGTCGCGTAGTAGAAGCTGTCCAAAAGGGACAGGCCATCGCCGTTGACGTCGCGGTAGCCGTCCCGTCCGAGGTAGACGATGAACACCGCCGCGACGAGCGCGAGCAGTGCGTAGACGATGCGCCGCGCGATCGACCGGATCGGGCTGACCGACGGCTCCGGCATCCTGATGACGCCGACGAGCGAGTGGTCAGCTCGGACTGGGGCACGCACGCCGCGGATCGTATGGGATGCCCCGACCCGCCGCCACCGTCATCGGTCGATCATCACGACCGGTTTTCGTCGCGGGCGCGGCTCCCGCAGCCCCGCGCGCGTTCGTCGCCTTCCGCGATGGCGGCCGTGGTTTCGACGCGTTCCAGTCGTCCGTCCGCGCGGCGGCGCTCGACCACGACAGCCGGGTTCGCCAGCCACGCGGGGTTTTCCGGCCCGCGGCGCCCCATCGCCCCACGACGACCGGCGCGGGGTCGTCGCTCAGGTCGCCCAGCGGCACCGTGTGCTTCCGGCCGGACTTCGCGCCGGTCGTGGCATCGACACGGCTCACTCCTCCGGCACGCTGCGCAACAGGTCCCGCAGCCCCTCGGCGTCCAGCAGGTCCACCGGGCGCAGGGTGACATCGTCGCGCACGTAGTGGAACGCCGCACGCACCTTGTCCAGGGGCGTGCCCGACAGGGAAGCCCACGCGAGCCGGTACGCCGCCAGCTGCACTGAAAGCGCCTTCAGCCGCGCCGGTTCGGGCACCGCGCCGGTCTTCCAGTCGACGACCGTCCAGCCGCCGTCGGGATCGGCGAACACCGCGTCCATCCGGCCCCGCACCAGCACACCGTCGATCTCCGTGGAGAACGGCACCTCGACCTCGTGCGGCGTCCGCACCGCCCAGCCGCTCGCCTCGAACGCTGCCCGCAGCTCGTCGAGCGCTTCGTCGGGGGCGGCACCCTCGTCCGCCGCGCCGGGCAGGTCCTCCAGCTCCAGCAAGCGCTCTCCCGCGAACCGCCGTTCGAGCCAGCCGTGGAAAGCGGTGCCCCGGCGGGCAAAGGTGTTGGGCGGCACGGGCAACGGCCGCCGCAGCCGCCGCGCCAGCCCGCCCGGATCGCCCGCCAGCTCCACGAGCTGGCTCACCGACAGCTGCCCCGGCAGCGCGACCTCCTCGCCCGCGCTCGCCGCCGCGGCCCGTTCCGCGAGCAGCACGTCGGTGTCGGCGATCCAGCCGTCCGGGTCGTCCTCCTCCTCGACGGTCTCCCCGGCCGCCATCGCGGCGAGCACCAGTTCGGCGCCCTCGGCCACCTCGTTCCGCCGCCCGCCCAGCGGATCCACCGGCCACCGCGCCGTGCGTGACTGCGTGACCAGCGGGTTCTCCTCGTCCTCCGCCGGTTCGTCGGCCCACACCGCACGCCTGCCGACGCCCATCTCCGCGATCTCGGTCAGGAAGTCCGACGGGCCCTTCGGCCGCGAGCTGGTCTCGTTCCACCAGTGCCCGGACACCAGCAGCGCGTGCTCGGAGCGGGTCAGCGCGACGTAGCACAGCCGCCGTTCCTCGTCGGCCTCCCGCTCGACGAAGCTCTGCTCGTGGATCTCGAACGCTTCGCTGATCTCCTTGCGGTCCATGCCCGAGGACACCGCCAGTTTCGGCAGGTCCTGCGCGTCACCCCGCAGCTGCGCGGGCAAGGACGTGACCGTGCGCAGCCACGAGGAGGAGCGGCGCTTGTTGGGGAACACGTCCTTCGACAGGTGCGGCACGGCGACCACCTGCCACTCCAGCCCCTTCGCCGAGTGCGCGGTCAGCACCTGCACGCGGTCGGGCAGCACCTCGACCTCGCCGGGCGTCAGCCCGTCCTCGGCGTGCGCGGCGGTCATCAGGTAGTCCACAAAGGACATCAGTGTGGCGTCCGGTGAGGTCTCGGCGAAATCCGCCACCACGTCGGCGAAGGCGTCCAGGTGCGCGCGCCCCGCGCCGCCCGGCCGCGCCAGCGATTCGACGTCGAGCAGCATCGTGCGCTCCACGTCCGCCACCAGCTCGGGCAGTGACTGGTCCAGCCGGCGCCGCAACCCGGACAGCTCGGCCGCGATCTTCCGGATGCGCTCGTAACCCTCCGGCGAGTAGCTGGCCGGGTCACCGGGGTCGTCCAGCGCGTCCACGAGCCCGGTCTGCTCCGCGCGTTCGACGAACAACTCGTCCACTGTGGATTCGGCTGTCGGCGGCGGGGCGGCGATCTCGTTGGCGCGCCGCCACAACGCCGCGAGGTCCGACGCGGACAGGCGCCACCGGGCACCGGTCAGCAGCCGCGCGGCGGCGGTGCCGGCGAGCGGATCGGCCAGCACCCGCAGGGTGGCCACGAGGTCGGCGACCTCGGGCTCGTCGAGCAACCCGCCCAGGCCCACGACCTCGACCGGCAGCCCGCGGGCCCGCAGTTCCGCGGCGATCGGCGCCATGTCGGCACGCCGTCGCACCAACACCGCCGCCGTGGGCGGGCTGCCGTTCGCGTCGAGGTGGGCGTACCAGCGCTGGGCCACCGCGTCGGCGACCCACTCGCGTTCGACGCGGATGTCGGTCAGCAGCGCGTACTCGATGTCCGCCGGGCCCGCACCATCCCTGGCCCGCAGCCGTTCCACGCCGAGCCCGCGCGCCCGCAGCGGTTCGGCCATCCCGTTGGCGAGCGTGAGCACCTCGGGTGGGTTGCGGAAGCTGGTGAGCAGCCCGTACTCCCGCGCGGGCGCGAGGCGATCGCCGTCGCGGCGGGGGAAGTCCGTGGTGAACCGGGGCAGGTTCGCCGCGCTCGCGCCGCGCCAGCCGTAGATCGCCTGCGCCGGGTCGCCCACCGCGGTCACCGGCAGAGGCGGAGGAGGGGGTGGGCCCCCGCCAGGGGGCTGGTTTCGATACAGCTCGACACCGCCGAACAGCGCCCTCAGGAGCACTCTCTGAGCGTGCCCGGTGTCCTGGTACTCGTCGAGCAGCACGGCGCCGTAACGGTCGCGCTCCCCGCGCGCGACCTCCGGGTGATCGCTCGCGAGCTGCGCGGCCAGCGACATCTGGTCGGCGAAGTCCAGCGCGCCCTCCGCGCGCTTGCGGCGGTGGTAGCTCTCGATGAGCGGGATCAGGGACAGCCGGAACCGTTGCGCGGCCGCGATTTCCGCCAGCGCCTTGGGCAACGCGGCCCGCTGCCCCTTCGCCCGCGGCGCTGTCTCGATCAGCTCACACAGCCAGGTGCTGTAGTCGGCGAGCTGCTGCTCGGTGACCAGGTGCTCGCCGAGCTCCCCCGCGAGCGCGAGCAGCTGCGCGGTCACGGACGCGGGCACGCGATCGGTGTCCAAGTCACCGTCCCAAGTGGACACAACACGGTGCGCGAGCTGCCACGACGACGTCTCCGACAGCAGCCGCACCCCGGGCTGCACCGGCAACCGCAGACCGTGCTCGGACAGCAACCGCCCGGCGTACGCGTGGTAAGTCAGCACCGTCGGCTCGCCCGCGACCACCGCCGCACGCAGACCGCCGCCGGGATCGACGCGGTCCAGCAGCCCCGAACCGGCGAGCCTCCGCAGCCGTGCCCGCACGCGTTCGGCCAGCTGACGCGCCGCTTTGCGGGTGAAGGTGAGGCCCAGCACGCGTTCCGGCGTCACGACGCCGTTGGCCACCAGCCACACGACCCGCGCGGCCATCGTCTCGGTCTTGCCCGCGCCGGCGCCGGCGACGACGAGCGCGGGCTCGATCGGGGCGGCGATCACGGCGGCCTGCTCGGGCGTGGGCGGGTGCAGGCCGAGCGCGGCCGCCAGCTCGGCCGGGCTGACGTGCGTCATCCGCCGGTCACCTGCCGCCCCTCCGGCCGCAGGGGGCACGATCCCTTGGCCGGGCAACGGTCGCAGTCGATGTTCTCGTTCGCCTGGTACTCCGGGCCGGTGGCCGAAGTGGCAACCTCGCGGACGAGTTCGAGCCAGCGCTTGCCGCTGTCCTCGTCCAGCGGAGGCTGCTCGCGCTGCGTCGCGCCGGTCTTGTTGTGGGACTTGGCGAGGTAGACCAGCCGCGCGCCGCCCGGCTGCTTGCCCTCGCCGAAAGCGCCCAGCAGCACGGAAAGCTGGTACGCGGCCAGCTGCGGGTGCAGTTCGGCGTCGTTCGCGCTGACCGGTGTCTTGCCGGTCTTGAGGTCGACGATGACGGGACGGCCGTCCTTGTCGGACTCCAGGCGGTCGATCCGCCCGCGCAGCCGGACGAGCATGCCGTCCTCGCCCATCGGCACCTCGACCTCGATGTCCTGCTCCACGCCGAGCTGCACCAGCTCCTGACGGCTGGTTTCCAGCCAGGACAGGAAGTTGCGCACCATCTGCTCCACGCGGTTGCGCTCGCGGCGGGAGAACCACGGGGCACCGGCGTCCACCTTCGCCCAGGCCTCGTCGAGCGCCTGCCGCAGGCCCTGGTCGTCCAGCCCGCTCGCGGCCGCCTGCGCGAGCCCGTGCACGAGCGTGCCGGTGATCGCCGCGAGCTGCGCCGGGTCGCTCCCGCCGTGCCGCTCGATCAGCCATCGCAGCGGGCACTTGACCAGGGTGTCCACAGTAGACGGCGAGATGCGGACGACGTCACCCGTGCCGTACAACGGATCCTCGGACGAGACGTCGGCGACGCCGTACCACGAACCGGGATGGGCGCCTGGCACCCCGGCCTCCGCGAGCCGGGCGAGCTGACGGGCGGCGCGGGCTCGGCGCTCGGGTTCGGTTTTGGCGTCACACACCGCGTTGCGCAGCTCACCCACCAGCTCCGCCAGCACGAGCGAGCGACCCGGCGGCTTCATGCGCGAGTCGGTCCCAGACTCGTCCGCGTTGTTGGGCTCGATGTCGTCCAGGAACCGCGACGGCTGCTCGTCCTCACCCGCCACGGCACTGACGAGCAGGGTGTGGCGCGCACGGCTCGCAGCGACGTAGAACAACCGGCGCTCCTCGGCGAGGATCGGCGCTGTCGCCGAAACCCCATCACCGTCCACACCGGACAGCAGGTCGACGAGCCGTTCCACACCCAGCAGCGATCCCCGCAGGCGCAGGTCCGGCCAGCTGCCCTCCTGCACCCCGGCGACGGCCACGACCGTCCACTCGCGACCGGCGGCGCCGTGTGCGGTGAGCATCGAGACGCCTTCGCCGCGGGCCGCGACGGGCGCGAGGCTGTCCCCGGCGATGTTCTGCGACGACAGGTAGTCCGCGAAGGCCGCCACCCCGGCCTTGGGCAGCCGGTCGGTGTAGCGGCCGGCGGCGTGGAACAACGCCACGATCGCGTCGAGGTCGCGATCGGCCTGCGAGCCCAGCGTGCCACCCCGCGCGGACTGCCGCACCAGCCGCTGCTGCAGCCCGCTCTCCCGCCACAGCTCCCACAGCACCTGCTCGACGGGCGCACCCCGCCGGATCGCCGTCGCGGTCACGTGCAGCAGACCGCCGACGCGCTGGATCGGCGCGGCCTCGGCGGCGGCGAGGCCCGTGAGCTTGTCGTTGTCCCGCAACACTTCCAGCAGCAGTTCGTCACTGGAGCGCTGTCCGCCCGCGGCCAGTTCCAGCCGCCTCAGCCCGCGGCGCATGCGGCGCAGCGCGAGCGGGTCGGCGCCGCCGAGCGACGACGACAGCAGCATTTCGGCGGTGTCGACGTCCAGCGTCTCCGGATCGGCCGCGACGCGCAGGATCGCCAGCAGCGGTCGCACCGCGGGCTGCTTGGCGAGCGGCAGCTCCTCCGCCGCAGACGCGATCGGCACGCCCGCCGCCCGCAAAGCCCGTTGCAGCACGGGAAAAGACCGGCCGGGCGAGCGCACCAGCACCGCCATCTCCGACCACGGCACGCCGTCGGTCAGGTGCGCGCGGCGCAGCTGGTCGGCGATCCAGCTCGCCTCCGCCGACGGTGTCGGCAGCAGCCGCACCTTCACCGCGCCCCGGCTGCGGGGCCTGGGATTCGTGATGCGGTGCGCGTTCGCGCCGGGGAGCGTGCGGGCCAGCCGCGTCACGGCGTTGTGCACCTCGAAGCTCATCCGGTGCGCGTGACCGAGGACGATCGTGCGTTCCCCGTCGTCCGCGTCCGCGAGCAGCGCCGGATCCGCACCACGGAAGGAGAACACGGCCTGGTCCGGGTCACCGGCCACGACGAAGTCCTCCGCCGCCGAGCCGAGCAGCCGCAGCAGCCGGAACTGCAGGTGGTCCAGGTGCTGCGCGTCGTCGACGAACACGTGCCGGATCCGCGCCTGCTCGCGCGTGAGGAGATCGGGATCGCCCTCCATCTCGACGAGGGCGTTCGCCACCAGCTCCGCCGCGTCGAGCGCGGGCGCGCCGCCGGCGCTCGACAGGATGGTGACCTCCTCGTACTGGCGCCAGAACACGCCCGCCGCCACCCACTGCGGCCGGTCGGTGCGGCGGCCGAGCTTCACGAGGTCGTCCGGGCCGAGCCCGCGTTCGGCGGCGCGCAGGATCAGGTCGCGCAGCTCCTCGGCGAACCCGGGCACGGCCAGCGCGGGACGCAGTTGCTCCGGCCAGTCCGGCGCGCCCTGCTCCAGGTCGCCGGCGAGCAGCTCACGCACGACGACGTCCTGTTCCGGACTGGACAGCAGCCGCGGCGGCGGGACGTCCTGCGCGCCTGCCTGCAGGCGCAGCAACGCGAACGCGTAGGAGTGCACGGTGCGGACGATGGGTTCACGGATCGTGCGGCCGTCGGCACCGGTCGTGACGCGGCGCGTGATGTCGGCGCGCAGCGCGTCGGCGGCGCGGCGTGACGTGGTCAGCACCAGCAGGCTTTCCGGATCGGTCCCGGCGTCGATGCGGCTCGCGACGGTGCTGGCGAGCAGGGACGTCTTGCCGGTGCCCGGGCCGCCCAGCACCCGCACGAACCCGCGGGGGTTCCGGATGAGCGCTTCGGCGTCCGGTTCCCAGGTGTGCGGGTGCGGCGCTTCGACGGGCCTGCGGACCAGCCGCGCCCGCCGTGCTGCCGAACCGCGCACGTTCATGGGTGCAAGGGAATCATGTCCGGTGGGTGCCCCCGTGCAGCGGCACGCGGGTAGGTTCGATTCCGTGGACGAGCAGCTGCACGAGCGGGTGCGTGACGTGATCGCGTCGGTCCCGCCGGGGCGGGTCGCGACGTACGGCGACATCGCGGCGATCGCGGGCGCGTCCACCCCTCGTCTGGTCGGCCGGGTGCTGCGGGAGGACGGGCACGACCTGCCGTGGCACCGGATCCTGCGTGCCGACGGCACCCCGGCGCCGCACCTCGCGCACCGGCAGCTGGAGCTGCTGCGGGCGGAGGGCGTGCTCGCGGACGGGCAGAAGGTCGACCTCCGGGCGTACCGCTGGCGCGTGTGAGCGGGGCTACCCTTTTCCCGCATGAGTGTTTAGGTTAGCCTTCCCTTCGTGGCGGTCTTCTGCGAGATCCAGGTGGCGCGGGTGCGCCGGCTCAGCCCGCACATGGCGCGGATCAGCTTCACCGGCGAGGGCCTGCGCGGGCTGACCGCGACGTGCCCGGACGCCTACGTGAAGCTGTTCTTCCCGCTGGCGGGCCAGGAGCGCCCGGAGCTGCCGGACATGCTGTGCGACTCGTGGTACCAGAACTACCTGGGCATGCCGGAGGAGATCAGGCCGCCGATCCGCACGTACACCGTGCGCGCGCACCGGGGTACGGAGCTGGACATCGACTTCGTGCTGCACGGCGACACCGGCCCGGCGAGCCGCTGGGCGCTGAGCGCGCGGCCGGGGCAGACGATCGCGCTGCTCGGCACGGGCGGGCTGCACACGGTCCCCGCGGGCACGGACTACCAGCTCCTCATCGGTGACGAGACCGCACTGCCCGCGATCGGCGCGATCCTGGAGCGGCTTTCGCCGGGAGCGGTGGCGCACGCGTACATCGAGGTGCCGAGCCCCGCCGAGCAGCAGCGGTTCACCACGCTCGGGAACGTCGAGGTGCACTGGCTGCACCGGGGCGCGCAGGCGCACGGCCAGGCGGTGCTGAACGCGGTCCGCATGGCGCGGCTCCCCGAAGGGACCCCTTACGGCTGGATCTCGGGCGAGGCGGGCATGGTCAAGTTCGCGCGGCGGCACCTCGTGAACGACCGCGGGATCGCGAAGAGCAACATCACCTTCACGGGCTACTGGTGCCGCGGCGCCACCCACGACCAGCTGGTCTGATCCGGGGCAGGTGTTGCGCCGGGGCTGATCTCGGGGGGCACGGGTTTCGCCGGGATGTCGCCGCGGGCGGTCGGGGCAGTGACCCGCGCGGACCATCGGCCGCCGGGGCTCCGGGACGTGTGGCGAGAAGCCACGCGCCACCGCGACCGCCTCCCGCCACGACAGCTGCCAGCCGCCCAGCGTGGCCCCTCCAAAGCCGCCGCAATCCGCCCCGCGGCCCCGCCACCGCGCGGCCCGCGCACCCCAGCCGTCAGGAGCCCAGCTCCGCCACCAGCAGCTTCACCAGCGCGCCGAGCCGTTGCCGCTCGGGCTGGAGCGTCGGGACCCCGGCCTCCGTCAGCGGCGCCGCCGTCACCGGGCCGACGCACGCGCACACGACGTCTCCCCGGAGCGCGGCCAGCAGCGCGTCGTACGCACCCCGCTGCCGGGCCAGCGCCAGCAGGTTCGCCGTCGCCGGGGCGCTCGTGAACGCCAGCGCCTGCACCTGCCGCTCCAGCACCCCGTCGAGCAACCGGTGCGCCGGCGCCAGATCCGCCGGCCACTCCCACCGGTATGGCTGCACCTCGATCAGCCGGGCACCGGCCTCCCGCAGTGCCGCCGTGTGCTCGGGCAGCGGCGAACCGTGCAGCTGCACCGCCACCCGCTTGCCCGCGAGATCCTCCCCGAGCAGGTGCGCGAACAGCTGCCGGTTGCTCTCCTCGGGCGCCGACCACTCCTCGGTCAGCCCGCGCCCCCGCACCGCGCCCTTGCCCTTCGGCCCGCGCGTGAAGATCCGCGCCCGCCCCAGCCGCTCCAGCAGCCGCTCCGACACACCCCAGCCGTCGGCCGCCTCCAGCCAGCCGCGGAACCCGGCGCCCGTCGTGACCGCCAGGACGTCGAGCTCCCCGGACAGCACCTCGTCCGTCGCGGCGCGGAGGCGGTCGTCGTCGGGCAGGGGCACGATGTGGATCATCGGCGCGTGCCGGACCGTGGCGCCGTTGCGTTCGAGCGCACTGATGAACTCCTCGGCGCGCCGTTCGGCGGTCACCCCGATCGTCACGCCGCTGAGGTCACCCATAGTTCACCGCCATCCGCTCGATCGCGGCGACGACCTCGGCTCTGAGGTCGGCGGGTTCGAGCACCTGCAACTCCGGCCCGAAGCGCAACAACTCGCCGAGCGCCGGAGCACCCGGTTCCACCGGCAACTCCACTCGCAACCACCCGTCCTCGTCCGGTTCGTCCCGGCACTCGCGCAACGCGCGCGCACCGACGGCTCCCAGGTAGAAAGGTACGAGGTCCTGCCCCAGTCGCGACAGCCGCACCACTGCCTTCCTCGGGTACAGCCGCTTTTCGAACTGCTCACCCCACTCGCGCCAGTACGCCGCGAGGTCGAAATCGGACGGTCGCTCGAACCGCTCCCCCACCACCGGATCGGCGATGCGCGAGACCCGGTACGTGCGGACGCTGTCCCCGGACCGCGCCGCGAGGTACCAGTTGCCCGCCTTCAGCACGAGCCCGAGCGGTTCCAGCACGCGGTCCACCTCGGTGCGGTCCCAGCGCCGGTACCGCGTGCTGATCCGCCGCCCCTCCCACACCGCCCGCGCGATCTCGGCGAGCTGCGGCAGGCTTTCGATGCCGCGGAACCACCCGGGCACGTCGAGCAGGAACCGCTCCGCGACCTGCCCGGCCCGCTCCCGCAGCTCCCGCGGCAGCGCGGCGTACAGCTTCAGCTGCGCCGCGGCGAGCACCGTGCCCAGGCCGAGTTCCGCGGCGGCGCCGGGCAGTCCGGCCAGCGAAAGCGATTGCGCCTCTTCCTCCGTCAGGCCCGTCAGCCGCGTGCGGTACCCGTCGACCAGCTGGTACCCGCCCGTCCGCCCCCGGTCCGCGTACACCGGCACCCCGGCGGCCGACAACGCCTCGACGTCCCGGTACACCGTGCGCACCGAGACCTCCAGCTCCGCCGCCAGTTCCTCGGCCGTCATCCGGCCGCGGTTCTGCAACAGCAGCAGCACCGACAGCAACCTGCTCGCCCGCATGGTTCCCATTCTCGCGGAAAGACTGACAGAAGATGTCAGGTATGAGCGCGAAGCTGTGCTCATGACCAACACGTTCACCATGAAGACCTGGGACGAGAAGATCGTCGACGGCCCCGAGGACGGCCCGCGCTTCGCCCACGCGCACTGCACGTTCGACTACCAGGGGCTCATCGAGGGCAGCTCGGTGTGCGACTACCTGCTGTACTACCCGGGCGAGGGCCCCGCGCCGGGCTTCGAGCGGATCACCGGCAGCGTCGACGGCCGGAAGGGCAGTTTCGTCATCCGGCACGAGGTAGGTTATTCGGCACACGGTGTCCGCGGGACGTTCACGGTCGTGCCGGGTTCCGGCACCGGCGAACTGACGGGCCTGAGCGGCGTCGGGACGATCGAGGGAGCGAGCGAGACGATGTCCTACACCTTCGCCTACCAGCTGTGATCGTCGACCGGGAGCAGGTGCTCGCCTACCGGATCGCCGCGCAGGGCCTGCACCGCACGGAGGCCGAAGCCGACCGCCTGGCCGTGTTCGACCTCGGCGTGCAGAGCACGCAGCGGGACACGGCCGCGATCGCACTGGCCGCGCGGCTCGACGGCGAGCTCACCGAAGAGTCCCTTGTGGACGATGACCGGTTCGCCCTCGCCTGGACACACCGCGGTGCGCCGCACTTCCACCGGGCCGACGAACTGCCGACGGTCGCGGCTTCGCTCGTACCGCTGGAGGAGGCCGACGCGATGGCCCGCATGGGCTGGCAGCGGCGGCAGGTCGAGGCGGCGGGCAGGTCCGCGACGGACGGGCTGTTCGAGGCCGCCCGTGCGATGCGGCGGGTGGTGGACCGGCCGATGAGCAAGGGCGCGGTGAGCACCGAGGTCACCAAGCTCGTGGCACCCGGGCTGTCGTACCCGTGCCGCGGCTGCGGGACCACGCACATCCTGGAGCAGGTCATGCGCCTGGCCGCGATCCACGGCGGGGTGGGGCTGGAGGCGGGCGTGTTCCCGGCGGTGCTCGCGCCCTTCGAGTACCGCCCGCGCACGGAACCGGATGCCGCCGCGGCGGCCGGCGTCGTCGCGAACTACCTGCGCCTGCACGGCCCGGCGACCGCGGCTGACGCTGCCGGGTTCGTCGGGACCACGGCGACGCTGGTGAAGAAGCGGATGTGGCCCGGGGACCTGGTGGAGGTCCGGTTCGAGGGGCGGAAGACGTTCATCGCGGCGGCCGACGCCGACCTGCTGGCCGACCCGCCCGAACCCGCGGTGGTGCGGCTCCTGCCGCCGTGGGACCCGTTCCTCCAGTCCCGTGACCGGGCGACGCTCGTGCCGGACAAGGCGCGGCAGAAGGAAGTGTGGAAGATCCTCGGCAACCCGGGCGCGCTCCTCGCGGACGGCGAGATCGCGGGGACGTGGCGCACCAAGGGCAGCGGCCGCAAGCGGCTGGACTTCACGATCACGCCGTTCGCCCCGCTGCCCGCCGCCACGCGGAAGGCCGTCGAGGAGGAAGCCGCCAGGGTGGCGCAGGTCCGCGGGTTCGCGGACCTGCGCCTGACCTGGAGCTAGCGGACGCTACGCCGGCGGCGGCGCAACGCGAAACCGCCACCGGCGAGGGCGAACGCCCCCGCCGCCATCGGCGCCGCGAACATCGGCACCACCTGGGTCACCACGGTGTTCGAGTTGTCGTTGGCCGGGTTCGGGTCCTCCTCGTTACCGCGCACGTTCGCCGTGTTGTACAGGGTCTCGACAGTGCCGTCGGCGGTGCCGGAGACGGTGATCGTCGTGCTGTCGCCGACACCCAGCGTGCCGCCGGTGCAGGTCAGCACCATGTTCGCCACCGAGCAGCCGGGCGAGCTGGTGGTCACGTTCGTCAGGCCCGCCGGGATCGAGTCCGTCACGGTGTAACCGGTCGACGTGCCCGGACCGTTGTTCAGCACGGTCAGCGTGTAGGTGACGGTCTCGCCGTTGTTCACCTGCTCAGGACCATCCTTGATGATCCCGAGATCGGTCGGCTGCGCGACGCAGGAGGTGGCGTCGTTCCCGCCCGACGCGGGCCCGGTCTGCGTGGAGATCACGCGGAACGTCGGACTCGCGGAGGCCGGGTTGGTCACCTCGATCCGGTACAGCGTGCCGTTGTTGTTGTACATGCCGAGGTCGCCGTTGCCGTAGGCGAACGCGCCACCGTAGGTCCCGACGGGCAGACCGGCGTTGAAGTTCTCGACGGCGCCGGTGTTCGGGTTGATCCGCACGATGGAGCCATTGGCTTGCGAGGTCCCCCACAGGTACCCGTCTGCGAACACGAAGTCGGATACCTTCGGGTTGGCGCTGAGGTCGATGCGCCGGACGACGCTGTTCGTCACCGGGTTGATGACCCAGATGTAGGGGGCTTCGGAAGTCGCGACGTACAAGAGCCCCGCATCATCGAACGCGCCGATGTTGTACCCGGCGACCGTCACGCCGCCTACTGTGGAACCGGGAGCGGGCAGGCCGGTCGGCGGGCCGAAACCGGTCGCCGTGCCGTCCGAATCGATGCGCCACAGCCCGCCGTTGTCGAAGCGAATACCCCAGAGGTAGTTGTCGACTGGGTTGTAACCGATCGCGTTGTAATTGCCCGGCGCCGGAGCACCGACCGGGCTGAAGGTGATGTTGCCCTCGCCGAAGGTGCCCGAATAGAGCTGCCCCTGGGTGTTGTTGTTCACCCCCTGTGCCAGGAAAACCTGGCCCGTGCAGACGAACGGCGCGGCCGACGCCGTACCCGCGCCGGTGAACACCAGCCCGCCCGCCACCGCGGACGCGGCCAGGGTCAGCATCCCGGCGCGCTTCAACTGTTGAACGACCACTGATCTTCCTTCCGGTGGACGGAACTCGTCACCGGGAGGAGGGGCGGTCACGGGCGGACATGTCGCGACCTCCCCCTGTTGCGGTAGGTCAGACGGGGAAGAGCAGCGAAAGGGTCACCTCGCGGTTGACCCGCACGTGCTCCAGCGCGCACGCTCTGGCTCGCTCCGCGTCGCCCGACGCGATGGCTTCGTACAGCCTGCGGTGCTCGGCCAGCAGGTCCTCCCAGTGCTCGTTCTGGCCGGTCAGCCACGCGAGGCGGCCTTCGAGCGGCTGCATGAGCGTGGACAGCAACCGGTGGTCGGCGACGGCGAGGATCTCGTCGTGGAAGCGGTTGTTCGCCTCGGTGATCCGGCTGCCCTGCCCGCTCCGGGTCGCCGCCGCGGCCTCGTCCAGTATCGCCTCCAGCCGGGCCCGCCCCGCTTCGCCCGCGCGTTCGGCGGCCAGGCCGGCGGCCAGCACCTCCAGCGCCTCCCGCACGTCGAACAGCTCCTCGACGTCCACTCTGGACAGTTGACGCACGACGACGCGGCGTGGTGACGGGGTTTCCAGGAACCCCTCCGACTCCAGCGCGCGGATCGCCTCGCGCACCGGCAGGCGGGACACGCCGAGGTCCTCGGCGAGGTCGCGCTCCACGAGCCGGTCGCCGGGCTTCAGCCGCCCGGTGATGATCCGGTCACGCAGCTCGTCGACCACCCGCTGCCGTACCGCGGCCAGTGGCTTCACGCCGGCTTCGGTCACGCCGGACCACCCGTCCGGATCGGAAACATGAACGCAACCCGCCTCTCCCTTGACGCCCGGCCGCCAGTGTACGACCTTTGGTATACCAAAGTTTGGTATCCCAAACCGCTGGAGGCGCTCGTGACCGCCGTCGACCTCACGTCCGAAGCCCCGCCCGACTCCCGCCTCTACAACGAGGACCTCGCCCCCGCCAAGGAGCGGAAGTGGAAGGTCTACGACATCTTCGCGCTGTGGATGTCCGACGTGCACAACCTCGGCAACTACACGTTCGCGGCCGGGCTGTTCGTGCTCGGCCTGTCGGCGTGGCAGGTGTTCACGGCCCTGCTGTTCGGGTTCGTGATCATCTACGTCGGGATGAACCTGATGGGCCGCGTCGGGCAGCGCACCGGCGTGCCGTTCCCCGTCGTCGCGCGGATCAGCTTCGGCACCGCCGGGGCGAACCTGCCCGCGCTGATCAGGGCCGTCATCGCGATCTTCTGGTACGGCATCCAGACCTACCTCGCCTCGGTCGCGATCACGGTGCTCGTGCTGGCCATCGACCCGGGGCTGAAACCGCTTACCGAGCACGGCTTCCTCGGTCTGCACGCGCTCGGCTGGATCTGCTTCGTCGCGCTGTGGGCGGTGCAGGCGCTGATCCTGACGCGCGGCATGGAGTCGGTGCGGAAGTTCCAGGACTGGTGCGGGCCGGCGATCTGGGTCGTGATGATCGCGCTCGCGGTGTGGATTCTGGCGGCGGGGAACTGGAGCATCTCGTTCACGGAAAGCCCGAAAGCGCTTTCCACCGGTGAGCAGGTGCGGCAGTGGTTCGGCGCGGCCGGGCTGATCCTTGCGACCTACGGGACGCTGATGCTCAACTTCTGCGACTTCTCTCGGTTCACGCCCGACCAGAGGACGGTACGGCGCGGCAACTTCTGGGGCCTGCCGATCAACTCGACCGCGTTCGCGCTGCTGTCGGTGATCGTCACGGCGGGCAGCCTGAAGGTGTTCGGCGAGGCCATCACCGATCCCGCGGAGCTGCTGGCGAAGGTGCACAACACGCCGGTGCTGATCGTCGGCGCGCTGACGTTCGCCGTGGCGACGATGGGCGTCAACATCGTCGCGAACTTCGTCTCTCCCGCCTACGACCTCGCCAACATCTGGCCGAAGCGGATCAACTTCCGGACCGGCGGGATGATCAGCGCGGTGTTCGCGCTGTGCGTGCTGCCGTGGAAGCTGTACTCCTCCCCCGCGGTCGTGAACTACTTCCTCGGCGGGCTCGGCGCTTTCCTCGGGCCGCTGTTCGGGATCATGATCATCGACTACTACCTGGTCAAACGCGGCAAGGTGGACGTGGCGGCGCTGTTCGACCCGGCCGCGGGATCGCCGTACCACTACCGGCGCGGGGTCAACCCGCGGGCGCTCGGGGTGTTCGTGCCGACGGCGGCGCTGACCGCGGTGATCGCGCTGGTGCCCGTCTTCGAACCGGCGGCGCCGTACTCGTGGTTCATCGGTACCGCGGTGTCGGCGCTGGCGTACTGGGCGGTGTCGCGGAAGTGACGAGGATCCTGGTGACCAACTGCAACACCACCGAGGCGATGACGAAGGAGATCGAGGCCGGGGCGCGCGCGGCGGCGAGCCCCGGCACGGAGATCGTCGCGTTGACGCCGGCGTGGGGGCCGGAGTCCGCGGAGGGGTGGCTGGACAGCTTCCTCTCCGCCGCCGCGGTGCTGGACCTGTTGCGCACCACGGAGGAGACGTTCGACGCGGTCGTACTCGCCGGGTTCGGGGAACACGGCCGCGAGGGTGCGCGGGAGTTGCTGGACGTGCCGGTCGTGGACATCACCGAAGCCGCGGCACACCTCGCGTGCCTGCTTGGACGGCGGTACGGCGTGGTGACCACTTTGGACAGAACGTGCGGGTTGATCGAGGACAGCCTACACGGCGCCGGGGTGGCCGCGCACTGCGTCGGCGTCGTGGGCTCGGGGCTCGGGGTGCTGGAACTCGCCGACGAGGTGCGCACGGCGTCGGCGCTGGTGACGGCGGCGCGGCGGGTGCGGGACCGGGGTGCGGAGGTGGTGGTGCTGGGCTGCGCCGGGATGACCGGGCTGGACCGGCGGATCAGCGCGGAGCTGGGAATCCCGGTGATCGACGGCGTCGCCGCGGCCGTGCGGCTCGCGGAATCGCTGGTGGCGCTGGGCCTGCGGACGAGCCGCGTGGGCTATCCGAAGCCGCTGCCGAAGTCGCGGCGCTGGGGACGGTGACGACTGACCGCCCGAGCCCCCGAGCGGCTCGAGCGGTCAGCCTCGCGAACGGTGGGCTCAGGGCTCACCGAAGCCGGATCCGCGGGCAGGCGCCGTGGCGGATCAGGTCGAATCGCCGGACTGGCCCTGGTCGGTACCGTCCTGCTGCCCCGGGAAACCGCCCATCCCGCCGGGGCCGTAGCCGCTCCCACCGGGGCCGAACTGGCTCGTGTCCGGCACGGTGCCGGAGTCGGAACCGGTCGTGTGCCCGATCACGAAACCCACGCTGCCGCCGACGACGAGCGCCGCCGCCGCGAGGATCGCCGCGAGGCCCGCCGAGAGCCGGTTCGGGGGTTTCGGTGGCACGGGCCAGGAGTAGGCGGGTGGGGCGGGCGCCGCCGTGGGGGCTGCGGTCGTCGCGGCCGCCCCACCCTGTCCGGGAGGCGCCGAGCCGGGCTGTCCGGGAAGCGCCGCCTCACGGCCCTGTCCCGGCAACGCCGCCACCCCACCCCGTCCGGGAGGCGCCGAGCCGGGCTGTCCCGAGAACGCCCCACCGCCCTGTCCGGGAGACGCCATGGCGGGCTGTCCGGGAAGCGCCGCCGCACGGCCCTGTCCCGAGAGCGCCGTCGCGGCCGCCCCACCCTGTCCGGGAGGCGCCGCCCCACCGCCCCGTCCAGGAAGCGCCGAGCCGGGCTGCCCCGGGAACGCCGCCACCCCACCCCGTCCGGGAAGCGGCTGCCCGCCGCGGGTGTCCGGC
The DNA here is from genome assembly GCF_900114035.1 of Amycolatopsis sacchari. Taxonomy (GTDB): domain Bacteria; phylum Actinomycetota; class Actinomycetes; order Mycobacteriales; family Pseudonocardiaceae; genus Amycolatopsis_E; species Amycolatopsis_E sacchari. The sequence goes on along the minus strand of NZ_FORP01000016.1, from coordinate 88,947 downwards.
TGCGCGGAGTCGTGCGTCATCGGGGCCCCTCTTCGCGGAAGTCCGGTTGCTGACGAGATCCACTCTCATCCCGGCGCCTGGGAAACCCGTGTGCGGAACCTACGAGTCAGCTGTGAAACTCACGCCGCCACCGACCGGGCCACCGCCTGCCGGTACCGCCGCACGACCAGGTCCACCACGCCCGCGTGCACGCCCAGCGGCTCGGCCACCACATCCGCCCCCGCCGCCGAGAGCCGCCGCTGGAACAACCCGGGCGCCAGCAGCCACGAAGCGACCGCCACCCGCCCGGAGCACGACGCGACCGCCTCCGCCACCGACGGGCTCGCCGTCGCCGCGTACCCGATCCGTACGCGGGTGTCCAAAAGGGACGAAAGCGCCCGAGCCGCCGCCCGCACCTCCGCCAGGGCCCGGGGATCGCTCGACCCCGCCGCCGCCAGCACCACCGCGTCCCCGCGCCGGTACCCCGCCGACACGAGCCGGTCACGCACCGCGAGAACCAGCTCCGGCGCGGGCCCGAACGCAGGGGTCAGCACGACGTCCGGGTGCCCGCTGGCCTCGATCTGCGCCGGGATGTCCACGCGCACGTGGTACCCCGAAGCCAGGAACGCGGGCACCACCACGGCCGGACCTCGCACCGAACGCAAAACCGTCGTCACGTCGGGCTCCCGAACGTCGGCATAAGCCACGCGAACCGGCACACCCGTCGCCGAAGACACCCGCGCCGCCAGCCGCGTGATCACGCGCGGCCCCGCCGGGTCCCTGGTGCCGTGGGCGGCGAGCACGATCATCGTTCCACCGCCAGCCGGTAACCCCGCTTCACCACGGTCTGCACGAGCCGTCCCTCTCCCAACGCGGTCCGCAACCGCCCGATCGCCGTCTCCACCGCGTGTTCCTCGCCGCCGCCGGGCAACGCCGCCGTCAGCTCCCGCCGCGACACCACCCGTCCCGGTTCCCGCGCCAGCGCCCGCAGCACCGCCATCGGCGCCGGCGGGATCTCACACAGCTGACCGTCCACAATGGCCGCCTGTCCGCGCAGCTCGATCTGCCGCCCCGCCGCGCACAGCCGCGGCGACCGCTCAGTCAGCGCCTGCGCGACCGTCCGCGCCAGCGCCCCGATCCGGGCGCGGTCCGGCTGGACGGTCGGAATTCCCAGCGCCGCCAGCGGTGCCGCCGTGATCGGGCCGACGCACGCCACCAGCACGCGGTGCGTCAACGCGTTGACCAGCGCCGCGTGCCGTCCCGTCCGCTTGGCCACCGCCAGCATGCTCGCCGCGGCGGGTGCGCTGGTGAACGGCATCGCGTCGATCGCGCCGTCGAGCACCGCGTCCAGCAGCCGGTCGAGCGGGCCGGGATCGGCGGGCCCCACCCACCGGTACACCGGCACCTCGATCACCTCGGCGCCCGCCGAACGCAGCGAGTCGACGAAGTACGGCAACGGCTCGCCGTGCAGCTGCACCGCGACCCGCTTGCCCGCCACCCCGGTGTCCAGGAGGTGCTGCAACAGCTCGGCGTTGCTCTCCGATGCCGGGGAGTACTGCTCCGACAGCCCCGCCGCGCGGATCGCGCCACGCGCCTTCGGGCCGCGCGCCAGCAGTGTCGCCTTGCTCAGCCGGTTCAGCAGCTCCTCGCCAAGGCCCCAGCCCTCCGCCGCCTCGATCCAGCCGCGGAAGCCGATGCCGGTGGTCGCGACGACGACGTCCACCTGCTCCTCCAGCAGCCCGGCCGTCGCGGCGTGCAGCTCGGTGTCGTCGGCGAGCGGCACGATCCGGATCGCCGGGCCGTACCGCACCGTCGCGCCCTTGCGCACGAGCAGCGCGCCCAGCTCGTCGGCGCGGCGGGCGGCGGTGATGCCCACCGCGAACCCGGCGAGCGGCGGGATCTGAGTCATGGGCAAACGTGCACCACACCGTCCACGACCTGCACCTCGTAGGTGCGGATGACGACCGAGTCGTCGTCGAGGCACACCCCGGTGCGCAGGTCGAACCGCTGCTTCAGCAACGGCGAGGCCACGAACGGCACTCCCCCGCTCTCCCCGACCAGCCCGCGCGAGAGCACCGCGGCCCGCGCGAACGGGTCGATGTTGGACAGCCCGTACAGCTCGCCCTCCGCCGTCAGGAAGATCGCCACCTGCCTGCCGTCGGGCAGCAGCGCGGCGACCCCGCGGCCGGGGATCAGCCTCGCCAGGTCGCACACGGCCACCGTGCGGGTCTGCATCGTGGTCATCGGGACACCACCTCCGGAACTCCCAGCAGGACGGGCACCTTCTGCTCGCGCTCGGTGCTGAACGAGATCGTCGGGTCCGGCGCGCCGGGCGCGTTCACGAACGACGTGAACCGCGCCAGCTTGTCCGGGTCCTCCAGCACGCCGCGCCACTCGTCGGCGTAGTTCTCCACGTGCTTGGCCATCGCCGCGTCGAGCTCCTCGCAGATGCCGAGCTTGTCGTCCACGATGACCTCACGCAGGTGGTCGAGCCCGCCCTCCATCTCCTCGATCCAGGGCGCCGTCCGCTGGAGGCGGTCCGCGGTGCGGACGTAGAACATGAGGAACCGGTCGATGTAGCGGATCAGCGACTCGGAGTCCACATCGGACACCAGCAGCTCGGCGTGCCGGGGGAAGGTGCCGCCGTTGCCGCCGACGTAGAGGTTCCAGCCCTTCTCCGTCGCGATCACGCCGAAGTCCTTGCCGCGCGCCTCCGCGCACTCACGTGCGCAGCCCGAGACCCCCGCCTTGAGCTTGTGCGGCGAGCGCAGCCCGCGGTACCGCAGCTCCAGCTCGACGGCCATGCCCACGCTGTCCTGCACGCCGTAGCGGCACCACGTGGAGCCCACGCACGACTTGACGGTCCGCAGCGCCTTGCCGTACGCGTGCCCGGACTCCATGCCCGCGTCCACGAGCCGCTTCCAGATGTGCGGCAGCTGGTCCACGGTCGCGCCGAACAGGTCGATGCGCTGTGCGCCGGTGATCTTGGTGTACAGCCCGAACTCGTCCGCGACCTCGGCGATCACCTTGAGCTTCGCCGGGGTGATCTCGCCGCCGGGCACGCGGGGCACCACCGAGTAGGTGCCGTCGCGTTCGGTGGTCCCGATCGTCGCGAGGATCGAGGCGACCGCCGGCTTGCAGATCGCGCAGCCAGCGCCGGTGCCGTGCTTGGCGATGAGCTCGCCGAACGTGGTGATCCGGGTGGCCTTGATGATCTCGAACAGCTCACGCCGCGAGTACGCGAAGTGCTCGCACACCGCCTTCGACTGCACCACACCGCACGCGTCGAGCAGCTTCGACAGCATCGGCACGCACGAGCCGCACGTCGTGCCCGCCCGCGTGCAGCCCTTGATGGCGGCGACGCTGTCACAGCCCTGCGTGCGGATGGCCTCGGTGATCATGCCCTTCGTCACGTTGTTGCAGGAGCAGATCCCGGCCTCGTCCGGCAGCGCGTCCACGCCGACCGCACCCGAAGCGCCCTCCGGCGCGAGCATCGCGGCCGGGTCGGCGGGCAGCGGGCTGCCGACGAGCGGGCGCAGCAGGTTGTACGAACTCGCGTCGCCGACCAGCACGCCGCCGAGCAGCGTTCCCTCGGGTGACACGACGAGTTTCTTGTAGTAGCCCGAAACCGCGTCGGCGAGCACGACCTCCAGCGCGCCCTCGGTGGCGGCGTGGGCGTCGCCGAAGCTCGCCACGTCCACGCCCATCAGCTTCAGCTTGGTCGACATGTCGGCGCCGGGGAACTCGCCGTCCTTGCCCAGCAGCTGCCCCGCCACGATCTCCGCCATCGTGTAGCCGGGCGCGACGAGCCCGTAGCAGCGGCCGCCGACCGCCGCGCACTCGCCGATCGCCCAGATCGACGGATCGCTGGTGCGGCAGGAGGAATCGACCAGCACGCCGCCGCGCTCACCCACCGCGAGCCCGGCTTCACGAGCCAGGTCGTCACGCGGGCGGACACCGGCGGAGAACACGATCAGGTCGAGGTCCAGCTCGGTGCCGTTGGTCAGGCTCGCGGTCAGCCGGTCCCCGTCCTGCTCGATCTTCGCCGCGGACGTTCCCGTGTGGACGGTCAGGTCGAGTTCGGTGACCAGCTTGCGCAGCAGGCTGCCGCCACCCTCGTCGACCTGGAGCGGCATCAGCCGCGGCGCCATCTCCACCACGTGCGGCGAGAGACCCATGTCCCGCAACGCCTTCGCCGCCTCCAGGCCCAGCAGCCCGCCGCCGACCACCATCGCGGCCGCGCGGCCGCGCTTGCGGGCCTTGGCACTGTCCACGGCCGCGCGGATCGCGTCGAGGTCCTCGATCGTCCGGTAGACGAAGCAGCCGGGCAGGTCGCGCCCCGGCACCGGCGGGACGAACGGCCGGGACCCGGTGGCGAGCACGAGCGCATCGTAGTGCTCGGTGTGCCCGCCCGCGGTGGTGACCGTGCGGGCCTCCCGGTCGATGCTCGCCACCGGGTCGCCCAGGCGCAGTTCGACCCCGGTGTGCGGGCCGAGGTCCAGCGCCTGCGCGTCCCAGCCGTCCACATAGGACGTCAGCGCGACCCGGTCGTACGCCGGGCGCGGCTCTTCGCCGAGCACGACGATCCGCCACTGCCCCTCGGTGTCCGCCGCCCGCAGCTCCTCGACGAGCCGGTGGCCCACCATGCCGTGGCCGGCGACGACCAGTGTGCGCGTCATATCCGTTCCTCCTTGCAGCTTCAGACCCGGGATCCGGCCAGTGCCAGCTGGTTGTCGCCGACCTCGGACCGGCGCAGGTACACCGCCCAGGTCACGACGAAGCAGATCCCGTAGAACACGAGGAACCCGACGAAGGCGGGCACCCCGCTGCCGGTGTTCATGAACGACTGCCGGAACGCCAGGTTGATGAACAACCCGCCCAGCGCGCCGATCGCCCCGGCGAGCCCGATCAGGGCACCCGACAGCTTGCGGGCGTTGAGCAGCTCGGCCGTCTCGTCGGCACCCGCGGCGATCGCGGCCTTCGCCTTGGCGCGGAAGATCGCGGGAATCATCTTGTAGGTCGAGCCGTTCCCGATCCCGGTCAGCACGAACAACACGATGAAGGCCGCGGTGAACAACGCCAGCGACTTCGCGTTCGACGCGATGATCAGCAGCACCGTCAGCGCCGCCATGCCGACGAAGTTCCAGAACGTGATCCGGCCACCGCCGATGCGGTCGGACAGCCAGCCGCCGACCGGCCGCGACAGCGAGCCGAGCAGCGGGCCCAGGAACGTCACCGCGGCGGCCTGCAGCGGGGTGCGGCCGAACTGGTTCTGCAGCACCAGCCCGAAGGCGAAGCTGTAGCCGATGAACGAGCCGAACGTGCCGATGTAGAGGAAGGACATGACCCAGGTGTGGGACTCCTTGACCACCTCGCGCATGCCCTTGCCGTCGTTGCGCATCGACGCGATGTTGTCCATGAACAGGTACGCGCACAGCGCGGCGATCACGATCAGCGGCAGGTAGACGAACAACACGAGCCGCGGGGCGTTGTTGCCGGCGGTGGCGATCACCAGCAGGCCGATCAGCTGGATCACGGCGACGCCCAGGTTCCCGCCGCCCGCGTTGAGGCCCAGCGCCATGCCCTTGGCCTTCTCGGGGAAGAACGCGTTGATGTTCGCCATCGAGGACGCGAAGTTCCCGCCGCCGACGCCGCCGAGCGCGGCGACGAGCAGGAACACCCACAGCGGCGTGCCCGGCTCGATCACGATCGCCGCGGCGATGCTCGGGATCAGCAGCAGCAACGCGCTCACGACCGTCCAATTACGACCGCCGAACTTCGCCACGGCGAAGGTGTAGGGCAGCCGCGCGATCGCGCCGACGAGCGTCGGGGTCGAGGTCAGCAGGAACTTGTCACCCGCCGAGAACCCGTACTTCGGGCCCATGAACAGCACCATCACCGACCACAGGCTCCAGATGGAGAACCCGATGTGCTCGGAGAAGATGGAGAACCACAGGTTGCGCCTTGCCACCTTCTTCCCGGTGGTGGCCCAGAACGTGTCGTCTTCCGGCGTCCAGTGTTCGATCCACCGGCGGCCGCGGGTCGCAGTCGTCATTTCTTCGGCTCCTGTCAGGAAGTGGTCGCCAGCCAGTCGGCGATGCCGCACACGGCGTCGCGGCAGCTGCCGCAGCCGGTGGTCGCCCTGGTCGCGGAGGCCAGCTCGGTCACGTCGGTCGCGCCCGCGCGGAACGCCTCGACGAGCCGGCCCTTGGTCACGGAGTTGCACCGGCACACCACGGCGGCGGCGGGCAGGTCCGCCGGCCCCGCCGCAGCGGGCGCGCCCGAGGGCAGCGCCCGGCCGAGCAGGACGGCGAGGCGATCGGCGGGCACGGGCACGCCGCGGTCGTAGAGCTGGGTGATGGTGGCGGCGGCGTCGGGTGCGCCGAGGAGGATCGCTCCGGTGACGCGGTCTTCGCGGATCACGAGTTTCGTGTAACGCCCGCCGGTCGGGTCGGTCAGGGACAGCACTTCCGCGTCGGTGTCGTGCACGTCGGTGTGCGCGTCGCCGAGCGCGGTCAGGTCGATGCCGCGGGCCTTGAGCTTGGTGACCACCTGCGTGCCGCGGTAGCGCGCGGCGACGCTGGTGCCGGTGAGCAGGTCGGCGAGCACCGCCGCCTGCTGCCACGCGGGTTCCACCAGCCCGGACACCGTGCCCGGGTGCTGGGCGCAGTCGCCGATGGCGTACACGCGCCCGTCACTGGTGCGCAGGGAGTCGTCGACGACCACCCCGCGATCGACGGTCAGCCCGGCGTCCCGGGCCAGTCCGGTCTCCGCCCGCACCCCGGCGGAGACCACGACGAGATCGGCGGCGACCTTGCTGCCGTCGTCGAGTTTGAGGCCGCTGCCCGGCAGGTACCGAGCGGCGGAGGCGTTGAGGCGGAAGTCGATGCCGTGGGTGCCGAGCAGTCGCGCCAGCACCTGTCCTGCACCCGCGTCGAGCTGCCGCTCCATGACGTGGCCGGCGGGGTGCACGACGGTGACGAGGTTTCCGCGCCCCGCAAGGCCGCGTGCCGCTTCGAGGCCGAGCAGCCCGCCGCCGAGGACAGCCACGGGGGCTCCGGCCTTCGCGACGTCGAGGATGCGCTCGCAGTCCTCCATCGTCCGGAACGTCACCACACCCGGCGCTAGGGTGCCGTCGTCGCGGGTCAGCCCTTCCACCGGCGGCAGCCACGGCTTGCTGCCGGTGGCGAGCACGAGCGCGTCGTAGTCCACAGTGGACCCGTCGTCGAGCGCGACCCGCCGCTGCTCTCGATCGATGCCGGTGGCCCGCACGGAGGTGCGCAGGTCGATCCCGTGGTCCGCGGCCCAGCCGGGTTCGTGCAGCCGCACGAGGTCCGAGTGCATCGTCCCGGCGACGACGGCCGACAGCAGCACCCGGTTGTAGGCGTGGTGCGGCTCCTCGCCGATCACGGTGAGGTGGACGGCTTCGCCTTCCGGGTCGCGGCGGCGGATCTCGTCGGCCAGCCGCGCCCCCGCCATGCCGTACCCGAGGACGACGACCTTGCGCGGGCTCATGCCACCTCCAGCTTCACGGCACAGACCTTGAACTCGGGCATGCGGCTGGTCGGGTCGAGCGCGGGGTTGGTGAGCAGGTTCGCCCGCTGTGCCCCGGCGAAGTGGAACGGCAGGAACACGACGTCCGGCCGCATCGAGGACACGCACCGCACCCGTGCGGTCATCTCCCCGCGCCGCGACGCCAACCGCGCCCACTCGCCTTCGCTCAGCCCGCACCGGGCGGCGGTGTCGGGATGCACTTCCACGTAGGCCTCGGGGACGACGTCGTTGAGTTCGCTCACCAGCCGCGTCTGCGCGCCGGACTGGTAGTGCTGCAGGACACGTCCGGTGGTGAGCTGCAACGGGAACTCCTCGTCCGTCGGTTCGGCGGGCCCGCGGTGCTCGACGGGCACGAACCGCGCCCGCCCGTCCGCGTGCGCGAACCGGTCGAGGAACACGCGCGGGGTGCCCTCGTGCTCCTCCGCGGGAACGGGCCAGTACAACGCTTCCCCCGCCCGCAAGCGGTCGTACGTGATGCCGGAGTAGTCGGCGAGGCCGCCCCTCGATGCCTCGCGGAGTTCGGTGAAAACGCTTTCCGCGTCGACCGGGAAGCGCTCCGCGGGCTGCCCCAGCCGCGTCGCGAGCCCTTGCAGCACTTCGAGGTCCGTGCGCACGCCCGCGGGGGGTTCGAGCGCGCGGCGGCGCAGCAGGACCCGGCCTTCGAGGTTGGTCATCGTGCCGCTCTCCTCCGCCCACTGCGTCACCGGCAGCACGACGTCCGCGAGCGCGGCGGTCTCCGACAGCACCAGGTCCGACACGACGAGGAAGTCCAAAGCGGACAGTCGGTCGGCGATGTGCGCCGAGCGCGGCGCGGAGACGACCACGTTGCTGCCGAACACCAGCAGCGCCTTCGGCCCGTCCTCCGTGCCCAGCGCGTCGAGCAGCTCGTACGCCGAGCGACCCGGCCCCGGCAGCGACTCCGCGGGGACACCCCACACCCCCGCGACGTGCTCGCGCGCGGCCGGATCGTCGATCTTGCGGTAACCGGGCAGCTGGTCGGCCTTCTGGCCGTGCTCGCGACCGCCCTGCCCGTTGCCCTGCCCGGTGAGGCAGCCGTACCCGGAGCCGCGGCGGCCGGGCAGACCCAGCGCCAGCGCGAGGTTGATCCAGGCGCTGACCGTGTCCGAACCGCTCGCGTGCTGTTCCGTGCCGCGCGCGGTTAAGATGTAGGCGTTGCGCGCGTTGGCCAGCCGCTCCGCGACGCGGCGCTGGTCGGCGGCCGACACCCCGGTCACCCGCTCGACGCGCTCGGGCCACCAGCGCGCGACGATCCGCCACACGGCGTCGAAACCGCGCGTGCGTTCGTCCACATAGGACCAGTCCACGTGCCCGTCGGCGACGGCGGCGTGCAGGATGCCCAGTGCCAGCGCGAGATCCGTGCCCGGCGCGGGCGCCAGGTGCAGGTTGCCCTGCTCCGCGGTCGGCGTGCGCCGCGGGTCCACCACGACCAGCCCGCCGATCTCCTTGGCGTGCCGCAGGTGCTGCATGAACGGCGGCATCGTCTCGGCCGGGTTCGACCCGACGAGCAGCACCGCGTCGGCCTCGGCGAGGTCGGTGAGCGGGAACGGCAGGCCGCGGTCCAGCCCGAAGGCCTTGTTGCCGGCGGCCGCCGCGGAGGACATGCAGAACCGGCCGTTGTAGTCGACCTGCGAGGTGCCCAGCGCGATCCGGGCGAACTTCCCGAGCAGGTAGGACTTCTCGTTGGTCAGCCCACCGCCGCCGAACACCGCGGCCGCGTCCTTCCCGTGCCGCGCCTGGATTTCGGTCAGGCGGCGGGCGATCAGGTCGAGTGCGTCGTCCCACGCGGCGGGCACGAGTTCGCCGTCGACGCGGACGAGCGGGGTGGTCAGGCGCGCGGGAGACGTGAGCAGCGCACCGGACGTCCAGCCCTTCTGGCACAGGCCGCCGCCGTTGGTCGGGAACTCACGCGGTGCGACTGTGGTGCCGGTCACGGTCATACCGCACTGCAGGGCGCAGTACGGGCAGTGGGTGGCCGTCCCGACCCGCTGTTCCGCCGTCAGCGTCACGTGCACCTCCTCCATCCGACGCCAATTGACGGTAAGAGGGCTTGTTACCTGAAAACGTCCGAATGTTTCAGGCGTTTGACATTGCTCGGGAATCGCGGCGGGTGCGCGGTGAGAAGGCGCTGCTCAGAGGAGTTCGCTGACCGCGGCGGCGGCGACGCGCAGGCCGTCGAGCGCGGAAACCGTGGCACGGGGCCGAAGTGAGTGCGCGGCGAGGCGGAACAACACGGCACGCAGGATCAGCTGCGGCCATTCGGGCAGGTGTGACCACCGTCGCAGGAACTCCGGCGGTGCGCCGCCCCACGCGACGGCGTCCACCGCGGCGACGGCGGCGCCCCACTCGGCGGGACGGAAGTAGGGCTCGAAGTCGACGACGCCGGGTGGGGACGGCCCGTCGAACAACACGGCACCGAACAGGTCTCCGGGGACGACCTGGTCCGGCAGCCGCACGGGTCTTCGCGCGACGGCGAGCACCTCGAACCAGCGGCCGCCCCGGTTTTCGTCGACCGGCACGTCCACCTCACCCCACGCCACGCGGTCGGCGATCGCGTCGGGGTCCTGACGGCGCGCGAGGAATTCGGGCCGCGGCAGCCCGGCGGTGGCGTGGGCGAGCTTCAACGCGGCGAGCATCGTCTCGTCGTGCCGGTGCTCCGGTTGCCCCGGCAGGTAGCGGCTGGCCGCCCAGCCACCGATCAGCCAGCGCCCGTCGGTGGTGCGCACGGGCCGCGCGATCCGCAGGTCCGGCACGACGAGCCGGCCAAGGACGTCGGCCAGCCAGACGGCACGGGCCTTGTCCGCCACGGGTTTCAGCACGAGGTCGCCGCAACGCCAGGCGCCGCTGCCGGGAACGCGCTCCAGCTCCCCCTGAGCGCCGAACGCCTTCAGCACGCGCTGCGGCACGGGGGACTCGGACGGCACGACCCCGAGGCTACCTGCGCAAAAAGGAGCCCCGGAAGAGTTTTCCGGGGCTCCTTTCGAGGCGGCTCAGTAAGTCGGCAGACTCGCGTCGCGCCCCGACGCCACCCGCACGAAAAGGGCGCCCCGGGAAGCAGCCTCCCGAAGCGCCCTTCCGCCGCGGCTCAGTACGTCGGCAGGCTCGGGTCGATCTGCTTCGCCCAGGCCAGCACGCCGCCGCCGAGGTGCGTGGCGCATCCCGAGGCCACCTGCACAAAAGGGACGTCCCGGAACCACGTCCCAGGACGCCCCTCCGCTTGAACTCAGCACGTCGGCAGACGCGGGACGCGCCCCGACGCCACCCGCACGAAAAGGGCGCCCCGGGAAGCAGCCTCCCGAAGCGCCCTTCCGCCGCGGCTCAGTACGTCGGCAGGCTCGGGTCGATCTGCTTCGCCCAGGCCAGCACGCCACCGCCGAGGTGCGTGGCGTCCTTGAACCCGGCGCGGTGCAACGCGGCCAGCGCCTCGGCCGAGCGCGCCCCCGACTTGCAGTGCAGCACGATCGGCTTGTCCTGCGGCAGTTCCGCCAGCGCCTCACCCGAGAGGATGCGGTCCTTCGGGATCAGCTTCGCGCCCTTGATGTTCACGATCTCGTACTCGTGCGGCTCGCGGACGTCGATCAGCTCGAACTCCTCACCCGCGTCGAACTTCGCCTTCAGCTCGGCCGGGGTGATGGTGTGGTTGCTCGCCGCGTTCTGCGCCTCGTCCGAAACCACCCCGCAGAACGCCTCGTAGTCGATCAGCTCGGTGATCTTCGGCGTCTCCGGGTCCTTCCGGATCTTGACCTCACGGTAGCGCATCTCCAGCGCGTCATAGCTGATCAGGCGCCCGAGCAGCGGCTCGCCGATACCGGTGATCAGCTTGATCGCCTCGGTGACCATGATCGAACCGATGGAGGCGCACAGCACACCCAGCACGCCACCCTCGGCGCACGAGGGCACCATCCCGGGCGGCGGGGCCTCCGGGTACAGGTCGCGGTAGTTCAGGCCCTTGCCGTTGGGCGCGTTCTCCCAGAACACGCTGACCTGGCCCTCGAAGCGGAAGATCGAGCCCCACACGTACGGCTTGTCGAGGATCACCGCGGCGTCGTTGACGAGGTACCGGGTGGCGAAGTTGTCGGTGCCGTCGAGGATCAGGTCGTACGGCCGGAAGATGTCGAGCGCGTTCTCGGTGGTCAGCTGCTCGGTGTGCAGGATGACGTCGACGAACGGGTTGATCTCGGCGATCGACTCCTTCGCCGAGACGGCCTTCGGCTTGCCCACGTCGGACTGCCCGTGGATCACCTGGCGCTGCAGGTTCGACTCGTCCACCACGTCGAAGTCGATGACGCCGAGGGTGCCGACGCCCGCGGCCGCCAGGTACAGCAGGGCCGGGCTGCCGAGCCCGCCCGCGCCGATGACCAGCACCTTCGCGTTCTTCAGCCGCTTCTGCCCGTCCATCCCGACATCCGGGATGATCAGGTGCCGGCTGTACCGGGCCACCTCTTCCTTGGTGAGCTCGGCGGCCGGCTCGACGAGCGGCGGCAGCGTGCCTGACATCGGGTCCTCCATCTCGCGCGGATCGCGTCCAACTACCCAGTATCCACAACGCGCGCGAGGGGTGACGTCTTCCCGGCCCCTGTCTCAGCCCGTGGGAGCGGTGTCCCCGAGGTTCAGCACCGGCCACGCGTTCGGCTTGCACGTCTTGCCGTCCGAGGGCACGGCCTTCGAGTTGTAGATGTCGACCTGGTTCAGCTCGGCGACGTAGTTGTTGCTGACCCCGAACGTCTGCTGCATCATCACGGGCGCCAGCGCGCCGTCCTCCTTGCAGCCCACGTGCCCGTTGCCGAGCGCGTGCCCGACCTCGTGGTTGATCGCGTACTGCCGGTACGTCCCCATGTCGGCGCCGAACGCCAGCGCGCCCCGCACCCACCGGGCCAGGTTGATGATCACGCTGTGGTGGAACCCGCGGATGTAGCACGACGTCGGGAACGGGATGCCGAACCCGCACAGGTCCGCGCGCGTCGCGGTGTCCGGCGTGGTCAGGCGGACGCGGAAGTCCGGGTCGGGGAAGCTCGCGTCGACCCGCTGCATGCTCACCTTGCCGGTGCCGATCCAGCTGCGGGCGTCCGACAGCGTGGCCTCGACGGTGCGGGCGAACGAGTCGTCCCCCGCGTAGCTGGCCGGGTCGATGCCGTCCTCGACCTCGATCGTGTAGTGGTACAGCCGACCGCCGGTGCCCGCCCGTTTGCCGCTCGTGCCGTCGTTGGACAGCGGGACGACGTGCCACGTCATCTTGCCCGCCTGCGTGAAGGCGCCGCCGTCGGGCAGCGGGGCGGTGGGCACGTTCAGGTTCGCCGGCAGCGCGGGCTTCTCGGGCACCCCGCCGTCCGCGGCGATGCCGTCGGTGCCGGTGGACGCACCCGAGCCGGTGGCGGGCTGGGCGGGCTCCCGCGCGGTGTTGAACACCACGAGCGCGGTGAGGACCACCAGGATCGGCAGCGCGTACATCCGCCACCCGTAGGCCTTCGCCACGCGCCGCAGGCGGCCGCGCTGACGGCGGGCCTTGCGGGCCTCCTGCGGGGTCTGCTCCAGCTGGCCGGGGGTGGCGGGACGCCAGGACGCGCTGAGCGGCTCACCCTTCGTGCGACGGCGGCCTCGCGCGTACCGGTCGGCGGAATTGCGGCGTGAACGGCGTTGCGGGGAACGGTGCCGGGACCGCTGCTCCTCGCTCTGCTCGCCGTTCTTCACCCGGTTCACGGGCCCAGGGTGCCACACCCCCACCGCGCTGCGCACAGCGACCAGCCCGGCACACTGCGAATTTTCTTCACCCGGTTGGCCTACCAGGCGTTCCCCTCCACCCGTTCCCACATGCCCAAAACGGCTTTCGCGACGGCAACGGGACGTTCCATCTGGGCGACGTGCCCGGTGCGCGGCAGCACGAGCAGCCGGGCCCGCTGGAGCGCCTTCGCGGTGCGCGCGGCACGCCGGACGGAGATCACCCTGTCCTCGGTCCCCCACACCACGAGCGACGGCACACCGACCTGCGGCGCGACCGACCACAGCGACTTCGGCCCGCGCGCGAACCACGTCCGGAAGATCCCCATGGTGCTCGCCGCCATCGCCGCGTTGGCCCACTTCAGTTCGGCCCGCGCGGTGTGCTCCTCGGCCAGCTCGTCGAGCCGGTGCTGCGGGAACGCGTCCGGGTCGGCGAAGCACAGCTTGATGACCTGCGCGGCGCGCTCGCGCGGGCTCATCGCCGCGAGCTTCCGCCGCACGCCGCGACCGACCAGCGGCAGGTACGCCAGCATCATCAGCGGATCCGACAGCCGCCGCGGGTCCGGCCTGCGGTCGGGCATCGCCGGCGAGATCAGGGTGAGGCTGCGCACCAGTTCCGGCCGCCGCGCCGCGACGAGCAGCACGACGGCACCGCCCATCGAGTTGCCGAGCAGGTGCACGGGCCCGTTGCCGAGCCCCTCGATGAACCGGGCCAGCTCGTCGGCGTGCTCGTCGAGGCTGAACCGGAAGCCCTCGGTGGGCTCCGAGAAGCCGAAGCCGGGCAGGTCGACGGACAGCCCGGTGGCGAAGGGGGCCAGCAGTGTCGCCAGATCCGTCCAGTTGGTCGAGGAGCCGCCGAGGCCGTGCACGTAGATGGCGGTGGTGTCGGCCGCGCCGGGGGTGCGGCGCACGTGCAGGGAAACCCCGCCCGCGGTTTCGACGGTGCCCGGCCACGGTCGCTGTGCCGGGTCGAGGTCGGGTAGCGGGGTCTTGGAGAGAGGCACGTGCGTCACCGCGGCGCGTCTGCCGGAATCGGCCTCTCCGGCGGTCTGAACGGTGTCGGTCATCAAACCAGCATGCAACTGGAAGGCCGGGCTTGGCGACTCGTCGGTACCGCCGAGTAATCTCGAACGGGTCTATTCGGGAGGAAACATGTCGGAAACCGCGCCTGCCCAGCAGCGAGGCGTGCGGCTGCCGCGCACCGAGCGGCGGGCGCAACTGCTCGCGGCGGCGCAGCGCGTCTTCTCCGCGAACGGTTACCACGCGGCGGCGATGGACGAGATCGCCGAGCAGGCCGGGGTGTCGAAGCCGGTGCTGTACCAGCACTTCCCCGGCAAGCTCGACCTGTACATCGCGCTGCTGGAAAGCCACGTCGACGAGCTGGTGGGGCGCGTCCAGGAGGCGCTGGCGTCGACGACGGACAACAAGCTGCGCGTGCAGGCGGCGGTCGGTGCGTTCTTCGACTTCGTCAACAACGACGCCGGCGCGTTCCGGATGGTGTTCGAGTCGGACCTGCGTGGCGAGCCGGCCGTGCAGGACGCGGTCGACAGGGCCACGTCGGCCAGCGTGGACGCCATCACGGAGACGATCACCGCGGACGCGGGCCTCGACGAGGCGAAAGCGCGGCTGCTGGCGGTCGGGCTGGTGGGCATGAGCCAGGTCAGCGCCCGCTTCTGGCTGACGCACCACAGCACCATGAGCCGCGAAGAGGCGGTGGCCCTCACCGCGACACTCGCGTGGCGCGGCATCGGCGCGGGCTTCCCACTGCAGGGCAAGTAGCGGCGCGCCGGCGGCCGGGCGCCCGCTCCGGCGGGTTTGGCGGGTGGGGCAGGCGCTCCGGCGGGTTTGGCCGCGCTCCGGCGGGTTTGGCGAGTGGGGCAGGCGCTCCGTCGGGCCGGGTCGGCTCCGGCAGCCGAGCATCCGCTCCGGGGGCCCAGGCACTCGCTCCCCGCCAGGTCGGGCCGGACAGGCCAGGCATCCACTCCCCGGCGGATCGGGCCGGGCGCCTGCTCCGGCGGTTTAGCTGGCCGGGCCGGGCACCCACTCCTCGGCAGGCCACCCGCTCTCCGGCGGCCGGGGCCGCGTCGAGGCTGCTCGCCCTATCCGGCCACCGGCCGCCCACCCGCTTCTCCAGCCAGGCACCCCACCGCTCACGCAACCCGCCCCGGCACCGGCCGCACCCCACCGCCTCCCGCGGCCACACCCCGCCACCACCCGAGCAGGTCACAGCACCAAGGCACAGCACCCCGGCACCCCCCTGCGGCACCGGCGCACCCCGCCGCCACCCGACCCCGCCGCGAGCCCACCCGCCGGAACTCACCCCCGGGCGGCCTCCACCAGCCACCTCAGCCGCTGCGCCACACCCTGCCGCCGCTCGTACGGCAGCTCGTGCCCCGCACCGGGGAACAGGACGAACTCCGCATCCGGCAGCTCGGCCGCGATCACCCGTGCGTGGGACACCGGAGTGAGCCGGTCCCGGTCGCCGACGAGCACGACGCTCGGCCTGCCCGCGAGCCTCGCCAGCGCCTCACGCCGGTCGTGCCGCGAGATCGAGTCGCGGAAACCGCCGATGCTCCTCGGGTGCGCCCGCAGGAACTGCGCGGTCATCGCCCGCACGTCCGCGCGGTCGACCTTCCTGCCGAACGCCAGCCACTTCGTCGCCGGGCGAGCCAGCGCCGCGGGCACCGGGACGGACTCCTTCTCGTACCGCGTGAGCATCCGCGCCAGCGCCTTGTCGACGCGGATCGCCGCGCGTCCGGCCGCGCCCCGCAGCCCGAGCGTCATGCGGTCGAGGTTCGAGCACGACGTGGCGATGAACGCGACCCCCGCGACACGCTCCCGCACCAGCTCCGGGTGCCGCTCCGCCAGCTCCATCACCGTCATCCCGCCCAGCGAGTGCCCCGCCAGCACGATCCGCCCCGGCACGCGGTCGGAGACCAGCTCGGCGAGGTCGTCGGCAAGCTGCGCGATCGTCGCCGTCCCGGGCTTGGCCGGGGCGGACGCGCCGTGCCCGCGGTGGTCGTACCGCACCACCCGGACGTCCGGGGGCAGCAGCGGCAGGATCGGCTCCCACTCGGTGGAGTCCTGCGTCCATGCGTGCACCAGCACCAACGTCACCGGAGCGTCCGCTGGCCCCGAAACGTCGACGTACAACGCCGTCCCGTCAGCGGTGACGAACCGGTGACCGACCTTCGCCGCCGTCATTTCGCGAGCAGGAAGGACTTGCGCCACAGGCCCATCCCCGGCGCGCCGACGAGCCCGGCCTCCGTCAGGAAGCCCATGATCCGCTCCCCCGCCCACCGGATCGTCTCCTGGAAGTGCGGGTTCGCCAGCGCGGTCTCCCACGCCTCGCGCGGCCGCAGCCCGACCGCCTTGTACACCTGCGGGTTGATCAGGCTGCGCGTGATCGCGAAGCTGACGGACGCGATGAGCCACCGCTGGTACCCCAGCTCGGCCTTCGACAGCTTCGGCGTCCGCCGCAGGACCTCCTCGCGGGCGAACGTGACGTGCCGGGCCTCCTCCAGGACGTGGATGCGGTTGACCATCCGCACCAGCGGCTGGATGCCCTCGTCGGCCATGCTTTCGCGCTGCAGCCGGTCCAGCACCTCCTCGGCGACGAGGATCGAGCCGTACAGCGCGGGGCCGTACCCGATGAACGGCAGCAGCTTGCCCAGCCGGTGCACGATCTTCACCGGCCCGTACGGCGGTGCCCCGACGCGCTCGACGAAGCGGGCGAACATCGTCGAGTGGCGGCACTCGTCGGCGATCTCGGTCAGCGCGTACTGGACGTGCCGCGTGGTCGGGTCGCTGTTGTAGACCTCCTTGAGCAGCAGCTGCATGAGCAGCACCTCGAAGAAGATCCCGTTGCTCGCGATGCTCGCCAGCTCGTGCTTGCCCAGCTCCACGCGCTGCTCCGGCGTCAGCCGGTCCCACAGGTGCGTGCCGTACAGCGAGCACCGGTGTTCCAGCTGGTACAGACCACCTTCCGGCAGCGGTGCTCCCCAGTCGATGTCGACCTCGGGGTCGTAGAACTTGCCAGCCGACGACTTCAGCAGCCGGTCGGCGGTCTTCTCCCGCCCCTCGTCCTCGAGTGCCCGCGTCATCGCGCCCCTCCGGATTTGTGTGTAACCACCGGTAACAGTTACCTTTGGTAGCATGAGCGCCGTGGCTGAAGGTGTCAAGCGCAGCGGAAAGGGCCCCAAGGCCGACGAACCGGCGACCGGGGACGCCCGGCGTGACCGGTGGCGCAAGCACCGCGTGGCGCGGCGTGCGGAGTTCGTCGAGGCGGCGCTGAAGGCGCTCGACGAGCACGGCCCCGACCTCGCGATGGAGGACGTCGCGGTCGCCGCGGGCGTCACGAAACCCGTGCTGTACCGGCATTTCGCGGACAAGGCCGACCTGTACCTCGCGCTCGGCCAGCGCGGCACGGAGCTGCTGTTCTCCCGCCTCGTCCCCGCGATCAACGCCGAGCTGGCGCCGGTGCCGCGCATCCGCATGGCGCTCGACGCGTTCTTCACCGTCATCGAGGAGCACCCGAACCTCTACCGCCTGCTCGCGCGCGGCTCGTTCACCGAGAAGCCCGCGGACGCCGACGTCGTCGCCGAGGACAAGGAGCTGATCGCGACGGCGCTGACCGCGCTGCTCGGCGACTACATGCGGATGTTCGGCATGGACTCGGGCGCCGCCGAACCCTGGGCGTACGGGATCGTCGGCATGGTCCAGAACACCGGCGAGTGGTGGCTGGAACGGCGTTCCATGAGCCGGGACAGCGTCGTGGAGTACCTGACGCAGATCATCTGGGCCGCGATCGACGGGCTGGCGCGCCAGCAGGGCATCACGATCGATCCGAACCTCCCGCTGGAGGAGAACAAGGTCGTACGCCTTTCGGCGGGGAAGAAGGAGGAGTCGGATGTCGGCTGACGAGGACGGCTACACCGGCACCGCGACGCTGGTCGTGGACGGCACGGAGTTCGCGGTGGAGGTCGAGCTGCGCGGGCACTTCCAGCCCATCGACGGCTACTACCACTGGTACGGCCGGGTCGCCGCGAACGAAACCCTGCACGAGCTGCTCGGCGGCCGGAAGAAGGTGGCCGAAATACGTACGCCGGAAGGCACGGCCCACGGCGAGCTGTCCGACCCGGACCCGTGGGGCCGGTACCGCGTCCTCGGCACGAGCACGCCCCCGTTCTCGGTGCCGAAGTCCCTGGCCGAGATTTGACCTTGCCCCCGGGGCAGGCCCGAACCTGACCGGGTGCACGGCTTCCCCCACTGCCACGACCTCGGCGGACTGCCCACTCGATCGGGCGTGACCGCACACGGTGCTTTCTTCCGCTCGGCGGCGCTTCGCCCCGGGGCGGACTGGCGCAGCGCCCGTCGAGCCGGCATCCGCACCGTCGTGGACCTGCGCAACGACGACGAGATCGAGCCGTACGACGCGCCGGGCATGGACCTCGTGCACGTGCCCCTCGACGACGTGGCCGACGTGGAGTTCTGGCGCCAGGTCCGGCGCGAGGGCCGTGACGGGAGCCCGCTGTACTACCCGCTGTTCCTGGCGCGGAAGCCGGAACGCTGCGCCGCCGCGATCGCCGCTCTCGCCGAGGCCAGGCCAGGCGGCGTGCTGTTCCACTGCGGCCTGGGCCGCGACCGGACCGGCCTGGTCGCACTGCTCCTGCTCGCACTCGCCGACGTCGAACCGGCGGCGATCGTCGCCGACTACCTGCGGGCAGCCCGGTCCGCGGCGCCGCACCAGGCCCCGCTGATCGAAGCCGCGCTGCGCCACCACGGCAGCACCCTCGCGGGAGCCGTCCGCGCCACCCTCGACGGGCTCGACCCGGCAGGCCTCCTCCTGGCCGGCGGCGCCACGTCGGCGCAGCTCACGGCCATCCGCACCCGGTCAACGCACGAGGGACGCCCCCGCCGGAGCGGGAGCGTCCCTCGTGTGCGGTGAAAGCCGGACTACGAACCGACCGCGAACCCGACCCGCCGCACGTCGGTCGGGGCGATCTCGACGTAGGCGATCCGGTCCGACGGGACCAGGAACTTGCGGCCCTTCTCGTCGGTGAGGCGGAAGACGCCGTCGGTGGCCTTCAGCGCGTCGGCGACCAGCGCCTCGACCTCCTCGGCCGTCTGGCCACTGGACACCACCAGCTCACGGGGGGTGTCCTTGATGCCGATCTTGACCTCCACGGGTGACCTCCGCCTATCTCTTCGTCACGCTTGTTGCCCTAGAGGCTATCCGAGCCCCAGCTTCTGCATCCGTTTGGTGTGCCCCTGTTGCAACCGCCGGAACAGCGCCGCGATTCCCGCGAGATCACCCGAACCGGACACGATCAGCTCGGCCAGCCCGTCCCGTTCCGCCGCGACGTACTGCGCCTGCGTCAGGGCCTCCCCCAGCAGCCGCCGCCCCCACAGCGCGAGCCGGTCCCTCGTCTTGGGGTCGGCCTCGATCCCGGCCGCGACCTCCCGCTCGGCGAACGCGGAGTGCCCCGTGTCGTCGAGCACCGTGAGCACGAGGTCCTTCGTCTCGTCGTCGAGCCAGCTGGCGACCTCGCGGTAGAAATCGGCCGCGAGCCCGTCCCCGACGTACGCCTTGACCAGTGATTCCAGCCACGACTTCGGCGCGGTGGAGGCGTGCCACGCGTCGATGTGCGAGACGAACGGGGCCATCGCGTCCTCCACCGGGACGCCGTGCTTGGCGAGGTAACGCGCCAGGACCTCGTAGTGCCCGATCTCCGCGGCCGCCATCGAGGCGAGCGCCGCGCGCCCGGACAGGGTGGGCGCGGTGCGGGCGTCTTCCGCCATCCGATCGAATGCGGACAGCTCACCGTAGGCGACGACCCCGAGCAGGTCGACGACACCTTCACTGATCTGGGTGGTCACGGCCGTGAGCCTAGTCGCCACTGGAAGAGACCAATCCCACGTGGACACGCCGGACCGAAATGCCGAGGCCAGGGGGGCGGCCGGTACAATAGTCGGTGTATTGACGGAGCTTCCGCTCCGGCGACAGTGCGCCCGTCCGAGAGGCACAGTGCCTTCCACCTGGGACGACGCCGCTGTGGGGCGGATTATCGGGCCGCGTTCGGAAGCGGCTCGGACAACACAGTGTGCGTGCAAGCCTTTTTGCGGCATTCCCGCCGGCCGAACGATTCCGCGGTCGAGTGCCGAGATCCGACCAGGCTGTGCGCGCTGGTACGAGAGAGGCGATCACACTGACCGCGAGCACTTCCCCCAACCGAACAGAAACCGACCCGGTGGCCCTCGAGCACAGCGAGAGCGGCGTGCCGGCCACCGACACCTCGCACCCGCTGCAGGCGGGCGCCGAGGTCAAGCCGGAGAACCCGACCTTCGCCGAGTTCGAGGTGCGTCCCGAGATCGTGCGCGCGCTGGCCGAGGCCGGTATCGAGCGCACCTTCGCCATCCAGGCGCTGACGCTGCCGCTCGCGATGGCGGGCGAGGACCTCATCGGCCAGGCCCGCACGGGCATGGGCAAGACGCTGGGCTTCGGCGTCCCGCTGCTCCAGCGCATCACCACTCCGGGTGACGGCACGCCGCAGGCGCTGGTCGTGGTGCCGACCCGTGAGCTGTGCGTCCAGGTCGCGCACGACCTCCAGGACGCGGGCAAGTACCTCGGCATCCGCACGCTCGCCATCTACGGCGGGCGCCCCTACGAGCAGCAGATCGACGCGCTGCGCAAGGGCGTCGACCTGGTGATCGGCACCCCCGGCCGGCTGCTGGACCTCGCCGAGCAGCGGCACCTCGTGCTGGGCAAGGTCCGCGCGCTGGTGCTGGACGAGGCCGACGAGATGCTCGACCTGGGCTTCCTGCCCGACATCGAGCGCATCCTCGGCATGGTGCCCGAGGAGCGGCAGACGATGCTGTTCTCGGCGACGATGCCCGGCCCGATCATCACGCTGGCCCGCACGTTCCTGAACCGCCCGACGCACATCCGCGCGGAGGAGAACGACGCCGGTGCCGTGCACGAGCGCACCACCCAGTTCGTCTACCGGGCGCACTCGCTGGACAAGCCGGAGCTGCTCGCCCGTGTGCTGCAGGCGAAGGACCGCGGGCTGACGATGGTCTTCACCCGCACCAAGCGCACGGCGCAGAAGGTGGCCGACGACCTCAGCGAGCGGGGTTTCGCGGCGGCGGCCGTGCACGGTGACCTCGGCCAGGGTGCGCGTGAGCAGGCGCTGCGGGCGTTCCGGTCGGGCAAGGTCGACGTGCTGGTGGCCACCGACGTGGCGGCGCGCGGCATCGACGTGGACGACGTCACGCACGTGATCAACTACCAGACGCCCGAGGACGAGAAGACGTACGTGCACCGCATCGGCCGCACGGGCCGCGCGGGCAAGACGGGTGTCGCGATCACCCTCGTCGACTGGGACGAGGAAGCGCGCTGGAAGCTGATCTCCGACACGCTCGGCCTGGACATCCCGGAGCCGGTGGAGACCTACTCGACGTCGAAGCACCTGTTCACGGACCTCGACATCCCGGAGGACGCGACCGGCAGGCTGCCGCTGGGCAAGCGGACGCGGGCCGGGCTGGCGGCCGAGCCGGAGGAGAAGATGGGCGGCCGGAAGCGCCGCGGTCCGGAGTCCCCGGCGCCGCGGACGCGCAAGCGCCGCCGGACGCGCGGTGGCGCGGCCGCGGCGGAGGCCGTCGAGGCCGCGGACGCCGCCGCGAAGACCGGATCGAGTGATGCTGGGGCGGGCTCGGGTGCTTCCGGCTCGGCCTCGGGCGCGGGTTCGGGTGCTTCCGGCTCGGCTGCTGGCGCGGGTTCGGCTGCCGCTTCGGACTCGGCGGAGGAGCGCCCCGCGACGCGCCGCCGGGTGCGGACGCGCAGTGGCGAGACGGCTCCGCCGTCGGCCGAGCGTGAAGCGGGCGGTGAGAACCCGGAGCGCCCCGCAAGGCGGAGGCGTCGTCGCCGCTCCGGCGCGGCAAACGCATCCGATACGCCTGCTTCGGCAGACTGAGCGAGGACGCCAGTCGCGCCGATCACGGGAGAAGTGCAGGTGAGGGAGCCCGCCGAGGGTACGTCGAACCACGACGAGCGCCAGGAGGAGACCGCCCAGCGCGGCGGTCCCCCCGAACCAACCGCACCGTCGACGGCTGAACCGTCACTGCCCAAGCCACCCCCGGCGGCTTCGGATCCGGAAGCGGAGGGGCCCGGAGCTTCGGCTCCGGAGCCTTCGGGGCCGAAGGCGGAGGGACCCGAGGCTCCAGGTCCGGCGGCTGCCGCGGAGACCACGGCGACCTCTGAGCCCGAGGCTTCAGGCCCGGAGGTGGAGGGGCCCGAGGCTTCGGGTCCGAAAGCACACCCCCCGGCGGCTTCAGGCTCGGAAGGTGCCGAGCGCCCGGCGACTTCCGCCCCGGAAACGGAGGGGCCCGGAGCTTCGGCTCCGGAGGCGGAAGGGCCCGAGGCTTCGGCTCCAGCGACGGCCCCGAAGACCAAGGCGACCTCTGGGCCGGAGGTGGCCGGTCCCACGGCGGTGGTCTCGGAGCCGCAGGCGCCTGAAAGCGCCCAGGCTCCGGCCCTTGCCACCCCTTCGGCCGAGGCGGCTGAGCGCTCAAGGCCGGAGACCGCCCAGGCTCCCGCGCCTGCAGACGAAGGTGCCGAGGCTCCAATGGAGCCCTCGAGGCCGGAGACCGCCCAAACTCCGGCAACTACCGCGCAGGCGGCGGGACGCGCCGAAACTCCAGCGGAAGGCCCTGGGATCCAGGCGGAGGATTCCGCCCCTGAGGCCACCATCGCTGAACCTGGCACCGCGGCCACCCTGCCCGAGGGTCCCGTCTCCCCCGGAGCCGGACCAACCACCCCTGCCTCCGACGTCGCCGCACCCACCACCGGCACCTCGGCGGCCACCACCGCTGAAGCTGCCACCCCAGCCACCCCAGCCGAAGCCCCGACCTCCCCCCGGGAGCCCAAGCACGCCCTCGGCACCCGGGACAACCTCCGCCCCGTCACGCTCACCCCCGACGCCCGGCCCGGCTCTGGGCGGCACCGGCGCCGGTCCGACGATCCCGACGCCACCGACATCATCGGCGTCGAGGATGTCCTTGCCGCGGCCTCCGGCGCCGCCCCGATCGTCCGCAGCCAGCCCCGCCGGCACGTCCAGCGCGCCCGCCGTTCGCCCTGGAGCAGGCCCCGCGACAAGGTCATCGCCGTGCTCATCGCGGTCGCCGTCGTCGCCGTGGGTGTCACCGTTTGGGCGAACAGCGAGAGCCGCGCCACGATCTCCGAGACCGCCGGCCCCGCTCCCGCCCTGCCCGAAGTCCCCGCCGCCGTCCCCGCCCAGCTCAGCGAGCTCTGGCAGGCACCGAGCGGCGCCGCCCCAGAACCGATCGCCGCGGGCAAGTCCGTCGTCACCGCCGACGGCGGCGAACTCGCCGGGCGCGACCCCCTCACCGGGCAGGTCCGCTGGCGCTACGCCCGCGACCTGCAGCTCTGCACCGCCGCCGAGGGCTGGTCCCGCGCCGTCGCCCTGTTCCGCAAGGACGGCCTCCGCGGAGAGACCGGCTGCAGCGAAGTCATCGCACTCGACCCCGACACCGGGCACCGCGAAGCACAACGCACCGGTAGCGCCCAGCTCGGCGCCGGCCTCGTCGCCGACAGCTCGTACGTCACCGCCTTCGGCCACACCCTGCTCAACACCTGGCGCGACGACCTCGTCGAAACCGTCGAATACGGGCAGGTCCCCGCGCTGGTCAACCCCGGCAAGCAGCCCCGCACCGGCTGCACCTACGGCTCCGTCGCCATGGCCTCCAGCCGCGTCGGCGTGATCGAGCGCTGCCCCGGCGACCCCGGCGACCGCCTCACCGTCTACCGCGCCGCCCCCAAGGACGCCGACCAGCCCCAGGTGTCGTTCAGCACGCTGCTGCCCGGCGTCTCCGGCCGCCTCGTCGCGATGTCCGGCGACTACGTCGCGGTCGCCCTCGCCGACCAGAAGCAGCTCGTGCTCTACGGCGCCGACGGCAACGAGGTGTCCGCGTACCCGCTCGACCTGCCGCCCGAGGACCTCGCGAACGACCCGGCCAACGGGATCCCCGTCACGTCGTCCACACCGTCCACTGTGTACTGGTTCACCGGCTCCAAGCTGGTGGCGCTCTCCCGGGACAACCTCACTCCGAAGTGGACACTCAGCTCCGCGCTCGGGCCGGGCGTGTTGTTCGACCACCAGCTCGTCGTGCCGATCCAGGGCGGGCTGGCCGTGCTCAACGAACAGGACGGCTCCACCATCCGCACCCTCGGCATCGACCGCCACGGCTACACCGGCCCCGTCCGGCTCGCCGCGATCGGCCCCGTCCTCCTCGAACAGCGCGGCCAGACGCTGGTGGCGCTCCGATGACCGGGCCGCTGACCCCGCACGCCGCCGAGCGCGTCGACCTGCCCGGCCCGCTCGCCGCGCTCGTCACGAAGAAGCCCGGCGACGCCGTCGCGCTGCTGGTGCCCGGCTACACCGGGTCCAAAGAGGACTTCGCACCCGTGCTGGACGGCATGGCCGAAGCCGGGTTCCGCACGGTCGCGATCGACCTGCCGGGGCAGTACGAATCGCCCGGCCCCGAAGACGAGTCCGCGTACCTGCCCGCCCCGCTCGGCCGGGTCGTGGCCGGCGTGGTCGAACACCTGGCCGCCGACGGAAAACCGGTGCTGCTGCTGGGCCACTCGTACGGTGGCCTCGTCGCACGGGCCGCGGTGCTCGCGGGCGCGCCGGTCGCCGGGCTGACACTCATGGACAGCGGACCGGCCGCGCTCCCCGACGGCCCTCGCCGCACAGCGCTCAGCCTCGGCGAACCGCTGCTGCGCCGGCAGGGCATCGAGGCCGCGTACGCCACACGCGAGGAGATGTACGCACAGCTCCCGATGCCAGCGGAACTGAAGGAGTTCTACCGCAACCGGTTCGTCTCCTCCAGCCCCCAGGGACTGCTGGGCATGGCCGACGGCCTGCGCCACGAACCCGATCTCGTCGCGTCACTCGCGGAAACGCTGCGCGAGCGCGACGTGCCCGCGCTCGTCGTGGCGGGCGAGGGCGACGACGCGTGGAGCGTCGCTTCCCAGCAGGACATGGCCGCACGCCTCGGCGCCCCGTTCGCGCTGGTGCCGAACGCCGCGCACTCCCCCAACACGGAGAACCCGCGCGGTCTGCTCGACGTCCTGCTCCCCGTCTGGCGGTCCTGGCGCTAGCCCCACCAGAACAGCCACAGCGCCAGCAGCACCACCACGACGACGACAGCTCCGGCGACACCCGCCACGGCGCCGTCACGGCGGTCGGCGAAACGCTGCGCTGCCAACGCGAGCACGGCCGCCACGGGATGCCCGACCAGCAGCCACACCCCGGGCCCCGGCGCACCCAGCAGCGCGCTCACGACGCCGGCGCCCAGCACGATCACGGCGAGCCCCGCCAGGCCGGCGGCCAGTGAGCCCGTCAGCCCGCGCCACCACCGCCCGCGCCGGGGTCGCTCACCCTCGACAGCGACGACCTGCAGTTCCTCGGTACTCACGCGGCCTCCTCGGCGGACGTGGTGCTGAACGGTTCGCTCGCAAGCTCCCTCACGGCGCCAGCAGCTCCCACGGCTTCGCCTGCGGCGCGGCCTGCTGCCCCTCCGGGCAGCTCGGCCGGAAGTCGCACCACGAGCAGCGCGTGCCCGTGTTCACCGGGAACAGCACGTCACCGTCCCCGCCCGCGGCCAGGGTGTCCGTCGCCAGGCGCACGTCCTCCGCCGTCTCCTCCGCCCGCGACAGGTGGCGGCGCAGGGTGTCGGTCGTGTGCTCGGCCGCCGCGACCGTCCCCGTCGGCAGGTGGTGCAGTTCGACGCGGCGGCACGGGCGGCGCAGCGTGCGGGCGGCGGCCACGGCGTACATCGCAAGCGCTTGCGAGCTGCGGGCCTCGTACTCGTCCGGCGCGCGGCGGCCGGTCTTGTAGTCGACGATCACCAGCTCCGCGCCGCGCTCGTCGATGCGGTCCGCACGGCCTTCGATGATCATCGACGGCGGCTGCCCCGGCTCGGGGTTGACCGGCGCGGAAACCCAGCGCTCCAGCCCGATCGGCGTCGAGGAGACGTCGTTGTGCTCGACGTACTCCATGACCCACGTCTTGGCGCGGTCCCGGTAGGTCGCGGCCTGCTCGGCGTCCGCGAACCCCGCGTCCTGCCAGTGCTCGCTGACCAGCTGGGCGGCGCGGACGGGGGTGCGCCGCTCCGGCGGCAGCTCGAACAGGGCGCGCAACGCGTTGTGCACGACCGCGCCCAGCGTGCTGTGCGCCCAGGGACCGGTGCGGGTCGGCGTCGGCCGGTCGAGGTACGTCAGCCGGTACCGGCGGGGGCAGTCGGCGAACGTCGCCAGCCGCGCCGGGCTGACCTTCGTCAGGCGCCGCGGCTCGACCGCGAACTCGAAGCCCAGTTGTTCCACGCCACCACCGTACTCAGGCCCCCGCGATGAACCCGCGCACGGAGTTCGCCACGAGTTCGACGGCGATCGCGGCCAGCAGCAGACCCGCGATCTTCGCCAGCAGCAGGATGCCGCTTTCCCTGATCAGCCGGATGACCAGGCCGGAGTACTGCATGCACAGGAACAGCACGAGGTGCACGACGACGATCGCGAGCGCCAGTGCCACGTACGCGCCGAAGTGCCCGGACGCCTCGCGCACGAACACGATGGTCGCCGCGATCGCACCGGGGCCCGCGAGCAACGGCGTGCCCAGCGGCACCAGGGCCACGTTCACGTCCTCGACGACCTCGGGTTCCGTGCCGCCCTTGCCGGTGAGCAGGTCCAGCGCGATCAGCAGCAGGAGCAGCCCGCCCGCGCCCTGCAACGCGGGGATGCCGATGCCGAGGTACGCCAGTATCGCCTGGCCCGCGACCGCGAACAGGGTGATCACCAGCAGCGACACCAGCACGGCCTGCCGGGCCGCGCGGGCCCTGGCGGCGGGCGACTTGCGGCCGACGAGGCTGAGGAACACCGGCACCGTGCCGGGCGGGTCCATGATCACGACGAGCGTGATGGTGGCCTCGATGAAGACGTTGACGTCGAAGAACGACACTCAGCCCACCGCGACCCGGTAGCCGGACGAGCGGGCGACGAGCGCTTCGAGCGATTCCGGCGGCGTGGTCTCGGCGCCGATCGGGATCGTCTTGTTGGTGCCGTGGTAGTCGCTGGAGCCGGTGGGTACGAGGTCCAGTTCGCGGGCGAGCCCCCG
This sequence comes from Amycolatopsis sacchari, assembly GCF_900114035.1. Taxonomy (GTDB): domain Bacteria; phylum Actinomycetota; class Actinomycetes; order Mycobacteriales; family Pseudonocardiaceae; genus Amycolatopsis_E; species Amycolatopsis_E sacchari. Next base: position 61,489 of record NZ_FORP01000016.1, on the reverse strand, counting down.
CAGCTGGACGCGGGTCTCCTCGTCGTGGTTGGGGTGGTCGACCTCCACCCCGGTCAGCCCGTGTTCGGCCAGCTTGGCGAGGGTGTCGACGGAGACGACGCGGCCGCGGCTGCGGGCGAACGGGTGCGCGAACACGGTCACCCCGCCCGCCGCGGCGATCATGTCGATCGCCTCCTCGACCGGGGTGTCCTGCCGGGGCAGGTAGTAGCCGCGGCCGGCGCCGAGGTACTCCGCGAACGCCTGGTCCACCGTCCTCACCAGGCCGGCGCGCACGAGCGCCTGCGCCAGGTGGGGGCGCCCGGCCGGGGAGTCGGCGGGCAGCAGGCCCATGATCTCGTCGGCGTCGACGGGCAGTCCGTCGGCGGCCATGCGCTCGGCCATCGCCCGCACCCGGGTGCGCCGTTCGAGGCGCAGGCGCTGCTGCTCGGCGACGATCGCGGGCGACGCCGGGTCGAACAGGTACGCGAGCAGGTGCACGCTGATCCCGTGCGGACCGTCGTGGTAGCTGACGCAGGACAGTTCGGCGCCGGGGACGAGGGTCAGCCCGGGCGGCAGCGCCGCGATCGCGGCGTCCCAGCCCGCGGTCGTGTCGTGGTCGGTGATGGCGATCGCGTCGAGGCCGGCCTGTGCGGCCACCTGGACGAGTTCGGCTGGGCTGTCCGTGCCATCGGAGACGGTCGAATGGGTGTGCAGGTCGATGCGCATCGGACCCATTCTGACCTATGCGGAACCGGGCCCGGCAACGCGAGGCGACCACCTTCGGGGGTGCTCCGCGGCGAGCAGACCGCACCCGCTCGCTTCAGCCGACCATCTTCTTGCCGCGCGCCAGCCGCTGCGCCTTGATCATCGAGAAGCGCTCGCTCTGCTTCTGCTTGTCACCGAAGACGAGCTCGGAGATGGTGTCGTAGAACTCCTCCGGACGGGGGAGGAAGTCGATGCGGTTGAGGGCCTGGATCTGCCCCGCCGACTCCACCACGACCGTGCCGTAACCGAACATGCGGCCCCACGCCGTGCGCTGGTAGGTCAGGTCGGTGACCTTGCTGATCGGCATCATGGCGACCTTGGTGGTGAACACGCCGGTGGTGAGCACGAACCGCTTGTCCGTGACCACCAGCCGCTCGACCCACCACTCCATCACCTTGAAGGCGTAGACCAGCACGACCAGGAGCGCGGCGTACCAGAGGATGTTCTGGACGATGTACATCGAAGGGGGCAGCAGGTAGGACACCATCACGCAGATGGCGAGCAGCGCCACCGCCTCGAAGGTGTCCCAGGCCAGGACCGCCCAGTGCCTGCGGACCCTGACCACCCGCCGCTCGGTGTCGAGCAGGTACTCGTCGGGGTCCCGGGGAGCGAACACGGCTACCCGTTGAACACGTTGCTGACGAAGGTGATCACGGCCTCGGCAGAGCTGCGCAGGAAGTCCACGATGTTGCCGACGAGGTTCGCGGCCTGTCCTGGTTGCGCAATGACGAAGAACAAGACCAACGCGATACCCGCGATCGACAAGATCTTCTTCACGTCCACAACGATCAATCCCGTCTCTTGCTCCGGCATCGGTTCAGCAAGCTCACCAGTAACGTTGTACCGCACTGCGCGCCGTTACGGGAGAAAAGTCCCGCGCTTGGGTCAGTGCCCGCTCGAGATCGTACCGCACGGCTACTCTCCGTGTACACCTCGAACGGTCCGTACGCCGTTACGCTGCGGGGATGGGAGCGGTGCGGTGCGTCGGCGGCATCCTGCATGACCCGGACGGGCGGTTGCTGGTGATCCGGCGGGGGCACGAGCCGGGTCGCGGGCTGTGGTCGCTGCCCGGCGGCCGGGTCGAGCCCGGGGAGTCGGACGAGCAGGCCGTGGTGCGGGAGATGCGCGAAGAGACCGGCCTGGAGGTGCGGCCGGGCGCGCTGGTCGGCATGGTCGTGCGGGGCCGGTACGAGATCTACGACTACGCCTGCGAGGTCACCGGCGGGACGCTCCGCCCCGGCGACGACGCCGACGAGGCCCGCTGGGTCGACGCGGCGGCCTTCGGCACGCTGCGGCTGACCGAGGGCCTGGCCGAGGCGCTCAGGGAGTGGGACAGCCTCCCCCGCCGCTGAGACCGGAAGGGCCGGTTCGGCTGCCCCTTCGATCAAGATCCACAAGCGAGTGCCGATTCGCCCTGTCCGGCCTGCTTGGGTCCGAGGGGGTGGGGGACAGCTCCACCACCGATGCCCTTTCGACAGAAGGAGTTCAGGTGCTGCGCAAGCTCGTGACCGGGGTCGGGGTCGCACTCGCGGTGTTCGCCGGGATGGCTTCCGCTTCGGGTCTGGCCGTGGCCGACGTCAACCCGAAGGACCCCATCGGGATCTCCCCCCAGCCCCCCACGTCGCCGGGGACCTGGGTGTACGTCCAGTGGTACCAGGGGAGCAACAGCATGGCTTCCTTGGCTCAGTGCGTCCAGGACGCCCAGCGGCAGTACCCGGGCCGCGACTACCAGTGCAAGGCCGACAACACCGGCAACTTCCTCCTGCTGTGGGTGAAGTACTGATCAACCGCCAGGCACCCCGGCTCACCGCCGGGGTGCCTGCCCGGTCAGGCCGCCAGCCAGGTCATCCGGTTGCCGTACTTCGACGTCTGCCCGAGCGCCCGCGCCTCGGGTACGCCGTCACGCCAGCTGGTGAGACCCAGCGTGCACCCGTAGGTCTCCGCGAAGGCGAGTTCGCCGCGCCCCGGCAGCACGTGCACCAGCGACACCTCGTACGGCTCGTCGCTGACCCACCACACCGGACGGTCCGCGGCGAGCTTCGCCAGCGCCTCGACGAACTCCGCGTCCCGCCCGCCGGTGTGCCCGAGCACCCGGCTGGTCAGGACCACCAGCGGCCCCTCGGTGCGCGCCGCGGCGGCGGCCAGGTCGTCCACCGCGTCCCCGCCCAGCAGCTCCGGCACGTCCTTGCGCTGCGCCGCGGCGGCCGCCCGCAGCAACCGGATGCGGTCGAGCTGGTCGGCCCAGACACACGCTTCCAGCCACGCGAGCTCGTCCTCGTCGGACAGGTCGACCGGTGCGTTGTCCAGCCCCACTTTGCCCGTCACCGCGAGCTTTTTGGGCACCTTCGGCAGTTTCGCGCCCGGCCCGAGGTCGAGTGCGCAGTGCAGGCCCACCGCCGCCTTCGCCGGCCCCGCCGCGAGCTGCTCACCACCGTCGCACTGGTAGCGGTAGCCGAACCGGTCCAGACCGAGCAGCAGCCCCGCCGCACAACCGACTTCGAGCAGCGCGACCTTGCCGCCGGCCTGTTTCGCGGCGAGCGCGACCGCCGGGTACAGCCCGGCCGCGCGGCCCACCTCGTTGGTCTGGACGTGCCGGGTCGCGACGAGCTCGCGGACGCGGTCCGCCCGCTCCAGCAGGAAATCGCGGAACATCGGCCACGTGGACTCGTCCACGCCGTCGGACCCGCCGAGCGACGGGTAGTACCGGAACAGCGGGTGCACGGGATCGGCCTGCACGAGCCGGTGCGCCGCGGCGAGCAGCAACGCCGCGTCGGCGTGCTCGTCCGGCGCCGCCGTGAGCAGGCCGGCGATCTCGTCGTCCTCGGCCGCGTGCCCCGCCAGGTGCTCGTACAGCGGCGACACACCCGCCGCCTGCCCGGCGGCGAACGTGCGCAGCCGCTGTTTGACCTCGTCCAGTTCCACGCGGCGCCTTTCCGTTCGTGCGCGCTTCGGGTTCCCACCCTAAGCGTGTCACCGGAGGAGGTCGACTCCCCTGGAAAAGCGGGTAACACCACACCGGCCGGGAACGACGTGACTGTTGCCGAGGAGTACCCTCGACCAACGGGAGCGTCGCGTCGGAACGATCTCCCGCAAGCACCCGTCCCCGGCCTGAGGAGGTGAGGAACGCACGATGAGCAGTGGCGATAGTCCGCTCCCTAGGAAAACCAGCGTTCCCCCGCCGGCCGGGCCGAGGTCTCCTCGCTAACCCGTTCCCCCGGGACGCTGGTCGAAGGCCGGGCGGACACCCCCGCGCGGCCGTCGTAGTAGCTCGCACTACGTCAGCCAGGAGATCCCATGCCTGCGATTCCGTCCCTCGGCGGCCTGCGCGGTCGCGGCAACGGCCGCGCGCGCATCCAGCCGCCCATCCCGGTGCCGCTGTCGGCCTACGTCGTGGACTGCGCGGTGTACGTCGACGGCAAACGCCTGCCAGGGCGCTGGACGCACGGCGAGGCGATCAAGGAGGTCCGCAGGCGGCGCGAGGGGTTCGTCTGGATCGGCCTGCACGAGCCGGACGAGCAGCAGATCCAGGGCATCGCGGAGATGTACGGCCTGCACGAGCTCGCGGTGGAGGACGCCGTGCAGGCGCACCAGCGGCCCAAGCTCGAGCGCTACGACGAGACGTTGTTCATGGTGCTCAAGACCCTGCGGTACGTCGAGCACGAGTCGCCCACCACGGCCAACGAGATCGTCGAGACCGGCGAGCTCATGACGTTCCTCGGCCGCGACTTCATCATCACCGTGCGCCACGGCGCGCACTCGGGGCTGGCGCGGGTCCGCCAGGACCTCGACGAGGACCCGGAGCGGCTGAAGTTCGGGCCCGCCGCGGTGCTGCACGCCATCACCGACCACGTCGTGGACCACTACCTCGACGTGACCGCCGCGGTCGAGGACGACATCGAAGAGATCGAGACCAGGGTCTTCGCGCCCCGCACGATGGTCAGCGCCGAGCAGATCTACCTGATGAAGCGCGAGGTACTGGAGCTGCGCCGCGCGGTGGTGCCGCTCGCCGCTCCGGTGCGGCGGCTCGCCGAGGGCTTCACGCGGCTGGTGCCCGACGAGGTCCGCTCGTACTTCCGCGACGTCGACGACCACCTGATCACCGTGTCGGAGCGCGTGGCGAACTTCGACGAGCTGCTCAACACGCTCGTCGACGCGACGGTCGCGAAGATCTCGCTGCAGCAGAACACCGACATGCGCAAGATCACCGCCTGGGCGGCGATCATCACCGTCCCCACGATGCTCGCCGGTATCGAGGGGATGAACTTCGAGTACATGCCCGAACTGCACTGGCAGTTCGGCTACCCGCTGGCACTGCTCGTGATACTCGGGACGTGCCTGCTCCTCTACCGAATATTCAGGAAGAACAAGTGGCTGTGACCCCCGATCTCTCCTGAAAAACTCGCGAAAGGAGTGATGACCCGTGTCGCGCTTCCTGACCAACCTCAAGTTCTGGGCACTGGCGTTCAGCCTGCTGTGGATCGCCGCGGTCGTGTTCTTCATCGCCGACCACCCGGAACTCGCCCGCGCCGCTCACTGAGCCGGGTGGCGGCTCTCGCGCTCGGCTTTGCTCACATTTAGTGTCGTACATGTCACTGAAAGTGAGAGAAGGGCGAACGATGAGCACTGCGGGTTCGAGCCGCCGGAGCTTCCTGACCACGACAGCGGCCCTCGCGGTCGCGCTACCGCTGGCCGGCGCGGCTCCGGCGGCCGCAAGGCCACGCCAGACCCCCACGCCGCCGAAGGTGGGCGAGGAGTTCACCTGGCGGTTGGACGCACCCGGCACAGGGCTGCGGGTACGGGAGTCCGACGCGAGCGTGGACCTGTCGGGTCAGGTTCACCTCCGGGTGGCCGAGCAGGACTCCGCCGACCCGTGGAACCTCAAGCTCAAGGTCACCGATTTCCGGCTCACCGGCCAGGACCGGCAGGGCCTCGGCGAGATCGAACTCCGGCACGACGATTCCGCGAAAACGCCGGACAGCCTGTTGCGCAGCATTTCCCAGTTCCCGCCGACGTGGGAGCAGACGTTGTTCCTCGCCTTCACCCTGCGCATCGAGAACCCGCCGGAAAAGCTGGACGAGCCGCTCGTGCTGACCACGAAGAACCCCGGGAAGCTGCTGGGGCGGCTCAACAACTTCCCACCGAACGGTGATGCCTACAAACTGGAGAACCCCGTCGACCTCGTCCTGCAGGACTCGGGCGAGACCATCGCGAGCATCCAGAAGTTCCCGGTCAAAGTCGGTGGTCTGTGACCCCGGGGTTCTAGTCTGGAGGCATGCGCGCCCTCGTTGTCGCGGATGAGGTCGATGAGCGGTGGTGGACCTGCGGGATCCGCGCCGAGGTCGGTCTCGTCCTGGGGGCGGGCGATCTGCCGTTCGACTACCTGGCCTTCCTCGCCGACGCCGTCGACCGGCCGTGCGTGTTCGTGCCGGGCAACCACGACCCGGACCTCACCGGCTTCCGCCGCTCCGGCGGGCTGTGGACGCGCGCCGGGTTCCCGCAGCAGTGGCCGGGGCCGCCCGGCGCGGTGAACGCCGACGGGCGGGTGGTCGACGTCGCCGGGCTGCGCATCGCCGGGCTCGGCGGCTCGGTCCGCTACAGCGGCGGCCCCAACCAGTGGACGCAGGCCCAGCAGACCCGCCGCGCGCGGCGCCTGGTGCGGGCCGCCGAACGCCGTCGCCGCCGGGACGGGCGCGGCGTGGACGTCCTGCTCACGCACGCCCCGCCCCGCGGTGTCGGCGACCGCGAGGACCTCCCCCACCAAGGCTTCGACTGTCTGTTGTGGACGGTAGAGCGGCTGCGGCCGAAGTGGTTGCTGCACGGGCACATCCACCCCTACGGCGAGCACCTGCCCGAGCACCGGCTCGGCGGCACGAGGGTGCGCAACGTCGTGGGCGCCCACGTTCTCGAGCTCGACGAGGTGCGCGTATGACCCCCGCCAGGGACACCGGTTTCCCCCGTGCCGACGCCGAGCACGACTTCCTGCGGGCCCGCAGGCGGCAGGTGCTGTCGCGGCTGGCGAACCGGCTGCGCCGCGAGCCCGACGACGTCAACATCACGCTGCCGTTCGACGAGGTGGTGGAGGCGCTCGGGTACGTCAGCGAGCGGCGCGTCGGGCTGCGGGTGATCAAGCTCGACTCGATCGTCGGCAGCGTGGACCGCGGGCACGACTTCGACCGCCGGTTCCGGCCCACCTCGGGCCGGGTGCGGGAGCGCTGGGAACGGCTGGCGCTCGCCGCGCGGCGCGGCGAGGCGCTGCCGCCCATCGAGGTCTACCGCGTGGGCGACCTGCACTTCATCATCGACGGGCACCACCGGGTGTCCGTGGCGCTCGCGATGGGTCTGTCCACAATAGACGCTTATGTGACCGAGGTGAGGACGAAGCTCTCGCCCGGCGGCATCCGCTACCGCGGCGATCTGATCGTCAAGGACTACCGGCGGCTGTTCCTGGAGCGGGTACCGCTGACCGGGCAGGCGCGGGCGTCCATCGTGCTGTCGGACCCGTGGCACTACGCGATGCTGGGCGAGCACGTCGAGGCTTGGGGCTTCCGGCTGATGCAGGACGAAGGCACGTTCCTCGACCGCGCGACGGTGGCGAACCGGTGGTACACGGACGAATACCAGCCGGTGGTGGAGATGCTGCGGCAGGCGGACCTGATCGGCGAACGCCCGGAGGCCGAGGCCTACATGTGGGTGGCCGCCGAGCGCTACCGCCTGATCCGCACCCACCGCTGGGACGACGAGGTGATCGACGCGTTGCGGTCCCGCCGGCACTGAAAAACCGTGCCGGCGGGACCACCCCCTCGTCACATGTGGATGGCGGCGGTGGACTCACCCTGCTGCTCAGCCACCCCCGGCTTGAGCAGCAGCCCGCAGATCACCGCACCGGCCACGAAGATCACCGCGGACCACGTGAACGCCGTGCTGTAGCTGTGGATCGCGGCCTCGGCCGCCAGCTGCGGGGTCAGCTGCCTGCCCGCGACGAACGAGGTGACCGCACCCGACGCGATCGAGCTGAGCAGCGCGGTACCGATGGAACCACCGATCTGCTGCGCGGTGTTCACCGTCGCGGAGGCGACACCGGCGTCGTGCCGGTCCACGCCCATGGTGGCCACGTTCATCGACGGCGCCATCGACAGGCCGATGCCGACCCCGGTGACCAGCAACGGGAACAGCACGCCGCTGGCGTAGGTGCTGCTGGTGTCGATGCCGCTGAACCAGAACATGCCGCCACCGGCGATGAGCATGCCGAGCGCGACTAGCGGCCTCGGCCCGAACCGCGGCAGCAGCATCGCGGTCGCCGTGGTGGCGCTGATCATCAGCGTGCCGACCATCGGCAGGAACGCCAGTCCCGACATGATCGGCGAGAAGCCCAGGTTCTGCTGCAGGTAGTAGGTCAGGAACAGGAAGATGCCGAACATCCCGATGCCGAGCATGAACACGGCGAGGTAGGCACCGCCGCGGTTGCGGTCCAGCACGACGCGCAGCGGCAGCAGCGGGTGCGAGACCCGGGTCTGCAGCACGACGAACAGGCCCAGCAGCGCGACACCCGCGACCAGGAAGCCCCACACCGTGGCGGAGGACCAGTCGTGGGTCTCGGCGTTCGAGAAGCCGTACACCACGGCGAACAGGCCGGCGGACGCCGACAGCGTGCCCGGGATGTCGAGCTTCGGCCGGTGCTCCGACGGGCGGTGGCGCAGCAGCGTCAGCCCGCCGAAGAGCGCGATGACGGCGATGATGATGTTCACGAACATGCACCAGCGCCAGTCCAGGTACTCGGTGAGCACACCCCCGAGCAGCAGGCCGATCGCGGCACCCCCGCCGGCGATCGCCCCGAAGATGCCGAACGCCCTGCCGCGTTCCTTGACGTCGGTGAACGTCGTGGTCAGCAGCGAAAGCGCGGCCGGCGCGAGCAGCGCGCCGAACACGCCCTGCGCCGCGCGGGCGATGACGAGCATCTCGAAGTTGGCCGCGGCCCCGCCGACGACGGACGCCACCGCGAACCCGCTGAGCCCGATCAGGAGCGCGTACTTGCGGCCGAACAGGTCGGCGACGCGGCCACCGAGCAGCAGCAGGCTGCCGAACGCGAGCGCGTAGGCTGTCACCACCCACTGGCGTGCGTCGCTGGAGAAGCCGAGGTCCTGCTGGGCGCTGGGCAGCGCGATGTTCACGATGGTCGCGTCGAGCACCACCATCAGCTGCGCCAGCGCGATGACCACCAGGATCAGCCAGCGTCGGGCGTGGTGCGGGTCCTCTGTCGTGGCGCCGCCGGTTCTGTACCCGGCGACCACCGTGGACGAGTCAGTCATACTGGTCCCCTAAACAAGATGTGGAGTGGAAGCCTCCCCTTCCAGATCCACCGTACAGGAAGTGGAGGAGCTACCTCGACTTCCGGAGTAGAATGGGCAGCATGACGCGGGACACAGCGCGGACCGCAACGAAGCGGCCGCTCAGGCGCGACGCCGAACGCAACCGGCAGCGCATCATCGCCAGCGCCCGCGAGGTCTTCCGCGAGCGCGGGTTCGAGGCGACCCTCGACGAGGTCGCGGCACACGCCGGCCTCGGCGTCGGCACGGTCTACCGGCGGTTCCCCAACAAGGAACACCTGATCGACGCGATGTTCGCCGACCGGCTCGAAGGCATCGGCAGGCTGATCGCGGAGTCGATGGACAAGCCGGACGCCTGGCAGGCGCTGGTCGACTTCCTGTGGGAGGCGTGCACGCTCATCGCGGAGGACCGCGGGCTGCACGACGTGATGTTGAGCACGGCGTTCGGGCACGACAAGGTCGCCGAGGCACGCGACCGGCTCCTCCCGCTGGCCAACGAGCTGATCTGCCGGGCGAAGAAGTCCGGTCAGCTCCGCGCGGACTTCCAGCCCGAGGACCTGCCGATGCTGTTCAAGATGATCGGCGGCGTGGCGGAGTACACCCACCAGCTCGCCCCCGACCTGTGGCGCCGGTACGCGGCACTGCTGTTCGACAGCCTGCGCGCCAACCCCTGCACGCCCGCGCCGCTCCCGCTGCCCGCGCTGGACATCCTCAAGGTGCGCGACATCATGGACAACTGGTGCCGCTGAGGCCCGTCAGGGCAGCAGCGTGAAACCCTCGCCCGCCGCGGCGGCCCGCAGCGCCTTGTCCGTCGCGGCGAAGGTGCGGCAGTCCCGGTCCGCGGACGCCGCCAGCTGGGCACTCGCCAACTGCGCGGCGTCGTAACCCCGCAGGCCGTGCACCCCGGTGAGCCGGGCGGCGGTCTCCAGCACCAGGTCGGACACCGGCACGACGGCGAACCGGCCCGGCCCGTCCCACGTGCCGTAGAAGTCCGCCTCGAACTCCGCGATGAGCACAGACGTCTCCTCGACGGTCAGCTCGCCCATCCGCTGCTTGCGCCACAACGCCGCGGGCACCTCGACGCGCGCGAGCTGCGAGACCACCAGCACCGGCGACGAGCGGACGTACTCGTGCCCCGGTTCGTCCGCGTAGATCTTCACCAGCGCGGAGGAATCAGCGAAGGTCGTCACCGCGGCCCTCGGCGACGAGGTCCGACAGAGCGGCGCCGCGCCCGGCCGCGGCACGGGCTCTGGCGACCGCCGCCGGATCGGGCCGGGACCGCGGCGTGCCTCCCTCCCACAGCAGCCCGGCGCGGCGCAGCCGCTCCCGGACCCGCTCGGCCTCGTCCCCGGCCAGCTCCGGATCGGTCGCGGCGTCCAGCACCTGCGTCAGGTATTCGTTCATGCTCTTCCCCTGCTGCTTGGCGGCGAGCTGGACACGCCGCACCAGCTCCTCCTCGGCACGCCAGGTCACCTGACTCATGCCTTCATGCTAGCAGGCATGCATGCACAACGCCCGGTCATTCCTCCTCGTAGGTGAGGTTCGCCCCGGACGACGGGTCGAACAGCTGCACCTTCGTGGTGTCGAACCAGACCTCGGCCTGGCCGCCCTCGGTGATCCGCGACGCGGCGGACAGGCGCGTGACCAGCTGCGTGCCGCCGCCACCGCCGGGGACGTCGTCGGCACCGGCGTCCGCCGCCAGCTCGGCCAGCTCGGCCGCCGAGGCCAGCTCGCCCTCGACCGTGAAGTACGCGTACTTCTCCGAGCCCATCGACTCCAGCACGTCCACGTGCGCGCTGAACGTCACGCCACGCTGCCGGGCCGACTCGTCGACCAGCGAGGCGTCCTCGAAGTGCTCCGGCCGCACACCCATGATCACGTCACGCGGGGCGTTCGCCGCCTCCGCCAGCCGCCGCACCCTGTCCGGCAGCGCGAACGAGCCGAGCGGGCTCTTGAGCTGCCCGTCCGCGAGCGCGGCGGGCACGAAGTTCATCGACGGCGAGCCGATGAACCCGGCCACGAACAGGTTCGCCGGGTGCTCGTAGAGGAACTGCGGGCTCCCGATCTGCTGCACGTACCCGGCCCGCAGCACCACGACCCGGTCGCCCAGCGTCATGGCCTCCGTCTGGTCGTGCGTCACGTACAGCGTCGTCGTGCCCAGCCGGCGCTGCAGCTTCGACACCGACGTGCGCATCTGCCCGCGCAGCTTCGCGTCCAGGTTGGACAGCGGCTCGTCCATCAGGAACGCCTTGGGGCTGCGCACGATCGCGCGGCCCATCGCCACCCGCTGCCGCTGCCCGCCGGACAGGTTCGCCGGCTTGCGGTCCAGGTGCTGGGTCAGGTCCAGGATCTCCGCGGCCTCCTCGACCTTCTGGCGCACCGTCGCGTCGGGCACCTTCGCCAGCCGCAGCGGGAACGCCATGTTCTCCCGCACCGTCATGTGCGGGTACAGCGCGTAGGACTGGAACACCATCGCGATGTCGCGGTCCTTCGGCGCGCGCTCGTTCATCCGCCGGCCGTCGATGCGCAGCTCACCGGAGGAGATGTCCTCCAGCCCCGCCACCATGTTCAGCGTCGTCGACTTCCCGCACCCGGACGGGCCGACGAGGATGATGAACTCGCCGTCCGCGACCGTCAGGTCCACTTCGGACACCGCGAGCGCGCCGTCGGGATAGCGCTTGCTCACCTTGTCCAGCACGATCTCAGCCATTGCGCCTACCCCTTCACGGCACCGGAGGTCAGCCCCGCCACGATGCGGCGCTGGAAGAACAACACGAACAGGATGATGGGCACGGTGATCACCACGGCCGCAGCCGAGATCGTCCCCGTCGGGTCCTCGAACTGCGAGGCACCGGTGAAGAACGACAGCGCCGCCGGGACGGTGCGCGACGCGTTCGTCGACGTCAGCGAGATGGCGAACAGGAAGTCGTTCCAGCAGAAGATGAACACCAGGATCGCCGTCGTGAACACGCCCGGCGCGGCCAGCGGCGCGATGACCCGGCGGAACGCCTGCGCCGGGGTCGCCCCGTCCATCTTCGCCGCCTTCTCCAGCTCCCACGGGATCTCGCGGAAGAACGCCGACAGCGTGTAGATCGCCAGCGGCAGCGCGAAGGTGATGTACGGGACGATCAGGCCGAGCCAGGTGTCGAACAACCCGAGCGTCCGCTCGATGTTGAACAGCGGCGTCACCAGCGACACCTGCGGGAACATCGCGATCAGCAGCGAGACCCCCACCAGGAAGCGCTTCCCGGGGAAGTCCAGCCGCGCGATCGCGTAGGCGGCCATCGTCCCGAACACCACCGCGATCGCCGTCGCGATGAGCGCGATGCCCACCGAGTTGAGCAGCGCGCGGAGGAAGTCGTTGGTCTGGAAGATGTCGGCGTAGTTCTGCAGGGTCCACGACCGCGGGATGAACTTCCCGTCGTCGAGGGTGTCCTTCGTCTTGAACGACAGCGACAGGATCCACAGCACCGGCACCAGCGCGTAGACCACGACGACGATGTCGATGAGCGTCCACTTCAGCTTGCGGCCCGGGGTGATCGCCCCCTGCATGACCATCAGCGCTTACCTCCCGTGTCCGAGCCGGGCGCGGCGGTGCCGAACAGCTTGACGAAGATGAACGCGATCAGCGCGACCGTGATGAAGATCAGCACGGCCATCGTCGAGCCGATGCCCAGGTTCAGGCCCTTGAGCAGGTTGTTGTACGTCTGCATGGACACCGACGACGTGTCGTTGGCGCCGGACGTCAGCACGAAGATGTTGTCGAAGATGCGGAACGCGTCGAGCGTGCGGAACAGCAGCGCCACCAGGATGGCCGGCTTCATCACCGGGACCATGACCTTGATGAACCGCTGCCAGGCGTTCGCCCCGTCCATCGCGGCGGCCTTGAGCAGGTCGTCCGGCACCAGCGCCAGCCCGGCCATCAGCAGCAGCGCCATGAACGGCGTCGTCTTCCACACCTCGGCCAGCACGATGATGAACAACGACGGCAGGAACTGGGTCAGCGGAGCCGAATCCGGCGCCAGCAGGTTCGCCAGGTAGCCCGTGTCCGGCGTCCACGCGTAGTACCACGAGAACGCGGCCACCACGGTCACGATGCCGTACGGGATCAGCGAAACCGTCCGCACCAGACCGCGGCCGACGAGCGTGCGGTGCATGATCAGCGCGAGCAGCATGCCCAGCACGAGCTCGATCACGACCGACAGCACCGTGATCAGCATCGTCACGCCGAACGCGGTCCACCAGTACGAATTGGACAGCACGGCGGCGTAGTTGGCGAACCCGACGAAGGAGCGCTGTGCCGGGAAGCGGAGGTCGTAGCGCTGGAGCGACAACCAGATCGAGTAGCCGATCGGGTAGGCGGTCACCAGCACCATCACGATCGCCGCGGGGGCGCACAACAACAGCCCCAGCCGCCGCTCCGCCTTCTTGCCCTCGCTGAGCACCGGCTTGCCCTTCTTCCCGGTCTCCGCACCGGTCCTGACGGGCTCTGTCACAGCGGAACTCACGGGATCACCCCTTTCGACTGCAGAGCATCGGAAAGCTGGCTGCGCAGCTCGTCGGCGGTCCGTTGTGGATCGATGGCGGACGGCGGCGACAGCACCTTCGAGATCACCGTGGACAGGCTCTGGTACGCCGGGGTCAGCGGGCGCACCGCCGCGTTCTTCACCGCGGTCAGGATCGACTCGCTCATCGGGTAGGTGGTCTGCATGCTCGGGTTGTTCTTCGCGTCGACCGGCTTGCTCGGGTCGAGCGGCGTGGTGTCGCTGTAGAGCGACTCCAGCGTCGGCGGCACGCCGTCCTTGAGCGCGGAGAACTTCTGGTTGTCCTTGTTGCGCAGGCAAAGCGCGGCTTCGAACGCCTCCGGCTTGTGCTTCGAGTACGGGCTGACCGCGAGGTCGTAACCGCCGATCGTGGTCTTCGCCGGCTGGCCGGGCGACACCGCCGGGTACGTCGACCACTTGAAGTGCGCCAGGTTCTGCGGGTCCTCCTTGGCGAAGGAGGCGTAGACGAACGGCCAGTTCAGCTCGAAGGCGCCGTTGCCGCGCTGGAAGGCCTGGCGGACGTCGTCCTCCTTCTGGTTCGTCAGCGACGGGTCGGTGATGCCCGTGGACGTGACCTGCTTGAGGATCTCCAGCGCCTTGACCGCGCCCGCGTCCATCACGACGGACTTGCCGTCGTCGGAGAGGATGTGGCCGCCCGCGGACTCGACGAGCGTGTTGTAGATGACGACGAGGCCCTCGTACTGGGCGCCGGTGAACAGGACGTTGCCGGGCTTGCCCTGTGACTTGAGCTGCCGCGCCTGCGCCATCATCTGGTCCCACGTCTGGGGCGGCTGCGGCGTGATCCGGTCGTCGTACCACAGCAGCTGGACGTTGGTGTTCTTCGTCGCCGCGTACAGTTTTCCGTTCCACGTGGCGGTTTCCAGCGGTCCGGGTAGGACACCGGCGGTGGCCGCCGCCTTGTTCTCCCCCGTCCACTCCTCGGCCCAGCCCGCCTCGGCGAACTCCGGCACCCACGTCACGTCCAGGCCCAGGATGTCGAGCCCGGTGTCCCCGGCGGCGAGCCTGCGCACCATCTGCTGGCGCTGGTCGTCCGCGCCACGCGGGAGCTTGTTGTAGACGATGTGGTAGCGGCCCGCGGCCTGCGCGTTGCAGTTGTCCACCACGCTCTGGAAGGTGTCCTCCGGCGCGTAGTACAGGTTGATCGTGGTGCCCTGCTCGGAACCGCACGCGGTCAGCACGCCGGCGGCGAGCACCCCGGCGCCCAGCGCCGCGATCCGCCTCCTGCCCTTCCCCATCAGGCCTCCTTACCCGACGCGCACGCCGGCGGGAGACCGCACCCGCACTACGACGTGCCTGTGGATCGGTGGGGACTCAACCTATGCCGGGAGATGATCAGCCGCAAGCAACTTGAGCAATGCTTTAGCTCGTTGACCCGGATGGACGCATGGCGAGCTTCGCGAGGAGGTCGCGGCCCCGCTCGGCGTTGCGCGGCTGGCACAGCACGTCGTACCGCCCGGCGACGAGCTGGCTGGCGGAGGAGAAGTCGCGGCGGCCCCGGGTGGAGGCGTAGGAGATGGCCGCGAACACCACGCCGAAGAACATGCCGGAGATCAGGCCGACGAGGATCGGCTGGTAGTGGATGCCGGGGCCGCCGCCGCTGAACAGGCCCAGCAGGATGCCCACGAAGAGGCCGAACCAGGCGCCCGACACCGCGCCGGTGCCCAGCACCTTGCCCCACGACAGCCTGCCGATGACGCGCTCGACGAGCATCAGGTCGACGCCGACGATCGTCACGTCCTCGACGGCGAAGTCGTTGTCCGCGAGGTGCTCGACCGCGCGCTGCGCCTCTTCGTAGGTGGCGTAGGAGCCGATGGGCCAGCCGCTGGGCGGGGTCGGCATCCGGGGCAGTCCCTGTGCGGGGCGGCCGGACGGGTTGAACGGGCCGGTCACGGTCATCACCTGTGCTGTCGTCGCGGACGGGCTTCCAATCCTGCCAAGGCCCAGGAAACCACGCGAACCCGGCACCGGGTGAGCCGTTCGCGCGATTTTTACCCCGGCTGGTCGTCCTCCGGGAGGCGCGGCACGGGCGCGGCCTGCCCGTTCGGCGGTTCCGGGGCCGGCTTGCGCCCGGTTTCGGCGGTGCGGTTGAACTGGTCGACGAAGCGGAGCAGCTCCACGGGGAAGGGCAGCACGAGCGTCGAGTTCTTCTCCGCCGACACCTGCACCACGGTCTCCAGCAGCCGCAGCTGCAGCGCGGACGGGGTGTCCGACATCGCGGCGGCGGCCTGCGCCAGCTTCGTCGAGGCCTGCAGCTCGCCGTCGGCGGAGATGACGCGCGCCCGGCGTTCCCGCTCGGCCTCGGCCTGCCGCGACATCGAGCGCTTCATCGACTCGGGCAGGGCGACGTCCTTGATCTCGACCCGGTCGATGTGCACGCCCCAGTCCAGTGCCGGGCTGTCGATCATCAGCTCCAGGCCCTGGTTGAGCCGCTCCCGGTTCGACAGCAGGTCGTCGAGGTCGCTCTTGCCGATGATCGAGCGCAGCGACGTCTGCGCGACCTGCCCGACGGCGAAGCGGTAGTCCTGCACGTTCACCGCCGCGACGATCGGGTCGATGACCTTGAAGTACACGACCGCGTCGACCCGGACCGTGACGTTGTCCCGCGTGATGCCCTCCTGCGCGGGCACCGGCAGGGTCACGATCTGCATGTTCACCTTCTGCATCCGGTCGGCGATCGGCAGCAGCATCGCCAGGCCCGGCTCCCGCACCTGCGGCCGCACCCGGCCGAAGCGGAAGACCAGCCCGCGTTCGTACTGCTTGACGACCCGGACGCTCGCACCGAACCAGGCGATGCCGGCGACGGCTATCGCGGAGACGAGTTCCACCAGCATGGCAGCTCCCCGGGAAGCGGACCCTTCCTCCGATGTTACCTCCATCACAGCCCGTTGGACCCCGCGTTCTGGGAGCTGTTCCGGGCCCACCGGGGAGGCACCGCGGCAGGCGCGTGGGCCGGTGGCGGCCGCCGCACTGTCCACACGGCATGGTCGGGCACGAGGACGTGCCGGATACCGTGCCACACCAACGGAATCCCGGGTCCACTTTGGACCATTTCGGTGCGTCTGCCCTCCTCCACGTGATCCGCCCGGATCGCGAGGTGGGCGGCGGGTTCCGACTCCCGCTAGCCTGGGCGCGTGTCCCCCGTGAACAGGGTTTTCGCCGCTCAGCTGGCCGGTCTGCCCGTGTTCGGGCCGGACGGCGAGTCCATCGGGAAGGTCAGGGACCTCGTCGTCGGGCTGCGGCTGGACCAGCAGCCGCCGCGGGTGCTCGGGCTCGTCGTCGAGCTGTCCACCCGCCGCCGCGTGTTCGTGCCGATGCTGCGGGTCACCTCGATCGACCCGAACGCCGTCACGCTCGCCACCGGCTCGGTCAACATGCGCCGCTTCCACCAGCGCCCCAACGAGGTCCTCGTCCTCGGGCAGCTCACCGACGCCCACGCGCACCTGCGTGAGAACGGCACCCGCGTCACCGTCGTCGACGCCGCGATGGAGCCCGTCCGCACGCGCGACTGGGTGCTGGTCAAGCTCGCCGTCCGCGAGCGCACCGGCCGGCTCGGGCTCGGCCGCCGGCGCTCGTCGCTGCAGGTCGTGGCGTGGGGTGACGTCGCCGGGCTCGGCCTCACCGACCTCGCCGGGCAACCGCAGGGCGCCGGGCAGCTGCTGATGCTGTTCGACACGATGCGTGCCGTCGACATCGCCGCGACCGTGCGGGACCTGCCGACGAAACGCAGGCACGAGGTCGCCGACTCGATGGACGACGAGCGGCTCGCCGACGTGCTGGAGGAGCTGCCCGAGGAGGACCAGAAGGAGCTGCTGCAGCACCTGTCGGAGGAACGCGCCGCCGACATCCTCGAAGCGATGAACCCCGACGACGCCGCCGACCTGCTCGCCGAACTCGCCCCCGCCGACCAGAGCCGCCTGCTGGAACTGATGGAGCCGGAGGAGTCGGAACCGGTCCGACGCCTGCTCGCCTACTCCTCCGACACCGCGGGCGGGCTCATGACGCCCGAGCCCGTCGTCCTCACCCCGGACACCACGGTCGCGGAGGCACTCGCCCACATCCGCAACGCCGACCTGCCCGCCGCGCTCGCCACGATGGTCTTCGTGTGCCGCCCGCCGACGGCCACCCCGACCGGGCGGTACGTGGGCGTCGTGCACTTCCAGCGGCTGCTGCGGGAACCGCCGGCGGAGATCGTCGCGAGCGCGGTCGACACCGACCTGCCCGCGCTGCGGCCCAGCGCGCCGCTCGCGGAGGTGACCCGCTACTTCGCGGCGTACAACCTGGCCTGCGGGCCGGTCGTCGACGAGCAGGACCACCTGCTGGGGGCCGTCACCGTCGACGACGTGCTCGACCACCTGCTGCCCGAGGGCTGGCGCGAGACCGGGCTGCACGACGTCACCAACAAGGAGGAGGTGGAGCGTGCCTGAACTGCTCCCGAGGCGGCGGCTGGACCAGCCGCGCGCGGCCCGCCGGGTCATCTCGATCGACCCGGACGCGTTCGGCCGGATTTCCGAGCGGCTGGCCCGGTTCCTGGGCACCGGTAAGTACCTGTTCTGGCAGACCCTCATCGTCGTGGTGTGGATCGGCGTCAACCTGGGCGCGGCCGCGCTGCGCTGGGACCCGTACCCGTTCATCCTGCTCAACCTGGCGTTCTCCACGCAGGCGGCGTACGCGGCGCCGTTGATCCTGCTCGCGCAGAACCGGCAGGACGACCGTGACCGCGTGTCGCTGGAGGAGGACCGCAACCGGGCAGCGCAGACGAAGGCCGACACGGAGTACCTGGCACGCGAACTGGCGGCGCTGCGGCTGGCCATCGGCGAGGTCGCCACGCGCGACTACCTGCGCGGCGAGCTCGACAAGCTCCGCGAGGACCTGAACACCAAGCCGCGCAAAACCAAAGGCAGCCGTTCGGAACCCATTACCCGTCCGTAGCATGGGGGTATGACCAGCACGCAGCAGAGCCCCAGCGTCGAGGACGTCCGCGCCGCGCTGAAGGACGTCTACGACCCGGAGATCAAGAAGCCGATCACCGATCTGGGCATGGTCAAGGACGTCGTCGTCGGGGACGACGGGGTCGTCACGGTCTCGGTGTACCTGACGGTCGCGGGCTGTCCGCTGAAGGACACGATCACCCGCGACACGACGAAGGCCGTCGGCAAGCTCGACGGGGTGCGGGACGTGCGGGTCGAACTCGACGTCATGAGCGACGAGCAGCGGACCGAGCTGCGGAAGTCCCTGCGGGGCGACGCGGCGGAGCCGGTGATCCCGTTCGCGCAGCCGGGCTCGCTGACGCGGGTGTACTGCGTCGCGTCCGGCAAGGGCGGGGTGGGCAAGTCGAGCGTGACGGTGAACCTCGCGGTCGCGATGGCGGAGCGCGGCCTGTCGGTCGGCGTGGTCGACGCGGACATCTACGGCCATTCGGTGCCGCGCATGCTGGGCGCGACCGAGAAGCCGACCAAGGTCGACACGATGATCATGCCGCCGCAGGCGCACGGCGTGAAGGTCATCTCGATCGGCATGTTCACCCCCGGCAACACCCCGGTGGTCTGGCGCGGGCCGATGCTGCACCGCGCGCTGCAGCAGTTCCTGGCGGACGTGTTCTGGGGTGACCTGGACGTCCTGCTGCTGGACCTGCCGCCCGGCACGGGTGACATCGCGATCTCGGTCGCGCAGCTGATCCCGAACGCCGAAATCCTCGTGGTGACGACCCCGCAGCAGGCGGCGGCCGAGGTCGCCGAACGCGCCGGCGCGATCGCGATGCAGACCCGGCAGCGCCTGGCGGGCGTCATCGAGAACATGTCGTGGCTCGAAACCCCGGACGGCACCCGCATGGAGATCTTCGGCTCCGGCGGCGGCCAGACGGTCGCGGACTCCCTCTCCAAGTCGACGGGCGCCAAGGTCCCGCTGCTGGGCCAGGTCCCGCTCGACCCCCGCCTCCGCGAACAGGGCGATGCGGGCACCCCCATCGTCCTGGCCGAGCCGGAAGCCCCGGCCGCCCAGGTCCTCAAGGACGTCGCGAAGCAACTCTCCGTCAGGGCACGCGGCCTGGCAGGCATGATGCTGAACGTGACACCAAAAGGCCGGTAGTTAGCCGCCAGATTGCCGAGGCCGCCCGCCAGGGCGGCCAATGGCGCCACCCGCCCACCTGTATGCCGGGGCCGCGCCAGCGGCCAATGGCGCCACCCGCCCACCTGCATGCCGGGGCCGCGCCAGCGGCCAATGGCGCCACCCGCCCACCTGCATGCCGAGGCCGCGCCAGCGGCCAATGGCGCCACCCGCCCACCTGCATGCCGAGGCCGCGCCAGCGGCCAACGGCAACGCCGTTAGGCCCCCCGGGCCCTTCGTCCCCAGCCCGCTTTGCGCCCGGGCGGCCGAGTCAAGGGTGAGGCGAAGCCATCGCGCAGCGACGCCGAAGGCGCCCTTTACTCGGCCGCCCGGGCGTAAGACGATCGGGCACGAAGGGCGGTAAACCGGCAGCCCGCACGGCGACCGGCACCGCCCACCAACCCGTCAAACATCCCTAAACGAAACCAAAGATCAAGTAGCATCCGGATCCACCGGAGGCTTCTCCCCCGGCTTCAACGACTCCTCGGCCTTACCCGAAACCGCCGGATACCCGTTCGGCTTCGTGCTCCCGCCGCTCATCCCGTTCAACCCCAGCGGATCGGGGTCGCCGTCGAAGAGGTGGTTCGTGATCGCGCGGCGCGGGTCGAAGTTGCGCAGCTGCCGCAGGTCCTCCAGCGGCTTGCGGAACTCCTCGAACTCGGGGCCCATCTCGTCCCGCAGCTGCTGCCGCGCGCCGGTGGCGAACTCGCGCACCTTCCGCACACCCTTCGCCAGCCACGAGGCCGCCTCCGGCAGCCGTTCGGGGCCCAGGATGAACAGCCCGGCCACGATGAGCACGAGAATCTCGCCCCAGCCCACACTTTCGAACATCAGCGAACCTCCTCGTGACCCTTGCGGGCTCAGCGTACCCCGCTAATCGGAACCCAGGGTTACGTCGACGACAAGAGGTCTCCCCTGCCGGACCACCTGAACGGGGACGACCTCGCCCGCGTTGTGCGCACGCACGGCGACCGTGAGTTCGGCGGCATTGCGCACGAGCCGGTCGCCGACCTTCGTGATCACGTCGCCCTCGGCGATACCGGCCCGCGCGGCGGGCCCGCCGTCCGCGACGTTGAGCACCTGCGCGCCCTCCGACGTGTCCGCCGAGACCGAGGCCGCGTTGACGCCGATGTCGGCGTGCTTGACCTGACCGTTGCTGATGAGCACCTTCGCGATCTTCATCGCGTCGTCGGCGGGGATGGCGAACCCGATGCCGATGCTGCCGCCCTGCCCGGCCTCGCCGCTGTCGGTGCGGATCGACGAGTTGATGCCGACCAGCGCGCCCGTGGAGTCGACGAGCGCCCCGCCGGAGTTGCCGCGGTTGATGGGCGCGTCGGTCTGGATGGCGTCGTAGGTGACCGGCGGTTCGCCGTTCTCGCCCTGCGCCGTGATGGGCCGGTGCAGCGCGCTGACGATGCCCGCGGTCACGGTGTTCTGCAGGCCGAGCGGGGAGCCGACGGCGATCACGGAGTCACCCGGCTCCAGGTCGGCCGACTTGCCGATCTGGATCACCACGGGGTTGCGCACCGCCACCTTGATCACCGCGAGGTCGGTCTTCGGGTCGGTGCCCACGACCTTGGCCTCGGTGCGGGTGCCGTCGGTGAACACGGCGGTGATCTTGGCCTGCGGGTCGCTGGTGGCCAGCGAGATGACGTGGTTGTTGGTGATGGCGTAGCCCTGCGGGTCGATCATCACGCCCGAGCCGACGCTGCCCGTGTCCCCCGACTTGACCTCGATGGAGATCACCGCGGGCGACACGCGGGCCGCGATGTCGGCGATGGACCCGGGCGCCCGCTCCTTGCCCGCCTCCGCCTCGGAGATCGTGGCGGTGCCGGTGAGGGAGTTGCCGGTGCGCGCGATGCCCCAGCCGACGACGCCGCCCACCGCGCCGATCAGCAGGCAGATGACGCCGAGCAGGCCCAGCGCGACGGGCTTGACCCGGCGGCCGAACAGCACCTCGGGCAGGGAGAGCAGCGCACCCCGCGGCCGTTCCTCACCGTTCTTCTCGTCCTCGGCTTCCAGCGCCGGGCCGCCGAGCACGGCGGGGGCACCGGGATCGCGCCACGGGTCCGCCTTCTCGGCCCACAGCGGCGGCTCGGCCCCCTCGTTCGGGCTGCCCGTCCCGGTCGCCGGTCGCTGCAGCAGCACGTCCTCGGCACCGGGCGGCCGTCCGAACGCCTCGGCGAGCGACTCGGGCGCGGGCGGTTTGGTGATGATCGGCGCGGAGCTGCGCCCGTTCGGCACGTAGAGCTTGTCGAAAGCGCCGTCCACCCCCCGCGGCCTGCCGAACGCGGCGGCCTGCTCGGGGTCGACCGGGGGACGGTCCAGGGGTTTCGGGGCGAGCCTGGACTCGCCGGGGTTCTCCTCTGGCATGGTGGGCTGACTCATCGTTCCCCGGGGCTGGACGGACTTCGCGGGCTCGGCGGAACCCTACGCCACATGGTCTCGCCAGTACGGTGAAACGAGCGTCAGCGCCCCGGCGCGACCGGGGTGGTCGTGCTCGGCGTGGTCGTGGTGGTGCTGGTCGGCGCCGGCGGCTGGCCGCCGAACTGGGCCCGCAGCACGCCCGGCGTGCCCGCCGGCTGCGGCGTGACCGGCTCGCTGCCGCCACCGGAGGTCGCGACGATCGCGAGCGCGCTCAGCACGATGCCCGACACGACGACGCCGGCGCCCTGCGCGGCGCGCTTGCGGACGGAGCTGGACCGGTGCGAGTTGAGCACCGCGGAACCGTGGCCCAGCGCCGTGCTCGAACCGAGCGGCTGGGACGAACCGAGCACGGACGGCATGTGCCGCAGCCCGGCGACGCGGTCGGGCCGCTGGATCGCGACCAGCTGCCCGTCCTCGCTGACCGCGAGGTTGTCCGGTGACGTCGGCAGGTCGGTGTGCTCCGGGATCGCCCGCAGGCTCGCCAGGAAACCGGCCGACATGCTGGGGGCCCCGGCGCGTTTCACCGCGGCGCGGGCCTGCCGTTGCGCCGCCACCTCCGCGGCGCAGCACGGGCACCCGGCGATGTGCGAAGCGGCGCGGTCCCGTGCACCCAGCGACAGCTCACCGTCGACGAAGGCGACGACCGCGTCGGGAAGCAGATGCGACTCGGGAAGCAGACCCCGGCCTCGCAGATCGGTCATGCGGAAGCCTCCACGGAATCCTCCTTCAGCGCACGCCGCCGTTCGAGCGAGGCGCGCAGCGCCTGCCTGCCGCGGTGGATGCGGCTGCGCACCGTGCCCAGCTTAACGCCGAGCGTGGCGCCGATCTCCTCGTAGGACAGTCCTTCGACGTCGCACAGCACCACCGCGGCGCGGAACTCCGGCGGCAGCTCGTCGAGCGCGGCCTGCAGGTCCGGGTCGAGGTGCGAGTCGCTGTAGACCTGCTCCGGGCTCGGGTCGTCGCCGACGATCCGGTCGGTGTCCTCGGGCAGCCCCTCCATGCGCACCCGCGAGCGGCGGCGCGCCATGTCGAGGAAGAGGTTCGTGGTGATGCGGTGCAGCCAGCCCTCGAAGGTGCCTGGCTTGTAGGAGGCCAGTGACCGGAAGACCCGGATGAAGGTCTCCTGGGTGAGGTCCTCGGCGTCGTGGGTGTTGCCGGTCAGGCGGTACGCGAGCCGGTAGACCCGGTCGGCGTGTTCCCGCACCACCTCGTCCCAGGACGGCGGCGTCCACGCGGCCTCGTCGACCGTCACCGGCCGCCCCTCGGTCGCGAGCTGCTCGTTCATCGGGCTCTTCTGCATCGGCGGGGAAGGCACCTCCATCAGGCAGTTCTCCCTACTGCTCGGTCCAACGTGGTCCGGCCACGCCGTGTTCCCAACTGTTAGACCCGAGCTTGCCGGGTCTCCTTATGCGTCTAGTGAGATCCGACTGAGAGGCACCTGAGAGAAGTGTGCACGTCTTGCACGAATTTGGCGACGACCAGCGCTAACCTTTCCCGCGTGACCTCCGAGACGCACGCCGGCGTCACCGACTTCGCCGCGAGCTACCTGCCCGACGACGACGTCCTGCTGACCGCCCGCCTGCGCGCGGAGGACCTGGGCTGCGGCGCGCTCGACGCCGCGGCCGGCGCCACACTGTGCTTCCTGGCGGCGAGCCTGCGGGCGCGCGCGGTGGTCGAGATCGGCACCGGCACGGGGATCAGCGGGCTGTACCTGCTGCGGGGCATGGCGCCGGAGGGTGTGCTGACGTCCATCGACCTTGAACCGGAGTACCACCGGGTCGCGCGGAAGACGTTCGCTGAGGCCGGGTTCCCGCCGGGGCGCACGCGGCTGATCATGGGGCGCGCGCTCGACGTGCTGCCCAGGCTCACCAGCGGCGGGTACGACCTGGTGTTCGTCGACGCGGCGAGGGCGGAGTACCCGAGCTACTACGAGCACGGCGTGCACCTGCTGCGGCCGGGCGGGGTCATCGCGTTCCACGGGGTGCTGGCGCCGCGGGCGGACCCGGCCCGCCGTGATCCGGGTGTGCTGGCGGCCCGCGAGCTCGCCAGGGCCTTGCGCGAGGACGAGCGGCTCGTGCCCGCGTTGCTGCCCGTCGGTGCCGGGCTGCTGGTCGCGGCCGTGCGCGCCTGATTTTGTCGTACCCCTCGGCTACCGTGGCGCACGTCACGGGAAGGAGGAGGTGCGGTGCGGGAAGCGGTGGTCGAGGCGGCCCGGTTCCTCGCCGGGCGGTGCACGGAGGCGGTCACGCTGGGTGACGTGGCCGACCACGTCAGCTACAGCCCGTTCCACCTGGCGCGGGCCTTCGAGCGGGCGCACGGGCAGCCGCCGGGGCAGTTCCTGGCGGCGCACCGGTTCCAGCGGGCGAAGCAGTTGTTGCTGGCCACGGACGAGCGCGTGGTCGACATCTGCCACGAGGTGGGTTTCTCGTCGGTGGGCACGTTCACGACGCGCTTCACGGCGGCGGTCGGGCAGTCGCCGGCGCGGTTCCGGCAGCTGCCGGACGTCCTGGTGGACGATCCGCCACAGCCGTTGATCGTCCCCGGAACCGCTCGAGGTGGCGGCACGGTCACCGGCACGGTGCGGCTGAGCGCGGCCGCGCAGGCGGCGGTCGGCACGGCGTCGGTCTACGTCGGGCTGTTCCACAAGCGGACCGCACGGGGTTTCCCGGTGTGCGGCACACTCCTGGGCGAAACGGGCGATTTCCTGCTGGTCGACGTGCCGCCTGGGGCCTACTGGCTGCTCGCTTCGGCGCTGCCCGCGCGTGACGGCCCGGTCGCGCAGCTGGTCCCCCGCCGAGGCATCTCGGGGGCGGCGCGGGAGCCGGTGCACGTCACGCCGTGCCGCCCGGTGCACCACCGCGAGGTGTGGCTGGACGTGGCCCCGGAGTGGGACGCGCCGGTGCTCGTCGCCCTCCCGCCGCTGGCCTCGCCCCGGAACGCACCACGCCCGGTGCTCCTCCCGACAGGCAGCTGACGACGGGACGGCCCGGGGTGGCCTGCCTTCGGGAACGGCTGCCCCGGGGACCGTGGCTGCCTCCGGGGACCGGCGGGCAGCGGCGTCAGCGCTTCGCACGGGCCGCGCCCGCTGCGCGCCCCACCGCGATTCACCGCGACGTTCGGACCTCCGGCGCGCCCGGAGAACGGCCGCGCTCAGCCGCGCCCCTCACCGGCTCCCACCGCATCGCCTCCCGCAGCACGGCGGGCAGCGTCCCGCCGCACACCTGCCGCCCAGCCCCGCCTCGCCCCTCACCCGGCCCCGCCTCGCCCCTCACCCGGCCCCGCCTCGCCCCTCCGCCCGGCCCAGCGCCCGGCCGCGCCTACCGGCGGCCTCCGCTCCGCGGTTCCCGCCGCGGGGGCTGCCCCGCCAGCGCCCGCCCCCGCCTAACGCCGACCGCCGCCGCTGCTCACCCACCCTGCAGCGCTCCGCGCCCAGCCGCCCCGCGCAACCTCCAACCCTCGGCCGCCACCGGCCACCTGGCGGCCAACCGCCACAACGCCCCCTCCGCCCGCCCCGCGGCCCGCACCGCCGCCCCGCGCCAACCTCCAACCCTCGCCCGCCGCCCGGCGCCCCGCGCCGACGTCCAACCCTCGACCGCCACCCCCGGCCGCCACCGACGGCCATCGCCACAACGCGCCGCCTCCAGCCGCCACCCGCGGCGGCCAACCACCCCGCGGCCGACCGCCGCCACAACTCACATCGCCGCACCCCGCCGCGCCGTCACCGCCACCGTCGCCACCGCGAGCAGCAGCCAGCAGACCGTCGCGGCGACCAGCCACGGCCAGCCGGCCTTCGCGTAGATCACGCTGCCCACCGTGCCGCCCACGCTGCTGCCCAGGTAGTACGACAGCGTGTACGTCCCCGACGCCTGGCCCCTCGCGCCCTCCGGCGCCTCCGCCGCGGCCCAGCTGTTCGCCACGGCGTGTGCCGCGAAGAAACCGCCCGTCAGCACCACGAACCCCAGCACCACGACCACCAGCGAATCCGGCAACGTGAGCAGCACCCCGGCCGCCGTGACGAGCAGCGCCCCCACCGCCGAACGCACCCGCCCGAACCGCCCGACCAGCCTGCCCACCGTCGCCGACGACACGGATCCCATCGCGTAAGCCAGGAACACCAGCGACGCGATCGCGGGCGACAGGTCCAGCGGCGCACCCGTCAGCCGGAACCCCGCCGCGTTGTACAACGCCACGAACGAGCCCATCGCCAGCAACGCCACCGCGTACTGCGCCAGCAGGATCGGCTTCCCCAGCGCCGCGGCGACCCCCGCGAGCACCCCGCGCAGCTGCCGCCCCAGCGAAGACCGTGAACGCGCCCGCGTGGCCGGCGGCAGCGAAAGCACCGTCAGCACCGTGAAAACCAGCCCCAGCCCGCCGACCACCGTGAGCGCCCCGTGGTACCCGAACGCCTCCGCGCTGAAGCCCGCCGCGAGCCTGCCGAGCATGCCGCCCACGGTGTTGCCCGCGATCATCGCCCCGACGGCCGCCGCCACGCCCTTCTTCCCCAGCTGCTCGACGAGGTAGGCCGCGGCGACGCCCGGGAACCCCGCGATCGCGATCCCCTGCAGCGCCCGCAGCACCAGCAGCACCCCGTACGACGGCGCGAGCGGCAGCAGCAGGCCGAGCACCGCCGACGCGATCACCGAGGTCAGGATCACCGGCCGCCGCCCCACGATCTCCGACAACGCCGCGATCGGCAGCACCGAGAGCGCCAGCGCCCCCGTCGCGACGCTGACCGCGAGCGACGCCGAACCCGGGTCCAGGTGGTACTGCGCGGCGAGCTGTGGCAACACGGGTTGCGGCGCGTACAGCAGTGCGAAGGACGAGATCCCGGCGGCGGCGACGGCCGTCTTGACGCGCCGGGTCTCGGCAGGGGCGGAAACGGCGAGGTCAGCGGCGGTCACCCCGTCGACGCTAAGCACTCCTAATCAATACGTCTAATACGTTCAAGTGGCAGTATCGATACCGTGCCGAATGAATTCGCGTCACCGTCCGCTGACCAGCGGCTCGTCACCGCGCTGGCCCCGCACCTGGCCCTGCTGTCGGCCCTGCGTGAAACGGGCAACATCACGCGCGCGGCCGACCTGCTCGGCATCCCCCAGCCCACGGTGAGCCGCCGCCTCGCCGCACTCGCCGACGCCCTCGGCGCGCCGCTCACCGAACCCGCCGGCCGCGGCATCCGCCTGACCAGGGCGGGCACGATCCTGGCGGACACCGCCGCCCGCGCGCTCGCGACCGTCGAGGCCGGGGCGCGGCAGGCGCGCGAAGAAGTCGAGCCGGACCGGGGGCACGTCGTGCTCGGCTTCCTGCACCTGCTCGGCCGCTCGCTGGTGCCGAAGTTCGTGCGGGGCTTCCGCGAGCGCTACCCGAACGTCCGGTTCACGCTCGTGCAGGGCTCACGCCAGCACATCCTCGACCGGCTCGCCGCGGGCGAGCTCGACCTCGCGCTCGTCGCCCCGGTCCCGGACGACCCCGCACTGGCCTCGGTCGCGCTCGCCGAGCAGGACCTGCTGCTGTCCGTCCCCGAGGGACACCGCCTCGCCGGGCGTTCACGCATCCGGTTCGGCGAGCTCGCCGAGGAGCAGTTCGTGACCCTCGAACACGGCTACGGGCTCCGGCAGATCACCGACGCCCTGTGTGCCGAAGCGGGGTTCGAGCCGAGGATCGCGTTCGAGGGGCAGGAGTCCGACACCGTGCGCGGCCTCGTCGCGGCCGGGCTGGGTGTCGCGCTGCTACCGCGGTTCGGCCTCGAACCGCCGGCCGGGGTCGTCGAGATCCCGCTTTCGCCGAAGGTCAGCCGCACCATCTGCCTAACGTGGCCCGCGGCGGAGCGCTTCACGCCCGCGGTCCGGCTGTTCCGGGACCACGTGCGGGCTCAGGCGTAGGAGGCGGCCAGCTCCACCAGCGTGCGGGCGGCGAACCCGGTCGCACCCGGCACCACCTCGGCGTACGTCTTGTCGGCACGGGCCGGCCCCGCGATGTCGAGGTGCGCCCACGGCACGCCGTCGACGAACTCCCGCAGGAACAACGCGGCCGTGATGCCACCGGGACCGCCGGGAGCCTGCTTGACGTCGCCGAGCTCGCCGCGGACGGCTTCGGCGTGCGCTTCGAGCAGCGGCATCCGCCAGAACGCCTCGCCCGTGCGCTCCCCGGCCTCCGCGAGCCGCTTCGCGAGCTCGTCGTCCGTGGCGAACAGACCGCCGGTGCGCACGCCGAGCGCGACCTTCATGGCGCCGGTCAGCGTCGCCACGTCGACGACGGCGTCCGGGCGGAACCGGCGGATGCCGTAGACGAGGGCGTCCGCGAGGACCATGCGGCCTTCGGCGTCGGTGTTGCCGACCTCGGTGGTCTTCCCGCCGTAGTGGCGGACGACGTCGCCCGGCCGGTAGGAGCCGCCGGACACGTGGTTCTCCGCCGCGGGCACGAGCGCGGTCACGCGCACGTCGAGCCGCAGGGTGGCGATCGCCCGCAGCGCGGCGATCACCGCGGCCCCGCCCGCCATGTCGGTGCGCATGAGGTGCATGCCCTCGGCGGGCTTGATGGACAGGCCGCCAGTGTCGAACGTGATGCCCTTGCCGACGAACAGCAGGTGCTTCGCAGCGCCGCGCGGCCGGTAGGTCAGCTCGATGAGCCGGGGCGGGCTGGCGGAGCCGCCGCCGACGGCGAGCACCCCGCCGAAGCCCTGCTCGGCGAGCCAGGCCTCGTCACGGATCGTCGCCCGCACGCCGGGGGCGCCGGTCACGACCCGCTCGGCCGTCTCGGCGAGCCAGGCCGGGTTCTTGATGTTGGACGGGGTGTTCGCCAGGTCGCGGGCGAGCGCCGTCGCGGCGGCCAGCTCGCGGACACGGGCGACGGCATCCTGGTCAGCCGAAGCCGTGATCAACCGCAGCGTCCGCAGGCCGGGGCGCGTGTCCGCGCTGACCTTGAACTGGTAACCCCCCAGCAGCGCGCCGAGCACGAACTCGGGCACGCGCGCGTCCGGCGCCAGCTGGACCTGCACGTCCCGGGCCGGCTTCTCGCCGTCGGCCCGCGCCGCGCGCACCAGCGCGGCGCCGGCCGTGCGCCAGTCCTTCGCCGAGCCCTCCCCCACGCCGACGAGCCAGCGGAACTCGCCGTCGGCGTCACGCACGTCCCCGGCCTTGCCGGTGTCGACGACCGCGGTCGGCACGCCTCGGCGCGGCGACCCGGAGAGCTCGACGTCGATCAGGGGACTGGGCACGGGCGGCAGGGGAAAGCGCGGCAAGAAGGCCTCCGGAGGGGACGGCGAAAGACCGGCTGACCACTCGTCAGCCGGCGGGGAAGAGGAGGAGGTGAGACGGGTACTAGCTGGTGGCTTCCTGCAGGGCGACGCCCAGGTCCTTGGCCTCCTCGGCCGACAGTTCGACGACGAGTCGCCCGCCGCCCTCCAGCGGCACGCGCATCACGAGGCCCCGCCCCTCCTTAGTCACCTCGAGGGGACCATCTCCGGTCCGGGGCTTCATGGCCGCCATAGCGTGCTCCCTCCGTCTCAACCGGCGCGCCCGGGTCGCGCTTGTCTGAGCCAACCGGGTGTCGGTGTCATTCTCCCTCATCAACGCGGGCGTGCGAACGCGGACCGATCTTTTCGTGTTTGCATAGGTGCTGGTATGCGGCCTCCGTGCCGCGCGAACAGGCTTTGCTGCCAGGAGGAGACCCGTGACGACCGAAGAAGTGCTGCTGACCGCCGACGCCGACGGTGTGCGCACCCTGACGCTCAACCGGCCGAAGGCCTACAACTCGCTCACCGTCGAGCTCAAGGAGCGCCTGCTCACGGCGCTGCGCGAGGCCGCGGCCGCGCCGGAGGTGCGCGCAGTCGTGCTCACCGGCGCCGGGAAGGCGTTCTGCGCTGGGCAGGACCTGAAGGAGCACGTGGGCCTGCTGCAGTCGGGCGACGACGCGCCGCTGCGCACCGTCGCCGAGCACTACAACCCCATCGTCCGCGCCATCGTGGACATGCCGAAGCCGGTCGTCGCGGCCGTCAACGGGCCGGCCGCGGGGGCGGGCGCGGCCTTCGCCTACGCCTCCGACCTGCGGATCGCGGCAAGCTCGGCCAACTTCCTGATGGCGTTCGCGAACGTCGGGCTCGGCCCCGACTCGGGTGCGTCGTGGACGTTGCAGCGGCTCGTCGGCTACGGCCGCGCGGCCGAGCTGATGCTGCTCGCGCGGACCGTCGAGGCGGACGAGGCGTTGCGGCTGGGACTGGTCGGCGAGGTGGTGCCGGACGAGGAGCTGGCGGATCGGGCGCACGCCGTCGCGGCGAAACTCGCCGCCGGGCCGACGGTCAGCTACGCCAAGATCAAGGAGGTGCTGACCACCGCCGCGGAGAGCACGCTGGAGGAGGCGCTCGCCGCCGAGGACGCCGCGCAGACCGCGCTCGGCGCCACGGCCGACCACCGCGAGGCGGTCGAGGCGTTCGTCGCCAAGCGCAAGCCCGTCTTCCAGGGCAAGTGACGGGTCAGGCGGCGCGGAAGCAGCCGGTGAGGTGGTCGTCGACCATGCCCGTGGCCTGCATCAGCGCGTAGCAGGTGGTGGGGCCGACGAACGCGAAGCCGCGTTTCTTCAGCTCACGGGCCATGGCCGTCGACTCCGGCGTGATCGCCGGGACGTCGGCCATGGTTTCCGGGCGCTGCCGGGGCCCGGCCGGGGCGAAGGACCACAGCAGCTCGTCGAGCGGCCGGTCCAGCCCGGCGACGGCACGGGCGTTGGTGATCGCCGCCTGGATCTTCGCCCGGTTCCGGATGATCCCGGGGTCGGCGAGCAGGCGCGCGACGTCGTCCTCACCGAACGCGGCCACCTTCTCGGGCACGAACCCCTCGAAGGCCCGGCGGAACGCCTCGCGCTTGCGCAGCACGGTGATCCAGGACAGCCCGGACTGGAACGCTTCGAGGCAGAGCCGCTCGTACAGGGCGTCGTCGCCGTGCAGCTCCACCCCCCATTCGGTGTCGTGGTAGACGACGTATTCGGGGGCGCTGTTGCCCCACGGACACCGGAACACGCCGTCCTCACCCGGTGCGGCGGTCACGGCACCCCCATCGTGTAGTCGGCGGCGAACTCGGCGAACCGCTTCAGCGAGCGGTGCACCCCGATCCCGAACGCCGGCCGCACGACCGGCCAGCCGAGCCTGCCGAGCAGCCCGAAGGGGATGTCGAGGCTCTCGGTCCAGACGCACGTGGAGGACTGCGGCCCGCGCGGCTGCACGTGGAAGGCCCCGCTGCCGCGGACGACCGAACCGAGGTGCCGCACGGTGCACCGCAGCGGCGGTTCCCACGTGGTGATCTCCATCAGGTCGGTGAAGCCGATCCCCTTGACGCCGGTGAACGCGGCGAGCCGCGACCCGACGCTGCGCCCGTCACCCGACACGACGCGCACGTCGGTGCCGAGCATCCACTCGCCCTGCCGCGTCCAGTCGGTGAGCGCGAGCCAGGTGGTCCCTGCGGGGGCGGCGACGTCGACGGAGAAGACGAGGTCGGACATCAGGACTGTCCCGCGCGCTGCGCTTCCAGCTCGGCGATCCGGTCACGCAGCGTGTCGATCTCGGCGCCGAGCCTGCGCACCACCCAGTCCACTTCGGACATCTTGTACCCGCGCAGGACCAGCTGGAACTTCACCGCCCGCACGTCCTCGCCGGTGATGTCGCGGACCGGCAGCCGGGTGGGTGAGCTGCCCGGCGGCAGGGGGGCCAGCTCCTCGCCGCGCCCGAACACCACGGCGGCCAGCAGGAACACCACCGCGGCGACGAGCAGCATGACAACGAGGTAGATGAGCGCGGTCGTCACGGGTCGATCGTGGCACACCGGCGGCCGCGGTGTCCGGAGCGACTGGGAATCGGGGCCGCCGGGATGTCATCCTGGGGAGGTAGAGGTCTGGAGGAGTCTTGTTGCAGCTGTTGATCCGGCTGGTGCTGGCACCGCTGGCCCGGCTGGTGTACCGGCCCGAGGTCCACGGAGCGGAGAACGTCCCGCTGACGGGGCCCGTGATCCTGGCGTCGAACCACCGGGCGGCGGTGGACACGTTCGTCATCCCGATCGTCGCGCCGCGCCCGGTGTCGTTCCTCGGGAAGGCCGAGTACTTCACCGGCAGAAGTCCCAAGGCGCGGCTGGTCGCCGGCTTCCTCCGCGGGCTGAACTACGTACCGGTCGAGCGCGGCAACGCGGCGGCCGGGATGGCGGCGCTGGAGGCGGCGCGCAAGGTGCTGGAGGCGGGCGGCGCGTTCGGCATCTACCCCGAGGGCACCCGGTCACTGGACGGGCGCGTGCACCGCGGGCACACCGGCGTCGGGGCGCTGGCACTGACCACGGGCGCGAAGGTGGTGCCCGTGGCGCTGACCGGCACGGAGAAGATGCTGCCGATCGGCAAGAAGGTCCCCCGGCTGGCGAAGGTGTGCGTCCGGTTCGGCAAGCCGCTCGACTTCTCGCGGTACGCGGGCATGGAGAACTCGCCCGCCATCCGCAGGGCGGTGACGGACGAGATCATGTACGCGATCCTGGAGCTGTCGGAGCTGGAGTACGTGGACCGCTACCACAAGCGGCCCGGCGAAGCGGCGTGAGTGCCGGGGCTTCGCGGCACTTCTCCGAGCTGCTGGACGCGGTCGAGCGGGGCGAGACCATCGTGGTCCGGCCCAAGGGAAAGCGGATCGCGATGCGGTCGTGTCCTGATCAGCGCCGTTCGCCCCTGTGCGGAGGGACCATGCCCGTGATCCCTTACGACGAACACACCGCGACGATCCATGCGGAGTTGCTCGATCACACGTGGCGCACGGGTCACGAACGCGGGCCGCTGGACCTGATGATCGCCGCCATCGCGAGGGCGGCGGGGCGAGTCCTGGTGACCACCGACCTCGCGGCGCGCTTCGACGAGCTGCCCGGTGTCGAGGTCCGGACCGTCCCTACCTGAGCCACTTCGCCACGTCGGGCGCCTCGTACTCCGCGAAGGCGTCCAGCAGCGCGGCTGGGTCCGAGTCGACGAACAGCAGGTCGCGGTGCTCCTGCCGGAGGAAGCCCTCCGCGACCATGTGGTCGGCGAACTCGCGCAGCGGGCGGTAGTACCCGGCGACGTCCACGAGCCCGAGCGGCTTCGCGTGCAGGCCGAGCTGCGCCCACGTCCAGATCTCCGCCAGCTCCTCCAGTGTGCCCGCACCACCGGGCAGCGCGAGGAAGCCGTCGGACAGCTCGGCCATCTTCGCCTTGCGCTCGTGCATGTCGGCGGTCACGTGCAGTTCCGTGAGGCCCGCGTGCGCGATCTCGACCCGCTTCAGGTGCTGCGGGATGACACCGAAGACCTCACCGCCGGCGGCCAGCGCCGCGTCGGCGACGATGCCCATGATGCCGACGCTCGCCCCGCCGTAGACGAGCCCGATGCCGCGCTCCGCCAGCAGCTTGCCGAGCGCGGCGGCCTGCTCGGCGTACACCGGGTCCCGGCCCGTGGACGAACCGCAGAAAACGCAGATCCGGCGCACTAGTGCGTGTCCTCCCAAGCCTTGTACGACTCCAGCACGACGCGCACCGCGTCGTCGATGTCGTCGGTGACGTGCAGCAGCGCGAGGTCCTTCTCGCCGATCTTGCCCTCGCCGTACACGGTGCTCTTGACCCAGTCGTAGAGCCCGCCCCAGTACGACCGTCCGAACAGGACGACCGGGAACTTCGTGACCTTCTTGGTCTGCACCAGTGTCAGCGCTTCGAACAGCTCGTCGAGCGTGCCGAACCCGCCGGGCAGGCAGATGAACGCCTGCGCGTACTTGATGAACATCGTCTTGCGGGTGAAGAAGTACCGGAAGTTCACCCCGAGGTCCACCCACGGGTTGAGGCCCTGCTCGAACGGCAGCTCGATGCCCAGCCCGATGGACAGCCCGCCCGCCTCGGAGGCACCGCGGTTGACCGCCTCCATCGACCCCGGCCCGCCGCCGGTGATCGCCGCGAACCCGGCGTGCGCGAGCGCCGCACCGATCTTGCGGCCCAGCTCGTACTCGGGGTGGTCGCGCGGGGTGCGGGCGGAGCCGAACACGGTCACCGCGCGCGGCACCTCGGCGAGCGCGCCGAAGCCCTCGACGAACTCGGCCTGGATGCGCAGCACCCGCCACGGGTCGGTGTGCACCCAGTCGCTCGGCCCCCGCGCGTCGAGCAGCCGCTGGTCGGTGGTGCTGTCCTCGTGCCGGCTGTCCCGCCGCAGCACGACCGGTCCGCGGTGCTTCTCGCGGGGGTGCTCCGGGTAGTCGGTGCTTTCGTCCACTGTCACCTTCGCGAGCCTATCCGGGAGACAGAAACTCGCGCAGCACGCTGGCCACCTGCCTGATTTCCGCCGCGTGAACGAACTCTTCACGCGTGTGCGCGAGCGTCGGGTCGCCGGGGCCGAAGTTCACCGCGGGCATGCCCAGCGCGG
Organism: Amycolatopsis sacchari; assembly: GCF_900114035.1. Taxonomy (GTDB): domain Bacteria; phylum Actinomycetota; class Actinomycetes; order Mycobacteriales; family Pseudonocardiaceae; genus Amycolatopsis_E; species Amycolatopsis_E sacchari. The sequence goes on along the minus strand of NZ_FORP01000016.1, from coordinate 26,937 downwards.
CGAAGCGCGCCACGTCGGTCCAGCCCAGCTTCGCGGCCGCCTGCCCGCCCGCCGCGCGCACCAGCTCCGCCGCCGCCGGCGCCGACAACCCGGGCAACGCACCTGGTGAGGAGTCCACGACGGACACGTCGAACCCGTCGAACACCTCGCGCACGTGTGCCTCCGCCTGTTCGGGCGTGCGGTCCGGCGCGAACCGGAAGTTCACCGCGAGCACCGCCTCGTCCGGCACGACGTTGCCCGCCACGCCACCGGAGATCCGCACCGCCTGCAGCCCCTCCCGGTACCGCAGCCCGTCGATCTCCACCTCCCGCGCCTGGTACGCCTCCAGCCGCCGCAGCGGCTCGCCGAGCGCGTGGATCGCGTTGACCCCCATCCACGCGCGGGCGGTGTGGGCGCGACGGCCTTCGGTGCGCAGCTCCACGCGCATGGTGCCCTGGCAGCCCGCCTCGACGACCGCGTTCGACGGCTCGCCGACGATCGCCAGGTCGGCCCGCAGCCAGTCGGGCAGCTCGCGCTCGATGCGGCCGAGGCCGTTGCGGACCGCCTCGACCTCCTCGCAGTCGTAGAAGACGAAGGTGACGTCGTGACGCGGCTCGCGCACCTTCGCGGCCAGGCTCAGGAAGACCGCGTCACCGCCCTTCATGTCGACCGTGCCGAGGCCGTGCAGGGTGTCGCCATCGCGGCGCAGCGGCAGGTTCTGGTTGACCGGCACGGTGTCGAGGTGCCCGGCGAGGATGACACGCGACGGGCGGCCGAGGTGCGTGCGCGCGAGCACGGCGTCGCCGTTGCGGACGACCTCCAGGTGCCCGGCCTGCCTGGTCAGCGCCTCCTGCACGGCGTCGGCGATCGCCGCCTCCTCCCCCGAGACGCTCGGGATGTCCACCAGCTCAGCGGTGATGTCGACGGGATCGGCGTACAGGTCCAAGGCCATGCCCCGGACCCTAACCCGCCCGCGTACGGTGTCAGCGTGCGGAAGCCTCTGGTAGTTCTCGCCCTCGCGCTCGCGCTGGCCGGGTGCAGCGGCGAAGCCGGTCCCACGCCTAAGGGCGCCGGTTCGGCGACCACGCCCGAAGCGCTCGCGACGAAGCTGCGGGTGTACACAGCCGACACGTGCTACACCGCCCCCGCGAAGCAGACGCCGAAGGGCTGCGAGAAGTACGTGACCGAGCTGGGCAGCTCGACGGGCATGGTGCGCGAGCAGGCAGGCACCAAGCACCCCGAGCTGAACCGCCTCGCCGACCAGCTCGACAAGAACGTCGGCGCGTACCGCGGCGCGCACTGCGAGACCGTGCTGACCGCGGGAACCCCCTGCTCAGCGACGTTGTCGGACCTCGCGAACACGCTGCGCGACCTCAAGCAGTTCGTCGACACCCAGCTGGTCAACGGCTGAGCCGGGGTCGGTTACGGTGTGGACCGTGAGCGAAGAGACCCCGAACCCCGAGACGACCGGCGCCTCCGGCGTCGGGCTGGCGACCGTCACGACCGACGGCACCGTGCTGGACACCTGGTTCCCGCACCCGAAGCTGTGCGACCCGGGCAAGGCGGGGACGGAGCGCCTCTCGCGGGAGCAGGCCGTCGAGGCGCTGGGTGAGGACGCCGCCGCGCTGCTGGGCCCCGACGACGCCCGCGGTGTCGAGGTGGTCGCCGTGCGCACCACGATCGCCAGGCTCGCCGACGCCCCGGCCGACGCGCACGACGTCTACCTGCGCCTGCACCTGCTCTCGCACCGCCTGGTCCAGCCGCACGGGCAGAGCCTCGACGGCATCTTCGGCCTGCTGGCCAACGTGGTGTGGACCAACCACGGCCCGTGCCAGGTCGAGGGCTTCGAGAGCACCCGCCTGCGGCTGCGTGCCCGCGGCCCGGTGACCGTCTACAGCGTCGACAAGTTCCCGCGGATGGTCGACTACGTGATGCCCGGCGGTGTCCGCATCGGGGACGCGGACCGCGTGCGCCTCGGCGCGCACCTCGCGCCCGGCACGACCGTGATGCACGAGGGCTTCGTGAACTTCAACGCCGGCACGCTGGGCGCGTCGATGATCGAGGGCCGCGTCTCGGCCGGGGTCGTCGTGGGCGACGGCACCGACGTCGGCGGCGGTGCCTCGATCATGGGCACGCTGTCCGGTGGCGGCAAGGAGGTCATCTCGCTCGGCGAGCGCTGCCTCATCGGCGCCAACGGCGGGGTCGGCATCTCGCTGGGCAACGACTCCGTCGTCGAGGCGGGGCTGTACATCACGGCGGGCACGAAGGTCACCGTCGAGGGCCGGTCGGTCAAGGCGCGGGAGCTGTCGGGCATCTCGAACGCCCTGTTCCGCCGCAACTCGACCACCGGCGCCGTCGAGGTGGTGCCGCGCGCGGGCGCGACTGTCGAGCTCAACGCCGCTCTGCACGCGAACTGACGTAACCGTCCGGGCGCACGAGGACCTCGGTCCCGTCTGAGGCGTCGTAGGCGGCGAAGGCGTGCCCTTCGGTGTCGACGACGTACGTGCCCGAAGCCGTCTGCCCCGGCCGTAGCACCGCGTACGCGTGTGGCTCCGCCGGGGCGGGCGCGCCGAACACGAGCCGCGTCGCGTGCGGGCCGCGGAACAGCTCGAACAGCCGGACCGGGTTGCCGTCCGCGTCCTTCACCGGCGCGTCCGGGGCGCGGTCGCCCGGCACCAGCACCCCCTCGGTGGTGCGGTAGCTGATGTCCAGCTGCCGGGTGTTCTCGCCGCGCTCGTGTGCGTCCTCGCTGCCTTCGACGTACTTGTGCAGCAGCTCGGTGGTGACGCCCAGGACCCGCGCCGCCACGGCACGCCGCTCGGTTTCGTAGCTGTCGAGCAGTTCGGGTGAGCCGTCGGCGAGCTTCCAGCCGAGGTTGTACGCGTCCTGCACGCCGGTGTTGAGCCCCTGCCCGCCCGTCGGCGGGTGCACGTGGGCCGCGTCCCCGGCGAGGAACACCCGGCCGACGCGGAACCGCTCCGCGAGGCGCACGTTCGGCCGCCACACCGTCGACCACGCGAGCTTCTCCAGCCGCACACCCGCCCGCAGCTCGTCGAGCTTGGCCTGCAACGTCTCGAGCGTCGGGTCCGCGTCCTCCTCGCCGAGCGGCGCGCCGAACTGGAACAACCCCTCGCTGGGCAGCGGGCTCATCACCACCCCGGACATGGGGTCGGCCTCGGTCGCGAACCAGTACCCGTAGGCCGGATCGAGGTCGGCCGCGACGTCGCCGAGCAGCATCCGGATCGACTCGTCGGTGACCCCCTCGAACGCGATGCCCAGCGCCTTGCGGACGGAACTGCGGCCGCCATCGGCGCCCACCAGGTACGAGGCCCGCACGACCTCGCCGGTGGACAGCGTCGCCGTCACCCCGTCGGCGTCCTGCTCGAACCCGGTCAGCCCGGTGTTCAGCTCCACGTGCACGCCGAACTCGGCGAGCCGGGCACGCAGGATCCCCTCGGTCCGCGACTGCCCCAGCATCCAGCTGTTGGGGTACGGCACGTCAGGGCGCGCCTCCTGGATCGGCGCCATCCACCGCTCCTCCACGTACCGCCCGCCGAGGTGGACGCGGATCGGCGCGGGCAGGGACCCGGCGGCCAGCACGTGGTCGAGCACGCCCAGGTCCTCGAACACTTCGAGGGTGCGCGGCTGCAGCCCGTCGCCACGGGAGCCCGCGAAGAACTCGGTCGCCTTGTCGACAACTCGCACGTCGATGTCCCGCCTGGCGAGCTCGATGGCCAGGGTCAGCCCGGTCGGACCGCCGCCCGCGATGAGAACGTTCATGACTGAATCTCCATTCACTGAATTTAGATTCAGCGTGCCCGCTGCTAGCGTTCCCTGTCAAGGAGGTGCCGTGAAACGCAGCGAGAAGGCGGCCGAGACGGAGACGGCGCTCAAGGCGGCGGCCAAGCGGCTGTTCGCCGAGCGCGGCTACCTGAACACGAAGATCACCGACATCACGGCGGCGGCCGGGCGCGCGGCGGGGTCCTTCTACAACCACTTCGGCGGCAAGGAGGACCTGCTCGAAGCGCTGCTGGCGGACATCTCGGCCGACAGCGACGAAGCCGCGGCGACGGAGGGGCACAAGTCGGACTTCTCCGACCCCGACGCGGTCCGCTGGCACGTCAAGGCGTACCTGGACTTCCACCGCGCCAACGCGGCGACGATGCTGGCGATGCGGCAGGCGGCGCTGGTGAACGAGGACTTCGCCGAGAAGTTCGCCCAGTTCGGCGAGGTCCAGCGACGGGATCTGATCGGCCACCTGGCCGGCCTCGACCTGCCAGCCCCGCCGGAGGTCAGCGTCGCGCTGATGTACGCACTGGTCGACGGTTTCGTGGAACTCGCCCCGCCGGGACTGTCCGAAGAGGACTTGACGGAGGCGCTGACCCGGTTCGTCTACCGGGGCCTCACGGGCAAGGACTACTAGCTGCCCAACCGCTCCGCGGCCGCTTCGACGCGTTCGTCCGTCGCGGTCAGGGCGACGCGGACGTGCTGGCCGCCCTTCGGGCCGTAGAAGGTGCCGGGGGCGACCAGGATGCCGCGCTCGGCCAGCCAGTTGACCGTCGCCCAGGCGTCCTCGCCTCGGGAGGCCCACAGGTAGAGCCCGGCTTCGGAGTGGTCGATCGTGAAACCGTTGTCCTGCAACGCCTTCTGCAGCACCGTGCGGCGGCGGGCGTAGCGCTCCCGCTGCGTCGCGAGCACGTCGTCGTCGGCGAGGGCGACCGTGATCGCCTCCTGCACGGGGCGCGGCACGATCATCCCGGCGTGCTTGCGCACCTCCAGCAGCCGCGCCACCACCGCCGGATCACCCGTGACGAACCCCGCGCGGTAGCTGGCCAGGCTGGCCGACTTGGACAGCGAGTGCACGGCGAGCAGACCCGTCGTGCTGCCGCCGCTGACCGACGGGTGCAGGATCGAGACCGGCTCGGCCTCCCAGCCGAGCGCGAGGTAGCACTCGTCCGACACGACGAGCACGTCCCGCTCGCGCGCCCACTCGACGACCTTGCGCAGGTGGTCGACGCCGAGCACGCGCCCGGTCGGGTTGGACGGCGAGTTGAGCCAGATCATCGCCGGGCGCTGCGGCCCGAGCGCGAAGAGACTGTCCGAGCGCAGCACCGACGCCCCGGCCAGCAACGCACCGACCTCGTACGTCGGGTACGCCAGCTCCGGGATCACCACGGCGTCCCCGGGCCCGATGCCGAGCAGCTTCGGCAGCCAGGCGACCAGCTCCTTCGAACCGATCGTCGGCAGCACGGCGTCCGGCTCCAGGCCGGTGACGCCGTGCCGCCGCCGGAGCGCGTCGATCGCGGCGGCCCGCAGCTCGGGCGTGCCGTGGGTCTGCGGGTAACCGGGGATCTCCGACACCGAGGCCAGCGCCTCCCGGATGCGCGGCGCGACCGGGTCGACGGGGGTGCCGACGGACAGGTCGACCACGCCACCCGGGTGGGCGTTCGCGGTCGCCTTGGCCCCGGCGAGGGAGTCCCAGGGGAAGTCGGGCAGTGCGGTCATTCGCCCTGCGGGGGCAGGTCCTTGATCCACTGCGGGTCGTCGCTGGTCTTGCCGACCTTGGAGGCACCGCCGGGGGATCCGAGCTTTTCGAAGAAGTCCGCGTTCGCCTTGGTGTAGGCCGCCCAGTCGTCGGGGACGTCGTCCTCGTAGTAGATGGCTTCCACCGGGCACACCGGCTCGCAGGCGCCACAGTCCACGCACTCGTCGGGGTGGATGTAGAGCATCCGGTCACCCTCGTAGATGCAGTCGACTGGGCACTCGTCGATGCACGCCTTGTCGAGCACGTCGACGCAGGGCTCGGCGATCACGTAGGTCACTGCGCACTCCTGCTGTGTGAATGAGATCCAGCTACGACCTCGGACATTACGCGTTCCTGGCCCGCCATTCCCAGGTAAGGGCACCCTTAGGTCGGCACAATGGACCGCATGGACGCGACCGGAACCCTGGAGCTGCTGTGTGCCGACGCCTGGCGTGCCGTCACCGAGGAGAAACTCGGTGATTGGCGCCTTCGGGCCGCTGGTGGGTTCACCGGTCGCGCCAACAGCGCGCTCGCCGTCGGCGACCCCGGCATGCCCGTCGAGGAGGCCCTGGCGCGGGTGTGTGACTTCGCCCACGCCCACGGCATCCCGCCCGTCGTGCACGCCGTCGAGGGCAGCGAGACCGAGCAGGCGGTGGAGGCCGCGGGCTGGGTGCCGAACACCGGTCACGCCGCCGGGCACCTCGTGTCGGTGCTGCTCGGGCCGCTCGGCCGGGGCGCGGACGGGGTCGAGTTCCTGCCCGGGCCGTCTCCCGACTGGTGGGAGCTGACGGCGGGCGCACGCGAGCCGTCGCCGGCACAGCGGCACGTGCTCACGACGGGCGAGATCGGCTACGGCGTGGCCGAAGTCACGGCGGGCGCCGTGCGGGCCGCGATCACCGGTGACCTGCTGCACATCTCGCGTCTCGCCGTCCGCCCGGAGCACCGGCGACGGGGGCTGGCGAAGGCGCTGATGGCGGCCTCGGGCGCATGGGCCGCCGAGCGCGGCGCGACCCAGTGCGTGCTCCAGGTCGCGGTGGACAACGCGCCCGCGCTGGCGCTCTACGAGGCGCTCGGGTTCCGCGAGCACCATCGGTACCGGTACTGGGTGCCAGCGTGCGAGGATCGCTCCCTGTGAAGGTTGTCGTACTAGTCGGCGGGGTGGGCGGCGCCCGCTTCCTGCTCGGCGTCAAGGCCGCGCTCGGCCTCCCCCCGGTCGGTCCAGGGAACTCACCCCACGAGGTCACCGCCGTCGTCAACACCGGCGACGACGTGTGGATGCACGGGCTGCGGATCTGCCCGGACCTCGACACGTGCATGTACACGCTCGGCGGCGGGGTCGACACCGAACGCGGCTGGGGGCACAGCGGCGAGACGTGGGTCGTCAAGGAGGAGCTGGCCGCCTACGGGGCCGAGCCGAGCTGGTTCGGGCTCGGCGACAAGGACATCGCGACGCACCTGATCCGCAGCCAGATGCTGCGCGCGGGCTACCCGCTCTCGGCGATCACCGAGGCGCTGTGCGACCGGTGGCAGCCGGGCGTGCGGCTGCTCCCGATGACCGACGACCGGGTCGAGACGCACGTGGTGGTCGACGACCCGGAGGAGGCCGGGCAGCGCAAGGCGCTGCACTTCCAGGAGTGGTGGGTGCGGTACCGCGCGGAGCTGCCCGCGCACTCGATCGTGCCGGTCGGAGCGGACGAGGCGAAACCGGGCCCGGGCGTGCTGGAAGCGATCGCCGAGGCCGACGCCGTGTTGTTCGCGCCGTCGAACCCCGTCGTGTCGGTCGGCACCGTGCTGGCCGTGCCCGGGGTGCGTGAAGCCCTGCGCAAGACCGCGGCCGGTGTCGTGGGCATCTCCCCCATCATCGGCGGGAAGGTCGTGCGCGGCATGGCCGACGCGTGCCTGACCGCCATCGGCGTGGAGACCTCGGCGGAGGCGGTGGGCCGCCACTACGGCTCGCGGCAGACGTCGGAGGACGGGCTGCTCGACGGCTGGCTGGTCGCGTCGGGCGAGACGGTGCACGTCCCCGGGGTGGCCGTGCAGGCGGTGCCGCTGCTGATGACCGACGTGGACGCCACCGCGGCGATGGCCCGCGCGGCACTCGAACTGTCCGGAGTGGACGTTGACTGAGCATTCCACGGACCGGCTGGAGGTCCTGCCGGTCGAGGGCCTGCCGGAGTTCCGGCCCGGCGACGACCTGACGGGCGCGATCGCCTCGGCGGCGCGGTGGCTGCGGTCCGGCGACGTCGTCGTGGTCACCAGCAAGATCGTGTCGAAGGCCGAGGGCCGGCTCGTCCGGGTGCCGGAGGACCCGGAGGCGCGCGACGCGGAGCGGCGGCGGCTCGTCGAGGAGGAGGCGGTGCGCGTGCTGGCCCGGTTCGGCCGCACGCTCATCACGCAGAACCGCATCGGCATCGTGCAGGCGGCTTCCGGTGTCGACGCCTCCAATGTGGACAAGGGCGAGATCGCGCTGCTGCCCGCCGATCCCGACGCTTCGGCGCTGGCGTTGCGCAACGGGCTGCGGGAACGGCTCGGCGTCGAGGTCGCCGTCGTCATCACGGACACGATGGGCCGCGCGTGGCGCGTCGGGCAGACCGACGCCGCGATCGGCTCGTCGGGCCTGGAGGTGCTGCACTCCTACGAGGGTGAGGTCGACGGGCAGGGCAACGAGCTGCAGGTCACCGAGATCGCCGTGGCGGACGAGATCGCCGCGGCGGCGGATTTGGTCAAGGGCAAGCTGAAGGCGACACCGGTCGCCGTGGTGCGCGGACTGTCCCTCGTGGACGACGGTTCGACGGCCCGGAAGCTGGTCCGCCCGGTCGAGGAGGACATGTTCCGCCTCGGCGTCACGGAGGCGATCGCGCAGGGCCGCCGTGAAGCGGTGCCCGCCCGCCGGTCCGTTCGCCGGTTCACCGACGAGGCGGTCGATCCCGGGGCGCTGCGCCGGGCGATCGCCGCGGGGCTCACCGCGCCGGCGCCGCACCACACGAAACCGGTGCGGTTCGTGTGGCTGCGTGACCGCGGCCTGCGCACGAAACTGCTGGAGGCGATGCGGGAGTCGTGGCGCGCGGACCTGCGCGGCGACGGGTTCACGGACGAGCAGATCGCGCGGCGCGTGAGCCGCGGCGACATCCTGTTCCAGGCGCCCGAGGTCGTCCTGCCGTTACTGGTGCCCGACGGCGCGCACACGTATCCGGACGACCGGCGCAACGCCTGCGAGCGCACGATGTTCACGGTCGCGGGCGGCGCGGCGGTGCAGGGTTTCCTGGTCGCGCTGGCGGCGGAGGACCTGGGCTCGTGCTGGATCGGCTCGACGATCTTCGCGGCGGACGTGGTGCGGGACGTGCTGGGGCTCGGCGCGGAGTGGCAGCCGCTGGGCGCCGTCGCGGTCGGGCACCCGGTTGCGGTGCCCGACCGCGGGCCGCTGGAGCCCGGCGAAGGACTGGTGGAACTGTGACACTGCACGCCGATGCTCTGTCCACTCTGGACAAATGGCGTCCCGCTGCCGCGGCGCAGGAGTCGTTGCGGCAGGCGTTCCTGGGGTTCCTGGCGGCGCGGGAGGACGCGTGCTCGCGTTCGTGCGAGGCCGGGCACATCACGGCTTCGGCGGTGCTGCTCGACGCGGACGGTTCCCGGGTGCTGCTGACGTTGCACCCGCGGGTCGGCCGGTGGCTGCAGCTCGGCGGGCACTGCGAGGAGTCGGACCCCTCGCTCGTCGAAGCGGCGTTGCGGGAGGCGCGGGAGGAGTCCGGGATCGAGGACCTGCGGATCGAGCCGGAGCCGGTGCACCTGGACGTGCACCCGATCACCTGCTCGCTCGGGGTGCCGACGCGGCACTTCGACGTGCGGTTCGCGGTACGCGCGCCGCGCGGGGCGGAACCGGTGCGCAGCGACGAGTCGGACGACCTGCGGTGGTGGCCGGTCGACGCGCTGCCCGCGGGCTCGGAGGACCTGGCGGAACTGGTGGCGGCGGCCCGATGATCGTCCGCGTCGATCCGGGGTCGTCCGTGCCGCCGTACGAGCAGGTGCGCTCGTCGCTGGCGGAGCAGATCAACGACGGGCGGCTCGCGGTCGGCACGCGGCTGCCGACGGTGCGGCAGCTGGCGGCGGACGTGGGCATCGCGCCGAACACGATCGCGCGCGCGTACCGGGAGCTGGAGGAGGCCGGGCTCATCGAGACGCGGGGGCGGGCGGGGAGTTTCGTGTCGTCCTCGGGGGATGAGTCGCGGCGGGTGGTGCGTGAGGCGGCGGTGACGTTCGCGGAGACCTGCCGGGCGGTGGGGGTGGCTCCGGAGGAGGCTTTGGCGATCGTTCGGGCAGCGTTGGGGGTTTAGGTGGGGCGGGTGTCGTGCCTCGGTGACCGGGCGCTGGGCGCCCTCGTTCCGGTCCCACCCCCGCCCCGATCCTTTAGGGTTCAACGGCCGCTCGGGGCGGAGGTGGGTGTGGGCGTGGGCGTGGGCGTGGGGCCGCTCGCTTCGCGTTGCCGGGTTTCCGTTAGATGGCCCGGTAGTCCCTTATCGCATACCTGGGGCCGAAGCGGGGACGGGTGAAGCCTGCTGCCTCCAGGTATCGGACGGCGCGCTGCCGTTGTGGTGCATAAGGCGCCAGCACCTCCGCCAGGCCTTCGTCGTCCAGGGGTTCGCCCAGCAGGGCGTAGCCGACGACCGTGGGGATGTGGAAATCCCCGAAACTGACGGCATCCGCGTCACCCCAGGCGCGTTGGGCCACTTCCGCCGCCGTCCACACGCCGATGCCCGGGACCTTGCGCAGCAACGCACGGCCCTCGGCACCCCGCAGCTCCGCCGCCCGCTCCAAGCGGTGCGCCACTTGCGCCGCGAAGATCAACGCACGCCGCCGCGCCAGGTCCACGCCCGCCTTGTGCCACTTCCAGTCCACAATGGACATTATTGCGCGCGGGGTCGGTGGTACGCGCATCCCCGCCGGGGCGGGTCCCGGGGCGGGCTCGCCGTACCAGCGGCACAGCTCCCGCCACGACCGCCGCGCCTCGTAGCCCGTCACCTTCTGCTCCAGCACCGCGGGGATCAGCACGTCGAACACGCGCCCCGTGGCCCCCAGCCGCAGGCCGGGCATGTCCCGCCGGGCGCGCGCGACCGGATCGTGGTGCGGGACGAACCCGCTGTCGTCGTCCTCCGCGCCGAGCAGGGCGGGGACGCCCGCGAGCATCCTGTCCGCGCCCGGTCCCCACGCCTGCGCCTCGATCTCACCGTCGGCGAACCGCCGGAACGCGAGCGTGCCGGGGCCGTCGGGGGTGTTGCCGGTCAGCCAGGTGACGCCGGACTCCTCCGCCCGGAAGCACGGGTCGGCCTTGCCCCGGCGCAGCGGGCCGAGCACCGCGCCGAGGTCCACTGTGAACGGTGGCCGGTACCGCACTAGCAGTCGCTGGAGAAGCGGATCGAACCGTCGGCCAGCACCATCTCCGGCCACACCCTGGCGCCGTGCAGCAGTTCGCAGCCCGCTCCGACGACCGCCCCGTCGCCGAGCACGACCCCGCGCAGCACCGCACCCTTGCCCACCCGGGCACCCGCGCCGAGCACGGAGTCCTCCACCACGGCGTCCTCCGCGACGGCGACCCCGTCGAACAGCACCGAACCGGTCACGCGCGCCCCCGCCGCGACCTGCGCACCGGCGCCGACGGTGGACCCGCCGAGCACCTCCGCGCCGGACGCGACCGTCGCCCCGTCGAGCGCCAGCGACTCCCCGGTGGGACCGGGCAGGGCCGACGTCGGCGCGAGCCCGCGCACCAGGTCCGCCGAGCCGCGCACGAAGGCCTCCGGGGTGCCGACGTCCAGCCAGTACGACGCGTCGACGAACCCGTGCACGTGTGCCCCGTCGGCCAGCAGCCCGGGGAACGTCTCACGCTCGACGGACACGCGGCGACCGGCGGGAATGGACTCGACCACCGAGCGGCGGAACACGTAGCAGCCGGCGTTGATCTGGTCGGTCGGCGGGTTGGGCGTCTTCTCCAGGAACGCCGTGACGCGGCCGTCGGCGTCGGTGGGCACCGAACCGAAGCGGCTCGGGTCGTCGACGCGCTGCAGGTGCAGCGTCACGTCGGCCGAGGCGTCGAGGTGCGCCTGCACGAGGGCGTGCAGGTCGGCACCCGAGAGGATGTCGCCGTTGAAGATCACAGCGTGGTCGGCCCGCAACTTGTCGTACACGTTGCGGATCGCGCCGCCCGTGTCGAGCGGCTCCTCCTCCACCACGTACTCCAGGTCGAGGCCGAGGGACGAGCCGTCGCCGAAGTAGTCCTCGAAGACCTCGGCGCGGTACGACGTGCCCAGCACGACGTGCTGGATGCCGGCCGCGCGGATCCGTGACAGCAGGTGGCTGAGGAACGGCACCCCGGCGGTGGGCAGCATCGGCTTGGGCGCGGACAGGGTCAGCGGCCTCAGCCGCGTGCCCTTGCCGCCCACCAGCACCACGGCGTCGACATTCTCCGTCGGCGTCACAACTTCCTCCCGTGATCGAGCAGCCGCCGGGCGACAGGCCGCGCATTTTGCTGACGGCGACGCCCCGGAGGGCCTACCCTAGACAGCACAGGGGCGGCCCCGGTCGGAGAGGGCCTCAGGTCGAGTCGGGAGGCCGAGCGGATGGACCCCCGCGAGCGTGCGGACGCGTTGCTGGCCCGGGCGCGGGCACGCGGCGCCTTCGTGGTCACGCCCGACGACGCGACGTCGCCGATGGACGCGGCGAACACCCAGCAGATCCCGCGTTCGGCGATCGACAGGATCGACCACGGCGAGGACCCGGACACGACGGCCGTGGTGCCCTCGTCGGTGATCGACTCGGTGCAGGGCAGCCTCGAGAAGCCGGACACCCGGGTCGGCATGACGCCGGTGCGCCCGGACTCCCGCGAGGAGGAGGTCGGGGGCCTCATCCCCACCACCACGCAGACCACCGGCCGCTCCGATCTGTCCCGCCGTCTCGAAGGCTTCTGATTCAGCGGCCGCGCGTCTCGATCTTGAGCCGCACGGCGAGCCCGAGCTTGACCGCGGCCAGCACGGGGCGCCAGGCCGGGCCGCGGTGGCGGTCGGCGAGGTAGCGGTAGGCGCTCTGGTGGTGCGCGGCCAGCATCTTCTTCGGTGCGCGGGAGGTCGCCTTGCCGCCGATGTGGGTCACCGAGGCGGAGGGGACGTACACGTTCTGCCAGCCGGCGCGGCCGAGCCGGTCGCCGAGGTCGACGTCCTCGAAGTACATGAAGTAGCGCGAGTCGAAGCCGTCGACGGAGTCGAAGGCCTCGCGGCGGAACAGCTGGCAGGAACCGGAGAGCCAGCCCGCGGTGCGTTCCTCGGGGGCGCGTTCCTGCCGGTAGGCGCGGGTCCACGGGTTGGCGGGCCAGATCTTGCCGAACACGGCGTGCCCGATGCCGCGGCCGAAGGAGGGCAGCAGGCGGGCCGAGGGGTAGACGGCGCCGTCGGGTTCGCGGATGAGGGGCCCGAAAGCGCCCCCGCGCGGCCAGCGTTGCGCGGCTTCGAGGAGCACATCGAGTGAGCCGGGCTCCCACTCGAGGTCGGAGTTGGCGACCACGACCCAGCCGTAGCTGTCGTCGAGTTCGGCCACGCCGCGGTTGGCGCCGCCCCCGTAGCCGAGGTTCTCGCCGATGCGCAGCACCCGCACGTTCTCCCGCTCGGCGGCGCGATCGAGGGTTTCGACGGGTTCGACGCTGTTGTCCGCGAGCACCACGCGCACGTCGCGGGTGGTGGCTTTCTCGAGCGTGTCGAGGAAACGGGCGAGGTCGTCCCCGGGGAAGTAGGTCACCACGACCACGGCGAGGCCGTCGCCATAACGTGTCGGCTCGGTCACCGGGCCATTGTGCCGCTTCCCCCACGACGGTGACCCGCAGGGCCGCATCGGCCCCCCGAACAGCGCAAAGCCCGTGAGACGACCGTCCGGACGCGTCACGGGCTCACTTCTCGGCCCTAAGGGGGCCTCGCGCTGTCGACGGTAGCAGGGAGCTCGGCTCGCGCGCCACTGCATTGCGCGTCCCCGCGCGGCAGCGCAAAGCCCGTGAGACGACCGTCCGGACGCGTCACGGGCTCACTTCTCCGCCCTACGGGGGCTTCGCACCAGTGACGGTAGCGGGAAGCTTCGCGCTCTCGCCACTGCATCCCGCGTCCCCGCGCAAAACTGTCGCACCCTCCAAGCAGGATGTTCCGGGTGCCGGTGCATGCCTTCATCGACGAGTCCGGTCGGGACCGCCGCTACTTCATCTGCGTCGCGGTCGTCGACCCCGGTTGTCTTGCGCCCGCGCGGAAGCAGTTGTCGGCGCTGCTCCTCCCCGGGCAACGGGAGTTGCACTTCAAGGCAGAGAAACCACCGCGGAGGCGGCTGCTCGCCGATCGGATCGCCGGGCTGCCGCTCGTCACGCACATCTACGAGACCGCGTGCACCCCGAAGACCGAGGAACGTGACCGGCAGCGGTGCCTGGAGCAGGCGTTCCACCACCTCGTCGAGCTAGGCGCGCACAGAGTCGTCCTCGACAGCCGCGACCACCGCGACATCCACGACCGGACGACGATCTACCGCACGCTGGGGCAACACCCGAAGACCGAGCTGGCCCACCACCACCTCAACTCGGCATCCGCACCCCTGCTGTGGGTGCCCGACGCCGTCGCGTGGTGCTACGGCGCCGGCGGCGACTGGCGCCGCCGGGTCATGCCGGTCGTTTCGAAGGTCATCGTGGTCTAGACAGCGCAAAGCCCGCGACACGACCGTCCGGACGCACCACGGGCTCACTTCTCGGCCCTAAGGGGGCCTCGCACCAACGACGGTAGCAGGGAGCTGCTCCGGAGCGCCACTGCATTGCGCGGCGCTCCGCGTTCCCGCGCAAAACTGTCGCCCCCTCCGAGCAGGATGTTCGAGGTGCCAGTGCATGCCTTCATCGACGAGTCCGGGCGGGACGGTGCCTACATCGTCTGCGTGAGCGTTGTCGACCCCGCTCAGCTCGTCCCCACCCGGAAGCAGCTCGCCGCGTTGCTCCTCCCGGGACAACGTGAGCTGCACTTCAAAAAGGAGAAGCCGCGCAGGCGCCGGCTACTCGCCGACCGGATCGCGGCGCTTCCGGCGATCTCGTGGATCTACACGACCTCGTGCACCCCGAAGACCGAGGAACAGGACCGGCAGCGGTGCCTCGCGGAAGCGGTGCGCGATCTCGTCGCGGCGGGCGCGCACCGCGTGGTGATCGACAGTCGGCAGGAGCAGGACCGGCATGATCAGGCAACGATCTACCGGGTGCTGGGTACCTACGAGACGTCCCCTCCGGTGGTGCATCAACACCACGAATCCACTGCCACCCCGCTCTTGTGGATCCCCGACGCCGTGGCCTGGTGTTACGGCGCGGGTGGCGACTGGCGGCGGCGCGTCTCGGCCGGCATCGGGCGGATCACCCAGCTCTAGACAGCGCAAAGCCCGCGACACGACCGTCCGGACGCACCACGGGCTCACTTCTCGGCCCTACGGGGGCCTCGCACCCCCAACGCTACCAGTCAGCCCCGCCGGTGGGCCAGCCACGCCTTTCCGTACGCCTCGCGGTGCCGCTCCGCGCTGGTGGTCCACGAGAAGTCCTTCGCCCGCCGCTGTGCCGCTTGGGCGAGCTGCGCACGGCGACCCGGGTCGTCCAGCAGCTCCGACAGCGCCACTGCCACGTCGCCCGCGCCGACGCCGCAGTACGCCACCGCATCCCCGCCTACCTCGGGCAGCGAGAGGCGCCGGGTGGTCAGCACGCACGCCCCGCACGCCATCGCCTCCAGCACGGGCAGTCCGAAACCCTCCCCGAGGCTGGGATACGCCACGAGCTCCGCCCCGCCGAGGAACCCGGCCAGCGTCCCGAACGGCAGGTACCCCGCCCGGATCACCCGCAGCCGCAACGGCGCGGCGTCCAGCGCCTTCTCCACCTGCGTGTCCCACCCCGGCTGCCCCGCGAGCACCAAAGCGGGCGGCGAAGCGCGGTGTTCGACCGCCTTCGCGAAGCCCCGGATCAACGCCGGCACGTTCTTCCGCGGCTCCAGCGCCCCCAGGAAGGCCACGTACGGCTGGGTCTCCAGCCCGATCGCCGCCCGCGCGGCCCTGACCTCCTCCGGCGACGGCGGGTGGAACCGCTCCACGTCCACCCCGTGCTCGATGATCTCCAGCGCCCTCGGCCTCGCCCGCGTCACCCGCGCCAGCTCGTTCGCCGTCGCGTGGCTCGGCACGACGCACATCGTCGCGCGGCGCAGCGCCGTCACCGTCCAGCCGCGGAAGAACCGCGCCTTGACCGACGAGTGCAGCACCGCGTCGGTGAAGAACGTCGCGTCGTGCAGGGTCACCACCGACGCGGCCGGGCTCGCCAGCGGCATCGTGTAGTGCGGCGAGTGCACGACCTGCACGTTCAGCCGCCGCGCGAGCATCGGCAGCGTCGTCTGCTCCCACGCGAGCCGCGCCGTCCTGGTCACCGTCGACGGCCCGGCAGGCACGATCCGCGACCGCGGCGCGAGCCGCGCGAACAACCGGACGTCCCGCGGCTGGCACACCACGCTGACCGGCGCACCGCCCTCGTCGAGCGCCTGGACGAGCGAGTCGACGTAGCGGCCGACGCCGCCGCGGTCCGCGGGCACGGCCGTCGCGTCGATCAGCACACTCGGTTCGCTCCGTCCCACCAGTGCAGAGTACGACCGATCAAAGTCCGTTTGGTCAGGAACTCACAACTTCGCTCCCGGTGTGGATCCGCCACACGGCTTCCGCCGACCGCCGCCACGAGAACTCCGCCGCCCGCGCCCGGCCCGCTTCGACCAGCGCGGATGCCCGCGACGGCGACCCCAGCACCTCCCGCAGCCCCGCGGCGAGCGCCCGCGCGTCGCCCCTCGGCACGCACAACCCGGCCCCTCCGGCCACCTCCACCAGCGCCGGGGCGTCCGAATGCACCACCGGCACCCCGGCCGCCATCGCTTCGAGCAGCGGCAACCCGAACCCCTCGGCCCGGCTCGGCACCGCCAGCACCGCCGCCCGCCGCAACACACCCGCGAGCCGCGCGTCCGGCAGCCGCCCCAGCACCCGCACGTCCACGCCGTCCCGCCGCGCCTCGACGCCGCCCCAGCCGGGCTGGCCGACCAGCACGAGCGGCACGTCCAGCTCCGCCATCGCGTCGAGCAGCACGTCGATGCCCTTGCGGGGTTCGAGCGTGCCGACCGCCAGTACGAAACGTTCCGGCAGGTCAGGGACATCCTCGGGGGCCGACAACGCCGCCGCCACCCCGTGCCCGGCGACGTGCACGGGCACCGAAACCGGCACCCACCGCCACAGGTCGTCGGCCACCGCGCGCGTCGGCACGACGAGTCCGCGGGCACGGCGGGCCGCCCTACCGATCATCCGCCGGTGCCACGACACCCCGCGCGGGGTGAGCGTCTCGGGATGCGTCCACGGCACCGTGTCGTGCACCGTCACCGACACCGGCCCGCGTGGCGGCGCGAGCGGGGTCGGTGCGTGGACGGCGTCCCCGCCCGGCCAGTACGGCACCCCCAGCTGCCACGCGGCGACCAGCGCCCGCGGCGGCAGCGGCAGCATCCGCAGGCCCGTCACCTGCTCTTTCGGGCGCCGGGCCACGACACCGGTCACCTCCCAGCCCGGCGGCGCCGTCTCGCCCAGCGCACGCAGCAGCTCGGCGGTGTAGCGGCCGGTGCCGCCCGGCACGGGCGCCAGCAGCTGCTCGGCGATGACCACGAGTTCCGACACGAGCCGTATTGTGCTCGCCGTGACCGAGGTCAGCTCCACGGTGGTGGTCGTCACGTGGCGGGGTGCCGGGCAGATCACCGCCTGCCTGGACGCGCTCGCCGCCCAGGATCGTCCACATCGGACGCTCGTGGTGGACAACGCCTCGGACGACGGCACCGCCCGCCTGCTCGCCGGGCACCCGTCGCAGCCGCGGGTCGTGCGCCTGCCCCGCAACGCCGGGTACGCGGGCGCGATGGCCGCCGCGCTGTCCCTTGTGGACACGCCGTTGATGGCCTGGCTCAACGACGACGCCGAGCCCGAGCCCGGCTGGCTGGGCGCGCTGGAGGACGCGCTGGGCCCGGCGGCGGCCGCGAGCTCCCGGCTGAACCGCCCCGACGGCACTCCCCAGTGCGTCGGGGTCCGGCTGACCGCGGACGGCTACGGCGCGGACACGCTCGACACGCCGGCCTTCGGGTTCTGCGGCGGTGCGGCCCTGCTGCGCGCGGACGTGCTGCGCGAGATCGGCGGCGTGCCCGCCGGTTTCTTCTGCTACTACGAGGACACCGACACCGCGTGGCGGCTGCGCCTGGCGGGGCACGACATCGTGACGGTGCCGGAGGCGCGGGTGACCCACCGTCATGGCGTGAGCACGAGGCCCGGGTCGCGGCAGTTCCACCTGTGGAACGAGCGCAACCGCCTGCTCACCCTTGTACGGTGTGCACCCGCGTGGGTCGTCCTCCGCGAGCTGGCGCGGTTCGCCGCGATCACCGCACTACTTCCCCTGCGCCGCAACGTGCCCGAGGGGGCGAACTTCCGCATCGCGCTCCGTGTGCGGGTGCTCACCGAAGTACTCGTCCGGGTACCCGCGGCCCTGCGCGACCGCCGGGCGATCACCCGGCGGTCGACAGTGCGGCGAGGGCAGGTCTGGCGACACTGGGCGCGCCGCTAAGCTCCTTTCAACCGGAGCACGGAGGTCGGCATTGGGCCAGGGGGATTCGCCTTTACCGCTCGTCTCGGTGATCGTGGTGAACTACCGCGGCGCGGACGACACGATCACGTGCCTGCGCGCCCTGCGCGAGGACCTGGACTACCCCCGGCTCGAGGTGATCTGCGTCGACAACGCCTCCGGCGGCGACGACGTGGCCCGGCTCAAGGCGGTCCCCGGGATCAAGCTGGTCGAGTCCTCCGAAAACCTCGGCTTCGCCGGTGGCTGCAACCTCGGCGCGCGGCACGCACAGGGCAGCGTCCTCGCGTTCCTCAACAACGACGCCCGCCCCGACCGGAACTGGGTGCGCGCGGCCGTCGCGACCCTGACCGCGGAACCGACCGTCGCCGCCGTCGCGAGCAAGGTGCTGGACTGGGACGGGACCGGTACTGACTTCGTGGACGCCGGGCTGACGTGGTTCGGCATGGGCTACAAGCGACACGCGGGCAGCCCGCTCGCCGACCTGCCGTCCGGAGAGCACGAGGCCGCCAAGGACGTCCTGTTCGCCACGGGCTCGGCGATGTTCGTGCGCGCGAGCGTGTTCACCGAGCTGGGCGGCTTCGACGAGCGCTTCTTCATGTTCTACGAGGACGTGGACCTCGGCTGGCGGCTGAACCTGCGGGGCTGGCGCGTGCGGTACGTGCCGGAGTCGCTGGCCTACCACCGCCACCACGCCACGATGTCCGAAGTGGACGCTCCGGACACGGGCCGCGAGACGTTCCTGCTGGAGCGCAACGCACTCGCCGCGCTGTACAAGAACGTCTCCGACGAGACGCTGGCGAAGGTGCTGCCCGCCGCGCTCGCGCTGGCCGTCCGCCGCGCGACCGCCCGCGGCGAGCTGGACGCGACGCAGCTCGACCTCGCGAAGGGCGTGAAGCCCGTCGACACGACGCCGGTCGAGGTGCCGAGGACGACGCTCGCGGGAGTGCTGGCGATCGACCAGTTCGTCGAGCTGCTGCCCTCGCTTGCCGAGTCCCGCAAGGCCGAGCAGGCCGCCAGGGTGCGCACCGACGCGGACCTGATCCCGTTGCTGCGCAAGGCACTTGAGCCCGCCTACCCGCTGCCGCGCTACCTCGCCGCACACGAGATCCTCGTCGAAGCCTTCGGCATCGAGAGCGTGTTCGGGCAGCGGCGCAAGATCCTCGTGCTGACCGGGGACGCGATCACCGAGCGGATGGCCGGCCCCGCGATCCGCGCCTGGAACATCGCGAGCGCCCTCGCCCCCGAGCACGACGTCCGGCTGGTCACCGTGAACCCGGTCGCCGCTCCCCCGCCCGCGCCGTTCCCCGTCAGCGCCGCCCGCAAGCGCGACCTCACCGAGCCGGTCGAGTGGGCCGACGTGGTGATCCTGCAAGGGCACGTGCTGGAGATGGCACCCGCGCTCAAGGCGGAGCACTCGCACAAGATCGTGGTGTGCGACCTGTACGACCCGATGCACCTGGAGCTGCTCGAACAGGGCAAGAGCGCGCCGGACGACAAGCGCGCCGCGGACCTCGTGGGCGTCACGCGCGTGCTCGACGCGCAGCTGGAGCGCGGCGACTTCTTCCTCTGCGCCTCCGAGCGGCAGCGCCACTTCTGGCTCGGCCACCTCGCCGCGCTCGGCAGGCTCACCCCCCGCCTGTACGACGCCGACCCGACCACGCAGTCGCTGCTCGCCGTCGTCCCGTTCGGCCTGCACGCCGAACCGCCCGTGCGCACCGGCCCCGGTCTCCGCGCGACGCTGGACGGCATCGCCGAGACCGACCACGTCGTGCTGTGGGCCGGTGGCGTGTACAGCTGGTTCGACCCGCTCACGCTCGTCGGCGCGATCGACCGGCTGCGGCAGCGGCGGCCCGACGTGCGGCTGGTGTTCCTCGGTATGAAGCACCCGAACCCCGAGGTCGCGGAGATGGACATCGGCGCGCGCACGATGCGGCTCGCCGACCGGCTCGGGCTGACCGGCAAGCACGTGTTCTTCAACGAGCACTGGGTGCCCTACGGCGAGCGGCAGAACTGGCTGCTCGACGCCGACTGCGGCGTGACGACGCACTTCGAGCACGTCGAGACCACGTTCGCCTTCCGCACCCGCGTGCTGGACTACCTGTGGGCGGGCCTGCCGATCGTGACGACCGACGGGGACGCGTTCGCCGACCTGGTGCGGGACGAGAAGCTCGGCGTGGTCGTGCCCGCGGAGGACGCCGACGCGCTCGCGGACGCGCTGGAACGCGCGATGTACGACGAGGAGTTCGCCGCCGGGTGCAAGGAGCGGATCGCGGCGGTCGCCCGCCGGTACGCCTGGCCCGAAGCGCTCAAGCCGCTCGTCGAGTTCTGCCGGAACCCGCGTCCCGCCGCCGACCGGCTGCCGGGGGCGGCGGACCTGGTGGTCTCGGCACCGTTGCGGGGCACCGAAGCCCTCCGCCGCGACCTCGCGCTGGTGCGGGAGTACCTCGCCGACGGCGGTCCGAAGGAGCTGGCCCGGCGCGCCGCCGGGCGTCTGAAGAAGCTGGCCAGAAGCCGTGGCTGACCGGCCGTTGAAAGTCCTGCTCGACGGCACCCCCTTGCTCGGGGCGCGGACGGGCATCGGCCGCTACACCGCTTCGCTGGCCGAGGAGCTGGCTTCACGGTCCGATGTGGACACTCGCGCGGTGGCGTTCACGCTGCGCGGCTGGCGACGGCTGCGGCACGTCCTCCCGCACGGTGCCCGCGCCCGCGGCATGCCCGTCGCGGCGCGGCTGCTGCGGGCCAGCTGGCTGCACTCGCCGTTCCCGCCGGTCGAACTGTTCGCCGGGCGGGCGGATGTCGTGCACGGGACCAACTTCGTGTTGCCGCGTTCGCTGCGCGCCGCCGGGGTGCTGACGATCCACGACCTCGCCTTCCTCGACGCGCCGGAGGAACTGGCGCCGAGCGACCGCGAGCTGCCCAGGCTGGTGCGCCAGGGTGCGGCGCAGGCCCGCGTCGTTTGCACGCCCACGGAGGCGGTAGCCGAAACGGTCGCCGAACGCCTTTCCGTGCCCCGAGAGAAGATCCAGGTGACGCCTCTGGGCGTGGACGCGGCGTGGTTCACCGGGCGGCCGCCGAACAAGGAGACGCGCGAACGGCTGCGGCTGCCCTCGGAGTACCTGCTCTACGTCGGCGCCTCGAACCCGCGCAAGGGGCTGGACTGGCTGCTCAAGGCACACGCGGCGGCCCCTGAGCTGCCGCCGCTGGTGTTCTCCGGCCCAGGCCCGGTGCACGTGTCGGGCCGAGCAAGGCACGCGGGTTATCTGTCCGAAGTGGATTTGCGTAACGTCGTGGCGGGCGCTTCGGCGCTGGTGCTGCCCTCGCGTGAGGAGGGGTTCGGCCTGCCGGTGCTGGAAGCGCTTGCATGCGACGTGCCGGTGGTGTGCACGGACATCCCGGCGCTGCGGGAGATCTCGGGCGGCTACGCCCACCTGGTGCCCTACGGCGACGTGGACGCGCTGGTCGCAGCGCTGCGGGAAGCGGTTTCCGAGGTCCGCGACCCGTCGCTGTCCGCCGAGCGGCGTGCGCACGCCGGTGGCTTCACGTGGCGCCGGTGCGCCGACGCCACCGTCGAGGCCTACCGGCGGGCGGCCGCGAAGTAGGCGGACAACGCCTCCCGCCAGTGCCGCAAGGGCGTGAGCCCCGCGTCGGCCCACGACTTGTTCGACAGCACCGAGTACGCCGGGCGTGGTGCCGGGCGGGGGAACTCCTCGGTGGTGCAGGGCTTCACCCGCTCCGGGTCCGCACCCAGCTCCTCGAAGATCGCCCTCGTGAAGCCGTACCACGTCGTCTCGCCGCCGCCGGTGCAATGCAGCACCCGGCGGGCAGGACCACCACCGTCCACAATGGCCCGACCGAGTTCGAGCAGTCCGGCGGCGAGGTCGGCCGACCACGTGGGCGAGCCCCGCTGGTCGTCCACAACGGACAGCGTGTCCCGCTCACCCTCCAGCCGGACCATGGTCTTCACGAAGTTCGCCCCGCTCACCCCGTAGACCCAGGCCGTGCGCACCACCCAGGCCCGCGCGCCGGAACCCAGCACGGCGTCCTCCCCGGCGGCCTTCGTCCGCCCGTACGCGCTGCGCGGGCCGACCTCGTCCTCCGGTTCGTACGGCCGGTCGGCGTCGCCGGGGAACACGTAGTCCGTCGACACGTGCACCAGCGGCACCCCGCGTGACGAGCACGCGGCCGCGAGCACGCGGGGACCGTCCACATTGACCGCGAACGCGCGCCGCTCGTCGGTCTCCGCCTTGTCCACCGCGGTGTAGGCCGCGGCGTTGACCACCAGGGGTTTCCGGCCGCTTTCCCGCGCCCGCTCGGCCAGCGCGCCGACCGCGGCGATCACCGCACCCGCGTCGGTCACGTCCAGCTCCGCCGATCCCGGCGCGGTGACGTCCACCTCCGGCGACGCCAGCGCCGCCAGGTCCCGGCCGAGCTGCCCGGATCCGCCGGGTACCAGCACACTGAGCATCGGTGCCCTCACTTCCCGGCCAGCGCGGCGCGCTCCTTGAGCGGCTCCCACCACGAGCGGTTCTCGCGGTACCAGCGCACGGTGTCGGCCAGGCCCTCGTCGAACGGCACCTGGGGCCGGTACCCCAGCTCCGTGCTGATCTTCGTGATGTCCACGGAATACCGGCGGTCGTGGCCCTTGCGGTCGGGCACCGGCTCGACCCTGTCCCAGCCGGCGCCGAGCGCGGCGAGCAGCCGCTCGGTCAGCTCCCGGTTGGTGAGTTCCGTGCCGCCACCGATGTTGTAGACCTCCCCGGCCCTGCCCGACTCCGCGACGAGCTGGATGCCGCGGCAGTGATCGTCCACGTGCAGCCAGTCACGGACGTTCAGCCCGTCGCCGTAGAGCGGCACCTTCGCGCCGTCGAGCAGGTTCGTCACGAACAGCGGGATGACCTTTTCGGGAAACTGGTACGGACCGTAGTTGTTCGAGCACCGCGTGACGCACACCGGGAGGCCGTGCGTGCGGAAGAAGGCCCGTGCCAGCAGGTCCGAGGACGCCTTCGACGCCGAATAGGGGGAATTCGGCTCCAGCGCGTGGTCTTCCGGCCAGGAGCCCTCGGCGATCGAGCCGTACACCTCGTCGGTCGAGACGTGCACGAACTTGCCCACGCCGGCGCCGAGCGCGGCCTGCAGCAGGGTCTGCGTGCCCAGCACGTTGGTGAGCACGAAGTCCGCCGAACCGAGGATCGACCGGTCCACATGGGACTCGGCGGCGAAGTGCACCACCAGGTCGACACCCGTCATCAGCTCCGACACCAGCGCGCCGTCACAGATGTCGCCCTGCACGAACTCGAACCGCGGGCTGTCGGCGACCGGGGCGAGGTTCGCCGGGTTGCCCGCGTAGGTCAGCTTGTCCAGCACCACGACCTCGGCGTCGGCGAGTGCCGGGTACGCACCCGTCAGCGTCTGGCGCACGTAGTGCGACCCGATGAAACCCGCTCCCCCGGTCACCAGCACCCGCATCGGCTTCCGCCCTTCCGAACATCGATTTCCGCAACCCGGGCAACGTAACCCAGCCGAGACACGTCTCTGTAGAGGGAACAGTAATCTGGAAGCATTCACAAAATGGTGGGGGCAGGAGGAGCGACCGTGACCGACGGGGTTGCGACCCGCCAGGACGCCACGGAAGAGATACCCGAATGGCCCCCGCCGCCCATCCCTTCACCCAGGGGGCGCAGGCCGTGGTTCGCGGTCTTCGCCCTGCGGGGCGGCAAGGCCATCGTGGCACTCGTGTCCGTCGCCGTGCTGGTGCTGACGTGGTACGGCTGGCAGTTCGTCGGCGACCCGAACCAGGGGCTGACGACCAGCGAAGTGTTCGCGGACAACGAGTTGCACGCGGTCCCGCTCGACGGCGCGGTGGACATCCTGCTGGTGGGCATGGACAGCCGCACCGACGGGCAGGGCAACCCGCTGCCGCGTGAGGTGCTGGACATGCTGCACGCCGGGGACGCCGAGGGCGAGAAGCAGACCGACACGATGATCCTCGTGCACATCCCGCAGGACGGGCGCCGGGCCGTCGCGATCTCGTTCCCGCGTGACTCCTGGGTGGAACTCGCCGGGGGCTTCGGCAAGCACAAGCTCAACGGGGCGTTCGTCTACGCCTACAACGAGCGGTTCCGCCAGTTGCAGCAGCGGGGCGTGGACCTGAAGGAGGCCGACCGGCAGGCGAAGAACGCCGGCCGCCAGAACCTCGTCGCCACGCTCGAGAACTTCATGGGCAAGCCCGGCATGATCGACCGCTACGCCGAGGTGAACCTCGCCAGCTTCTACGAGGTGACCAGGGCCCTCGGCGGGGTCGAGGTGTGCCTGAACGGCCCGGTGCACGAGCGCAAGTCCGGCGTCGACCTGCCCGCGGGCAGGCAGACCGTCGAGGGCGTGCAGGCGCTGGCCTTCGTGCGGCAGCGCTACGACCTGCCCAACGGGGACCTGGACCGGATCGCGCGGCAGCAGGCGTTCCTGTCGGGGCTCGCGCGCAAGGTCCTGTCGCGGGACGTCCTGATGAACCCCGGGAAACTCGGTGATGTGATCACCGCCGTGAAGAAGTCCGTGGTGCTCTCCGACAACTGGGACCTGACCCAGTTCGCCGGCCAGATGCGCGGTCTCGACAGCGGCCGCATCGAGTTCCGCACCATCCCCACGCTCGGCAACGCGGTCATCGGCGGCGCGGACGTGCTGCGCGTCGACCCGGCGCAGGTGCACCAGTTCGTCGACGGGCTCACCGCCGACCCCGGCGCGACGTCCACCACGGCCACCCCGCCGACCACCTCGTCGGCGCCCCCGTCCTCGAAGGCACCACCGAGTTCCGCCGGCCGGGCCAACGCCGGTGCCGCCGGCCGGTCGCTGCCGCCGCCGTCCAGCGCGCCCCCGCCCATCACGGGTGGCGAAGTCGCCTGTGTGAACTGACCCCCGTGCCTTAACCTGGGACGACAGGCAGGGGCGAGCAGGGGGAGAAACCGGTTTGGACACCGACGACGACGGCGCTGAGCAGCAGAAGCCGACGCCGCACCCGAGGACGACCGAACCGGAGGCCGGACCCGAAGCCGGGACCGAGCCGGAGCCGCGGCGGCGGGGGCGGGTCCCGGCGCGGGTGGCGAAGGTCGCACTGGCCCTGCTGTCGGTGGTCGCGCTGGCCGCCACGGGCTACGCGTACCTGACCTACCACCAGGTGCAGGGCGATCTGCACACCACCGACGTGCTCGGCGAACCGGACAGCCCGGACCTGCCACCCCCACCGCCCGCGGACGACGGCGCCGAGGACATCCTGCTGGTGGGCGTGGACGCGCGGACCGACATGCAGGGCAACCCGCTGCCGCTGTCGATGCTGAAGACGTTGCGCACCGAGCAGACGGGCACGATCAACACCGACACCCTCATCCTGCTGCGCGTCCCCAAGAACGGCGGCAAGCCCGTCGCGCTCTCGATCCCCCGCGACACGTGGGTGGACGTGCCGAAAGGCGGGCAGGCGAAGATCAACTCGGTGTTCGGCACCACGAAGGCCGCCGCGGCGAACCAGCTGCGCGCCCGGGGCGAGCGCGACTCCGCGGCGGTCGAGCGCGATTCGGACCAGGCCGGCCGCAAGGCCCTGGTCCAGACCATCCAGAACTTCACGCAGGTGCGCATCGACCACTACGCCGAGGTCAACCTGCTCGGTTTCTACCTCATCACCGAGGCGCTGGGCGGCGTGCAGGTGTGCCTCAACCACGCGACCGAGGACAAGGACTCCGGGGCGGACTTCACCGCCGGGCTGCACACGGTGACCGGCGGCGAGGCGCTGTCGTTCGTGCGGCAGCGGAAGAACCTGCCCCGGGGCGATCTCGACCGGATCGTGCGGCAGCAGGTGTTCCTCGGGTCGGCACTGCACAAGGTGCTGTCGGCCGGTGTGCTGACCAACCCCGGGAAGCTGACGGACCTCACCGACGCGCTGCACCGGTCGCTCGTGCTGGACCCGGACTTCGACCTGCTGCAGTTCGCGGAGAAGGCGAAGGGCCTGGCGTCGGGTGACGTGTCGTTCGAGACCATCCCCGTGCTGACCATCAACGGCCGCAGCCCGGACGGGCAGAGCATCGTGCAGGTGGACCCGAAGGCGGTGCAGCAGTACGTCGCCGGGCTCGTGGGCCACACGGGCGGTGGTGGCGCGGCGGCCTCGGGCGGGTACGCGCAGACCAGCATCAACGGCGTGACGTGTGTGAATTAGTGGCGTGTCTGAGAAAGATCGGGCGTGGTTCGGACCGGTAAGCCGGGGCGGCCGTTTTCGGATGCGCGGGCGATGGTCGAGGGCATCATCTACCGGTACCGGTGTGGAATCGCGTGGCGGGATGTGCCGCCGGTGTTCGGGCCGTGGCAGACGAATATCACCCGCACCACAGGGGGCCGGGTCGAACTACACGCATCCTCGGACCGAGCCGCCTGACCACGCGCTCGGCCGCTCACGAGGTGGGCCGTCCACGAAGATTCACGAGCTCGTCGACGGGAACGGACGGCCACTGGTCACGCTGCTGACCGCGGGGCAGGCCGGGGACTCGACGACGTTCCTGCCCCTGATGCGACACCTGTACGTGCCCCGCCCATCCGGAGGGCCGGTGCGGACACAAGCTGGCCACCGACTACCGGGCAGCCATCGTCCTGCACGCCGTCATCACCTGAACCACAACGTTGTCAGCCATGACCTAGGTGTGATGTTCAGGGACGTTGTCCCGGGTTGAGGTGACCGTTGGTGGCCTGTCGTGCTGACAGGTGAAGGCCTCCGGTTGTGAAGTGGAGC
>NZ_FORP01000037.1 GCF_900114035.1 Amycolatopsis sacchari | reverse complement strand
CACACCACCACATACCCCCAGCCACCACGCATCCGACTCCTCACCCAAACCGCCTAACTTAGCGGTATTGGCCGGCGGGCAGGCTCCAGGATGATCGGGGCCCAAAGGGATCTCACCTGGGGTGGGTGGCCGAGTTGAGTGATCATCCCGTCGCCTGCGGTTTGTGCATATCACTTTGAGGACCAGCCGCAAGCTTGGCGAGGCAACCGCAAGCGAGCAAAAAGGTTGCGGCTGCTCCTCAAAGTGATCCACCGGTTTCAGGCGACGGGATGATCACCCAACTCTCGGGGGCTGTCTTACGACAGCAGTGCCGTCCTGGTCCTTGGGAATCCTGACTTTCCCTTGTCGCTGGTCTTCACGGCCAGTACCTGGTTCACGCCGATCGAACCCCGCTCGAAGGTGAGCGCCGAAGCCGCCATGTACAGGCGCCAGACCCGTGCCCTGCCTTCGCTCGTCAGGCGGACCGCGTCCTGCCAGTGCTCTTCGAGGTTCGCGACCCACGCGCGCAGGGTCAGGGCGTAGTGCTCACGCAGCGCCTCGACGTCCCGGATCTCGAAACCGGCCTCCTCGATCGCGCCCGCCATGACGCTGACCGGCTCCAGTTCGCCGTCCGGGAAGACGTAGCGGTTGATGAACGACGTCTTGTCCGTCGTGCGGCCCGGGACGCCCGCCTTCCGCGAGATCGCGTGGTTGAGCAGCCTGCCCTCGGGCTTCAGCAGGTCGTACAGCGCCTTCGCGTAGGTGGGCAGCATCGACTGGCCCACGTGCTCCGCCATGCCGATGCTCGAAATCGCGTCGTAGGGGCCGTCCCGCACGTCGCGGTAGTCCTGGACCCTGATCTCCACCAGGTCCGACAGGCCTTCCTCCGCGACGCGCTTGCGGGCGAAATCCGCCTGCGCCTGCGACAGCGTGACCCCGACGGCCCGCGCGCCGTACTCCCGCGCCGCGTGGATGACGAACGTGCCCCAGCCGCAGCCGACGTCGAGCACCCGCATGCCCTCGCGCAGCCCCAGCTTCCGCGCCACGAGGTCGACCTTCGCGGTCTGCGCCTCCTCCAGCGAGGTGACCCCCTCGCCCCACACGGCACACGAGTACGTCATCGACGGGCCCAGCACGAGGGCGTAGAAGTCGTTGCCGACGTCGTAGTGGTGGCTGATCGCCTCCGCGTCACGGCGCTTCGAGTGCAGCCGGCCACCCAGCCGGATCTCCTCCGCGGGCGGCTTCGGCGGCAGGCCGAACGCACGCAGCCGCAGCCCGGTCTTGATCACGTCCCACTTGACCGCGCCGTCCACGTCCAGCGTCCCGGACTGCGAGCCGACAACCCGCTCCAGGTGGGAAAGGCTCTCGAAGAAATCCGATTCCACGTCGAGATCGCCCGAGACGAAACACCGGGCGATGCCCAGTTCGTTGGGCGCCCACACCAGCCTGCGCAGGGCCCGGCGCCGCCGCAGCACCAGCCGCACGGGCGCGTCCGGCGGACCGGCCTCGCTCCCGTCCCAGCAGCGGATACGGAGCGGGATTTCGCCGCCCAGGACCGCACGGACCAAACCGTAGACGGATTCGGCGGCAGCATTTCGCGAGGTCACCACGTACCTCATTCAAGCACTCACACGGAGTTCACGCGAAGGTCCGCGAGGTGATTCGCCCGAACTGCCGGAAATACGGCCGTGTACTTTCCCACAGCAATGCCGCGGGAAAGCACACGGCCGTTCTGCTACTCCAGCACCAGCAGGAGGTCGCCGCCCTCGACCTGCTGCACCGAGTTGATGGCGAGCCTGGCCACCTTGCCGCCCGTCGCGGCGGTGATGGACGCCTCCATCTTCATCGCCTCGATCGTGGCGACCGTGGCACCGGCGGCCACCTCGTCACCCTCGCGCACCGAAAGCGTGACGACCCCGGCGAACGGCGCGGCCACGTGCTTCGGGTTGGCCTTGTCCGCCTTCTCCGCCGTGGGCAGGTCCGAGGCCACCGACCGGTCACGCACCTGGATCGGCCGCAGCTGCCCGTTCAGCGTGGACATCACCGTGCGCATCCCGCGCTCGTCGGCCTCGCCGATCGCCTCCAGCTCGATGAGCAGCCGCACCCCGGGCTCCAGGTCGACCTGGTACTCCTCCCCCGGCCGCAGCCCGTAGAAGAAGTCCTTGCTCGGCAGCACGCTCGTGTCACCGTAGGCCTCCCGGTGCGCCTCGAACTCCTTCGTCGGCCCGGGGAACAGCAGCCGGTTCAGCGTCCGGCGACGGTCCGTCGCGAGCGCCTCGCGGTCCTCGGCGGACAGCTCCGCGACCGGCTTCCGCTCGGCACGGCCCTCCAGCGCCTTGGTGCGGAACGGCTCCGGCCAGCCGCCGGGCGGGTCGCCCAGCTCGCCGCGCAGGAACCCGATCACCGAGTCCGGGATGTCGTAGCGGTTGGGCTCCGCCTCGAACTTCTCCGGTGAGACCCCCGCGCCCACGAGGTGCAGCGCGAGGTCACCGACCACTTTGGACGAAGGCGTGACCTTCACGAGGTGACCGAGGATCCGGTCCGCCGCCGCGTACATCGCCTCGATCTCCTCGAAGCGGTCACCCAGCCCCAGCGCCCGCGCCTGCGTGCGCAGGTTCGACAGCTGACCGCCCGGGATCTCGTGGTCGTACACGCGCCCGGTCGGCGATGCGAGCCCCGCCTCGAACGGCGCGTAGATCTTGCGCACGATCTCCCAGTACGGCTCCAGGTTCCCGACCGCCCGCAGGCTCAGGCCCGTCGGCCGCTCGGAGTGGTCCGTCGCGGCGACGATCGCCGACAGCGACGGCTGCGACGTCGTGCCCGCCATCGACGCGACCGCGCCGTCCACGGCGTCCGCCCCGGCGTTGATCGCCGCCAGGTACGTGCCCAGCTGGCCACCCGCCGTGTCGTGCGTGTGGATGTGCACCGGCAGGTCGAACTCCTTGCGCAGCGCGGAAACCAGCTTCGCCGCGGCCGGCGCGCGCAGCAGGCCCGCCATGTCCTTGATCGCCAGCACGTGGGCACCGGCACCGACGATCTGCTCGGCCAGCTTGAGGTAGTAGTCCAGCGTGTACAGCTTCTCGCCGGGGTCCGACAGGTCCGAGGTGTAGCACAACGCGACCTCGGCGACGGCCTTGCCGGTCTCCCGCACGGCTTCGATCGCCGGGCGCATCTGCTCGACGTCGTTGAGGGCGTCGAAGATCCGGAAGATGTCGATCCCGGTGTTCGTGGCCTCCTCGACGAAGGCGTTCGTCACCTCGGTCGGGTAGGGCGTGTAGCCGACGGTGTTCCGCCCGCGCAGCAGCATCTGCAGGCAGATGTTCGGCACCGCCTCACGCAGCCGCGCCAGCCGCTCCCACGGGTCCTCCGCGAGGAACCGCAGCGCCACGTCGTAGGTCGCGCCGCCCCAGCACTCCAGCGACAGCAGCTCCGGCAGGGTGTGCGCCACGACCGGCGCGACGGCCAGCAGGTCCTTCGTGCGGACGCGGGTGGCCAGCAGCGACTGGTGCGCGTCGCGGAACGTCGTGTCGGTGACCCCGATCGTCGGCGATTCCCGCAGCCAGCGCGCGAAACCCTCCGGGCCCAGCTCGGTCAGCTTCTGCTTCGACCCGGCCCGCGGCTCGCCGCTGGGCAGCTCCGGCAGCTTGCTCGCCGGGTCGATCAGGCGCGGGCGCTCGCCGTGCGGCTTGTTCACGGTGACGTCGGCGAGGTAGGTCAGCAGCCGCGTGCCGCGGTCGGCGGAGTGCCGCGCGGTGAGCAGGTGCGGACGCTCCTCGATGAACGACGTCGTCACGCGGCCGTTGCGGAAGTCCTCGTCGTCCAGGACGGCCTGCAGGAACGGGATGTTCGTGGCGACACCGCGGATGCGGAACTCCGCCAGCGCGCGGCGGGCGCGGTTCGCGGCAGTCTTGAAGTCACGCCCGCGGCAGGTGAGCTTGACGAGCATCGAGTCGAAGTGCGCGCTGATCTCCGTGCCCGCGAACGCCGTACCGCCGTCGAGCCGGATGCCGGAGCCGCCGGGCGAGCGGTAGGCGCTGATCATCCCGGTGTCCGGGCGGAACCCGTTGGCCGGGTCCTCGGTGGTGATGCGGCACTGCATCGCGGCGCCCCGCAGGTAGACCTTGTCCTGCGACAGGCCGAGGTCCGCGAGCGTCTCGCCGGACGCGATGCGCATCTGCGACTGCACGAGGTCGACGTCGGTGACCTCCTCGGTCACCGTGTGCTCGACCTGGATGCGCGGGTTCATCTCGATGAAGTGGTGCTGCCCGTTCTTGTCGAGCAGGAACTCGACGGTGCCGGCGTTGCGGTAGCCGATCCGGCGGGCGAACGCGACGGCGTCGTTGCAGATCCGCTCGCGGGTCTCGGGGTCGAGGTTCGGCGCGGGGGCCAGCTCGATGACCTTCTGGTGCCGCCGCTGGACGGAGCAGTCGCGCTCGAAGAGGTGGATGACGTTGCCCTCGCCGTCCGCGAGGATCTGCACCTCGATGTGGCGCGGGTCGACAACGGCCTTCTCCAGGAACACGGTGGGGTCGCCGAACGCGGACTCGGCCTCGCGCGAGGCGGCCTCGATCGACTCGCGCAGGTGCGCGGGGTCGTCCACGCGCCGCATACCGCGCCCGCCACCACCGGCGACGGCCTTG
This sequence comes from Amycolatopsis sacchari, assembly GCF_900114035.1. GTDB lineage: Bacteria > Actinomycetota > Actinomycetes > Mycobacteriales > Pseudonocardiaceae > Amycolatopsis_E > Amycolatopsis_E sacchari. The sequence continues at coordinate 43,238 of NZ_FORP01000037.1, read as the reverse complement.
ACGAACACGGGGAACCCGATCTCGTCGGCGGCGGCGACGAGGGCGTCCACGTCGGTCGACGGCTGCGAGGACCCGAGCACGGGCACGCCGGCCTCGCGGGCCGCGGCCACGGCGCGGGCCTTGTTGCCCGTCAGTTCCAGGATCTCCGCGCTGGGGCCGATGAAGGTGATCCCGGCCCGTTCACAGGCCAGCGCGAGGTCCGGGTTCTCGGACAGGAAGCCGTAACCGGGGTAGATGGCGTCGGCACCGGCCTTGCGCGCCGCGCCGACGATCTCGTCGACGGACAGGTACGCGCGCACGGGGTGGCCCTGGACGCCGATCTCGTAGGCTTCGTCGGCCTTCAGCCGGTGCAGTGAGTTGCGATCCTCGTACGGGAACACCGCTACCGTGCCCGCGCCCAGCTCATAGCCGGCGCGGAAGGCACGGATGGCGATCTCGCCACGGTTGGCGACGAGTACCTTCCGGAACATGCCCGGTCCTTCCTCTGGAGTTGGATCGGTGGATGGCTGACGTTACCTTGCCGATCCCGTGACGCGGGAGTTCTGTCCCGGGTGATGGACGTCATCCACCTTCGGAAACGGTCTCGGAAACGGTGCAGACGAGCCGGTCCGGCATGCGCTGTGGTACTGGCGCCCGCGCCCGAAGTGGACTCCGGATTCAGCCCGCTTGGGCCGCGGAGCCGGTGTAGAGCAGCCGGTTCGGCGTGCCCTGGGGGACACCGGTCAGCACGCCCGTCGTGGCGTTGGCGACGACCGCCGACGCGACCTCCGCGGGCGTCGCGGACGGGTGTTGCGCGCGGTAGAGCGCCGCCGCGCCCGCGACGAACGCCGCCGCCATCGAGGTGCCCGACGTCGTGACCGGGCCGCCCGGCGCGGCCGACGGGATGTCCACCCCGGGCGCGTACAGGTCGATCCCCGCCCCGAAGTTCGACTTCGGCGCGACGGCACCGTTGACGTCCATCGCGCCGACCGTGAGCACCTCCGGCACCCGGCCCGGCGACGACGTCGACACGTCCGCCGACGCCCAGCCCGCCGGCACGACCACCGGCATCACCCCGGCGAGCGCTTTCACGGCCGTGTCCAGCTGGTCGTTTCCGGGTCCGCCGATGCCGAGCATCGCGACCGCGGGCTGCGCCGCGTTCTGCGCGACCCAGCCGATGCCCGAGATGATGCTCAGCAGGTTCCCGTTCCCGCTGTCGTCGAGCACCTTGACCGGCACGATCCGCACGCCCTTCGCGACGCCGTACTCACTGCCGCCGAGGATGCTCGCCAGCCGCGTGCCGTCGCCGTTGCGGTCGGTCGTGTCGGTGTTGCCGTCGACGAAGTTCTGTCCCGGCTGCACGCGCCCGCCGAACTCCGGCTGCGTCGCGTCCACGCCGGTGTCGATGACGTACACCGTCACCTGATCGGCCGTCGTGTCATAGCGGTACAGGTGGTCAGTGGCCCCGTCACGCTGGTCGATGCGGTCCAGGCCCCAGCTCGGCGGGTTGTCCTGCCGGCCGGAATCGGCCAGCGCCGGCGCCGCCGCCGAGACCGTGGCGGCGAGGGTCAGGAGCAACGAGATCGCGGTGCGAGCCGGAAACCTGTTCACATCCGGCAGCGTGAACCGCTCACCCACAGGGCACAAACGCTGTCCCACCATCAGGGGACTACGTCTTCTCCAGGTACTCCGCCCGCTCGTCGTCGACGACGGAGGCCACCAGGTGCGCCAGCCCGGGGTGCTTCGCCAGTGACGGGTCCTCCGCCACGACCTCCTGCGCCCGCTCCCGCGCCTCCGCGATGATCTCCTCGTCCCGCAGCAACGACAGCAGCTTCAGGCTCGACCGCTTGCCCGACTGCGCCGCCCCCAGGATGTCGCCTTCGCGGCGCAGTTCCAGGTCCAGCCGGGACAGTTCGAAACCGTCCGTTGTGGACTCCACCGCGGCCAGCCGCTCCCGCGTGGACGTCCCGTCGATCGCCTCCGTGACCAGCAGGCACAGGCCGGGCACGCTGCCCCGGCCGACGCGGCCACGCAGCTGGTGCAGCTGGCTCACGCCGAACCGGTCGGCGTCCATGATCACCATCGCGGTCGCGTTCGGCACGTTCACGCCGACCTCGATCACCGTCGTCGCCACGAGCACGTCCAGCTTCCCCGCGGCGAAGGCCCGCATCACGGCGTCCTTCTCGTCGGTGGGCAGCCGCCCGTGCAGCACGCCGATCCGCAACCCCGCGAGCGGCCCGGCCTCCAGCTCCGCGGCGACGTCCAGCACCGCGAGCGGCGGCCGCTTGTCGCTCTTGTCCGACGGCGGCTCGTCCCCGATGCGCGGGCACACGACGTACGCCTGGTGCCCCTTCTGGACCTCCTCGCGCACCCGCTGCCATACGCGGTCCAGCCACGCGGGTTTCTCGGCGACCGGCACGACGGTCGTGGAGATCGGCGAACGGCCCACCGGCATCACGCGCAGCGCCGACGTCTCCAGGTCGCCGTACACCGTCATCGCGACCGTGCGGGGGATCGGCGTCGCCGTCATGACGAGCACGTGCGGGCTCGTGTCGTTCGCGCCCCTGGTGCGCAACGCGTCCCGCTGCTCGACGCCGAACCGGTGCTGCTCGTCCACGACCACGAACCCCAGGTCCGCGAAGGACACCGTGTCCTGGATCAGCGCGTGCGTGCCGACGACGATGCCCGCCGCGCCGCTCGCCGCGTCGAGCAGCGCCTGCTTGCGCTCCTTGGCCGACATCGACCCGGTGAGCAGCGTGACCTTCGTGGCCTGCTCGGCCGCGCCCAGCTCACCCGCCTGCCCCAGCTCGCCGAGCATCTCCCGCAGCGACCGCGCGTGCTGCGCCGCGAGCACCTCGGTGGGCGCGAGCATCGCCGCCTGGCGGCCCGCGTCGACCACCTGCAGCATCGCCCGCAGCGCGACGACGGTCTTACCGCTGCCGACCTCGCCCTGCAGCAGCCGGTTCATCGGGTGCTCGCCGGACAGGTCGCCGGCGATGTGCTCGCCCACCTCGCGCTGCCCGCTCGTCAGCTCGAACGGCAGCCGCTGGTCGAACGCTTCGAGGAGGCCGCCCGGCTTCGGCGGGCACGCGGGCGCCGGCCGTGACACGGCGGAGAACCGGCGCTGCGCGAAGATCAGCTGGATCGCCATCGCCTCGTCCCACTTGAGCCGCTCGCGCGCGGCCTCCAGCGCGCGCTGGTCCTGCGGGCGGTGGATGGCGTGCAGCGCGTCGAACAGCTCCAGGAAGCCGTACCGCTTGAGCAGTTCGGCCGGCATCGGGTCCGGTTCGCGCTCCAGTGTGTCCAGCACCTGCCGCACGCACCGGGCGATGGACCAAGACGGGACGCCCGACGCCGCCGGGTACACGGGGATGATCGCGCCGACGAAGTCGTCCATGGCGCTTTCGTTGTTCTCGTCGAGCATCTGGTACTCGGGGTTGGCCAGCTGCAGCTTGTTGCGGAACGCCGTGACCTTGCCGGCGAACAGGCCCGTCTTGCCGAGCTGCAGCTCCCGTTCGCGCTGGTGGGCGTTGCCGAAGAACGCGCACTCCAGCCTGCGGTACCCGTCGGTGATCGTCATTTCGAGGATCCACCCGGGTTTGTTCCGCATCCGACGTTTGTTGACCTTCTCGATGCGCGCCATCACGGTGGCGTGCTCGCCGATCTCCAGGCCCGCGATGTCGGTCAGCTCGCCGCGTTCGGCGTAGCGGCGGGGGTAGTGCCGCAGCAGGTCGCCGACCGTGACGATGCCGAGGGCCTCGTCCAGTGCCGTCGCCGTCTTCTTGCCCAGCAACGGGGTCAGCTTGTCGCCAAGGACTGTCATTTCCTACTCCACGCCGATCAGCAGCACCGCTTCGGTCTGGCCGCCGGGGTAGCTCGCGAACTCGACCTCCGGCCGTTCCTCGCGCAGCCGGTCCGCCAGCTCCCGCGCCACCCCCTCGGGCGCCGCGGCGCCGGTCAGCACCGTGACCAGCTCGCCGCCGACCGCCAGCATCCGCCGCAGCACCGTCATCGCCGCGGTCACCAGGTTCTCCTCCGACAGCGGCTCCACCAGCACGACCTCACCGTCGACGAACCCGACGAGGTCGCCGGGGTGCGCCAGCCCCACCCAGGTTATCGACTCCTCTTCGGCGACCACGAGTTCGCCACGCCGCGTCGCCGCCGCGGCCTCCGCCATGGCCACGACGTCGTCGTTCACGCGGCGTCCCGGGTCGTGCACCGCGAGCGCGGCGAGCACCTGGACCGGGGAGGCACACGGGATCACGACGACCTCCCGGTCTCCGATCATGGCGTGCGCGGCCGTCTCGTCCGCGGCCTCGGTGAGCTGCGGATCCCCGGCGAGGATCGTGATGTGGCCGACAGCGCGGTCGGTGACCAGGCCCAGCATTTCCGCCACGCTCGGCTTCGTGCCCTGAGGCGCCGCGAGGACCGCGACGCCCTCTTCGCGCAGCAACTCGGCGAGACCCTCGCCGCGCACGACGGCGACGACGGTGCGATCGGGCCCCGAGGGCGCTTCGATCGGCGTCGGTGTGATCAGCGGCTCGACGCGGATGCCCCGGGGGCGGCCGATTTCCAGCCCGGCCTCGATGGCGGCGCCGATGTCGGCGCAGTGGACGTGCACCGCGTACGCGCCCGAGCCGTCACCCGCGACCGTCACGCTGTCGCCGAGCGCGCTCAACGCGTGACGGAGCTGGGGCAGGTCCTCCTCGACGGCCTCGTCGAGCAGGTACATCACTTCCCACGCGTACGGCGCGGGCTCGGCGTCCTCGGACTCCGTCTGCGCTTCGCAGGAGTGGACGGGCTCGGTTGCCGTGCCCGTGACCACACCGGCGAGAGCGTCGAGGACCGCGACGAGTCCCCTCGCGCCCGCGTCGACCACACCGGCCGACGCGAGGACGGGCAGCTGCTGGGGGGTCTGTTCGAGCGCCTCCGACGCGGCCTTGGCGGCCGTCGTGACGACTTCGTGCAGGTCCTGGCCCCGCACGGCGGTGGCGACCGCGTGCAGGACGGTGAGCATCGTGCCCGCGACCGGCCGGGCGACGGCATCCGTGGCGACGCGGTCCGCGTGCACGAGAGCCTGCGCCAGCGCCTCGCCGTCCAGCTCCGCACGGCCGTCCGCGGCCTCGGCGAGCCCGCGCAGGACCTGGGAGAGGATGACGCCGGAGTTGCCGCGGGCGCTGCGGACGGCACCGCGGGCGAGCACGGTCAGCGCCTCCCCCGCGCCCGCCGTCGGCTCGGCGAGCGCCGCCCGCGCCCCGATCATGGTGTGGAGCAGGTTGGAGCCGGTGTCGGAGTCGGCCACCGGGTACACGTTGATGCCGTCGATGGCGGGCCGGAGCACGTCGAGGCTGTGCACGCACGCCGACGCCCAGGCCACCACCGCAGCCCCGTCCAACGCCCGCACTTCGCCGACCTCCTCACCCCGGTTCCCGGCAGCGTATCGACCCGGGCGCGGGAGCGGTGCGGACAGTCGTTACTATGGTCGAGTTGCCCGGCCCCGCTGGGCGTGGTTTGTCTTCCCTGAATGTCAAAGGAGTTCGACGTGGCTGCCGTGTGCGACGTCTGTGGCAAGGGACCCGGCTTCGGCAAGGCGGTCTCGCACTCCCACCGGCGTACCAACCGCCGCTGGAACCCGAACATCCAGACCGTCCATGCCAAGGTCGGTGTGTCCCAGCGCAAGCGCCTGAACGTGTGCACCTCGTGCCTCAAGGCAGGCAAGGTCGTCCGCGGCTGATCTGATCAGCTTCCAGGCCCGGGGAGACTGCCGTCCCCCGGGCCTTTTGGCGTGCCCGGGGGGACGACTTCCCAGTGCCTCCCGCGGCGTCGCCTGACGATGCCGTAACCACAGCCCGCGCTCAAGGCCGCGAAGAGGATCACCATCACGACGGACAGGGCGACCCCTCCCTTGGGCTCGGGGTTGGTCGCCAGCTCCGACAGGCCGGTCGCGACCATAAGCAAACCGAAAACTCCCGCTGCCCACAGAAGACCCTCCCAGGCGGCTCCGATCACCTTGGCCCGCACGGGCTCCGCCGGCGCCGCGGCAGGCTGGTGCACCTCGGACGCCGTTGCCGCGGGAGGCGCGACGGGCGGCACGAACGCCACTGGTACCGCATCCGCCGGCTTCGGCGGTGCCGCGGCGGTGACCGGCACGGGTTCCGCCGGGGCAGGAGCGGCGAAAGGCTTCTTGACCAGGAGATCCTGGCTGGTGTCGTCCGCACGGGCCATCGGCCGGGGCAAACCCTTCTTCGCCAGTGCGACCCGCAACTGTCGATCCAGCTCGTGCAGGGTCAGCGAACCGTCCCCTTCGGTGAGCAACCTCACCACCTCACCGGTGAAAGCCGTGTAGCGCTCACCCGGAACCGCCAGGGAAACCCGGTCCGCTTGGCTGGACGTGAGGATGTAGGTGCCGGCCACCTCGACCTGCTCGGCAGCGGCGGACTGCGCCGACATGGCACCGACGGCACGCCCGGAGAAGCAGCAGTCCAGAACCAGCACTCGCACTTGAGCCGGGCTGTCCTCGATGATCTTCTTGACCGTGGCGAAGGGCACCGCGGTGCCGTCGATCCCGTACGGGTCCGGATCGGTTTCCCGGACCGTCAGGTGCAGATCGCCGTTCCGGTCGAGCACCCCGTGCCCTGCGTAGTAGACGAGGAGGACGTCTTCGGCTGTCTCCGCGGCCCGGCGGAGCCGGACGAGCAGGCTTCGCGGTGAGTCAGGACTGTCGACGACAGTGCAGCCGAGGTGATCGAACACCGCACCCGGTGCTTCGACGAAGGCGCGGTGGAGACCACTGAGGTTGTTCCTGACCGCGGGCAGGTTCTGCAGGGAGGGATGCCGCTCGTAATCGCTCGTTCCGATCAGAACGACCCGGGATCGGGCGCCGTCCGGATATCTGCTCATCGCCGCCGTTCGCCGAAGAAATCGAAGACGCGTTCGACGATGGCGTCTGGTTGCTGCGCACCGTCGATCTCCAGGTCCGCCTCGCGGCCGTCCGGCTGCTTGAGCTTGAGTTTGATGGTCGAGCCGGCCCGGCGGCGCTCCAGCCAGGAGAACACGCTCTGGATCAGGACCGTCAGCGCACTTCCGCTGCCGAGGCCGACGGTCAGGACTTCGAGCGCTCCTCCCATTTCCCCCTCGGCGATGGCGGCGTGCCCCAGCCGTGTCCGGCCACGCAGCTCACGAGCGGGTGTCAGCCATTTCTCCAGCGACCGCAGCTCTTCCGGCGCTTCCGCGCAACGGAATTCCACACTCCCCAGCACGCCGGCTCCTGTTGATCGGCTCGAAATCGGAACTCAGCGTACTCGATGGACAGCTCGTTGTCCGGAATCAGGACAATTTCCAGTCGATCGGCTTGCCGCCCTGCTGTTCCAGCAGTTCGTTCGCGCGGCTGAAGGGCCGCGAGCCGAAGAACCCGTTGTGCGCCGAAAGCGGGCTGGGGTGCACCGATTCGATGCACGGCACCCCCTTCAGCAGCGGCTTCAGGCTCCGCGCCTGCGAACCCCACAGGATCGCCACCAGCGGGCCGCCGCGCTCGGCCAGTGCGCGGATCGCCTGCTCGGTGATCTCCTCCCAGCCCTTGCCCTTGTGCGAGTTCGGCGAGCCGGGGCGCACGGTCAGCGCCCTGTTGAGCAGCAGCACGCCCTGCTCGGTCCACGGCGTGAGGTCGCCGTTGGCGGGTGGCGGGTAGCCGAGGTCCGCGCAGTACTCCTGGAAGATGTTGATCAGGCTCTTGGGCAGCGGGCGCACGTCGGGCGCCACCGCGAAGCACAGGCCGATCGGGTGGCCGGGCGTCGGGTACGGGTCCTGGCCGACGATGAGCACCCGCACGTCCGCGAAGGGCTGCTGGAAAGCCCGCAGCACGTGCTCCCCCGCGGGCAGGTACCGCCTGCCGGCGGCGATCTCCGCCCGCAGGAAGTCGCCCATCGCGGCGATCCGGTCGCCGACCGGCGCCAGCGCCTCAGCCCAGCCCGCTTCCACCACTTCCGCCAACGGTTTCGCAGCCACGGCCCGCGACTCTAGTCCGCCGGGTCGAGCCGCCGGAGTTCGGCTCGGAACACCTTCGCGCGCTCCACGTACCCGTCCACCACGCGCTGGATCTGCTCCGCCCCGAACGACGAGTTCGGCCGGGTTTTCGCGGGCACGCCGAGCGCGATGTGCCCGGACGGCACGTGCGAGCGGTACGACAGGACGGCGCCCGCCCCGACCATGCCGCCGTCCTCGACGACGCTTCCGTTGAGCACCACCGATCCCGACGCGATCAGGCAGCCGCTGCCGATCCGCGCGCCCTCGACGTGCACGGCATGCCCGATCGCCGAGCCGGGCCCGAGGATCGTGGGGTCCTCGGCGGTGCAGTGCACGACGCAGCCGTCCTGGATGTTCGACCGCTCCCCCACCTCGATGTAGCCGTGGTCCCCGCGCAGCACGGTCTGCGGCCAGACCGACGCGTAGGCGCCGATCCGCACGTCGCCGATCACGGTCGCGTCCGGGTGGACGTAGGCCTGGGGGTGGATGCGGGGGACGCGGTCGCCGAGCGCGTAGATGGCCATGCGGTTCCTTTCGTGAAGGCTCTGGGCACGCTGTTCTCTACGACGAGTGCATAGCACTCGCACCGCAGGGTGCTCGTGGGTCGCCGGGACGCAGGTGCAACGGAACCTCCGGCGAGGAGTGACCTCAGCCCAGCGCCTTTCCGAGGCACAGGCTCAGTTCGTCGTCCCGGTAGTAGCCGAACTTCGGGATCTCCTCGTAGCCGGACGAGCGGTACAGCGCGATCGCCTCGGGTTGCTTCTGGCCCGTCTCCAGTACGGCCCTCCGGTGCCCCGCCGCGGCCGCCGTGCGCTCCAGCTCCGCCAGCACCGCCCGCGCCAAACCGTTGCCACGCAAGGATTTCACGACGTACATCCGCTTGAACTCGGCATCGCCCGGCAGCAGTCCCGGCGGCGGCTCCTCGTGCGTGCGCCAGCCGCCGCACGCCACCGGGGCGCCGTCGAGGTAGCCCACCAGGAACAGCCCGCGCGGCGGCGCGAACTCCGCGGGATCGACGGCCGTCTCGTCGGGGCCGCCGTAGCGGACGACGTACTCCTGCTGAACCTCCTCGGTCAGCTTGACGGCGTCGGGAGCGTCGAAAGGGGTCACACGCAGGTCCACGCGATCAACTTAACCAGTGCTGCCAACCGCTTTCCCCGGCGTACGCGGCTCCGTCGACCGTGACCCCGGAATCCGGCATCGTCACCGCGCCGATGCGCCGCCAGCCCTCCGGCAGGTCCGCGAACGGCGGGAAGGTCGCCGCGAGCGCGTGGTCCTCACCGCCCGTGAGCACCCAGTGCAGCGGGTCCGCGCCCAGCGCCGTGCCGACCTCGACGAGCCGGGGGTGCACGTCGAGCAGCTCGGTGCGCACGTCGATGCCGACGCCCGAGGCCTCGGCGATGTGCCCGAGGTCGGCGAGCAGGCCGTCCGACACGTCGATCATCGCCGTCGCGCCGGCCTTCGCCGCGGCGGGACCGGCGGCGTACACCGGCTCGGGGAAGCGCTGGGCGTTGGCGACCGAGACCGGCGAGCGGAAACCGCGGTGCAGCACGGCGAGTCCCGCCGCGGCCCAGCCGAGCCGTCCGCACACCGCGACGACGTCACCGGGCCGGGCACCCGAACGCGTGATCGCCGCTCGCCCACGCAGGTCACCGAGGGCCGTGATGCTCACCACGAGCTGATCGGCCTGCACCATGTCCCCGCCCACGACACCCGCGCCCGCGCCCGCGGCCTCCTCCCACATGCCGTCGGTGAGGCCCCGCACCAGGTCGGCCGGCGTGTCGGCGGGGCACGCCAGCCCCACGAGCACCGCCGTCGGCACCGCGCCCATCGCCGCGATGTCGGCGAGGTTCACCGCGACCGCCTTGCGGCCGACCTGTTGCGGGGTGGACCAGTCCAGCCGGAAGTGCACGCCCTGGACCAGCACGTCGGTGCTGGCGACGACCCGGCTATCGGCCGCGGCGACCACCGCCGCGTCGTCACCCGGCCCGAGCAGCGTGCTCTCCGGCTGTCGTCTGTTCTCCGTCACCGCCCGGATGAGACCGAACTCACCCAGTTCGGCGACGGTGCTGCCGTTCGGCACGTGCTGTGACGACACTCGCCTGCTCCGTCCCTCGTAAGTCGGAAAGTCGGATGACCTATGGTCTCCCCGTTGGGGTAGGTTCTTCCCACGTTCCTACCGTGAGGGCGACGAAGAAGACGAAGGGGCGCGCCGTGGTCCACGCATACATCCTCATCCAGACCGAAGTCGGCAAGGCCGCGGCGGTCGCGGCGGAGATCTCGGGCATCCCCGGCGTCACCACCTCCGAGGACGTGACGGGCCCGTACGACGTGATCGTGCGCGCCGAGGCCGACACCGTCGACCAGCTCGGACAGCTCGTCGTCGCGAAGGTGCAGGGCGTGGAGGGCATCACCCGCACCCTCACCTGCCCGGTGGTACACCTCTAGACCGTGCCCGAAGAACAGACCGGCGCCCCGCCGCGGCGCGTGCTCGTGCTCGCCGCGGTGCTGGCCGTGGCGCTCGCGGCGGGCGTCGCCGTGCTCAGCCTGGTCACACGCTCCGAACAGGACAAACCCGCCGATGGCCCGCTCGCGCTCGTGACCGTGCCGGCCTCCCAGGCGGACTCGCCGGAGTGCGCCACGCTCGTGCCCGCGCTGCCCGCGCAGCTGACGTCGAACGGCACGACGCTGAACCGGAGGGAGATCGCCGAGCCCGCGCCGCCGGCGACCGTGGCATGGGGCGCCCCCGACGCGATCGTGCTGCGCTGCGGCATCGACCGCCCGGCCGAGCTGACGCAGACCTCCCAGCTGCGGACGGTCTCGGGCGTCCAATGGCTCCCGATCGAGGGCGACGGCACCTCGACGTGGTACGTCGTCGACCGCAACGTCTACGTCGCGCTCACGGTCCCGGACTCCGCGGGGACCGGGCCGCTGCAGACCATCTCGGACCTCGTGGCCGCCAAGCTCCCCGCGGTGCCGCTGCGCTTCTAGCGCGGCGCCGGTCAGCGGAGGCCGGTGCCCCTCGCGAGCGCGGTGTCGATCAGCGTCGTCAGCAGGGTGCGGAAGTCCAGGCCCGTGACGGCCCACATCTTCGGGTACGCCGACGTCGCCGTGAAGCCGGGCATCGTGTTGACCTCGTTGACCGTCAGCTCACCGTTCGCGCCCACGAAGAAGTCCACGCGGGCCAGGCCCTGGCAGTCCAGCGCGTGGAAGGCCCGCACGGCCTGCTCGCGGAGCCGCTCGGTCACCACGTCGTCGAGCTTCGCGGGGATGTCGAGCTCCGCGTCCTCACCCAGGTACTTGGTTTCGAAGTCGTACCAGGCGCCCTCGTCGTTCGACAGCACCCGGATCTCCGCAGGCAGCGACGCCTCGACGCGCCCGTCGGGGAACTCCAGCACCCCGCACTCGACCTCGCGCCCCACGACCGCGGCCTCCACCAGCACCTTCGGATCCGTCTCCCGGGCCAGTGCGATCGCGTCGTCCAGCTGGGCCCAGTCGGTCACCTTGCTGATCCCGATGGACGAACCCGCGCGCGCGGGCTTCACGAACACCGGCAGCCCGAGCCGTTCGCGGTCGGCCTCGCTGACGGTGGACTCGCCGCGGCGCAGCGCCACGTACTCGCCCACCGGAAGCCCTTCCGCCGCCAGCAGCTTCTTCGCGTACTCCTTGTCCATCGCCGCGGCACTGGCGAGCACGCCGGCGCCCACGTAGGGCAGCCCGGCCAGCTCCAGCAGCCCCTGGATGGTGCCGTCCTCACCGAAAGCGCCGTGCAGCACGGGGAACACGACGTCGACGCCGCCGAGCGCGGCCGCGCCCGGTTCGACGGACACCAGTTCGTGCCGCGTCGGGTCACCGGCGAGCACGAGCGCCTGGCCGGACTCGTCGACGCTCGGCAGCTCCGAACCGCGGATGCTCAGCCGCTCCGGGTCGGCGGTGCCCAGCACCCAGCCGCCCTCCTTGGTGATACCGATCGGCACGACCTCGAACCGGTCCGGATCGAGGTGCGCCAGCACGCTGCCGGCGGAGACGCAGGAGATGGTGTGCTCGGTGCTGCGGCCGCCGAACACCACGGCAACCCGCGTCTTTCGATCCGTCATGAGCCGTCACCCTACCGGGCGCTTGCCGTCACAGCCTCAGCGCAGTAATTCCACCAGGACATCCAGTGCGTCACGCAGGGCTTCCCGCGAGCAGCCGGCGTACCCGATCGTCACACCGGATGCGGTCGGGGTACCCGCGAAATGCCGGGAAAGCCCGTCCAGCAGGATGTTCCGCCGTTCCGCGGCACGCAACCGCTCCCGCTCGGCCGCCGGGGAATCCAGTGGTACCACCAGGTGTGCGCCCGCCTCGTCCCCCAGCACCGGCACCCCACCGGCCCGCAGCGCCGAAACCAGCAGCATCCGCCGCTCGGACAGCTCACGCCGCAGCTTCCGCAGGTGCCGCCCCAGATCCCCGTGCCGCGCCAGCTCGATCAGCACCCGCTGCCCCGCGGGCGAAGGGCGCGTGCCGGTGCGGTCGCGGTAGGCCAGCACCGCCGAGGTGACCGCGGGCGGCGCGACCATCCAGCCCGCGCCCAGCGTCGGCGTGAGGATCTTGCTCGTGGTGCCCAGGTGTGCGACGACGTCCGGGGCGAGCGCGGCGAGCAGCGGCAACGGGGCGACGTCGAACCGTAGCTCGCCGTCGTAGTCGTCCTCGATGATCAGCAGGTTCTCCCGGCGGGCGCGCTCCACCAGGTCCACCCGGCGGCCCGCGCTCATCCTGCTGCCCATCGGGTACTGGTGCGCGGGCGAGCAGTAGACCGCCCGCACACCAGGGGGAATCGCGTCCGGCCGCAGCCCCTCCTCGTCCACCGGCACCCCCACGACCGTCAGCCCCGCCGACCGCAGCGCCTGCACCGCGCGCTGGTACCCCGGTTCCTCGACGGCGACCGCGTCACCGGCCTCGAAGACCGCGCCGGCGAGTTCGACGACGGCCGCCGTCGTACCGCCGGTGGCGAGCACGAAATCCGTGCCGACGGCGAGCCCGCGGTGGCGCAGCAGGTGTTCGGCGATCGCCGCGCGGTAGTCCGGCAGGCCGGCGCGGTGCGCGCGGGACAACGGCGGCGCGTCGGCGGCGGCCCGCCACGCGCGGCGCCACGCCGCGCGGTCCAGACCAGCCGCCCACGGCGTGCCCGGGGTGAGGTCCAGAACTCCGTCGGGTTCGTGCTGCTCCCCCGGTACCGTGCGGTGGACCGGACGGTCGCTGGGCGGCGACGTCGTGACGTACGTGCCCGAACCGTGCCGCCCGGCGATCCAGCCTTCGGCGTGCAACTGTTCGTACGCCGCGGAAGTCACGGTCCTGCTGACGCCGAGCCGTTCGGCGAGCGCGCGCGTGGAGGGCAGCCGGTCGCCGCCCCGCAGGTGACCACTGGCCGCGGACTCGCGCAAGGCGTCGGCGAGCTGCACCGCGAGCGGCACCGGGGACTCGCGGTCGAGCGTCACGGGCAGAGCGGTACCGGAGTGCGTCATGCCAAAGTGGACCTTTCAAATGGGCCGATAGTGGCTATTCTACCGGTCCACTACGCCAGGCACGCTGGGGAGCATGAGCACGCTTTCGCCCACACCCCGCAGCACGCTGACCCGCAAGAAGGACCGCGCCGCCACCGACCGCCAGGCGCTCTACGACGTGCTGGACGAGGCGCTCATCTGCCACCTGGGGCTCGTGCTGAACGGCTCACCCGTCGTGCTGCCCACCGGGTACGGCCGCGACGGCGACACCCTCTACTTCCACGGCTCGACGGGCGCGGGCAACCTCCGCGCGGCCGCGACGGGGATCGACGTGTGCGTCACGGTCACGTTGCTGGACGGGCTCGTGTACGCGCGCTCGCTGAACAACCACTCGATGAACTACCGCAGCGCCGTCGTGCACGGGCAGGCGCGGCTGGTCACCGATCCCGAGGAGAAGATGCACGGCCTGAAGGTCGTGACCGAGCACCTGACGCCGGGCTCGTGGCAGCACGCGCGGGCGGTCAACCCCAAGGAGTTCGCGTCGGTGTCGGTGCTCGCCATCGGGCTCGAGGAGGCGTCGGTGAAGATCCGCAGCGGTGGTCCGGGCGAGGAGCCGGAGGACGTGGACGCCACCGGCGTGTGGGCGGGGGTGGTACCGGTCCAGACCACCTTCGGCGCCCCGGTGCCCGCGGACTACGTGCCCGCGGACTTCCCGGTGCCGCCGCACGTCAGTCGCGCACGGGGCCGCTGACCGGGTCCAGGTGGTAGGGCCGCATCGCGCGGCCACCCGAGCGGTACACGTGGATGCTGATCGCCGGGTCCGGTCCCTCGTTGCGCACCTGGTGCACGTAGCCGGGGGCGAACACGCGGGACTGCCCGGCGGACAGCACGTGCAGCTCGGTCACCGGGCGGCCGTCCGGCGCGCGCCGCGCGACCGTCTCGGTGAGACCGCCGCTGACGACGGTGAAGGCGCCGGTGGCGCGGGCGTGGTCGTGCAGGTCGGTGTGCTGGCCGGGCAGCCAGCCCATGAGCCAGACCTCTTCGTGCTCGTCACCGGCGATGCGCGTGGAAAAGCGCTGGTCGGGGTCGTAGCGGAGCAGGTCCCGCCAGCGGTCGCGGTCGGCGGCGTACTCGAGTGCGACGCGCACCGGGTGGCGCAGCGCGGGCTTTTCGGCCAGGGCGACGGTGTTGTCCGGAACGGCGAACATGGGTGCTGTGTCCTCGGGGTGAAAAAGGGAAAAAGGGGTCGCTGGGGTGGATCAGCGACAGGGACACAGCGCGAACATGGCGCCAAGGAAACCAGGCCCGGCCGCCCCCGGCAACTCGTTCCCAGTGGGTGGAACTCAGGACCACTCGTGCTTCTTCTGCCTGCCCAGGAGTTCGGCCCCGGCTTCCCTGGGGTCCAGTCCTTCGTGGCACACGCGGTGCATCGCGTCGGTCAGGGGCATGTCCACGCCATTGGTCTGGGCCAGTTCCCGGATCGACGAGCACGACATGACGCCCTCCGCGACCTGCCCGCCCGTCGCGCGCTGGGCCTGCTCCACCGTTTCCCCGCGGCCGAGCCGCTCCCCGAAGGTGCGGTTGCGCGACAACGGGGACGAGCACGTCGCGACGAGGTCACCGACCCCCGCGAGCCCGGCGAACGTCAGCGGGTCCGCCCCGAGTTTCGCGCCCAGCCGGGCCATCTCGGCCAGGCCCCGCGTGATGAGCGTGGCCGTGGTGTTGGCGCCGTACCCCATGCCCGTCGCCATTCCGCAGCTGAGCGCGATGACGTTCTTGCACGCCCCGCCCAGTTCGCAGCCGACGACGTCGGTGTTGGTGTACGGCCGGAAGTACGCGGTGGCGCACGCGTGCTGGATCGCGACCGCGCGCTCGTGGTCACTGCACGCCAGCACCGCCGCGGCGGGCTGCTCCTGCGCGATCTCCCGCGCCAGGTTCGGGCCGGACACCACGACGATCTCGTGTTCCGCCCTGCCCGAGATCTCCGCGATCACCTCGCTCATCCGCTTGCGCGTGCCCAGTTCCACGCCCTTCGCGAGGCTGACGAGGATCGCGTCCGGCGGCAGCAGCTCGCGCCAGCCGGTGAGGTTCGCGCGCAGGCTCTGGCTCGGCACCGCGAGCACCACCGCTTCGGCGCCGTTAAGTGCTTCCGCCGCGTCCGCCGTCGCCGTGAGGTTGGCGGGCAGCCGGATGTCCGGCAGGTACCCGGGATTGGCGTGTTCGTCCCGGATCCGCGCCGCCACCTCCTCGCGGCGCGCCCACATCGTCACGTCGCGGCCCGCGTCCGCGAGCACCTTCGCGAAGGCCGTGCCCCACGACCCCGCCCCGAGCACCGTGATGCGCTGGACGTCCATCACTGCCCGTCCGCCGGCTCCGGCTTCTTCGACGGCGGCTGTTCGCCACGGATCTCCGCCAGCAGCTCCGTGACGCGGTCCATCAGCAGCTCCGTCACCTCGCGCAGCACCGCCGCGGTGGGTTCCTGACCGCGGTAGGCGGAAAGGTCGACCGGCTCACCGACCTTGTGCGTGATCGTCTTGCGGGGGAAGAGGCGGATCTTCTTGTGGTAGAAGTCCAGGATCTCGCTGGTGCCCCAGCGCGCGATCGGGATGACCGGCACGTCGCTGCCGAGCGCGAGCCGCGCGACGCCGGTGTACGAGCGCTTGGGCCAGCCCTCGGGGTCCTTGGTGATGGTGCCCTCGGGGTAGATCACGACGACCTTGCCGTCCCGCAGCGCCTGGTGCGCGGCCCGCAGGCTGTCCCCCGCGCTGCTGGTGCCGCGGTAGACCGGGATGCTGCCGGCGCCCAGGAAGATCTTGCCGAACACCGGCACCTGCGTGAGGCTGTCCTTGCCGAGGAACCGCGGCACGCGCTTCTGCCGGTGCACGAACACCGCGTCGACCGCGGGGTCCATGTGGGAGACGTGGTTCATCACCAGGAGGGCCCCGCCCTCGAGCGGGATGCGGTCGCCCCCCTCGTACACGCGGCGCGCCAGGTACGTGACGGGGTAGAAGAGGGCGGCGGCGAATCCGACCCAGAACCCGCCCTTCTCGCGACCGGACAAAGCTCCTCCTGTGGTCTGTGCTGCTACCGGCTGATCCTAGGGGGCGGCATCGGGAAAGATGGGGGCCGTGCCCGTCCCCGTCGACCTGATCGTGCCGCTGAAGCCGCCGCGGCTGGGCAAGTCGCGCCTCCGCGGCGCGGTCGCCGACGCCCGGCACCCGGCGTTGGTGCTGGCCCTGGCCGCGGACACGGTCACCGCGGCGGTGTCCGTCGTGCGGCGCGTGCTCGTCGTCGCCGCCGATCCCGCCGCTGTCGCCACGCTCCGCGAAACCGGCGCGGAGGTCGTCGGCGAGCACGGGGCCGGTGATCTCAACGCCGCGTTGCGCCGGGGCGAGGCGCTGCTGCGCGCGGACGATCCGGCCGCGGTCGTCGGCGCGCTGCAGGCGGACCTGCCCGCGTTGCGCCCGGAGGAACTGACGGCCGCGCTCGCCGAAGCCGGCGGGCGCCGGGCGTTCGCCGCCGACGCGGCGGGCACCGGCACCACACTCCTGCTGTCCGCACCGGGCGCGGCACTGGAACCGCGCTTCGGCGCCGGCTCGGCGTTCGCGCACGCGGCGACGGGTGCGGTCCCGCTCGGCCTGCCGGCGCCGAGCCTCCGGCGCGATGTGGACACCCCCGCCGACCTGGCACGGGCCGGGGAGCTGGGCCTCGGGCGGCACACCGGGCAACTGCTCTGCGAGGGGAGCGCCGCGTGAACTTCCCGCGACCACTGGGGCAACTTCTGAAGATCACTGTCCGTTTCACCAGCGCTGTGCTGAATGCGGCGATCGGCGTAGCGGCGAACACGGGCGAAGTGAGGAACAATGCGGGTGTGAGCAGCGAAGAGAGCACCACCCCGGACACGACCGCACCCGCTACCGACGACAGCAGGGGCACACAGTTCCGCGCCGTGCCCTCCGCGCCGCCCGCGGTGACCGCGCCCGTGGCCGCGAGCGGCGAGTCACTGCCCGACGACCGGTACTTCAACCGCGAACTGTCCTGGCAGGACTTCAACGCGCGCGTGCTCGCGCTCGCCGAGGACGCCTCCCAGCCGCTGCTGGAGCGGGCCAAGTTCCTGGCGATCTTCGCGTCCAATTTGGACGAGTTCTACATGGTGCGGGTCGCCGGGCTCAAGCGCCGCGACGAGACCGGGCTGCCCGTGCGCAGCGCGGACGGGCTGACCCCGCGTGAGCAGCTGGCCTACATCGCCAAGCGCAACCAGGACCTGGTGGAGCGGCACACGCTGGCCTTCGAGGAGCACGTCCGCCCCGAGCTGGCCGAGCACGACATCCACATCGTCGGCTGGTCCGACCTCGACGCGGCCGACCAGCTGCGCCTGTCGCACTACTTCAGCGAGCAGATCTTCCCCGTGCTCACGCCGCTCGCCGTCGACCCGGCCCACCCGTTCCCCTACATCTCGGGCCTCTCGCTCAACCTCGCCATCACGGTCCGCGACCCGGAGGAGGGCACAGAGCGGTTCGCGCGCGTGAAGGTGCCGAACAACGTGCCGCGGCTGATCCGGGTGGAGCAGCAACGGGAGAGCCGGCGGGCGACGTTCCTGCCGCTGGAGGAGCTCATCGCCGCGCACCTCGGTGAGCTGTTCACCGGCATGGAGGTCACCGAGCACCACGTGTTCCGCGTGACCCGCAACGCCGACTTCGAGGTCGAGGAGGACCGCGACGAGGACCTCCTGCAGGCGCTGGAGCGCGAGCTGGCGCAGCGGCGGTTCGGCCCGCCGGTGCGGCTGGAGGTCGCGCAGGACATGAGCGAGCACATGCTCGACCTGCTGCTGCGGGAGCTGGAGGTGGACCCGCACGACGTGGTCGAGGTGCCGGGCCTGCTCGACCTGACCTGCCTGCTCCAGTTGTCCAGTTTGGACCGCAAGGAGCTCAAGGACCGCCCTTTCGTGCCGGCGACGCACCCGGCGTTCGCGGAGCGGGAGACGCCGAAGAGCGTCTTCGCCACGCTGCGCGAGGGTGACGTGCTGGTGCACCACCCGTACGACTCGTTCTCCACGAGCGTGCAGCGGTTCATCGAGCAGGCCGCGGCCGACGACAAGGTGCTGGCGATCAAGCAGACGCTGTACCGCACCTCGGGTGACTCCCCCATCGTGAACGCGCTCATCGACGCGGCCGAGGCGGGCAAGCAGGTCGTGGCGCTCGTGGAGATCAAGGCGCGCTTCGACGAGGAGGCCAACATCACGTGGGCCCGCACGCTGGAGCGCGCCGGCGTGCACGTCGTCTACGGGCTCGTCGGGCTCAAGACGCACTGCAAGATCGCGATGGTGGTGCGGCAGGAGGGCTCGACGATCCGCCGCTACTGCCACATCGGCACGGGCAACTACAACCCGAAGACGGCGCGCCTGTACGAGGACCTCGGGCTGCTGACCGCCGACCCGGCGATCGGCGCGGACCTGACGGACCTGTTCAACGTGCTCACCGGGTACTCGCGGCAGGAGACCTACCGCAACATCCTCACCTCCCCCAACGGCATCCGCCGCGGCATCCTGCGGCTCATCGGCGAGGAGATCGAGCACGCGCACGCCGGCCGGCAGGCGGGCATTCGCATCAAGTGCAACTCGCTGGTGGACGAGCAGGTCATCGACGGGCTGTACCGCGCGTCGCAGCAGGGGGTGCCGGTGCAGGTCGTGGTGCGCGGGATCTGCGCGCTGAAGCCGGGTGTGCCGGGGCTGAGCGACAACATCACGGTGCGCTCGATCCTCGGCCGGTTCCTGGAGCACTCGCGGATCTTCCACTTCCGCGCCGGGGGCACGCACTGGATCGGCAGCGCGGACATGATGCACCGCAACCTCGACCGCCGGATCGAGGCGCTGGTGTGCGTGAAGGACCCGAAGCTGACGGCGCAGCTGGAGCAGGTGCTGGACTCGGCGCTCGACCCGGCCACGCGCTGCTGGGTGTTGACGTCCACCGGCGAGTGGTCGCCTTCGCCCGCCGAGGGTTCGAACGTGCGGGACCACCAGGTCGAGCTGCTCGTCCGCCACGGGGCACAGGGGTGATTTCCGCGGCGGGGGCGGTGCTCTGGCGGGACGGCGGGCGGGGCACGGAGGTCGCGGTCGTGCACCGGCCGCGCTACGACGACTGGTCGTTGCCGAAGGGGAAACTCGACCCCGGTGAGACGTTCCCGGCCGCGGCGGTGCGGGAGCTGGCCGAGGAGACGGGGTTCGGTGTCGTGCTCGGGCGGCGGCTGCGGGTCGTGCGGTATCCGGTGCGCGGCGAGGAGAAGGTCGTCGAGTACTACAGCGCCCGTGCCGGTGCCGGGGCGTTCTCCCCGAACGAGGAGGTCGACGAGCTGCGCTGGCTGCCCGTGGGCGAGGCGGCGGACGTGCTGACGTACGAGACGGATGTGGCGGTGCTGGCGGAGTTCAGGGCGCTGCCGCCCGCGCTGGGCACCCTGCTGCTCGTCCGCCACGCGAAGGCGGGCAAGCGGGAGGAGTGGAACGGCGACGACGACCTGCGCCCGCTTTCGCCGGCGGGGCAGCGGCAGGCGGAGGCGCTGCGGCGCTTGCTGCCGTTGTTCGGTGTAGACCACGTGTTCTCGGCGCCGAGGCTGCGTTGTGTGCAGACGGTGCGGGGGCTCGCGGAGGACCTCGGGGCGGAGGTCGTGCAGGAGCCGTTGCTGGCGGAGGAGGCGTACTGGGCGGAGCCGGACCGCGGACTGGCGCGGCTGCTGGCGATCGCGGCGGGCGGGGGCACGCCTGCCGTGTGCAGCCAGGGTGGCGTGATCCCGGACGTCGTGTCGCGGCTGGCGGCGGGCCTGCCGTTGCCGACGGGCAAGAACGGCGGTGTGCCGAGCAAGAAGGGTTCGGTCTGGGTGCTGTCGTTCAGCGCGCCCGGTTCCAACGGCGGCCCCCGTCTCGTGGCGGCGGACTACCACCCGACCGCACTTCCCCATCCCAGCGCCACCCGGTCCTGACGTTTGGCGCATTGTTCGCGGCGGCTTTTCCGGGGGCCTTTCGAACGTCCGGAAAGGGGGTCCGGGGCGGGGATATAGCGGGCCGGGGTTTGGTACTCGCGGGGGTCCATTCCCGAGGGGGGTGGGGTTGCTGTGAGCGCTTTCGGGGCTGGGGGGGGGGGTTTTCGGGGGGGTGGGTTTTGGGGCGCGGTGGTCGGGGTTCCGGCTGCTGGAGGGCTTGGGAGCGGTGTGGGCGGGCTTCTGCGGCGGCGCGGGGGGCTTCTGCGGGGCTTCTCAGGCGGTGTGGGGCTTCTGAGGCGGGTGGTGTTGGCTGCTCTGGGGGCGTAGGGGCTTTCGGCCACCGGGCCGCTCCTGGCCTTGTGAGCTTCTGCCACGGGAGTTCTGCCGCCATGCCAAGTCTTCACCCGGCGCCAGGGGCCTCTCGCCGTAGGGGCTTGTCACCGCCCGCCTTGGGCTTTCCACCGGCAGGAGGACTTCCCGCCGCGCGGGCGGCTCGCGCCCCTATGGCGCTGCCCGCCTGACTTCCTGCCGGCTTCCCCTTACCCAGGGGCTTCCCTCGCCCGGTCCGGCTTCCCCGCCCACTAGGCTTGCCCCCGCCCATCGGGCTTC
Organism: Amycolatopsis sacchari; assembly: GCF_900114035.1. Lineage (GTDB taxonomy): Bacteria > Actinomycetota > Actinomycetes > Mycobacteriales > Pseudonocardiaceae > Amycolatopsis_E > Amycolatopsis_E sacchari. Next base: position 22,173 of record NZ_FORP01000037.1, on the reverse strand, counting down.
CCCGCCCTGCCTGGCTTCCCCCGGCCCTACTGGGGTCTTCCCGCCGTCGGGCTCGCCCGCCCTGCCTGGCTTCCCTCTCCGCAGCGGGGTTCCTGGCCTGCACATGGCGCCCGCCCCATTGGGCTTCCCAGCCATACCCAGCTTCCCCCGCCCCGCCAGTCTTCCCGCCCCGCGGAGCTTCCCCGCCCCATCGGACTTCCCGCCCTGCAGGCGGCGCCCACCCCATCGAGCTTCCCAGCCCTGCCCGGCTTCCCCTTCCCCAGGGCTTCCCTCGCCCGGTCCGGCTCCCCCGCCCCGCCCGGCTTCCCTCGCCCGGTCCGGCTCCCCCGCCCACTGGGCTTCCCCCGCCTGTCGGCCTCCGCCGCCCCGCCCCGCCAGTCTCCCCGCCCCGCGGAGCTTCCCCCGCCCCATCGGACTTCCCGCCCTGCAGGCGGCCCCCCCCCATCGAACCTCCCCGCCCCGCCCGGCTTCCCCCGCCGCCGCCCCCACTCCCAAGCCAGCCCCCGAAACGCGGCAGGGCCCCCGCGAAAGTGATCGCGGGGGCCCTGCCGGGACGCCGTTCGAGTGAACGGGCTACTGCTACTTCTTCTTCGCGCGCGAAGTGGTGGTCTTCTTCGCCGCCGTGGTCTTGCTCGCGGTGGTCTTGGCCGCGGCCTTCGGCGCCGCCTTGGCGGTGGACGCCTTCTTCGCCGTGGTGGACTTCGCCGCGGTCTTCGGAGCGGCAGCGGTCTTCGTGGCGGCGGCGGTCCGCGTGCTGCGCGTGGTGGTGCTGCGCGTGGCGGTGGGCCGGGTCGCCGTGGTGCTGCGGCTCGTGGTGGCACGGGTGCCGGTCGCGCGGGTGCCGGTGGCACGCGTCGTGGTGGTGGCGCGCGAAGCCGTGGTGCCGGTGCTGCGGCTGGTGGTGCCGGTGGCACGCTTCACCGCGGTGGCCTTCGGCAGCTTCTTCGCGCCGCTGATGACATCCTTGAACGTGGTTCCGGCGCGGAAGGCCGGCACGTTGGTCTTCTTCACCTTCACGGTCTCACCGGTGCGCGGGTTGCGCGCGGTGCGGGCGGCGCGGGCGCGCTTCTCGAACACCCCGAAGCCGGTGATGTTGACCTTCTCGCCCTTGTTGACCGTCCGGATGATGATGTCGACGAGACCGTCGACGGCCTCCGACGCAACCTTCTTGTCGCCCAAACGCTCGGAGAGCGCCTCGATCAGCTGGGCCTTGTTGGCCATTCCAGTCCTCCATGAAGAACTACTTGTCACACGGCCACTTCGGCCGACTTGCGCACACGGTATTACCAATCGGCCGGAAATTCCAAACGGCGCGCGGAATTTTTTCCGGCTCGGGGCGTGCTTTCCGCCCTCCGAGCGACCCCCTGGGGGGCTTCCGCGCGCCGTTCGGCGAGGTGTTTCGGGCTCCCGATTCCCTTGCTGAGCAGGGAATCCGTGCCGGTCAGGCCCCCTGCGGGAGAGTCACCGGCTTCCAGTTGGGACGCTGGGACTCGAACGCGTCGATCTCCTCGGCGTGGCGGAGGGTGAGAGCGATGTCATCGAGCCCCTCCAGCAGCCGCCAGCGGGTGTAGTCGTCGATCGAGAAGCTCGCGACGAAGTCCTTGGCCCGCACGGTCTTCTCCTCGAGGTCCACCGTGACCTCCGTGCCGGGGTCGTTCTCGAGGATCTTCCACAGCTGCTCGACGTCCATCTGCTCGCACTGGGCGGCCACCAGGCCCCCCTTGCCGGCGTTGCCGCGGAAGATGTCCGCGAAGCGGGCGGAGATGACGACCCGGAAGCCGTAGTCCAGCAATGCCCAGACAGCGTGTTCGCGCGAGGAGCCGGTGCCGAAGTCCGGCCCGGCGACCAGCACGCTGCCCGCCTTGAAGGGCTCCTGGTTGAGGATGAAGGTCTCGTCGCCCCGCCAGGCGGCGAACAGGCCGTCCTCGAAGCCGGTGCGGCTGACCCGCTTGAGGTAGACGGCCGGGATGATCTGGTCAGTGTCCACGTTGGACCGGCGCAGGGGCACCCCGACACCGGTGTGTGTCTTGAACGGTTCCATGGTGGGAGACTCCTTCGGGTCAGAGGTCCTCGGGGCTGGACAGGGTGCCGCGGACGGCCGTGGCCGCCGCCACGAGCGGCGAGACGAGGTGCGTGCGGCCCCCCTTGCCCTGCCTGCCCTCGAAGTTGCGGTTGGAGGTCGACGCGCTGCGCTCACCCGGCTTGAGCTGGTCCGGGTTCATGCCCAGGCACATCGAGCAGCCCGCCTGCCGCCACTCGGCACCGGCGTCGAGGAACACCTTGTCCAGTCCCTCCGCCTCGGCGGCCTGGCGCACGCGCATCGAGCCCGGCACGACGAGCATCCGCACCCCGTCGGCCACCTTGTGCCCCTGCAGCACGCTCGCGGCGGCCCGCAGGTCCTCGATCCGGCCGTTCGTGCAGGAGCCGAGGAAGACCGTGTCGACCTTGATCTCGCGCAGCGGGGTGCCCGGCTTCAGGTCCATATAGGACAGGGCCTTCTCGGCGGCGAAGCGCTCGTTCTCGTCCGCGATCGTCTCCGGGTCCGGCACCCTTTCGCCCAGCGGAAGACCCTGCCCCGGGTTGGTGCCCCACGTCACGTACGGGGTCAGGCTGTCGGCGTCGAGGTGCACCTCGGCGTCGAACTCCGCGCCCTCGTCGGTGCGCAGCTCGTTCCACTCCGCCACCGCGGCGTCCCAGTCCGCGCCCTTGGGGGCGTGCGGGCGGTCCTTGAGGTAGGCGTAGGTGGTCTCGTCCGGGGCGATCATCCCGGCGCGGGCGCCCGCCTCGATGGACATGTTGCAGATGGTCATGCGGGCTTCCATCGACAGCGCCTCGATCGCGCTGCCGCGGTACTCCAGCACGTAGCCCTGGCCGCCGCCGGTCCCGATCTTCGCGATGACGGCGAGGATGATGTCCTTCGCCGTGACACCCGGCCGGAGCTGCCCGTCGACGTTGATCGCCATGGTCTTGAAGGGCCGCAACGGCAGCGTCTGCGTGGCGAGCACGTGCTCGACCTCGGAGGTGCCGATGCCGAAGGCCATCGCGCCGAACGCGCCGTGCGTGGAGGTGTGGCTGTCGCCGCACACCACGGTCATCCCCGGCTGCGTCAGGCCGAGCTGCGGGCCGATGACGTGCACGATGCCCTGCTCCGCGTCGCCCATCGGGTGCAGCCGGATGCCGAACTCCTTGCAGTTGCGGCGAAGGGTGTCGACCTGCGTGCGGGACACCGGGTCCGCGATGGGCAGCTCGATGTCGACCGTGGGGACGTTGTGGTCCTCGGTCGCGATCGTGAGGTCCGGACGGCGGACCGGGCGGCCTGCCAGCCGCAGCCCGTCGAACGCCTGCGGGCTGGTGACCTCGTGCACCAGGTGCAGGTCGATGTAGAGCAGATCGGGCTCCGCGCCCTCGCCCTTGCGCACGACGTGCGCATCCCAGACCTTCTCGGCCAGCGTGCGGGGCCGTGTGGCGGTCATCTGCGCTCCTCCCAAGAGGTTGGTTGGGAGCAAAGGAACTCGACCACGCCCGCCGAGCCGCGCGCGGGCAGCTCGAGTTCGTTGTTTCCCAGATTGTGGACTTCCCATGATTCGGGAAGCTAATATCGCTTCGTGGGACAGCATAGCCCTTCGAACCAGCAGAGCGGTATCGGTGTGCTCGATAAGGCAGTGGCCGTGCTCCAGGCGGTCGCCGAGGATCCGTGCGGCCTCGCGGAACTGTGCACCAGGACAGGACTGCCGCGGGCGACCGCGCACCGCCTCGCCGTCGGCCTCGAGGTCCACCGGCTGCTGCGGCGCGGCCCCGACGGCCGGTGGCGGCCGGGCACGGCGCTGGCGGAACTCGCCGGTGGCACAGCGGATCCGCTGCTCGACGCCGCCGGGTCCGTCCTGCCGAAGCTGCGCGACAGCACGGGCGAGAGCGTGCAGCTCTACCGCCGCGACGGCGTGCAGCGCGTGTGCGTCGCGGCGGCGGAACCGTCCAGCGGGCTGCGGGACACCGTGCCCGTCGGCTCCCGGCTGCCGATGACGGCCGGTTCGGGCGCGAAGGTCCTCGCCGCGTGGGCGGATCCGCACACGCAGCGCGCGATCCTGGCGGACGCGGTGTTCGGCGAACGGACGCTGCTGGAGGTGCGCCGCCGCGGCTGGGCACAAAGCGTCGCCGAGCGCGAGCCGGGGGTAGCGAGTGTTTCCGCGCCCGTACGGGATTCCTCGGGCACGGTCATCGCGGCGGTCTCGGTGTCCGGTCCGGTGGAACGCATCGGCCGCAAGCCCGGCGCCCGCTGGGCGAGCGATCTGCTCGAAGCCGCCGAACGGCTGCAGGAACGCCTCTGAGGAGGAACGTCCGCGGGCGTGGCGCCATCCGGTGCCGCGCCGGCGCTCTTTTCGCGCCCTCAGCCCCGGCGGGCGCGGTAGCCCCGCATCTTGTGGCGCGCGCCGCAGATGTCCATGCTGCACCAGACGCTGTTGCGGCCCGGTGAGCGGTCGTAGAACACCCACCGGCACTCCGGCGCCCGGCACGGTTTGAGCCGCGCCGTCTCCCCCGTCACGTCCCCGAGGAACAACACGGACAGCAGGTCCGCGACGAGCCCGCCCCGCTCCTTGGCGGCCAGCACGGGAGTTCCTCCCGGAGTCCACTGGGGAGCCGTGAACACCGCACGGGCGTGGCGGTTGAGCACGGCCGGGGACTCGCCGCCGAGGTGGTCCCTGATGGCTTCGCGGACCTCGACGAGGCGCCGGAGTTCGCGCTCGGTGAGCGCCGGCACCCGCATCCCGTGCTCCCGCAGCCACTTCTCCGCGCTCGGCACGTCGGCGAACGCGTCCTCCCCGTAGAGGAAGCGCGCGGAGTTGCAGAAGGTTTCCAGCAGCGCCAGTGCGCCCGGCGCTCCTGGCCGCGAGTAGCTCACCCGGCGAAGTTACCAGCTGAACCCTATTGTCGGTAACCATGGAGCTGACGCGAACCTTCGACACCCCTGACGGCGCCGTGCGCTGGGACCGGCTCGGGGAGGGCCCGCCCGTCGTCCTGCTGCACGGCACCCCGTTCTCCTCCTTCGTGTGGCGGAACGTGGCGCGGGCGCTCGCCGGCACGCACGAGGTGTTCGTCTGGGACCTGCTCGGCTACGGCGCCTCGGAGAAGCGCGACGGGCAGGACGTGTCGCTCGCCGCGCAGGGACGGATCTTCGCCGGACTCCTCGAGCACTGGCGGCTGGACTCCCCCGCCGTGGTCGCACACGACTTCGGCGGCGCCGTGGCGCTGCGCGCACTGCTGCTGCACGGCGCCCGCCACGGCAGGCTCGCGCTCGTCGACGCCGTCGCGCAGGGCACGTGGGGCACCCCGTTCTTCCGCCTCGTCCGCGAGAACGCCCCGGTCTTCCACCAGTTGCCGCCGCATCTGCACGGGGCTCTCGTGCGGGAGTACGTGAGCAGTGCCAGTGCCGTGGGCCTGCTGCCGGACGTGCGCGACCGGCTCGTCGAACCGTGGCTCGGCGCGACGGGGCAGGCCGCTTTCTACCGCCAGGTGGCGCAGGCGGACGAGCGGTACACCCGTGAGATCGAGGACCGCTACGGCTCGCTGGCGCTACCCGTGCTGGTGTGCTGGGGCGAGCAGGACGAGTGGCTGCCCATCGAGCACGGCGAGCGGCTCGTGGCGCGGATCCCCGGGAGCAGGCTCCACCGCGTGGCGGGCGCCGGGCACCTCGTGCAGGAGGACGCCCCGGCGCAGTTGACCGCGGCACTCCTGCCGTTCCTGAGTGGACACTAGTTGACGCACGTCACGTTCCCGGCCGTCACGGGCGGCGCCGCTGGCGGCGTCGCGGGCCGTGACGTGACCCTGCTCGCCGTCGTGGGCGGCGCCACTGTGGACGGAGCGGCACCGCCGGTCGCCTGCTGGACGAAGGCCTGGACCTGTGCGGGATCGACCTGCACGGCGTCCCCGTCGGACGTCTTGAGGTCGGTGTTCCCGACCGGGATCGTCTCGAACCGGATCTGCCCGGAGCTGAGGTTCCGCAGCTGCTGGGCGAAGGAGAAGACGTCCCACCCCTGGTCGATCGTGACGGACTGCTGGAGCGCGCCGACGAGTTTCGTCAGCTTCGCCGGATCCGTGAGGGTTCCCGCGGCCAGCACCGTGTGCGCCATGCTCGCCAGGAACGCCTGTTGCCGCCGGATCCGGTCGAGGTCCCCGTTCGGCAGCCCGTGCCGCTGCCGCACGAACGCGAGCGCCTGCGCGCCGGAGATCGTCTGCTCACCCGCCGGGAAGTCCGCACCGGAGTACGCATCGCGCACAGGAGCGTTGAGGCACACGGGAATCCCGCCGATCGCCTCGCTGATGTCGTAGAAGCCCACGAGGTTCACCGACGCGAAGTGCGTCACCGTCAGCCCGGTCAGCTGCTCGACGGTCTGGACCGCGTTCTTCGCCCCCGCCTGCGCCGCCTGGACGTTCAGCTGCGCGCCCGTGACTCCCTGGGCCCGCAACCGGTTCGCCGCCGCGACCTGCGCGTAGGTGTAGGCGGAATTGATCTTGTGCCGGCCGAAACCGCCCGCGAGCCGGACATAGGAGTCACGCGGGATGGAAAACGCCGTCGCCGCCCCGCCGCCGGCGGGGATGTGGACGAGGATCATCGTGTCGGTGTTGTCGCCGCCGTCACTCGAATCCCCCGCGTGCAACTGGTCCAGCAGGTTCCGGGGCAACGGCTCGCCCTGCGCATCCGTCCTGCTGTCCAGGCCGACGAGCAGGATGTTCTGCTCGCCCGTGGTGCTCGCCGCACCCGGGTCGAGGACGTCGGCTGTGGACAGTCCCGCGGTCAGCCGGTGCACCTGGCTCCAGCCGACGCCCGTCGCGGCGAACACCAGCAGGGACACCAGTGCGACCACCGTCAGCCCGGCGCGTTTCGTGGTCATCGGGAACGAGCAAACCAGTTGCCGCATGCGGATACCGTGAAGAAGCAGTAGCCGAGGAGAGGAAACGAAGATGCACGCCGCACTGGAAGGCGCGCGGGTACCGATCAGGATGTGGGCCGACCCGTCGTCGGTGGAGGACGCCGCGATGCGGCAGCTCCGCAACGTCGCGAACCTGCCGTGGGTGCACGGTCTCGCGGTGATGCCGGACGTCCACTACGGCAAGGGCGCGACGGTCGGCAGTGTCATCGCGATGCGTGACGCCGTCTCCCCCGCCGCGGTCGGCGTCGACATCGGGTGCGGCATGAGCGCGGTGCGCACTTCCCTGACCGCGAGCGACCTCCCCGACGACCTCGGCAGGCTGCGCCGGCGGATCGAATCGGCGGTGCCCGTGGGGTTCGCGATGCACAAGACCCCGGTGAACCCGGCGCGGGTGCCCGGTGTCGGCGGGTGGGACGAGTTCTGGTCGTCCTTCGGGGAACTGCACGCGGGCGTGCAGAACCTGCGTGACCGCGCGCGGGCGCAGCTCGGCAGCCTCGGTGGTGGCAACCACTTCATCGAGGTGTGCCTGGAACAGGGCGGGGACGACGAGGGCCGCGTGTGGCTGATGCTGCACTCCGGCTCGCGCGGGATCGGCAACGAGCTGGCGAAGCGGCACATCGACATCGCGCGCCGCCTGCCGCACAACGCCGATCTGCCGGACCGGGACCTCGCGGTGTTCGTCGCGGGCACGCCGGAGATGGCCGCGTACCGCAGGGACCTGTTCTGGGCGCAGGACTACGCGGCGCGCAACCGGGCCGCGATGGTCGCGCTCGTGCAGCGGGCGCTCGCGGACGAGGTGCCGGGCGTGCGGTTCGACGAGCCGGTCTCGTGCCACCACAACTACGTGGCGGAGGAGACGTACGACGGGGTGGACGTGCTGGTGACCCGCAAGGGCGCGATCCGCGCGGGCTCGGGTGATCTGGGGATCATCCCGGGCAGCATGGGCACCGGGTCCTACATCGTGCGCGGGCTCGGCAACGAGGCGTCGTTCCTGTCGGCGTCGCACGGCGCGGGACGGCGGATGTCGCGGACCAAGGCGCGCAAGACGTTCACCGAAGCGGACCTCGCCGCTCAGACGAGCGGGGTCGAGTGCCGCAAGGACGCGGGTGTCGTGGACGAGATCCCCGCGGCGTACAAGGACATCGAGTCCGTGATCGCCGCGCAGACCGATCTGGTCGAGGTGGTGGCGCACCTCAAGCAGGTGGTGTGCGTGAAGGGGTGAAAAGTTCGCACAGGTGTTCGAACAGCGGGTACACTGGCGGACATGACCGTGGGACTCCAGTGCTCGCTGTTCGGGCAGACCGACGAGACGTCGCTCCGGCCGCTGTCGGCGATCCGGCGCACGCCGCTGAGTGACGGCGCGTGGATCGACGTGCTGCCCGACTGGCTGCGTGGTGCGGACACGGTGTTCGAACGGCTGATGGAGCGCGTGCCGTGGCACGCCGAACGGCGCCGGATGTACGACCGGGTCGTCGACGTGCCGCGGCTGCTCAGTTTTTATGGGGAGCAGGACGAGCTGCCGGATCCCGTGCTGGTGGAGGCGCGGTCGGCGCTGAGCGAGCACTACGCGGCCGAGCTCGGGGAGCCGTTCCGCACGGCGGGGCTGTGCCTGTACCGGGACGGCAGGGACAGCGTGGCGTGGCACGGGGACACGATCGGCCGCGGTTCCCGTGAGGACACGATGGTGGCGATCCTGTCGGTGGGTTCGCCACGGAGCCTGCTGCTGCGGCCGCGTGGCGGCGGGCAGACCATCCGGCAGGCCCTGGGCCCCGGCGACCTCATCGTCATGGGCGGTTCGTGCCAGCGGACCTGGGAGCACGCGATTCCCAAGACGGGCAAGCCGGTCGGGCCGCGGATCAGCATCCAGTTCCGGCCGCGGGGGGTGCGTTAGGGGCGGTTTCGGGGGTGCGGCGCGGCGGGTCTCCGGCGGGGCGCGGCGGGTTTCGGGCGGCGCACGGCGGGTTTCCGACGCGGCGCGGCGGGGCCGAGCGGCGCACGGCGAGTTTCCGACGGGGTACGCCGGGTTTCCGACGGGGCACGGCAGGTTTCCGACGGGGCACGGCAGGTTTCGGGCGGCCGCACGGCGAGTTTCCGGCGGGGCGCGGCGTCACGCGCCCCGCGTGCGCCCGCCCGCAGTGCGGGCACGCGCCGCTCCAGGCGGGATGCCCGCCTCTCCTGATCCCCCATGTCACCGGAGGCCGCGGTCCCGAAACCCACGGCCCACCGGGGCGCTTCCCCACTCGACAGCACCGGCTCGGGCATCCATCCGCGAAGTCCCGCACCGCGGCGTCTTCAGCCCCCGTGACCCCACATCACCCGGAGGCCGCGGTCCCGACAGTCATCACCCACAGTCCACACCGCAGGGCCCCAGCCCCCCACGTCACCGCGCGACGGCTCAGAAACGAGCCCAGCGTTCTCCCGCGTACTGCCACTCCCGCTCCCAGTGCACGGCGCGACGGCGGTCCAGGACGAGGCGCACGCTCCAGTACACCGCGGTGAGCCCCAGCGCGACCACCAGCCACGCGAAGATCCCGGCGAGGATCCCGGTCGTCGTGGCGTCGGAGGAGGTCATCGGCGCGGGCACGGGGTTTCCGGCGTCCGACAGCCACACGGGCACCCGCGTCCCGGCAGGCGAACCCGGATCCGCGGCGACGGTGCCGACCCGCTCGGCCCCGTCCGGAAGGGTCCAGCGGGCGTGCGTGCCGGTGGTGCCGCCGTTCGCGCTCAGGTAGGCGCCGTCGGTGGCGGGCACGGGCGTCGGGGCGTTCTCGACGAGGGTCGCGGTGGTGAGGTGGCGCGAGGCCTGCTGCTGCGCGGAAACGGCGAGCTGCCCGCGATAGGTGTTGGTCCCGACGAGCGCGGCGAGCGGCAGCGCGATGAGCAACCCCAGTACGGCGACCAGCAGCACGACGGCCTCGACGCGGTCGGAGCGTCTGGCCAGCGGATTACGACCAAGGTGGATACGGCGCCAGAATCGGGCTGTACGCCCGAATGGTCCGTTCACGGTCCCCAGTCCCCCTTTCCCAGCTTACGTGGCGAACACCCATGGCAATACCCACTTTGCCGCGCGAGTACCCGAAAGGCTCGCGAACGAGACCAACACCGCTTTGAGCAACGGGTCACAATCGCGGACTTTGCCGTGCCCGCGCGGGAAAGATCACCATCCGGCCCATGCTGGCACGGACCCGCCCCGCGCCGACATCGTCCGAAAGCATGCCCCTCGCTGGTGACCCACCGTGACCAGAAGTATTTCGAACGCGCTTTCGCTCAAATATCCGAAAATGATCCGCCGCGGCCCGCTCCGGCCGCGAAACGGTTCGCCCCGGCGGCCGCGTCCGCCGCGAACGACGCCATTCCGTGCTCCCATTCCCGGGAAAGCGCTTCCGCCTCGGGCAGGCCCTGTTGGTCGAGCACGGACAGGCGGTCGTGACGCAGGCAGGTCTGCGGGAACCGGGCGATCGCGGCGGCCAGTTCCTCGGCCGCGGCCCGCTCCTCGCCCGCGGGCACGACGCGGTTCACCAGGCCCATCTGAAGCGCTTCGGCGGCCTCGACGGGGCGGCCCGTGAGGATGAGGTCCATCGCCCGGCTCTCCCCGATGAGGCGGGGCAGGCGGACGGTGCCGCCGTCGATCAGCGGCACTCCCCAGCGGCGGCAGAACACCCCGAAGACAGCGTCCTCCGCCGCGACGCGGAGGTCGCACCACAAGGCCAGTTCCAGGCCGCCGGCGACGGCGTGACCTGCGACGGCGGCGATGACGGGCTTGCCGAGGCGCAGGCGGGTCGGGCCCATCGGACCGGGACCGTCGGGAGCGAGGCGGTTCATCCGGTCCGTGCCGATGGCCTTGAGGTCGGCGCCGGCGCAGAACGTGCCGCCATCGCCCCAGAGGACGGCGACGGAGGCGTCCGGGTCGGCGTCGAAGTCCTCGAAGGCCTGCCGGAGGGCTTCGGCCGTCGGTCGGTCGACGGCGTTGCGGGCTTCGGGGCGGTGCAGGACGACCGTGGTGACGGGGCCACGGCGTTCGACGCGGACGGCTGCCTCGCTCATGAGGACCGACACTAGCAGGCGTTGCCGTTTTCCCTTTTCCGCGAGGATTTCGTGAGAACTTCCTTCCCTTTTCGCGGCTTTCGCACGAACGTTCCGGGTTGCGCGGCCCCCGCACAACGTCGTCACCCGAAAGAGTCGTGGTCTATGCCAATCGGCTGCGGGGCGTAGGCACCGGGATCGTGCTTGACTGGGCGCGATGGACTTCGAGACGGTGTCGGACGAGCTGTTCGCCGCGAAGCGGGAGGACTTCACCGCGCTGCGGGACGAGCGGGCGAAGCAGGCGCGGCCGGATCGCGCGCTGGCGGACCGGATCGCGGGGCTGCGCAAGCCGACGGTGGCGGCGTGGCTGGTCAACCAGGTGAGCCGGAACTGCCCGGAGGAGATCGACCGGCTGGCGGAGGTGGGTGCCGCGTTGCGGGCGGCGCACCAGTCGCTGGCGGGGGACGAGCTGCGGACGTTGTCGCGGCGGCGGCACGAGCTGATCGGCTTGCTGAACAAGCGGGCGCAGTGGCTGGCGCGCAAGGCGGCCTACACCTACAGCGACGCGACGAGCAGGCAGATCGATGACACCTTCGAAGCCGCGGTGTCGGACGAACAAGCGCTGGAGGCGGTCCGCGCCGCTCGGTTGAGCGCCGCACTGGCGCCCGGCACGCCGGAACAATGGCTGACGGCGGCGGTGCTCCCGGAGCCGGGCAGCACCCGGACGCGGGACGCCGGCGGGGCGGAGGGGCGGCGGGAGCGCGCCGGGAAGCAGGGCGCCACGGAGCGGCCGGACCGCGCCGGGAAGCGGGGCACCACCCAGCGGACGCAGGAGACCGACGGCAAGCGAGCGACCGCTGACCGGCGACGGGAGACCGACGGCAAGGGAACCACCGACCAGCAGCGGGAGACCACGCGAAAACGAGCCACCGACCGGCAGCAGGAAACCGACGGCAAGCGAGCGACCGCTGACCGGCGACGGGAGACCGACGGCAAGGGAACCACCGACCAGCAGCGGGAGACCAAGCGAAAGCGAGCCACCGAACGGCAGCAGGAAACCGACCGCAAGCGAGCGACCGCTGACCGGCAGCGGGAGACCGAGCGGAAGCAGGCGCGCACCGACCAGCGGCGAGAAACCGACCGCAAGCGAGCCACCGGCAAGCGGCAGGAAACCGACCGCAAGCGAGCGGCCGACCGGCAGCGAGAGACCGAGCGGAAGCAGGCGGAAGCGGCCCGGCAGCGAGAGCGCGCGGAGGAGGCCCGCCGCCAAGCCATCCGCGACGAGGCGGCCGCGGCGATCGAGGCACGGGAAGCGGCCGAGGAAGCCCTTTCCGAGGCGGAGCAGCGGGCCGCGGAAGCAGCCGACGCCGTGGCCGATCTCCGGGCGCAGCTCGCGGAAGCGACCCAGATCGAACGTGCACTCCGAGCAGAGGTCTCCGCCGCGCGGAAGGCACTCACGTCCGCCAAGCGCACCGCCTCGGCAGCGGAGAAGCGCCTCGCCGACCTCGACTGACGGGACGTTCAGCGGCTGCGCAGCGGCGAAGGCCCACCCACGCGAACGCTGAGCCTCGGCCGATGCATGGCCATCAGCCGCGGGGCCGAGGGGCGCCAGCGCGGAACCACGCCCGCGCGACTGCCGCCAAGGGACGGGAAAGGCGCCAGCGCGAAGACCCGATTCCTCCGACTGGCACTACCCGGTCACCGAACCGATCGATGACCGGAAACTCCGTCCCCGCGCGAACCGCCTCAACGGCAACCCGCGCCGACTCGCGTGGCGCCATCGCAGAGCCCGCGACTGGTCGCCCCGAACTCCGGGCAACGTCCTGCCGCCCTGACCTCCGCCCCGAAGCCAGGATGCTCGGAGGCGCTAACCGCCACCAAAGTCCTGCCACGAAACCCGAACGAAGCCCTGCCGTGCTGAGGCCCAGCCCCCAGCACACCCGAACCCGCCCGAAGCCCTCCGGCCCCAAACCCCAGCCGCCCGAAAGCCGACCGACCAGCGCGCCAAACCCGCCCGAAGCCCAACCCGCAGCGCGCCAAACCCGCCTGAAGCCCAGCCACCCCGGGCTCCGCCCGAAGCCCCCACCCCCCTCACCCCAGCTTCTCCACCAGTGCCAGTCCTCGCTCGGCCCAGGCGATTTCCGCCCTGGCGCGCTCCGCCATGCCCTCGTACACGTGGACCTTGTACGCGACGATCGCCTCGTGTTGGGGTTGCGGGGCGTGCGCCAGGCGGCGTTGCAGCAGCTCCGTCTCCCGCGCCCGCAGCTGCGCCGCGTGCCGCTCCCACCGGTGCAGCTGCTCCTGGTGGTGCGCCCGGTGCGCCTCGAACTGCCGCCGCACCACCTCGGGGTCCGCGTACTCGAAGTACGTCGCCTTCAGGTAGGCCGCGTCACGAACCGGTGACGGCGCTTCGACCTCCGACACCCACCTCCGCAGCTCGCGTTCCCCCGCCTCCGTCAGCCGGTACGCCCGCTTCACCGCCTTCGTCCCCCGCGCCACCTCGTCCGCTGCCACGAGGTCCTCGCGCTCCAGTTTCCGCAGCTCCGTGTAGATCTGCGGGTGCGGCGCGTGCCAGACGCGGTCCGCCGACTGGTCGAACTGCTTCGCGAGCTCGTACCCCGTCATCGGCCCGGCCTCGAGCAGGGCGAGCAGCGCGTGGCGCAGGGACATCGGGGCCTCCAAATATGTAACTTCATACGTAAATGCTTACGTACTTGTGCTAGCGTACGGCTCGCTCGATCATCGACGATCGGAGTTCCTCCCATGAGCGCACCCGCGAACGGCCGCGCCGCCGTCGTCACGTTGACCTACCTCGGTTTCGCCCTGCAGCTCATGCAGGTCGGCCTCCTGCCCCTCCTCCCCGCGATCGGCAAGGCACTGCACGCCTCCGCCGCGGGCACGTCCTGGATCCTGACATCCGGCCTGCTCTCCGGCGCCGTCTTCCTCGCCGTCCTCACCCGCCTCGCCGACCTGATCGGCAAGAAACCCGTGATCCTGCTGGCGATGGCGCTCGTACTCGCCGGCTGCCTGATCGACAGCTTCGCCACGAACCTCCCGCTCGTCCTGCTCGGCCGCGTCCTCATCGGCGCGCAACTGCCCATGCTGGCCCTGCCCGAGGCGATCGCGAGCGACACGCTGCCCCCGAAACAGGCGCACACCGCGATCAGCGCGATCCACGTCGGGACGGGCCTCGGCATCGCGGGCGGCCTGCTGCTGGGCGCGATCGTCGGCATCCACCCGCAGAACTGGCACCTCTTCTTCGTGGCGGGCGCGGTCGCGAGCCTGCTGGGGCTCGCCGCGACCGCGGTGTTCGTCCGCGACTCGCCCGAGCGCGCCCGCGGCGGGCTGGACGTGCCCGGCGCCGTGCTGCTCACCCTCGCGCTCGTCGCGCTGCTGCTCGGCCTCAGCCAGGGACCGTCGTGGGGCTGGGGTTCGCCGCAGGTGCTGGGCCTGCTGATCGGTGGCGTCGCGCTCGGCGCCCTGTGGTGGTGGCGCGAACGCACCGCCCGCACACCGCTCATCGACGTCTCGTACCTGCTGCGCCCCCAGGTCGCGCTCCCCTACGCGATGACCTTCCTGATCGCCTTCGGCATCTACGGTTCGCTCTCCGCCGTCACCCGCCTCGCGCAAACCCCCGTCTCGTCCGGCTTCGGCTACGGCTGGAGCAGCCTGACCGCGGGCTGGTTCGCGCTGCCCCAGGCCGTCGGCAGCGTGCTCGGCATCGTCGTGCTGCGCGCCGCCCGGCCCCGCGGGCTCGTGCTCACGTCGGCGCTCGGGTTCGCCGCCATCACGGTCGGCTTCGCCGGTTTCGCGCTGGGGCACGCCGTGCCGGTGGTCGAAATCGTGTCACTCGGCTTCGACTCGATGGGCCTCGCGGTCGCGCTCGCCGCCACGCAACTGCTCGTGCTGCGCGCCGTGCCCGCCGCCGAATCCGGGATCGCACTGGGACTTTCCGTCGTCATGTACGCCGTCGGCAACGCGAGCGGCAGCGCCGTCGCCGGGGTGCTGTTCGCGAGCCTCACCACCCCCGCCGGGACCCCGGCGCTCAGTTCCTACCTCGCCGGGTTCGCCGTGTGCGGGCTGTGCGCGCTCGTCGCGCTGCTGCTGTGCGTGCCGCTCGCCCGGCGCCGGCCCACCCCCGTTCCCGACCTCGAAGGAGTTCCCGCATGACCCGCCTCCAGCTGTCCTTCGCCTGCTGGGACTACGACCGGATGCACGCGCTGCAGGACGGGCGCGTCCGCCCGGAGGGCGTCGACCTCAACTTCCTGTCCCTGCCCGTCGAAGAGACCTTCTACCGGCAGCTGCGGTACCAGGAGTTCGACGTCAGCGAGATGAGCCTGTCCTCCTACCTGCTCACGCTGGACCGCGACGCCCCGCCGTTCGTCGCACTGCCGGTGTTCCCGTCGCGCGTCTTCCGGCACCAGTCGATCTACATCAACACCGCGAGCGGCATCGAGCGCCCGCAGGACCTCGTCGGCAAGCGGGTCGGGCTGCCCGAGTACCAGCTGACCGCGTGCGTGTGGCAGCGCGGGATCCTCGCCGAGGAGTACGGCGTGCCGGTGGACTCGGTGCGGTACTTCACCGGCGGCGTCGAGGAACCCGGCCGGTCGGAGAAGATCGCGCTGAACCTGCCGGACTCGGTCAGCGTCACGCCGATCGGCCCCGGGCAGACCCTGTCCGCGATGCTGGCCGACGGCGAGCTCGACGCGATCTACAGCGCCACGCAGCCGTCGTGCTTCGGCCGCGTGCCCACCGTGCGGCACCTGTTCGAGGACTTCGCGGCGGTGGAGAAGGACTACTACCGCCGGACGCGGATCTTCCCGATCATGCACACCGTGGTGCTGCGGCGCGAGCTGCACGAGCGGCACCCGTGGCTCGCGCGCTCGCTCACGAAGGCGTTCACGCGCTCGCTGGAGGTGGCGTACGCGGATCTGCACCACCGCAACGCGTTCAAGGTGATGCTGCCGTGGCTGCAGCAGCACCTCGCGGAGACGTTGGAGGTGCTGGGCCCCGGCTACTGGGACTACGGCCTGGAGCGCAACCGGCACGTGCTGGAGACGTTCGCCCGCTACTCGCACGAGCAGGGGCTGGCCTCCCGGCTCCGCACGGCGGAGGAGATCGTGCTGGCCTCCGCCGCCGACTCGTTCAAGCTGTGAGGTCCACTGTGGACGAACTGTGGCAGACGGTGTCGGACGCGTGCCGGGTGCTGGCCGCACACGGCGTCGTGGACGGGATACTGGGCCACGTCAGCGCTCGCGTCGACCCCGGCCACCTCCTGGTGCGCACCCGTGGCCCCCGCGAACGCGGGCTGCGGTACACCGAACCCGCCGACGTGCGGCTCGTCGACCTGGACGGGCGGGGCGACGACCTCGGCGAATGGCGGGTGCCGAACGAGCTGCCGATCCACACCGAGGTGCTGCGCACCCGGCCGGAGGTGGGTGCGGTGGTGCACGCGCACCCGCCCGCGCTGCTCGTGTGCGGGCTCGCGGGCCTGCCGCTGCGGCCGGTCTACGGCGCGTTCGACATCCCCGGTATGCGCCTGGCCGTCGGCGGCGTGCCCGTGTACCCGAGGTCGGTGCTGATCCGGCGGCGGGAGCTGGCGGAGGAGATGCTGGCGGCGATGGGTGACCGGCCGGTGTGCCTGCTGCGCGGGCACGGGGTGACGGTGACCGGGGCGAGCGTCGAGGAGGCGGTGGTGCGCACGATCGCGCTCGAAACGCTGGCGCGCGTGACGCTGGAGCTGAACCGGCTGGGCGCGGACGTGCCGCCGGTGAGTGACGCGGATCTGGCCGAACTGCCCGACCTCGGGCCCGCCTTCACCACCGGCGCGCAGTGGCGCGCGTTGCTCGCCTCGGTCAAGATCCATTGACCCGCAAGGAAAGTAGGGGAATTTCCACCATAACGGTACTTGACCGACCCATTACCCGGCGTTATGGTCTAGACCACAAAGGTTCAGACAACTCCGTCCCGCAGCCAGCGGAAGAGGAGGCGCGACCATGATCGGGAAACACGTCAGGACCCTCGTCGCCGGAGCGGCACTCGCCCCGCTCGTCGCGCTCGCACTGCCGGGAGGCGTCGCCAGCGCGCACGGCTACATCAACTCCCCGCCGAGCCGCCAGGCGCAGTGCGCGCAGGGCATCGTCGCGTGCGGCGACATCAAGTACGAGCCGCAGAGCGTCGAAGGACCCAAGGGGCTGCGCAGCTGCAGCGGCGGCAACACCCGCTTCGCCGAACTCGACGACGACGCCAAGGGCTGGCGGGTGACGTCGGTCGGCAGGACGGTCACGTTCACGTGGACGATGACCGCGGCGCACCGCACCAGCAACTGGGAGTACTACATCGGCGACACGCTCGTCCAGACGGTCGACGGCGGCGATGCCCAGCCCCCGACCACGGTGTCGCACACCGTGAATCTGGGCAACTTCACCGGCCAGCAGAAACTGCTCGCCGTCTGGAACATCGCCGACACGACCAACGCGTTCTACTCCTGCGTGGACCTGCGGATCGGCTGAGCGGCCCTCAGTGCGCGCGCAGGTACGCCGCCACGACGTCGTCACCCTCCGGCCGCCGCTCCACGACGGACAGCGCGACCTCGGCGAGCCGGCGGCGGTGGCTGCGGGCGTAGAGCCGCAACGCGACGAACGCGTCCTCCACGCCGATGCCGAGCCGCTCGGCGAGCACCCCCTTGGCCTGTTCGATCGTGATCCGGCTGGTCAGCGCGGTCTGCAGCTGCTCGACCAGCACCTCGTGCCGCCGCAGGGTCCGCTCGTGCAGGATGCCGATGGTCGCGATGTCCGCGAGCGCCTGCCCGACGCTGATCCGTTCCTCACCCAGCTCGCCGGCCGTGGCCGCGAACAGGTTCACCGCGCCCACGATGTCGTCCCGCAGGCGCATCGGCACGGCCACCACGGCCTGGTAGCCCGCGTCCTGCGCGGCGCGGGAGAAACTCGGCCACTGCGGCGCCTGGCTCAGGTCGGCGCACTGCACCGGGCGGCCCAGCCGGTAGCAGTCGATCGCGGCGCCCTCCTCGTTCTGCAGCTGCAGCAGTTCCAGCAGCCGGGCCTGCTCGTCGGACGCGGCGACGACGTTGAGGACCCCGTGCGCGTCCGCCAGCAGCAGCCCGGCCGCGTCGACCGCGAGCAACTCGACGCAGCGGGCGGCCAGCCCGTGCAGGAAGTCGATCAGGTCGAAGTCGGCGACCAGGGTGTCGGCGAGTTCGACGAACACCCGTGTCACCCTCGTGTCGGGCCCGCTCATCGGTGCTCCCCTTCGGACTTGTCACTGGGAGCGAACCTGAGCCGGCGCTGCACAACCGCCTTCGCCACCGCCCCCAGTCGCTCACCGCGAGCGTATGCGTGTGCGCGCAGCCGCACCATGGCCTCCCCCACCGGTACTCCGAGTTGCACCGACACCATGCCCGCGGCCTGGTGGAGTTCGGCCCCGTGTCCGAAGAAGGTTTCCCCGCTTTCCCCACCGTTCGTCCCCGCCCTGCTGTCGAGGACGATCGCGAGCGCGGCGTCGGCGTAGACGATCGTGTCCGCCAGTGCATCAGGGGTCAGGTCGCGCGCCTCACGACGGTGGAGGTCCAGCGCGCCCACCCGCACCGCACCGATCCTCAGCGGGATGGAGAACTGCGCCCGCGCGCCGGCCCGCACCGCTTCGGGGGCGTAGCCCGGCCACCGGGCCCGGCTCTCGGCGCTCGCGAGGTCCGGTACGAGGACAGGGCCGAACCCGCCGGCGGCGTCCAGCGCCGGACCCTGTCCCGATGTGGTCTGCAGCTCCACCAGCTCCTCGCCAAGTGGGTTCGTGGCGAACACGAGATGCCCCGTCTGCAGACTACTGGTCAGCAACAACACCGCCGCATCGGCTGAGACGGCCTCCGCGCAGGCCAGGCACGCGTGCCGCAGTGACAGGGCAGCGGCTTCCCGACGTGCGCACTCGACGATGGACGACCAGACCCTGGCCGCCCTGTCCTGGTTCATCTCCCGCGTACCGCCTCGATGTCCTCCGGCCAGGGTGGCTGAACAATACCTACAGTAGTTCCGGGGGCCGCGCGGATCCCGGCGGCGCTGGAGCGGATGGAGCAGTGGCCGCCGACGAACGGAGTATTTGGCCCCCACGGGAGTTTCTCACCCGGCCAGGGGAGGAATTTCTCCGGTATGACCAGGACACGAACATACTCGGGCCGCGCCTCCGCCGCCAGGATCGTCACCGGCGTCGGGGCCGTGTTCGCCCTCATCGAAGTGATCTACATCCTGCTGATCCTGCTGGGCGCCAACGCGGGCAACGCCTTCACGCGCTTCATCCGCGCGATCGCGGAACCGCTGGCCCTGTTCTTCCCCGGCCTGTTCCCCATCGACAACCCGCAGCTGGCCGTGCTGGTGAACTACGGGCTCGCCGCGATCTTCTGGGTCGTCGTCACGGGTCTCGTCGCCCGGCTGTTCTTCCGCTGACCGTCTACTGAGGACCATGACCCGCGCCGTCGTGGCCGATCGGGCATCATGGCGGCCGTGACACCTTCCTTCAGCACCGCGGACCTGGTGGACGAGCACGGGGACCGGCTCCAGGTCTGCGACACGCAGTTCCGGCAGTTCGGCGCCCACCGGGCCTTCACCGGCCCGGTGCGGACCGTTTCCTGCTACCACGACAACGGGCTCGTCAAGGAGCTGCTGAACACGCCCGGCGAGGGCGCCGTCCTCGTCGTGGACGGGCGCGGTTCGCTGCACAGCGCGCTGACCGGGGACCTGATCGCGAAGGCGGCCGTGGACAACGGCTGGGCCGGGCTGGTGATCAACGGCGCCGTGCGCGACAGCGCGGTGCTCGCGGGCCTGCCGATCGGGATCAAGGCGCTGGGCACGAACCCCCGCAAGAGCAGCAAGGCCGGGGCGGGCGCGGTGGACGTGCCGGTCGGGTTCGGCGGGATCACGTTCCATCCGGGTGACGTCCTGTATTCGGACGACGACGGGGTGGTGCTGCTGCCGTCCCGTCCCTAGTGTCGGGGAATGGATCTGCGCAGCGACGCGTTCGGCGAACCCCGGGATCCGGCGATCCTGCTCATCGGTGGCGGGGGCGCGACGATGGACTGGTGGGATCCCGCCTTCTGCCGCCGGCTCGCCGAGGGCGCCCGGTTCGTGCTGCGCTACGACCACCGCGACACCGGCGAGTCCGTGCACTACCCGCCGGGTGAGCCGGGGTACGGCTTCGACGACCTGGTCACCGACGCGTTGCGGGTGCTCGGCGAGTACGGGATCGAGCGCGCGCACGTCGTCGGTGTCTCCATGGGAGGGACGATCGCGCAGCACCTCGCCGTGCGCCATCCCGCCAGGGTCGAGTCGCTGACGTTGATCTCCACCAGCCCTGGCTGGGCGGGGCTGCCGCCGATGTCCCCGCGGCTGGAGGAGTACTTCGCCGTGCAGCCCATGCCCTCGACCGCGGAGCACCTGGTGGAGTTCGAACGGCAACTCGCCGCGCCCGCATACTTCGACGAAGCCCGCACGCGGGCCGTGGCCGAGCGCGTGATCGCGCGGTCCGGCGGGCTGGCGTGCGCCTCCAACCACGCGTTGATCGAACCGCCGGAGCCGGTGCGGCACAGGCTGGGCGAGATCGCGGTGCCCACACTGGTCGTCCACGGCACGGCCGATCCGCTGTTCCCCTTCGAGCACGCGGAAGCGCTTGCACGCGAGATCCCCGGTGCCGAGTTGCTGCCGCTCGACGGTGTCGGTCACCAGATGCCACCGCCGTCCTCGTGGGACACCGTGGTGCCCGCGCTGTTGCGGCACACCTCGGGCGGCTGGGACGCACAGGCCGGACGGCTCGCAGCACGGTCCATCGCCTGCGACGATCCGACGGGCTGGTTCGACCGGCTGTACTCGGCGGGAGTGGCCGGGGAGGTGCCGATGCCGTGGGACCGCGGAAGCGCCTCGCCGCTGCTCGTGGACTGGGCGCGGGAGCGGACGGCACGCGGACGGGCGGTGGTGGTCGGCTGCGGGCTGGGCGCGGACGCCGAGTACCTCGCGGAGCTGGGCTGGGCCACCACGGCGTTCGACGTCTCCCCGACGGCGATCGAGGTGGCGGCGAAGCGGTACCCGGAGTCCACAGTGGACTACCGGGTGGCGGACCTGCTGGCGCTTCCTGCGGAGCTCGTGGGCGCCTTCGACCTGGTGGTGGAGAACTTCACGGTGCAGGCGCTCCCCCGCACGCACCGCGCGGCGGCCACGGCGGCGGTGGCGTCGCTCGTGGCGCCGGGCGGCACGCTGCTCGTCATCGCGCGGCGGGACGAGGGCGAGCAGGCGGGGCCGCCGTGGCCGCTGACCCGCGAGGAGGTGGAGGCGTTCGCCGCGGGCGGGCTGGCTCTCGTGCGGGTGGAGGAACTGGACCTGTGGCGCGCGGAGTTCCGGCGGGCTTCGGTGGGGTGACGGGGCCTCGCCGTGGTGGCGCGGGTGGCGGGGGCGGTGGTCAGCGGTGGCTGGGGCGGTGGCGGTGGTCAGCGGTGGCGGGGGCGGTGGCGGGAGGTCTTGGCGGCACGGGCGCGGGGGGGCGGGTGGATGCCGCGCCGCCTTGGCGGCATGGCGCGGCGGTCGAGGGGGCGCCACACCCCCGGAGGCGGTGGCGGTTTTCACGGCAGGAGCTGTGCCACGGAGTTCTGGCGGCACCGGCCCGGCCGGGTAGGCGGGAGCGCCGCCTTCGCGGCATCCGCCCGGCAGTGGACGGGCCGTCGCGCCCGGGAAGGCATTCGCCGCACGGACTCGGGCGGGCAGGCGGGAGCGCCGCCTTCGCGGCACCGGCCGCAGTCGATGGGCCACACCCTGGGAAAGGCACCGGCCCGGCCGGGCAGGCGGGAGCCGCATCGCCTTCGCGGCACCGGCCCGGCAGCGGACGGGCCGCCGCCCCTGGGAAAGACTTCGCCGCACGGACCTGGCCGGGCAGGCGGGAGCCGCCTCGCCTTCGCGGCACCGGCCCGGCAGCCGATGGGCCGCCGCGCCCCGCCGCAAGGCTTCGCGGCATCGGCCTCGCATCCGCGCGCCACCACGCCACCGCGCCGCGCCGCGGCCAGGGGCACCGCCCCACCTCACCGCCGTCAGGCGACCCCGAGGTAGGCCTCCTTCACACCGGCATCCGCGAGCAGCTCCCGGCCGGTGCCGGCGCGGGTGATGCGGCCGGTCTCCAGCACGTACGCCCGGTGCGCCCGCGACAGCGCCTGCTGCGCGTTCTGCTCCACCAGCAA
>NZ_FORP01000017.1 GCF_900114035.1 Amycolatopsis sacchari | reverse complement strand
GGGTCGATCACCATCGACAACGTTTCCAGGCCCACACCCAGCGCGCCCATACCGAACTCGACCCACGACCCGTCCTTCACCCCATTGGCCAGATCAACCGCCGACTCCGCGATCCCGATCCCCGTGACCGCCGTCGTCTGCGACTGCGCCTGCGCCACCAGCGGGTTGCCGTCGGACATGCCGCACCCCCCTCAGCCGTGAGCTATGACGCTTACCGGGGCGGGTGCGTTCCGGTCAAGCGGCGTTCATGAGGTCCAGCGCCGACTGCTGCCGGGCCGCGTCCGGGGAGTCGAGGGGACCGGCCCACATCAGGCCGTACTGGTCGGCGGTGTTGCGGTCGTTCGCGTACGCCGAGTTGGCCTGCCGCTGCAGGTACGTCGTGTACGGATGGTTCGACAGGGCCGCGTTGAGCTGCGCCAGCCCCCGCACGTAGGCACCTTTGAACGACGGGCCGTCGGGGCCGCCGCCACCCGGAGCGTCGCCGGGGTCGTGCAGGATGCCGTTGCTGTTGAGCGACGTGCTCGTGGTGGACGCGTTCGCCATCGCCTGCGCCCTGCTGAGCAGACCGCTGTCGCCGGTGGCGCGGTAGAGCTCGGTGAGCGCGGCCAGCGGCACGCCCTGGTTGTACGTGTACACCGGTTTGCCGTCGTTGCGGCACGTGCTCAGGTCCAGGCCGTCGTTCACCAGGTTCTGCGAGTTGATCATGCCCGAGGCGGAGTACCAGGCCCAGCCGTCGCGCGCCCGCGCGAGGTACGTGGTGTCGCCGTCGATCCTGTTGTGCAGCGCGGCGTTCAGCTGGATGTAGAGCGCGTTGGTGATCGCGTTCTTCGCGGTGCGGGAGGTGTTCCACCAGACCCCGCCGCCACACATGCCGTCCCAGTACGCGGCCATGTGGTCCGCGTCGGCGCGGGCGGTGGTGAGGTAGCGGGCGTCGCCGGTCAGGTCGAACGCCGCCACCCACGCCATGCCCCACCACGCGGTGTCGTCGAGGTAGTCGTTGGTGAAGTTGCCGCCCTGCGCGCCGACGTTGCGGTCGTAGGTGTTGGCGATGACGTAGGAGTAGCTGCCCATCCCGGTCACGCGGATGTTGTCGATCACCGCGGTGAGCGCCTTGGCGGAGTTCCACCAGCCCGTGGTGTCGAAGAGTCCGGTGCCCTGGTTGTAGAAGCCCATCAACGCGGTCGCCGCCGCCGTGCGCCGGTCACCCGCGTTCCAGGTGGTCCGCGCCCAGCCGGTGCACGTGATGCCGCCGCCGACGGGCTGGCCGCACGCGCGCAACAGCCCCACGCCGCGGTTGTTCCAGTCGTCGACGTTGTACATCAGGGTCCGCCAGCCGGAGTAGCCCGAGGGCGTGGTGGTGTTGCCGAGCCTGCTGCCGGACGCCCACGTCCGGCCCCCGTCGAAGGACCGGTCGAGCCACACCTGGTCCCCGGCGGCGCTGCCGCTGACCGCGGCCCAGCCCATGTCGTCGCCGTCGTCGAAGTGCAGCTCGAAGCGGCGGGTCCCGGAGGAGGCGGACGTGGCGAGGCGGTCACCCGGGCTGAGTGCCGGGTCTCTGGCGTCGCAGTACCGGTCGCAGATCGCGGCTGCGGCGGTTGGAGGGGCGGTGTCTGGTGTGGGGGTGGCCGAGGCGGTGGCGGCGGGTTCTGGGGTGGCTGGTTCGGTGGCGGCCGTGGCCGTCGCGGGCAGTGCGGTCGCGGTGATCGCGGTGGCGGTGAGGAGCACCGCCCGGAACAACTTTCGTGCCACGTCGCACCTCCGGCCCTCAGTGGACTGGACCATAGCGCGAAGATCACGGGCGGCACACCGCCGTGCAGGTGATGGGTCCAGACCAATTGATGGCCCGGGGCGAGCCGGAGGGCGCCCAGAGCGGCGGGAGGAACGCTCCGGTGCCTTCGCCGATCGCCGCCGCGACCGTCGCGCTGCCGCCGCGCCGCCGCCCGCCGCCCGCCGCCGCTCTGCCGCGCCGCCGCCCACCGCCGCGACCGTCGCCCGCCGCTTCACCGTCGCCCGCGCCGCCGTCGCTCTACCGCGCCGCAACCCCCGCGGACCACCGCCCAGCCCGCCATCCCCTCCCCGACACGACGCCCCCACCCCGTTCACCTCGACGCCACCCGCCCGCGGCTGTCGTAAGGTCAAACCCGCGCCCACAACCACCGGGCGCGGGCGAAACCTCCGGGAGGACTCCATGCCGCTGGCCAACCCGTCGCAGCCCCGGGGCGGCTCGCGCGAGAACGTGGCCGTCAATCCGGTCTTCACGCGCGAACCGGTCACCATCCCCCGCGACCGGCTGCCCGACGGCGAGCTCGACCACGACACCGCCTACCAGGTGGTCCACGACGAGCTCATGCTCGACGGCAACGCGCGGCTCAACCTCGCCACCTTCGTCACCACCTGGATGGAGCCCACGGCCCGCGACCTGATGGCCGAGTGCTTCGACAAGAACATGATCGACAAGGACGAGTACCCCCGCACCGCCGACCTGGAGCAGCGGTGCGTGCGGATGCTCGCCGACCTGTGGCACGCCCCCGGCCCCGCCCACGCGGTCGGCTGCTCCACCACCGGCTCCAGCGAGGCGTGCATGCTCGCGGGCCTCGCCCTCAAACGCCGCTGGCAGCACCGGCGCCGCGCGGCCGGGCTGCCGACCGACCGGCCGAACCTCGTGATGGGTATCAACGTCCAGGTCTGCTGGGAGAAGTTCGCCAACTACTGGGACGTCGAGGCCCGCCTGGTGCCGATGGAGGGCGACCGCTTCCACCTCACCGCCGAGGAAGCCGTCAAGTACTGCGACGAGAACACCATCGGCGTGGTCGCCATCCTCGGCTCCACCTTCGACGGCAGCTACGAGCCGGTCGCCGAGATCTGCGCCGCCCTCGACCGGCTGCACGAAGAGCGCGGCTGGGACATCCCGGTCCACGTCGACGGTGCGTCCGGCGCGATGATCGCCCCCTTCTGCGACCCGGACCTGGAGTGGGACTTCCGCCTGCCGCGGGTCGCGTCGATCAACACGTCCGGGCACAAGTACGGGCTCGTCTACCCGGGTGTCGGCTGGGTCGTCTGGCGCGACACCGATGCGCTCCCGGAAGACCTCGTCTTCCGCGTCAACTACCTCGGCGGCGAAATGCCCACCTTCGCGCTGAACTTCTCACGGCCGGGCGGGCAGGTCGTCGCGCAGTACTACAACTTCCTCCGCCTCGGCCACGCCGGGTACACGCGCGTCCAGCAGTACTGCCGCGAAGTCGCCTCCAGCCTCGCGGAACGGATCGCCGCGCTGGGCCCGTTCCGGCTGCTCACCGACGGCACGCAGCTGCCCGTCTTCGCCTTCACCCTCGCCGACGGCGAGACCGGGTACTCGGTGTTCGACGTGTCCGCCGCGCTGCGTGAACAGGGCTGGCTCGTGCCCGCCTACACCTTCCCGGCGCACCGCGAAGACCTCGCCGTGCTCCGGATCGTGGTGCGCAACGGCTTCAGCCACGACCTCGCCGACCTGCTCGTCGAAGCGCTGGAGCGGGTGCTCCCCCGGCTGCGGCGGCAGACGGAACCCCAGCACGGCAAGGAATCCGCCTCGTTCTCCCACGGGGCCGACGTCAGGAAGTGAGCTGCGTCTGTCGCGTGTGGACAGTCGTGGCCAGCAGCCGCAGCGCGGCTTCCGAGGCTGAGCCCGGTTCGGCCGTGTAGGTCAGGATCCGCTGCCCCGGCTCGTCGGCGAGCAGGAGCGCCTCGAAGTCCAGCACGAGCTCGCCGACCTCCGGGTGCCGGAAGTACTTGGTGCCCGACACGCACGTCGCCACCGGGTGTTTCGCCCACAGCGCCGCGAACTCCGGGCTGCGCATGGTCAGTTCGCCGATCAGCTCCGCCAATTCCCGGTCGTCGGCGTGGCGGCCCGCCACGAGCCGCAGCGAGGCGACCGCGCGGGCGGCCTCCTCGGGCCAGCGCGCGTACAGGTCGCGGTGGTGCGGGTCGAGGAACAGCCTCCGGGTCAGGTTCGGCCGGTCGGCGGGACGGCCGGGCGCTGCCGGGTCGAGGTGTCCGGCCAGCAGCCGGTGGCCCAGCGTGTTCCAGGCGAGGACCTCGGTGCGCACGCCCAGCACCACCGCGGGCACGTCACCCATCGCGTGCACCAGCCGCTCGGTGCCGGGCCGCACCTTCGCCGGGCGCGGCCGCCGCCGCGGCTTCCCGGGAGTGGGGCGGGCGAGGTCGTGCAGGTGCGCGCGCTCGTCGTCGTCGAGGGCGAGCGCGCGGGCCAGCGCCTCGATGACCGACTCCGACGCCTGCCCACTCTGCCCCTGCTCCAGCCGCGTGTAGTAGGTGATGCTGATCCCCGCGAGCTGCGCCAGCTCCTCCCGCCGCAGTCCGGGCACGCGCCGCGGGCCGTAGGACGGGATGCCCACGTCCTCGGGCCGCACGCGGTTCCGCCTGCTCCGCAGGAACTCCCCCAGCTCCGAACGACTCGCCATGCCCCCATTCTGCCGCGTCCGCGCCGGGGCGAAGGTATCCCTGCGAGTGCTACCCCGCGCAGGGTGCTGGCAGCCCCTCCCGCCCGGCGTGAAAGTCGTCCGTGGACAAGGAATCCGCGGAAAGGACACCGGGATATGACCACAGTGGAACGGGCGACGGGGCGGCGGCTGGCCCTCGTCCTGTTGCTCACCGCGAACTTCACGCTCGCGGTCGACTTCTCCGTGCTCAACGTGGCGTTGCCCGCGATCGGCGACGACGTCGGGTTCACCCTGGACTCCCTGCAGTGGGTCGCCACCGCGTTCGCGTTGTGCGCGGCCGGGTTCACGCTGCTGTTCGGGCGCGTGGCCGACCTGTTCGGCAGGCGGCGGCTGTTCCTCGCGGGCATGGCGCTGCTCGGCGCCGGTTCGCTGGCGGGTGGCCTCGCGACGTCCCCGACGGTGCTGCTGGCCGCGCGGGCGGCGCAGGGCCTGGCGACCGCGGCCGTCACCCCGGCGGCGTTGTCGCTGCTCACCACGTCGTTCCCCGAGGGACGGCTGCGGGAACGGGCGCTGGGGCTCAACGGTTCGCTCATGGCCGCCGGGTTCACCTCGGGTGCCGTGCTCGGCGGGGTGCTCACCGACCTGCTGAGCTGGCGGTGGGCGTTCTTCCTCAACGTGCCGGTGGCGGTGTTCGCGCTGCTGACCGCGCCCCGCGTGCTCGCCGAAAGCCGCCCGGACCGGCGGCCGGCGCTGGACGTGCCCGGCGCGCTCACGGTGACGCTGGGCCTGCTCGCCATCGTCTACGGCGCGAGCACCGCGGGCACGCACCCGTGGCGCGACCCGCGGGTGCTGCTGCCGCTGGCCGCCGGGGTGGCGTTGCTGGCCCTGTGCCGGCACATCGAGCGGCGGGCCGGGGACGCGGCGCTTGTGCCGGTGCGCATCCTCGCCCGCCCGAACGTCCGCTGGGGCAATGTCGCCGGGCTCCTCGCGTTCGCCACGGAGACGTCGCTGGTGTTCCTGCTGACCCTGTACCTGCAGGACGTGCTGGGCTTCTCGCCGCTCGGGGCGGGGCTGTCCTTCGCGGTGCTCGGCGCGGGCACGGTGCTGGGCGGCCTGCTCGGGCCGAGGCTGATCGCGCGGATCGGGCCCCGGCGCACGATCGTCACCGGGTTCCTGGTGCAGGCCGCGGCGACCGCCCCGCTCGTGCTGCTCGGCCCGGCACCGGGCTGGATCGCCCTGCTGCTCGTCGCGACGTTCGCCGGCGGGGTCGCCAACCTGGTCGCGATCGTCGGGTTCATGGTCACCGCGACGTCCGGGCTGCCGGACGGGGAGCAGGGCCTGGCCACCGGCCTGACCACGATGAGCCAGCAGGTCGGCATCACGCTCGGGACGCCGGTGCTGAGCGCCGTCGCGGTCGGCACCGGCCTCACCCCGGCGATCGGCGTGAACGCCGGGGTGTGCGCGGCCGCGGCGCTGCTGGTGCTCCTGCGTCAGGACTTCAAGGTGTCCGCGACCCAGTCGGCGATGTAGGTGCTCACGTGCGGCAGGTGGTCCAGCCCGATGTGCTCGGTCGCCCCCTCGTCGGCGCCGAAGATCCGCAGCTGCCGGTTCGGGCTGTTGACCGCCTGCTCGTAGGAGCGGTGGGCGTAGGCGAGCGGGATCTGGCGGTCGTTCTCCCCGTGGCAGATGAGGAACGGCACGGTGATCTTCTCGACGACGCCGTCGAGGTGCACCCCGTCGGCGAAGTCGAGGAACTTCTCCAGGTCGTCGTGGCCCCACACCCACAGCACGTGCTCCCAGTAGTGGGGCACGGGCCGCTCGCCCTCGCGCTCGATCCGGCGGCGCTGCACCGCGCCCCAGTTGTGGTTGGCGCCCCACGCGACGACGAGCGCGAGCCGCTTCTCGAACGCGGCGGCCCGCGGCGCGTAGTAGCCGCCGAGCGACCAGCCCGCGAGCCCGATCCTGGCGGTGTCGACGTCGTCGCGGGTCTCCAGGTAGTCGACGCACGCCGCGGCCCAGGCCTCGGTGTCGATGCGGGCGGTGAGGCCCTGCAGGCGCAGGGCCTCACCCGAGCCGGGGCAGTCGACCATGAGGCAGGAGACGCCGCGGGCGGCCAGTTCCGCCCAGTGGCCGGAGGAGTACATGTGCTCCTTGGTCGAGTCCAGCCCGTTCCACAGGATCAGCACCGGCGCGGGCCCGTCGACCGGCGCGGCGCTGAAGTACGCCGGCAAAGTGGTTCCCTCGTAAGGGATCTCGACGCGCGTGATGCCGGGGTCCTTGAGGTCGAACGCCTTCTGCTGCAACGCCAGCACGCGGCGGTAGACGTCGGCCCGGCCGGGCGCGGACGCGCTCTGCAGGCGCTCGGCCTGGGAGAGGTAGTTGGTGGCGCGCGCGTAGAGCTGCCCCGCGGTGAGGGTGTGCCCCGCGCTTTCGGCCTCCTCGGCCTGGGCGACGAGCTGGTCGGTCAGCGCGGTCCAGGCACGCAGGAAGTCGGGCGTGCCCGCGTCCTCGCCGCGCTGTGCGGCGTCGTAGATCGGGCGGCAGGCGCGGTCCACCTCGTCGATCAGCCCGCCGCTGTTGAGCGTGGCGACGACGCCGAGGTTCCAGACGTAGTTGCCGGGGAAGTACTCGAACACGGAAAACTCCTATTTCATGGCTTCACTGATCGATTTGACGCCGCCGTGAGCGGTGAGGCCGCCGTCGACGGGGATCTCGGCTCCCGAGATGAACGACGCCTCGTCGCTGAGCAGGAACAACACGAGCGGCGCGACGTCGTCGACGTTGCCGGTGCGGCCGAGCGGGGTTTCGGCCACGTTCGCGTCGCGGAAGGCCGGGGCGGCCGAACCGGTCATCGGTGTTTCGACGTAGCCGGGGTGGATGGCGTTGACGCGGATCCCGCGTGGCCCGAGTTCGAGGCACGCGGCCTTGGCCAGCCCCCGCAACGCCCACTTGCTCGCGGTGTAGGCCACCGGGAAGTGCCCGGTGAGGGCCGCGGCCGAGCCGACCACCACGATCGACCCGCCCCGCGGCATCACCGGCAGCACGGCTTGGATCGCCCGCACCGTGCCGCCCACGTTGACGTCGTGAACCCGCGCCAGGTCGGCCGGTTCGACCTCGCCGAGCCGTGCCCGCCAGGTGATCCCGGCGTTCGCGACGAGACCGTCGACCCGGT
Organism: Amycolatopsis sacchari; assembly: GCF_900114035.1. Classification (GTDB taxonomy): domain Bacteria; phylum Actinomycetota; class Actinomycetes; order Mycobacteriales; family Pseudonocardiaceae; genus Amycolatopsis_E; species Amycolatopsis_E sacchari. The sequence goes on along the minus strand of NZ_FORP01000017.1, from coordinate 139,559 downwards.
CCAGGTCGCGCGCCAGGGCCGTCCAGCCCGCCGAGTCGGTCACGTCGAGCTGGACGTACTCCACGCCTGGCAGGGGTTCCGCGGGTTCCTCGCCGAGGTCGACGCCGATCACCCGGGCCCCCTCGTCGGCCAGCAGCCGCGCCTCCGCGGCGCCTTGGCCCTGCCCCGCGCCGGTGACGAGCACCGTCTTCCCGGCCACGCGTCCGGTCACCGCTTGCGTTTCCGCGGGCGGGGCCGCGCCGGGCGCACCGGAGGCAGCTCGACGCCAGCCACGACGGTGTTGCGGATGGTGCCGATGCCCTCGACCGTCATCTCCACGACGTCACCCGGCTTGAGCGCCGGGATTTCCCGCCCCCGGCCCCACAGCTCGGCGAGGCACCCGCCGTTGCCGCACGTGCCCGAGCCCAGCACGTCCCCGGCACGCACCCACGTACCACGCGAGGCGTAGGAGACCAGCTCCTCGAACGGCCAGCCCATGTTGGACAACAGGTCCTGGCCGACCTCCGTGCCGTTCACCGACACCCGCAGGTCCAGCTCCAGGAACCTGTCACCGTCGCGATAGGACTCCAGTTCGTCCGCGGTCACCAGCCACGGGCCGAGCGTCGTCGCCGAGTCCTTGCCCTTCGACGGCCCCAGCTGCACCTTCATCTCACGCCGTTGCAGGTCACGGGCCGACCAGTCGTTCAACACCGTGTACCCGAAGATCTCGGCCTCCTCCGGCGCCAGCGAAGAACCGTCCTTGCCGACGACGGCCGCGACCTCCAGCTCGAAGTCGAACAGCTCCGAGCCGGGCGGCACGGGCACGTCGTCGAAAGCTCCCAGCAGGGCATGAGGATTGGTGAAGTAGAACGTCGGTGCCTGGTACCACTCGGGCGCGACCGCCCCCGGGGCGACCATCCCCTCGACGTGCTCCTCGAAGGCGACGAAGTCCCGCACGGTCGGCGGATCCAGCGGCGGCAGCAACCGGACGTCGGCCAGCGGCACCGGCTGTCCACTGAGGACGGACGAGCCCGCCTCCAGCGCGGCGGGCAGGCCCGAGCGCACGAGGTCGAGCACCGTGGTCCCCTCGGGCAGCGGGTGGATGCCGTCGTCGGCGACGACCCCCGCCCGCACGACACCGTTCAGCGAGTAGGTGGCGAAACGCATCGGCTCCCCCTCACACCGGCGGGGCCACGAACAGGCCCTTGTCCGGGTCGTTGAACGACCTCCGCGCGACGAACTCGTTCATCGCGTTCGCCGTGCCCCACTGGTCGCTCACCTCGGGATCGCTGAAGTCGTAGAGGTGCGGGTGCCAGGTGTCCTCGTCGATCAGCTCCAGCTCGGTGGTGTACTCCATCGTGTTGCCGTGCGGGTCGAGGAAGTAGCTGAAGGTGTTGTTGCCCGCCAGGTGCCTGCCGGGGCCCCAGATCTTCTCCACACCGGCGCGCAGCAGCCGCCCGGTCCCCCGCATGTACTCGTCCAGCCCGCGCATCTCGAACGAGACGTGGTGCAGCGCCGGGTGCGGGCAGCGGGCGATCGCCAGGCTGTGGTGCCACGAGTTGATCCGCATGAACCACATCATCTCGCCCATGCGCGGGTGCATCAGGATGTCCGAGAGCCGGAACCCGAGGTGCTTCTCGTAGAACGCGCGGGTGCCCTCGGGGTCGGCGGAGTTGATCACGACGTGTGACAGCCGCACCGGCACGGACTCGCCCGCCTCGATCTTGCGGTGCTGCCGGACGGCGACGTCTGCGCTGATCTCGATCGTGCGGCCCTCGTTGTCGAAGAACCGGAAACCGTAGCCGCCACCAGGGGTGTGCAGCGAGCCCGGTTCGCTGACGAGCTGGACCCCGGACGTCGCCAGCCGCTCGGCCAGAGAGTCCACATCGGACGGTGTGTCCGCGCCGAACGAGATGAGGTCGATGCGCTTGTCGTTCGCCTGGCGCAGCCGGATCACGTACTGCTCGGGCGAGCCCTCGGCGGCGAGGAACGCGATGCCGGAGTCGGTGTGCTCGGTGGTCAGGCCCCACGCGCCGGTGAAGAAGTCGCGTTGCCGGGCCAGGTCCGGAACGGCGAGGTCGACGTGCCGCAGGTGGGTGATGAGCCGGTCGGTCAAGGTGTCCTCCATGGGTTCAGGCGGGCTGGGAGACGAGGTCGGCGACGCGCCGCATCAGGCCGGGCACGTCGCCCTGTTCGGAGTCGAGCAGCCACTGGCCGAGCTGGTTCGAGGCGTCGACAACCGCTTTCGCCCGCTGGTAACGGCGGTCGGTGAAGGCACGCCACAGGTCCTCGCCGAGGACGTCGGCGGCCAGCAGCAGTTCGGTGAGCACCGCGGCGTCCTCCAGCGCCTGCGCCCCGCCCTGCGCTAGGGTGGGCGGGCACGAGTGCGCGGCGTCGCCGATGAGCACGACGCGGCCGCGGTGCCACGGCGGCGGCAGCACGTGGGTTTCGAACCAGGTGTAGTTGACGCGGGACGGGTCGGTGAGCGTTTCCCGGATCTCGTCCCACGGGCCGTGGTAGGCCGAAGCCAGCTCACGCATCGTGGCGAGCCGGTCGTCGGCGGTGAGCATCGACCGGTCCTGCGCCTTCTCCACGACGTAGGCGTAGAGCGAGTTCTCCCCCGTCGGGCAGTACCCGGCGATGTAACACGGCCCGCCGTAGAACAGGTCCGTGCGCGTGACCGACGCCGGGCGGGGCCCGAACGCCCGCCAGATGCCCATGCCGGTCGCCCGGGTCTCCAGCTCGATGCCGAGCAGCCGCCGGACCGACGAGCGGATGCCGTCGGCGCCGACGACGAGGTCGTACCGCCCGGTGGAGCCGTCGGAGAAGGTCACCGCGCCTTCGGTGTCCAGTTCGGTGACGGTGACGCCGAAGCGGGTCTTCACCCCGGTTTCGGCCGCGCGGTCCAGCAGGATCCGCGCCAGCGCCGGGCGCGGCATGCCCATCGCGGCGGGGAGGTCCGGCCCGCCCGTGCGGACGTCGGGCACCTCCGCCAGCAGCGTGCCCGCGGGATCGGGTGCCCGCAGGCCGAGGCCGTCGAACCCGTAGCCCTCCGCGCTGACGCGTTCCCACACGCCGAGCCTGCGCAGTTCACGCAAAGCGTTGCCCTGCAAGGTGATCCCGGAGCCGATGGCGGCGATGTCGGGTTTGATCTCGATCAGGTCGACCGCGACGTCGCGCCCGGCGAGCGCGATCGCGGTGGCGGTGCCGGCGAGCCCGCCGCCGACCACGAGGACGTTGTTCACGGCTGGCATGGCTGCTCCCTCACTTCACCGCGACCGGGGCGACCGGTGCACCGACCGCGCCGGTGACCGGCAGCGGGTCCGCGGTCAGCCAGAACTCGTACACGCCGTCTCCGGCGCAGTCCGCGGCCAGCGCGTCGAGGTCCCACATCTCGCCGAGGAACAGGCCCATGTGCGGGATGCAGACCTGGTGCAGCGGCTGGAACGCCTCGTCGAACTCGTTGGGCCGCACCTCGAACCCCCACGTGTCGGTCGCGATCGCGGCGATTTCCGTTTCGTACAGCCAATCCGCGGTGGTGAACGACAGCCCGGGCGCCGGCCCGCCCGCGTAGTCGCCCCAGCCCTCGCGCCGGGCCCTGGTCAGCCTGCCCGTGCGGACGAGCAGCAGGTCGCCCCGGCCGACGCGGGCGGTGTCGCCGTGCGCGGCGATGGTGGCTTCGAGGTGGTCGGCGGTGATCGCGAACCCGTCGGGCAGCTCCCCGTCCTCGCCGCACACGCGGCCGACGTCGAGCAGCACCCCACGTCCCGCGATGCGCCCGGCCACCGTTTCGATGCCGGTGAACCGGTCGCCCTCGCTGGTCACGACGTCCCCGGCGCGGCGGCCGTTGTAGGCGGTGCCGTGGTCGAAGATGTGGCCGAGCCCGTCCCACTGCGTCGAAGCCTGCAGCGGCATGAACACCACGTCGTCCGCGCCGCCGATGCCGTGCGGGAAGCCCTGGACCCCGCGCTCGGCGTCCAGCCCGGTGTCGAGCATCGTGTGCACGGGGTTCGTCCGGCGGCGCCAGCCCTTCTGCGGGCCGTCGGCCTCGAACCGTTGCGCCAGCGGGAAACTCGCGCCCCGGCGGACCAGTGCCGCGCCCTCCCGGCGCTTGGTCTCGTCGAGGAAGTTCAGGGTGCCGAGCACGTCGTCGGTGCCCCAGCGGCCCCAGTTGGAGCAGCGTTTGGCCGCGGCGGCGATCGCGCCTTCGGGATCGGTGCGGTCGTGGATCACGTCGGTTCCTCCTTGAGCGACGAACCCACTGTCGACCGGAAAGCGTCATCAGGGAAGACGAAATCGCCTATGCGCGTTATCACTGGCACTGATACCGTGCGGGGCGTGAACCTGAGCAGGCTCGACCTCAACCTGCTGGTCGCGCTCGACGCGCTCCTGCAGCACCGCAGCGTGAGCCGGGCCGCCGAACAGCTGGGCCTGAGCCAGCCCGCCGTGTCGGCCCAGCTGGCGAAACTCCGCCGCCACTTCGACGACGAGCTGCTCGCCCGCACCGGCAACCAGTACCGGCTCACGCCGCTCGCGTCGCGGTTGCGCGACCGCGTGCAGCTCGCGCTGTCCGGGATCGAGCGGGTGTTCACGACGGGCTCGGAGTTCGACCCCGCGGCCAGCACCCGCGAGTTCCGGCTGCTGGTGAGCGACTACTTCGTGGCGGTGCTCGGCCCGGCCGTCGCGGCGCTGCTCGCCGAGGAGGCGCCGGACACGCGGTTGCGCCTCATCCCGCACACCCCGCAGCTGATCGACGAAGCCGTGCAGGTCCTCACCGGGTTCGACCTCCTGCTGATGCCCCACGGGTTCCTCACCGACCTGCGGTGCCAGGACCTCTACCGCGACGAGTGGGTGTGCCTGGTCTCGGCGGACGCCGACGTCGGCGAGGCGCTGACCATGACGCAGCTGGCCGCCATGCCGTGGGTGGCGACCTACCACGGCCCGACCGCGTCGAGCCACGCCGCGCGGCAGCTGCGGCTCACCGGCATCGAACCGGACGTCCGCGTGGTGACCGAAACGTTCCTCACCGTGCCGGGGCTCATCGCCGGGAGCGACCGGGTGGCGTTGCTGCAACGCCGCCTGGCCGACCGGATCCCGCCGGAGCTCGGCGTGCGCGCGCTCCCGTGCCCGTTCCCGGCGGGCCCGCTCGTCGAGGCGATGTGGTGGCACCCGATGTACGACGACGACCCGGAACACCGCTACCTGCGTGACGTCCTCGCCAGGGCCGCGGAAAAACAGGTGGCCGCCGGGGAGGATCGGTCCTAACTTCACTTCCCGTGAGTTACGAGCACCCGCTGGCCTACCTGCTCGGCATCGAGGGCATCGCCCTGTTGCGCGCCTTCACCGGGGAGTACGACCGGGAGTTCACCGAGTCGCGGATCGCCGAGGTCCGGCGCCTGCTCGCCGACGATTCCCTGACGGGCGTGGAAGTCGCCGAGGTGAGCACCGTCGACGGCTACCGGGTGTGGGCGGAAACCTATGACCAGCCGGGCAATGCGGCGTTCGCCTTGGACGAACCCGAGGTGCGGCGGATCGTGGACCCGTTGCCGCCGGGCGTGGCGCTCGACGCGGCGTGCGGGACGGGCCGGTACGCGGAGTGGCTCGCCGACCGCGGGCATCGCGTCATCGGCGTGGACAGTTCACCGGAAATGCTCGAGCGAGCCCGGAAACGCGTGCCTTCCGGCGAGTTCCTCCTCGGCGACTTGCAGCGGCTCCCGGTCGATGAGTCCACTGTGGACGTCGTCGTGTGCGGTCTGGCGCTGACGCACGTGCGGGATCTCGCGCCGGTACTCGCGGAGTTCGCGAGGGTGCTGCGGCCCGGCGGGCACGTCGTGCTCGCCGACGTGCACCCGGAGGCGGTGGCGCGCGGCTCGGTTCCGCCCGTACGGGGTCCCGGCGGGGAACCGGCACGCGTGGTCAGCCACCGGCACCTGGTCGGCGACTACCTGCGTGCCGCGCTGACCGCGGGGCTGCTGGTGCGCGGCTGCGAGGAACTCGTTGTGCCCCAGCGGGAACAGCCCGCGTCGGCGGCACCCGGCCCGTGGGAGACCTGGCCGTGGAGCCTGGCGGCGATGGTGCCCGGGGCGGCGCGAGCAGCCGGCGAGGGCGTGCCCGCCATGCTGATCTGGCACTTCGAGCTGCCCCGGGCTTCCGCTCAGCCCTTCCAGACCACCGGGTCGTCGGAGTAGGCGTCGCCACCGGCGTCGAACTCCGCCCCGGCCACGCTGCCACCCTCACGGGCCGCGGTGAGGACGCACGTGTCGTACTTCGCGCCCGCGGTCTTGAAGTCCTTGTCGGCGCTTTCGGACTCGCACCTGTCGGTGTCGCCGGTGATGATCACGCCGGTGGACCGGCCGTCCGGGCCCACGCCCCGCAGCCGCAGCGAGCTGTAGGACAGGTCGCTGCCGTCGACGTTCTCGACGGTCGCCCGCACGTAGAACGGGACGATCCCCTTCGCGCGGTCGCCGAACTTCGCCAGGTCCGCGTTCTCCCCGCGCTCGATCGCGGTGACGGTGATCGCGATGGTGCCCTTCTTCGACGTGCCGTACTCGAACGGCACGACCGCGCGCTGCCCCACCTTCAGCTCGGTGCCGGGCGCGGTGGTCTCCCCCGCGCTCGCGGGTGCCGAGGAAGCCGCCGAACTGCTCGGCGCGCTGGACGCGGTGGACTCGGCGGTCGTGCTCGGCGCCGGGGCGGCGACCGTGGGTTCGTCGTCGCTGCCGCACGCGGTGAGCAGCACCGGGGCGAGGACGGCGGCGGCGAGCAGGGCGGAACGGACGTGCTTCACTGGGAAACTCCTTGCTGTGTAACGAAATCTCAGGCCGCGAACCGCACGGCGTGGTCGCCGTCCGGGTAGGCGGTCCGGTCGACGTAGACGAAGGCGGCGGGAGTGGCCGCCGGGTCGTCGAAGTACAGGACGGCGCAGCGCACCTGCTCGGCCCGCAGCTCGGTGACCCCCTGCTCGGTGGCGGGGTCCTCGCACTTCTCCAGCGAGTCCGGGACGCTCAGCGCGTTCGCGCGGGTGCCGGCGGCGTCGACCGCAGTGAACTTCCGCACCGGGCTGGCGTGTGGATCGCCTGCCAGCACGGCGTAGTGCACGTTCACGAAGTACGGCGTGGCCCGCTGCACGGCCGTGCTGTTGCCGGTGAGGCTCTTGACGTCCTTGAACTCGCCCGCCTCGCCCCGCGGCACCTTGCCGACCTTGACCGCCAGCACCCCCTCGGGCGGGGTGTCGCCGGTGCTGTGCGACTTGACCACGCCGAACGTGCCCGCGGGCACCGGCGTGGCGGGGTCGCTGAGCGCGGTCGCCGCGGGCAGCGCGGGGTTGACCGTGGCCCGCGGCGGCTCCGGCTCCTCGTCCCCGCCTGCGCACGAGGTCAGCAGCACCCCCAGCACGGCGGCAGCGATCAGCCGCACTCCACCCCTCATGGCCGCGACGTTAACCCGTCCGGAGCACCGGTGGGGTGGGCCGTTCGCACCACACGGTCACAGGTCGTCGACGCTGATCAGCCCGTCCTGGATCGCGCGGGCGACGAGCGCGGCCTTCGTCGGCGCCTCCCGCCCGATCTGCGCGTACTTCACGCGGATGCGCTCCAGGTGCGAGTTGACCGTGTTCTGGCTGATGCCGAGCCGGTGGGCGACGAAGTCCTTGGACTCCGACTGGAACCACTCGACGAGCACCTCGGTCTCGCGCGCGGACAGGGCGGGGCGGTGCGCCGAGCGGTCCCCCGCGAGCGCGCCCGCCAGCGACGGTGGCGTGTACGGCCGGCCGTCCGCCGCCGCACGCGCGGCTTCGACGAGGTGCTCGGCGCCCTCGGCCTTGGTGAGGTAGGACAGCGCGCCGAGTTCGAGGCAGCGCAGCGCGATGTCGTCGTCTGCGCGCATCGAGTAGACGACCACGCGGCGCCCGGCCGCCGCGAGCCGCTTCAGGTCGCCCAGCGCGGGTGCGGGCCCGCCGAGGTGCAGGTCGAGGATCACCACGTCGGCGTCCGCGCCGTCGAGCCACGCGGCCCGCACGTCGTCCCCCTCCGCGACCACCCTGATCGGCGGGCTGCCCGACGCCAGCCAGTGCGCGACGCCCGCGCGCACCGCCGGGTGGTCGTCGACGACGACCGCGGTCAGCTCGTCACCTGCCATCTCGCCTCCATCCGCGTCCGGTCCCCGTGGCTGGAACTCGTGACTTCGACGCCTGGGGAACGTGCGGGGATCCACGGGGTGACGGCGAAGTCGGCCAGCACCGCGAGGCGGACCTCCGCTTCGGTCCGCAGCAGGCTCACCCGCGCGCGGGTGCGCGCGGCCGCGAGCGCGGCCAGCACCGGTTCGGTCAGCGCGCGGCGCACCGGCGTCGGCACCGGCACGGCTTCCCCGCTGACCGCGAACGACACCTCGACCCCGCGGCGTTCGGCCAGGTCGAGCGCCGCCGACACCTCGTGCACGAGCGGGTCGGGCACGTCGTCGTTCTCCGCGAACAGCCGCCGCAGCCGGGCGGCGGCGAGCGCGCACTGGGCGCGGACGTCCTCGGCACGGGGGTCCAGCGTGCCGTCCGCGAGCCCCGCGAGCAGCGGCAGCAGGGTGCCGAGCTGCCCGGCGGAGCGCGCCCGCTGGTCGCGTTCCCACTGCTCGGCGAGCGCGGCACGGGTGGCCGCCCGGTCCCGTTCCGCCACGAGCGCCGTCACCTCACGGAGACGGCGTGCCACCCACCGCACGAGCAGGCCCACGGCGAGCTGGAAACCGAGCACGCTGGAGATCGCGATCGCGGTCTCGCCGAGCCGGATCCGGTCGAGCGGGGCCGCGAGCAGGAACTGCGTGCCACCGACCAGCGCGTGCAGCGCGAACGCCGCCAGCAGCGGGCGGATCCGGTCGAGCAGCAGCAGGAGCAGGTGCCAGCCGACGAGCCCGAACGCCCAGTGCTGCGGCAGCAGGTACCACTGCGGGGGGACCGTCGTGGCGGCGGCCGCCGCGGCGAGCAGCACCACGGCCGCACCCGGCAACGCGACCGCCGCGGGCACCGGGCGGCCACGCAGGACCCACGCCGCGCTGGCCACGACCACCACCAGCAGCACCGCGTACGCGGTCTCGTTGAGCCAGCCGGGGTGGTACCCGGACCGGTTCTGGAACAACGCCGATCCGGCGAGCCCGACCTGCAGGATCGCGGTCACCCCGAGGAGCACGATCCGGATCGCGGCGAGCACGCGCCCGGGCAGGAACGGTTCAGCCACGCGGCCACCCCAGCCGGACGACGGTCCCGGCGCCGGGCCGGGAGGTCACGGTCGCGGTGCCGCCCGCCGACTCCATCCGCTCGACGAGCGAACCGCGGATGCCCCGCCGCCGCGGGGAAACCGCGCCAGGATCGAACCCGGCCCCCCGGTCGGTCACGGTCACCACGGCACCGTCCCCTTTGGACTCGACCGTGATCTCCGCGCTGTCCACGCCCGCGTGGCGTTCGACGTTGAGCAGCGCTTCCCGCACCGCGCGCACCAGCGCGAGCGCGGCGGAGGCGGGCAGCAGCGGCACGGGTGCCCACGAGATCTCCACCGCGAGCGGGCTCTGCGCCGCGATCCCCCGCAGGGAGGGTTCGAGGTCGACGAGCCCTTCGTGCGCGCCGTTCTCCCCGGTCAGCACCGCGAGATCCCGCCGCGCGTACTCGGCGACGGCGGCCGGTTCGGCCTCGTGCACCGCGACCATGAGGAAGGTCGCCGACGCAGTGTCGTGCAGCAGCGCCAGGTACTCGCGGTCGCGCCGCCGCCGTTCCAGCGCGAGGGTTTCGGCCCGTTGCAGGGCGACCTGCCGCTCGCGGACCTGCTCGATCCAGCGCGTGGCCCGCAGCAGCAGCACGAACGCCAGCCGCGCGAGCGTCGTCTCCACCACGACGCGGGCCAGGGTCGACGCCGCGTCGTCGAAACCCACCACGACGGTTTCCAGCACCAGCAACCCGGCGACGGCCGGCACCGTCAGGCGCGGCCGCCACTGCCACTGCATCGTGATGCCGGTGATCGTCAGGACGTTGGGCGCCCACAGCCCGGGCACCGTCCACGGCTGCGTCACGCAGATCGCGACGGCCCTGACGCACGTGAGGACATACGCGAGCGGACCGGCGCGGCCGGTCATGCCGTGGTAGCAGTCCACCGCGCCGGCAACGACGGCCAGCGCGAGCAGCGCGAAGGCCAGCGGCAGGGCGGCGGCCGGCGTGGACAGCACCCCGAAGGCGCTGAGCACGACGAGGACGGTTCCCCGGATCGGGCCGGCGAGCTGCCCGAGCGCGCGCACGAACTCCGCCTCGACCTGACCTCGTTCGCCGCCCAACCCCCCTCCCCGGTGCTCGGATCCGCGACACGATCTTAACCGCCGGAAAATCTTGCAGCCGTTTTCAGAAATTTGTCGCATACTTGCAGACGTGACACGACGACTGGCCGAAGTGGCGCGCAAGGTGGGGGTCAGCGAGGCCACCGTGAGCCGGGTCCTCAACGGACGGCCCGGGGTCGCGGAGAGCACGCGCACCGCGGTGCTCACCGCGCTGGACGTGCTCGGCTACGAGCGGCCCACCCAGCTGCGCGGGGAACGCGCCCGCCTGGTCGGGCTCGTGCTGCCCGAGCTGCAGAACCCGATCTTCCCCGCGCTCGCCGAGATCATGGCCAACGGGCTGGCGCAGCAGGGCTTCACGCCCGTGCTGTGCACCGGCACGGCGGGCGGGGTCTCGGAGGCGGAGTACGTCGACCTGCTGCTGCAGCAACAGGTTTCGGGCGTGGTGTTCGCGGGCGGGCTCTACGCGCAGGCGGACGCCTCGCACGAGCACTACCGGCGGCTGGTCGAGCGCAAGCTGCCCACGGTGCTGGTCAACGCCGCGATCGGCCACCTCGGCCTGCCGCAGGTCTCGTGCGACGACGCCGTCGCGGTGGAGCAGGCGCTCAACCACCTGTTCTCGCTCGGGCACGAGAAGGTCGGGCTGCTGCTCGGGCCGCCGGACCACGTGCCGTCGCGCCGCAAACTCGAGGCGTACCGGGCGAAGCTGGGCGAGGACTTCCGCGAGGACCTGGTCTCGCACGGCATGTTCTCGCTGGAGAGCGGGCAGGCCGCGACGACGGCGCTGCTGCGGGCGGGGGCGACCGCGATCCTCGCGGCGAGCGACCTGCTCGCGCTCGGCGCGGTGCGCTGCGTCCGGCGCCAGGGCGCTTCGGTGCCCGGCGACGTGTCCGTGGTGGGCTACGACGACTCGGCGCTGATGCAGTGCGTCGACCCGCCGCTGACGACGATCCGCCAGCCCATCGAATCGATGGGGCGGGCGGTGGTGGAGCTGCTCGTCAAGCGCATCTCCGGCGGGACGGTCGCCGCCGAGGAGCTGCTGTACACCCCGGAGCTGGTGGTCCGGGGTTCGACCGGCCGCCGCCAGTAGTTCGAAAGTTGCATCTTTTCGTTCATTGCTTGCGCACCTCTTGTCTCACTCTTTAGAGTGACCCGCGTCACGTGCCACCGCAGTCACGGGAGCGAGAAGAGGCGTCGGATGAAAAGACGGGGAACGCGCAGGATGCTCGCCGCCCTGCTGGCGGCAGGGCTGGCCACCACCGCCGCGGCGTGCGGCGGGGGCGAGGGCCAGGCACCGGGCGGCCGGGTCACGATCACGGTCACCGGCCAGCCACCGAAGACGGAGGCCTTCGAACGGCAGGTGTTCGACCAGGACGTCGCCGAGTTCGAGCGGACCCACCCCGGTATCGACATCGAGCCGCACGAAGGGTTCATGGACCCGAAGACGTTCTCCGCCAAGCTCGCGGGCGGTCAGCTGGAGGACGTCTACTACGTCTACTTCACCGACCCCGCCCAGCTCATCGCGCGCCACCAGGCCGCGGACATCACCGACGCCGTGAAGGACCTGCCGCACGTCGGCGACATCCAGCCGCAGCTGCTCGACAACTTCCGCGACGCGCGTGGCCGGCTCTACGGCCTGCCCACCGCGAACTACACGATGGGCCTGCTCTACAGCCGCCCGCTGTTCCAGCGCGCCGGGCTCGACCCCGACCACCCGCCGCGGACGTGGGACGAGGTGCGGGCCGCCGCGCAGAAGATCGCCGCGCTCGGCGGCGGGGTCGTGGGCTACGCCGACTACAGCAAGAACAACCAGGGTGGCTGGCACTTCACCGCGTGGATGTACTCGATGGGCGGGGCCATCGCGCGGCAGGACGGCGACAGGTGGAAGGCGGACTTCAACAACGACAAGGGCCGCGCCGTGCTCCGCTACCTGCACGACATGCGCTGGACCGACAACAGCATGGGCGCCAAGCAGCTGCTCGAAGCGCAGGACGTGCAGCGCATGATGGGCGCGGGGCAGCTCGGCATGTACCTGGCCGCGCCGGACAACGTGCCCGTGCTGGTCAAGCAGTTCAACGGGCACTACGCCGACTACGGCCTCGCCGGGATGCCCGGCGGGCAGGGCACGCTGCTCGGCGGCGAGGGCTACATGATCAACCCGAAGGCGTCGCCCGCGAAGGTCAAGGCCGGGCTCGAGTGGATCCAGTGGAAGTACCTCAACCCCGACCGCTTCGACGCCCACGTCAAGAGCTACGCGGACGGTCAGCAGCCCGTCGGCCTGCCCGCCACGCCGACGCCGGACATCTGGCAGGGCGCGGTGCGTGACCAGCAGAACGCGGTCAAGACCAAGTACGCCAACGTGCCCACGGCGAACTACGAGTCCTATCTGGACTCCTCCGCGACGGTGAAGGGCAGCGTCGAGCCGCCGAACGCGCAGCAGGTCTACGCGGCGCTGGACACCCTGATGCAGGCGGTGCTCACCGACCCGAACGCCGATCCGGGGCAGCTGCTGTCCGCGGCCGAGGCGAAGGTGAACAATGTCCTCGCCCAGGTCCGCTAGCGTGCTGGCGCCGGTCCGCCCGGCGGAGCCGCCCCGCGTCCGGCAGCAGGCCGGCCACGCGCGGCTCCGCCGGAAGATCGGCGAGAACGTCACCGCGTACGGCCTGCTCAGCCTCGCGCTCGTGGTGTTCGCGGTGTTCTCCTGGTACCCGGTCGTCCGCGGGGTGCTGCTGAGCTTCCAGCAGGTGGACTTCGTGAACCCGCCGACGTGGGTCGGGCTGGACAACTTCGTGCGGCTGGTGCACGACCCGTTGTTCGGCGTCGCGTGGCGCAACACGCTGCTGTTCACCGGGCTGGCGCTGGTGCTCGGGTTCGCGGTGCCGTTCGTGACGGCCGTGCTGCTCAACGAGATGCGGCACGCGCGGGCGTACTTCCGGCTGCTGGTGTACCTGCCCGTGATGCTCCCGCCGGTGGTGACGGCCTTGCTGTGGCGGTGGTTCTACGACCCCGGCACGGGCCTGTTCAACAGCGCGCTACACGCCGTCGGGCTGCCGGGCTCGCACTGGATCGACTCGCCCGACACCGCGATGCTGTCGCTCGTGCTCGTCTCGACGTGGGCGAACATGGGCAGCACCACGCTGATCTACCTGGCGGCGCTGCAGACCATTCCCGGCGAGCTGTACGAGGCGGCGGAGCTGGACGGCGCCGGGATCTTCCGGCGGCTGCGGCACGTGACCGTGCCGCAGACCCGGTTCGTGCTGCTGGTGCTGCTGCTGTTGCAGATCGTCGCGACGATGCAGGTGTTCACCGAGCCGTACGTGATGACGGGCGGCGGTCCCGACGACTCGACGGTCACCGTGTTGCTGCTGCTCTACCGCTACGCCTTCGTCTACAACGACTTCGGCACGGCGAGCGCGATGAGCCTGCTGCTGTTCGCCGCGCTGGCCGTCTTCTCCGCCGCCTACGTCCGGCTCACCCGGAAGTCCGATTAGGAGGGACGACATGCGCACGATCGTTTCTCCCGCACAACTGCGCAGCCGGCGCGGGCGGCTCATCTACTGGTCGCTGCTCGTGCTGCTGCTGGCGGCGTTCACACTGGCGTTCCTGTTCCCGCTGTACTGGGCCGCCACCGGCGCGATGAAGTCCCCCGGCGAACTCGCCCGCACGCCACCCACGGTGGTGCCGCGGGTGTGGCACCCGGAAAGCTACGTCCAGGCGTGGCAGCAGATGGACCTCGGGCGCTACTTCCTGAACACGGTCGTCGTCGCGGGCGGGGCGTGGCTGGTGCAGCTCGTGGTGGACGTGCCCGCCGCGTTCGCGCTGTCGAAACTGCGGCCGAAGCTGGGCAACGCCGTGCTCGGGCTGATGCTGGCCACGCTCATGCTGCCCGCGTCCGCCCTGCTGGTGCCCACCTACCTCACCGTGACCGACGTGCCGCTGCTGCACCTCAACCTGCTCAACTCCCCGACCGCGATCTGGCTGCCCGCCGCGGCCAACGCGTTCAACATCTACGTCCTGAAACGGTTCTTCGACCAGATCCCCGACGAGCTGCTGGAGTCGGCGCGGCTCGACGGCGCCGGGCCGGTGCGCATCCTGCTGCGGATCGTGCTGCCGCTGTCCCGGCCGATCCTCGCGGTCGTGTCGATCTTCGCGGTCGTCACCGCGTGGAAGGACTTCATCTGGCCGCTGCTGGTGTTCCCCGATCCCGGGAAGCAGACGCTGAGCGTGCTGCTGCAGCGGGTGGCCATCGACATGCCGCTCAACCTGCTGGTCGCCGGGCTCGTGCTGGCCGGCGTGCCGATGGTCGCGTTGTTCCTGGTGTTCCAGCGGCAGATCCTCGCCGGGCTCGGCTCCGGCGCCTTCAAGGGCTGACCACTCGACAAGGAAGGGCAGTTCGTGAGCACTCCTGTGCCTGTTTCCCCCTGGTGGCGCGACGCGTCGATCTACCAGATCTACCCCCGCAGCTTCGCCGACGGCACCGGTGACGGCGTCGGCGACCTCAGCGGCATCCGCGCCCGGCTGCCCTACCTCGCCTCGCTCGGCGTGGACGCGCTGTGGTGCACCCCGTGGTACCCCTCCCCGATGGACGACGGGGGTTACGACGTCGCCGACTTCCGTGACGTGGACCCGGTGTTCGGCACCCTCGGCGAGGCCGAGGCGCTGATCGCCGACGCACACGGGCTGGGGCTGCGGGTGATCATCGACATCGTCCCCAACCACTGTTCCGACGAGCACCCGTGGTTCCGGGCCGCGCTCGCCGCCGGACCGGGTTCGCCCGAGCGCGAACGGTTCTGGTTCCGCACCGGCCGCGGGCGCGACGGCGAGCTGCCGCCGAACAACTGGCGGTCGCGGTTCGGCGGCCCGGCGTGGACGCGGGTGCCCGACGGCGAGTGGTACCTGCACCTCTACAGCCCGCGGCAGCCGGACCTCAACTGGGAGCACCCGCAGGTGCGGGCCGAGTTCGAGGACGTCCTGCGGTTCTGGTTCGACCGCGGCGTGGACGGCTTCCGCATCGACGTCGCCGACGGCCTCGTCAAGGACCCCGCGCTGCCCGACACCCCACCCGGCGACGAGACCCCGTTCTCGGGACGGGAAGGGCTGCACGACATCTACCGGTCCTGGCGGAAGATCGCGGACAGCTACCCGGGGCAACGGGTGCTGGTCGCGGAGATGTGGTTGCCGGACGCGGCGAAGGCGGCGGCGTACCTGCGGCACGACGAGCTGCACGCGGCGTTCAACTTCGACTTCCTCGTGTGTCCGTGGGAGGAGCCGCGGTTCCGTTCGGTCATCACGAAAACCCTCGACAACCACCGCGCCGTGGGCGCTCCGGCCGCGTGGGTGCTGTCCAATCACGACGTGACGCGCCCGGTCACGCGTTACGGCCGCAGCGGTGACACCGGGTTCGACTTCGCCGATCGCCTGCACGGCACGCCGGTCGACCGCGAGCTGGGCACCCGGCGCGCGCGGGCGGCGGCGTTGCTGGCGATGGCCCTGCCCGGTGGGTTGTACGTGTACCAGGGCGAGGAACTCGGCCTGTGGGAGATCGAGGACATCCCGCCCGAGCTGCGCCAGGATCCCGTGTGGATACGCAGCGGCGGCACCGATCCCGGCCGGGACGGCTGCCGCGTGCCGATGCCGTGGTCCGGGTCGGCGCCGCCGTTCGGTTTCGGTTCCGGCGGCACGTGGTTGCCGCAGCCCGCGGAGTGGGCCGGGTACACCGTCGAAGCGCAGGAACGGGACCCGGGCTCGATGTTGTCGCTCTACCGACGCGGGTTGCGGCTGCGCCGTGAACATCCCGCGCTCGGCGACGGGGAGCTCGACTGGCTCCCCCTGGGCGAGTCGGTGCTCGCCTTCACCCGCGCGCCCGGTTTCGCGTGCGTCGTGAACTTCGGCGCCGAACCGGTTTCCCTGCCCCCGCACGAGGAACTGCTGCTCGCCAGCGGGGAGCTCACCGCCGACGGGCGGCTCCCCGCGGACACGACGGCCTGGCTTCGCCTGCTCTGAAGTCCCCTCGAAGAAAGGTGGTCCCCACCATGCACCCACCGCACCTCCGGCGTGGCGCCGCGGCACTCGCGGCGACCCTCGCCGCCGCCGGGCTGACCGTCCTGGCCACGGCCGCTCCCGCCCAGGCCGCGACGTGCCCGACGTCCGTCAACGCCGGGGCCAGCGTCCCGTTCGTCACGCTGGAAGCCGAATGCGCCACCACCAACGGATCGGCGATCGGTCCCGACTACACGCAGGGCAGCCTGGCGTCGGAGGCGTCCGGCAGGCGGGCCGTGCAGCTGACCGGGCAGGGCCAGTACGTCGAGTTCACGCTCACCGCGCCGGCGAACGCGGTCAACGTGCACTACAGCGTGCCGGACGGCCGCAGCGGCTCGCTTTCGGTGTACGTCAACGGCACGAAGCTCGCGGGCGGGCTGCCGGTGACCTCGCGCTACAGCTATGTCGACACCGGCTGGATCACCGGCTCGAAGACCCACCACTTCTACGACGACGCCCGGCTCCAGCTCGGCCAGAACCTCAGCGCCGGAGCCAAGGTCCGGTTGCAGGTGGACGCCGGGGACTCCGCCGCGCCCTACACGATCGACCTCGCGGACTTCGAGCAGGTCGGCGGCGCGGGCACCCGTCCGGCGAACTCGGTGACCGTCACCGACTACGGCGCCACGGCGAACGACAGCTCCGACGACACGCAGGCCTTCCGCAACGCCATCTCCGCCGCCCGCTCGCAGGGCAAGGAGGTGTGGGTACCGCCGGGCCGGTTCGAGATCCCGCAGGCGCTGCAGGTGGACCAGGTGACGATCCGCGGCGCGGGCAACTGGTACACGGTGTTGCACGGCAACAACGTCTTCAACAACGGCAGCGCCACCGGCAACATCAAGCTGTACGACTTCGCGGTGTTCGGGGACGTGACCGAGCGCAACGACGGCAGCCCGGACAACGCTTTCC
Source organism: Amycolatopsis sacchari (assembly GCF_900114035.1). Classification (GTDB taxonomy): domain Bacteria; phylum Actinomycetota; class Actinomycetes; order Mycobacteriales; family Pseudonocardiaceae; genus Amycolatopsis_E; species Amycolatopsis_E sacchari. The sequence goes on along the minus strand of NZ_FORP01000017.1, from coordinate 122,336 downwards.
ACGGTGTGCTCGGTGCCGGTTCCGCCGTGTCGGGCCTGTGGATCCAGAACACCAAGTGCGGGCTGTGGCTGATGAACGGCGCGTCGAGCAACCTGACGATCGAGAACAACCGCATCCTCGACACGACGGCCGACGGCGTCAACTTCGACGGCAACGTCACGAACTCCGTGCTGCGCAACAACTACCTGCGCAACAACGGGGACGACGCGCTGGCGCTGTGGTCCAACGGCGCACCCGACAGCGGGAACACGTTGTCGCACAACACCGTCGTGCAGCCGAACCTCGCCAACGGCATCGCGATCTACGGCGGTGCGAACAACACCGTGACCGGGAACCTCGTGCAGGACACGAACGCGCTCGGCGGCGGGATCCTGGTCGGCAACCGGTTCAACTCGGTGCCGCTGTCCGGGACGGTCACGGTGTCGGACAACACGACGCTGCGGGCCGGGGCGCTCGACCCGAACTGGCAGTTCGGCGTGGCCGCGTTGTGGTTCGACGCGCGGGACACCGCGATCACCGGCGTGACCATCAACGTGACCGGCCTGCGCGCGATCGAAAGCCCGTATGCGGCGATCCAGTTCATCGACGGCAACGGGCAGGGCAAGACGATCCAGGGCGTGACCGTGAACGGCGCGCAGGTGCAGGGCGTGGGCACGTTCGTGGTGCAGGCGCAGACGACGGGTTCGGTGACGGTCAGCAACGTCACGGCGAGCGGCGTCGGCGTCACCGGCACGTACAACTGCCCGTACCCGTCGAACATCCCGCCGCTGGCGGTGAACGGCAGCGGCAACTCGGGGTGGAGCGGCACGTGGCTGGACTGCTCGACGTGGCCCGCGCCGAACTCGGGCAACCCGCAGCCGAGCGGCAACTTCGCCAAGGGCCGCCCGGTGACCGCGAGCAGCTCGACCGGCGGCTACCCCGCGCCGAACGCGGTGGACGGCAACGCGTCGACGTACTGGGAGAGCGCGAACGGCTCGTTCCCGCAGACGTTCACGGTGGACCTCGGCACGGCGCTGCCCGTGAGCCGGGTGGTGCTGAAGCTGCCGCCGTCGACGGCGTGGGGTGCCAGGACGCAAACGCTTTCGGTCCTCGGCAGCGGTGACGGCTCGGCGTACCAGACGCTGGTCTCGTCGCGCGGGTACACGTTCGACCCGGCGAGCGGCAACACGGCCACGGTCACGTTCCCGGCGGCGACGATCCGCTACCTCCGGCTCACCGTCACGGCGAACACGGGCTGGCCCGCGGCGCAGCTTTCGGAACTGGAGGCGTGGCAGTCGTGACGACCGGCCGTGAGGGGGCGCCGGCGGTGCCCCCTCACGGCCGCGTCCGGTCAGGCCTGCTGTGCGCCTGCCCGCCCGGCCTCGATCACGAACCGCGCGCGGTCGGTGATCGGGGCGCCGGGGCGGCTGACGTAGTCGACGATCCGGAAGTCCGCGGTCCACGAGTCGCGCGTGAGGACGTTGCGGACGTACCCGCGCTTGCGGTTGATGAACTTGATGTGCGGGTTCTCCCGCAGCTGCACCGCGTCGCCGGAGTTCTGGTCGGTGCCGTCGCCGCCGGAGGTGATCGAGGTGCCGACCAGTTCCGTCGCGACGGTGGCCGACGCGGGGTCCTCGAAGTCGGCTTTCACGTCCGCGACGTAGCTGGCGTGCACGTCGCCGGTGATGACCACGGGGTTGCTCGCCCGCGCCAGGTGGTCGCGCACCAGGTTGCGCTCGACGTAGTAGTCGTCCCACGCGTCGTCGCTGAACGAGTCGGCGTCGCCCGCGGTGAAGTCCCGCTGGGAGAAGAACACCTGCTGCGCCAGCACGTTCCAGCGCGCGGTCCGGCCCGCGAGGTTGCGCAGCAGCCACTCCTTCTGCGGTGCGCCCAGGATCGTGCGCGACGGGTCGAGCCGCGCGTCGCCCGCCACCTGCACGTCGCGGTACTGCCGGGTGTCGAGCAGGTGGAAGTCCGCGAGGTCGCCGAACGTCAGGCGCCGGTGGATGCGGATGTCCGGGCCGGACGGGCGCTGCGCGCGCCGCAGCGGCATGTGCTCGTAGTACGCCTGGAACGCCTGCGCCCGCCGCTGCCGGAACACCACCGGGTCCTGGTCGGGTTCGGTGTCGGGCTGCGAGTGGTCACCCGCCCAGTTGTTCTCGACCTCGTGGTCGTCGAACACCACGGCCCACGGGAAGGCCGCGTGCGCCGCCCGCAGGTCGGCGTCGCTCTTGTACTGCGCCAGCCGCACGCGGTAGTCGGCGAGGGTGAACGTCTCGGCCGCCGGGGAGTGCCCGCGGCCGATCGAGCCCTGCGCCGAGCCCTCGTAGATGTAGTCGCCGAGGAACGCGACGAGGTCGAGGTCCTCGTCCGCCAGGTGCCGGTGCGCGGTGTAGAAGCCCTCGGGGTAGTTCTGGCAGCTGGCGAACGCGAAGGCGAACCTGTCCAGCCGCGCGCCCGGCCGCGGCGCGGTCTTCGTGCGGCCCACCGGGCTGAGCTGGTTGCCCACGCGGAACCGGTAGAAGTACTCGGCACCGGGGCGTAGGCCGGACACCTCGGCGTGCACCGAGTGCGCGGACTCCGGCCGCGCGAACTCGACACCCGCGCGTACCACGTGCCGGAACCGCTCGTCCGCCGCGATCTGCCACTCCACCGGCACCACGCGGCGCGGCATCCCGCCGAGGCCGTCCGGCGCGAGCGGGTCCGGCGCGAGCCGCGTCCACAGCACCACGCCGTCGGGCCAGGGGTCGCCGGACGCGACGCCGAGGGTGAAGGGGTCGCGGACCGGGCTCGCGGAGGCGGTGCCCCAGCCGGAGACGGCGACCGCGCCGAGCGCGGCGGTCCCGGCGAGGAGGACTTGACGGCGGGTGGTGGAGGGTTCGGACATGCGTCACCTTTTCGGGGGTTCGGGAGAAAGGCGCGCAAACGGTAGATCCGGGACGTTGCGCCCCGCCGAAGCGCCGGTGACGGGCGGATTGAGCGGCGGCGTAGAACCGGCGACCACCTCCCGCACCAGTCCCCAGCCCACGACGGCGGCCACGGCCGAGGCGAGCACCACCGCGGCCGTGGCCGAGTCCGGCGTGAACACCAGCTCACCGCGCCTGCCGAGCACGAACCCGTCGTACACGTACCAGCCGAACACAGCGGTGCCGAACGCCGGGGCCGGGTCCGCCACCGCCGCCACCACCCCGGCCGCCACGGCGAGCGCGACCAGCGACTCCAGGGGGTGCCGCGTGGCGCCCGCCGCGACCGACGCCGTCGCCACGACGACCACCAGCACGAACCCCACCGGGAACCCGGAACCGCCGGGCAACCTCCACCGCATGCGGTCAGTGCACTTCGGGTTTCCCGCGCCGGAACCCTTCTTGCCGGAATCCGTGCGCCGCCGGCCGGGTCTTGACGGCTTCCTGACGCTCAGGCCTTGACGGCCCCCGCGGTCAGCCCCCGCACAAGTGCCTTCTGCAGCAACAGGAAGCCCACCACGACGGGGATGCTCACGACGAGTGACGCCGCCATGACCTGGTTCCAGTACACGTTCGCCTCCGTGGCGTACGCGCGCAGGCCCACGGCGAGCGTCCTGGTGTCCGTGTTCGTCAGCACCGACGCGAACAGCACCTCCGTCCACGCCGTCATGAACGCGTAGATCGTCACCGCCGCGACACCCGGCAGCGCCGCGGGCAGCACGACCCGCACCAGCGCGCCGATCGGCGTCGCGCCGTCGACCAGCGCCGCCTCGTCGAGCTCGCGCGGGATCGAGTCGAAGTACCCGACCAGCAGCCAGATCGCGAACGGCAGCGAGAACGTCAGGTACGTCAGGATGAGCCCGAAGCGGCTGCCGAACAACGACGTCCCGCTCGCGCGGTCGAGGTTGACGTAGATCAGGAACAGCGGCAGCAGGAACAGGATCCCGGGCAGCATCTGGGTCGACAGCGCCATCCCGAGGAACGGCGCCCGCCCGCGGAACCGGTACCGGCTCAGCCCGTACGCCGCCAGTATCGCGATCAGCACCGACAGCACGCTCGCGCCCAGCGAGATCCACACGCTGTTCACGAAGTACTGCGCCAGCGGCACCGTCCGCCACATGTCCACGAACGGCTGCAGCGTGAACGTCGACGGGATCACCGTGAACGGCCCCTGCACGTCCCGCAGCGGCTTCAGCGACGACACGAGCATCACGTACAGCGGCACCGCCACGAACACCGTGAGGGCCACGACGACAACGACGCGGACAGCCTTCGAGCTGGTCGCCTCACGCATCGCCCCGCCTCCGTCCCGACACCAGCATGTACACCCCGGAGACCAGCAGCAGGAACAGCAGCACCAGCACCGACATCGCGGAACCGAGGCCGAAGTTCCAGGTGACGAACGAGGACTGGTAGATGTGCACGGCGAGGATGTCGCCCCCGGCGGGCGCGACCGCGCCGAACAACGTGTACGGCACCGTGAAGTCGTTGAAACTCCACAGGAACAACACGAGCAGCAGCACCCGGTTGACCGGGCGCAGCATGGGCAGCGTCACCCGGCGCAGCTGCTGCCACGGCCCGGCACCGTCCACTTCGGCCACCTCGTACAGCTCGTTCGGGATGCTCTGCAGCCCCGCGGTGATGGTCAGGAACGCGTACGGCCACAGCCGCCACACCGTCACCACCACGAGGCTGATGAAGCTGTTCCCGCCCACGAGCCAGAACGGCCGCTCGTCGGTCAGGCCGAGCCAGTCCACCAGCACCGTGTTCACCAGCCCGGTGTCGCGCTGCAGCATGAACCGCCACGTGATGACCGCGGCGAACACCGGTAACGCGAACGGCACGAGGAACAGCGTGCGCAGCACTCCCCTGCCGGGGAACGGTTTCTGCAGCGCCACCGCACCCGCCAGGCCGAGCAGCCAGCACACCGCGACCACGATCACCGAGTACGCGAGCGTGACCCCGAACGAGCGCAGCAGCTCGGTCCCGGCCGGTGAGGCGAGGTCCGCGGCGAGCGCGAAGTTGTGCAGCCCGACGAACGGCGACTTCGTCCAGTTCCGCAGCGTGAACTGGTTGATCTGCTGCAGGCTCATCCACACGCCGACGAGCATGGGGATGACGTGCACCGCCAGTTCGGCGACCAACGCGGGCAGCAGCAGTGCGTAGGGCAGCCAGCGCCGCGAAACGGGCCGGCGCCGGCGGTCCCCGTGCGGCCGGGCGGAGGACGCCGGCCGCACGGGTGCGTCGAGGCTCATCCGCCGCTCTTCATCTGCTGGTTGGCGGCGGTCAGCTTGGCCTTGACGGCGGCGTCGTCGACCCTGGTGCCGCTCGCGGCCGACGCCATCAGCTCCTTGACGGCGGTGCCGATGAGCGTCTCGAACTGCGACTCCTTGGGGATCATCGGCATCGACTCCGCCGCGTTCGCCAGCACCTGCCGGAACGTGCCGATGAGCGGCGTCTGGAACTGCGGGTCCTGGTAGGCGGCGCTCACGACGGGCAGCGAACCGAGCTTGCCGTTCAGCACCTTCTGCTCGTCGATGCCGGTCATGAAGTTGATGAACTTCAGCGCCCCGTCGAGGTTCTTGCTGCCGGCGAAGGCGGCGATGTTGATGCCGGCGACGTGGCTGGAGACCTTCGCCCCGCCCGGCGGCAGCGGGTCCACGACCGGGATCGGCACGACGCCGTACTGGCTCTCGTCCATCCCGTTGGTCTTGAGCGGCTGGACCGCGTTGTTCTGGAACATGATCATCGCGGTCTTGCCGCTCGCGAAGTCACGCATCAGCTCGGTGTTGTTCTGGTGCTCGGCGTCGCTGGGGTTGACCACCCCGCTGGAGAGCAGGTCCACGTACTGCTTGATGCCCGCCACCATCTGGGGCGAGTCGAAACCGGGCTCGTCGCCCTGGAACAGCTGGGCGCCGTGCTGCCTGCCGAACATGAACGCGAAGTGCGCGCCCTCGGTGTAGCTGGCGCCCTCGATGCCCATGCCCCACTGGCCCTTGCCGGCGTCGGTGAGCCGCTTCGCGTCGTCCACGAGCTCCTGCCACGTCGTGGGCGGCTGCAGCCCCGCGTCGGCGAACTTCTTCTTGTTGTAGAACAGCCCGTACGCCAGGCCGTACAGCGGCACGGCCGCCGGCGGCTGACCCGCGGCGCCCGTCGCCGCCATGCTGGTGGCGAGGAACTTCTCGCGGCCGCCGACCTTCGCGAAGGTGGCGTCGTCGAACGGCTGCAGCGCGCCGGTGGCCTGCAGGGAGGCCGACCACGTGTTGCCGATGTTGAGCACGTCCGGGCCGGAGCCGCTCGTGGTCGCCGTGAGGATGCGGTTCAGCAGGTCGGGCCAGGCGATGACCTCCAGGTTCACGTGGATACCGGTCTGCTGCTCGAACTTGTCGAGCTCCGGCTGGAGGATCTGCCGGTCCTCCTCGAGGCTGCCCGCCTGGTTGCTCGCCCAGTAGGTCAGGGTCTTGCCGTCCGAGGACGACGAACCGGAACCACAGGCGGTGATACCCAGTGCGAGCAACAGGACGGCCAGCACGGCCGCGGTCTTCGATGACCTCACGTTCGCTCCCGGTGCGATGGGGTGTGGTGACGCGTGCCACACCTTGCAATGAACCGGTTAAGTTGTCAATGCCTGCGGCCGGTGCTTGCCCTCGCGACCAGCACCGGTTGCTCCGTCCGGACGTCCGCGGGCCGCTCACCGGCGATCGCCGCGAGCAGCAGCCGCACCGCGTCCGTGCCCCGCTCGTAGATCGGCCTGCGGACCGCGGTCAGCGCCGGGCGCACCAGACGGCACAGCGTGGAGTCGTCCCACGCGATCAGCGACAACCGCTCCGGCACGGGCAGCCCGAGCTCCTGCGCCACGCCCAGTGCCGCGACCGCCATGACGTCGTTGTCGAACACCATCGCCGTCGGCGCGTCCCCCGCCGTCAGGATCCGCCGCACCACCACGGCGGCGCCCTCGTCGGAGTAGTCGGCGTGCACGGTGGTGGCGTCGAGGCCGAGCGCCACCGCTTCGGCCTCGAACGCGTTGGTGCGGGTCCGGGTGTGCACGAACTCCGGCGGCCCGGCCACGCGCACGACCCGCCGGTGCCCGAGCGCGGCCAGGTACCGCAGCACCTCGGTCATCGCCACCCCGTCGTCGGTCCACACGCACGGCAGCCCGCCCACGCCGTCCGGCCCGCCCAGCACGACGGCGGGCAGCCCCATCTCGGCCAGCAGCGGCACGCGGGGGTCGTCCACCCGCAGGTCCACCAGCAGCACGCCGTCGACCCTGCGCTCGGCCCACCACCGGCGGTAGGTGGCCAGCTCGGCCGACGCGTTGTCGGTGACCTGCAGCAACAGGGCGAAGGGGCTGCCGGTGAGCGCGGCCTCGATGCCCGCGAGCAGGTGCATGAAGTACGGCTCGGCGGCCAGCACCCGGGCCGGCCGGTCGATCACGAGGCCCAGCGCGCCGGCCCGGCCGTCGGACAACGCCCTCGCGGCACTGCTGGGCGCCCAGCCCAGGCTCTGCGCGATCTCCAGGATCCTGGCGCGGGTGGACTCGGCCACGCCGGGCCTGCCGTTGAGGGCGTAGGACACCGCCCCCTTGGACACCCCGGCCGCCTTGGCGATGTCGGCTATCGTCGGGCGCTTCATGCCACCTCTGTCGTTCGTGGAACCTTCCCCGGGAAAACAGTAGCCGATCAGCGGCATTGACTTAACCGGTTAACCTCAGTACACACGAACGCATGACTCTGCGGCGCCGCACGCTCCACGACGGCTGGCTCCTCCGCCCCGTCGGCGGTTCGGGTTCCGGCGAAGTGCCCGCTCCGGTCGGCGCGGCACCGGTGCGCGCGAGCGTGCCCGGCTGCGTCCACACCGACCTGCTGGCCGCCGGCCTGGTCCCCGACCCGTACCTCGACGAGAACGAAGCGCGGCTGGCGTGGATCGGCCGCGTGGACTGGCGGTACGAGACCGAGTTCGAGCACACCCCGGACGCGTCCATTGTGGACCTGGTGTGCGGCGGGCTGGACACGGTCGCCCGGCTGGAGCTCAACGGCACCGAGATCGGGACCACCGCCAACATGCACCGCGGGTACCGCTTCGACGTCACGCACCTGCTCACCCCGGGCACCAACCGGCTCGCGATCACCTTCACCAGCGCGCTCGACCACGCCGAGGCGCAGCGGGAGCACTACGGCGACCTGCCGCACACCAACGACCACCCGTTCAACCTCGTGCGCAAGATGGCCTGCAACTTCGGCTGGGACTGGGGTCCGGTGCTCGTCACGGCGGGCATCTGGCGCCCGATCGCGCTCGAACAGTGGCGGCGGGCGCGGCTGGCTTCGGTCCGCCCGCTCGTCACGGTCGACGGGAACACCGGGCACGCCGAGGTGCACATCGCCCTGCAGCGGGAGGACGACGCACCTGTCGAGGTGCGGGTGTCGCTGGCAGGGCAGGAGGTGGCCACGACCACGTCCGAAGAGTCCACTGTGGTCACCGTGGACGTGCCTGAACCCCGGCTGTGGTGGCCCCGCGGCTACGGGGAACAACACCGCTATCCGCTCGAAGTCGTCCTGTCCACGCCCGAGGGCGAGGAGCTGGACCGGTGGTCGCGGCAGGTCGGGTTCCGGTCGGTGGAGCTGGACACGAGCGCGGACGAGCACGGCACGGCCTTCCGGTTCGTCGTCAACGGCAAGCGAGTGTTCGCCAAGGGCGCCAACTGGATCCCCGACGACTGCTTCCCGCACCGCGTCGGCCGGGACCGCTACGCACGGCGGTTCACGCAGGCGACCGACGCCGGGGTGAACCTGCTGCGCGTGTGGGGCGGCGGGATCTACGAGAGCGACGAGTTCTACGACCTCGCCGACGAACGGGGAATCCTGGTGTGGCAGGACTTCCTGTTCGCCTGCGCCGCGTACCCCGAGGAGGAGCCGCTGCGCGGGGAGGTCGTGGCCGAGGCCCGGGAGGCGGTGACCCGGCTGGCACCGCACCCGAGCCTCGTGCTGTGGAACGGCAGCAACGAGAACGTCTGGGGCTACCACGACTGGGGCTGGCAGCCGCGCCTCGGCGACCGGACGTGGGGGCTGGGCTACTACACCGACGTCCTGCCGAAGATCGTCGCGGAGCTGGACCCCACCCGGCCGTACTGCCCCAGCAGCCCGTGGTCGTTCTCCGCCGAGCGCCACCCGAACGACCCCGATCACGGCTGCACGCACCTGTGGGACGTGTGGAACCAGCGCGACTACCTCGGCTACCTCGACTACACGCCGAGGTTCGTGTCGGAGTTCGGTTTCTGCGGCGCGCCCACGGCCACCACGCTGCACCGCGCGTTGTCCGGTGACCTCACGCCGGACTCCCCCGGCGTGATCGCGCACAACAAGGCGGCGAACGGCCCGGCGAAACTGGCCGCCCGGCTCGCCGAGCACTTCCCGCCGCCGGCGGCGTTCCCGGCGTGGCACTGGGCCACGCAGCTCAACCAGGCACGCGCGATCGGGCTCGGGATCCGGCACTTCCGGTCGCTCGCCCCGGACTGCGCGGGCACGATCGTGTGGCAGCTCAACGACTGCTGGCCGGTGATCTCGTGGTCCGTTGTGGACGGTGACGAGCGGCTGAAGCCCGCCTGGTACGCGTTGCGCGACAGCTACGCGGACCGCCTCGTGACCATCGGCAGGCGCGGCGACCGGCTCGTGCTGACGGCGGTCAACGACACGGACCGGCCGTGGCAGGCGGAGCCGCTGCTGCGGCGGATCGGCTTCGACGGCACCGAGCACGTACGCAGCTCGCTGGCGCTGGACGTGCCCGCGCGCGGCATGGCACGGCACGAGGTCCCCTTGCCGCTGGCCGAACCCGACGAACCCGCCGCGGAACTGCTCGTCGTGGACACCCCCGACGCGAAACGCGCCACCTGGTTCTTCGCGCCCGACCTCGAACTCCGCCTGCCGGAAGCCCGCTACCGCGCCGAACCGCGGCCCGTGCCCGGCGGGTACGAGGTGTGGGTCACGGCGGAGACGCTGCTGCTCGACCTCACCCTGCTGGCCGACCAGGCCGCGGAAAGCGCTGTCAGCGACGAAGCACTGCTGACCGTGCTGCCCGGGGAGACGGTCACCTTCGGCGTCCAGGCGCCGAAGGCGGCCGATCCCGCCGCTTTCGCCGAAGTACTGCACACCGCCAACGAACTCGCCAGGAGGGCCCACTGATGCGTGCCATGCCGGAAGGATTCCGCTGGGGGGTCGCCACCGCCTCCTACCAGATCGAGGGCTCGGTGGACGTGGACGGCCGTGCACCGTCCATTTGGGACACCTTCAGCGCGACGCCGGGTGCGGTGCGCCACGGGGACACGGGCGCGATCGCGTGCGACCACTACCGGCGCTGGCAGGAGGACTTCGGGCTACTGTCCGAGCTGGGCGTGACTTCGTACCGGTTCTCGCTGGCGTGGCCGCGGATCGTGCCGGACGGCACGGGCGCGGTGAACCAGGCGGGCCTCGACCACTACCGCAGGCTCGTCGACGACCTGCTGGAGCGCGGCATCGAGCCCGCGGTCACGCTGTACCACTGGGACCTGCCGCAGGCGCTGCAGGACAAGGGCGGCTGGGCCGAGCGCGTGACGATCGACGCGTTCACCCGCTACGCCGAGGTGGTGGCGGAGGCGCTCGGCGACCGCGTGCCGAGGTGGATCACGTTGAACGAGCCGTGGGTTTCGTCGTTCGTGGGCTACGGCAGCGGGCGGCACGCGCCCGGTCTCACCGACGGCCGGTCGGCGCTGCTCGCCGCGCACCACCTGCTGTGCGCGCACGCCGCGGCGGTGCCGGTGCTGCGCGGAGCCGGCGGGCAGGTCGGCATCACGCTGAACCTCTCCCCCATCCGCGCGGTCAGCGACGACGAGGCGGACGTGGCGGCCGCGCGCCGGATGGACGGCTGCCAGAACCGGTGGTTCCTCGACCCCGTGCTGACCGGGCGGTACCCGGAGGACATGGTGTCGTGGTACGGCTTCGAGGACGTGGTCGCCGACGGTGACCTGGAGGCGATCTCCGCGCCGCTGGACTTCCTCGGCGTCAACTACTACACGCGCACGCACATCGCCGCCGGGGAACGGGCCGGGCTGCGGCACCCGCTGCGCCCGGCGCTCGACGCGCACCAGGTGCACCCCGAGGGGCTGCCGCGCACGCAGATGGGCTGGACCATCGAACCGGACGGGCTGCGCGAGCTGCTGGTCCGGCTGCGGGACGACTACCCGCGCCTGCCGCCGATCCTGATCACCGAGAACGGCGCGGCGTTCGACGACTACGCCGACCCGGAGGGCGGCATCGACGACGAGGAGCGGGTCGAGTTCCTGGCCGGGCACCTGTCGGCGCTGCGTGACGCCATCGACGAGGGGGTCGACGTGGCGGGCTACTTCTGCTGGTCGCTGATGGACAACTTCGAGTGGGCGGAGGGCTACGCCCGCCGGTTCGGGCTGTACTACGTGGACTACCCGACGCAGCGGCGCACGGCCAAGGCGAGCGCCCGCTGGTACGCCGACGTCGTGCGGCGCAACGCTTTGCCGGACTGAGCCCTTTCGGCGGGGGCGAGCGACACCGTCGTGAGCCCCCGCCCGGTCCCGGCCGACCGCGCCCAGCACCCGCGTTGTTAGGCTTCCTCCAATGCCGCCCCGCCTGACCCGGGAACGAGAAGACGAGATCCTCGCCGTCGCGTTCGAGTTGATGATGGAACAGGGCCTCGACCGCGTCACGATCGACGCCGTCGCCGCGCGGGCCGGTGCTTCGAAGGCCACCCTCTACCGGCGCTGGCCGAGCAAGGACGAGCTCTTCATCGCGGCCGTCCAGCGCCTGGGCCGCGACGCGTTCCGCGTGCCCGACGAGGGCAGCTTCCGCGAGGACGTGCTCGCCGCGCTCCGGAACAGCGCCCGCTGGCTCGCCGAAAACCGCGCCGTCGTCCAGTTCCTCATCTACGCCTCGCGCCGCGAGCCCGCGCTGGAACGCGAGCTGCAGCGCCAGGTCGCCGAACCGCACGACGCCGTGTGGCTGACGCTCATCGAGCGCTGGCGCGGCCGCGAGGGGATGCGCCCCGGCATCGACCTCGGCTGGCTGCACCGCGTCTGCGAAGGCCTGTTCACCAGCCAGCTCCTGCCGAACGAACCCGCACTGAGCGACGACTACCTCGTGCGCTTCACCGACGAGATCGTCCTGCCCCTGTTCACCGTCTCCTGACGACCGGTCGTGCAGTCACCGGGCCCCGCCTTGACACCGATGAGTACGGAACAGTACCGTTTCAATTAGGTAAGCCTAAGAGGGAGGCCGCCATGTCCCTGCTGCCGAAGCGGCAGACCCCGGAAACGCGCAGCCTGGTCCGGGCCCACGTCCTGCACGTCGAGCGCACGTCGGAGCACTTCGCCACCGTGACGCTCGGCGGCCCCGGCCTCGCGGCGTTCGAACCGCTCGGCGGCGACCAGTGCTTCCGCCTGTTCTTCCGTCGGGAGGGCCAGGACGCACTGCGCCTGCCCACCGCCGCCGGGAACGGCTGGATCGTGCAGACCCTGCTGATGCGGGCGGAGGTCCGGCCGTGGGTGCGCAACTACACGGTGCGGTCCTTCCGCCGGGAGCCGCTCGAACTGGACGTCGAGTTCGCGCTGCACGCCGACGGCGGACCGGGCGGGGCGTTCCCGCTGCGGGCCCGGCCCGGCGAAGAGGTCGGGCTGTTCGACGAGGGCCGGACGTACCTCCCGCCGGAGGGCGCGCGGCGGCAGCTGCTCGTCGCCGACGAGACCGCCGTGCCCGCGGCGCTGGCGATCCTGGAGACCGCCCCGGCGGACCTGGCGGCGACGGTCCTGCTCGAAGTCCCCGCCAAGGACGACGTGCACGACGTGTCCGCACCGTCCGGTGTGGACATCACGTGGCTGCCTCGCGACGGTACCGCCAGGCCGGGGCAACTCGCGCTGGAAGCGCTTACCGCAAACGCTTTCCCCCAGCCGGACTACGCGTGGATCGCCGGGGAGAGCGCGCTGGCCACCGGGGCGCGCCGGTACCTGCACCGGGAACGTGAGGTGCCCAAGTCCGCCATCGCGTTCTTCGGCTACTGGCGGCTCGGCCGGTCCGCACCGGGATGACCGACCACCCGATCACGAGGAGAAACACCATGTCCACCACCACCGAACTGCCCGCCGTGGTGCGCCAGCTGCGCTGGGAGGCGGCCGGCGTCGTCTCGGTCGAGCTGAGCGACCCCGACGGCAAGGACCTGCCGCCGTGGCAGCCCGGCGCCCACATCGAACTCGTGCTGCCCACCGGGATCGCCCGGCAGTACTCGCTGTGCGGCTCCCCCGACGACCGCTCGGCCTACCGGATCGGCGTGCTGCGGGAACGCGCGAGCCGCGGCGGTTCCGAGTACGTGCACAGCTACCTGCGGCCGGGACAGCCCGTGCGCATCCGGCCGCCCCGCGACAACTTCGGGTTCTCGCGGGCGCGGTCCTACCTGTTCATCGCGGGCGGCATCGGGATCACGCCGATCCTGCCGATGGTGCGCCAGGCGCAGGCGTGGGGCGCGCCGTGGCAGCTCGTCTACGGCGGGCGGCACGCGTCGTCGATGGCGTTCCTGGAGGAGCTGCGGGACTACGAGGACCGCGTGTTCGTGTACCCGGAGAACGAGGTCGGCCTGATCCCGCTCGACGACTGGCTCGGCACGCCGAGGGACGGCACCGAGGTCTACGCCTGCGGGCCGGAACCGCTGCTGAGCGCCGTCGAGGCGCGGACCGCGCACTGGCGGCCGGGCACGCTGCACCTCGAACGCTTCAAGGCCAGGCCGAAACCGGCGGCCGAGGACACCGCCGTCGAGGTGGTGTGCGCGCAGTCCGACGTCGCGGTCACCGTGCCGCCGGGCCGCAGCATCCTGTCCGCGCTGGAGGACGCCGGGGTCGCGGTGGCCGCGTCGTGCCGGGAAGGGATCTGCGGCACCTGCGAAACCCGCGTGCTGGAAGGGGTTCCCGACCACCGCGACGACATCCTGTCCGAAGAGGACCGGGCGGCGGGCGACCGCATGTACGTGTGCGTGTCCCGCGCCAGCACCCCCCGTCTCGTGCTCGACGTGTGAGGAGGAAGACCATGATCGCGGCCGACAACTACCGGGCGATCGACATCGCGCGGGTGCGCGAGATCATCGGCCACCCGATGCCGTTCATCGCGGAGAAGAAGGAACCGTGCGTGGGCGAGTTCGCCGCGCGGTTCATCGCGCACAGCACGTTCTTCTGCGTGTCCACCGCCGACGACGAGGGCCAGGTCGACACGAGCCCGAAGGGCGACCCGCCCGGTTCGGTGCGCGTGCTGGACCCGTGGACGATCGCGATCCCCGACCGGCCGGGGAACAAGCTCGCGGACTCCTTCGAGAACATCACGCGCAACCCGAACGTCGGGCTGGTGTTCTTCGTGCCCGGGCTGCGCGAATGCGTGCGCGTCAACGGGGACGCGTTCATCAGCGACGACCCGGAACTGCTGGAAATGCTCAGCGCGGACGGGAAACCCGCGGTGCTGGCGACCGTCGTGCGGGTGCGGGAGGTGTTCTCGCAGTGCGGCAAGGCGGTGATCAGGGCGAAGCTCTGGGAGGGCGACGAGCGGGGCCTCGCGGACGCGGTGACGCTCGGCGGCGACGTGTCGGCGCTCATGCTCGCCGAGAACGCCGCCAAGATGGCGGACAGCCTCGGCGAGCACGTGACCCAGCTGAGCGCGATGCTGGAACACTCCTACCGCACGGAGTTGTTCTAACGCACCGAAACCGACGTCAACGGCGCGTCGCCGTGCCGCCAGTCTGGAGTGGACACCGCGAGGTAACGCCCCGTGGCCCGCACGGCGACCACCGTACGGCGGGTGGTGCGGCCTGGCACGGGAACGGGCGTGTAGGTCCGGCCGTCGTCGCTCACGGCGAGCGCGACGGCGGGCAGCCTGCCGCCCGCCCAGGTCAGCACCACCTCCCGGAGCGGGCGGGACCTCCCGAGGTCGACCACCATCCGCCCGCCCGGCCCCGGTGTCCACGACGTCCGCGCGTCGCCGTCCACCGCGGCCGCCGGGTCGGTCATGCCCGGTGGCAGTACCGGCGGTGCGGGGAAGGTGTCGCAGCCGAGGGCCAGGTCATCGAGTGGGTAGGCGGGCACTTCCGGGAAGACCACTGACGTTCCCCGCGGGCTCACCGCCACCGGTCGGGCGCGCCCTGTCCCGGCGGTCAGCTGCACCAACGACCGCGGTCCGGACAGCTCCACCGACTGTCCGTTGTAGACGGTTGCCGACGAAACTCGTCCGTCCAGATGGAACCTCGGCGCGAAGACACGACCGGTGCCCGCCTCGAGCGTGACCGTCAGCACGCTGCCGTCCGACCCGATCCGCTGAGTGCCCTCGTACAGCGGGATCTCGCCGCTCAGCGGCACCGTGACCGTCGCAGTCGTCGTCGTGTCGCCGAGGTTGAACACCACGAGGTAGCCGTCGACCAGGCTCGCCCGCAATCCGCCCGATGCCACCGGCGCCGGCCCGGGCCGAACCCGGCCCACATGTCCTTCCACCAGCACGGGCGCGGCAGGTCCGTCGGACAGCACGATCCGGTCCCCCTGCACGGTCAGCGGATTCGGGCCGCGCACGACGAAACTCGCCCGGTCGTCGACCGCCAGCCAGCCACCGATGCTGCGCACGTCCGGATCCGGGTACGACGCCAGGTCCCGCCAAGAGCTGCCATCGACGGACCCCTGCACCACGTACCGGCTGCCCGCCGCCGTCTCCCAGAACAACCGCACCCGGTCGACGCCCTTCACCGACCCGAGGTCGACCGACAGCCAGCTGTCCGCCCGACTGCGGTCGGCACGGGACACGGCCCAGCGCGTGCTGTACGAACCGTCCACTGTGTACGACGCAGCGCGGCCGGTGTCGGCCGAGGACGCGGTGGCCGTGCCGCCCAGTGCGAGGTCCGGACCGTCCGCGCCGTTGCGGACTTCGACCTCGAACAACGAGTAACCGTAGACGGGATGCGGAGTCACGCCGAGCATCCGCACGTACCGCACGGCGGTAACCGGGAACGTCAGATCGTCCACACGAGACACTCCCGGCGGCAGAGACCGGGCATCCGCGGCCGGGATGGACACCGTGCCCTCGGCGAAGGTGTACGTCCGGTCACCGTCGAGCCCCGGCACACCCGGCATGGTCAGGTTGTGCACCGAAACGCACCCCTCGCCGTCGCCGAGGCCCGTGCTGGCGTAGACGACCGAGCCGGTCGGCAGGGTCGCGAAACCCGCGCGCCCGGTGGCGAACGACAGCACCGTGACCGAGCCGTCGAACCCGTCACGCACACCGCGGTAGACCTGCGTCGTGCGGCGTGTCACCGCCAGGCCGGTCGAGGGCAGGAACATCGGCGTGCCCCCGCCGAGCGCGAACAGCCAGTCGTCGTGCCCCGGCTGCCACGCGAACTTCGTGAACCCGGGCTTACTCACCGCACCCGCCCACGCGGCGGCGCTCTGCTGCGCGACAAGTCCTGGCCCCGCCCCGAAATCCCGCACCCCGGCCGAGTCGGCGAACAGCCGCTCGCGCGACACGGCGGTCACGGCGCCGCGCTGCGTCGCCCGCCACTCGTGCAGCAGGTAGCTGATGGCGAGTTCCGCGCGGGCCTCCGGCTCGTACTTCGGCTCCCCCGAGAACTTCGTGATGCGCGTGGCGGGTGCGTAGTCCTGGTACGGCTCCAGCCGGGCCGCCAGCTCCGCCTCCGCACGGGCGGCGAGGGCGTCGCCGAGCACCTGGGACCGGAACGCCAAAGGCAGCACGTCACGCCCGTACAGGTGCTCGCGGTCGTCGACCATCGGCATCAGGGGTTCACCGGCGTCGCTCATCGTCAGCAGGATGGTGCGCCACAACGCTTCCCCGTTCGGCTGCCGCGTCAGGACCTCCGGCAGCGGCCGGCCGGCGAGCAGGAAGTGGATCGCGTTGCGGCCCGAGGTCCGCCACAGCTCTTCCTGGTAGTGCGGGCCGAACGAGCCGTGGTTCTCGACGATGAACGTGTCGTAGAGGTTCGTCGCGGTGTTGTCCGACACCGGCACGCCGTCGACCAGCGTGGGCGTCGCCAGGTCGGACGCGGGCAGCCCGGTCTCGTTGCGGCTCCAGCGGCCGAACAGCTCGCGCCACCGCGGGGCGTCCGGGTCGTCCGCTGCCCACGCCAGCGCCGGGGCGAGCGACTGCGCGTAGACGCCCATCTCCTCCAGTTTGGTGTCGCCCTGGTAGCCGCCGGTCAGCCCGTTCGGCGTCCAGCTGCCCGAACGCGGGTCGTTGCCGGTGCCGAGCGACGCGGTGTAGGCAGCCTGGCCCCGCACGATCCGGTCCACGTCGGCCCGGGTCGCGTCGTCGAGTTCAGTCCACAGTAGACGCGCGGCCAGCACGAAGTAGGACTGGAACGTGGTGTCGAAGAACAAGGTCTGGCCCCACTCGCTGCCTCCGGCCACGACGTTGCTCGCCGCGAAGTGCCGGATGGTGGCCAGGGTGTGGGCCCGCAGCGTCTCGCGGTCCACCCCCGCGAGCGACGCGTCGTACCGGCCCCGGGTCAGCAGGAGGGCGTTGCCGAGCACCACGGCGAAGGAGAAGTCGGTGCGGCGGTAGTAGCCGAGCGCCGAGTCGAACTGCTGCTCCGCCCAGCGGGTGTGCCGCAGCAGCACCCGGTGGTAGGTCTCCGCGACCGGGTCGGGCGCCGCGCTCGTGCTCTCCGCCGCGGCCGCCGCCCGTGGCAGCCCGGCCGCCACCGCCAGGACACCCGCCGCCTGCAGCACCGCCCGCCGCCGGACGTGGAACGACTGCCCGCTCATGCACCCCTGCCTTCCTGACAACGTTGTCAACAGAAACCGCACCTGGAGTTTTCGTCGGCGGCGCCGGTGGCGTCAAGGGTTCGGGCCGGAGTTGACCGCGTTCCTGTCCTGCCGGAACGCGGTCGACTCCGCACCAGGGTCAGGCGGTGGCGCCCAGTTCCACGTCCCGCGAGACGGCGTGGCCCGCGCTGACCGCGAGCGGCGCGCTCACCGGGGCGAAACCGCTGGTGACGAGCGTGTAGTCGCCCTCGGGGACGTCGGTGAACCGGTAGCGGCCCTCGGCGTCTGTGGTCGTGACGGCCACGACCTCACCGGCCGGGTCGACGAGGCTCACCCGCGCCTCCGGCACCGGGACGCCGAGCCTGCCGGACCGGACGACGCCGGTCAGCTCCGCCGCCGAGTCCAGCTCGACGTCGTGCGCCGACTCCTCGCCGTCCACAGTGGACAGCTGTGTGGCGGACGGCCGGTGTCCCGCGGCCGCGACCGTCACCGTGTACGTGCCGCCGGGCAGGTCGTCCACGTGGTACCAGCCGTCTCCGCCGGTGACGACGGAGGCGACCACCTCGCCGCGGTAATCCGTGAGCACCAGCGTCGCGCCGCCGACCGGGTGCCCGGCACGGGACCGCACCACGCCGCTGAGCCCGCCGGCCCCCGTCATCGTCACGTCACGCCGCACCGTCTGCCCGTTCACCGCGAGCGCGGTGGCACTGGGCTGGAACCGGCCCGCCGAGGCGATCAGCACGTAGCCGCTGTTCGGGGGCGCGGCCAGTTCGTAGTGGCCGTCCTCGCCGGTCACGGCACGGGCGACCTGGTGCCCGGCCGGATCGGTCAGCGTCAGCGCCGCACCGGCGATCGGCCGACCCGACGGCGTGCTCACCACACCCGAGACGTTCGCGCCCGGCACCGGCGTGGCGGCGGGCTCCTCGGTGGTCAGGTCGATGCTGCGGCGCAGCGGGACCTCCTTGATGAACAGCACCGCGACGAGCGTGGCCACCGCGATGATGCCGCCCGCGAAGAACACCGAGCCGATGCTGTCGCCGTAGGCCGCGCGCACGATGCTCTGGATCGGCTCGGGCAGCGCGCCGAGGTTCAGGCTGCCGCCCGAACCGCCGGTGCCGCCGTGGATGCCGAGTGCGGCCAGCGCGCTGGCGACGTGGTCGCTGACCTTCGCCGCGAGCAGGGCGCCCAGCGCCGAGACCCCGGCGGAACCGCCGAGCGTGCGGAAGAACGTCACCACCGACGACGAGGAGCCCATGTCCTTCATCGCCACGGTGTTCTGCACGACCAGCACCAGGTTCTGCATCAGCGCGCCGACGCCCAGCCCCAGCAGCGCCAGGTAGCCGCCCATCAGCACGAGGTTCGTGCCGTGGTCGATGGTGGACAGCAGGAACAGGCTCGCGACCAGCAGCACCGCGCCGCCGATCATCCACGGCTTGGTCCTGCCGGTGCGGGAGATGACCTGCCCGGCGACCGTCGAGGACAGGAACAGCCCGAGCATCAGCGGGATCGTCATGAGACCGGCGTGCGTGGGCGAGTAGCCGCGGGCCAGCTGGTAGTACTGGCCGAGGAACACCGCGCCGCCGAACATCGCCGTGCCGACCGACAGGCTGCCGATCACCGCGAGCGTGAAGGTCCGGCCGCGGAACAGCCGCAGCGGCACGACCGGGTCGCTCACGCGGGACTCGACGAACACCGCGAGCGCCAGCGTCGCCACGCCGCCCAGCACGTACAGCAGCGTCGACCACGACCACCAGCCGAAGCTGCCGCCCGCCAGCGAGATCCAGATCAGCAGCAGCGAGACACCGCCGACGAGCAGGGTCGCACCGAGCCAGTCGATCTTCACCTGCTGCTTGAGCACCGGCAGGTGCAGCGTCCTGCCGAGCACGATGAACGCGAGCACGGCGACGGGCACCGTGATCCAGAAGCACCAGCGCCAGCCCAGCGGCGAGTCCACGATCAGGCCGCCCAGCAGCGGCCCGGAGACCGTGGCGAGCGCGAACACCGCGCCGATGTAGCCGCTGTAGCGGCCGCGGTCGCGGGGCGAGATCATCGCCGCGATCACGACCTGGATCAGCGCCTGCAGCCCGCCCATGCCCAGGCCCTGCACCGCGCGGAACGCGATCAGCTCGGGCATGGACTGCGAGATGCCGCCGAGCACCGAGCCCGCCGTGAAGATCACGATGGACAGCTGGTACAGCAGTTTCTTGCTGAACAGGTCCGACAGCTTGCCCCAGATCGGGGTGCTCGCCGTCGAGGCCAGCAGGGTGGCGGTGACCACCCAGGTGTACTGGCTCTGCGAACCGTCGAGGTCGGCCAGGATGGTCGGCAGGGCGTTCGAAACGATCGTGGACGACAGCACGGCGACCAGCAGCGCCAGTAGCAGCCCCGAGAACGCGCGCGCCACCTGGCGCGGGGTCATCGGGGCTTGTGCTGCCTGTGCGGAGGCACTCACCTTCGGGCTCACTTCCTCTTCTCCCCCGCCTGGGGCGGGCAGGCGACCGGCGCGAGCGCGTCGCGCAGTCCCTGGTTCATCAGGGCCAGCCGGGTGGTCAGGGTGTCGAGCTCGGCGTCGGTCCACTCGCCGAGCGCGCGGTCCACGTACTCCAGGTACTGCGTCCGCCAGCGCGCGAGCCGCCGCACGCCCTCGGCGGAGATGCGCACGAGGCTGGCGCGGCCGTCCTCGGGTGCGGGTCTGCGCTCGATCAGGCCGGCGCCGGCCAGCTGCGCGATCTGCCTGCTGACCACCGAGACGTCGACCATCTTGCGCTTGGCCAGGTCGGACGGGCGGCACTCGCCGTGCCGGTCGAGTTCCGAGAGCAGCATGAGCGCCGCCGGGTGCAGGGACGTGTCCTCGCGCTGCCAGGCCTGGTGGACCCAGGCGTGCTGCAGTTGCGCGGACAGGCGCAGCTCCCGCATCAGCGCGACCGCCTTGTCGCCGCCGGCCCCCATCGCACCCACCTCCCAGTTGGTTGTCACATACAACTATAGCCCTGTAGTTGTATGTGGCAACTATCTAAGGGGTGACTTGTCCCACTTGCCCGGGAGGGGCGGGATGCCGGAGGTGCCGGGAACGGGTGGGGATGTCGGGAGGTGGGGGTGGAGGCGGCGGGAGCGGAGCGAGCGGCGCGGGGCGGGCGAGCGGCGGGCGCGGCGGAGCGGGCGAGCGCGGCGGAGCGGGGCAAGCGGGGGCGGGCGCGGCGGAGCGCAGGTGGGCGCGGGTGGGCGGGCGCGGCGGAGCGGGCGAGCGCGGCGGAGTGTGCGGGCGGGAACGAGCGCGGCGGAGCGGAGGCGGGCGCGGGTGGGCGGAGCGGAGCGGGCGAGCGGGCGGAGCGGAAGCGGCAGCGGAACGAGCGGCGCGGAAGCCGGGCAGGAGCGGGGCGAGCAGAGGCGAGCCGTGGGAGCGGAGGGCGCGCGCCCCGCCGAGCGAAGCGGGCGAGCGCGGCGGAGGGGGCGCGCCCCGCCGAGCGAAGCGGGCGAGCGCGGCGGAGCGTGCGGGCGGAAGCCAGGCGAGCGCACGTCCGAGCGAAGCGGGCGAACGCGGCGGAGCGGAGGCGGGCAGGAGCGGGGCGAGCAGAGGCGAGCCGTGGGAGCGGAGGGGGCGCGCCCCGCCGAGCGAAGCGGGCGAGCGCGGCGGAGCGGAGGCAGGCGGGAGCGGGCGGGCGCGGCGGAGCGTGCGGGCGGAAGCCAGGCGAGCGCACGTCCGAGCGAAGCGGGCGAACGCGGCGGAGCGGAGGCGGCAGTGCCAGCGGAGCGAGCGGGGGCGCCAGCGAGTGCGCGGGGGCGGGAGCGGGGCGAGCCGAGGCGAGCCGTGGGACCGGAGGGGGCGCGCCCCGCCGAGCGAACCGCGCGCCGGTGGCCGAGCGGGCGGAGCGGAGCCGCACGGGCTCCCGCCGAGCCGTGCGGGCTCCGCCGAGGCGGGCGGGCGCGGGCACAGGAGCGACGGCGGGCGGGCGCGCACGTGGGCTCGGCCAGCAGAGCGAGTGAGCGCGGGCGAGGCGGCGCCGAGCGGCGGCGGGCGCAGGAGCGGCGCCGAGCGGCGGGCGGGCGCGGGCGCCGAGCGGCGGCGGGCGGAGCGGAGCGGAGCCCTGCGGGCCCCACCAACCGAAGCGAGTGGGCGCGCGTGGGCAGGCGCGGGACCACCCAACAAAAGCCAACCGCCCCCAGAAACCAACCCCCCACTACCCCCGGCCCGCGCGAGCCGTGGCGCGGTACCGGCCCGGGGTCTGGCCGACGAGCGCCGTGAAGGCCTCGATGAAACTGCTCGGGTTCGCCCACCCCAGGCGCATCGCCGTGTCCGTGACCGACGCGCCTTCGGCGAGGTCGAGCACCGCCCGCTGCACCCGCAGCAGCGTGCGCCACTGGTGGAAGCTCATCGACAGCTCCCCGCTGAACAACCGGCTCAACGTCCGTTCGCTGGACCCCGTCCGCCGCCCCAGCTCCGTGAGCGTCGCCGGGCTGGCCGGGTTCGCGTGCAGCAGGTCGGCCACGGCCTTGAGGCGGGGGTCCGCCGGCTCCGGGAGGCGCAGTGGTTCCCGCTGAGCACGCGCGAGTTCCATCAGCACGACGTCGAGCAACAGCCGGGCGCGCGGCCCCTGATCGGAATCCCCGAGCAGCGCCAGGTAGGCCTCTCGCAGCAACGCGCTCGCCACGAACACCGACGGTTCCGCCGGGAGCTGCCCCGCCCGGTCCGCCGGAACCCGGAGCAGCCTGATGTCGGTCTCACCATGCGCACGGCTGCTGTGGACGTGGAACGGCGGCACCCACGTGATGCGGTTCGCGGGCGTCACCCACGTGCCGACCTCGGTCGTCGTGACCAGGGCTCCCGAAACGGCGTACCGGAGCTGCCCGAAGTCGTGGCAGTGCGGGGCGACGACCTCGCCGTGGGACAGGGGCTCGCACTCGACCACATCGCCGTCCAAGAACACCGGCTCGTGGGCAACTTCGGTCACGAGATCCAGACTAACCGTGGCGGATTCCCGGCATTTCCTGGCGGGAGGACGGTGGTCCGCCTGACACCCCGAGACCATGGTGGAACCCATGCGAGCCATCACCCAGCACCAGTTCGGGGGACCCGAGGTCCTCACCGTCGTGGACGTGCCCGAGCCCCGTCCCCTGCCGACCGAGGTCCTCGTCCGCATCAAGGCCATCGGGCTGAACCCGCTCGAACCACGCCTGCGCGCCGGCGAGTTCCCGCTGCTCGGGCAGCCACCGTTCACCCTCGGCTGGGACATCAGCGGCGTAGTGGAAGACGCGCACACGTGGCGGTTCAGGCCGGGCGACGAGGTGTTCGGGATGCCACGGTTCCCACGCGCCGCCAACGCATACGCCGAAGCCGTGGCCGCACCGGCGTTGCACCTGGTCCGCAAGCCCGCGTCGCTTTCGCACGTCGAGGCGGCGGCGTTGCCGGTCGTCGGGCTGACGGCGTGGCAGGGACTCGTCGACCTCGGCGGTGTGTCCGAAGGCGATCGCGTCCTGATCCACGGCGGTGGCGGCGGGGTCGGCCACGTCGCGATCCAGCTCGCGAAAGCCCTGGGCGCACACGTGATCACCACCGCGAGCGCGAGCAAACGGGAGTTCGTCGAGGGCTTCGGCCCCGACGAGGTGATCGACTACCGGGCGGTCGACTTCGCCGAGGCGGTCCGCGATGTCGACCTCGTGCTCGACACGATCGGCGGCAGCACCGTCGAGCGGTCGCTCGCGGTACTCCGCCCCGGCGGGCACCTCGTGACGGCGGTCGCCGAGGAGGACACCGCACTCATCGCGAAGTTCGAGGCCGCGGGCATGCGGTTCAGCGGCATCGGGGTCGATCCCGACCCGGTCGCCCTGCGCGGTCTCGTCGACCTGGTCGAGCAGGGCAAGCTCCGCGTCCACGTGCAGGAGACCTTCCCGTTCGAGCGCATCGCCGACGCGCACCGGCTGCTCGAAAGCGGGCACCTCCAGGGCAAGGTCGTCCTCACCGTGTGAGCGCGCCGTCCGCCCGGGCGCGCACCCGGGCGGACGGCGCTGTTTCAGCGGGCCCCGATACCCGGATCGGTGAGGGTGATCCGGCCGGTTTCCACGTGGCCCGCGAGGCGCCGGACGAACCGGCCCGCGGTGACGGACACGTCGTACCAGCCCGCGGTACCGCCGGTCCGCACCACGTGCACGACGCGCGCCCCCGGCCGCAGGCCGTAGCTGTCCGGGCGGCCGTGGCCGTACCCGGGCGCGTCGGCGACGGTGACGGACACCGGGGCGCTGCCGGAGTTCGTCAGCACGAGCGTCAGGTCCCCGGCCGGGCCGGTGGCGCGGGCGCTGACCTCGACCCCGCTCCCCTGCCCCGCGAACCGGCGGTGGAAACCGTTGGGGCCGTGGACACTGAAGTCGTAGGCACCCGACAGCGTCCAGTCCGCGGAGAGCTTCTTCCCGGGCTCGACGGTGTACGTCCACGGCCCGTTCTGGTCGCTGGACGACGTGACGTGGAAGCACGCGCCCGCCGAACCGTCGTTGCCGAACTCCAGCGTCAGGCGCTCACCGCGCACCTGCCCGTCGACGTGCAGGTCGTAGGGCAGCGGCAGCGCCGGCTTCTGCCCCCGCTCCTGCCGCGGGAGCGACGGGGTGCCGGGCGGGGTGGGCACGTAGTCGGGGTGCCGGTCGCGGTCCGGGGGCACGTACGCGGCCGTGGACGGCAGGCGCGGCACGGCGCGTTCGGTGCGGGAGAAGTCGAACGCCGAGGTCAGGTCCCCCACGACGGCACGGCGCCACGGCGAGATGTTGGGCTCGCGCACCCCGAAGCGCCGCTCCAGGAACCGCACGATGGACGTGTGGTCGAAGACCTCCGAGCACACCCGGCCACCGCGGCTCCACGGCGACACGACGAGCATCGGCACGCGCTGGCCGAGGCCGTAGGGCACGCCGTTGAGGATCTCGTAGCGCGTGTCGACCGTCGAAGCGCCCTTCGCGCCGGAGGGCGCGGGGTACGGCGGCACGATGTGGTCGAAGAAGCCGTCGTTCTCGTCGTAGGTGATGAACAGCGCCGTCTTGCTCCACACCTCGGGCGCGGCGGTGAGCGCGTCGAGGACCTGCGAGATGTACCAGGCGCCGTAGTTGGCGGGCCAGTTCGGGTGCTCGGTGAACGCCTCCGGCGCCACGATCCACGAGACCTGCGGCAGCCGCCCGGCCTTCACGTCGGCCTTCAGGATGTCGAAGAACCCT
Source organism: Amycolatopsis sacchari (assembly GCF_900114035.1). Classification (GTDB taxonomy): domain Bacteria; phylum Actinomycetota; class Actinomycetes; order Mycobacteriales; family Pseudonocardiaceae; genus Amycolatopsis_E; species Amycolatopsis_E sacchari. Next base: position 97,415 of record NZ_FORP01000017.1, on the reverse strand, counting down.
TCGCCCTTCTTGGCGTCCGTACCGGTGCGAGCCTTGTCGTACAAGGGATCGCCGGGCTTGGCGTTGCGGTACTGGTTGAAGTACAGCAGCGAGTTGTCGCCGTAGTTGCCGCGGTAGGCGTCGGGAATCCAGCCCCACGAGCCCGCGGCGTCCAGCCCGTCGCCGACGTCCTGGTAGATCTTCCACGACACCCCGGCCTTCTCGAGTCGCTCGGGGTAGGTGGTCCAGCTGTAGCCGGCCTCGTCGTTGCCGATGACCGGGCCGCCGCCCTGGCCGTCGTTGCCCGTGTAGCCGGTCCACATGTAGTACCGGTTCGGGTCGGTCGAGCCCATGAACGAGCAGTGGTAGGCGTCGCAGATGGTGAAGGCGTCGGCCAGCGCGTAGTGGAAGGGGATGTCCTCGCGGGTCAGGTAGGCCATGGTGGTGGCCGATTTGGCGGGCACCCACCGGTCGTAGTGCCCGTCGTGCCACGCCGCGTGCGTGTCGTTCCAGCCGTGCGGCAGGTCCTGGATGAACTGCAGGCCCAGTTCCTTCACCTCGGGCCGGAACGGGAGGATCTCCCGCGTCCCGTCCGACTGGTACCACACCGGCTTGCCGTTCGGCAGCGAAACCGGGCGCGGGTCGCCGAAGCCGCGGACGCCGCGCAGCGAGCCGAAGTAGTGGTCGAAGGACCGGTTCTCCTGCATCAGGACGACGACGTGCTCGACGTCGCGCAGGCTGCCGGTACGGGAGTGGGCGGGGATCGCCGCGGCGCGGGCGATGCTGTCGGTGAGCATCGACGCGGCCGCGGTACCGCCGGCGACCTGGAGGAACCGGCGGCGGTTGAGGTCGGTCATGGGGCACAGTCTGCTGATCCCGGCCCGCGGGTACACCACCGAAAAGGCGAAACTTCGGCGAACATCCGGCGGCGGGCGGCTACCGCCGGACGTCTATTGTGGAGCGTGGGCGGTTTGGCGCTCGATGCCCGGTTCAGCCCTGCCAGTCGACCAGCTGCACGATGACCCCGTTGGGATCACGCACCTGGAACGCCCGCTCGCCCCACTCCTCGACGGTGAGCGGCATCGTGATGGGCACCCCCTCGGCTTCGAGCCGGGCCAGCTCGCCCTCCAGGTCGTCGACCACGAAGGCGAGGATCAGGCCCGACGCGCGCTCGTCGCGCTGGTCGGCGGGCAGGGTGGGCAGCCCGCGCCGCAGGAAGATCACGTTCATCCCGGCGTCCGGCCTGCCCAGCGAGGCGAAACCGTCGGCGGACATCTGCTCGGTGAACCCGAAGTGCTTCGCCAGGAACGCGCTCGACGCGGCCGGATCGTCGACGGTGAGGGACACCGCGGAGGAGGTGATGCGCATGGAACCCCTTTCTTCGTACACCGTACAGAGTAAGCATACGCGAAGATTGCCCCATGTCGACCGAACGAAGCGGCGCCGGTGACCCGGCCCGCACCCTGCGCCTGCTGTGGCGGGATCCGGTGGCGGCGCCGAAGCGGGGACCGCGCCAGGGGCTGACGATCGACGCGGTGGTCGACGCCGCGACCGCCCTCGCCGACGCCGAGGGACTCGAGGCGGTGAGCATGCGCCGTGTCGCGCAGGCGCTCGGCGTCGCGCCCATGACGCTGTACACGTACGTGCCGGGCAAGGCGGAGCTGCTCGACCTGATGCTGGACGCCGCGTACGCCCGCATGCCGCGCGAGGACACGTCGGGCCGCCCTTGGCGCGAGCGCCTGACCGTCGTCGCGGAGGAGAACCTGGCGCTGTACCGGACGCACCCGTGGGCAGCGGGCATCGCGACGAACCGGCCCGTGCTCGGACCGGGCCAGCTGGCGAAGTACGAGCATGAATTGTCCGCTTTGGACGGTCTGGACCTCGATGACGTGACGCTCGACGACGCGCTGGCGTTCCTGCTGGCGTTCGTGCGGTCGTGCGCCCAGGCGGCCGCCGCGCAGCAGCGGGACGACCAGTCGTGGTGGGACGCGAGCGAACCGTTGCTGGCGCGGGTGTTCGACGAGAAGGCCTACCCGAGGGCCGTCCGCGTCGGGTCCGCGGCGGGGCAGGCGCACGGCAGCGCCTACGACCCGGAGCACGCCTTCCGCTTCGGCCTCGCCCGCGTGCTGGACGGGCTGGCCGCCCTCGTGGCGGGCTGAGCCTGCCCGTGGGCCACCCGTCCGGAGTGAGCGCCGCGCGTTTGACCACCCCGCTCGCGGCAACACCACCCGACTCAGCGAGGTCATGACCACCAACCCCGTCGCGCTGCCCGCGGACACCCCCGTGCGCGAGGCCGCCCAGCGCATGCGCGAGCGCGAGATCGGCAACGTGCTAGTGCTCGACGACGACCGCGTGGCGGGCATCGTCACCGACCGGGACATCGTGACCAGGGCCGTGGCGGACCGCGACGACCTCAGCGACTGCCGCCTGCGGGACGTGTGCAGCTCCGACCTGGTCACCGCCGCTCCGGACGACGACATCGACACCGCGATCGAGCGCATGCGCGAGGCCGCGGTGCGCCGCATCGCCGTGGTCGAGGACGGCCGGGCGGTCGGCGTGTTCACCCTCGGCGACGCGGCGCTGGAGAAGGACTCCGACTCCGCGCTGGGCGACATCAGCGCTGCCACGTCCAACTCCTGACGGACGGGGTTGCCGGCCCGCCGCACGCGGCGGGCCGGACCTCGTCACGTGTACCAGGTCGGCTCCGGCAGCTGCCCCAGCAGCGCGTACGCGCCCACCTCACGCCGCTTGTACGCCACCGGGTCGTGCAGCGAGTGCGTGCGCAGGTTGCGCCAGAACCGGTCCAGCCCGTACTTCGCCGCGCTGGCACGGGCCCCGGTCAGCTCGAAGATCTTCGTGCCGACCTCCAGCCCGGTGTCGCTCGCCCGCTGCTTCGCCGCCGCGATGAGCACGGCCAGCTCGCCGCGCCGCTGCGGGGTGAGCTGCTCGCGCGGCGCGTGCAGCACCTCCGAGATCTCCGCACCCGCCCTGTCCACGAGCGCCTCCACGGCCCACAGCTTCGCCTGCAGGTCCCCGTAGCCTTCGAGGATGTACCACTCCTCCCCCGCGGACGCCTTGTCGTCCCCGCCGTAGGGCCAGGCTCGCGTGTGGTCGCGGGTGTACGCGAGCGCCGTGTCCAGCGCTCCCTGGGCGATGCCGAGGTAGAAGTTCGTGAACACGAGCTGGATCGCCGGCACGTTCAGGGTGTTGTACGTGAGCGGCTGGAACTTCCGGTCGACGTACCCGGCCGCGCTCGCCCACGGGACCCGCACGTTCTTGATCGTCACGCTGCCCGACTCGGTCAGCCGCTGGCCGATGTTGTCCCAGTCGTCGTGGAAGACGATGTCCTCCTGCCGGGACGGCACGATCGCGAAGATGTGGTCCCCGGTGCCTTCGAGCACACCCTCCAGCACCGTCAGGTCGGACACCTTGCTGCCGGTGGAGAACGACTTGTGCCCGGAGTAGACGAGCTCGTCACCGTCCTCGGTGATGGTCAGGTCCGAGTCACGCGGGTTGACCGCCCCGCCGAAGAACAGCTTGTCCTTCGTGTACAGCTCCTCGACGGCCGCGATCTGCGCCTCGGTCCCGACGAGCCGCACCGCCCACGCCCACAGGTAGTGGTAGCCCAGCAGCTGCCCGATCGAACCGTCGCCGCGGGCCACCTCCCGGATCACGCGGTACGCGGTTTCCCACGTCTGCCCGCCGCCGCCGTGCTCGGCCGGCCCGAGCAGGGTGACCAGGCCGCTGTCCTTGAGCAGCCGCACCTCCTCGTACGGGGTCTCGTGCGCCCGGTCGCGCTCCACCGCGTCCACGGCGAGCTTCGCGGCGATGTCCCGCGCGATCTCGACCCATTCCTGGCTGCTGGTCATGACAGGCTCCCCACGGGTTCGGGTGTCGCGGCCCCGCGGGCGAGGTCGCGTTCCTTCTCACGGATGATCGGCAGCACGTTCCTGCCGAAGTATTCGACGTCCTCGTGATAGTGCAGGAAACCGAGCAGCAGCAGGTTCGCGCCACGTCGCTTGTACTCGATCGCGCGATCGGCGATCTGCTCGGGCGTGCCGATCAGCCCGGTGCGGAAGCCGTCGTTGTACTGCACGAGATCGGCGAACTCGGAGTCGGCCCACATCCCCTTGCCGTCCGATGTGGACTTACCAGCCTGCTTGACGGCGCCGCGGAACCCTTCGACGGCCTGGGTGTCCGCCTTCTCCACGATCTCACGCAGGACGTCCTTCGCCTCGCGCTCGGTGTCACGGGCGATGACGAAGCCGTTCAGTCCGAAGCGGACGGTGCGGCCGTGCTCGGCGGCGTACCCGCGCACCTCGTCGACCTGCTCGGAGAACCCGTCGAAGTCCTTGCCGTTGCTGAAGTACCAGTCGGACACGCGCCCGGCGAGCTTGCGGGCGGCGGTCGAGTTGCCGCCCTGGAAGATCTCGGGATGCGGACGCCCCGGTCCGGTGAGCGGTTTGGGCTTGATGTCGAAGTCGTGAATGCGGTAGAAGTCGCCGCGGAATTCCGCGTGGTCGTCGGTCCACAGTTCCCGCAGCACGCGGATGAACTCCTCCGAACGGCGGTAGCGCTCGTCGTGCTCCAGCCACGGCTCGCCCAATCCGGTGAATTCGTCCTTGAACCAGCCGCTCACCACGTTGACCGCCGCGCGGCCACCGGAAAGGACGTCGGCGCTGGCCACGAACTTCGCCAGCACACCGGGGTGCCACAGACCGGGGTGCACCGCGGCGATCACCTTGAGCCGCTGCGTCGCGAGCAGCAGCGCGAGGCTGAAGCCGGTGGATTCGTGCTGGTAGGCGGCACCGTAGCTGGCGGTGTAGCGGACCTGCGTGAGCGCGTACTCGAACCCGTTGCGCTCGGCCAGGACGGCGAGTTCCCTGTTGTAGTCGTACCCCCAGTCGGTGCGTTGTTCGATCTTGCTCGTGACGAGTCCGCCGCTGACGTTCGGGACCCAGTAGGCGAATTTGAGGAGTTCCCCGTACGGGTTTTCGTTTTCGGCCACGACAGGGAGTAGAGCAACGACGGCGAATGGGCGCAAAACCGTTCAGCATCTGGACTACTCCACCCGGCATCACCCGGATGAGTCGTCCGGCCGATTCCGGCCCCGTTGCGGCGAGTTGCCCGTACTGTGATTGTGGAGTTCACGGGAAGTGCCAGCCTGGGGGATGTCGTTGTCGGGTCGTCGAGTGTGGTGGCTGCTGGGGTCGGCGGGTGCCGGCAACCTCGCGGACGGCATCGGCAAGGTCGCTTTTCCCTTGCTGGCCACCACGATCACGCGTGACCCGGTGCAGATCGGCGCGCTGTCGGCGACGCAGTTCGTGCCGTGGCTGCTGCTGGGCACGGTCGCGGGCGCGCTCGTGGACCGCGTCGACCGCAGGCGGGCGATGCTGCTCGCCAACGCCGCCAGGGCCGTGCTCGTCCTCGGCACGGCGGTGCTCCTGTGGTCCGGCGCGCTGTCGATCTGGCTGATCTACCTCGTGGCCCTGCTGCTGGGCGCCGCGGAGACGGTGGCCGAGAGCGCGGTGAACGCGGTGATCCCCGCCGTGGCCGAGGGCGGCAGGCTGGAGCAGGCCAACAGCCGGTTCCAGGCCGCCGAGATCCTCGGCCAGACCTTCCTCGGCGGCCCGCTCGGCAGCGCCACGTTCGCCCTGTTCGCCACGCTGCCGTTCCTGCTCTCCTCCGCCGGGTTCGCGATCGCGGCCGCACTGCTGCTCGGCATGGCGGGCAGCTACCGGCCGCGCGCGCCCGCGAACCCCACGCGGTTGCGCACCGATCTCGCCGACGGGCTGCGCTGGCTCGCCCGGAACCCGTTGCTGCTGCGCCTGGTGCTGGTCGCGGGGCTGATCAGCGTCACCAGCGAGCTCGCGCAGGCGCAGCTCGTCCTCTACGCCCTCGAAGACCTGCGGCTGAGCGAGGCGGCGTTCGGGGTGTTCAGCTTCGTGGGCGGGCTCGGCGGGCTGGCCGGCGCCGCCGCCGCGCCGTGGCTCGTCCGGCGCACCGGCCGGACTTCCGTGCTGGTGGGCGGGATCCTGGCCGGCGGGCTCGGTTTCCTCGCCATGGGGCTGATCCGGCACTCGGTCGCCGCGGCGGTGTGCTTCGGGGTGTTCGCGGCCGCGGTCGTGGCGGTCAACGTCGTGCTCGCGACGGCCCGGCACGCGCTCGTCCCCGGCGAGCTGCTCGGCAGGGTGCTCGGCGCGTGGCGCACGGTCGTGTGGGGGGCGGTGCCCGTCGGGGCACTGCTCGGCGGCGCGCTGACGCGCCTGGCGGGTCACGCGAGCACGACGTTCGTGATCTCCGGGCTGGCGCAGGTCGCCCTCGCCGGGCTCACCGTGCTCCTGGTGCGGGGCTTCACACTGGGCGAAACGGTGGAACCGAGCCGGGCGTGACGGCTCGGCGGGGTGGTACCGGGCCCCGGGGGCAGTACGATTCCGCGCGAGCAGGAAGCCGTTTTCTCCAGGGGGCACCGTGAGCTATCCGAACCAGCCACCGCAGTGGAACCCGTACGGCCAGCAGCCGGGGCAGTACCCGCAGCAGCCCCCCACGGGGCAGTACCCGCAGCAGCCGGGGCCGTACGGGCAGCAGCAGTACGGGTACGGGCAGCCGGGGCCCTACGGCCAGCCGGGCCAGTGGGGGCAGCCGCCCGCGCTCTCGCGGCCCAACATCTGGGCCGGCGCGGTGCTCGTCCTCGGCGGCCTGTTCGGCGTGCTGCAGTTCTTCCTGCCGTGGATCGACTCGAGCTTCTCGAACGTCCACGCCACCGGCATGGACGTCGCCGACCTGGCGAGCGCGGCGAGCGCGTTCGGCGCGGGTTCGAGCGCGACCCTGATCGAGATCGGCGTGTGGGCGGTCCTCATCGGCGGCGCGCTGGAGATCCTGCTCGGGGCGACGATGTTCGTGCCGATGCGCAACCACCGGCCGATCGGCGTCGTGACGCTCGTGCTGTCGGTGTTCATGGTCGTCGGCGCGGTGTTCTGGCTGACCGGGGGCGACCCGAACCCCGACAGCACGTCGCTGGGCTACTACTTCTTCCTCATCGCCGGGGTCGTCTCCCTGATCGGCGGCGTCCTGGGCGTCGTCCGCCGCTGATCCGGTGACCCCGGCCCCTTGACGCTCCTCCACGTCCGCGAATAAGTTACATGGAAAAACAAAATGGAGGAGCGAAGATGCTGCGCCAGCCCACCCCCGAAGACAAGTTCTCGTTCGGTCTGTGGACCGTCGGCTGGACCGGGACCGACCCCTTCGGGGGTCCGAGCCGGCCCGCGCTCGACCCGTGGGAGTACTCCGACAAGCTCGCCGAACTGGGTGCGTGGGGCATCACGTTCCACGACAACGACGTCTTCCCGTTCGACGCGGACACCGCGACGAAGCAGCGGATCAGCGGGCGGCTCAAGGACGCGGCCGACAAGGCCGGCCTCGTGATCGAGATGGTCACCACCAACACCTTCAGCCACCCCGTGTTCAAGGACGGCGGCCTGACCTCGAACGACCGCTCGATCCGGCGGTTCGGGCTGCGCAAGATCCTGCAGGCGGTGGACCTCGCGGCCGACATGGGCGCGAGCACGTTCGTCATGTGGGGCGGCCGCGAGGGTGCCGAGTACGACGGTTCGAAGGACGTCTACGCCGCCTTCGAGCGGTACAAGGAGGGCCTGGACACCGTCGCGGGCTACATCAAGTCCCAGGGCTACGACCTGCGCATCGGCCTGGAGCCGAAGCCGAACGAGCCGCGGGGTGACATCTTCCTGCCCACCGTCGGCCACGCGCTCGCGCTCATCGCGCAGCTGGAGCACGGCGACATCGTCGGCCTCAACCCCGAGACCGGGCACGAGCAGATGGCCAACCTCAACTACACGCACGCGCTCGGGCAGGCGCTGTGGAGCGGCAAGCTGTTCCACATCGACCTCAACGGGCAGCGCGGGCTCAAGTACGACCAGGACCTGGTCTTCGGGCACGGCGACCTGATCTCCGCGTTCTTCACCGTGGACCTGATCGAGAACGGCTTCCCCGGCTACCCCGACGGCCCGCGCTACACCGGTCCCCGGCACTTCGACTACAAGCCCTCGCGCACGGAGTACCTCGACGGCGTCTGGGAGTCGGCGCGCGCCTGCATGTCGACGTACCTGATGCTGGCGGACAAGGCGAAGGCCTTCCGCGCCGACTCGCGGGTGCAGGAGGCGATGGCGTACGCGGGCGTGTACGACCTGGCGACGCCGACGCTGGACCCGGGCGAGAGCGTCGAGTCGTTCCTGGCCACCGACGACGGGTTCGACCCGGAGAAGGCCGCGCAGCGGGACTTCGGTTTCGTCCGGCTGCAGAACCTGGCCCTCGAGCACCTCATCGGCTGAGCCGGTGACGAGCGCGCGGCAGTCGACCCTGCGGGCCACCAACCTGGCGCTGGTGGCCCGCACGGTGTGCGCGGCGGCGCTCCCGCCGTCGCGCGCCGACGTCGCCGCCGCCACGTCGATGACCAGGGCGACCGCGTCGCGGCTGGTCGACGAACTGGTCGCGGGCGGGGTGCTCGCCGAGACCGAGCCCGCCGCGGCGGGCCGGGGACGGCCGGCCACCCCGCTCGTGCCGGGCTCGCGGTTCGCCGCGCTCGGGCTGCAGGTCAACGCCGGCTACCTCGCGGTGCGGGTGATCGACCTGCGGGGCGAGGTCGTCGGCGAGGCGCAGGAGCAGGACGACTTCGTGGGCAGCGACCCGGAAGCCACGCTCGGCAGGCTCGCGCGGCTGTGCCGGAGGGTGCTCGGCGACCTGCCGCGCCCGGTCACGCTGACGGGCGCGGGGCTGGCGCTGCCCGGTCTGGTCGCGGCGGAAACGGGCACGCTGCTGCGCGCGCCGAACCTCGGCTGGTCGGACGTGCGCCCGGAACCGCTGCTGCGGGACGCGGTGCCGGACGGGCTGGACCTGCTGGTGGACAACGAAGCCGCGCTCGCGGCGCGCACCGTCGCGGAGACGGCACCCGGCAGGCCCGGCGCGGTGTCGGATTTCGTCTACCTGTCAGGCGAAATCGGCATCGGCGGGGCCGCGGTGCTCGGCGGCAGGGTGATGAGCGGGCGGCACGGCTGGGCCGGCGAGATCGGGCACGTCACCGCCGACCCGAACGGCCCGCGCTGCCGCTGCGGGTCGACGGGGTGCCTGGAGACCTACGCGGGCAGGACGGCGCTGCTGGCCGCGGCCGGCTTGTCGAGCCCGGCGGAACTGGCAGCCCGTGCGACCGAGGGGGACGCACGGGCACTCGCCGCGATCGGGACGGCGGCGCGGGCGCTCGGGGTGGCGCTGGCGGGAGTGGTCAACGTGCTCGACATCCCCACCGTCGTGCTCGGCGGGCACCTGGCCCACCTCGCCGACCTGCTCCGGGACGACCTGGAGGAGCAGCTGCGGACCCGTGTGCTGTCCGCCCGCTGGACCCCGCCGAAGATCGAGGCGGCACAACCGATCCCAGCCCCCGGCGCGACGGGCGCCGCCTTCCGCGCCCTGTCCACCCTCCTCGCCGACCCGGTGCGGTGGCTGGGCTAGATGTGATGTCGCGCAGCCGCAGCTTTTCCCACCCGCGCAACCGGCACCGCCGCGGGTCTGAATCGGCTCTGCCGCGCGGAGCGCGTCCGTTGAGGGTGGTGGTGGGCGACGGGTGGGCGGTTCCTCGCGAGGACAGCGCTGACGTGGTGGGAGGCACAGCCGCGGAGCGTCCGTGAGGCGTGGTGGTCGGGCTGGCGGGCGGGCCTCAGGTTCCGCTACCCGCACCGGCTCGCAAGCCATCCAAACCGCTAGACCGGTGTTCCCGCCCTCGGGACATCGATGGGGGCGCCGGAGGACGTCAGGATCCCGGCGATGGCACCGAGCCCGCTGCCGGCGAGGCCGGAGAGCAGGTCCGGGATGGGCTGGCTCAGCAGCGCCAGCACGAGCACACCGACCAGCAGGATCCCGGTGAGGATCCCGAGCAGGACCAGTGCGAGGGAGCGCCGCCGTTCGGCGGGGCTGATCCGGTGGGAGAACAGGTCGTCACCGAGCAGATCCAGCTCCGTGACGAGGACGTGCGGGTCAACCTGACGGCGCCGTACCTCCATCAGGAGCTGGTTCAACTCGACCTGCCGCATCACCGCAAGGGGCGAGTTCTCGGTCATACTCCACGATAAGGACGACGGACACCGCCGGGTGCGCTGAGTCACTCAACCGTTACGCATTGGTACGAATCCTGGCCCCCCTACCGACCGGAGGACACGATTTCCACCGCTGTCGTGGTGCTGACCCCCGCTGCCGAACCTCTGCTCGACGCCGTCCGCCGCGTCGCGCCGGAGCTGGTCAGGGCCCTGCCCGCGCACGTCTCGCTGCTCTACCCCGGCCCGCCCGCCAGCGCGGAAACGGCCGGGCGCATCGCGGCGCTCGACCTGCCCGGCGAAATCGAGCTGACCGGCCTGCTCGTCGAGGACGGGTTCGTCGGCGCGACCACGCCGGACCTCGACCCGGTGCTGGCCCGGCTGCGCGCGGAGTTCCCCACGACGACGCCCTACGACGGCCGCTACGGCGACACGCCTCCCGCACACGTCACGCTCGCGCTCGGCGCGGGTGCGAACCGCGTCGGCGAGGTCGTCCGCGAGCTGCTGCCGTGCCGGACCCCGGTCCTCGGGCCCTACTTCGTCGAACGCACCTCCGGCGGCTGGCGGCCGGTCATTTCGCCACGACCCTGATGGTGTCCAGCGAGGAGTCGGCCGCGTCCGGGACCGACATCCCGGCCGCGAGACCCGAGCGCAGGTACGACAGCACGTCGCGCGTGATGACCTCGCCCGGCACCACCGCGGGCGCGCCCGGCGGGTACGGCGTGAGCATCTCCGCCGCGACCCGGCCGACCGCCTGCTCCGCCGGAACCTGTTCGGCAGGGCCGAAAAACGCGTCCCGCGGCAGCATCGCCGTCTCCAGCCGCAGCTCGTCCGGGGTCGGCAGGTCCACCGGCTTCGGCTCGGGCAGCTTCGCTCCGCCCAGCGCCTCGAACGCGGACACCAGCGCTTCCGCCGTCTCCTCCCGGTCCGCGTAGGTGAACTGCGCGACGACCCGCCGGTGGTCCGACAGCCCGACCGTCACGCACTGGTGCTCCCGCAGCCAGTCGGCCGCCTGGTAGCCGCTGATCCCGAGCCCCGAGACGTCCACGACCACCTTCAGCGGGTCGTAGGAACTCGTCAGCTCCGCGAACTCCTCCGCCAGCACCCGCAGCCCCGGCATCCCGTCGAGCCGCGCCCGCACCGAATGCACCAGTTCCAGCGCAGCGCTCAGCAGCTCCTTGCCGTGCTGCACCATCTGCCGCCGCCAGCCGTCCAACGTCGCGTACACGAGCGACGTCGCGCTGGTCGTGCCGAGCAGGTCCTCCCGCGCCTTGAGCACGGCCGGGTCCACGCGGTCGCCCTGCAGGTGGAACACCGAACTCTGCTCAACCGCCGAGCCCATCTTGTGCACGCTCGTGACACACAGGTCGGCGCCCGCGTTCATCGCCCACGGCGGCAGGTCGTCGTGGAAGGGCAGGTGCGCGCCCCACGCCTCGTCGACGATCAGCGTCCGGTCCCGCTCGTGGCACAGTTCCGCGATCGCCGCGATGTCGCCGCACGTGCCGTAGTCGGTGGGCGTGACCAGCAGCATGCCCTTCGCCTCGGGCGCGCGGTCGAACGCGTCGCGCACCTCGTCCACGCCCGGCGGGTGCGACAGGTGCTGCTCGGCGTCCCAGCGCGGGTCCACCCACACCGGCTCGACACCGCTGACGATCAGCCCGGAGATCACGGACTTGTGCGCGTGCCGGGCGACCAGCAGCTTCTCGTGCGGGCCCGCGACGGCCAGCATGGCGCTCTTCACCGACAGCGAACTGCCGCAGGTGGAGAAGAACGTGTGCTCGGCGCCGACGGCGTCGGCCATCAGCTCCTGCGCCCGGGACAGCACGCCCTGCCTCGACAGGCGGTCGTCGAGCCCGTTCACCGAGATCACGTCGGCCGTGAACACGCTTTCCCCGACCGCGTCCAGCACGTCCTCGTCCACGCCGCGGCCCTGTTTGTGCCCCGGTGGGTTGAACGGCACGTAGCCGCGCTCGTGGAACTCCCGCAACGCCTCCAGCGCCGGTGCCCGACTGTGGTCCATGCTCCGGAAATGCCCGCGCGGGCGGGGGATCAAACCGCCGCGGCCCGGGTAGCCGGACATCATGGCTGATCGCTGGTACCCCATTGTGGACAGTGCCGTGGACGGGCTCGCGGACCGCCTGTGGGACGTGGCGCTGTCGCTGCACCACGACCCCGAGCTGGCGTTCGAGGAACACCGCGCCGCCGCGCGGCTGTGCGAGGAGCTGACCGAGGGTGGATTTTCGGTGGAGCGCGGGGTCGCGGGGATGCCGACCGCCTTCACTGGCCGTGCGGGCGAAGGCGGTCCACGGGTCGCGTTGCTGATGGAGTACGACGCGCTGCCCGGGCTCGGGCATGCGTGCGGGCACAACCTGATCGCCGCCGCGTCGCTCGGCGCGGCGCTGGCGCTCCGGCAGGCGCAGCTGCCCGGCACGGTGCTCGCCGTGGGCACCCCGGCCGAGGAGAACGGCGGCGGGAAGGTCCTCGAACTGGCGGCGGGTGTGTTCGACGGGACGGACGCGGCGCTCATGATGCACCCCGGGACGCACAGCTGGTCCTGGGCGCCGCTGACCGCGCAGACCGAGCTGACCGTCACCTTCCACGGCCGCGCCGCGCACCCCACCGGCAACCCCACGGAGGGCGTCGACGCGCTCGCGGCGTTGATCGAGCTGTTCAACGTGCTGGCGGTGCTGCAACGCCGCCTTCCGGCGGGGTCACACGTGCAGGGCATCATCACGCGCGGCGGTGAGGCGACGAACATCGTGCCCGACCTCGCCGAGGGCCGGTTCGGGTTGCGCGGCCTGACCACGGCCGCGTTGAACCGCCTGGCGGGGCAGCTGCGGGAGGCCGCGGAGGGCATCGCGCAGGCGACAGGCACCACCGTCACCGTCGAGCGGCCGCGGGAGGGTTATGCGCACTTCCGCAACAACACCGTGTTGTCGGAGGCGTTCGCCCGGCACCTCGGTGAGCTGGGCATCCCGATGTCCGCGCCGGAACCCGGGGTGTTCCTCGGCTCCTCCGACATCGGCAACGTCAGCACGACCGTGCCCGCGATCCACCCGTTCGTCGCGATCACCGGGCCGGAGCAGTCCGACCACACGCCGGAGTTCGCCGCCGCGGCCGCGAGCGAGCGGGCCAGGACCGTGGTGCTGGCGTCGGCGAAAGCGCTTGCGAGGACCGCGGTGGACGTGCTCACCGGCGCGAAGGACGCGGCGTGGGCGGAGTTCTCGCGGCAAGCGGCGGCCGAACGGTGACCAAGGTCCCCCGTGCCTGCCCCCCGGGCCGGGAAGAATGGCTTCGTGCGGACGATCTCTGACTCCCAGCTCGCGGCGGCCCTCTCGCGGCTGCCCGGCGTGCCCCGGGTCGTGGCGGCGGGCAATTTCGCGACGCCGGCACGGGCGCTCGCGCTCCTCGACGGGGCGCTGGCCGAGTACCGGCTGTTCATGCTCAACGCGCAGCACGGGGTGCCGGACCGGCCGGGGGTGACGCTGGAGACGCCGTTCGTCGGCCCGGGGATGCGGGGCAAGCCGGGGCTGCGGTACTTCCCGTCGCGGCTGTCGCTGGTGCCGCCGCTGCTGAAGCAGACGCTGCCGCCCGACGTGGTGCTGCTGCACACATCGGTGCCGCGGGACGGCACGGTTTCGCTGGGCACGGAGGTGAACATCCTGCCCGCGGCGGTGGAGGCGGCCAGGGCACGCGGCGGTCTCGTGGTGGCGCAGGTCAACCCGCAGATGCCGTTCACCAACGGCGACGCGGTGCTGACGCTGGACGAGATCGACTACGCCATCGAGGTGGACGAGCCGCTGCCGAACCCCGTGCCGCGCCCGCCGAACGAGGTCTCGCAGACGATCGGCGCCCGGGTCGCGGAGCTGGTACCGGAGGGCGCGACGCTGCAACTGGGTATCGGCGCGGTCCCGGACGCGACGCTCGCCGCGCTCACGGCCCGCCGCGGGCTGAAGATCTGGTCCGAGATGTTCAGCGACGGTGTGCTGGGGCTGGACAAGGCGGGCGCGCTCGACGAGGAGGTGCCGCTGACGGCGTCGTTCGTCTTCGGCAGTGCGGAGCTGTACGACTGGGTGGACCGCAACCCGAGGGTGCGGATGCTGCGCACGGAGAAGACGAACGATCCGGGCCTGATCGCGCGGCAGCCCGCGCTGGTGTCGGTGAACAGCGCGCTGCAGGTGGACCTGTACGCGCAGGCGAACGCCGGGCGCGTGCACGGGGTGATCTACTCGGGGTTCGGCGGGCAGACGGACTTCGTCGTGGGGGCGCTGCACTCCCCCGGTGGCAGGGCGGTCATCGCGTTGCCTTCGTGGCACCCGAAGGCGGACGTCTCGACGGTCGTGCCGCGGCTGGCCGGCCCCGTCACGTCGTTCCAGCACAGTTTCATCGTGAGCGAACAAGGCACGGCGACGATCTGGGGCCGCGACGCGGCGAGCCAGGCGCAGGAGATCGTGGACAACGTCGCACACCCGGACGCCCGCGAGGAGTTGCGGGAAGGCGGGCGGGCGCTGGGCTTCCCGCTGCGGTGAGGGGCGGGTCGCGGCTGGGTTGAGCCACCCGCCCTCAGAACGGCTCCAGCGCCTCCCCCGCCACCGCGGCCACCGCTTCCGCCGTCGCGGCGAGGGCGGGTGAGTGGAGCTTCCACTGCTGCCAGTACAGCGGCACGTCGACGGCGCGCCGGGGGTCCAGCAGCACGAGCCCGCCCTCGCGCAGGCGCGGTTCCGCCTGCGCGCTCGGCACGAGGCCCCAGCCCATCCCGGCCAGCACCGCGTCGAGGAAACCTTCCGACGACGGGACGTGGTGCCGCAGCCTGCCGGCGTCCCGGCCGCGGGTGAGCCGCCGGGCGAAGCGGTCCTGCAGGTCGTCACGCCGGTCGAAGACCACCACCGGCACCCGCCCGATCGCCTGGCGCAGCGGGCCGTCCAGCCACCGCGCCACGAACTCCGGGCTCGCCGCGGGGACGTAGCGCATGCGCCCGAGCGCGGTCACCGAACAACCCTGCACCGGGTCGGGCGACGAGGTCACCGCCGCCATCACGACGCCCTCCCGCAACAACGTCGTCGTGTGGTCCTGGTCCTCGCGGCGCAGCTCGAAGCACACACGCAGCTCGGCGGGCACCCGCGTGAGCGCGGGCAGGAACCACGTCGCGAGCGAATCGGCGTTCACGGCGATGGGGAGCGTCGCCGGCTCGCCCTCGTGCGCCAGGCCCAGCTCGCGCCGGGCGTCGTGTTCCAGCTGCGCGAGCTGACGCGCCAGGCGCACCACGACCTCGCCGGATTCGGTCAGCCGCACCGGTTTCGTGCGCAGGAGCAGCACGCGGCCGGTGCTCTGCTCCAGCGCCTTGATCCGCTGGCTCACCGCCGAGGGCGTCACGTGCAGCGCCGCTGCCGCGGCGTCGAAGGTGCCTTCGTCGACGACGGCCAGCAGGGTGCGGACCTGGTCCAGTGGCATCACGAGCGCTAATGATACGTAAGAATCCTTAGCTGGACTCTTGACAGCACACTTCCTAACGTCGGGGTGTGTCCCCGCTCCTGCTGGCCGTGGCCGCCGGTTTCGGCACCGGCCTCTCGCTCATCGTCGCCATCGGCGCGCAGAACGCTTTCGTGCTGCGCCAAGGGATCCGCCGCGAAGCCGTGCCGCTCGTCGTCGGCATCTGCGCCGCCTCCGACGCCGTGCTCATCGCGCTCGGGGTGGCCGGCATCGGCTCGGTCGTGCGAGCACAGCCCGCCGCGCTCACCGTCGTCGGCGTGCTCGGCGGCGGGTTCCTGATCTGCTACGGGGTGCTGGCCGCGCGCCGGTTGTTCCGGCCCGCCGCGCTCACCGTCTCGGGCACGACCGCGGGTTCCTCCCGGCGGGCGGCGCTGACGTGCCTCACGATGACCTGGCTCAACCCGCACGTCTACCTCGACACGGTGCTGCTGCTCGGTTCGATCGCCGCCACGCACGGCGCGCTGCGCTGGGAGTTCGCGCTCGGCGCGGTGCTGGCGAGCGTCTGCTGGTTCACCGCGCTCGGCTTCGGCGCCCGCCTGCTCACCGGCTTCTTCGCGCGCCCCTCGTCGTGGCGCGTGCTGGACGGGCTGGTCGCCGCGACGATGGTCACGGTCGGCGTGACACTGCTGATCCCCTAGCGTGCTCACCGTGGACATCGAGATCGTGGCGCTGCTCGTCTCGCCGGTGCACGCCTTCGAGGGCCGCCCGGCGGACGGACCGCGCCCCGATCCGGCCGCGGCGGGCACCGGCCGCGTGAGCGTGCGGGCCGGGCTCGGCCTCGTCGGCGACCGCTACTTCGACCACCCCGCCCACCGGAACGCGGCGGTGACGGTGTTCGACGCGGACGTGCTCGACCGCCTGGCCGCCGAACTCGGCCTGCCCGCCGTCCCCGACCCGCTGCTGACCCGCCGCAACATCATCCTGCGCGGCTACCCCGTGGACGAACTGCCCAGAGGACGCGAGTTCAGCCTCGATTCCGGCGACGGGCCGGTCCGCTTCCAGGCCCACCGGCCCGCGCACCCCTGCGCGTGGATGGACACCGTGCTCGCGCCCGGCGCGTTCAAGGCGCTGCGCGGCCACGGCGGCGTGCGGTGCGTGCCAGTGACCGACGGCACGCTCAGCGTGGGCCCGGCGAAGCTCCTCGTCGAGGGCTGAGGCTCAGCGCAACGCGGGCAGTCCCGCCGCGATCGCGGCGACCGCCCGCCGGACGGTCGGCCCGAAGGGGATGCACGCGGCGGCCACCTCCGGGTCCGTCGCGTACAGCTCCGCCAGCACGGGCGGCGGGTTCGCCGCCGGGTACAGCATCGACGCGAACCCGGCCGTGGCGCCGACCAGCTCGACCGTCTCGCGTTCCGTCAGATCGGGCCGGGCCCGCGCGACCGCCCGCGCGATGTTCCCGGTGGCGGCGAGCACGCCCAGCTTGAAGGCGCGCGCCGCCTCCCTGGTGATGTTGTGCTCCAGGGTCAGGGAGCTGTGGGCGACGAGATCGCAGAACAGCGGCCGCACGACGATCGTGTCCACGAGCGCGTCCACCACGTCGGCCCCGGCTTCGAGCTGCTCGCACGCCGCCCGTTCCCAGTCCTGCCACTCCCGCACGCTGAGTTCGAGGAAGATCTCCTCGCGCGTCGCGAAGTACCGGGCCAGGTTGGACTTCGCCAGCCCCACCGCTTCGGCGACCGCGCCGAGGCTCACCTTGCCCACGCCCGACTGGAGCGCGAGCTCTCGCGCCGCGGCGAGGATCGCCTCGCGGCGCTGCTCCTTGTGCTCCGGGCGCCTGGCCCGCAGAAACGCTCCCTTGGACATGTCCGGATCATTCTATGCCCCCAGTTTAAAGAACGGCGTCCTCTTGTTAAGAGTACAGCGTTCTGCTAGCTTCGGCGGTCACAGGCGCTGACCGGGAGGCAGTCATGACCGCGATATCCCTGCGGGTCAACGGATCCGCCAGATCACTCGAACTCGAACCGGAGGTGAGCCTGCTCGACGCGCTCCGCGAGCACCTCGGGCTCACCGGCACGAAGAAGGGCTGCGACCAGGGGGCGTGCGGCGCGTGCACGGTGCTGGCCGACGGCGAGCGCATCAACTCGTGCCTCGCCCTCGCCGTCCAGTACGACGGGCGCGAGATCACCACCGTCGAGGGGCTCGACCACCCGCTGCAGGAGGCGTTCGTGCGGACGGACGGGTTCCAGTGCGGCTACTGCACGCCGGGCCAGCTCTGCTCCGCCGTGGGCATGCTGGCCGAGCACAAGGAGGGCATGCCCAGCGCGGTCACCGAGGACGTCGAGGAGTCCGCCGAGCTGACCGACGAGGAGATCCGCGAACGGATGAGCGGCAACCTCTGCCGCTGCGGCGCCTACAACGGCATCGTCGCGGCCATCAAGGAGGTGGCCGAATGAGGTACGTCAGCGCTCCGGACGTCGCCACGGCCCTGCGCGCCATCACCGAGGACGACGACGCGAAGTTCCTCGGCGGCGGCACGAACCTCGTGGACCTGATGCGTGAGCGCATCGAGTCGCCGGGCACGCTCGTGGACATCACGCGGCTGCCGCTCACCGGCATCGAGGAACTGCCGGACGGCGGGGTGCGCATCGGCGCACTGGTGCGCAACAGCAAGCTGGCCGCCGACCCGCTCATCCGCGCGCGGTACCCCGTGCTGGCGCAGGCGGTGCTGAACGGCGCTTCGGCGCAGCTGCGGAACATGGCCACGGTGGGCGGGAACCTGTTGCAGCGCACGCGTTGCCTGTACTTCTACGACGACGCGGCGGCGTGCAACAAGCGCTCCCCCGGCAGCGGATGTGACGCCCTGGAAGGGTTTTCGCGCGGCACGGCCGTGCTCGGCGTGAGCGAGCACTGCATCGCGACGCACCCGTCCGACCTGGCCGTCGCGCTGGCGATGCTCGACGCGACCGTCGAGGTCGAGAGCACCCGGGGTGTCCGGCGCATCCCGTTCGCGGAGTTCCACCGCGAGCCCGGCGACAGGCCCCACGTCGAGACGACGCTGGCCCCGGACGAGCTGATCACCGCCGTCGAGCTGCCCGCCGTGGCGGTCGCGGCGAACTCCCGCTACCGCAAGGTGCGCGACCGCGCGTCGTACGCCTTCGCGCTGGTGTCGGTCGCCGCCGCGCTGGCCGTCGAGGACGGCGTGGTCGCCGACGTGCGCCTGGCACTGGGCGGCGTGGCCACAAAACCTTGGCGGGCAAGGGAAGCCGAGCGCGTGCTGCTGGGCGCGCCCGCGACGGAGGAGTCCTTCGCCCGCGCGGCGGAGGCCGAGCTCGCCGCCGCGGTCACCCGGCCGCAGAACGAGTTCAAGGTGACACTGGCCCGGCGCACGATCGTCTCGGCGCTGCGCGGGCTGCGGGAGAGGAGCGCGGCATGACCGTCGTCGGACAGCCACTGGACCGCGTCGACGGCGGGGCCAAGACCACCGGCGCGGCCCGTTTCGCCGCGGAGCAGACCTACCCGGGCCTCGCGCACGCCGCGCTGGCGTTCGCGACCGTGAGCCGCGGCCGGATCACCAGGCTGCACACGGAGGAGGCGGCCGCGGTACCGGGCGTGCTCACCGTGCTCACCCACCTCAACGCGCCGCCGCTCAAGCCGGCGCCGAAGGTCACCCCGCTGAACCTCAGCTCGATGGCGTCCGGCACCTCGGTGAACTACCTGCAGGACGACGAGGTGCACTGGGACGGGCAACCGATCGCGGTCGTCGTCGCGGAGACCTCCACCGCCGCGCGCAAGGCGGCCGGGCTGGTACGGGCCGAGTACGAGACCTTTCCGTCCGTTGTGGACTTCGCGGCGGCGGTACCCAACGCCGAGCCCCAGGCGAACAGCATGCTGGCGAAGGGCGAGGAGAAGAAGGGCGACGCGGAAGCCGCGCTAGCCGCCGCACCGGTGTCCGTCGACCACCGCTACACCACGCCGGGCCACTCGCACAACGCGATCGAACCGCACGCCACGACGGCGGTGTGGGAGGGCGACCGGCTCACCGTGCACGACTCCACACAGGGGATCGACTGGTTCCGTTCGCAGCTGGCGGTGCGGTTCGGCATCCCGGTCACCGACGTGCGGGTGATCGCGCCGTTCGTCGGCGGCGGGTTCGGCGGGAAGGGCAGCGTCTGGGCCGGCACGATCCTCGCCGCGCTCGCGGCGCGGGCGACCCGCAGGCCGGTGCGGCTCCTGCAGACCAGGGAAGGGGTCTACCGGACGGTCGGCGGCCGCACTCCGTCGGTGCAGCGCGTCGCGCTGGGCGCCGGCCGGGACGGGAAGCTGACCGCGCTGGTGCACACCAGCGTCGCGCGGCTCGGGCGGACCGGCGGGATGCCCGAGCAGATCACCTCTCAGTCGCGGCACCTGTACGGCGCGGAGAACATCCTGGTGCGGCAGGAGACCGTGACGATGGACCTGCTGCCGAACACGTTCATGCGCGCGCCCGGCGAGTCGATCGGCACCTTCGCACTGGAGTCCGCCATGGACGAGCTGGCGGAGGAACTGGGCGTGGACCCCGTCGAACTACGCCTGCGCAACGAACCGGACAGGCACCCGTTGGACGGCAAGCAGTTCTCGCACCGGAGGCTGCGCCAGGCCTACGAGGTGGGCGCGCAGCGGTTCGGCTGGCACGAGCGGGCGCCGCGGCCGCGGTCCATGCGGGACGGCCGCTGGCTGGTGGGGTTCGGGGCGGCCTCGGCGTACCACCCGGCGGTGGAGTTCCCGGCGAACGTGCGGGTGCGCGTGTCCGCCGACGGGACCGTGGTGGTGCGCTGCGGGTTCCAGGAGATGGGCATGGGCGGCGCGACCGCGCAGGCGCAGATCGCCGCGGACGCGCTGGGCGTGCCGTTCGACGCCGTGCGCGTCGAGTACGGGGACTCCGCGCTGCCGATGGGGCCCGCCGCGGGCGGGTCCGCGCAGACGGCGAGCGTAGCGCGGAGCCTCGGCGAAGCGTGCGGAAAGGTCCAGCGGTCGTTGGCGTCGCTGGCGAAGCGCACCGGCGGTGACTCCCCCGCCGAGATCCTGCGGCGGGCGGCCAAGCCGTACGTGGAGGCGGCGGTCGGTTCGGACAGCCGGTTCGGGCGGGTGACCGGGCAGGTGCGGTTCGTGGCCCGGTACCTCCGGGAGCAGCGGCGCTGGGTGAAAGCCGCGTCGGGAGCGCACTTCTGCGAGGTGCGGGTGGACCCGGAAACCGGCGAGGTGCGGGTTTCGCGCTGGCTCGCGGTGTTCGACATCGGCACGGTGGTCAACCGCAAGACGGCGCACAGCCAGCTGCGCGGCGGCATCGTGATGGGGCTGGGCATGGCGCTGGCGGAGGAAACCCTCGTCGACCCGCGCACGGGACGCGTGATGAACCCGAGCCTCGCCGAGTACCACCTCCCCGTGCACGCCGACGTGCCACCCATCGAAGTGTCCACTCTGGACGATCCGGATCCGTCGACGCCGCTGGGCATCCTCGGGGCCGGTGAGGTCGGCATCACGGGCGTGGCCGCGGCGGTCGCGAACGCGGTCCACCACGCGACGGGCGTCCGCGTCCGCGACCTGCCGATCACCCTGGACAAGCTGCTGTAGTCAGCCCTCGGGGTAGAAGAGGAACAGCGTGCAGCCGGCCGTCGTCTGCGGCACGTGGGAGGACCCGGCGGGGGCGTGGATGAACGAGCCCGCCGGGTAGTCCCGCTCGCCGTCGTTGAAGACGCCGGAAACCACGAAAACCTCCTCGGGGCCCGGTTCGTGCACGTCGATGCCCTCCCAGTGCGAACCGGGGTCCATCTCCAGGACGTGCGCCGTGGCGCCACCGTCGCCGCGCCACAGCGTGCGCAGGCGGATACCGGGGAAGAGCTCGCGGACCGGGGCGTCCTCGACCGCGGACCACACGTAACCGGGGGTGTGCTGTGTCGTCATGGGCACCAGCCTGACGAACGGGTGCCGCACCGCCGAGTGTCAGGAAAGACATCCTGCGGTACTTTTTTGCCATGCATCGCGTGGTGGCCCTCGTCCGCGCGCCGCAGTCGACGTTCGAACTGGGGTGCGCGGCACAGGTGTTCGGGGTGGAGCGACAGGGATTGCCGACGCGGTACGCCTTCGAGGTGTGCACGGAGGAGCCCGGCCCGGTCGGCACGTACGCCGGGTTCGACATGCTGGTGCGGCAGGGGCTGGACGCGCTCGGCCGCGCCGACACGGTGATCGTGCCCGGCTGGCTGCCGACGGAGGTGCCGCCCTCCCCCGCCGTCGTCCAGGCCCTGCGTGACGCGCACTCCTGCGGGGCGCGCGTGGTGAGCATCTGCTCGGGCGCGTTCGCGCTGGCGCACGCCGGCCTGCTCGACGGCCGCGAGGCGACGACGCACTGGGCGCAGGCGGAGGAGTTCGCGGCGTGCTTCCCGCGCGTCCGGCTCAACCCGGACGTGCTGTACGTCGACCACGGTGACGTGGCCACGAGCGCGGGTGCCGGGGCGGGTTTCGACCTGTGCCTGCACCTGGTGCGCAAGGACCAGGGCGCCCGGTACGCGGCGCAGGTCGCGCGCCGGATGGTGATGCCGCCGCACCGCGAGGGCGGGCAGCTGCAGTACGCGGCGCCGCCGCACCCCGCGCAGATCGACGGCACGCTGGCGCCGTTGCTGGAGTGGGTCACCGGGCGGCTCGGTGACCCGGTGACGCTGGAGGACATGGCGGCGCACGCGGGCCTGTCGCCGCGCACCCTGGCGCGGCGCTTCGCCGACCAGCTCGGCACGAGCCCCGGCCAGTGGCTGCTGACGCAGCGGATCGCGGCGGCGCAGGACCTGCTGGAGTCGACGGACCTCCCGCTGGACGCGATCGCCCGGCGCACGGGCCTGTCGTCGGCGACCAACCTGCGCCGGCGTTTCGCGACCGCCCTGGGCACGACGCCGGGCGCCTACCGGCGGGCGTTCCGGGCGGGTGTGAACGCCTGATCGGTCAGCCGCACGAGCAGGACGGCCGCAGCCAACGCGGCCCAGGGGTTTGGTCCCGTAGGCGAACAGGCGGCGCCCACTGCTCAACCCACCTCGTGTACCGAACCCCATGCCTCCGCGGGAAAGGCGGTCGTCGTGTCGCCGAGGGTGAGGGCCCTGTAGGTCGCCACTGCCGCTTCCTCCAGGTTGAGCGCCCGCCGGAACGCCATGTCGACGTCGGCGCCCAGTGTGGAACAGCCGTGGTGCGCCAGCAGGACGCAGTTGTGCTCCCTGGCCTGCTCCGCCGCCGCGTCGGCCAACTCGTCAGAACCGTTGGGGTGGAAGGCGGCGCGCCCGACGCTGCGCACGTACGTCGCGTGGTCGAGGGTGAACAGCCGGATCGGGTGGCCGAGCGCGTCGACGAGCACGGCGTGTTGCGGGTGCACGTGGACGATCGCATTCACGTCTTCGCGCACCCGGTACGTGCGCTGGTGCAGCTTCCACTCGCTCGACGGCCGCGCGGCCCCGCTGACGGTCTCGCCGTCGAGGGTCATCCTCACGAAGTCCTCGGGCCGCAGCCGGTCCAGCCACGTCCCGGCGGCTGTCACGACGAATTCCCGAGCGCCGGGCAGCCGCGCCGACAGGTTGCCGCCGCTCGCCACCACCAGCCCCAGCTCCACCGCCCGGCGCCCGACCTCGGCCAGCTTCGCGATCAGCTCGTCCACGGGGCCATCCTGCCGTACAGGATGGGTGCCATGACCGTGCTGCTGTCCGACCCGCGCATCGCCGCCATCCCCGTCTCCGACAACGGCGAGGAGCTGATCACCTCACCCGGGCTCCCGTTCGCCCCGCGCTCCCCCGGGATTTCGCCGCTGCTCCGCGAGGACGTCGTCCGGCGGCTGCTCTCCGCACAAGCCGCGCTCCCCGGCGGCCTGCGGCTGCTGATCGTCGAGGGCTACCGCTCCCCCGAACTGCAGGAACGCTACTTCTCCGGCTACCAGGCGCAACTCCGGGCCAACCACCCCGACTGGTCCGGCGAACGGCTGCACGTGGAGGCGAGCAAGTTCGTCTCCCCGCCCGAGGTCGCGCCGCACTGCACCGGCGGGGCCGTCGACCTCACACTGGCCACCGCCGACGGCGAGGAACTCGACCTCGGCACCGCGGTGAACGCCGACCCGGAAAGCAGCCGCGGCGCCTGTTTCACCGACGCCGCCGGGATTTCCGCCCGGGCCCGCCGGAACCGCGACCTCCTCGCCGCCGCGCTCACCCGGGCGGGCCTGGTCAACTACCCCACCGAGTGGTGGCACTGGTCGTACGGTGAGCGCTACTGGGCCCACCTGACCAGTGCCACCGCCACCCGCTACGGCCCGGTCAGCGACCGCCCTGCTGCGTGAGCCGGTCCGTCACGTCCGCGGTCTGGTCCGCGGGCGGCGCGGTCACGCTCACCGGCGTGCCGAAGTCGGAAAAGGTCTCCGTGATCGAGATGGTCACCGGCCCGGTCTGCGCGGCGCCCGGCGAGGCGGACGCGCTCGTCGTCGGCGTGATCTTCTCCTCCGTGGTCAGCTTCCGCAGGCGGCCCTGGTCGTCGAGCCAGACCTGGGCGGGCAGGGTGTGCGTGCCCAGCTGCTGCTCCAGCCGCTGGGTCCCCTGCTGCACCTGCGGCGACTGCCCGGCGGCGGCCTTGTCCAGGTTCAGCGTCACGTCGTAGTGCTTCGTCGGCGTGCCGTCCACCGTGTCCGGCCCGATCTCCCGCACCTGGTCGCTCGCGCCACGCAGGTAGCCCAGCGTGTCGGCCGGGTCGGTCAGATTGGTGCCCAGGTCGTCCAGCGAGGCGCCGTACTGCTGCTGCGCCAGTTTCTCCGCGTCGATCGAGATCCACGGCTTGCCGCCGGAGAGCTGGGCCCCCAGTTGACCCGGCAGCTGCTGGTAGACGGTGCCGTTGACGAACCTGGTCTCGCTGGTGCCCGCCCCGCCCGGCAGGGTCGTGGTCAGCTGGGCGGCGCGGCCGGCGAAGTCGATCACGCCGGACGCGCTGATCGGCATGGACTGCCCGTTCGCGGACACCTGGGTGTCGATCTTCGTCTTCGCGGTGCGCGCGTCCGTCGTCTTCTCGTACGCCGCGGCCACCACCCGGTCCGGCGAGTTCTCCTGCTGGGCGGCCGGCGCCGCCGTGCTCCCGTCCGCCGAGCAGGCCGAAAGGGCCAGACCCGCCGCCACCAGCGCGGCTCCCGAGGCCGCCCCCAACGCTGTGCGCATGTTGTCCTCCTTCGCTCCCAGTGCGCCTCGGATGCCCCCCAATCGGCGATCACACTTACAGGTGTGATGATCGTCACGTAAGCGACGCTTTGTAGGGTGCGGGTGTGCGATCCCTGGCGCCGAGTCTCTCGGCGATGGACGGCGAACGGGCGGCCCGGCTGCGCGGCCTGCTGGTGCGCAGGCTGATCACGATGACCCGGGCGGCGGACGAGCACTTCACCCTGCTCCACCTGTTCCTGCTGCCGCCCGCCCCGGGCGAGACGCGCTTCCTCCTCTACGAGGTGATCGAGCCCGTCGACCCCTCGATCCCCGTCCGGCAGGTGGTCGAGGCGGTGCGCGAGGAACTCGCCGCGACGGGCGACCCGCGGCTGGTCTCGGGCGGCGACACCCGTTGGCAGCGCATCGATCCCGGCCTGCGCGGCCACTACGCCGGCACCGGCGCCCGGTTCACCCCGCCGAACAGCGACTCCGCGGGCACGACCATCCTGCGGATGGCCGACGGCACCGCCGTCGTGGTCACCCTCGACGCCGACGGCGAGCCCGCCGTGCTCCAGACCTCGCAGCCGGTCGTGCTCGGCGAGGCGGTCTACCCCGCGATCCGGCACATGCCCGTCACGGAGGAACTCCCGTTCGTCCTGGTCGACACGTGCGCGCGACTGCTGTGGGAGGCGGGCGAGACCCCGCCGCGCTTCCGCCCGTTCGGCTGAAACCGTCCCGCACACGGAGCGCTGACCAGGGACAATGGCGGTGCGTGCCGGGACCGATCGCTCGGGGGGCTGCGCGTTCGGCCCGGCACGCCCCGGTCCGCGTGAGGACGTCGGCGATGTGGCGCCGGGGGCCGACGATCGTTTCGATCTCGGACCGTGCGCCGGGGACCCGTTCGACCACCACCTTGCGGCGATCCTCCGGGTGCCCGCTCCGGCGTACGTGCCCGGCCCGTGGCGGCGGACAGCTGGCCGGAGGTCTACGGCCCCTCGAGGGCGAGCGGGCTGAGCGCGTACCACTCGGACGGTGCAGGCGTCGAGGTTGCCACGAACATCATCTGTATTTGTGCAGATATTGCACAAATACAGATACGTCACCCGGGGAGGAAGATCGTGGCCGCACCCGAGCTGAGGACGGCAGTGACCTTGGTGGTCGGCTCGCTCGCCGAGGCGTGGGCACGGGGCGACGCGAACGCGTACGAAGAAGCTCGGGAAGACCCAGCAGCCTAGTGCGCCGTCCAGCCACCATCGACGTAGAGGGTGGTGCCGGTGACGTACGACGAGGCGTCGCTCGCCAGGAAGACAGCCGCGCCCGCCAGCTCATCCGCCGCGCCGATCCGCCCCTGCGGCACGCCGCGGCGGATCACCTCGCCCCAGCGGCTCGCCATCAGCCCGCCGGACAGGTCGGTGGCGAAGTAGCCGGGCGCGAGGGCGTTCACGCGCACGCCGCGGTCGGCCCACTCCACCGCCAGCACCCGGGTCAGCGCCTCGACCCCGCCCTTGCTCGCCGCATACGCCGCGATCCGCTCGAAGCCCGTCGTGCCGTGCACGGACGAGACGGTGACGATGCTGCCCCCGCCCCGTTCCAGCATCCGCCGCCCGGCGGCGCGGCAGCAGAACCACGTCCCGTCGAGGTTGACGCGCAGCACCTGCTGCCACTCCTCGTCGGTCACGCGCTCACTGCGCTTGAACGTCGGGCTGATCCCGGCGCAGTGGACGAGCACGTCGAGGTGCCCGATGCGCTCGGCGCACTCGTCCGCGAACCCGGCATCGGCGACGGAGCCGGGCAGGACGAGCGTGCCCTCCCCCAGCTCCGCGGCCAGGTCCTCGAGATCGGCGCGGGTGCGGGAGGTGAGCACCAGCCTCGCGCCCGCCGCGGCGAGGCCCCGCGCGATCGCGCGGCCGAGGCCCTTGCCCGCACCCGTCACCCACGCCGTGCGCCCGGTCAGGTCGAAACCGATCACGCGATCACCGGCAGGGACCGCAGGTCGCGCTTGAGCACCTTGCCCGACGGCGTGCGTGGCAGTTCGTCGAGGAACCGGATCTCCGCGGGCACTTTGAACTTCGCGAGTCGTGCGCGGCAGAACGCCGCCAGCTCCTCCGCCGTCACCGCCGCGCCTGCGCGCAGCACCACGAACGCCAGCGGCACCTCGCCCCACCGCTCGTGGGACTTGCCCACGACGGCGGCCTCCACCACGTCCGGGTGCTCGTACAGCACGCGTTCCACCTCGGGCGTGGCGATGTTCTCGCCCCCGGAAACGATCATGTCCTTCTTGCGGTCCTCCACGTAGAGGTAGCCGTCCTCGTCGACGCGGCCGATGTCGCCGGTGTGGAACCACCCGTTCCGCAACGCCTTCGCCGTCGCTTCCTCGTCACGCCAGTAACCGGCGAACACCTTCGGTCCGGACAACGTGATCTCGCCCAGCTGCCCGGCGGGCACCTCGGCACCCAGCTCGTCCACGATCCGCACCCGAAGGTGCACCACGGGCCGCCCGACGGACCCCACCTTCGACAGCATGTGCCCGGGGTCGTTGAACGTGTCGCCGGAGACGGTTTCGGTGAGCCCGTAGGCGTCGGCGAACCACGCGGACGGGAACGCGGCGCGGATGCGTTCCACCAGCGGCACCGGCATCTTCTCCCCGCCACCGATGATGAAGCGGATCGACGACGTGTCCCGCCGGGAGAGATCCGGCAGCTGGAGCAGGGCGTTCATCATCGACGGCGCGAGCCACACGTTCGTCGGGCGCTCGCGTTCGATCGTGTCCACCACCTCGCGGGCGTCGAACTTCCGCAGCACGACCAGGGAACCACCCGCGTGCAGGGTACCGAGCCCGGGCAGATCGAGGCCGCCGACGTGGTAGAGCGGACCGCAGACGAGCGTGGTGTCCTCACCCGTGATGCCGAATTCCACGATGTGGCCGAGGTTCTTGGCCAGCAGGTTGGTGTGGGTGATGCGCACGCCCTTCGGCCGCGACGTGGTGCCCGAGGTGTACATCAGGCGCTGCAGGTCGTCCGGCCCCACCGGTTCGACGGGTACGCTCTCCCCGAGGTGCCCGGCTACCAGGTCCTCGTAGGACACCCAGCCGTCGCGGGAACCGCCGAGCAACAGCTTGCGCGGCACGGGAATCCCGCACACCGCGTCGGCGAACTCCGGCTCGGTCAGCAACGCCGCCGCCTCGGCGTGCCCGAGGATGAACTCCCACTCGGCGGGTGAGAGCCGGTAGTTCAGCGGGAGGAACGCCGCCCCGATCCGGTTGAGCGCGAACACCGCCTCCAGGAACTCGAGGTGGTTGTACAGCAGCAGGGCCACCACGTCCCCACGGCCGATGCCCAGCTCCCGCAACCCGGCCGCGAGCGCGTTGACGCGAGTGAGGAACTCCCGGTTGGTCTGCCGCCGCTCGCCCTGCGTGAGCACGATCTTGTCGGGGTAACGGCCGACGTTGTGGTCGAGCACCCCGGCGAAGTTGTCCATCAACCCTCCCTGCTGTGGAAGCTGTGCAGCTCGCCGCCGGCCTTGCCCCAGTGGATGGTGCTGATCATGCCCCCGTCGGCCACCAGATCGGCACCGGTGACGAACGCCGCGTCCGGCCCGGCGAGGAACGCGACGACCTTCGCGATGTCGTCGGGCTCGCCGATGCGGCCCAGTGGGATGTTGCCGACCGTGGCCGAGCGGATGACCTCGTTGCCCAGCGTGTCCCTGTTCAGTCCGCTGTGGACCACCCCGGGGCTGACCGAGTTGATCCGGATGCCCTGCTCGGCCAGTTCCGCGGCGAGCTGGCGGGTCAGCGCGAGGACCCCGCCCTTCGCCGCGGTGTAGGACGAGAAGCCGTAGCCGGTGTGACCGGCGATCGACGCGATCTGCACGATGGAGCCGCCCCCTGCCGCGGCCATCGCCGGGATGACCTGCCGCAGCAGGACGAAGTACCCGGTGAGGTTGACGTCGACGACCCGGCGCCACTCCTGCACCGAGGTCTCCAGCAGCTTCTTGCGGATGATGATCCCCGCGGCGTTGACGAGCACCCTGGGCGGGCCGGGCAGCCGCCCGACGACGCCGGCGACGGCGGCCTCGTCGGTGACGTCGACCGCGAAACCGGCAGCCGTGCCGCCCCGCTCCTCCACCAGCCGACGGGTCTCCCCCGCGTCGCCCACGTCCAGCAGCGCCACGGTGAAACCGCTTTCCGCCAAGCGCAGCGCACACGCCCGCCCGATCCCGGACGCGGCGCCGGTGACTACAGCGCAGTCCATTCCTGCCTCCTCACATCGCGTAGCCGCCGTTGACGTCCACCACGGCGCCGGTCAGGTAGCTCGCGGCGGGCGAAGCGAGGAACGCCGCGACCCGCGCGATCTCCTCGGGCCGGGCGAGCCTGCCCAGCGGGCAGTAATCCGGCCGGTAGCCCCGTCCCGCCACCATGTCGGTGTCCACCACGCCGGGGGCGACCGCGTTGGCGGTGATGCCGTGCCGCGCCTCGGTTTTGGCGAGCCACTTCACCAGCGCGTGCACGGCGCCCTTGCTGGCGACGTAGTGCGGCCCGGCGAGCACGCCGCCGACCTTGCCCGCCACCGAACCGATGCAGACCACGGTGCCGCCGCCGTCCCGCAGCAACGGCAGCGCGGCCTTGATCGACCACAGCGTGCCCTTGACGTTCACGCCCAGCACCGCGTCCACTTCGGACTCTCCCAGCTCGTCGACCGCCACCGTGTCGCCGTAGATCGCGGCGCACGTGACCAGGGTGTCGAGCCCGGGCAGCTCGCCGAACGCCTCCTCGACGGCGGCGCGGTCCGAGACGTCCAGCGTCCTGCCCGTGGCCCGGCCACCGGCTTCCCGGATGGCGGTTACCGTTCCGGCCGGGTCCCGCAGGTCGAAAACGGTCACCTCGGCGCCCGCGGCGGCCAGCTCACGGGCGATCCCGGCCCCGATGCCGCGGGCGGCGCCGGTGACGACGGCCCGGCGGCCGCGCATCCCGGCGGGACCGCCCGCGTCGAGCACGCCGGTCACGACAGCCGGCCGTTGCGCTGCTCGTGCGCGGCGAGCTCCTCCATCAGCACCGGCACCCCGAGCGTGCACGTGTGGATGCCGAGCACGCTCGTCAGCTCCAGCACCTCCATGATCTCCTCCTTCGTCGCCCCGTAGCCGAGCGCGTTGCGGATGTGCTGCCGCAGGCCGGGCTCGTAGAGGTGCGTGGTGGAGGCGTCGATGGCGGTGTAGATCAGCTCGCGCACCTTCGGCTCCAGCACGCCCTTGCGCCAGGGCACGGCGGAGAAATTCAGGTACGCCTCGAAGAACTCCTGGTCGAGGCTGAGCAGCCCCTCCCAGAACTGGTTCCAGTAGCCGCGCTCGGACACGAACCGCTCGCGCAGCTCCCGCTGCTGCTCGGTCAGTTCCACAGAGGACACTGCGGTCTCCTTACTGCGCGGCCATCTCGGCGCGGCGCTTCTCGGTGGCCGCGAGGTCCACCCGCAGCCCCTCCGGATCGGTGCGGGGGTCGCCGGTGATGACCACGCCGTAGTCGCGGTAGGCGCCCTCGATCGTCACGTACTCATCACGCACGTCGGTCTTGACGCGCTCGGGGTCGCGGTCGGTGGGCTTGCCCCAGCCGCCGCCCCCGTTGGTGAGGTAGCGGAACACCGCGCGTGGTTTCGTGTGCCAGACCGGCGTGCTGGCGAAGTAGAAGTACTCCCCGTCCGGGTCGACGCACTTCGTCTCGGGGTCCAGCATGCCGGCGACCGGAGTGGCGCCCGCGTAGACCTCGTCGCCGGTGGGGATGAGGTCCTTGCTGCGCACCACGTCCACGTGGTCGGGCGAGAACACCCACGTCGCGCCGAGCCCGCCGCTGCGGCCGCCGTAGACGCCCACGCCGCTGGCGCGCTTGGTGTGCAACGGGCTCGACCAGTGCTCGGCCGCCGTGAGGTAGAGCGTGTCCTTCATGACCGCCGCGCCGCCGCGGTTGGTCCCCGCGCCGCCGCTGTCGGCCACGTACTCCTTCCGCAGCACCACCGCGGGCAGCTCCGACTCGATCGCCTCGGTGGCCGGGTCGAGGTTGTTCGCCTGGTACACCACGGAGTAGCTGTCGGCGTCACCCGCTTCCGTCGCACCCCACGGACCGTGCTCGCCGCCGCACTGCGCGGTGGTGACCCAGGGCGTGCCGTCCTCCAGGACCCCGTTGGCGTTGTGGATGTTCAGCGAGCCGTAGTCGCCGCCCACGGCCTTGCGGCCCAGCGCCTTTTCCAGTGCCCGGAACACCGCGAGCAGCACCGGGCCGGTGCTCTCCCAGTAGAGGAACACCGCGCCGTCCGGCGGGGTGGCGCTGATGAACGTGCCCGCGGGCAGCACGATGTCGATGTCGCGGTAGGCACCCGACGTGAAGGGCGTGACCGGGTCGATGAGGAACTTCAGCGCGACGCCGACCGCGGTCTTGGTGTCGAGGATGCCCGCGTTGATGCTCGTGCGGGCCTGCGGGGACGTACCGCTGAAGTCCACCTCCATCCGCGGCCCCGCCTTGGTGATCCGCACCTTGATCCGGTACTCGATGGAGTCGTCGATGCCGTCGCAGTCGATGCCCTCTTCTGCCTCGTACACGCCGTCCGGGAGCTCGGCCAGCGCGGTGCGCATCGCCTCCGCGGACACGTCGGTGCTGTAGCGGATCGCGCCGAGGTAGGCGGCCACGCCGTAGCGCTCGACGCTCTCCAGGATCAGCTGCTCGCCCAGCAGCAGGTTCGCGTAGATCGTCTTGATGTCGGGCAGCAGCAGCGCGCAGTAGCGGGCGTTGTCGAAGATCAGGTTGAACGCCGATTTGACCGGCTTGTCGTCGCGGTAGAGCAGCGTCGGCGCGATGACGAGACCGTTCTCGTACACGTTGCGCTTGGTGCCGCTGAACCCCGCGGGCACCACCCCACCCATGTCGAGCTGGTGCGCCCGCAGGGTCACGAACGAGATCAACCGCTCCCCCGAGAACACGGGGCGGATGAAGCAGATGTCGTTGACGTGGTTGCCGGCGCGGTAGGGGTCGTTGCAGATCACCACATCCCCGGGCCGCAGGTTCTCCGGCCCGTACTCCTCGATCGTGTTGCGCACGGCCTCCGACATGGTGCCGAGGAACATCGCGAGGCTGTTGCTCACCGACGACATGGGGTAGTTCTGCTCCGGCGGGCCGGAGATCGTCGCGGCGAAGTCGTACCAGTCACGCAGGATCAGCGAGAACGCGTTGTTCAGCAGCCCCGTGCACATGTGCTGCACGATGTAGCGCATCCGGCTGGCGAGCACGGAGGCGGTGAACCGGTCGGCGCCGTACCGCTCCGCGAACTGCGCGTCGTCGAGATCTTTCAGTGAAACAGTCATGGTCGTCCCCTTCACGCCTTGCGGATGCGCAGTTCGCCGTAGGTCCCGACGTGCGCCGTCTGGCCGGGCACGAGGAACGTGGTGGACAACGGCTCGCGGATCACGGCGGGCCCGGGGATCTCGTCCCCGGCACGCAGGTCCGCGCGCTGGTACTCGGCGGCCGCGAGGTCCTCGCCGGTGAGGTACCGGATCGTGAGTGTGCGCGTCGGCACCGGCTTCTCGCCCGCACGCCGCTCCGGCAGCACCGGGTAGTCGACCTTGTCGGCGTGCACGACGGCCTGCACGCGGTAGGTCACGCCCTGCACCGGCAGCGCCTCGAACTTGTTGCCCGAGCGCTCGGCGTACGCCTCGTGGAAGTTCGCGACCATCCGCTCGACGCCCTCGGCGGTGATCTCCCCGTCGGGCACCGCGATGAACGGCGTCTCCCACGTCTGGCCCGCCAGCCGTCCGTCGAAACTGCGGACGAAGGTGACCCTGCCGCGGTCGGACTCCTTCAGCCGCTCGGTCAGCCGCTGCTCCATCGACCGGTACACCTTGTCGACCGACTCGGCGGCTTCGGCGGTCAGCAGCGTGTACGCGCTGCGGCTGTCGGCGTAGACGAGGTCGGAGCTGACCAGACCGAGCGCGGAGAACAGCCCGGGGTGCGGCGGCACGATGACCTCGGCGGCGTGCACCAGGTCGAGCACCGCGGGCAGCAGCATCGGGCCCGCCGCGCCGTAAGCGACGAGGCTGTAGTCACGCGGGTCGACGCCGTGCTGGATGGCGATGTTCGTGACGCCCTCGGCGATGTTGTTGATGCCGATGTTGAAGGCGTACGACACGCGCTGCTCGAACGACAGCTTCGTGTCCAGCGCCTCGAACGCCCGGCGGGACAGCTCCGGGTCGAGCTTCATCCGGCCGCCCGCGAACCCGTCGGGGTCGATGATGCCCATGAGCAGACAGGTGTCGGTGGTCGTCGGTTGGGTGCCGCCGATGCCGTAGCACGCGGGGCCGGGGTCGGCGCCCGCGCTGCCGGGGCCGACCTTCAGCTCGCCGGCGGGGCTGATCGTGACGAGGCTGCCGCCGCCGGCACCGATGCTGGAGACCTCATTGGACAGTGCGTTGACGATGAGGTCGTGCTCCAGCTCGAACGTCGTGTTCACGAACGGCTTGCCGTCGGTGACCATGCTGATGTCGCACGAGGTGCCGCCGACGTCCGCGCAGAGCAGGTTGGTGGCGTCGATCAGGCCGCCGAAGTGCGCGCTGGACACGGTGCCCGCGGCGGGGCCGGCGAACACGATCCGGAACGGGTGCTCCATGGCGACGTCGGAGCGCACGAGCTGGGCGGCGCAGTCGGCGAAGTTCAGGTCCCCGGCGAAGCCGAGTTCCCGCAGTCCCGCGTCGAGGCGCCGGGTGTAGTCGTCGTAGATCAGCCGCATGAACACGTCGATCACGGTGGTGGAGGCGCGCGCGAACTCCTTGGCCAGCGGTGAGACCTCGCTGGAGATGGACACCGGGATGTCACCGAGCTCCTCGTGCACGAGCTGCCGCAGGCGTTCCTCGTGCGAGTCGTTGACGTAGGCGTTGAGCAGGCAGATCGCCACGCCCTCGACGCCGCAGCGGCGCAGCACGGCCAGTTCGGCCCGCGTCTGCTCCTCGTCGAGCGGGATCAGCACCCCGCCGTCCGCGGTGAGCCGCTCGCGGATGCCCCGGCGCAGGTAACGGGGCACGAGCGGCCGGTTCGCGTCGCCGTAGGAGCGGCGCCACGCCGGGTTCATCAGGCCCTCGACCGGGCGCCAGGTGCGGCCGATGTCGAGGATGTCGCGGTGCCCGTCGGTGGTGAGGAAGGCGATCTTGGGCAGGCGGCGGGTGATGATGGCGTTGAGCCCGTGCGTGCTGGCGTGGTTGAACACCTCCGCGGCGCTGACCCCGGCCTCCTCGGCGCCCTTGAGCACGCCGCGTTCGGTGGTGCGCACGTCCGTGGCGACCTTGACGGTCTTGATCTCACCGTTCTCGATGGCCACCACGTCCGTGAACGTGCCGCCGACGTCTACTCCGATCATGGGTGGTTCTCCTTCCTCAGTAGACGTCGAGACCGTCGGACGTCAGGGTGATCGGGCCGAGCAGCTGCCACGGCTCGCGGGCTACCGAGACGAGCGTTTTCTGGTGTTTCACGGCGAGGAACCACCCGCCTTCGGACAGCACCGGGTAACGGCGGAAGTCCGCGGCCGTGCTGCCAGGGAAATCCCGCGCCAGGTCGACCCCCAGCTCCCGCAGCTCGGCTTCGGAGACCTCTTCGCGGGGCACGGAAAGCCCTTGCGGGACAGCGGTTTGATGATCACTCACGGGCCATCACTCCAGTGTGTTGTGCCGGTGGCGAGTTTCGTGTACCAGTCGGTCTACGAAACGGTGACGGGAAGCACTGTAAGGCTCGGGGCGGCGGACTGACAAGCCCGTACCGGGTGAGAGCGCGGGGGACGAAGTGGACTCTTCTCCCGGGGGGCGGGAGGGGCCGATAGGCTGTTGAGCCATGCCGAGACCACCGGGCCACGGGCCGGGTTACGAGATCAAGCGTCAGCAGATCATCGACCAGGCCGCCGAACTGTTCGCCAGGCAGGGCTACGCCGCCACGGGCATCGCCGAGATCGGCCAGGTGGCCGGCCTGGCGAAGGGCGCGCTGTACTACTACATCGGCTCGAAGGAGAACCTGCTCGTCGAGATCCAGGACCGGGTGCTGCGGCCACTGCTCACCGCCGCCCGGCGCATCGCGGCGCTCGACGAGGATCCGGTGCTGCGGCTGCGGTTGCTGTCACAGACCCTGCTGGAGCTCATTCTCGCGCGGCTCGACCACATCTGGGTCTACGAGCACGACTACCGGCACCTGAGGGGCGCGAACCGGGCACGGCTGCTGCGCCAGCGCCGGGAGTTCGAGAAGATCGTGCAGGACCTGCTGATCGCCGCGATGAAGACGGGTGCCTTCCGCGAACTCGATCCCCGGCTGGCCATGCTGCAGTTCCTGAACATGCACAACCACACCTACCAGTGGGCGAAGCCCGGCGGGGAGTGGAACGCGGAGTTCCTGTCGAGGGAGTACTGCGCGACGCTGATCTCAGGCTTCCGCAGCCCCGAGTACGACGCCGACGACCTGGAGGAACGGGTACGGAGGTTCCGGGAGCGGGAGGAGGCGTAAGCCCCGAAGCACCCAGAATCCGGCATCGAGGCCCTACGCCGAACCGCAGGGCCATCCGGCTGCCGCTGTTACCCCAGCACCGACCGCCTCACGGCTGCCTTGATCCGCTCCTGGTCCGGTAGCCATGCCCGCTCCAGCGCCGGCGCGTAGGGCGCCGGAGTGTGCGCCGCTCCGACCCTGAGCACCGGGGCGTCCAGCGTCCAGAATCCCTCCTGGGCCGCGATGGCCGCCAATTCCGCCCCCACCCCGAACTGCTCCACCGCCTGGTGGGCCACCACGAGCCTGCCGGTCTTCGCCAGGGACCTGAGCACCGTCTCCTTGTCCAGCGGGGCGATGGTGCGCAGGTCGATCACCTCGGCGCTGATCCCCTCCTCCCCCAGTTCCTCCGCGACCGCGACGCAGTCGTGCACCAGTTTCGAGTACGACACCAGCGTCACGTCCGTGCCCTGCCGCCGGATCGCCGCCCTTCCCAGCGGCACCAGGTGATCTGGGCGCGGCCTGGGCCCCTTGCGCCCGTACAGCAGCCGGTTCTCCACGAACACCACCGGGTTCGGATCCCGGATGGCGGCCCGCAACAACCCGTAGGTGTCCGCCGGGGTGGACGGCATCACCACGGTCAGCCCCGGGATGTGCGCCAGCAGCGCCTCCAGGCTCTGCGAGTGCTGGCTGCCCGAGGACTTCCCGGCCCCGAACTGCGTGCGCACCACCAGCGGCAGGCTCACCGCCCCGCCCGTCATGAACCGCAGCTTCGCGGCCTGGTTCATCAGCTGATCCAG
The DNA here is from genome assembly GCF_900114035.1 of Amycolatopsis sacchari. GTDB lineage: Bacteria > Actinomycetota > Actinomycetes > Mycobacteriales > Pseudonocardiaceae > Amycolatopsis_E > Amycolatopsis_E sacchari. The sequence continues at coordinate 61,441 of NZ_FORP01000017.1, read as the reverse complement.
GCACACCCCGAGGAAATCGAAGTACATCAACTCCACCACCGGCCGCAGCCCCGCCATCGCCGCGCCCACCCCGGCCCCGATGATGGCGCTTTCCGAGATCGGCGTGTCCCGCACGCGGCCGGGGTACTTCTCCGCGAGCCCCCGCGTCAGTCCGAAGACGTTCCCGCCCGCTCCGACGTCGATGCCCGCCACGAACACGTCCCCGTCCGCCGCCAGCTCGTGCTCCAGCGCCTCCCGCACCCCGTCCATCGTGCGGAACACCTCGCCGTCCGGTTCCGGCGGCTCGGGCACCGGCTCACGCGGCACGCCGACGTAGTGGTGCAGGGTTTCCGGCGCCGGCTCCTCCGCCGCCCTCGCCTCCGCGACCGCCTTGTCGATCACCGCCTCCACCTCGGCGTCGAGCTCCGCCACCCGGCCGGGGTCCAGCCGCCCGGCGAGCAGCACCAGCGGATCCCGCGCCTTCCACTCGGCCAGTTCCGCCGGTTCCCGGTACCGCTCCGGATCACCCTCGTAGTGCCCGTGCCACCGGTAGGTCTCCGCCTCCAGCAACACCGGGCCACCGCCCTCGCGCAACCCCGCCACCAGCTCCCCGACCACGGACGCGACCGCGACGACGTCGTTGCCGTCCACCCGCGCGAAGTCCACGCCGTACCCGCGTGCGCGGTCGGCGAGCGTCGCGCGATGCTGGTCGGCAGCAGGCGAGAACTCGGCGTAGTGGTTGTTCTCGCAGCAGAAGATCACCGGCAGCCGCCAGACCGCGGCCAGGTTCACCGCCTCGTGGAACATCCCCTGCGCCACGGCACCGTCGCCGAAGAACGCCAGCACCACACCGCCCCGGCCCCGCAGTTGCGCCGCCGTCGCCGCGCCCGCCGCGATGGGCAGCCCGGCCGCGACGATCCCGTTGGCGCCGAAGATCCCCTTGCGGGGATCGGCGATGTGCATCGACCCGCCACGGCCCTGGCACGTGCCCGTGCGCCGCCCCATCAGCTCGGCGAACATGCCGGTCACGTCGAGCCCCTTCGCGATGCAGTGCCCGTGCCCACGGTGCGTCGACGTCACCACGTCCCGCTCGTCCAGCGGCCAGCACGCGCCCACCGCGGACGCCTCCTGGCCGATCGACAGGTGCAGGAAGCCGGGGATCTCGTTGGTCCGGTACAGCCGCGACGCACGGTCCTCGAACTGCCGGATCAACCGCATTCGCCGGTACATCTCGGCAAGTGCGGCCGGGCCGGTCACCGTGTCGCTCGCCAGAGTGGAAGTCATTGCGTTGTTGCCCTTGCCTTCCCGGTGTTTCCACCCCGCCCCTTGACATCCGGCGGGGAACCACGATTCTTGTACCGACTGTTCGAAAAAACAACTCTGGCGCGAAGGTGGGTCGGATGCAAGCGTTGCGCTGGCACGGAAGAGGCGAGCTGCGGCTGGAGGAGGTGCCCGAACCCGCCGCGCCCGAGCCGGGCCAGGCGGTGGTCGAGGTCGCCTACTGCGGCATCTGCGGCACCGACCTGCACGAGTACCGCCACGGCCCGAACCTCATCCGCACCAGCCCCCACCCGCTGACCGGGCTCGCTCCGCCGATCACGCTCGGGCACGAGTTCAGCGGCCGCGTCGTCGCCCTCGGCAGTCCGGTGCCCGGCGTCGAGGAGGGCACGCGCGTGGCGGTCGACCCCTGCCTGCGCTGTGGCACGTGCCGCTGGTGCCGCCACGGCGAGTACCACATCTGCGCGAAGGGCGGCTCGGTCGGCCTGGCCTCCCCCGGCGCGTTCGCCCGGCTGGTCACCGTGCCCGTCGAAGGGCTCGTGCCGGTGCCCGACGGCGTGTCCGACGAACTCGCCGCGCTCGCCGAACCACTCGCCGTCGGCCTGCACGCCGTGCGCCGGGCCGCCGTGCGGCCCGGCGACCACGCCCTGCTGCTCGGCGCGGGCCCCATCGGCATCGCCGTGCTGATGGCGCTGAAGCTCGCCGGCGCGGCGGGGATCTACGTCAGCGAACCGGCCCCGGCACGCGCGAAGCGGGCGGCCGAACTCGGCGCGACAGAGGTCTTCGACCCGGCGCACACGGACGTGCGCCGGGAGGTTTTCCTGCGCACCGGCCGCGTGGGGCCGGACGTCGTGATCGAGGCGACCGGGCGGCCGGAGCTCGCCGCGCTCGCGGTCACCACCGTCCGCCGCGGCGGCCGCGCCGTGCTCGCGGGCATCAGCGGCGAGCACGTCTCCGTGCCGCTGACCCAGATCGTGCCCTTCGAACGGACCGTGCTCGGCTCACTCGGCTACAACTTCGACATCCCGCGCGTGCTCGACCTGATCGCCACCGCACGCTTCGACCCCACGCCGCTGCTGACCGGCGTGTACCCACTGTCCCGGGGGCCCGAAGCCTTCGCCGAACTCGAATCGGGCTCCCACCTCAAGATCCTGCTCGCCCCGGAGGAACGCTGACATGGACTTCGACCTGCCCGAGGAAACCGCCGCGCTGCAACAGATGTGCCGCGAGTTCGCGGCGAAGGAGATCACTCCGCACGCCGCCGACTGGTCCGAGCGCTCGTACTTCCCCAGCGAGGTGTTCCGCAAGCTCGGCGAGCTGGGCCTGATGGGCATGCTGGTCGACGAGGCCTACGGCGGCGCGAACGCGGGCTTCGTGTCCTACGTGGCCGCGATGGAGGCGCTCGGCGAGGCGGACCAGTCGATCGCCTCGGCGTGGAACGCGCACTCGACGATCGCGACCCTGCCGCTGGCCGCGTTCGGCACCGAGGAGCAGAAGCGGCGCTGGCTCACCCCGCTGGCCACCGGCGAGAACATCGGCGCCTTCGGGCTGACCGAGCCGACGGCGGGCTCCGACGCGGCCGGCATCCGCACGCGGGCCCGCCGCACCGAGGACGGCTGGGTGCTCAACGGCACGAAGATGTTCATCAGCAACGCGGGCACCGAGATGAGCCTCGGCGTGACCGTCCTCGCGGTGACCGGCACCGGCGCGAACGGCAAGAAGCGCTACGGCACGTTCTTCGTCCCGGACGGTACTCCCGGCTACGAGAAGGGCAGGCCGCTGCGCAAGCTCGGCTGGCACGCGCTCGACACGCGGGAGCTGGTGTTCACCGACTGCTGGATCCCCGACGACCACCTCATCGGCGAGGAGGGCAACGGGCTGCGCCAGTTCCTCGAAGTCCTCGACGCGGGCCGCATCAGCGTCGCCGCGCTGGCGTTGTCACTCGCCCAGGCGGCACTGGACCTGGCGATCCGCCACGCCGGTGAGCGTGAACAGTTCGGCCGCCCGCTCAGCGCGTTCCAGGCGGTCGGGCACAAGCTCGCCGACATGGCGACCGAGGTGCAGGCCGCCCGCTGGCTGGTCTACCGCGCCGCCTGGCTCGGCGACCAGGGCCGTCCCTTCGGCCAGGCCGCGGCCATGGCGAAGCTGTACGCCTCCGAAGTGGCCAACCGGGTGGCGAGCGCGAGCCTGCAGATCCACGGCGGGTACGGCTACATCCGCGAATCGACGATCTCCCGCTTCTACGCGGACGCGAAGATCCTGGAGATCGGTGAGGGCACCAGCGAGGTGCAGAGGAACGTGATCGCCCGGTCACTGAGCGCGCGATGACGGACGAAGTGCTGGTCGCCGAGCACGGGCCGGTCCTGGTGATCACGATCAACCGGCCGCGGGCGCGCAACGCGATCAACGCGGCGGTCACCCAGGGGGTCAGTGCCGCCCTCGACGTGCTCGACGAACGCGACGACCTGGTCGTGGGCATCCTCACCGGCGCCGAGGGCACGTTCTCCTCCGGGATGGACCTCAAGGCGTTCCTGCGGGGCGAGGTCGTGCAGCTGCCCGGCCGCGGGCTGGCGGGGATGACCGAACGGCCGCCCCGCAAACCCATGATCGCCGCGGTCGAGGGGTACGCGCTCGCCGGCGGGTGCGAGCTGGTGCTCGCGTGTGACCTCGTGGTCGCCGCCGAGGACGCGCGGTTCGGCATCCCCGAGGTCAAGCGGGGGCTGGTGGCGGGTGCCGGCGGGCTGCTGCGGCTGCCGCGCCGCATCCCACCGCAGCTCGCGATGGAGTACGCGCTGACCGGCGACTCCTTCTCCGCCGCCGACGCGCACCGGCACGGCCTGGTCAACCGGCTGACCGAGCCGGGCGGGGCGCTGCCGGAGGCGCTCGCGCTCGCCGGCAGGATCGCCGCGAACGCCCCGCTCGCGGTGCGGGCGAGCAAGGAGATCATCACCCGCTCCGCGGACTGGCGGAGTGACGAGGCTTTCACTCACCAGCAGGCACTGGCCCGGCCTGTGTTTGAATCGGCCGACGCCCGTGAAGGCGCCAGTGCCTTCGCGGAGAAGCGCGCTCCGGTCTGGCGTGGTGAGTGAGGAAGCCGATGACAGAACCCGTTCCCGCGGCCCGTGAAGGGCTCGCGCCGCTCCTCGACGTCCTCGATCTCGAACCGATCGAGCTGGACATCTTCCGCAGCCGGTCGACCGGGGAGCCCGGCGGGCGGCTGTTCGGCGGCGAGGTGTGCGCGCAGGCCTTCGTGGCCGCGGAACGGACCGTCCCGCCGGAGACCGGGCCGCACTCCCTGCACGCGTACTTCCTGCGCCCCGGCGACACCGGCGCGCGCGTGGTCTTCCGCGTGGACCGGCTGCAGGAGGGCCGCAACTTCCGCCGCCGCAGGGTCACCGCGATCCAGCACGGCGAGCCGATCCTGTGCCTGGAGTGCTCGTTCACCACCGACCACACGGGCGCCACGCACCAGGTGAGCGCGCCCGAGGCGCCGGACCCGGAGAAGTGCACGCCCTTCGGCTGGCGGCACCCGGCGGGCTGGACGGTCGAGCCGCACGACGTGTTCGACGTCCGCCCGGCGACGCTGGAGCGGGGCGACTACCCGCGCTGGATCGACGACATCTGGTTCCGCCCCAAGGCGGGCAAGCTCGACGACCGGGTCAGCGCCGCCGCGGTGCTCACGTACTTCAGCGACCTGACGTTCGTGTCGTCGATCCTCCGCCCGACGCTGCGCACCGACGTCAAGGGCCTGACCTCGCTGGACCACGTGCTGTGGTTCCACAACGAGGTCCGCTTCGACGACTGGCTCTACTACGCGAAAAGCAGCCCCGCGGTGGGCGACCTGCGTGGCCTTGCCGAAGGGCGCATCTTCTCCCGCGACGGCACGCTGATCGCCTCCGCCGCGCAGGAGGGCCTCATCCACGCCAGGAAGGACGCCTGATGGCCGGCCCGCTCGCGGGCCTGCGCGTGGTGGAGCTGGCCGGGATCGGCCCCGGGCCGCACGCCGCGATGGTGCTCGCCGACCTCGGCGCGGACGTCGTGCGCGTCGAGCGGCCGAGCCCGGCCGATCCGACCGGCCGCGCCGGGGACGCGTTGCTGCGCAACCGCCGTTCGGTGGCCGCGAACCTCAAGACCGACGAGGGCCGTGAGCTGGTGCTGCGGCTCGTCGCGAAGGCGGACGTGCTGCTCGAAGGCTTCCGCCCCGGTGTCGCCGAACGGCTCGGCGTCGGGCCGGACGACTGCCTCGCGCGCAACCCCGGGCTGGTGTACGGCCGGATGACGGGCTGGGGCCAGGACGGCCCGCTCGCGCCGCGCGCCGGGCACGACATCAACTACATCTCCCTCACCGGGGCGCTCAACGCGATCGGCCGCGCCGGGGAACGCCCGGTGCCGCCGCTGAACCTCGTCGGCGACTTCGGCGGCGGGTCGATGTTCCTCGTCACCGGGGTGCTCGCCGCGCTGTGGGAGCGGCAGCGGTCGGGCCGGGGCCAGGTCGTCGACGCGGCGATGGTCGACGGGACGGGCGTGCTGCTGCAGATGACGTGGGGCTTCCTCGCGGCGGGGAGCTGGGCCGACTCGCGCGGCAGCAACCTGCTCGACGGCGGCGCGCCCTACTACGACACCTACACCTGCGCGGACGGGCGCCACCTCGCCGTGGGCGCGCTGGAACCGCAGTTCTACGCCGAGTTCCTGCGCGGGCTGGGGTTGGAGCACGAGGACCTCCCGCCGCAGGGTGATCGCGAAGGCTGGCCACGGCTGCGGGCCCGGTTCACCGAGGTGATCGTGCGCAAAACGCGCGACGAGTGGATGGCGATCTTCGACGGCACGGACGCGTGCGTCACGCCGGTGCTGTCCTTCGACGAGGTCGCCCGGCACCCGCACCTGGCCGCCCGCGAGTCGGTGATCACCGTCGACGGCGTACCCCAGGCCGCCCCGGCGCCGCGGTTCTCCCGCACCCCGGCGGCGAAGCCCACTCCGCCGCCGCGCCCGGGCGCGGACACCGGCACGGTCCTCGCGGAGTGGGACGCCTGACAGTGCGGGAACCGCCGCCCGGCACCAGAATCGGGGACCGGAACACCGGTCAGCGGAGCGGAGGCACCGGAACATGGCGCGACCCACTGTCGCAGAGCAGTTCGTGCAGGTACTCGTCCAGGCGGGCGTGTCGCGGATCTACGGCGTGGTGGGCGACAGCCTCAACCCGGTCGTCGACGCGATCCGCCGCACCGAGGGCATCGAATGGGTGCACGTGCGCAACGAGGAGGCCGGCGCGTTCGCGGCGGCCGCCGAAGCGGAGCTGACCGGGAAACTGGCGGTGTGCGCGGGCAGTTGCGGCCCCGGCAACACGCACCTCGTGCAGGGCCTCTACGACGCGCACCGCTCGGGCGTGCCGGTGCTCGCGCTCGCCTCGCACATCCCCGCCACGCAGGTCGGGACGCAGTTCTTCCAGGAGACGCACCCGGAGCGGCTGTTCGTCGACTGCAGCGGCTACTGCGAGCAGATCACCACGCCGGGGCAGATGCCGCGCGTGCTGCGGATCGCCATCCAGCACGCGATCACGCGCGGCGAGGTCTCGGTGCTCGTGCTGCCGGGCGACGTCGCGCACCTGGAGTCGGAGGTGCCGACGGGCACGAGCCAGTTCGTCACCGAGCAGGCCACGCCGGTCCCGCCGCCGAGCCAGGTCGACGCGCTCGCGGACGCGCTGAACCGGGCCGAGAAGGTCACGTTGTTCTGCGGCGCGGGCACGCGGGACGCGCACGCCGAGGTGATGGAGCTGGCGGGCAAGCTCAACTCCCCCGTCGGGCACTCCTTGCGCGGCAAGGAGTGGATCCAGTGGGACAACCCCTACGACGTCGGCATGAGCGGGCTGCTGGGCTACGGCGCCTGCTACCGCGCGATGCACGAGGCCGACCTGCTGCTCCTGCTCGGCACGGACTTCCCGTACGACGGGTTCCTGCCGCAGGCCCGCACCATCCAGATCGACCACGACGCCACGCACCTGGGCCGCCGCACGCCGCTCGACCTCGCGGTGCACGGTGACCTGCGGGAGACGCTGCGGGCGGTGCTGCCGAAGCTGGAGCAGAAGACCGACCGCGCCTTCCTCGACGAGATGCTCCGCGACCACGCGCGCTCGCTGGAACACGTCGTCGACGCCTACACCCGCAACGTCGAACGGCACACGCCCATCCACCCCGAGTACGTCGCGGACATCCTCGACGACCTGGCGGCCGACGACGCGGTGTTCACAGTGGACACCGGCATGTGCAACGTGTGGGCGGCGCGGTACCTAACGCCGAACGGGCGCCGCCGCGTCATCGGCTCGTTCCTGCACGGCAGCATGGCCAACGCGCTGCCGCACGCGATCGGCGCGCAGCTGGCGCAGCCGGGCCGCCAGGTGATCTCCATGTCCGGCGACGGCGGCCTCGGGATGCTGATGGGCGAGCTGCTGACCGTGAAGCTGCACGACCTGCCCGTGAAGATCGTGGTGTTCAACAACTCCTCGCTCGGCATGGTCAAGCTGGAGATGCTCGTGGACGGCCTGCCCGACCACGAGACCGACCACGACTCCGTGGACTACGCGGCGATCGCGCGCGGCGCGGGCCTGCACGGCATCCGCGTCACGGAACCGGCGAAGGTGCGGGACGCGCTGGCCGAGGCGTTCGCGCACCCCGGCCCCGCGCTCGTGGACGTGGTGACCGACCCGAACGCGCTGTCGATCCCGCCGCACATCAGCGGCGGCCAGCTCAAGGGGTTCATGCTCGCGGCGAGCAAGGTGGTGCTGACCGGCGGCGTCGGCCGCATGATCGACCTGGCGCGCTCGAACCTACGCAACATCCCGCGGCCCTGACAGGGCGGCGCGGGTCACCCACGCCGCCTGCGCCACCGCGTGTTCGACCGGTCCCGACGGCTGCACGAGGTGGCTCAGCGTCAGCCGCACCACGACCTCGGCGAGCGTGGGCAGGTCGGCGAGGCCGAGGCCGCCGTACAGCTCGGTGGCCTCGGCCAGCACCGTGGACAGCGCGTGGCGCAGCACGGGACCGCGGTCGGTGGTCAGCAGCGGCAGCAGGTCCTGGGTGCCGCCGTGCGCGGCGGACAGCACGGCCTTGAGCAGCGGGTCGTCCGCGGCGGCGGTGAGCACGTACTCCACCGCGGCGGGGATGCCGGTGGCGGCGTCGGCACCGTGGGCGCGCAGCCGGTCGACCACACCCGACAGGAACAGCTCGGCGTGCCGGGCGACGATCGCGCGGGCCAGCGTGTCGCGGGCGCCGACCTCCTTGTAGACCATCTGCCTGCTGACGCCGACGCGCTGGGCCAGCTGTCCCATCGTGACGCGGTCCCAGCCCACGGTGCAGATCAGCTCGACGCCGGCGTCGAGGATCCGGTCACGAAGAGTGCTGGGCATCTGAACAGCGTACTGCGCGGGCACCGCAAGAATGGAGGTGCGCGAACCGGACAAATCCACCTATCCTCCGAGGCCTGGCCAGGGGGAAAGGAGACGGGATGGATCTCGCGATCGAGACGGCAGGCCTGGTCAAGGTCTTCGGGGAGACCAGGGCGGTCGACGGTGTCGACCTCGCCGTGCCGGCCGGCACGGTGTACGGGGTGCTCGGCCCCAACGGCGCGGGCAAGACCACGGCGGTGCGGATGCTGGCCACGCTCACCCGCCCGGACGGCGGGACCGCGCGGGTCTTCGGGCACGACGTCGTGCGCGAGGCGGCGGAGGTGCGGCGCCGGGTGAGCCTGACCGGCCAGTACGCGTCGCTGGACGAGGACCTGACCGGGCAGGAGAACCTGAACCTGCTCGCCCGCCTGCTCGGGCACCGCAAGCGCACCGCGCGGCAGCGGACCGAGCGGCTGCTGGAGGCGTTCGGGCTGACCGACGCCGCCGGGCGGCAGGTGAAGGGCTACTCGGGCGGGATGCGGCGGCGGCTGGACATCGCCGCGAGCATCATCCGCACGCCCGACGTGCTGTTCCTCGACGAGCCGACGACCGGGCTGGACCCGCGCAGCCGCAACCAGGTGTGGGACATCGTGCGCGTGATCGTCGCGCAGGGCACGACCGTGCTGCTCACGACGCAGTACCTGGAGGAGGCCGACCGGCTGGCGTCCCGCATCGCGGTGATCGACCACGGCAAGGTGATCGCCGAGGGCACACCGGGCGAGCTGAAGTCGTCCGTGGGCGCCGGGTCCGTCCACATCAGACTGCGGGAGGCCGCGCAGCGCCCCGACGCGGAGCGTGTGCTGGCCGCCACGCTCGGCGCGACCGTGCAGACCGGGTCCGACCCGCTCGCCGTGACCGCGCGGATTTCCGGTGAGGGCACCGAAATCGGGGCCGCCGAACAGGCTTCGCACGCACTGGCGGAGCTCGCGCGGGCCGGCATCACCGTCGACGACTTCTCACTCGGCCAGCCCAGCCTGGACGAGGTTTTCCTGGCACTGACCGACAAGCCCGCCGCCGAGGAGGTGGCCGCGTGAGCACGGCGACCGGACAGTCCACTTCGTACACCCCGTCCGCGGCGGCGCTCGACGCCGTGCTCGCCGGCGGCGGCCAGCCCGAGCCGCCCAGCGCGCTGTCGGCCTCGCTGGCGTTCGGCCGGCGGGCGATGCTCAAGATCAAGCACGTGCCGGAGCAGCTGTTCGACGTGACGGCGTTCCCGATCATGATGACGCTGATGTTCACGTACCTGTTCGGCGGCGCGCTGGCCGGGTCCACCACGCAGTACCTGCAGTACCTGCTGCCGGGCGTGCTGGTGATGAGCGTCGTGATGATCACGATGTACACCGGCGTCGGTGTGAACATCGACATCGAAAAGGGCGTGTTCGACCGGATCAGGACGCTGCCGGTGTGGCGCCCGGCCGCGCTCGTCGGCGCGATCCTCGGGGACCTCGTGCGCTACACGATCGCCTCCGCGGTGATCCTCGTGCTGGGGCTGGTCCTGGGGTTCCGGCCCGGCGGCGGGGTGCTCGGCGTCCTGGGCGGGGTGGCGCTGCTGGTGGTGTTCTCGTTCGCGTTCTCGTGGCTGTGGACCATGTTCGGGCTGCTGCTGCGCACCGAGAAGTCGGTGATGGGCGTGAGCATGATGGTGCTGTTCCCGCTCACGTTCCTGTCCAACGTGTTCGTCGACCCGAAGACGATGCCGGGCTGGCTGCAGGCGTTCGTGGAGGTCAACCCGATCACGCACCTCGTCGCGGCGGTGCGGGGCGCGATGGCGGGCACGTGGGACGGCGGCGCGGTGCTGTGGACGCTCATCGCCTCGGCGGTGCTGGTCGCGGTGTTCGGCACCTGGACGATGCGGCTGTACAACCGGCGCTGACGCACTCGCGGCTTCAGACCTGGCCGATCCCGCCGTCGACGGGGAGGTCGATCCCGGTGACGAAGCTCGAATCCGCGGACGCGAGGAACAGGGCCGCGGTGGCGATCTCGTGCTCGTGGCCGAGGCGGCCGACGGGGACCCGCGCGGCGATCCGCTCCTTGAACCCCGGCGGGAGGTCCGCGAACGCCGGGGTTTCGATCGCGGCGGGGCTCAGCACGTTGACGCGGATGCCGCGGTCCTTCAGCTCGGTGGTCCAGGTGCGGGCGAACGACCGCAGCGCCGCCTTGCTCGCGGCGTAGACGGTCGTCCCCGCGTCGCCCTTCTCCGCGGCGCCCGACCCGATGAGCACGACCGAGGCGCCGTCGGACAGCAGCGGCAGCAGTTTCTGCACGGTGAAGAACGTGCCGCGCACGTTCACCCCGAACACGGCGTCGAACGACTCCTCGGTCACGTCGGTGAAGCGCTCACCCCACGTCCAGGCGGCGGCGCTCGCGACGAGCACGTCGACCCGGCCCGGTCCGGCCGCCACGACGTCGGCGAGGCGGGCCAGGTCGGCGAATTCGCCGACGTCGCCGGCCACCCCGGTCACGTCGTGCCCGATGGCGGCCACCGCGGCGTCCAGCCGGTCCTGCCGCCGCCCGGTGACGACGACGTGCGCGCCCTCCGCGACGAACAACTTCGCCGTCGCCAGCGCCAGTCCGGAGGTCGCGCCGGTGATCACCGCGACCTTCCCGTCGAGCTTCGCCATGCCACGCCTTCGATGCGGGAAAATGAGAGTGCTCTCATCTTCGCGGAAAATGAGGGTAGTCTCAAAGTTGAGACATCTCACATGTTGTTAGGGTGGACTTCGTGCCTGCCAGGGAAACGCCCGCGCCCGCCCGCCGGGACGCCCACCGCAACCGTCAGAGGCTGCTCGAGTGCGCGCGGCGCGCGTTCGCCGAGCGAGGTGCGGAGGCCCCGCTCGACGGCATCGCCAGGGACGCCGGGCTGGTGGTCGGCACGCTTTACCGGCACTTCCCGACGCGTATGGACCTGCTGTGCGCGGTGCTCGAACCGAAGCTGCGCGACGTGCTCGACGAGGTGGCGGCCGCGGCTGCTCTGGAGGACCCGTGGGCGGCGTTCAGCGGCCTGCTCGAAGTCCTCTGCGAGGCCCAGGCCGGCGACCGGGCGTTCGGCGACTTCCTGGCGCGGCGGTTCTCCGGTGACGATCGCATCGAGGCCGCGCACAACGAGATTTGCGTGCTGGCGCAACGGGTTCTGGGGCGGGCGCAGGAGGCGGGAGTCGTGCGCCGGGACGTCACGGGCGCCGATCTGTTCCTGGTGCTGTGGGCGGGCGGCCACCTCGCCGAGGCCACCCGGCACGTCGCACCGTCGATGTGGCGGCGGCACGTGTACCTGGCCATGGACGGCTTCCGGGCCTCGGACCGCCTCGAGCTACCGGAGCGCGCATGGGACGCGGGTGAGCTGTCCCGGGCGATCGCCGCGCCGGGGACGCAGGCCGCCGCGAAGCCCTGACCGCGGCGACCGCAGCGGCCGGGTCGTCGGCGAAGCCTGATCGCCAGGCTGGATCTGCCGCCCGGGCTCAGCCCCGCGCGGAGCCGTGCCGTCCCAGCGGGCGCGGGACGGCGACCCGCCGCTGCGACCCTGCCGGAGCGCGCATGGGACGCGGGTGAACTGTCCCGGGCGATCGCAGGGCCGGGGAAGCAGGCTGCGGCGAAGCCCTGATCGCGGCGGCTGGATTTGCCGCCCGGCTTCAGCCCGTGGGCCCGAAGCGTTCCGTCTTCACGCGGCGCGGGTCGTGGCCCAGTGCCAGCAGGATGTCGGCCACCGACTCGACGAAACCCGTGGGGCCGCAGACGAAGCACGCCGGTTCGAAGGACGCGGGCCAGCCGTGGCTGTTCAGGTCCGCGACGCCGATCCGGTGCGGCTCCCCCGCCCAGCCCTCCGGCGCCTCCCGCGTGTACACAAAGGACACTTCGACCCCGCTGAGTGCGGCCGCCCGCAGCTCTTCGGCGTAGAAGACCTCGCGGGGTGAGCGCACCGAGTACAGCAGCCGGAACGGGGTGCGCGCGCCTTCGGCCCGGCGGGCGCGGATCATCGCCATCAGCGGCACGATCCCCGAACCGCCCGCGACGAGCAGCACCGGCGCCGGATCGGCCGGCCGCCACACGAACCAGCCGCCGATCGGCCCCCGCACCTCCACCGGATCCCCGACGGAGAACACGTCCGTCAGGTACGGCGAAACCTCGCCGTCCTCGACCCGCTGCACGGTCAGCTCGACCCGCTCGCCGTCCGCGGGCGACGCGATCGAGTAGCTGCGCTGGGCGGTGTAGCCGTCCTCCGCGGTGAGGCGGACGTCGGCGTGCTGCCCCGCCAGGTGCCCCGGCCAGCCCGGCACGTCGAGCACGAGGGTGCGTGCCGTCGGCGTCTCGTCCCTGACCTCGGCCAGGCGCGCGACGCGCCAGCTCAGTCGCCCTGGTACCGCTGCTCTCGCCATGGGTCCCCGTAGTTGTGGTAGCCGCCGGCCTCCCAGAAGCCGGGCTCGTCGGACAGGGTCAGTTCGAGGTTGTGCACCCACTTCGCGGACTTCCAGAAGTACAGGTGCGGCACCAGCAGCCGCGCCGGGCCGCCGTGCTCGGGCTCCAGCGCGTCACCGTCGAACTCGTAGGCCACCCACGCGCGGCCGTCGAGGAGGTCCTCCAGCGGCAGGTTCGTGGTGTAGCCGTCGTAGGAATGCGCCACCACGTAGTCCGCCGCGGTGTCCACGTCCTCCAGCAGCGTGTCGACCGACACCCCGCGCCACCGCGTGCCCAGCTTCGACCACTTGGTGACGCAGTGGATGTCGACCGTCGGGGTCTCGCTGGGGAGCTCGAGGAACTCCTCCCAGTTCCACTGGTGCACGGTGCCGTCCTCGGCGGTGACCGTGAACTCCCAGGTCTCGGTGGACACCCGCGGCGTGGGGCCGATCGAGAGCACCGGGAAATCCTCGGTCAGGTACTGCCCCGGGGGCAGTTCGACGCTTTCGTCACGGCGGCGGCCGCGAAAGCCCGGTGAGACGATTCCCATGAGGACAGTCTCGCACGGGCTTTCGCGGAAACCCTCAGCGCTTGCCGTCGACGCGGCGCGGCAGCTGCCAGGGGTTGGCCTCCTGCAACGGGGGCGGCAGCAGCGCGTCCGGGAAGCCCTGCCACGCCACGGGCCGCAGGAACCGCTCGATCGCGGCCGTGCCGACCGACGTCGTGGTGGGTGCCGTCGTCGCCGGGTACGGGCCGCCGTGCTGCTGCGCCCAGCTGACCGTCACGCCCGTGGGCCAGTCGTTCCACAGCAGCCGCCCGGCCAGCCGCGTCAGCGCTGGCAGCAGCGGGCGGACGTCCTCGACCTCGGACTCCTCCGCCTGCAGCGTCGCGGTCAGCCCCGGCTCCAGCTCGCCGAGCACGCGCAGCAGCTCGGCCTGGTCCGAGTAGGTCACGACGATCGACGACGGGCCGAAGCACTCGTTGCGCAGCACCTCGTCGGCCTTGAGGAAGTCGCCGGCCTTGACGGACAGCAGCGTCGGCGCGAACGGGTCCCCGGCCGCGAGCACGGTGACGCCCGCCTGCTCCTTCAGCCGCGCCACACCGGACTGGTAGCTCTCGCCGATGCGCTCGTTCAGCAGGGTCTGCGCCGCGACGGCCTGCGCCGCCTCGGTGAGCGTGCCCTCCAGACCGTGACCCTCGGGCAGGAACAGCAGGCCGGGCTTGGTGCAGAACTGCCCGCCGCCCAGGGTGAACGAGCCGACGTAGCCCTTCGCGACCTGTTCCCCGCGCTCCCGCACCGCGCCGGGTGTGACGACGACCGGGTTGACGCTGCCCAGTTCGCCGTAGAACGGGATCGGCGTCGGCCGGGACACCGCGATGTCGAACAACGCGCGCCCGCCGGGCACCGAGCCCGTGAACGACGCCGCCGCGATGCGCGGGTCCTTCAAAGCCGTCACGCCGGGCTCGACGCCGAAGATCACGTCGAACGTGCCCTCCGGTGCCCCCGCGGCCAGCAGGGCGTCGCGCACGATCCGGCCGGTCTTCTCCGACAGCTCGGGGTGACCCGGGTGCGCCTTGAGCACGACGGGACAGCCGGCGGCGAGCGCCGAGGCCGTGTCACCACCGGCGACGCTGAACGCGAACGGGAAGTTGCTCGCCGCGAACACCAGCGTCGGCCCGATCGGTACAACGGTGCGGCGGATGTCGGGGCGCGGGCCCATCGGCCAGTCCGGGTCGGCGTGGTCCACCGTCGCGCCGAGGAACGCGCCGTCCCGCAGGACTTCCCCGAACAGCCGGAGCTGGAAGGTGGTGCGCGCCAGCTCGCCCTTCAGGCGGGGCGCCTCGGGCAGGTGCGTCTCGCGCGCGGCGAGCGGGACCAGCTCCGGACCGGCGGCGTCGAGCGCGTCGGCGACCGCGGCGAGCCACCGCGCCCGCTGGGCCGGGGTCGTCTCCGCCAGCTGCGGCGCGGCCTGCGCGGCGGCGGCCAGGATGCGGTCCAGTTCGGTCTTCTCGGTGTCCATGCTTCCCTTCCTAGCGCGTGGCGGCGGCCACGGCGCCTCGCAGCTCGTGCCACCGGGCGGGCCCGGCGAGTCCGAGGTGGTACAGGTGCAGCTCCCCGGCGCCGGCCTCGCGCAGCCTCCCGGCGTACGCGTGCAGGTCCGGCGACGGCCCCAACGCGGTCACGTACGCGCCGATTCCCACTGACGACGGTAACCGAGACTTCGCGGTGGCGACGAGCCGCTCGCCGGGCTGCCAGCACGGCAGCACGACGGTCGCGACCTCGTCGGCGGCCGTCGGCGTCAGCCCGGGCAGCGCGCCGGTCGCCCACGGGTCGAGGTCACCGTGCAGCGCGACCGGGGCGTCGACGCGCTCCAGCACGGCGTGCCGCAGCGCGTCGGTGGCCTTGTGCCGCGCTGCCAGCAGTTCCGACGGCGGTTCGTCGGTGGCCGTCAGGTCGCCGGAGGCGATCAGGCGGACGACGTCCTCGCGGAAGCCGGGATCGACCCCGCACGCCTCACAGCAGCACACCGACAGCAGCCGCGCGACCGCCGGCGACCACACGGCGTCGGTTTTCTCGTGCTGGCACTGGTGTACGACGCCGAGCTGGCCACACGCTTCGAGGATCACCGACGACACGGGCAGCCCGGCCAGCGCCTCTTCGACCAGCGTCGCCGCGTACGCCCGCACTTCCTCGTGCGAGGGGCACAGCGCCCACGGGTACCGCTCCCCGAAACAGTTGCGCACGGTCAGTTCGGGAAAGCGCTCTCCCAGCAGGGAGTTGTGCGTCAGCACGAGCCACGCGGCGGCGGGGATCCCGGCGTCGGCGAGCAGTGCGACGGCTTCGCCCGCGCTGTCCGGCGAATCGACCCAGTC
Organism: Amycolatopsis sacchari; assembly: GCF_900114035.1. Taxonomy (GTDB): domain Bacteria; phylum Actinomycetota; class Actinomycetes; order Mycobacteriales; family Pseudonocardiaceae; genus Amycolatopsis_E; species Amycolatopsis_E sacchari. The sequence goes on along the minus strand of NZ_FORP01000017.1, from coordinate 45,483 downwards.
CGGCGTCGCGGGCACGAGCCTGCCCCACACGCCCTCACGCACCGGCCGGTAGAAGGCGGCGTGCCGCGCATGTACCGCACTGCCGGTGCGAGACCACGGTGTGGCGGCCCGCGCTGAGTGGTACGAGACCGCCACAGCCACTTCGTCCACGCCCAGTTCCCGTACGCGGTCGAGGAATCCGGGCGTGGTGACGTCCCACGGGTAGGCGTAGGCGACGACCCTCATCCGGCCTCCCGTGGTTCACATTCCTGAACGAGTTCGCTGATGCGAATGCCGTCCGGAAACGCTAGTATGACGCGGGTTACAAGTCAACGGAGGGGACGCATGGCGGAACCAGCCGCACTCGGGGGTGAGCAGGCGGGCGTGAAGTCGGCCCGGCGCACGGTCGAGCTCCTGGAGACGTTCGCCGCGGAGGACGCCTGGCTGTCGCTGTCGGACCTGCACGCGAGGACGGGTTTTCCCCGCTCCAGCCTGCACGGGCTGCTGCGGACGCTGTACGAGGCCGGCTGGCTCGAAGCCGATCCGGCGACGGCCCGGTACCGGCTGGGCGTGCAGGCGCTGATCTGCGGCACGGCGTACCTGGACCGCGACCCGGCGATCCCGTACGCGACGGAGGCGCTGGAATCGGTGCGGGAGCGCACCGGGTTCACCGCCCACTACGCGCGTCGCAACAGCGCCGAGGTCGTGTACCTGGAGACGCGCGAGTCCCGGAACTCCACGCACCTGGTGTCCCGGGTGGGACGCACGCTGCCCGCGTACGCGACGGCGCTGGGCAAGGCGCTGCTGGCGGAGCTGACGCCGGAGGAGATCGCCGGGCTGCTGCCGGGCGAGCTGCCCGCGCTCACGCCGCGGACGATCACCGACCTCGACGACCTGCTGGCCGAGTGCGAGCTGACGCGGGAGCGCGGCTTCGCCTCGGAGACCGAGGAAGGCACGCCCGGGGTGCGCTGCGTCGCGGCGGTGGTGCCGTACCGCATCCCGGCCACGGACGCGATGAGCTGCTCGATCCCCGTCGGCCAGGTCACCGACGACGAGGCGATGCGGGTGGGGGAACTGCTGGCCGAGACCGCGGCCGAGCTGGGGCGGCAGCTGCGCCGCGCCGGGATCCGTTGAGAGGAGCAGCATGCGCGTACTGATCACGGGCGCCGCCGGTGGCGTCGCCACCCTGCTGCGTCCTCGGCTCCGCCGGCCGGACCGGGTGCTGCGGCTGCTGGACATCACCGCGCCGGAGCCCGAGGGCACCGACGAGGTGCTGACGGGTTCGGTCACCGACGCCGGTGTGATGGCGGAGGCGTGCCGTGACGTGGACGCGGTGATCCACCTGGGCGGGCACAGCCGCGAGAACTCGTGGGCCGAGACGCTGGACGTGAACATCAACGGCTCGCAGGTGGTGCTCGACGCGGCGCAGCGGGCGGGGGTGTCCCGGGTGGTGCTGGCGTCGAGCAACCACGCCGTGGGTTTCCGGCGGGTGACGGAGGCGCTGCCCGCGGACTCGACGCCGCGGCCGGACACGTTCTACGGCGTGAGCAAGGCGGCGATCGAGGCGCTGGGCAGCCTGTACCACTCGCGGTTCGGGATGGACGTGATCTGCGTGCGGATCGGTTCGTGTTTCGAGCGGCCGCCGGGTGTGCGGGGCCTGTCGACGTGGCTGTCCCCGGACGACGCGGGTCGGTTGTTCGAGGCGTGCCTGACGTGCCCTTCGCCGGGCTACCGCGTGGTGTGGGGTGTTTCGGCGAACACGCGCCGCATCTACTCCCTCGCCGAGGCGGAGGCCCTGGGCTACCGCCCCCTCGACGACGCCGAGAAGTTCGCCGCGGAGATCACCGACCCCGCCCCCACGGGCGACGCGGCGCGCTACGTGGGCGGCCCCTTCACGACGACGCCGCTCGGAGAGCCGAACTAGCGGTCGCTCAGCCTGGCAACACAGGAGAGGCCAGCCAAGCGTTGAACCAGTCCCCCAGCGGCTGCCCGGCCACGGCCGAAGCGTGCGCCAGGAACTCCTCCGTCGTCACGGTGCCGTGCCGGTGTTCCTCGGCCCACGACCGCAGCACGGCGAAGAACGCGGCGTCCCCGACGAGCCCCCGCAGGGCGTGCAGCGCCAGCGCACCCCGCTTGTACACGCGCTCGTCGAACAGGTTCGCCTCGCCCGGGTCGGCGAGCACGAGGTCCTCGGGCAGCGAGGCCACCCGCTTCCGCCACTGCGCGGCGAGGGCGTCCGTCGACGGCCCACCGGACTCCGCCGACCACAACCACTCCGCGTACGTCGCGAAGCCCTCGTTGAGCCAGATGTGCCGCCAGTCCCCGATCGTCAGGCTGTTGCCGAACCACTGGTGCGCCAGCTCGTGCGCCACCAGCCGTTCGAAACCCCGCTTCCCGTCGACGTGGTTGCTGCCGAAGACCGCCATCCCCTGTGCCTCGACGGGGTCCTCCAGCTCGTCCTCGGTCACGACGACGACGTACTCGCTGAACGGGTACGGCCCGAACAGCCGCGAGAACAACGCGGCCATCTCCGGCTGCCGCGCGAAGTCGTAACGCGCCGCGGGGACGAGCGAGCGCGGCACGGCCAGCCGTTGCGACTCCGGGAAAGCCAGGTCCTCGTACCGTCCGATTTGGACACTCATCAGATACGTCGCCGTCGGCTCGCGGCGCTCGTACACCCAAGTCGTCGTACTGGCCCCGCCCCGCCGCGACACCAGGTCACCGGTCACCAGCACCGCGTACGCCGAGGACGTCGTCACCGAGACCCGGTACGACGCCTTGTCCGACGGGTGGTCGTTGCACGGGAACCACGACGGCGCCCCGATCGGCTGGCTCGCCACCAGCACCCCGTCGGTCAGCTCGTCCCAGCCGATGTCGCCCCAGCGGCCGCCGACGGGCTTCGGGTTGCCCGAATACCGGATCTCCACGGTGAACTCGCCGTGCACCGGCCGCGCTGGCTTCACGCTCAGCTTCGTCCCGCTACGGGAGAACTTCGCGGCCCGGCCGTCGACGTGCACCCCGGCGACCTTGAACCCGGAAAGGTCGAGTGTGAAGCGGGACAACGGCTCCGGCGCGAAGGCGGCCAGCTTCGCCCGCGCCGACAGCCGGTTCGGCCCGATCTTGTAGTCCAGTTCGAGGTCGTAGTGCCCGACCCGGTAGCCCTCGTTGCCGTGCGAGGGCAGCGCCGCCCTCACCACGCCGAGATCGGGTTCCCGAGCCAGCGCGTGTCGGCAGGCACCGCGTCCCCACGCGTCACCAGTGACCCCGGGCCGATCGTGGTCCGCGCACCGATGCTCGCGCCGGGCAGGACGATGCCGTGCGGGCCGAGGGTCGCGCCCTCGGCGAGGGTCACCTCGCTCATGCTCATGATCCGATCGTGGAACAGGTGCGTCTGCACGACACAACCGCGGTTGACCGTCGCGCCGTCGCCGAGCCGGACCAGGTCCGCCTCCGGCAGCCAGTACGTCTCCAGCCACACCCCGCGCCCGATCCGCGCGCCCATCGTGCGCAGCCACAGCGGCAGCAGCGGGGTGCCGCCGAGCCGGCCGACGAGCCACGGCACCGCCAGTGCCTCGACGAACGTGTCGGCCAGCTCGTTGCGCCACACGAACGAGCTCCACAGCGGGTGGTCGACCGTGCGGAAACGTCCCACCAGCAACCACTTCGCGGCGGTCGCGAGCCCCGCCGCGACCAGCCCCGCGCCCAGCAGCAGCACCGGCGCGGCCAGCACGGCGGCCCACAGCCCGGCGGTCGTCCACGCCCAGCCGAGCCCCGTGAGCACCAGCACGACCAGCGCGACGGCGCACATCACCGGCACGATCCGGCACAGCTCGACGGCGGCCCGGGCGAGCTTCAGCTTCCGCGGCGGCCGGTAGGTGCGGCTGGAGTCGGCGACCTCCACCGCGCGTCGCAGCGGCATCGGCGGCATGCCGAGGTACGACGAGCCCTTCTTCGCCTTGCGCGGCGCGGACGACAGCACGCCCACCAGCCCGCGCTTGGGCACCGCGCGCCCGGGCGCGGTGATCCCGGAGTTGCCGAGGAACGCCTGCTTGCCGATGCGCGCGGGCGCGACGTGCAGCCAGCCGTGCCCGAGTTCGTAGCTCGCGACCATCGTGTCGTCGGCCAGGAACGCCCCGTCGTCGACCTTGGTCATCTTCGGCAGCGCCAGCACGGTCGAGATCTCGGCGTCCCGGCCGACCTTCGCGCCGAGCAGGCGCAGCCACACCGGCGTGAACAGGCTGGCGTACAGCGGGAACAACGCCGTGCGCGCCAGGTCCATCAGCCGCTCGGTCGCCCACACCTGCCAGGCGAGCCGTCCGTGCACGGGGTGGTAGCCCTCGACCATGCCGACGCCGAGCGCGCGCACGCCGGCCAGCACCAGCAGCGCGTATGTGACGAAGTACGCGACGGTCGCGAGCGGGGTGACCGCGAGCATCGCGCCCACGGACGGCGCGGCCCAGGCGACCAGCGCGATCCCCGGCACCGCCGCGGCCGCGGGCAGCAGGCCCAGCAGCACCGACGTCGCCTCGTACGTCCAAGCCCAGCGCCTCGACCGCGGCGGGCGGCTCGACGGCCAGCGCAGCGCGCCCTTGCCGCTGCGCACCGCGGGCGAACCCGCCCAGCGCTGCCCCGCGGGCACGGCGCCCCGCACGGTCGAGCCCGCCGCGATCTCCGCGCCCTTGCCGATCCGGGAGCCGGGGAACAGCGTGCTCCGCGCGCCGACCCTGGCGCCCGCGCCGACGCGGATCTTGCCGATGTGCACGAGATCGCCGTCCACCCAGTGCCCGGACAGGTCCACCTCGGGCTCGATCGCCGCACCCCGGCCGAGCTTGAGCAGGCCCGTGACCGGCGGCGGCGAGTGCAGGTCCACGTCGTCGGCGATCTTCGCGCCCAGCGCCTTCGCGTAGTGCGTCATCCAGGAGGCACCGGAGATCCCGGCCGCGCCGCTGAACTCGGCCAGCTTCTCCGCCGCCCACAGTCGCAAGTGGACACTGCCACCACGGGGGTAGCTGCCGGGCCGGAGCCCGCGCAGCAGCAGCCGCGCCCCGCCGGCGGCGATCCCGATCCGCCCGGCCGGGCTGAACAGCACCAGCCACGCGGCCACCAGCGACCACCACGGCACGGACGGCGCCCACGCGGCACCTGTCGCGGAGAGCACAGTGGACAGTGCGGCGGCGATGGTGGTCCAGCGCAACCCCACGAGCACCAGCAACGGCACCATCAGCAACGCCTGCACGACACCCGCGCGACGGGGCGTCGCCCGGATCTCGCGGCGGGCGGTCTCGGTCTCGCCGAGCCCGTCCAGCAGCGCGGCGAGGCCGCCCAGCGTCGGGTGCTGGTAGATGTCGCTCACGGACACCTGCGGGTGCCGGGTCCGGATGCGCGCGATCAGCTGCGCGGCGGTGAGACTGCCACCGCCGTGCGTGAAGAAGTCGGCGTCGGCGTCCGCGGGCGACACGCCGAGGATCTCCGACCAGCCCTCGGCGAGCCAGCGCTCGGTCGCCGACAGCCCATCAGCGTCCACAGTGGACAACGGCCACGGCAGCGCGGCCCTGTCCACCTTGCCCGAGGTCCGCGTGGGCAGCCCGTCCACCACCGCCAGCAGCGGCACGAGCGCGGCGGGCAGGCGGTCCCGCAGCGACGCGGTGGCGGCGTCGGCGTCGAACTCGCCGGACGGCACGACATACCCGACGAGGACCTGGTTGCCCGCCTTGGTCTTCCGGATCGCGGCCGCGGCACCGGCGACACCGGGAAGCGCTTGCAGCGCGGCGTCCACCTCGCCCAGCTCGATGCGGCGGCCGCCCAGTTTGACCTGCTCGTCCGCGCGGCCGAGGAACAGCAGCCCCTCCGGCTCCGCCCGCACGACGTCACCGCTGCGGTACGCGCGGGACCAGCCCAGCGCGGGCAGCGGCGCGTACTTCTCGGCGTCCTTCACCGGGTCCAGGTAGCGCGCCAGCCCGGCGCCACCGATCACGAGCTGCCCGGTCTCCCCCATCGGGACCGGCTCGTCGTGCTCGTCCACCACGGCGAGCTGCCAGCCCAGCAGCGGCAGCCCGATCCGCACCGGACCGTCACCGGTCAGCGGCGCGGCACACGCGACGACGGTCGCCTCGGTCGGGCCGTAGGTGTTCCACACCTCGCGGCCCTCCACGGCGACGCGCTCGGCCAGCTCCGGCGGGCACGCCTCGCCGCCGAAGATCAGCAGCCGCACGTCCTCCAGCGCCTCGGCCGGCCACAGCGCGGCCAGCGTCGGCACGGTCGAGACGATCGTGATGCCCTGCGCCACCAGCCACGGGCCCAGGTCCACGCCGGTGCGCACGAGCGACCGCGGTGCGGGCACCAGGCACGCGCCGTGCCGCCACGCCAGCCACATCTCCTCGCACGAGGCGTCGAACGCGACCGACAGCCCCGCCAGCACCCGGTCCCCGGGCCCGATCGGCTCGTCGGCCAGGAACAACCCGGCCTCGGCGTCGACGAACGCGGCCGCCGCGGAGTGCGGTACCGCCACGCCCTTCGGCTTGCCTGTCGAACCGGAGGTGAAGATGATCCACGCGTCATCCGCGGGGCCGGGAACGCCCGGCGCGCCGGACGGCGCGGCGTGGCGGGTCAGCGTGCCGCCGTCGGTGAGCACAGCGCACACGCCGGCCTCGCCGAACACCAGCTCCGCGCGCTCGTCCGGGTCGTCGGCGTCCACCGGCACGTACGCCGCACCCGCGGCGAGCACGGCGAGGATCGCGACGTACAGCTCGGCGGTGCCGGACGAGATCCGCACGCCGACCCGGTCACCGACGCCGACCCCGGCGTCCGCGAGCCGCTGCCGCAGCGCGTCGACCTCCTCGGCGAGCCTGCGGTAGCTGAGCACCCGCTGCCCGTCGTCGAGGGCGTCGGCACCGGGGTGGCGCGCGACGGTTTCGGCGAAGACGTCGAGCAGGGTGCGCTCGGCGGCGGGCAGGCCGGTCCGGAACAGCGCTTTCGGCCGGGTGTCGAGGGCGGGCAGGGACGTTTCCAGCGCAGGCAGCAAGGCCCGTCACTCACCTTTCGGAACAAGTCGGGCTTGCTCTCCTGCGGTGAGGCGCCCGGTGCGACCGTCCAGTTTACCGGAAGGTGAACTCAAGATCGCGGGGCGGTCACTTGCCCTTCTTGCCGCGGGCCTTCTTCTCGCGCACCCGGACGTTGATCCGCACCGGGCTGCCCTCGAAACCGAAGCGCTCGCGGAACTTCCGCTCGATGAAGCGGCGGTAGCCCGCCTCCAGGAAACCGGTGGTGAACAACACGAGCGTCGGCGGCCGGATCGCGGCCTGCGTCGCGAACAGCACCTTCGGCTGCTTGCCGCCCCGCACGGGCGGCGGGGTGGCCGCGATCAGCTCCGACAGCCAGCTGTTGAGCTGCCCGGTGGACACGCGGCGGTCCCACGACTCCAGCGCCGTGCGCAGCGCCGGGGCGAGCTTGCGCACCGAACGCCCGGTCAGCGCGGAGATGTTCACCTTCTGCGCCCACGGCACACGCACCAGGCCGCGGTCCAGTTCCCGCTCCAGCTGGTGCCGCCGGTCCTCGTCGACGAGGTCCCACTTGTTGAACGCCAGCACGCACGCGCGCCCGGCCTCGACGACCATGGTCAGCACCCGCAGGTCCTGTTCGGACAGTGGTTCGCTCGCGTCCAGCAGCACGATCGCGACCTCGGCGGAGTCGATCGCGGCCTTCGTGCGCAGCGACGCGTAGTACTCGGTGCCGCTCGCGGTGTGCACGCGCTTGCGCAGGCCCGCGGTGTCCACGAACCGCCACGTCTGCCCGTCCAGCTCGACGAGCGAGTCCACCGGGTCGACGGTCGTGCCCGCCACCGAGTCGACGACCGAGCGCTCCTCGCCGGTGAGCTTGTTGAGCAGGCTCGACTTGCCCACGTTCGGCTTGCCGACGAGCGCCACGCGCCGCGGCCCCGCCGTGCGCTCGCCGTCCCGCGGCGCTTCCGGCAGCGCCTTGACGATCGCGTCGAGCAGGTCGCCCGAGCTGCGGCCGTGCAGCGCGCTGACCGGCATCGGCTCGCCGAGACCCAGCGACCACAGCGACGCCACGTCGGGTATCAGCCGGTTGTCGTCCACCTTGTTCGCGGCCAGCAGCACCGGCCGCTTGGACCGGCGCAGCACCTTCGCGACCGCCTCGTCCGTCGTGGTCGCCCCGACGGAGGCGTCCACGACGAGCAGCACCGCGTCCGCGGTGGCCATGGCCAGCTCCGCCTGCGCCGCGACCGCGCCCTGCAGCCCGCTCGCGCCCGGCTCCCAGCCACCCGTGTCGACCACGGTGAACCGGCGGCCGTTCCACAGCGCGTCGTAGGCCACACGGTCCCGTGTCACGCCCGGCACGTCCTGCACGACGGCCTCGCGCCGCCCCAGGATGCGGTTGACCAGCGTGGACTTGCCCACGTTGGGACGGCCGACCACCGCCAGCACCGGCTGGGCCAGCAGCGTTTCCTCGTCGGCCGCCGCGTCCTCGACCTGCGCGTCGAGCGCGGCGAACTCGGCCTCGTCCGACCAGGAGCCGTCGGCCCCGTCTACCTCTGTCATGCCTTCGCTTTCTCTGTCCGCGCCCGCTGGTCGTCCAGCTCGCGCACGAGCGCGGCGAGTTCGCCGCGCACCCTTTCGGTGGCTTCGGTCAGCCCGGTGCGGCCCTTGCCGACGTCGAGCCGGAACGGCTCCCCGACCAGCACGTCCACCCGGGGCCGGAAGCGGCGCCCGCTACCAGGCGGCCGTCGCGTGCCGCGGACCGCGACCGGCAGCACCACGGCGTCCGCGCCCCGCAGGAGCCACGCCGCGCCGCGCTCGGCCGTCGTCACGTCCCCGTCGCCCCGCGTGCCCTCGGGGAACACCCCGACGAGCCCGCCTTCGCGCAGGATCCGCGACAACGTCAGCAGCGGCGCCCGGTCGGGTTCACCCCGGCGGACCGGCACCTGGCCGATCCGCCGGAGGAACCACCCCACGGCCCCTGAGAACATCTCCTCCTTGACGAGGAACACCGAGCGCCGCGGCAGCATTCCGAAGATGAGCTGCGGTTCGACCATCGAGCTGTGGTTGGCGACGAGCAGCACCCCGCCGGTGCGCGGCACGCGCTCCAGCCCGCGGATCCGGATCCGGTAGGCGGGCCGGAACAGCACCTTGCCCAGCACCCGGCTGAAGTCGTGCAGCCTGCCGGACGCGCCTTCGGGCAGGCCCGTGGCACTCACCGCGTGGCCTCCGCGGCGCAGTCGAGCAGCCCGCGGTGGTCCGCCAGCTCCCGCAGCGCGACGATCACCTGGTCGATCTCCAGTTCCGAGGTGTCCAGGTGCACGGCGTCCTCGGCGGGCCGCAGCGGCGACGCGGCGCGGCTGGAGTCCAGCCGGTCGCGCCGGTCCACCGAGGCGCGGGCGTCGGCCTGGCTGCTCTCCCGGCCGGCGGCGGTGTCCTGCGCGCTGCGGCGCGCGGCGCGGACCTCGGGCGAGGCGGTGAGGAAGACCTTGAGCGGGGCGTCCGGCGCGACGACCGTGCCGATGTCCCTGCCCTCGACGACGATGCCACCGACGACGGCCAGCACCTCGTCGATGATCCGGCGCTGCCGGGCGACCAGCAGCTCCCGCACGGCGGGCACGGCCGACACCGGCGACACGGCGTGGTTGATGTCGTTGCCGCGGATCGCGGCGGACACGTCCTCCGCGCCCAGTGCGACGCTCGGCCGCTCCGGGTCGGTGCCGACGCTGAACTCCGTGTCCTTCGCCACCGCCGTCACGGCCGCGGCGTCGGCCGGGTCCACGCCCGCGCGCAGGACGGCGAGCGTGATCACCCGGTACATCGCCCCGGTGTCGAGGTAACCGGCACTCAGGCGCTGGGCGAGCTTGCGCGCGACCGTGGTCTTCCCGGTCCCGGACGGACCGTCCAGCGCGACCACTCCCCGTAGGGCTCCCGCTCCCACTGCTCTCCTCGCCTCCCGAAGCCGTTGCACACCGCCTGCCATTCTGCCTGGCTGGCGGCTGCTTCCCCCCACCGGGCCGAAACGGGCAAAACAGGTAGCGTGGGTAGGCGTGAACGTGGAAGTGACTCCCCTCCCCGGCATCGGGGTGCGCAAGGACTTCGCCATCCGCAACGGCCGGCGGGTGGGCGTGGTGACGCACCGCGACGGGCAGATCGAGCTGATCGTGTCCAAGTCCGACGACCCCGACGCCTGCCTCGCGTCGCTGCCGCTGACCGTCGACGAGGCGGGCGCGCTGGCGAACCTGCTGGGCGCGCCCCAGCTCGTCGCGCAGCTGACCGAGGAGCACCGCGAGGTGCCCGGCATCAACACGCGGCAGCTGCCGATCAAGGCGAACGCGCCCTTCGACGGCAGGACGCTCGGTGACACCGCGCTGCGCACGCGCACCGGCGTGTCCGTCGTCGCGGTGATGCGCGCCGGGCAGGTGCACCCGTCCCCCACGCCGGAGTTCACGTTCACCGCGGGCGACCTGCTCGTGGCCGTCGGCACCGCCGAAGGCCTCGAGAACGCCCAGAAGATCCTGAAGAACGGATAAATGGACCACACCGCGCTCTCCCTCATCGAACTCGGCGCCGTCTTCTTCGCACTCGGCGTGCTCGGCAGGCTCGCCGGGCGCGTCGGCATGTCGCCCATCCCGCTGTACCTGCTGGGCGGGCTCGCCTTCGGCCAGGGCGGGCTCATCCCGCTGCAGGACATCGGCGGTTTCACGCACCTCGCCAGCGAGATCGGCGTCGTGCTGCTGCTGTTGCTGCTGGGGCTGGAGTACTCGGCGGCCGAGCTGTTCACCGGCCTCAAGCGCTCGTGGCTGGCCGGCGTGCTGGACATCGTCCTGAACGCCGCGCCGGGGGCACTCGTCGCGCTGCTGCTGGGCTGGGGTGTGGTGGGCGCGATGGTGATGGCGGGCGTCACCTACATCTCCTCCTCCGGCATCATCGCGAAGGTCCTCGGCGACCTCGGGCGGCTCGGTAACCGGGAGACGCCGGTCGTGCTGTCGATCCTGGTGTTCGAGGACCTGGCGATGGCGCTGTACCTGCCGATCCTCACCGCCGTGCTCGGGGGCGTGAGCCTGCTCGGCGGCATGGAGGCGGTGGGCATCTCGCTGCTGGTGATCACCGTGGTGCTGGTGATCGCGCTGAAGTTCGGCCGCTACGTCTCGGCGATCGTCGACTCCGACGACCGCGAGGTGTTCCTGCTCAAGGTGCTGGGCGCGGCGCTGCTCGTGGCGGGGCTCGCGTCGGCGATGCAGGTGTCGGCCGCGGTGGGCGCGTTCCTGCTGGGCATCGCGATCTCCGGGTCCACGGCCGAGAACGCCACGCACCTGCTGGAGCCGCTGCGGGACCTGTTCGCCGCGGTGTTCTTCGTGGTGTTCGGGCTCAACACCAACCCCGCGTCGATCCCGCCCGTGCTGGGCTGGGCGGTGGTGCTGGCGGTCGTCACGACGGCCACGAAGGTGGCCACGGGCTGGTGGGCCGCCCGGCGCCAGGGGGTCGGGAAGCTGGGCCGCGCCAGGGCCGGTGCGGCGCTGGTGGCGCGGGGCGAGTTCTCGATCGTGATCGCGGGCCTGGCGGTGACGGCGGGCGCGGTGACCGACGAACTGGCGGCACTGGCCACGGCGTACGTCCTGCTGATGGCGATCCTCGGCCCGACGGCGGCCCGCATCGTGGAGCCGATCGCCAAGGCGCTCCAACGCAAGGCGACGCGCACGGAGACCGCGACGGCGAGCTAGCCCCGGCCGCCGCGGGAGAGGACGATCGGCAGGAGGAGACCGGAAGGAGCCGCGTCATGTCCGTGCAGTTGAACCACACGATCGTCGAGGCCACCGACCGGCGGGCCACCGCCACGTTCTTCGCGGAGATCCTGGGCCTGCCGGAACCGAAGCCGTACGGGCCGTTCCTCGTCCTGCAGACGGACAACGAGGTCTCGCTCGACGTGGTCGAGGTCGACGGGCCCGTGCACCCGCAGCACTACGCGTTCCTCGTCAGCGAGGACGAGTTCGACCGCATCTTCGAGCGGATCACCAGCAGGAGCCTGGAGTACTGGGCCGATCCGTTCCGCAGGCAGGCGGGCGAGATCAACCACAACGACGGCGGCCGCGGCGTCTACTGGGCCAGCCCCGACAACCACCAGCTGGAGATCATCACCCGCCCCTACGGCGGCTGAGCCTCACTCCGCCGCGAGCACCTCGAGGATCTGCTCGCCGTACCGGGCGAGCTTGTTCTCCCCCACGCCGCTGACCCCGCCGAGCTCGGCGAGGGTCGACGGCCGCTGGGTCGCGATCTGCCGCAGGGTCGCGTCGTGGAATACGACGTACGCCGGGATACCCTGGTCCTTCGCCGTCACGGCACGCCATTCCCGCAGCCGCTCGAACAGCGGCGCCGCCTCGGCGGGCAGGTCCGCGGCGGCGGTCTTCGGCTTCGCCTCGCGCGGGGCGCGTTCGCGCTTCACCTCGCGGCGCAGGCGCACCTCGCGTTTGCGGCCCAGCACCTCGCCGCTCGCCTCGGTGAGCACCAGCGTGCCGTAGTCGCCCTCCACGGCGAGCAGGCCCTGCGCCAGCAGCTGCCGGATGACCCCGCGCCACTCGCCCTCGCCCAGCTCCGCGCCGACGCCGAACACGGTCAGCTCGTCGTGCCGGTGCTGCGTGACCTTCGGGGTGCGCTTGCCGAGCAGGATGTCGATGATCTGCCCCGCACCGAACTTCTGCCGCCGCTCGTGCTGCAGCCGGTACACAGTGGACAGGAGTTTCTGCGCCGCCACCGTGCCGTCCCACGATTCCGGCGGCGCGAGGCACGTGTCGCAGTTGCCGCACGGCTCACCGGACTGCCCGAAGTAGTTCAGCAGCTGCACGCGGCGGCAATTGACGGTTTCGCACAGCGCCAGCATCGCGTCGAGGTGCGTGCTCAGCCGACGGCGGTGCGCCGCGTCGCCCTCGGAGGTGTCGATCATCTTGCGCTGCTGCACGACGTCCTGCAGCCCGTACGCCAGCCACGCGGTCGACGGCAGCCCGTCCCGGCCCGCGCGGCCCGTCTCCTGGTAGTAGCCCTCCACGGACTTCGGCAGGTCGAGGTGCGCCACGAACCGCACGTCCGGCTTGTCGATCCCCATGCCGAACGCGATCGTCGCGACGACGACCAGCCCGTCCTCGCGCAGGAACCGCGCCTGGTTGGCCGCACGCGTCCGCGAATCCAGCCCCGCGTGGTACGGCAGCGCCGGGATCCCGTTCTGCACCAGGAAGTCCGCCGTCTTCTCCACCGACGCGCGCGACAGGCAGTAGACGATGCCCGAGTCCCCCGCGTGCTCGGTGCGCAACAGCTCCAGCAGCTGCTTCTGCGGGCTGTTCTTCGGCACGATCCGGTACTGGATGTTGGGCCGGTCGAAGCTCGCCACGAAGTGCCGCGCCTCGGTGAGGTTCAGCCGCGTGGCGATCTCCGCGTGCGTCGCCTCCGTCGCGGTGGCCGTCAGCGCGATGCGCGGGATGTCCGGCCAGCGCTCGTGCAGCTCGGACAACGCGAGGTAGTCCGGCCGGAAGTCGTGCCCCCACTGGGAGACGCAGTGCGCCTCGTCGATGGCGAACAACGCGACCTTGCCGCGGCCGAGCAGCTCGGCGGTCGACTCCAGCCGCAGCCGCTCCGGCGCGAGGTAGAGCAGGTCCAGCTCACCGGCGAGGAACGCCTGCTCGACCTCGCGGCGCTGCTGGTGGTCCTGCGTCGAGTTCAGGAACCCGGCCCGCACGCCCAGCGCGCGCAACGCGTCCACCTGGTCCTGCATGAGCGCGATCAATGGCGAGATCACCACGCCGACGCCCGGCCGCACCAGCGACGGGATCTGGTAGCACAGCGACTTCCCGCCGCCGGTCGGCATCAGCACGAGGGCGTCGCCGCCGCCGATGACGTGCTCGACGATCGCCTCCTGCTCACCCCGGAAGGAGTCGTAGCCGAAGACGCGCCGCAGCACGCCGAGTGCCTCGGTTTCGGTGGAAGTCACCCGGCGATGGTAGCGGCGGCCACCGTCAGAGGTTGACCGCGCGGTAGAGGCTGCCGACCTCCTGGCGGGTCAGGCGGCGCAGGGTGCCGGGCTTCTGGCTGCCGAGCTGCACCTCGCCGACCGCCGTGCGCACGAGGCTGCGGACCGGGTGGCCCACCTCGGCCAGCAGCCGCCGCACGATGTGCTTGCGCCCCTCGTGCAGCACCACCTCGACCAGGGAGCGCCCGGCCTGCATGTCCTTGACCCGGAACGCGTCGACCTTGACCGGCCCGTCCTCCAGCTCGACGCCCGCGCGCAGCTGTTTGCCGAGGCCGCGCGCGACGAGGCCGTCGACCTCGGCGAGGTAGGTCTTGGGCACGTGGTAGGAGGGGTGCATCAGGCGGTGCGCGAGGTCGCCGTCGTTGGTGAGCAGCAGCAGGCCCTCGGTCTCGGCGTCCAGGCGGCCCACGTGGAACAGCCGCTCGGCGCGGTCGCGCACGTAGTCGCCGACGCAGGGGCGGCCCTGCTCGTCGTCCATGGTGCTGTGCACGCCCTTGGGTTTGTTGAGGGCGTAGTAGACGAGGTCCTCGCGCAGGATCACGCGCGTGCCGTCGACGTGGATGACCGCCTTGTCGGGGTCCACGCGGCGGCCGAGTTCCCGCACGGTCTTGCCGTCGACGCTCACCCGGCCCTGCACGATCAGTTCCTCGGCGGCGCGCCGCGAGGCGACGCCCGCCTTGGCCAGCACCTTCTGCAGGCGCACGCCTTCGGGTGATTCGTCAGATGTCATCGATCGCGTCCACTTCCGGTAGCAACGGGGCGATCGGGGGCAGGTCGTGCAACGACGCGAGCCCGAGCCGCTCGAGGAACAATTCTGTGGTGACATACAGGGTGCCACCCGTCTCCGGGTCGGTTCCGGCCTCCTCGATCAGACCGCGGGCGAGGAGGGTGCGGATCACGCCGTCGACGTTGACGCCCCGCACGGCCGCGACGCGCGAGCGCGTGACGGGCTGGCGGTAGGCGATGACGGCGAGCGTCTCCAGCGCGGCGCGCGTGAGCTTGGAACGCTGGCCGTCGAGGAGGAGCTTCTCGACGAAGGGGGCGTAGGTGTCCCGGGTGAAGAACCGCCACCCCTCGCCGACGCGTCGCAGGTCGATGCCGCTGCCCCGGGCGGTGAGGCGTTCGGACATGGTGCGCAGGGTCTGCGCCACGCGCGAGACCGACTGGTCCACCGCCTCGGCGAGCGACTCCTCACTGGCAGGCGAGTCGACGACGAGCAGGAGCGCCTCCAGTGCCGCCTCGAGGGCCTCGTCGGAGGTGAGATCGGGGGACCGGTCGAGGGTGAAGGTGGTGTCCTCGGGGGTGTCGTCGGGGGTGTCGTCGTCTCCGGGGTTGGCTTCGGTGGGCAGGGCGGCTTCGCCGGGCACCTCGCCCGGTTCGGGGGCTTCGCCAGGGGCGGGGGCTTCGGCCGGTTCCGCAGCTTCGGGCGGCTCGGAGGCTTCGCTGGGCATGGCGACTTCGCCGGACGCGAAGGCTCCGGCCGATTCCGCAGCTTCATTCGGCTCCGAGGCTTCGCTGGGCAGGATCGCCTCGGCGGGCTCGGTCGCCTCGCCGTGACCGGTCGCTTCGGTCGGCTCGGAGGCCTCCGCCGCCGCGCTCCGCTCCGCGAGCGCCCCGCCGGGCGCCGCCGCCTGCGCAGCCTCCGCCTCCGGCCCCCGCTCCGCGGGGTCGGCACCGGCCTCTGCCTCCGCCTCCGTGCCAGGCGCCGCAGCGTCCGCGCCGCGCGCCTCCGGCCCAGCCTCGTCGCGCCGTTCTGCGGGCGCCATGGGCGCCCCGCCAGGCGCCGCCTCGCGCCGCTCCGCGGGCTCCGCCTCCGGCTCGACCTGCCGCTCCCCGGCCGCCACCGCACCAAGCACCTCCGGCTCCCGCTCCGCGGGCGCCCCGCCAGGTGCCGCCGCCTCCGGCTCCGCGGGCTCCACCTCCGGCTCCCGCTCCGCGGGGTCGGCACCGGCCTGCGCCTGCGCGCCGGGCGCCTCCGGCCCCCGCTCCGCGGCCTGCGCGCCGGGCGCCTCCGCCCGCGGCTCCGCCTCCGCGCCGCGCGCCTCCGGCTCTGCGGCCGTCGCCTCCGGCTCTGCGGCCGCCGCCTCCGGCTCCGCCTCCACCGCCTCCGGCACCGCGCCGCGCGCCTCCGGCTCCGCGGCCATCGCCTGCGGCTCCACCGCCACCGCCTCCACCGGCTCCGCCTCCGGCTCCACCGCCTCCGGCGCCCCACCCGGCGCGCCGAGCGCGTCCAGATCCACCGGTCGTTCCTCCGGGTTCACCCGTACTCCTCTTCCTCAGCGCGGGCCCGGTCGGCCTCGGCCGCTTCCGCCGCCTTCTCCACCGACCCGCCCGTCCACCGCACGGTGAGCGCCCCCAGCGCCTCGGCCTGCTCGAACTGCACCGAGGCCTCCCGGTACAACTCCAGCAGCGCCAGGAACCGGGCCACCACCTCGATGGTGTGCTCGCAGTCCGAAACCAGCTCGCCGAAGGTCGCGGTCCCGGCGGACGCCAGCCGCACCCGCAGCACCGCCGCGTGCTCGCGCACCGACACGCGGCCCATGTGCAGGTGGTCGAGCGACACCGTGGGCGGCGGCTTCGGCCGGAACACCGCCAGCGCGATCTCCCGGAACTTCTCCGGGCTCACCCCCAGCATGACCTCCGGCAGCAACCCGAGGTACCGCTCCTCCATCGCCACCGAGCGCGGGTACCGGCGCAGCGCCCCGGCCTCCAGCTCGGCGAACAGCTCCGCCACCTGCTTGTACGCCCGGTACTGCAGGATGCGCGCGAACAGCAGGTCCCGCGCCTCCAGCAGCGCGAGGTCCTCCTCGTCCTCGACCTCGGCCGCGGGCAGCAGCCGCGCGGCCTTGAGGTCGAGCAGCGTGGCCGCGACGACGAGGAACTCCGTGGTCTCGTCCAGGTCCCAGTCCGCCCCCAGCGCCCGCGTGTAGGCGATGAAGTCGTCGGTGACCTGGTGCAGCGCGACCTCGGTGACGTCGAGCTGGTGCTGCGAGATGAGCTGCAGCAGCAGGTCGAAGGGCCCCTCGAAGTTCGACAGGCGCACCTTGAACTTCGCAGCCGGGCTCTCTTCGGCCCCGGGCTCCGGCTCAGCAGCCTGAGCCGGTTCCCCTGGACTGGTCACGACCCGGTGGCTTCCTCACTGTCGAACTCGTGCTCCCGCAACCGCTGCACCAGCACCGAGTCCGGCCCGTGCTGCTCGAAGTCGGCGAGCAGCACCGCGACCGCCTCGCGCACCAGGCGCCCGCGGTCGATCACCAGTCCGTGCTGGGCGCGCAGCGCGAGCCGCGCCTGTTCCATCGCGACCAGTTCGTCACCCGAGACGTACACGGTGATCTTCGAGTCGTGCTTCTGCCGTCCGGACCCCCGCCGCGTCGCGGCGCGGCCGAGCTGGTCCCGCTGCGGGTCCGCGGGCTTCTCCGGCGCGGACGGGGCCGGCACGGGCTCGAGCGCGGGACTGCTGGTCAGGCGGAAGAGTTCCGAGGCCCCGGGCAGGGAGGCTCGCCTGCTCACCGAGCGATCACCTCGCGGGCCAGCGCGCGATACGCCATCGCGCCGGCGGACTTGGGCGCCCAGCGGGTGATCGGCTCACCCGCCACGGTGGTCTCGGGGAACCGCACGGTGCGGTTGATGACCGTGTCGAACACGGTTTCACCGAACGCCTCCACGACCCGCGCCATGACCTCTCTCGAATGGAGGGTGCGGGGGTCGAACATGGTGGCGAGGATGCCGGTGATGTCCAGTTTGGGGTTCAAGCGCTCGCGTACCTTCTCGATCGTGTCGATCAACAAAGCCACGCCACGCAGGCTGAAGAACTCGCACTCCAGCGGGATGATCACGCCGTCGGCGGCCGTGAGCGCGTTCACCGTGAGCAACCCGAGCGATGGCTGGCAGTCGACCAGAACATAGTCGTAGCCCGACAGCACCGGTTGCAGGACCCGGAGCAACGTGTGCTCGCGCCCGACCTCGGCGACGAGCTGCACCTCGGCGGCAGACAGGTCGATGTTGCTCGGCAGCAGGTCCATGCCCTCGACGCTGGTGTGGCGCAGCACGTCGTCGGCGGTCACGGAGCGTTCCATGATCGCGTTGTAGACGGTGCGGTCCAGCTCGTGCGGCTGCACGCCGAGGCCCACCGACAGCGCGCCCTGCGGGTCGAAGTCGACCAGCAGCACGCGGCGGCCGTACTCGGCCAGCGCGGCGCCGAGGTTGATCGTCGAGGTGGTCTTGCCGACCCCGCCCTTCTGGTTGCACATCGCGAGCACGGTCGCGGGACCGTGCTTGTCGAGCAGCGGTGGGTCCGGTATCTCCCGCAGCGGTCTGCCGGTCGGTCCCACCAGTGGTTTCCCGTTCACCTTGCCGGGCTGCACGGCCGTGTCCACA
Organism: Amycolatopsis sacchari; assembly: GCF_900114035.1. Taxonomy (GTDB): domain Bacteria; phylum Actinomycetota; class Actinomycetes; order Mycobacteriales; family Pseudonocardiaceae; genus Amycolatopsis_E; species Amycolatopsis_E sacchari. The sequence continues at coordinate 27,114 of NZ_FORP01000017.1, read as the reverse complement.
GCCTCGGGCTCTCCCTCTGTCGCGATCTTCAAATCAAGGTTCGCGGCCGCCGACCTGGCAGCGACCGTCCGGTCCGATGGCTGCTGCTCTGTCGACATGGCGCGAAAACTCCTCGTTCGACGGGTCCGCTGAAGCCTATTGCGCGGGGCGATTGTCGCCAAAGCGGCTCGCCGAGATCGTTCGGGTTCTACCCGAGCGCTCGAGGATGAGCCGTAGCATATATCTCACGGAGCGTGTTCACCGTGACGAGGGTGTAGACCTGGGTCGTGGTCACCGAAGCGTGCCCGAGCAGCTCCTGGACCACCCGGACGTCCGCACCGCCCTCCAGCAGATGGGTCGCGAAGGAGTGACGCAGCGTGTGCGGCGAGACGCTGGCGGACAGCCCGGCGCGTTCCGCGTTCGTCTTCAGCACCTGCCACGCGCTCTGCCGCGAAAGGCGGGTGCCGCGCGCGTTGAGGAACAGCGCAGCCGTCCCCCTGCCCCGCGAAGCGAGCACCGGGCGGGAGCGCACGAGGTAGGCCTCCAGCGCCTCGACGGCCGGCCTGCCGATGGGCACCAGCCGCTGTTTGCCGCCCTTGCCGTCGAGCAGGACGGTGCGCTCGGTCCGGTCGATGTCGCCGAGGTCGAGCCCGACGGCTTCGGAGATCCGGGCACCGGTGGAGTACAGCAGCTCCAGCAGCGCGCGGTCGCGCAGCGGGCGTTCGCCGTCGGCGGCGGGCATGTCGAGCAGCCGCAGCACGTCGTCCACCGGCAGCGCCTTCGGCAGCCGTTTCGCCGCCGCGGGCGGCCGGACCTCGCGCGCCGGGTCGTCCTCGGTGAGGCCGTCGACGTGGGCGAAGCGGTGCAGCCCGCGCACCGCGACGAGGGCCCGCGCGGCGGAGGACGCGGCGAGCGGCGGGTGCTCGTCGTCGCCCTCGCGCAGCGCCGCGCCGAAGCCCGTCACCTCGGCTTCGGTGATCCGCCGGAAGTCGGTGACGCCCTGCCGCTCGAGGTGGGCGGCGTAGCGGCGGAGGTCGCGCGCGTAGCTGTCCAGCGTGTTGCGGGCGGTCCCCCGCTCGACCGCCAGGTGATCGAGGTAGGCCGCGACCACCTGGGTCACCGGGAGACCGCCCGAGTTCGCCACGCGCGCCACCCTAGCCGGGTGACAGCGGTAGCGGAACGGTTACCGAGAGCGCTTCGCGAAGGTGTGGGGACGGTCTCGCCACTCCGCGTCGGCCGGGCGGGCAGCCGCCGCGCCCGTCAGCACCGCGTGCGCGGCGAGCACACCGGCGACGGTGGCGCCGTTGACCAGTTCCCCGGCCAGCGCCATGCGCACCGCCTCGGCGAGCGGCACCTTGTGCACCACGAGATCGGCTTCCTCGTCGTCGTGCCCCAGCTCCGCGCGGTCCACTTCGGACACCCCGCGGGCGAGGAACACCCGCACCACCTCGTCGGTGAACCCCGGCGACGCCGCGACGTCGACGAGCGTCTCCCAGCGCTCGGCCTCGACGCCCGCCTCCTCGACCAGCTCCCGCTTCGCCGCCTCCACCGGGGACTCGCCCTCGGCGTCGAGCAACCCGGCGGGCAGCTCCCAGATGCGGCGGCCCAGCGGGTGCCGGTACTGGTGGATCAGCGTCACCGCGCCCTCGTCGTCGACCGCGCAGATCGCGACGGCGCCGAGGTGCTCGACCACCTCGCGCTTGGCGACGGAGCCGCCCGGCATGCGCACGTCGTCGACCCGCAGCCCCACCACGTGTCCGATGTGGACGTCCTGGGAGGACACGACCTCGAACTCGTGCTCCCCCGGCGCCATCAGCGCACGCCCGTGGGCTCGGGCAGCTCGACCGGCAGCCGGTCGGCGGTGCGGTACTTCACGGCGGCGGCGATGAACGCGTCGAACAGCGGGTGCGGCCGGGTCGGGCGGCTCTTCAGCTCGGGGTGCGCCTGCGTGCCGACGAAGAACGGGTGCACCTCCTCCGGCAGCTCCACGAACTCCACCAGCCGGTCGTCCGGGGAGGTGCCGGAGAACACCAGGCCCGCGTCGGCCAGCTGCTTGCGGTAGAAGTTGTTGACCTCGTAGCGGTGCCGGTGCCGCTCGGACACGTTCGTGCTGGCGTAGGCCTTCGCCACCTGCGAGCCGGGCAGCAGCTTCGCCGGGTACGCGCCCAGGCGCATCGTGCCGCCCATGTCGCGCTCGCCCGCGATGACGTCCTTCTGGTCTGCCATCGTGGAGATCACGGCGTGCTTGGTGCCCTCGTCGAACTCCGCCGAGTTGGCGCCCTCGATGCCCGCGAGGTTGCGCGCCGCCTCGATCACCATGCACTGCAGGCCGAGGCACAGGCCCAGCACCGGGATGCCGCGCGTGCGGGCGTAGGTGATGGCGCCGATCTTGCCCTCGATCCCGCGCACGCCGAACCCGCCCGGCACGAGCACACCGTCCACATCGGACAGGGCCTGCGCGGCGCCGGACGGCGTGGTCGCGAGGTCGGAGGCGACCCACTTGATCTCGACCTTGGCGCGGTGGGCGAAGCCGCCCGCGCGCAGCGCCTCGGTGACCGACAGGTAGGCGTCGGGCAGGTCGATGTACTTGCCCACCAGCGCGATCCGGACGGTCTCGGACGGGTTGTGCACGCGGTCGAGCAGGTCGCCCCACACCGTCCAGTCCACGTCGCGGAAGGGCAGGTCGAGGCGGCGCACGACGTAGGCGTCCAGCGCCTCGCGGTGCAGCACCTTCGGGATGTCGTAGATGGACGACGCGTCGGGGCACGCGATGACGGCCTCGGTGTCGACGTCGCACATCAGCCCGATCTTGCGCTTGAGGTCGTCGGGCAGGTCGCGGTCGGCGCGGCACACCAGCGCGTCGGGCTGGATGCCGATGTTGCGCAGCGCGGCCACGGAGTGCTGGGTGGGCTTGGTCTTCAGCTCGCCGGAGGGGGCCAGGTAGGGCACCAGCGACACGTGCAGGAAGAAGCAGTTGTCGCGGCCGATCTCGTGCCGCACCTGGCGGCAGGCCTCCAGGAACGGCAGGGACTCGATGTCGCCGACGGTGCCGCCGACCTCGGTGATGACCACGTCGGGCCGCTGGCCGGTGCCGTCGGACTCCGCGACCGCCATGATGCGCCGCTTGATCTCGTCGGTGATGTGCGGGATGACCTGGACGGTGTCGCCGAGGTACTCACCGCGCCGTTCCTTGGCGATGACCTCGGAGTAGACCTGGCCCGTGGTGACGTTCGCCGATCCGGTGAGGTCGCGGTCGAGGAACCGCTCGTAGTGCCCGATGTCGAGGTCGGTCTCGGCCCCGTCCTCGGTCACGAACACCTCGCCGTGCTGGAACGGGTTCATCGTCCCGGGGTCGACGTTGAGGTACGGGTCGAGTTTCTGCATCGTGACCCGGAGGCCACGCGCGGTAAGGAGTTGACCCAGGCTCGAGGCCGTGAGTCCCTTACCCAGGGAGGAGGCGACGCCTCCGGTGACAAAGACGTACTTGGCTGTCCGCGGCTGAAGTCCCACGGGCTTCCACCTTATCGCACGAGGACCCGGACGCGCCGCTGCCTCGCCCACGTAGTTCGATGTGAGCAGGAACGATGCCCGAAGGAGAGGCCCCGTCGTGTCGGGAAACACCTGGACCGCCCCCACCGCCCCCGGCCCGCTGGACGCGAGCGTCCGCGTCCCCGGCTCGAAGTCGATCACGAACCGGGCGTTCGTGCTGGCGGCGCTGTCGGCGGCTCCGACGCTCGTGCGCAGGCCGCTCGACTCCCGCGACGCCCGGCTGATGCAGGGCGCGCTGACCGCGCTGGGCGGCGGCGTGGAGCGGCGCGGGGACGACGTCCTCGTCTCGCCGCTTGCGCCGGAGGGCACCGAACCGGCGTCCGTGGTGCTCGGCAACGCGGGCACGGTCGCGCGGTTCACCCCGGCGCTGGCGGGCCTGGGTTCGCGGCCGGTGCTGTTCGACGGGGACGAGGCGATCCGCCGCCGTCCCATCGCGCCGCTGCTGCGGGCGCTGCGTGACCTCGGCCTGGACGTCGAGGACGAGGGGCGCGGCGCGCCGCCGTTCACGGTGCGCGGGCACGGCGGGATCGCGGGCGGCAAGGTCGAGCTGGACTCCAGCGCGTCGAGCCAGTTCCTGTCGGCGCTGCTGCTGGCCGCGCCGGCGTTCGAGTCGGGCGTGACGGTGCGCCTGGTGGGCGACGCGCCGCCGAGCGAGCCGCACATCGCGATGACGCTGGACCTCTTGCGCCGCTTCGGTGCCGCGCCCGAACGGTCCGGTGTGGAGTTCCACGTGCCCGCGACGGCGTTGAGCTGCCCGGAGTACGAGGTGGAGCCGGACCTGTCGACGGCGGCCCCGTTCGTCGCCGCGGCGGCGGTCGCCGGGGGCACGGTGCGCGTCGAGGGCTGGCCGCAGCACACCACGCAGCCGGGTGACTGGCTGCGCAGCCTGCTGACCGAGCTGGGGCAGCGCGTGGAGCTGGACGAGACCGGCCTGACCGTCACCGGTACGGGCGAGGTCCGCGCCGCGCGGCTGGACCTGCACGAGGTCGGCGAGCTGACGCCGGTGGTCGCGGCGATGCTGTGCTTCGGCGACGGGCCTTCGGTGATCTCGGGCGTGGCGCACCTGCGCGGCCACGAGACCGACCGGCTGGCGGCGCTCGCGACGGAGCTGTCCGCGCTGGGCGCGGGGGTGACCGAGACCGCGGACGGCCTGGCGATCACCCCCGCCCCGCTGCACGGCGGCGTGTTCCACACCTACGAGGACCACCGGCTGGTGATGGCGGCGGCCGTGCTGGGCCTGCGCGTGCCGGGCGTGGAGGTCGAGGACCCGGAAACGGTGGGCAAGACGTTCCCCGAGTTCACGGCCACCTGGCAGGCGTTGCTGGGCTGACGCCTCAGCCGACGGCGGCCGGTCCGTGTGTCAGCGATGTTCCGTCGAAGGTCCAGGTCGTGACGGCGTCGTTGCCCGGGCAGCAGGACGGGTCGGATTCGGCGAAGAACTTCTCATGAGCCGTAATCCGGCCCGGCTCGATCTCGATGCTCTCCACGAACGGTTGCGCGAGCCCCGGCACACGCGGGTGGACCGCGGTGATCGCCCCGATCGACCGGTACACCCCGGAACTGCCGTCGAAGATGAGAAACCCTCGGCTGATGACGGCGCTTCCGCCAGCCCCTTCCGGCACGCAGTAGACGTCGATCCCGGCTTCCTCCAGACCGTCTCCTGTGAGGTCCCCGTAGGTGGGCCTGCGGTCGCCGAGGCCGTAGATGAGGTTGCCCCACTGTTCATCGACGACCGTGGCGGTGCCGTCGTGCAACTGCACTGGTTGCGGCGTGAGGCAGAGATCTCCCGGCACCACGGCTTCCGCCCAATCCACGGTCGCCAGGTCCAGCGGCGCGGGACCGGGGTTTTCCGTGTGGCCACATGCGGCCAGGACGAGCAGCAGGCTCGCTCCCAGGATCGCCCTGGTCATGACGATCCGGGCCTGCACTGCGATTCGCCCTGCAGTTCCGCACCCACGACGGGAGCGGAACGGGGCGGCTGTTGGTCGAACGAATCGTCGTCGACGTACAGTTTCGTCTTCGGGTTCCGGTGCCCCAGGGAAATCAGCGGTTCCTCCGGTGTACCCACCGAGTAGGTGTAGTGCTGACCGGAGACGATGTATTCGATTTCAAGCTCCCAGGCGTAGGAATGGCGACAGGAAAGAGCCCTCACCACGATCTGGGCCTGGTCGGTGCCCGAGACGGTGAAACCTGTGCCCAAGGGCTGTTTCTTCGGTGGTGCCACGGGTTCTTCCTGCACGCTCTGGACTCCTTTGTCCACTACGCGGCCGCCTTCATCGAGATGGGCTTCGAAAAGCCGGATGTCGATGCCGCCACAACCGCCCCCACCTGCGTTGAGGATCCAGGAGACCTCACTGTCGATCGTCCTGAAGATCTTCGTCCGCAACCCCACGACCTGGGCTGTACTCGCGTCCTTGGTCGCCAGCGCCACGGTCAGGTTCCCTTAGGAAATCGCTGCCGGTGATCCGATGAGGCCGTCCTGCATCGCGACGAGCGTTTTCTCGTCGCAGGCGTTCAAGGGTGGCCAAGCGACCCTGCTCGCGGCCAGCGGCTGGTACCCGAGAGCGCTGTCCAGCGGCGGGCGTACCCGCCTCAGCCGACGGCGTCGGCGAGGCGGTGCACCTGGTCGGCATCGGGCGACCAGCAGTACAGCATCACCTCGTCGGCGCCGAGTGCGGTGAACTCCGCCACCGCGGCGCGGATCGCGGCGGGGGTGGTGAGCATCCGCTCGGCGTTCTGCGCCGCGAAGTCGCCCGCGAAGCCGTAGTAGTCCACAATAGCCGCCTTCGCTTCGTCCACTGTGGACTCACCGCCGAGTGCGACGTTGACCTGTGCCACCATCTTCGGCTTCCCGGCGCGCCCCGCTTCGGCCCAGGACGTGCGGACGTGGTCGAACAGCCGTGCGGCCCAGGCGATCGGCGCCGCGCACAGGAACCCATCGCCCCAGCGCGCGACGCGGTCGAGAGCCGCTTCGGCGAAGGCGCCGAACAGCACCTCCGGACCGCCTTCGCGCGCGGGTGCGGGGCCGACCGGGCCTCCGGCCCAGATGTCGCGCATGATCTTCATCTGTTCGTCGAGCCGCCGACCACGCGTGCGCAGGTCGGCGCCCACCAGGTCGAACTCGTCGGCGCGGCCGCCGACACCGAGGCCGAGGGTGAACCGGCCGCCGGAGAGCCGGTCGAGGGTCGCGGCCTGCTTGGCGAGCAGGACGGGTTCGCGCAGCGGGGCGAGCAGCACCTCCGTCTGCAGCCGGACGCGGCTGGTCGCCCCGGCGAGCGTCGCGAGGGTGACGAGCGGCTCCGGGTTGTCGTACGTGAGCCGGTCGAGCAGGCCCAGTGTGGTGAACGGGCCTTCGTCGGCGCGACGGGCCCAGGTGAGCAGCGCTTCGGGACGGGCGATGGGCAGGCCGAGGCCTACGGACATGAGGAAACTCCCCCGTTTTCGAGCAGGACGGGTTGTCGTGCCGCCCCTCCTCGTCCCGCCTCGTGGCGGGTGCTCCGATTCTGCGGCGTCCTTCCGCGGAGCGTGGTTCAGTGGAGTGATCACGACGCTAGCAAAGGAGAGTTCCGTGTCGCCAAGGGTTTTCCGCTTCGGCCTGGTCGTCGGTCCCCGGCAGCCGGCGCCGGACTGGGCCGCGCTCGCCCGGCGGGCCGAGGACCTGGGGTTCTCGACCCTGCTCGTACCGGACGGTACCGGGGCCCTGTCCCCGTTCCCGGTGCTCGGCGGTGCCGCCACGGTGACCGAGCGCCTGCGGCTGGGCACGTTCGTGCTCGCCGTGCCGCTGCGCCCACCGGGTCTGATCGCCTGGGAGGCCGCCTCGCTCGACCGGTTCTCCGGGGGCCGGTTCGAGCTGGGCCTGGGCGCGGGGCGGCCGGACGCGGCCCGCGACGCGGAGGTGGTCGGCGTCCCGTTCGGCACGGCGGGCGAACGGGTGCGGCAGGTCGCGGAAACCGTCGACACCGTCGACCGGTTGTACGCCGAAGGCACCTTCGAAGGCAGGCGTCCCCCGGTGATGATCGCCGGAGGCGGTGACCGGCTGCTGTCGGTCGCAGCGCAGCGGGCCGACATCGTGGCGGTGCACGCGGACGGCAGCGAACGCGGCCTCGGCGAGAAGCTGCGGCTCGTGCGGGACGTGGCCGGGAACCGCTTCGACGCGCTGGAGCTGAGCGTCAACGTCTTCCACATCGGTGACGGGGAGATGTCCCCGCTGGTGCGCCTGTTCGGCATCGATCCCGCGACCGCCCAGGACAACCGCCACGTCTCCGTGCTCAACGGCGACACCGCCACGGTGATCGACACGCTGAAGCGCCGGCGCGACGAATTCGGCGTCTCCTACGTGACGATCAACGCCGCCACGCTGGAGACCGCCGCTCCCGTGGTGGAAGCCCTGTCCGGGACCTAGAGCAGCCGCAGCTGCGTCTCGCGTGGCCGGGCCTTCGGCACCACGTCCCCGATCCGCTGCACGCCGTCCCCGAGGTCGGCGAAGAACCGGGACACGGCGGCCGGGCGCCCGGCCCGCGACGCGGCGTGGCTGAGGTAGAGGTGCCGCTGCGCCCGCGTGATCCCGACGAACAGCAGCCGCCGCTCCTCCGCCAGTTCCTCCTCCGCCGGCTCGGTTCCCGGCCACCGCAACGGCAGCAGCCCGTCCTCGCAGCCGACGACGAACACGACCGGGAACTCCAGCCCCTTGGCCGCGTGCAGGGTCAGCAGCGACACGCGGTCCGCCCGCGGGTCCCACGTGTCCACCTCGACGCCCAGCGACAGCTCCGTCCGGAACCGCGCGAGGTCGTCCCCGCACTCCAGCGCCAGCGGGGTCAGCAGGTCGACCGCGGTGTGCACCTCGGCCTCCTCCGCGCCCCGCCCGAGCACGACGTCCGCGGCGCGCCGCACCCGGTCCAGCACGGTACCGCCCGCGTACGCGAGTTCGGCGAGGATCTCCTCGACGCCCGGCCGTTCCGCGAGCCGGTCGTGGGAGCGCTTCTGGAACGGCAGCCCGGCCTGCGTGAGCGCCTCCACCACCGCCCGCGCCTGCCGGTCCGTCCGGTACAGCACCGCGAAGTCCGAGAAGTCGAGCCCCTGACTGCCGTCGCCGACGACGCGCCCGCTGTCGAGCGAGTGGAACGACGCGCCGCCGAGCAGCTGGTCGATCGTGCGGGCGACGAACGCGCCCTCCGCGCGCTCGTCCGCGGCGTGGTGCACGCCCACGAGCGCGTCGCCGTGTTCGCCCATCGGCCGCAGCTCCCGCCCCGGCACGAGCGTGCCCGGCTCGATCGCCTTCAACGCCGTGCCGAGGATGTGCGGGTTGGACCGGTAGTTGCGCGTCAGCTGGACCGTGCGCGCCGACGCGAAGTCCTGCCGGAACCGCAGGAAGAACCCGACATCGGCGCCGCGGAACCGGTAGATCGCCTGGTCCGGGTCGCCGATCGCGGTCAGGTTCCCGTCCGGCGGCGCGAGCAGCCGCAGCAGCCGGTACTGCTGTTCATCCACGTCCTGGTACTCGTCGACGGCGATCCACCGGAAGCGCTCGCGGTAGGCGGTGACGAGCGCCGGATCGGCCTCCAGCAGGGCGACCGGCAGCGCGACGAGGTCGTCGAAGTCCACGAGATCCTGCTGCCGCAAGGCTTTCGTGTACCGCTCGGCGAGTTCGTCCGGCGTTCCCGTGCGGCGGGTGCGGGACAGCTCCGCGAGCGCGCGTCGCGCACCGGCCTCGTCGCCGGTGACCTCGGCGAGCACGGCGAGCTGCCGGGCGTGGTCGGCGATGCCGAAGTCCGCGCTCAGCCCCGCCCGGTCGTGCTGCTCCCGCAGGATCCGCACGCCGAGCGAGTGGAACGTGGCGATGGTCAGGCGCGGCGCGTGGTCCGGCACGAGCGCGGCGAGCCGCTCGGCCATCTCTTCCGCGGCCCGGCGGGTGAACGTGATCGCGAGGCACTGTTCCGGCGGGACGTCGCGTTCGGACACCAGGTGCGCCAGCCGGTGCGTCAGCGTCCGCGTCTTGCCGGTGCCCGGGCCCGCGATGATCAGCAGCGGTCCCCCGCCGCTGCCCGCGGCGGCGCGCTGGTCGGGGTCGAGGCCGTCGAGCAACCCGCCGTTGTCCGGCGCGGCGGGCCGGGCTTCCGGCGCGCTCACCGGCGCCGCCACCGGTTTCCGCGCGGGCTTGGCGGGTTCCTCGGGCGTGGCGAACAGCCCGTCGTCGAACAGGCCGATCGTCGTCGAGCGCTTGATCTCCGCCGGGTCGAACAGCCGGATCACGCCGTACTCGCCGTCGTACCCGGCCTCGCGGATCACCTCGCCACGCCGCAGCCGGCGCACCGCCTCCCCCAGCAGCGGCGACCGCGTTTCGAGGTCCTCGGCCGGCACGTCCCGCAGGATCGTCAGCTCCGGTCCGAAGGTGGCCGTGAGCTTGTCGATCTCGCCGAGCACCTTCTTGCTCTTCGGTCCCACGCCGAGGATCTCGCTCATGATCTCCGGCAGCGGCACGAGGTTTTCGAAGGCGGCCGCGCCTGGCGGCCGCACGGGTGCGGGCCGGTCGGCGAGGTCCTCGACGCGACTGAGGACGCCGACGGTAAGCGCTTTCCCGCACTCCGGGCACCGGCCGCCGTGTGCGCGGGTCTCCTCCGGCTCCATCCGCACCCCGCACTTGCGGTGCCCGTCCACGTGGTACTTCCCCTCCTCGGGGAAGAACTCCAGCGAGCCCGCGTGCCCGTTCCCGGTTTCCAGCGCGCGTTTCACCGCGAAGTAGTCGAGCTCGGTGTCGAACAGCGTCGCCTCACGGCCGAGCATCGGCGGGGAATGCGCGTCGGAATTGCTGACCAGCCGGTACTTGTCGAGGCCCGAAACGCGCCAGTTCATCTCGGGATCGCTGGACAGACCGGTCTCCAGCGCGAAGACGTGTCCGGCGAGATCGGCGTAGCAGTCCTCGATCGCGTCGAAGCCGGATTTCGAGCCCAGCACGGCGAACCACGGGGTCCACACGTGCGCGGGCACGAGGTAGGAACCGGCGCCGCTTTCGAGCGTGATCTCCAGCAGGTCGCGGGAATCCAGCCCGAGGATCGGGCGCCCGTCGGAGCCGAGGTTGCCGATGCGGCCGAGCTTGCGGTTGAAGTTCCCGGCCGCCTCGAAGTCCGGCACGTAGACCAGGTGGTGCACCTTGCGGGTGCGCTCGTCCCGTTTGTAGATCGTGGAGATCTCGACCGAGAGCATGAACCGGACATCCGCCGCCGCGCACGTCGGTGGCAGCCGGCGGCGGATGTCCGCGTCGAGGTCCGCACGCAGCCGGAACAGCCCCGGCTCGGCCGGTTCGAGGTTCTCCCGCAGGTGCTCGAACCAGGCGGGATGGGTGAAGTCACCCGTGCCGACGAGTGCGATGCCCTTGCGCCGCGCCCACCACGTCAGGTGTTCGAGGTCGCAGTCGCGGCTGCACGCGCGGGAGTACTTCGAGTGGATGTGCAGGTCGGCAACAAAACGCACCCGCGGCATCTTGCCAGAAAGCGCTTGCTAGCCACCCACGTGCTCGGCCAGGAACCGGCGCAGCGGTTTCGGCGCCCGCCCGGTGAGACGCTGGACGGTGCCGGTCACCCGGTCCTCGCTGCCGTGCCGGATGTCCTCGTCGAGCGCGGCGAGCGCCGCCGCGAAGTCCTCGGGATACCCGGCCTCGGTGAACCGACGTGCCAGTTCCGGCGCGGTCACGTCGATGTGCCGCACGGGAACGCCGGTGACCTCGGTGTAGATCGCGGCGGCCTCGGCGTAGCTGACCGCTTCCGGCCCCGTGATCACGTGGTCGGTGTTCTCGCAGTCGTCGGCCAGCAGCAACGCCGCCGCGCACGCCGCGATGTCGGCGGGATCCACGAACGCGACCCGCCCGTCGCCGGTGGCCGTCACGATCTCACCCCGCTCGCGGATGCCGTTCGCCACGGGGTGGTCCCCGACGAAGTTCCGCATGAACCACGACGGCCGCAGCACGGCGAACTCCGGCATGATCTCCCGCACGGCCTGGTCGACCCGGCCCAGCCCGGGGTCGCCGGTCCGGACCGCCGATGAGCTGAGCAGCACGGTCCGCCGGACGCCGGCCTCCCGCGCGCGTGCCAGGAACGGCCGCACGAGGGGTTCCGGCTCGGCGACGCCGACCGGCGCGACGAGGTAGAGCCGTTCGACGCCATCGAGCGCGGCCGCGTGGGTCTCCGGGTCGGACCAGTCGAAACCGCTCCTCCGGCTGGCCGCGCGCACGGTCGCGCCCGCTTCCGTGAGCAGTCCGGTAAGCGGTTTCCCGGTGTTGCCGGTCGCCCCGGTCACGAGCACCTTCACGCTGCCCCCTCCTGCATCGCCGTCAGCTCGTCCAGCCGCCCGAGGGCGTGCCCGACGGCGAGCGGGCTCCAGTAGTCGCGGAACAGCTCGATGCCCTCGGGACCGACCTTGACCACGTTGATGTAGCGCATCCGGTACGGCCGTCCGGTGGCGCGCACCGTGCCGTCGACCTCCCACTCGACGATCAGCACGTCGGGATCGGTGGTCTCGTACCGCGTCTGCGCCACGATCCCGGTCAGGTCGATCTCGTCCACGTTGCCCATCAGGTACTCGCGGATCTGGTCGCGGCCCCGCAGCGTCGGCCAGCCGGGCGGCGCGAAGGGGAACTCGATGACCCCGTGACCGGCGAACACGTCGGCGAACCCGGCCATGTCGTGCGCCAGCAACCGCTCGTGGAGCCGGTCGACGGCTCCGTGCGCGCGCTGGCGCCGGTCCTGCACGGAGAGGTAGGCGTTCACAACTCCTCCGGAATGGTCGAAACGGTATCGTCCCGACCAGATTACCTCACCGGAACGCCTTCACCACCAGGTCGGCGACCTGGTCCAGGTACTCCGCCGTCACCGGCTCCCGGCGGACGTGCAGCCGCCAGAACACCGGCGCCGCGAACACGTCCAGCGCCAGCTCGCGGTCGAGGTCGGCGGGCAGCTCGCCCCGCTCGATCGCCCGCTCGACGATGCGCAGGCCGTGCGCCCGCCGCGGCTCGCCGAGGTGCTCGGTCAGCGCGTGCCCCAGCGCCTCGTTCTGCCGCGCCACGCCGAGCAGGTCGACGAAGATCGGCCCGAGCCGCGGGTCCTCGAACCACACCTGCACCGCGTCGAGCAGCGCGCGGACGTCCTCCCGGAACGAGCCCTTGTCCGGCACGTCCGCGAGCGGAACACCCAGCGCCGCGACGATACTCACGGCCATTTCGAGCTTCGAGGGCCAGCGGCGGTACAGCGCACTCTTGCCCACCCCGGCGCGGCGCGCCACGGCATCCATCGAAAGGCCCCGGTAGCCCTTTTCGGCCAGCTCGTCGAGCGCGGCGTCGACGATCGAATCGGTCAGGTCCTGGCGCAGTACGGCGGCCCCGGTCGGGGTCCGGCGCTTGGTCGGCTCCATGGACGGCGATTCTACCTCTGGACAGGACCGTACCGTCCTCTCTAAACTCGTCGGGACGATACGGTATCGACCTGCTTAACAACGGCAGGCCTGCGGCTCCCTCTCATCCCCCTTCTTTCTCCGGAAGGTCGCCCATGAGCACGCAACCCACCGCCCTCTCCGCCCCCGGCACCCGCACCCCGCGTGGTGCCACCGCCCTCCTCGCACTCGTCGTCCTGGACCTGACGTTCCTGGTCAACGCGCTCGACCGGCAGGTCCTGCCCGTCCTGCTCCCCGACATCCGCACCGAGTACCAGCTCTCCGCCGGCCAGAGCGGGCTGCTGTCCACCGTGTTCACCCTCGGGCTCGGTTTCGCCGGCCTGGCCTCGGGTTTCCTCACCGACCGCTTCCGGCGCAAGACCGTCATCGCGGTCGGGATCGCCGTGTTCAGCGTCGCCACCCTGCTGCAACCGCTGTCCACGGGCTTCACCACGCTGGTGACCTACCGCATCCTCTCCGGCGTCGGCGAAGGCATCCAGTACGCCGCGCTGTTCGCCGCGGTGGGGTCGTTCTTCGTGCGGCGCAAGGGATTCGCCCTCGGCAGCATCAACGTCGCCTACGGCGTCGGCGCGTTCCTCAGCCCCGTCGTCGGCACGGCCCTCGCCGACGGCTTCGGCAGCTGGCACGCACCGTTCTTCCTCTACGCCGGGCTCGGCGCACTGCTGCTGGTCGTCATGCTCGTCGTCGTGCCGCGCTGGTTCACCGAGGTGCGCACGGAACCCGCCGCCGCGATCGCGGTCCGCACGAAACTGCCCGTCAACCGCAACCTCCTCGCCTGCGCGGTGCTCGCCTTCGTCCCCGGCTTCTGCGGCTACAGCTACCTCGGTCTCTACCCGACGTACCTGCGCACGGAACTGCACTTCGGCACCGGCGAACTCGGGGTGGTGACGGGGATCTTCGCCGTCGGCTCGCTGCTGAGCATGGTGTCGGGCCCGCTCGCCGACCGCTACAACCCGCGCTGGCTGCTCGTCGCCTCCGTCGTCGGCAGCATGGTCGCCGGAGCACTGATGTTCAACCTCCACAGTGGGCCGGTCGTGCAGGCGCTGCTGTCCGTCGTGGAGGGCATCTCGCTCAGCGGGTTCCTGCTGCTGGTCACGTCGATGCTGATCCAGCGCAGCGTGCCGGTCTCCGCCGTCGGGCGCGCCACCGGGATCTTCACCCTCTCCGTCTACCTGCCCGCCGCGGTGTCCGGGTACGTCTTCGCCTCGCTCGTGCAGCGCCTCGGCTGGGGCACCGCCGCCCTGATCCAGCTGACCGCGCTGCCCGTCGTCGCCCTGATCGCCATCGCGGTGCTCGACCACCGCGTCCTGCAACCGAGGAAGGACCTGCCGTGACCGGATTCCCGCCGAACCCGGGGGACACCCTGATCTTCGAGAACGACCGGGTGCGCGTGTGGTCGATGACGCTGGCGCCCGGCCAGATGTTCGACTTCCACCAGCACCACCACGACCACGTGGTGCTCTGGCCCGACGCCGGCCTGGCGCAGGCGCAGGAACTGGGCGACGAGGACTGGGGGCTGGTGCAGGAGGCGCGCCCGGGGTTCGTCCTCTACCGCACCGTCGGCCACCGGAAACCCCTTACGCCGCACCGGATCCGCAACCTCGGCGACGAGACGGTCACGCACTACGTCGTCGAGCTCCTGGAGCGCTCCCCCAAACCCGACGCCGAACCGTGGACGTTCAACGACCGCGGCGAGATCCGCGAGGAGACCCGATGAACCTGCCCCAGACCCGCGAGGAAGTCGTCGCCAGGGCCCGCGCCCTGCGGCCCCGGCTGGCGAAGGACTCGCCCCGCATCGACGCCGAGGGCGCCGACCCGACGGAAAACCTGCGCCTGCTCGGCGAAGCCGCGCTGCACCGGATCAACGTGCCCACCGAGTTCGGGGGGCTGTGGGACGGCGGCCCCTACGGCGGCTGGCGGGAAGTCATCGAGACGATCGTGGAGATCAGCGCCGCGGACGGCTCGACCGGCCAGTGCTGGAGCACCACCGTCCTCGTCGCCCGCGAGCTGTTCGCGTCCGGCCTGCCTGCCGAAACCAAGCAGCAGCTGGCCGGCGAGCTGATCCACGAAGGTCGCCGGCTCGTCGCGTCGAACGCCGAAACCGGTGGCACGGGCCGGGTTCTCGGCAGGCGGGTGCCCGGTGGGCTCGTCGTGAACGGCACCAAGACGTTCAACACCAACAGCGGCGGGGGCGGCCGGGACCTGGCGTGCGTCAGCTTCGACCTCGACGGCGCCCGCCACCAGGCGCTGGTGCGGCTCGACGACCCGGCACTGGAACTCCGCCACGACTGGGACAACATGGGCCAGCGCGGCACGTACAGCCAGACCATCGCCTACCGCGACGTGTTCGTGCCCGACGGCTGGCACTTCGCCTCCCACCAGCCTGACCCGTACTTCCTGTGTGCGGCGATGTTGTTGCACGGCGCGCTCCTGCAGGGCATCGGCGAAGGTGCGTTCGAGGCGACGACCGCCTACCTGCGGGAGCTGAACCGGGCGAGCATGCCGAAGTTCGGTACCGCGCTGGAGGATCCGCTGATGCACCGGCAGCTCGGCGAGATGTCGAGCGAGCTGGCCGCCGCCCGCGCGCTGCTGCTCACCGTCGCCGCCGAACTCGAAGCACCTCCCGTCGACGCCGGCGAGATGGGTGTCCGCGGGTTCCGCGCGAAGGTCGCCAGCACCATGGCCGGGGTCGGGGTGTCCGCGCGCGTGCACGACCTCACCGGGGCACGCAGCACGTCGAACCGCTACCGCTTCGACCGGTTCTGGCGCAACGCCAGGACGTTCGCCTCGCACGACTCGATCGACGCGAAGAACGCGCTCATCGGGGCCTACGAGCTGTCCGGGCGGTTTCCGTCCATTTCGGACTACTTCCGGTTCTGAGGAGCGGACGTGCCCCATCCCTCGGAACTCGTGGCGCCGGTGGACTACGCGGCGCTGGCACCCGCCGGGATCACCGAACCGCGGCCGGTTTCGGTGCTGCCCGGCGCGCGGAGCTACCTCAACGTCGCCTACGCGACGATGATCGGCTGGCGGCCGCTGCGGCTGGACCTGCACGTGCCGACCGGACCGGGTCCGTACCCGGTGGTCGTCTACGCGCACGGCGGGAGTTTCGTCGGCGGCATCCCCGCGATCGGCCCGTGGCACGACCTGCCGCGGCGCGGCATCGCCGTCGCCTCGGTCGCCTACCGGCTGGCGGGCGAGGTCTCCTTCCCCGAACCCGTCGAGGACCTGCGCGCCGCCATCCGCTGGGTGCGTGCGTCGGCGGACCGGTTCGGCCTCGCGGCGGACCGGATCGCGGGCTGGGGCAGCTCGGCCGGGGGCTACCTGATGACGATGGCGGCGCTCACCGGGACCCGTCCGCTCGGCCGCGAGGTCGGCACGCACCTGGACGTATCCCCGGCGTTGTCGGCCGTGGTGGACCACTACGGCGTGGCCGATTTGGCACGTCTGCGCGAGGACGCGCACGAGAACACCGAGGAGCAGCTGCGGGCGATCGACGCGATCGTCGCGCAGTTCCTCGGGTCGTGCCCGCCCTCGGCCGCCGACCCGCTCGCGCTCGCCGGGCCGGGCGCACCACCGTTCCTGATCATGCACGGCGACGACGACCACCGGGTCGGCCTCGCGCAGAGCAAGCGCTTGCAGAAAGGGCTTTCCCGGGCGGGCGTGTCCGCGACCCTCGTGGTCGTGCCCGGGGCCGACCACGCCGCGCCGGAGTTCTCGTCGCCCGAACTCGTGGACCGCGCGGTGCGGTTCCTGTTCGAGAGCTGGGAGATGTGATGGAGCAGAGCACCTTGCGGGCCGCGTTCGCCTGCTTCCCCAGCGGCGTGACGGCCTTGTGCGCGCTGGTCGACGGCGCACCCGACGGCATGGCGGTAAGCGCTTTCACGCCGGTGTCGCTGGACCCGCCGTTGCTGGCGGTGTGCATCCAGGGCGGTTCGAAGACGTGGCGGCGCCTGCGGACGGCTCCCGCCATCGGGGTGACGGTGCTCGCCGCCGGGCACGACGCGCTGTGCCGCCGCCTGTCCGCCCCGGCCGACCGCTTCGCGGGCGTCCCCTGGACGGCGAGCCCCACGGGCGCGGTGTTCGTCGACGGCTCACCCGCGCGCTTCGACTGCGTCCTGCACGAAGAACTGCCCGCCGGGGACCACCTGATCGCCCTGCTGCGCATCCACGCGCTGGAGTTCTCCTCCGCCGGAGCGCCGCTGGTGTTCCACGGCAGCGCTTTCCGGCAGCTGGCCTAGCTGCCGGTGGCCGCCACGCCAGGCGCGGGCGCCTGGGCGTTGCCCGCGATGCCGTACCGGCCCACGGCGCCGTCGAGCTGCTCACGCAGTGCCAGCACGGTCGCCACGCGGCCGGCGGCGGTGTTCACGTTGTCCACTGTGGAGAGGATGCTCGTCGCCGAGGTGTCGGCCCTGACGACACCGATCGCACCCGTGCCCTCGGCCGACGCGGGGTCACCGGCGAGCACCGCGCCCGCACCGGACCGGTCGAGCTGCGTGGCGAAGCGGGCCAGCGTCGCGGCCTTGTCGCCCGCGCCGTCGCCGGTCGCCTGGCCGCTGGTGAGCACGACGGCGAGCTGCCCCGGGCCGATGCTGGGGCTGGGCTTGACGAACCCGCCGTCGGTGAGCCCGCTGATCGCCGCCGCGAGCTCGTCCCTTGTGGACTGCGGCTGCGCGGTGTCCTTGTTGAGCAGCAACACAGAACCCACGAGCGCCCCGGCGAGGGTGCCGGGGTCACCGGCGGTCGGGAACACCGAGCCGGCGGGCTGCAGGCGCGTCACGACCTGGCGCAGCTGGTCGGCTTTCGCGGGGTCCACGAAGGACGACGTGAGCTGCAGTTCGCCGGTGACCGTGGCCCCGGCCTGACCGATCAGCTGTTTGAGCGCGTCCCGGTCGGCGGGTTTGGCGTCCTCGGTGGTGATCAGGATGACCGACCGCTGCGCGAGCGCGCCCGCGACGACCTTCGGCCCCATCGCGCCGGCGAAGGCGTCGGCGTCGGCGAGGCGGGCGTTGAGCGCGTTGCGCTGGGCCTCCAGATCGGACACCTGGCTCGCGAGCTCGCCCTTTTCGTTGGACAGCCCGGAAAGCAGCGAACCACTGAGCGCCGTCGACCCGAGCACCACGCCGACGGCCAGTGCCAGGAACACCGCCGCGATCGAGACGATGTGGTACCGCAGAGAAATCACGCGAAAAGCCCCTTGACCCAGCTGGTGAACGAATTCCAGGTGTCGCGGATCCAGTCGAGGTACACGCTGCCGACGTCGGACATCAGCAGCGCGACGGCCACGGCCACGAGCGCGGCGACGACGAGCAGCACGATCGCGCCGAGGGAGACGCGGCTGCGGTGCAGTGCGGCGACGGCCTTGCCGTCCACCAGTTTCGTGCCCAGTTTGAGGCGCGTGAGGAAGGTGGACGGGTTGGAGCCGGAGCGGCCGTGGTCGAGGAACTCCGCCAGTGTCGCCTGGAAGCCGACCGTGACGACGAGGCTCGCCTCGTGCGTGTCGGCGAGCAGCAGCGCCAGGTCCTCCGGGTTGCCGGAGGCCGGGAAGGTGACGGCGCCGATGCCGAGGTCCTGGATCCGCGTGACGCCCGGCGCGTGCCCGTCGGGTTGCGCCGGGACGACGACCTCGGCCCCGCACTTGAGGGTTTCGGCGTCGATGCCGTTGGGGTCGCCGACGATGATGTCGGGCTGGTACTTCAGCTCGCGCAGCGTGTCGGCGCCACCGTCCACACCGACCAGTACGGGCCGGTGCTCGGCGATGTACTTCTTGAGGGCCTTGAGGTCCGCGGCGTGGCCCTTGCCGGGCGCGACGACGAGGACGTGCCGGTCGCGCAGCGGCACCCGCACCTTGGGCACGCCGACGCCGTCGAGGATGAGTGTCCGTTCGCGACGGAGGAACTCGATCGTGTTGGCGGAGAAGGCTTCCAGCTGGGTGGACATCCCGGCCTTGGCCTCGATCATCTGGTCGGCGACGCTCTCGCGGGTCTGCTCGGTGCCGGCGGCGATGCGGCGTTCCCCGATGTACAGGACGCCCTCGTGCAGCCGGACCTTGGTGCCGTCCTTGAGCCGCCGCAGCACTTCGCCGCCCACGCCGTCAACGAGGGGAATGCCCGCGCCGACGACCACTTCGGGCCCCAGGTTGGGAAAACGCCCCGAGATCGAGGGCGACGCGTTGACGACCGCCGCGACCTCGGCCTCGACGAGCGCATCGGCCGTCGCGCGGTCCAGGTCGAGCTGGTCCAGCACGACGATGTCACCCGGACTGACGCGGCGCAGAAGCTCCCGGGTCCGCCGGTCCACCCGGGCGACGCCGGTGATGCCGGGGAGGGACTCCGTGTGGCGCGTCAGCAGTCCGGTCAGCTTCATGAGTCCGATAGTGACAAACGGATCAGCGCTGACGCGGACAACACGCCGTAGTGACGCCTGTTTCCGAGCGTGATCTCCGCCGTGTTTCCGCTGGTACCCACGGCCGTGACCGCGGCGCCGGCGGCGCGGAAGCCCCCGTGGACCTGGGGATGGGGGGATTTCGGAGGGGCCTGACGCCGCATCCGGCGACCGCAGGCCTCATCGTCCTCGGTTACGCGGGTGGTCTGTGCCGAGCGGCACCGGTGGCCATTCGCCACGCCCACGCCCAGCGTGGCGCCGGGTCGCCCGGCAGTCCCTGCCCGAATCCAAAGCCGTCGCCGCAAGGCAGCGTTGCACCTGACCGAAGTGTCCGACCCCGGCAACCGCCAGCCGCAGCCGCCCCGGGCAGCCGCCGCGCGGCAAACAGCCGCCCCCCGGCAACCCCCTACTTCTTCCGCTTCCGCCCCCCGTCGCCCTTCTTGCCGGGCCTCGCGGCGGCCGCCTTGTCGGCCTCCGCTACCGCGAGCAGTTCCTCCGCGTGCGCCCGGCCGGTCTCGGTGCCCTCCATCCCGGCGAGCATCCGCGCCAGCTCCTGCACCCGCTCGGACTGCTCCAGCGTCTTCACCCCGCTGCGCGTGATCCCCTCCGCGGTGCCCTTGTCCACCACCAGGTGCCGGTCCGCGAACGCCGCCACCTGCGGCAGGTGCGTGACCACCAGCACCTGGTGGCTCCGCGCGAGCCGCGCCAGGCGGCGGCCGATCTCGACCGCCGCGCGGCCGCCGACCCCGGCGTCCACCTCGTCGAACACCAGTGTCTGCACGGTGTCCGCGTGCGCGAGCACGACCTCGATCGCCAGCATGACGCGCGACAGCTCACCGCCCGACGCCGCCTTGTGCACGGGCAGCGGTGGCGCCGCCGAATGCGCCCGCAGGAGCAGCTCGACCTCGTCGATCCCGCCGCCACCCGCGTGCACCAGCTCGCCTTCGACCTCCAGCGCCTGCGGATCCCCGGCTTCGGCGGGCCGCCGCTGCACCGTGACGTCGATCTGCGCCTGCCCCATCGCCAGCCCGGCCAGCTCCGCCGTGACAGCCGAGGCCAGCTCGGTCGCCGCCGCGGCACGCGCCTTCGACAACGTCGAGGCGTGCTCGGCCAGCCGCGCCGCCAGCTCGTCCCGCCGCGCGGCGAGCTCGGCAAGCGCTTCCTCGGACGTGTCCATGCCGGCGAGCCGCGTGCGCGCGTCCTCCGCCCACGCCAGCACACCGTCGATGTCGGCCGCATACTTGCGCGTCAGCTTCTTCAGCTCGGACTGCCGCGCGAGCACCTGCTCGAGCCGCTCCGGATCGGCGTCCAGCGCGTCGAGGTAACCGCCCAGCTCGGCGCCCACGTCCGACAGCAGCACCGCGGCCTCCGCCAGCCGTGGTTCGAGGTCACGCAGCGCCGGGTCCTCCGCCGCCGCGAGCCGTCGCCGCGCCTCCCCCACCAGGCCCAGCGCGCCGGGCTGGTCCGGGTCGCCGTCGGCCGCTCCGGACACCGCGGCCTGCGCCCAGCTCGCCGCCTCCCGCAGTTCGTCGGCCGCGGCGAGGCGCTTGATCTGCTCGGCCAGCTCCGCGTCCTCACCGGCCTGCGGGTCGACCGCCGCGATCTCGTCGAGCCCGTGCCGCAGCAGGTCGGCCTGCTGCGCCAGCTCACGGGACCGGCTCTGCCGCTCGGCCAGCTCGTGCACCACCGCCTGCCACTCGTCCCGCACCTCGCGGTAGCGCGCGAGCGGCTCGGCCACGGCCTCCCCGGCGAAGCGGTCCAGCACGTCCCGCTGCTCGGTCGGCCGCAGCAGGCGCAGCTGGTCGTTCTGCCCGTGCACGGCCAGCAGCCGGTCGGCCAGGTCGGACAGCACGCTCACCGGCACCGACCGCCCACCCAGGTGCGCGCGCGACCGCCCGTCGGCGCTCACCGAGCGCATGGTGATGAGACTGCCGTCCTCGTCGGGCTCGCCGCCCGCGTCGGCGACGATCCGGGCGACGTGCTCGGCGAGCACGCCCTCGAACCGGCCCTCGACGACGGCGCGCCCGGACCCGTTCCGGACCTTCGAGGCCTCCGCGCGGCCTCCGGACAGCAGGTGCAGCCCGGTGACCACCATCGTCTTGCCGGCTCCGGTCTCGCCGGTGACCACGGTGAATCCCGGGTGCAGTTCGAGCAGGGCGTCCTCGATCACTCCGAGGCCCTGGATGCGCATCTCGGCCAGCACGGGGACCACCGTAGCGGGAGGGACCGACAATTTGTCGGTCAGCCTTGGTGTCTTTCGCGCCAACTTTTCACGGGCAACGCGAACTTGTGCACGAGCCGGTCCGTGAACGGCCCCGACCACAGCCGCGCCAGCCGCACCGGGACGCGCCCCGCCACGACCCGCACCCGCGCCCCCTTCGGCAACGCGATGTGCCGCATCCCGTCGCAGGTCAGGACCGCCGAAGAGCCGTCGGGGTCGATCCCGACCGTGATCACGGAGTCCCGGGACACCACGAGCGGGCGCGCGAACATCGCGTGCGCGTTGCTCGGCACCACCAGCAGCGCCTCGACGTCCGGCCAGATGATCGGCCCGCCCGCGGAGAACGCGTAAGCGGTGGATCCGGTCGGCGTGGCGCACAGGACGCCGTCGCAGCCGAACGACGACACCGGCCGCCCGTCCACCTCGATCAACGCGTCGAGCACCCGTTCGCGTGAGCTCTTCTCGACGCTCGCCTCGTTGAGCGCCCACGTGTCGGCGACCGGTTCACCGTCGAGGGTCACGGTGACGTCGATCGTCATCCGCTCTTCGACGGTGTAGTCGCGGGCCACCACGCGGTGCACGGTGTCCTCCAGCGCGTCGGAGTCGGCCTCGGTGAGGAACCCGACGCGGCCGAGGTTGACGCCCAGCACCGGCACGCCCGCGGGACGCGCGATCTCCGCCGCGCGCAGCAGCGTGCCGTCGCCGCCGAGCACGAGCACCAGCTCGGCACCGGCGGCGGGGTGGTCGTGCGGTGCGACCAGGCGGCAGAGCGAGCCGTCGCCGCCCTGCTGGATGAGGTCGCGCACGTCGTCCTCGGTCACGCGCAGCCCGATCCCCGCGTCCGCGAGCTGGGCGGCGACCTTGCGGGCCGCGTCGCGCGTCGCGTTCCGGTCGGGGTGCACGACGAGCAGCACCTCGCGCTCAACCGTCACTGGGGACCCTCTCCGACAGCCGTCCGCACGAGCCCCTCGACGTCGTCCACTGTGGACTCCTCGCGGCGCAGCCAGGCGAAGTACTCGACGTTGCCCGAGGGCCCCGGCAGCGGGCTGGCGACGACACCGTGCGGGTGCAGGCCCAGTTCTCGCGCCGCGGCCAGCACCTCCAGCACCGCCTGGACGCGCAGTTCGGGGTCGCGGACGACGCCTCCGCTGCCCAGCCGTTCCTTGCCGACCTCGAACTGCGGTTTGACCATCGGCACGAGGTCGGCGTCGGGGTGCGTGCACGCCACGAGCGCGGGCAGCACGAGCCGCAGCGAGATGAACGACAGGTCGCCGACGACGAGGTCCACCGGCCCGCCCGTCTGCTCCGGGGTCAGGCTGCGCACGTTCGTCTTGTCCAGCACGACCACGCGTTCGTCGGTCTGCAGCCGCCAGTCCAGCAGCCCGCGCCCCACGTCGGCCGCGACGACGCTCGCCGCACCCCGCCGCAGCAGCACGTCGGTGAAGCCCCCGGTGGACGCGCCGGCGTCGAGGCAGCGCTTGCCCTCGACCGTCAGGCCGCGGGGCTCGAAGGCCTCCAGCGCGCCGAGCAGCTTGTAGGCGCCGCGGGACGCCCAGTTCGGGTCGTCGCCGCCGCGCACGACGATGGCGGCCCCCGCTTCCACGCCGGTGGCGGGTTTGGTGGCGACCATGCCGCGCACGGTGACCTTGCCCTCGCTGATCAGCGTGCTCGCGTGCTCACGGGAGCGGGCGAGGCCCCGGCGGACCAGTTCGGCGTCGAGGCGGGCCCTGCGGGGCATCGGTCAGACCCTGTCGATGGCGGACAGGGCAGCCGTGAGCTGGGAGTGGACCGCGTCGAAACGCTCGACGTGCTCGGCGAGCGGAACCTGGTCCAGGTTCTCGAGCCCGGCCATGGCCTCGTCGATGCCGGCGCGCGGGTCCACCTGCTGCGGTGGCGGTCCAGGCACGGGGCGTTGGTGTTGCACGGTCACCACGCTAACGGATTGGTCATGGGGCGTGCGTGAGCCCCAGCTCGCCCAGCGCTGTGGCGGCAAGATCGTCCCCAGCACGGACAGCCGTGACGCCGGATTGCCACGCTTCGTGACACAACGCCCGCAGCAGACCGTACGCGTCGCCGGGCCCCTTGCCCGTCGCCACGAGCGTCTCGCCGTCGACCTCGACCTGCCAGCCCTTCTGCGGACCGGGTGCGAGGTCATCGGCGGGCTCGTCGAGCGCGCCGAGGTCCTGGGCGACGTACGTCGGCCGCTCTTCCGGCACCGCGGCGAGCAACGACGCGGGCGTCGCGACCCCCGTGAGCACGAGGAGCGAATCGACGCCCGCGGTGATGGCTCCGGCGATGTCGGTGTCGAGCCGGTCGCCGACGGCCAGTGGCCTGGACGCCCCGGCCGACTGCGCGGCGGTGTGGAACAGCGGCGCGGCGGGCTTGCCCGCGACGACGGGTTCGGCGTCGGTGGCGGTCCGGAGGGCCGCGACCATGGCGCCGTTGCCGGGCAGCAGGCCACGCTCGGTCGGCAGGGTCGCGTCGACGTTGCACGCCACCCACAGCGCCCCGGCGCGGATGGCCAGTGCGGCTTCGGCGAGGTGCTTCCAGCCGGTCTCGGTCCAGTGCCCCTGCACGACGGCGGCGACGTGCTCGCTCACCTGCCGGACCGGGGTCAGGCCGGCGGCCTCGACCTCCGCCTCGAGGGCGGGCGCGCCGACGACGAGCACCTGCGCGCCGCCGGGCAGGCGCTCGCGGAGCACCTTCGCGGCGGCCTGTGCACTGGTGCTGACTTCGCTGACGTCGGCCTCGATCGCCATGCCGCGCAACGTCTCCGCGACGGCCTCAGGCGCGCGGGAGGCGTTGTTGGTGACGAACCGGACGGCGATGCCCCGGTCCCGCAACGCACGAATGGCGTCGGCGACGCCCGGGATCGGCTCGGGGCCGTGGTAGACGGTGCCGTCGAGATCGAACAACAGCACGTCGTACCCGGCCGCGAGCCCCTCTCCGTCAGACGCCATCCGGCCGCTCCCCGGCGTCCCTCGGCCCGGCTTCGCGCTCGGAGTCCTGCGCCTGCTGGCCGGGTTCGGCGGTGTCAGCCGCTTCGGGGGTGCCGTCGGTCGCTTCGCCCGTGGGACCGCCCGGCTCGTCGGCGGTGGCGTCAGCCGCCGCGCTCGCGCTTTCGCCCGGCTCGTCCGCCGTCTCAGCCACGTCGCCCGCGATCTCGGCCGCCTCGGCCGCGCTGTCGTCCAGCTCGTCCGCCGCCTCAGCCACGTCGCCCGGCTCAGCCACGTCGCCCGGCTCGGTTGCGTCGCCCGCCTCGGCCGCACTGTCACCCAGCTCGCCCGCCTCGGCCGCGTCGTCGCCCAGCTCGTCGGCGCTGTCGTCCAGCT
Source organism: Amycolatopsis sacchari (assembly GCF_900114035.1). GTDB lineage: Bacteria > Actinomycetota > Actinomycetes > Mycobacteriales > Pseudonocardiaceae > Amycolatopsis_E > Amycolatopsis_E sacchari. The sequence goes on along the minus strand of NZ_FORP01000017.1, from coordinate 2,211 downwards.
CGTCGGCGGCGTCGGCCGCCTCGTCGCTGTCGGCGTCCGCGAGGTCGTCCAGCTCCTCGGCCGATTCGTCCTGCTCGGTGATGTCTTCACCGGCGGCGAGGGCGGCCGCGCGGTCGGCGGCGTCGGTCTCCTCGTCCTCGTCGGCCTCGGCGGCGTTCAGGAACCAGCGGATGGCCTCTTCCTCACGCCCCGCGGCAGCGAGGTTGTCCGCGTAGGCGTAGAAGAGCCGTGCGCTCCACGGGTCACGCTTCTTCGCGTCGAGGTCCGGCCCCTGCAGGGAGACGACCGCCGCGTCGAGCTGCCCCATGTCCCGCCGCGCACCGGCGGCGACGATCCGCAGTTCGACCTCGACTTCGCGCGGCAGGTCGCTGCCCGCGGCCTCCCGCGCGAGGTCCAGCGCCCGCTCGGGACGCCCGAGCGCGCGCTCGGCGTCGGCGATCACCGCGATGTGCGTGTCGGTCCGGGTCATCCGGCGGACGGCACGCAGCTCCGACAGCGCCTCCGCCCAGTGACCCGCGTGGTACGAAACCAGCCCGAGCGCCTCACGCACGATCGGCACGCGAGAAGCCTTCGCCTTCGCGTAGCGGGCGTGCTCGAGCGCGGCCTCCGGATCGGTGTCGATCAGGCCGCCCGCGGCGACCAGGTGCTTGCCGACGGTCTCCGCCAGGTTCCGGGGCAGCGTCCGCAGCTCGCGCCGGGCTTCCTCGTCCAGGTCGGTGAAGTCGATGTCCTCCGGCAGCTCCGGCGCCTCGAGCAGTTCCCTGGCGAGCGCGGCGTCGTCGAGCGGCTTGTCGGACGACTTCGGCGTGAACGACTTCCGAGGGCCGGCGGCCCGCCGGTCGTCACCGCGGCCCCGCTCGGGACGGCGGTCCTCGCCACGCTCGGCATCCGGCCGGCGGTTGTACTCACGGAGCCCGCGCCGGTCGTCGCCACGACCGCGGTTGTCCTCACGCCGCCCGAACTGCCGCTCGCCGCGGTTGTCACCGCGGCTGTCCGAACGGCGGCTGTCACCGCGTTCGTCGAACCGGCGGCCGCCACGGTTGTCGGCCCGCTCGTCGAAACGCCGGTTCCCGCCGCGGTCGTCGGAACGACGGTTGTCGCCACGCTCATCGAACCGGCGGTTGCCACCGCGGTCGTCGAAGCGGCGGTCGCCGGAACGGTCGTTGAAGCGGCGGTTGTCCCCACGCTCGCCGGGCTTGCGGTCGAACCGCCCGGCACCGCGGTCCTGGTAGCCACGACGGAAGTCGTCCCGGTCGTTGGAGCGCCGGTTGCCCTCACGCTCGGTGCGGCGGTCGTCGAAGGAGCGGTTCTGGCCGCGGAACCCGCCACGGTCGTCCCGGCGGTCGCGGTTCCAGTCCGGCCGGTCACCGCGCTCGTTCGGACGTCCCGGGCGACCCCCGCGCTCGGTCCCACGGCCCCCGCGGTCACCCCGGTCGTTCCACCGGCCCCCGCGCTCGTCCTGGCGGCCGCCGCGGTCATTCCACCGGCCACCCCGATCGTTGGGACGGCCTCCACTGTCACCGCGGTCGTTCCAACGGCCACCACGGTCCCCGCCACGGTCGTTCGGACGGCCTCCGCCGTCGCCACCGCGCTCATTCCAGCGACCGCCACGGTCGTTCGCACGGCCATCCCGGCCGCCGCGGCCCTGGCGCTCGCCACGCTCGTCGTTCCACCGCGGCCGATCCTGCTGCCGGCCGGGACGGTCGCCACCGCGCCGGTCGTCGAACCTGCCGCCGGAACGGTTGTCGTCGCCGCGCCGGCGGTCGTCGCGGTCTCCGCCGCCCGACCTGCCACTGTCGCGGTTCCACCCACCGGACCGGTTGCCGTCACGGTCCTGGTAACGCGGGCGACCGCTGTTACCGCGGTCGCGGTCGTACTGTCCGGCACCGCCGTCGCCGAACCCCCGCCTCTCACCACGCGGAGCGTCGGAACGGCGCCTGTCGGGCCCCGAGTCACGGCGTCGCGGGCGATCGGACGCGGCGCCTTCTTCTGCGTCGCGCCGTCCGAACTCCGCCACCTGTTCCTCCTACTGTTGCTGAATATCTGATCTTGAACATGCACAAAGGGCCCGCCAGGAGCAGCCAAACGGCTATCCTAGCGGGCCCTTCGGAAAAGAAGTTCGGCGGTGTCCTACTCTCCCACACCCTCACGAGTGCAGTACCATCGGCGCTGGCAGGCTTAGCTTCCGGGTTCGGAATGGGACCGGGCGTT
>NZ_FORP01000027.1 GCF_900114035.1 Amycolatopsis sacchari | reverse complement strand
ACGTGCCATGACTCACCTCCACTGGCAAGCCTCGCGCTCACCCGCCCGGATGTCCACGCGACACGGTTACCACGTCAACGTTCCTTGAAGAGGCACTAGGATGACGGTCCACGACACGGAAAGCGGAGGGGCGGCCATGAGGGACACGACGGCTGCCCCGAAGCTGTCCAAGTCCGAGACGGTGTACCGGGAGCTGCGGAGCCGCATCCTCAGCGGCCGGTACGTCACCGGGTTCCGGCTGGTGCTGGACCAGCTGGCCCGCGAGCTGAACGTCAGCACGGTCCCGGTCCGCGAGGCGGTGCGGCGCCTGGAGGCCGAAGGGCTGGTCACGTTCACCCGGAACGTGGGTGCCGAGGTCGCGGGGATCGACACGGCGGACTACGCGGACGCGATGCAGACGCTGGCGTACCTGGAGGGCGCGGCGACGAGCCTGGCCGCGCCGCACCTGGGTGCCGGACAGCTCGCCGAAGCGGCCGAGGTGAACGAGGAGATGCGCGCGCTGCAGGCCGGGACGGGTTTCGACCCGGTGCGGTTCACCGAGCTGAACGAGCGCTTCCACCGCCTGCTGTGCGACGCGTGCCCCAACCGGCACCTGCGGGACCTGCTGGGGCGGGAGTGGCAGCGGATGTCGCTGATCAGACGGTCCAGCTTCACCTTCGTACCCGGCCGGTCGGCGGATTCGGTCGCCGAGCACGAGCGGATACTGGAGCTGCTGCGCGAGGGCGCCCCCGCCGACGAGGTCGAACGCGTCGCGAGGGCGCACAAGCTGCGGACGCTGGACTCCTACCTGGCCGCCCGTTCCTGAGGGCGGCGCGACTCGAAGCCCGCCGTCGACAGCAGCGCGGTGCTGACCGCCCGGTCGGCGACGGTCAGGTCCTGGTGCCGGCCGGCCTGACCGCTCCTGAGGTAGACGAGGATCCCGCCCTGGTCGTGCAGGCGGGCGATCGACGCGTCCAGACGTGCGCGGCAGGGGCAGCCGGTGCCACCGAGGACGGCACCCGTGACGCACTCCAGCTGCGTCCCCACCGGCCCGGGCGTCCGCCCGAAGATCACGAGGTGCCGCAGCCCGCTCGCGGTGTCCAAATAGGACTCCGCGCGCAACGGGCCCCGCCCGGTGGGCAACTCGATGGCCGCCACTTTCCGCAGCGTCCCGGCGAACCTCGGCGCGCCGATGGCCGCGCAATCGGCGGTGACGATGCCGTGTTCCGCCGCGAGCGCGCGGACTTGCGCCGCCGTGGCAACGTTTCCCCCGTCATCGACGACGGTCGCGAGCAGTGCGGCCGCCGGCAGGCCGGCCTGACGGCAGAGGTCGATCGCGGCCTCCGGAAACCCGTACCCGGCAGGCGCGGGGTCGGCCGGCACCCGGATCGGGAGCACGTGGCCGGGGCGCCGGAGATCCTCGGGGCGCGTGGCCGGATCGGCCAGTAGGCGTGCGCAGTGCGCGCGGTCGGCGGCGCTGATCCCCGTGGTGATGCCGTTCGCCGCGTCGACCGACACCGCGTAGGCGGGTCCGCTCGCAGGCCCGCCCACCACCATCGGGGGCAGGCGAAGCTCGTCGGCTCGTGCGGTGTCCAAGGCGACGGACAGCAGGCCCGAGCTGTGCCTCACCACCCACGCGGTCCACCTGGTCGAGGCGAGCGACGCGGGCAGCGCCACCACGCCCTGGTCCTGCCCGAGGAGGAGGACCGGCTCACCGGCCCGGATCGCGCGCACGTCGTCCAGCACCACCTCCCGGCCGGTCATGTGCCGCTCAACCGCCGAAAAGCCGACCGGTGGAACACGAGTGGCGCGTTGCCGGTCTCGGTCTGGAAAGCACGCACCCGCAGCAGCGCGATGCGGTGATCCCCCGCCGGGATCTCGGAGTCCAGCTCGCAGTCCAGCCACGCGGCGGCACCGTCGAGGAACACCGCGCCGTTGCTCGTCGTGTGGACGGTGAAACCGGCGAAGCGGTCGCCCTGTTTCGCCGCGAGCTGGCGGCAGGCGTCTTCGTGCCCGGCCCCCAGGATGGTGACTCCGAGGTGCGAAGCGGTACGCAGGCGTGGCCACGTGGTCGAGCCGTTGTCGGCGCAGATCGACACCAAGGGAGGAGCGAGGGAGACGGAGGTGAACGAGCTCACGGCCATGCCGACGGGCCCGCCGTCGAGCAGGGCGCAGACCGCGGCGACTCCGCTGGGGAAATGCCCGTAGGCTTGGCGTAGCACCTGCCGGCTGGTGCCTTCGTCCACAATGGTCAGCATCGTTGCTCCTCAGGTGGCTGTTCCGGGGGCGTCAGCGCAGGCCGGCTTGTTCCAAGAGCGGGTGGGTCTCCCGCTGGAACCGGCGCATGTCCTCCACGTACCTCGGCCAGGACAGCAGAATCCCGTCGAGCCCGGTCTTGGCCAGCGCGCCCAGCACGTCCACCACCTGTTCCGCGGTCCCCACGATCGGATACCCCGCCCAGCCGGCGATGAAGTGGAACTTCATGTCGTTGATCGTCTCCGCGCTGAACGACGCCTGAGAACCGACCATCCCGTTCACCAGGTTCGTCGCCGCTTCCCAGTCCCCCCGCTGGTTCACGTAGTAGTCCAGGAACCGGCGCGCCTCCTCCTCCGTGTCCTCCTGCACGACGTACGCGTTCGTCCACACCCCGATTTCCCGCCCGTACTCCTCACGGGCCAGCGCCTTGAACGCCTTCACCCGCTCCGCCATCGCCTCCGGGTTCTGGTGCCCGATATCGGTGTTCACGAACACCACATCGCAATTGCGCGCACCGAAATGCCGGCCGGCCGTCGACGCACCCGCGTTCATCAGCACCGGACGCGGACTCTGCACCGGACGCGGTTTCAACAACGCGTCCTGCACCCGGAAGTACTTGCCCTCGAAACTGTACGGCTCGTCCCGCGTCCACAGCGCCACCACGATGTCCACCCATTCCTGGGCCACCGCGTAACGCTCGTCGTGGGGCAGCAACGGCGCGCCGAACATCTCGATCTCCGGCTTGTTCCACCCCGTCACGACGTTCAACGCGAAACGGCCACCGGAAATGTGGTCGATCGTCGTCGCCTGCTTCGCGGCCAGCACCGGGTGGATCGTCGGCACGTGGCTCGTCGAAAAGATGCCCGCCCTGCTCGTCGACGCCGCCTGGGCCGCCGCCCACGTGTAACACTCGAAACCCGCGCCGTTGAAGTCCGTCGCCCCGCCGAAACCCCGCCACCGTCCCACCGGCACGAGGGCCTCGAACCCCATCGCGTCACCCAGCCGCCCCAGCTCCGCGGTCGACGGCCAGTCCGCCGTCAGCACCCCGTCGGCCGTCGAAATCGCACACCCCCCGCTCAGGTTCGTCGAGAAAGTACCCAACTTCAGCGCCCGGTCGCCCAGCACCGGATGCCGGACCTGACCCTCGAGCGAAGCCACCGACGTCACCATTGACGCTCCTTCCACAGTGCATCCAACCCCCAGCGAGTTCCGACCGTATACGTAATATTTCGGGAGAGCAAGATGTCTTCCCGGACTCTGAGGGTCACTGAACCCAGTTCAGGGCCCGAAAGCCTGCTGGCCACACTTCGTTGACACCCGCTTCGGGCGAAGCCTATAGTCCCACCATCCGCGTACGTACTATCTATCTCGCGCTGACATCTTCCGGCCACATCGCAGAAAGAGCGAACGATGAGCATTGGCACCGTGCACGATGCCGAACCGGCAACGCTGGCCTCGAACGAGGCGCGTGTCCGAGGACTGCTGGACCGGGAGTGGCGCCTGCTCGTCGACGGCCGGCGAGTCGGCGCCGCGAGCGGGAAGACGTTCCCCGTCACCAGCCCCTACACCGAGGAAGTGATCGCGCACGTGCCCGACGCCTCGGCCGAGGACGTCGACCGGGCCATCGCCGGCGCGGCGCGGGCGTTCCCGGCCTGGGCCCGCACGACCCCGGGCGAGCGGGCGAAGGCGCTCTTCGCGCTGGCCGACGAGATCGAACGGCGCGCGCAGGACTTCGCGGTGCTCGACGCGATCGACGGTGGCGCCCCGGTCGGCATCATGCTGCTCGACGTCAAGATCGCTTTGGACAGCCTGCGGTACTTCGCCGGGCTCGCGATGGAGACCAAGGGCTACACCGTGCCGGCCAGCACGAACCTGCACTTCACCGAGCTGCAGCCCTACGGCGTGGTGGGGAAGATCATCCCGTTCAACCACCCGTTCATGTTCGCCGCCAGCAAGATCGCCGCACCGCTGGCCGCCGGCAACACGGTGGTCCTCAAGCCCGCGGAGGCGACTCCCCTGTCGGCGCTGCTGCTGGCCGACCTGGTCCAGGAGATCCTTCCGCCGGGCGTCGTGCAGGTCGTCGTCGGCGACGGGCCGGAGGCGCCGCAGGCGATCGTGCGCAGCCGCCTGGTCAGGCGGATCGGCTTCACGGGCAGCGAGCAGGTCGGGCGGTTCATCCAGCGCAGCGCCGCGGAGGTGGCGGTCAAGCACGTGACGCTCGAACTCGGCGGCAAGAACGCGCTCATCGCGTTCCCCGACGCCTCGCCGCAGAAGGTGGCCCGAGCGGCGATCCAGGGCATGAACTTCACCTGGTCCGGCCAGTCGTGCGGGTCGACGTCCCGGCTTCTCGTGCACGACGACATAGCCGACGAGGTACTGGCGGCGGTGGCGGCGCAGCTCGCCGGCCGCCGGTTCGTGTCGCCGCTCGACCCGGAGGCCGTCCAGGGGACGATGGTGAACAAGCGCCAGTACGACCGGGTGCTCGGCTACCTCGCGGGTGCCGTCGACAGTGGAGCGCGGGTCGTCACGGGCGGCGGCAGGCCCGCCTCGGTGGACAAGGGACTCTTCGTCGCGCCCACCTTCCTCGACCGGGTGAGCCCGGAGTGGCCCGTCGCCAACGAAGAGATCTTCGGCCCCGTGGTGTCCGTCATCCGCTGGACGGACGAAGAGGACGCGGTGCGGATCGCCAACAGCGTCGACTACGGACTGACCGGCAGTGTCTTCACCAACGACATCTCCACCGCCCACCGCGTCGCCCGCGCGCTCGAAACCGGGTTCGTGTGGATCAACGGCGCCGGCCCGCACTTCCAGGGCGTACCGTACGGCGGCTGGAAGAACTCGGGTGTGGGCCGCGAAGAGAGCCTGGAGGAACTGTTGAGCTACACCCAGTCCAAGTCCGTGACGGTGATGTTGTGACCGCTTTCGAGGGATTCGCTTCCGAGGACGACCGGCGGGCGGTGGCGGAAGCGAACTGGGCGCTCGCCGCGGCAGGGCAGTCCGACCTCGTGTGGGGTCACGTCGGGATGCGCGTCGCGGGTGACTCGGTGCTGATGAAGGTGTCCGGGCTGGGCTTCGAAGAAGTGGACGAGAACACGCTGGTGGTGGTCGACCGCGCGGGCTCGGTCCGTGCCGGGACCGGCCGCCGCCACCTGGAGTACTGCATCCACACCGAAATCCTGGCCGCCCGCCCGGACGTCGGCGCGGTGGTGCACACCCACTCGGTCGCGGCCGCGGCGTTCGCCTCGACGGAGGAACCGCTGCGCCCCCTCACCCACGACGCCGTCCCGTTCCTGGCCCCCGACGTCCCGCGGTTCACCACGACCGGCAACCTGATCTCCACCCCACAGCTCGGCGAAGAGCTCGCGAAGTGCTTGGGGGACAACAACGGCTGCCTCATCCCCGGGCACGGGATGGTCACCGTCGGGGCGTCCCTCGCCGCGGCCGTCATGCACGCGGCGTTGCTCGACCGGGCCTGCCGGGTCCAGCTGGACGCGATGGCAGCGGGTGGTCCGCGCCGGTGGTCGAGCGAGGCCGAGGTCGCCGAGAAGCGGGCGGGGTTGTGGACGGAAGGGCAGCTCACCGCCGGGTATGAGTACCTGGTGCGGCGCGGGAAAACCCTTGCCGCACCGGCCGGTCACCCCGGCCGGCGAGGAGCGGCCACCCGATAGTGCGTATACGGAGCACTCCTCGGTAGGGTGGCCCGGAGTGGTCGAGAGGAGTGCTTCAGTGACGACCCGCGGCCGTGAGCGGCCCTCCGCCGGCGTGAAGTCGTCCGAGCCGGCGCGGCTGGTGTCCATCCCCGGCTACCTGATCCGCCGGAGCCAGGCGGTGCACAACTCCCTGTGGGGTGAGCTGGTGCCGGGCGACCTGACCGGACCCCAGTACGCCGTGCTGTCCGTGCTCGCCGCGTTTCCCCAGTCCGATCAACAGCGCGTGGTGCGCCTCGCCTCGCTCGACAGGTCGTCGGGAGCGGACGTCGTCGCCCGGCTGGTGCGGAAGGCGTGGATCGAGCGCGCCCGGAGCCCTGAGGACGCCCGCCGCTACCTGCTGACGCTGACCCAGGCCGCGTCGATCGCGTTGTCGTCGATCACCCCGCGGGTCAAGGCCGTGCAGGACGCGCTGCTGGCGCCACTGCGGGCCTCGCGGCGCGCGGCTTTCGTGACCGAGCTGGCCGCGGTCGCCCGGGTCGCCGCGGGCGAGCTGCGCGGAGCGCCCCAGGACGCGTTCCCGGTTCTGGAGCTGGCCGTGCCCGGTCACCTGATCCGGTGCGCGCAGCAGGTGCACACCGCGTACTGGGCGGAGATCATGGACGGCAGGCTGACCGGCCCGCAGTACGCCGTGCTGCACGTCGTCGGGCGCTGGCCGGGGATCAACCAGCGGCGGCTCGGGGAACTGGCGGCGCTGGACAGCTCCACGACGACGGACATCGTGAACAGGCTGGCCGGACGCGGCTGGATCACCCGCGAAAAGGACCCCGCCGACGGACGCGGCCGCATCCTGACCTTGACCCGCGACGCCCTCGCGTCGCTGAAAGGCATCCACCCCAAGGTCGAGCTCGTGCAGCAACGGCTGCTCGAACCACTGCGCCCCCGCGAGCGCACCGATTTCCTGCGTGACCTCGCGCGGGTGGCGTTCGAGGGCAACCCGCCGGAGGCGGCCAGCTAGGCCGGGGCGCGGCTCCTGTCCGGGCCGCTTTGTATGATGATCGGACCTTGGCTTACCGCGGTGCTTCGGACAGGAGCCGGTCGCTGTGGCGCATGACGCGCCGCAGGTGGTTTTCGGTGGCGAACCGGGCCCGTGACGGATCACCGGCGGCGATCGCCTCCGCGATCTCCCGGTGCTCGGCCAGCGTGCTGGCCGCCTCGGAGGGGTAGCCGGGGCCCGAAGCGTAGGCGTTGCGCAGGAAGGCGTTCACCGGGCGGATCACCAGCGAGAAGAACGGGTTGCCGCTCGCCCGCGCGACGATCTCGTGGAAGCGCAGGTCGGCTTCGAGGAACCGGTCGCGCGCATCCGCGTTCTCCAGCGCCTCGGCCAGATCGCGGTTGGCCCGCTCGAGTTCGGCGAGGTGTTCGCCGGTCCGGCGGGCGGCGGCGAAGACCGCCATCTCCGCCTCCAGCACCAGCCGCAGTTCGAGCAGCTGCTCGAAGGACCCCTCGCTGCGCCGCAGCAGCAGGCCGTACTGGTCGGCGATGACCCGGCCGTCGAACTCGGCGACCGCCATCCCGCGTCCGGGCTTCACCGTGACCAGCCCGCGCTGGACCAGCAGGCGCGCGGTCTCGCGGACGACCGTGCGGGACACCCCGAAACGGGCCGCCAGCTCGGCCTCGGTGGGCAGCCGCTCGCCCGGTGCCAGGCCGACGATCTCGTTCTCGAGGGTGTCGGCCAGCCGCTCCGAGAGCCGCCTGCGCAGGTCGTCGCTCATGGCGGCCATCGTACGACCTTTGTACGATGATAGGACGTTCTCCGTCGAGTGCTGTTCAGTCCAGGAAGGCGGTCTCGTGCACCCCATCGCCCAGCCCGGTCAGCTCCTTCCCGCCGACGCCGAGCGGGCCACGCTGCTCGCGCGCGTCTTCGATCCCGCTGTCGGCGGCCCGTGTGTCGCCGCGATCCGCGGGGACCGGGTCGTGGACCTGACCGCGGTGAGCCCCACCGTCGCGGACCTGCTCGACCGCCCCGACGCCGTGGCCGTGGTGCGCGGCGCGGCGGGCGGGCGCGAGTGGCCGCTGGCGGAACTGCTCAACGCGACGCTGTCGCGGGACCCCGAGTCCGCGCGTTTCCTGGCCCCGGTGGACCTCCAGGTCATCAAGGCAGCCGGGGTCACGTTCGTCCGGAGCATGCTGGAGCGAGTCATCGAGGAACGCGCCGCCGGGGACCCGCGGCGTGCGGAGGAGGTCCGCGACCGGATCGCCGGTCTCGTCAGCGGCCACATCTCGCAGCTGCGGCCGGGGTCGGAAGACGCCGCACGGGTCAAGGACCTCCTGGTGCGCGAGGGACTGTGGTCGCAGTACCTGGAAGTGGGCATCGGTCCCGACCCCGAGATCTTCACGAAGGCGCCGGTGCTGTCCGCCGTCGGCACCGGCGCCGAGATCGGGGTGCTCGCCCGCTCCACCTGGAACAACCCCGAGCCGGAGCTGGTGCTGGCGGTCACCTCGGCGGGGGTGCCGGTCGCGGCCACCCTCGGCAACGACGTGAACCTGCGGGACTTCGAGGGGCGCAGCGCGCTGCTGCTGACCGAGGCCAAGGACAACAACGCCTCCTGCGCGATCGGCCCGTTCCTGCGGCTGTTCGACGACGGCTTCACGCTCGACGACGCGCGGCGCGTCGAGGTCGCGCTCGACATCACCGGCACCGACGGGTTCTCGCTGCACGGGGTGAACCCGGTGAGCGAGATCAGCCGCGACATCGCCGAGCTGGTGGCCCACGCCCACGGCCCGCACCACCGCTACCCCGACGGGTTCGTGCTCTTCACCGGCACGATGTTCGCGCCCACCGAGGACCGGGACGAGCCGGGGCAGGGGTTCACCCACAAGCCCGGCGACGTCGTGCGCATCTCCTCCCCCGCGCTCGGCTCGCTCGTCAACGTGGTCACGACCGCCGAGCAGGCCCCGGACTGGACCTTCGGCATCCGTGCGCTGATCGCCAACCTCGCCGCGCGGGGCCTGCTCACCGGCACCACCGAGGCGCGTTCCTGACCGGGGCGCCGGTCAGGACCCGCAGTCGGTCGCGTCGCCCGCGGGGTGGCGGGTGGGCAGCTGCAGCGGGGCGCCGGGCCGGACCTGGCGCACGTCACCGCCGCCGACGCGCACCGGGAGCGGCGGGCCGGAACGCAGGGTCAGCTTCGTGGTCCGCGCGCCGACGGACAGGTCGAACGTGCGGCCGTGCCACTTGATCCCCGTGATGTCCACCCCCGGCAGTTGCGTCGGCAGGAACGGATCGACGGTGACGGCGTCGGTCCCCCACCGCAGCCCGGTGAACCCGTAGAGGAACTCCTGCAGGTAACCGCCCTGGCCGGTGGTGAAGTCGAACGCGCCGCCGGTGCGGGTTTCGTACCACTGGTTGAACGGAGCCGCCAGGTACGGATCCGCGCTGGTGCGCAGCGAGGTGTAGACCTGGCAGCCCGGCGAACCGAGTGCGGCACCGGCGATGGTGGCGATCGCGTCCGTCATCGACGGGCCGTTGGGGTCGGTGCGCTGCCGGTAGTAGTCCAGGTCGTTCTGGGCCAGCTCGGGCGACATCGGCACCGCCCACGGGTATTGCAGCAAGGTGACGTCGGCCTGTTTGATCGTCTGCCCCGCGTACCCGTCGAACTCGGGGTGGATGTTGTTCACGGGATCGGCCGGGATCTTCAGGCCGTCCGCGACCCTCGCCCACGCCGGATCGGCGGGCCGCCCGACGATGCCCGCGGCGCGGATCGCGATGCGCAGTGAGGCCTGCGCTCCGGCGTTGGTGCTCGCGCTGTTGTTGACGTTGTCGTGGTATTCGTCGGCACCCTTGACGTCGTTGATGGAGTACCCGCCTGCCGGGTCGGGCACCGCGCGCGTGGCCCAGTAGTCGGCGATGCCCTGCAGCACGGGCCACGCCTTGTCCCGCAGCCAGGTCCGGTCACCGGTCGCTTCGTAGTACTGCCACTGCGCCAGCGCGATGTCCGAGTCGATGTGGATCTCCTGCCTGCCGTCCGGTGACCAGTCCGGGGTCGTCTCCTTGCCGGTCAGCGCGCTCTGCCACGGGAACTTCGCGCCCTTGACCGGGTGGTCCGGAGTGGACAGTGCCGCGGCGGCGGCCCTGGCTGCGGGCAGGCGCTGCTGCCGGTAGGCGTTCGCGTCGGCGGCGATGGCGGGGTACTGGGCCAGCAGCGCCGGGTACATCCACGTCTCCATGTCCCAGAACACGTGGCCGCTGTAACCGTCCGAGGACAGGCCACCCGGGCTGGCGCTCCAGACGACCCCGGCGCGCACGCTCGCGAGCAGGTAGAACATCGACGCGTGGACCTGCGCGGTCATGGTGGGGTCGCCGGGGATCGAGATGTTCGACCGCCAGAGGTCCGCCCAGGCCTCCTGGTTGCGCGCCAGCGCACGCTGGTAGCCCTCGACGGCGGCGTGGGCCGCGGTCCTCGCGGCGGCCTGCTGCGGAGCCGCGGGCAGGCGGTCCGTGTCGACGCTGGAGGCGACCCCCACGAACTTGGTGATCCGCAACGGCTGCCCGGCTCGCACGGGGAAGTCCGCTCGCTGTCCGGCACCACCGTCGGCGATCGCCCGGGTAGGCAAGGTCCTCCCGTCGACGCGCAGCACGGAACTCATCCCGGCGGTGACCAGGTTTCCGTCGCTCACCACGGTTTCCGACAGCGTCGCCGTCCTGCCGTCCACCTGTGGGTCCCGCGTCGAGGCGTGGTCCAGACCTCGGGCGTCGAACTCGTCGATCACGGTGGCCGTGCCGCTCCAGTGCGGCACGGCGCGCACGCTCACCGCACCCAGGTGCCCGTCCGCGCGGTTGGCGTTGACCTCGTAGGCGAAGCTGGTCACCTCGCCCGCGGGCGAGGTCCAGTCGAACGACGTGCTCAGCACACCCGTGCGCAGGTCCAGCGACTGCCGGTAGTTCGTGGTGGTGCCCACCGTCGACGGAGCGACCTGCGTGGGCGGTTGTGCGCCTTCGGGATACAGCGCGAGGTAGTCGACGTTGACGCGCGCCGTGTCCCCGTCCGCGACCGTGACCTCGAGCGTGTTCGCGCCCGCGTTCAGGGTCACCGGCACCGTCACCACCGCCCAGTCGTCCCAGCTCGCCAGGCTGGGCACGGACAACTGCCGCGACTGGCCGTTCACTCCGATGTGGACGGTCTGCGCGCTGCCGCTGCCGTTGCCGTACCGGACGGCGAGCGTCGCCGGGCCGGCCGGCGCGTTCCGGACCGGGACGACGTCCCTGCCGCCGACCGTCGGGGTGTTGTTGGTGTTCAGGCCCGCCAGGTAGCTCCCGGTGATCGAGCCGGGGTGGGAGCTCTCGAGGAACGCGCCCCCGGAGATCTTCCCGTAGGCGGCGGGACAGAGCTGCCCGAAGCCGCAGGACCACTCCCCCAGTCCGTAGACGTCGTCGCCGCGGCCGAACCCGAGCGTGGTCCAGGTCGGCAGACCGGCCCGCTCCTCCTGCCCGGCGGAAGGAGCGCCGTAGAAGCCCGCGAGCTGGGACTGGGTGACGATGGGCTTGCTGCTGTAGCCGTGGCCCTCCGCGGGCACCCGGGCGCCGAGGTAACCGTTGCCGACGAAGGTCGGCGAGTAGTTCTTCGACGGGTCATTGGTGCTCAGCACCCACCCGTCGTCCCGCGCGGGCGTGGCCGAAGCCGGTGCCGCCACCACACCCAGGAGCAGGCAGCAGGCCACCACCAGGAACGCCGCCCGTCTGCCGGGCCCGTCTTGCTTCGTCATCGGAACGCACCTCTTCGTGCCACGACGCGCGGACAATATGTTGCAGCAAGCAACATATATCGCGATCCGCGGCTGGTAAAGATGATGATCAGCGCTCCTTCACCGGTTTCTTCCGGCGGGCCGGGCGCCTACGGTCAGCGGAGATCGAACCGTCTGGAGGAGTCACCGTTGGGAATCACCGGTCTGCAGATCCGCGAGGTCGCCTGATGCTGTTCCCGCCGCCGGGGCTGGAGCCCCTCGCCACCGTGACCGTCGACCTCGCTCCCCCGCTGGACTTCGGCCCGGGGCCCGACGGCCACCACCGCACGGTGCCGATCACCGGCGGCACCGTCGACGGGCCCGCGCTGTCCGGCCGCGTCCTGCCCGGTGGGGCGGACTGGCAGCGCGTGCTGCCCGACGGCACCGTGTTCGTCGAAGCCCGCTACACGCTCGAACTGTCCGGCGCGCTCGTGGGGTTGGTCAGCACCGGCGTCCGCACCGGGCCGCCGGAGGTCCTCGCCGCGCTGGCCCGGGGCGAGGACGTCGACCCCGCGGAGTACTACTTCCGCGTCACGTTGCGGGCCACCACGGCGGATCCGCGGTACCGGTGGCTCACCACCAGCGTCCTGATCGGCCGCGCCGAGCGCACCGCGAACCAGGTCCGCTACGACCTCCACCGCCTGCTCTGACCCGAGAACACCACCTCACTCGGCGAGGGCGGCGGCTTCCTGGCGGAGTGCGTGCACGAGGGCGTCCATCGACGCCGTGGGCGAGCCGGGCAGGCGCACCAGGCTGACGCGGCGCCGCTCCTCCGGGACGCCGTCGAGGGTGACGAGGCGGACGCCGGGCGGGACCGCGGACAGCAGTGTCGACGGAACGGTCGTGATCCCGGCTCCGGCCGCCACCAGGCTCAGTTTGGTCAGCCAGTCGCGCGCCGCGTGGCGGACCTGGGGTCTGCCGGGGAGGCCGGGCCAGACGCCGAGCAGGGGTTCGCCGGCGCCGGCGGGGCTGCCGATCCACGTCTCGCCGGCGAGGTGTTCCGCGGTCACGGCCGGGCGCGCCGCGAGCGGGCTGCCCGCCGGGACCGCCAGGACCAGGCGGTCTTCCAGGAGCGGCTCCACGTGCAGGGGCGGATCGTCGGTGTCCGGTGAGCGGTGTGGCGGCCGGGAGGTCAGCAGCGCGAGGTCGATCGCCCCGGTGCGCAGCGCCCGCACCAGCGACGGGGTGCCGCCCTCCCGCGTGCTGACCTGGATCCGCGGGTGTTCCCGGTGGAGCGCCGCCAGCGCACGCCCCACGACCACCGCGCCGGCCGCGGGGAAGAAGCCCAGCCGGACGCGGCCGGCGTCGTCCTCCTCGCCGCGCAGTTCCCGCTCGGCCGCGTCCAGCGCGTCCAGGGCGACGACGGCGTGCCGCAGCAGGGCGTGCCCGGCCGGGGTCAGCCGCACGCCGCCGGGGTGGCGCTCGAACAGCCGGGCACCAGTGGCCTGCTCCAGCGCGGCGATCTGCCGGGAGACGGCGGGTTGCGTGTACCCCAGCGCCTCGGCCGCCGCCGTGAAGGTGCCGCGCTCGGCCACCTCACGCAGGACCCGCAACCCGACCAGCGCGACCTCCATAAGGAATCATCATATCGGCTATGCAGGGCATTCGCTGGCGGAATGCCCGGCGCGTTCCTAACGTCGGGGACATGGAAGAACAACCCGGCGGCCGGTTACCGCTGCTGCCACCTGACGCCCTCGACGCGGAGCAACACGCGGTGTGGGAGCGTCTGACCGCCACCCGCGTCAGTGCCGCGGCGGGCTACACCGCGGCACTGCCCGACGGACGGCTCATCGGCCCGTTCAACGTCATGCTGCGCGCCCCGCGGCTCGCCGCTCCTCTGCTGGAGTGGGCGCAGGCCATCACGCGGTCCGGCATCCCCCAGGACGTCCGCGAGGTGGTCATCCTCACCGTCGCCGCGCACTGGCAAGCCGAATACGCGTTGTACGCCCACACTGCGGCCGCCGAGCGGGCTGACGTACCCGCGGGCGCTATCGCGGCGCTTCGACGGGGCGGCGAACCCTCCGGTCTGAGCGCCGAAGCCGTTGTAGCGCACCGGTTGGCCGTCGCCCTCGTCCGCGACCACCACGTGCCGGACGACCTCTACGACGAAGCGGTCACGACGTTCGGCGTCGAAACCCTCGTCGCGCTCGTCAACCTCATCGGCCAGTACCTCAACACCTCGGCGCTGCTGACCTGCTTCCAGGTCCCGGCGCCGGTCTCCTGAAAGGAAAACACCATGCCTCTCGTCAACGTCCACCTGCGCCGGGGAACCACCCCCGAATACCGCCACCTCGTTTCCGAGGCCATCCACCGCGCCATGGTGGACGTGCTGAAGATCCCCGAGGACGACCAGTTCCACGTCTTCCACGAGGTCGACCCCGAGAACTTCGTCATCCAGCCCGTCGTGTTCGGCCTGCCCCGCGGCGAGCGCGCGATGTTCATCCAGCTGGCGTTCAACCAGCGCACCGCGGAGCAGAAGACCGAGCTGTTCCGGGCGATCGTGGCCAACCTGCGGTCCTTCGCCGACGTCGGTGAGGAGGACGTCCTGCTGGTGGCCTTCGAGACAGCGCGCGAAAACTGGTGGGCGGCAGGGCGGGTCGTCAACCCGGAGACCGGCTACGACGAACGCATGACCGACCTCCAGGGCACTGTCGGAAGCGTTTAGTTCGCAGTTCCCGTCTCCCCCTGTAGCGTCGAAAGGTGAGCACGACCAGCAGCACCGCGGAACGCCTCGGGGACGCCGTCGAAGCCGGGCGCGACCGCGGCTTCGTCGGGCGCGGCCCGGAGCTCGCGGCGTTCCGGGCCGCGCTCGCGGGTACCGCCCCGCCGATCCACCACGTGCACGGGCCCGGCGGCATCGGGAAGTCGATGCTGCTGCGGCGGTATGCGCGCGAGGCCAGGCGGGCCGGGCGCCGGGTGGTCGAGCTGGACGGCAAAAGCGGCGAAAAGGCCGCGTCCCCGATCGCGGCGGTCGGGGACGCCGTGCGCGACCCGGCGCTGGTGCTGCTCGTCGACCACCTCAACCTCTGCGACATCAAGGGGACGCGGGAGCAGGAATGGCTCCTGACCCAGCTGCCCGTCGGTGCGGTGGTCGTCGTGGCGAGCCGGGAGCCGCCGGAACCGCCCGCGGTGGCGGATCCCGGGTGGGCGAAGCTGGTGCGGGTCACCGCCTTGGGGGACCTCGCTCCGGCCGAAGCGGTGGAGGTGCTCGCAGCGCACGGCGTTCCGGCCGCCCGGCACCAGGACGTGCTGTCGTTCGCCGGGGGCAACCCGCTCGCGCTGGCGCTGGCCGCCAGGGCCGCGCGGGACGACGGCACCCCGTGGACCCCGGGCCAGGACCTCGTCGCGACACTGCTCCCCCAGCTCGTCGGCGAACTCCCCAGCCCGCGGCACCGCAGGGCACTGGAGATCTGCGCGCACGCGCGCTTCACCTCCGAAGCGCTGTTGCGCGAACTGCTGGGCGAGGACGCGCCGCTGCTGTTCGAATGGCTGCGGGCGCAACCGTTCGTGGAATCCCATCCGGACGGGCTGTTCCCGCACGACGCCGTGCGGGAGGCGGTCGAAGCCGACCTCAGGTGGCGCGACCCGGACAGCTTCGCCGACCTGCACGCCCAGGTGCGGGAACACGTCTTCCAGCAGCTCCGCGTCGCGCCGGAGAACCGGCTCCGGCAGAGCGTCGGCGCCCTGGGCCACCTGTACCGTCGCGACCGGCCGCTGGCGAAGTGGCTCGACGAGGACGACGTACCGGACGCGCCGGGGGCCTGGCTCCGGCTGACCGACCCCGACGAAACGGATCCCGTGATCGCCGCGGTCTGGCGGCACGCAAGGGAAAACGCCCCGGTACGACCGGGCGAGCACCTCGGCGTGACCCGGTTCCACGGGTCCCGCTGGCGCGTTCTCGGCGAGGTGCTGCGGTCCAGCAACCTCGCCTGGTCCTACCTCGTGCTGCCGGACGACGGCGACTGGGACTCCTGCCTCGCCGAACTCGGGTGGCCGCGGATCGACGCTGGGGAGCACGGGTACGCGGTGTTCGCACACGACTGGCGCGCCCAGCCCGCCGCCGCGTGGCTGGCGGAGCGGAGCAGGGCGATGCTCTCGGGCCAGGTCGTGACACGGAAACCGTTGGCACGGCAGGACAATCTGGTCGTGCTGTCGCGGGAGGAGTTCGACGCCGCCGTCCGTGACGCGTTGCGCACGTTCCGCCGCCCGGTCGCGAACCCGCTCGACCGCAGCCGCGTGCTCGTGGAAAGCGGCCGCAGCCTCCCCGAGTTGCTGACCTACGCCGCCGACGCGCTGCTGGGCGAGCGGGGCGGCGACAAACTCCACCGGGCGGTGACCGTCACCTACTTCAAGGCCGTGCCGACGCAGGAGGCGGCGGCGGAGCGCCTCGGCGTCCCGTTCAGCACCTACCGCCGCCACCTCGCCGCGGCCGTCCGGCGCATGAGTGAGCTGCTCTGGCACCACGAGCTGACCGGGACACCGGTCCTCACGAACCGACCGAGTCCCAGAACGTCGTGAGCACCTTCGCCGTGCCCTCCGGGTCGTCCAGCATCCAGAAGTGCCCGCATCCCGGCAGCACCCGGAACTCCGCGGACACCCTCCCGGCGATCTCCCCGGCCTGCGCCCGGTTGTCGGAGGCGTCGTTCTCCGGCAGCAGCACCAGCCCGGGAGCGGCGGTGGGGACGTCGCTCGCCCAATCCGAGAGGTTCGGCACCGCCGAGCGGTAGAGGCCGAGGATGCTCCGCCCCATCAGCTCGTCGATGTGGCTCGTCATCTCCCCCACGTCCTGCTCGGGCACGCCACGCTCGCGCAGCGTGCTCGCCGTGGCGCCCTTGTCGGCGATCATCTGCCGCACGACCTCCTCCCCCACGCCGGGTGTCTGCCAGTACCGCGCCACCTCGTGCCACTCGTACTCCTGGTGCAGCCCGCACATGACGTCGGCGGTCCAGCTGCGCAACGGGATCCCGGACGCCGTGGCGATCCGGTAGACCAGGAAGGCGCCCCAGTCGTGCCCCACCAGGTCGACCGGGCCCGGGACGTCCCGCAACCACGCGGTGAGCCAGTCGGCGTACTCCTCTTTCGTGGCACCGAAGGAGTCCGGCCAGGGGGTGCCGAACCCCGGCAGCGGGACGGCGACGCTGTCGCGGTCGAGGTGGCCGCGCAGACGGCGCCACACCTCGGTGGTTTCCGGTACCCCGTGGACGAAGACGGCGGTCATGGTGCTTTCCCTTCCGGTCGTGGACTGCGAACGCACCATGCCGCCGTCCGGTGCTCACTCACCAGCTCATCCGGTGCTCACTCACCAGCTCATCCGGTGCTCACTCCCCGTCGATGACCACGTCCTCCTCGCAGATGATGCGGCCGAACGTCGACAGGTCGATGAAGTTCTCGTGGTCGGGGTCGACGATCTTCAGGAAGTTCTCGCTGAAGAACAGGGCTTCGAGGTCCGCCATGCTGTCGAACCAGGCCTCGACCACCGAGTCGTACGCCGGCTCGGGGTAGCGGGGCGCCGGGACGGGGTAGGAGACGACGAACCTCCGGATGTACTGCTTCGCCTCCGGGATGGACATGAGCAGCGGCCGGTGGACGTTCCGCTGGTAGTCCGTGAACTCCTCGTGCGTCATGCCCTTGCGGCGGTTCAGTGTGATGATCATCTTGATCACGGGTGGATTTCCTTTCTTTCTTCCATCGCGGGCCGTCGCGCCCGGCCCCGGAGCCGTCGCGCGAGGACCCAGAACAACGCGGTGGTGACGACCTGGACGCCGAGCGCCACCGCGAAGGCGTGCTGCCAGCCGAGCGACGGGGCGAGTGCGCCCAGCACTCCGCCGATCGTGGCGATACCGAGGCCCAGTGAGGCCTGTTGCGCGGTCGTGAACAGCCCGCCAGCCAGGCCGGCGACCCGGTGCGGCACCGCGGCCATCACCGTCCCGACGAGGGGCCCGTACTGGCTCGCCTGCGCCACGCCGAGGAGCAGGCCGAGCACTTCGAAGCAGCCGATCCAGATCCCCGCGCCCTCGCCCTGGGTGACCCACGAGGCCACGCCGAGCAGGACGAGACCGGCGGCCAGCAGGCCCGCGGCCAGCTCCATCGTGCGGTCGCCGAACCGCGCGGTGATCCGCGGCATCCGGAGTCCGGCGAGCACGAAGGTCCCGGCGAACGCGGTCAGCGCGAGGCCGGACTCCACCGGCGTCAGCCCGAGGCCGACCTGCGTCAGCATCGAGTACTCGTAGCTGAACGCGCCATAACCGGCGAAGAGCAGCACGGCCATGGACAGGCCGAGCCGCAGCGCGGGCAGGCGCAGGCTCGACGGCGCGACGAGCACCGGGTGTCCCGCCCGCTCGCGCCGCCCCTGGTTGAGCCAGAAGCCGTACAACCCCAGCAGGCCCAGCGCCACCAACGCGAACGTCCACCACGCCCAGCCGACCGCCGGGCCGAGCGACAGCCCGGCGACCAGTGCCAGGAGCGGGATCCCCACGCGCAGCGCACCGCCGAGGTCGGGCCGTTCCGTGCTGTCCGGCGCGTGCGCCGGCAGCCGCCGCGCGCCGAGCAGCGCCACCAGACCGGGGATCGCGGAGGTCAGCACCGCTCCCCGCCATCCCGCGAACGGCAGGTCCAGCCCCATCACCAGGCCACCGAGGACCTGCCCCGCCACGGTGCCGACGCCGGAGCTCGCGGTGAACAGGGCGAGCCCGCGTGCCTTGGCGTGCGGGCCGCCGGAGGTCTGGACGATCGCCAGCGTCTGGGGCATCACGAGCGCCGAGGCCGTGCCCTGCAGGACGCGGGCGGCGACCAGCCACCACAGTCCGGGAGCCGCCGCGGCGAACGCCGAGGTCAGCGCCAGCGCGAGGAGCCCGATCGTCAGCAGCCGGCGTCGGCCGTACCGGTCGCCGAGGCGTCCGGCGAGGATCAGTCCCGCCGCGAACGCCACCGCGAAAGCGGCGAGGACGAGCGCCGTTTCGCCCCGGCTCGCGCCCAGTTCCGGGCCCAGACGCGGGGCGGTCACGTTGCCGATGCTGAACGTGTACGTCGCCCCGAAGGCCGCGACGAACACCGGCCAGGTTCGTTCCATGCCCCCAACCCTGCGTGGCCGGCGGGGACCTACCCAGAGCGCCGTGATGCTGGTGGTCGGACCACCACCCTGCCCCCGTGCCCCCGTGGGATGATCGTCGGCATGGCGGATGTCCGTTCCCGCGAACTCGGCGCGTACCTGCGGGCGCGGCGCGACCGGCTCGCGCCCGCCGACGTCGGGCTACCCGGAGGTGGTGGCCGGCGCCGGGTCAAGGGCCTGCGCCGGGAGGAGGTCGCGGTCCTCGCGAACGTCGGCTCGACCTGGTACACGTGGCTCGAACAAGGGCGTGACGTGCGGCCGAGCGCCGAGGTGCTGGCCGCCATCGCCGACGCGCTGCGCCTGTCCAGCGACGAGCGCCGCCACCTGTTCCTCCTCGGCGGGCACCCCGGCGCGGAAACCCCGTCGAGCTGGGAACGGGCCCGCGGCCAGGTGCAGGCGCTGCTGGACAGCCTGTCGCCGCACCCGGCGGTCGTGATGAACCCGTGGTTCGAGGCGCTGGCCTACAACGCGCCGTTCCGGTTCATGATCGACGACCTCGAAGCGGTGCCCGCGGCCGACCGCAACTGCGCCTACCTGCACTTCACCCACCCCGACTGGATCGCGGGGCACTCCGACCACGAGCAGGAGTGCGCGGCGATCGTGGCGAAGATGCGGGCGTACTACGGCGAGTCGGTCACCGATCCGGCGTGGGAGCCGTTCCTGCGCCGGCTCCGCGAGGAGTCGCCGCTGTTCGTGCGCCTGTGGGACCAGGCGGACGTGGCGACCGATCCCGGGCGGGTGAAGGGGATCCGCTCGCTGCACGTCGGCAGCCTGTCCGTGCGGGCCATCACGATGCAGCTGGAGGAGCACCCGCGTGCCCGGGTCGTCGTGTACCAGCCCGCGGACCACACGACGCGGGAACGGCTCGAAGAGCTGGCCCACCGCATCGCCCGCGGCGCGATCGACGGCCCCGCGAACGT
This sequence comes from Amycolatopsis sacchari, assembly GCF_900114035.1. Classification (GTDB taxonomy): domain Bacteria; phylum Actinomycetota; class Actinomycetes; order Mycobacteriales; family Pseudonocardiaceae; genus Amycolatopsis_E; species Amycolatopsis_E sacchari. Next base: position 68,917 of record NZ_FORP01000027.1, on the reverse strand, counting down.
GCGGCGGTTGCGCCCGGCGACGTGAGGTTTCAGTCGGCGGGACCGTCCACAGGGGACCAGAGGCTGGGCAGGTTCACCACGATGCCCTCCTGGCTGCTGCGCGCGATGACGACGACGGCGTCCTCGTCCCCGGGGTTCTCCTCGCGGTGCGGCACGTACGGCGGCACGAAGATGTAGTCACCGGGCCCGGTTTCCAGTCGGATCTCCTCGTCGCCGTCGGCGAAGACGAACACGGGGTGGCCGGACTTGACGTAGATCGCGGTCTCCGCCTCGCCGTGGTGGTGGTCGCCGGAGTTGGTGGCGGGCCCGACGTGCGTCTCGCCCATCCACACCTTCTCCGAGCCCACGGTCTTGCCGGACACGGCTTCGAGCCGCCGCATCCCGCTGGTCTGCGTGGTGTCGCCGGACAGTTCGCTGCCCTTGATGTGGCGCAGCGGCCGGTGCCACTGGTCGGTCATGGGAGGACCCTTTCTGTCGCTTGTGGACTCACCACGTGCTCGATTCCACCGAGATCACGGGAACCAGGCGGTTGCCGAGCGTTTCGAGGAAGCTGACGATCTCGGCGGCGACCGAGCGGTGCTGCAGGTCGTTGAGCACGTCGTGGTGCGCCCCGCCCACCACCGCGAGCCGGGCCGCCGGTGCCGCTTTCACCGCGCGGGACAGGGTTTCGCGGTCCACGAGGGGATCCGCGTCCCCCACCAGCACGAGGTGCGGGAGCTCCACCGCCCGGCCGTACGCGGCGTCGAGCAACTCCGGCGGCACCGGCACGGCGAGGGCGTCGCGGGCGAAGGCCTCGTCACCGGAGAGCACCGCGCGGTGCGCGGGACAGTGGGTCCTGAGGTCAAGTTCCTCGTCCCAGCTCGCAGTCGCGCCCGTCGCACCTCCGGCGGGCCCGGCGAGCACGAGCGCGTCGGGCCACCAGGGTGCGGACGTGTCGTCGCTCGCGACGAGTGCCGCGAGCGCGGTCGCGCCCGTGTCGGCGCCGAGCAGGGCCAGCGGGCGCGCCGCCCCACCGGCCGCTTCGGTCAGCGCGTCACCGAGGCGGGTCAGCACGTCGGGTTGATCGATCCGCGGCGCGTCGATGATCCGCACCTCGTAGGCGTCCGCGGCGAGCCGCTTGCCCAGCCGGGTGTAGGTGCGCTGGGTCTCGCCGCGCCCCGGGACGACGATGACCGTGCCGCGGGTCCGCAATCCCTGCGGCGCGTAGAACTCGGTGTAGCTGGCCATGTGAGGCTCCCTCCAATTAGGACTGACCCGCGAGCCGCCCAGTACCCGGTCGAACACCGCGGCCGCGCCGCCCTCCGGCAGCGCCGCACCACGCCACGCGACGTGCTGGTCCGGGCGGACGAGCACGAGAGGCGCGTCGTAGACCTCGCCCGCCCCGGTGCCGTCGAGGTGCACGACCGTGAACGGGAGACGCCGCGCGGCCGCCTCGGCGGCGAAGGCCCGCTCCGCCTCGCGATCCGCGGACAGCACGAGCAGCGCGAAGTCGTTGCCGATCCGGTCGTACAGCGTGCCGCCGTAGGGGTCGAGCACGCCGTTGGGCGCCCGGTGCCCCGGGCGCGGGTCGTCGGTGTACCCGTCGCCGCGCCACGGCGGTTCCGCATCGAGCTGGCCGTCCTCGTACCAGATCACCGGCGAATCGTCGTAGCGCTCGTCGAAGGTGACCCCGTCGCCACCGAGGCGGCTTTCCCGCAGCAGGGTGCCGATGGCCTCGCGCCGCTGACGCGCGTCCGGGCTGAGGTCGGCGTCGTCGGGCACGCCGATGCGGCGGATGTCGGCGAGCGTGGCCTGGGTCCGCCGCGAACGCCGCAGCGCGAAGTCGGCGACCCGCCAGTTGTGGCGGCGGCGTTCGGCGTCGTAGGAGTCCAGCAACTCCTCCGGCGCCGAGCCGCGCAGCACGGCGGCGAGCTTCCAGCCCAGGTTCACCACGTCACCGAAACCCTCACCGAGGTTGCCGCCCGGCGTCCGGACGTGGGCAGCGTCGCCCGCCAGCAGCACCCGCCCGGCGCGGAAGGTCTCCGCGATCCGCGTGGCGTGGTAGAAGGTCGTCGCCGACGCCAGTTCCAGGTCGAGGTCGAACCCGAACGCCGCCCGTGCCGTGTCGAGCAGTTCTGCTTCGGTGGGTTCGTGGTCGAGCGGGAAGGGCCCGGCGTAGACCCGCCATTCCCGCGGGCTGATCGCCGCGAGGAACCCGTCCGCCCGCTGGTTGACGACGATGTTGGTGCCGCTGGGCGCCGGGCCGATCCGGCCGGACAGGTCGCCGGTGCGCACCACCAGCCGCACCCGTTTCTCGGTGGCGTGCTCACCCTGCCTGGCGATCCCGGCCAGACGGCGGACGGTGCTGCTGCCGCCATCGGCACCCAGGACGTACCGCGCCCGGATCACGCCGCCGCTTTCGCCGATCGCCTCGATGCCCGACGCGTCCTCGCGCAGCCCGGTCAGCCGCCACCCTCCGGAGACGCGGACGCCGTGCCGGGCGAGGTGGCGCAGGAAGACCTGGACGAGCGCGGTCTGCGGCCGGCGCAGCGCCTCCTCCGCCGCACCGCGTCCGGTGTCCACAAAGGAGGGACGCGGGGTGGGTACCAGCTCGTGTCCCACGAGCGACGTGACCAGGCGGATGCCCTTGTTCCACTCCGGCGGGAACGTCCATTCGTCGCGGATCTCCTGCAGCACCCGCCACCGGCGGAAGTGCTCGACCACGCGCGGTGTGTGCCCCATGGCCCCGGCGCGGACCAGCGTCGCCTCGCGCGCCTGGTCCACCACGGCCACCGCCACGCCCCGTGCGTGCAACTCGACCGCCGCCGACAGGCCGACCGGGCCTGCGCCGACGATCAGCACCTCGACGTCCTCGGGCGGGCCGGCGTCCGGGAAGCGGACGGTGGAGACGTCCCGTTCCGCCATCAGGCACCGACCAGGTTGCGCTCACGGGTGTGGCGGTTGACGGGGAACGGCAGGCCGAGGTGCTCGCGCAGGGTGCTGCCCGTGTACTCGGTGCGGAACAGGCCGCGCTCCTGCAGCAGCGGCACCACCGAGTCGACGAACCACGTCAGGTCCTCGTTGTTGCGGAAGGCGAGGTTGATGCCGTCGAAGGTGCCCGCCGCGAACCACCGCTCGATGGTGTCGGCGACCGTGCCGGGCGCACCGACGAACGGCGACCGCCGGTACTCCTGAAAGGTCTGGACCACCTGGCGCAGGGTCAGCCCGCCGGCCCGCGCCCGCTCGATGATCTTCGCCGCACCCGTGCGGCCGCCCCGCTCCGCCAGGTGCGCCACGTCGGGGAACGGGGCGTCCAGGTCGTACTGGCTGAAGTCGTGGGCGCCGAAAGCCCGGCCCAGCAACGCCAGGCTCGCGTCGAAATCGTTGTCCTCGTCGAAGATCTCGCGGGCCCGGCGCTCCGCGTCGGAGTCCGTGCCGCGCACGACCGGACCGCCGTGGATGAAGATCTTGATGTGGTCGGGGTTCCGGCCCGCCGCGGCGGTACGCCGCTTGATGTCGGCGTAGTAGGCCTTCGCCTCCTCGAACGACCCTCCCGGCGCGTAGATGCCTTCGGCCACCTGCGCGGCCAGGTTGCGCCCTTCCTCCGACACCCCGGCCTGGAAGATCACCGGCTGACCCTGCGGCGAGCGGGACAGGTTGAGCGGGCCGGCCACGCGGAAGTGCTCGCCGACGTGGTTGAGCGCGTGCAGCTTCTCCGGGTCGAGGAACACCCCGCGCTCCACGTCCGCGGGGAAGGCATCGTCCTCATAGGAGTCCCACAGCCCGCGGATCACCTGCACCGCTTCGAGCGCGCGGCCGTAGCGGGTGGCGTAGTCGAGGTGCTCGTCCAGGCCGTAGTTCCGGCTGGTGCCGGTGTCGAAGCTGGTGACGACGTTCCAACCCGCGCGCCCGCCGCTGATGTGGTCCAGCGAGGCGAACCGGCGGGCCAGGTTGAACGGGGAGTTGTAGGTCGAGCTCGCCGTGCCGACCAGACCGACGTGGGTGGTGTGGGTGGCGACGGCGGACAGCAGCGTCAGCGGTTCGAGCCGGTTCAGGTAGTGCGGCGGGTAGGTGGCGTTGATGAACTGGCTGTCCACGATGAACAGGGCGTCGAACAACGCGTGCTCGGCCGCTTGCGCCTGCTCGATGTAGTAGCGGATGTCGATGCTGGCGTTCTTCGCGATGCTCGGGTCCTTCCACAGACCGTGCTGGCCGGGGCCGCCCACACCGTAGGGGTGCAGGGCGAGGTGGATTTTGCGGCTCATTTCGGTCATTCCCTTCAGGAGTCCAGGAGCGCACGCAGGGCGTCGCGCTCCGCACGCCCGGCCGAGGCCGTCCGGAGTGTCGGCGCCGAGCTGACGAGCAGGCGGGTGTAGGGGTGTTCCGGGCTGGTGATGACGGCGCGGGCGGGGCCGGTCTCGACCAGTTCTCCCTGGTACAGCACGGCGATGCGGTCCGCGATCCCGGCCACCGAGCCGAGGTCGTGGGAGATGAAGACGAACGCGACGCCCGAAGCCCGCAGCTCCTTCACGATTTCGAGGATCTGCACGCGGTTGGCGGAGTCCAGCGCGCTCACGGGCTCGTCGAGGATCACCAGCCGTGGTTCGGTGACGAGCGCGCGGGCGACGGCGACGCGCTGCCGTTGCCCGCCGGAAAGCCGGCCGGGCAGGCGGTCCAGCAGCTCCTCCTCCAGGCGGACCCGGCTCAGGTACTTCCTGGCGCGCTCCGCCGCCTCCGCCCGGGGAACCCCGCTGACCAGCAACGGTTCGACGAGCGAGTCCCGGACGGTCAGGTCCGGGTCCAGGCTTCGCAGCGGATCCTGGAACACGTACTGGAGCACGCCGCGCCGGCGGAGCGAGCGCCACTGGCGGGCTCGGTAACCGGTCACGTCCTCGCCGTCGACGACGATCCGCCCCGCCGAGGCCCGCACCAGGCCGAGCACGGCACGGGCCAGCGTGGACTTGCCGGAGCCGGTCTCGCCGACGATGCCGACGATCTCGCCCGGGGACACGCTCAGCGACACCCCGGACAGCACCGCGCGCCGCCGCCTGCGGTGTCCATAGTGGACTTCCAGGTCACTGATCCGCAGGATCACCGCCCGGCCTCCGTCCTGCCGAAGAAGGCGTCCAGCCCGTACTGCTCGTGCTCCGCGATGAGCAGGCGCGTGTACTCGTGGCGAGGGCGGTGCAGCACCCGCGCTGTGGGGCCCTGCTCGACCACCTCGCCCTCGCGCATCACCAGCACCTCGTCGCAGAGCTGCGCGACGACCGCCAGGTCGTGCGAGACGACGACCAGCGCGAGGCCGGTGCGCTCCCGCAGCTCCGCGAGCAGGTCGAGGATCTCCGCCTGCACGGTCACGTCGAGCGCGGTGGTCGCTTCGTCGGCTATGAGCACCCTCGGACCGGCCGCGATGGCCGCCGCGATGAGGATCCGCTGGAGCATCCCGCCGGACAGTTCGAACGGGTACTGGGTGTACACCAGCGCGGGGTTCCGCAGGTGCACCGCCACGAGCAGGTCGAGCGCGCGGGCGCGGGCCTCCCGGCGCCGGAGCCCCTTCTTCACCCGGAGCACCTCGGCGATCTGCGGCCCCACCGGGATGGACGGGTTGAGGTAGGACGCCGGGTCCTGGAACACCGCGCTGATCGTCGAACCACGCAACGCAGTCCACTGCGCGGAGGTGAGGGACGAGACGTCGGCACCGGCGAGGTGCACGGAGCCGCCGGTGACCTCGACGTGGTCCGGCAGGATGCCGAGCACCGCGCGGCAGGTCATGGTCTTGCCGCTGCCCGACTCCCCCACGATGCCGACGGTCCTGCCCGGGGTGAGCTCGAAACTCACCCCCTTCACGATCTCCCGGCCCTCCGCCAGCGCCGTGACGCGCACGTCACGCACGGCCAGCACCGGTTCCGCCACCCCGGTCACGGCGGGGGTTTCGGCGAGACTGGTCATGACACACCTCCGGCGGCGGCCCGGGAGGCCCGGACCCTGCGGGTTTCGGTCAGCGCCCGCCCGGCTTCGCCGGACACGTCACGGATGGCGTCGGCGAGCAGGTTGCACGCCCACACCGTGAGCATGATCAGCAGTGCCGGGACGAACGGGGCCCAGGGCTGGTAGTCGAGGTAGCCGAGGTCGGAAGCGAGCAGGCCGCCCCACGTCGGTGTCGGCGGCTGCACCCCGATGCCGAGGAAACTCAGGCTGGACACGACGATGAAGCCGACGCCGACGGTGTGGGCGAGCACGACCCCGATCGCGGGCAGCACCTTGACCCACACGTGCCGCCGGACGATCCAGCCGAGCGGGGCCCCGGCGATCTGCGCGGCCTCGACGTACTGCGACCGCGCGACCGTCAGCGTGGCCGCCCTGGCCACGCGGTAGAACAGCGGCGACACGAGCACGCCGGTCACCAGCATCGCCTGGGTGATCCCGTTGCCCAGCAACGCCGTCACCGCCACCGCGAACAGCAGGAACGGCAGCGCCACCAGCGTGTCGGCCAGGCGCAGCGTCAGCCATTCGAACACCCGGCCCAGGTAGACCGAGAGGATGCCGGGCACCGCGCCGACCACGAGCGCCATCGCGGCGACCTCGAGCGAGCCGAGCACGCTGAGCCGGGAGCCTTCGAGCAGCCGGCTGAACACGTCCCGGCCGAGGTTGTCGGTGCCCAGCCAGTGCGCGCCGGACGGGCCCGCGAGCGTGTCGGCACTGGTGGCGAGCGGGTCCTGCGGCGCGAGCAGCGGACCGAGCACCGCCAGCAGCGCGATCACGAGCAGGATCCCGGCGGCCAGCCGGCCGGAGCCGAGCGAGAACACGCGCCGTACCACCGTCACACCCCTCTCCGCGCGGCCGGCGCGACCCGGCCGAGTACGACGTTCACGACCAGGTTGAAGGCCACCACCAGCACGACCGACACGACCAGCACGCCCTGGACCGCGGGCACGTCACCGGCCTGGGCGGAGTCGTTGGCGAACCGGCCGAAACCCTGCAGGCCGAAGATCCACTCCGCGACGACCGACTGGCCGATCAGGATGGGGAACCGCACCCCGAGCGTCGCCAGCGCGGGGCCGACGCCGTTGCGCAGCACGTGCCGGAAGAAGATCCGCCGCGGGCTCAGCCCGCGCACCACGGCCCCGAGCACGTAGTTCTCCCGGTAAGCGCTGACCAGCCCGGTCCGCAGCTGCCGCGCCACGTCGGCCACGATGTCGAAGCTCAGCGCCAGCGCGGGCAGGATGATGTGCGCGAGCCACGGGCCGATCCCGTCCGCCGCCGGGGCGTAGCCGGCGGAGGGCAGCCAGCCCAGCCCCACCGCGAAGATCTCGACGAGCACGATGCCGACCACGAACGCCGGCATCACCGAGACCACGGTGACGAACCCGGTGATCACGCGGTCCACCCACGTCGTGCGGCGCAGGGCGGCCACCGTGCCGAGCACGAACCCCAGCGACACCCCGAGCACGAGGGCGAGGACCGCGACCGACACGCTGACCCCCAGCCCGAGGCCGATCATGGTCGCGACGTCGGCGCCGTTGGACCAGCTCGTGCCGAGGTCGCCGTGCAGCACGCCGGTGAACCAGCTCCAGTACTGCGCCAGGAACGGCCGGTCCAGGCCCCACTGGCTCTCGATCTGCGCGATCGCCTGCGGGGTCGCGTCCTCGCCCAGCTGGATCCGCGCGGGGCTGAGCCCGCTCAGGCCCCGCAGCGCGAAGGTCACGAACGTGCCGACGAAGAACACCGGCACGAAGATCGCGACCGACCGCGCCAGCGTCGCCAGCACCTGACCGCCGGTGCGGCGGAGGGTGGTGCCCCAGCCGGTCACGGGGACGACGGCTTCAGCGACCACCGATCGTCACCCCCGTCCAGTCGAGGTGCGCGGGGTTGCGCGGCAGCGCCGAGATCGCCGTGCTCTTGGCGAACAGGTTGGGCGAGGAGTAGGTGAACACCAGCGCCTTGCTCTGCAGGCCGACGCGGGTCGCGGCCTGCAGCACCGACGGGTAGTCCGGCGAGTCGAGCGGGGTCTGCCGCACCTTGGCCACGGCGTCCTCGAACCCGGCGGGTTCGTAGGGCGTGCTGAGGTTGAGCGGGCCGTTCGGTCCGAAGTGGGCGGTCAGGGTCTGCAGCGCGGAGTCGCGGCCGGTGGTGCCGTAGAGGGAGAACGTCAGGTCCTTGGCGAAGAACGGCGTCGCCCAGTTCTTGTTCACCTTGATGTCGACCGTGATCCCCACCGCGGCGAGCTGGGACTGGACGATCTCGGCGGCGGGATCGGCCTTGTCGATCACCAGGTCGAGCTTGATGTCGCCGGGCCGGTACCCGGCCTCGGCGAGCAGCTGCCGCGACTTCTCCGGGTCGTAGGGGTAGCGGTTCTTCGACTGCGGGTCGTAGGCGACGTAGCCCTCGGGGAAGGGCTGGTCGGTGGCCGAGCCGTAGCCGAAGGTCAGCTTGTCGACGAACTCCTGCCGGTTGACCGCGTAGCGCACGGCGTCCACGACCTTGTCGTTGGTGAACGGCGCCTTGTTGATGTTGAGGCTGATGTTCGACGCGTTGAACCCGGGCAGCACGAACACGTCGAGCCCGGCCTTCTTCGCCGCGTCGGCCTGGCTCGGGGCGATGTCGGCGAAGTTGTACACGCCCGTCCGCAGGCCCGAAACGACGGTCGAGGCGTCCGGCGCGGAGGTCAGTTCCACGGAGTCGATGTGGATGTTCTTCGCGTCCCAGTAGTCCGGGTTCTTCTTCAGCACGACCTTGGTGCCGGGGATCAGCTGGGTGACGACGAACGGGCCCGCGCCGACCGGGTTCTGGTCGAGCTTCGCCGGGTCCGCGGCGGCCTTGGGGCTGGCGATCTGCAGCACCCGCTCCCCCAGCAGCTGCGGGATCTGGTGGTCCACCTGGGTCAGCCGCACGACGACGTCGAGCCCGTTCGCGGTGACCGCCTCGATGGACGTGAGGTCACCGAACAACGCGGAGTTCTTCTGGTTCTTCGCCCGGTCGATGGCCGCCTTGACCGCGGCGCCGTCGACCGGCTCGCCGTCGCTGAACTTCAGTCCCGGCCGGACGTGGAAGGTGACCTGGTCGCCGGCGGCGTTGTACTCCCAGCCCTGCGCGAGGTCCGGTACGGCGCGGCCCTGCTCGTCGGTGCGGGTCAGGGAGGCGTACACCAGCGCCAGTTCCCGGAACTGGGCGCCGCTGCCGGAAACCACGGGGTCCCAGTGCGTCGGGAAGTACGAGCTGGCCCACTTCAGCGTCGCGCCACCGGCCGAGCCTGCCGCCCCACCGCACGCGGTGAGGACGGCGGTGAGCGCGGCGGCGAGCGCGAGGGCGAGTGTGCCGCGGAAGCGGCGGGCGGGGACGGGCATGGCGGACCTTCCAGCGTGGGGATCGGGCTCGGTCACGGCGCGAGCGCCGCGGGCTCGGCGGCTCGGCGGGCGGCGGTGTACCGGTTTTCGGGCACCGGCAGGCCGAGGTTTCCGCGCAGCGTGGTGGATTCGTACTCGCGGCGCACGACGCCGCGCTCGCGGAGGATCGGCAGGACCCGGTCGGTGAACAGCGCGAACTCACTCGGCGCGTTGACGGTGATGTTGACCCCGTCGAGGGCGCCCTCCTCGAACCAGCGCTCGATCGTGTCGGCCACCGTCTCCGGGGAGCCGACGAACGCCGAGCGCGCGGAGGCGTTGAGGTGCTCGACGACCTGGCGGAGCGTGAAACCGTTGTCCCTGGCCAGTTTCGTGATCGCCTCGGCCTGGGTGCGGAAACTGCGTTGCGCGTCGGCGCGGACGTCGGGGAACGGCGCGTCCAGGTCGTACCGGGTGAAGTCGTGCCAGCCGAAGGGACGGCCGAGTTCCCGGAGCGCCCGGTCGAAGCTCTTGGTGCCGAGCCTGGCGTCCTCCTTCGCCCTGGCTTCTTCGTCCGTGTCGGCGATGACCACCTGGATGCCCGGCAGCGTCAGCAAACCCTCCGGGTCACGGCCCTTCGCCGCCGCGCGTTCCCGCAGCTCGGTGCGGAATGCCTTCGCCTGCTCCAGCGAAGCGGCGTGGGTGAAGATCACCTCGCCGACCGCGGCGCCGAGGTCCCGGCCCTCCTCGGAGTCGCCGGCCTGGAAGATCACGGGTTGGCCCTGCGGGGAGCGTTCGAGGTTGAGCGGGCCTGCCACGGAGAAGTACTCGCCCTTGTGGTTGAGCGCGTGCTGCCGGTCCGGGTCGAAGAAGACGCCGGTCTCCTTGTCACGGGGGAAGGCACCGTCCTCATAGGAATCCCACAGCCCCCGCACCACCTGGACGTGCTCCAGCGCCCGCCCGTACCGGGTCGGGTAGTCGTAGTGCTCGTCGCGGCTGTAGTTGCCCGCGGTACCAGCGTCGCCGCTCGTGACCACGTTCCACCCCGCGCGGCCCCCGCTGATGTGGTCCAGCGAGTACAGGCGGCGCGCGACGTTGAACGGCTCGTTGTAGGACGTCGTGAGCGTCCCGACGAGGCCGATGCGGCTGGTGTGCACCGCGATCGCGGACAGCAGGGTCAGCGGTTCCAGCCTGCTCAGGTAGTGGTGCGGCGAGTTCTCCGTGATGAACTGGCTGTCCACAATGAACACCAGGTCGAAGCCGGCGGCCTCCGCGGCCCGGGCGCGGGCGATGTACCAGTGGACGTCGACGCTGGCGTCGCCGGGGATCTCGGGGTGGAGCCAGGTGTTGTGCTGGCCGGGGCCGCCGACGCCGAGGAGCACGGCGCCCAGCTTGAGGGTGCGACGGGGCATGACGATCCGTTTCTGCCGCGGGGACGGAGAACGCGAGGAGGCGCGCAGCCGGGCCGGGGAGGCTGCTGCACACCCCGATCATGCGCGGCGCACGCCGGGGATGTCCAACGACGTTTCACGATGCGGATCGATTACCGTTCCCGATGAATCGTCTTGTAGCTTCGCGAGCATGGACCAGATACTGGACATCGTGCCGCTGCGCAGTTTCGTCGCTGTCGCCGACCGCGGTGGCTTCCAGCGTGCCGCCACCTACCTCCACCTCAGCCAGCCGACCATCAGCCAGCACACGCGGCGGCTGGAGGCGGCCACGGGACGGCGGCTGGTGGCCCGCGACGGCCGCGGGTCGCGGTTCACCGCCGACGGCGAGCAGCTGCTCGGTTACGCCAGGCGGATCCTCGCGCTGCACGACGAAGCGCTCCGCAGCTTCGGTGTCGAAAACGCGGAGACGATCGTGATCGGGTCGACGGAGCACGCGGCGGCCCAGTTGCTCCCCCACCTGACCAGCACGCTGGGCAAATCCCTGCCCGACCACCGCGTCCGGTACCGCGTGGACCGCGGGACGGCGCTGCGCGAGGCGCTCGGCGCGGGCCGGATCGACCTGGCGCTGCTGCCCGGCGCGTCCGACGACCCGCGTGCCACCCCGGTCGGTGAACTGGAACTGACCTGGTACTGCGCGCCGGGGTGGACCCGGCCGGACGGGCCCGTCCCGCTCGTGGCCTTCGACAGCCCGTGCGCGTTGCGCACCAGTGCGCTGGAAACGCTGGCGGGACACGGGATTCCCGCCGAGATCGGCGCCGAGGCCAACCAGCTGGCGGGGGTGCACGCCGCGGCGGCCGCCGGTCTGGGCGTCGCGCTCCTCGCGACGTTCGGGCAGGTTCCGGAAGGGCTGGTCCCCTGTGCCGACCTGCCCGTTCCGGAACCGCTCCCCCTTTCCCTGTGGCGGCGCCAGGACCTGGACCCCTTCGTGTCCGGGCACACCGCCCGGTCCCTGCGCCGCCTCCTGACCGCGCACACGGCGCCGGTGGCGATCGCGCGGGGCGCCTGAGGGTTCAGCGCTGGATAGCGGGGCAGGTCCCGGTGTCTTCGCCGATCGAGTTGATCTGTGCGTTGTCCCGCGAATCACCCGCGTAGTCGTACAGATCGGTGCAGGACTCATCCCCCGTGCGCGGCCCCGGCGGCGTCGTGCTGCGCCCGGCCCGCTGGATCGGAGGGCAGGTCCCGGTCGTTGCGCCGATCGAGTTGATTTCGGCGTTGTCCCGCGAATCACCCGAGTAGTCGTACAGGTTGGTGCAGGACTCGTCCCCCGTCCGCGGCCCCGGCGGCGTCGTGCTCCTGCCGGACCGGGTCCGCTGTGCCTGCGCCGGGGGCCTGGTCGTGGAACTCTTCGCGGGCGGTGCGACCGCGACGGAGCTGCTCGGCGCCGCGGACGTGACCGGCGACGACGACGCGGGCGGCGACGACGACGCGGGCGGCGACGACGGTGTGGGCGTGGTGTTCAACGGCGAATCACACCCGGCCAGTACCGCACCGGCCAGCACGGCGCCCATCGAGACCATCGCCGCGGCGCGGAAACCGCGAAGTGCCTGCGGAACCATCGGCTTTCTCCTCCCCTGAACTTCCCTTTGCCCAGAAGACGCCGCAGGCGCGGTGGGGTTGCTCGCCCTTTCGGACATCGTCGCGTGTCCACAGAGGACGGACTTACTTGCGCGTCGCGGCCTGCTTGACGGTCCTGATCACCGGTGCCGTCTCGACGTGCGTGATCGCGGGCAGGGCGGCCACCCGGGTGGTCAGGTACCGGTACAGCTCCTCCTGGCTCGCGCACAGCACGCTCGCGTACAGGTTCGTCGGACCGGTCGTGGCGGCCGCGAACGCGATCTCCGGGTGCCCGGCGAGCGCCGCGCCGGCCTCCGCCAGGTGGGTGGGGGCGACCGAAAGCCAGAGCATGGTCCGGGTGCCGAGCCCGAACAGGGTCACGTCGATGTCGATGTCCAGGTACAGCAGCCCCCGTTCGCGGAGCTCGGCGAGCCTGCGCCGGACCGTCGTCGGGGACCAGCCGGTCACGGCGGCCAGCTCCTCGAACCCCGCCCGGCCGTCCTGGGCGAGCGCGGCGAGGAGCTTGCGGTCCCCGTCGTCGAGCCGCACGGGGCCCGGCCGCCGCGGGATCGGGGGCGGGCGCAGCCGCTCGATCGCCTCCTCGTCCAGCGAACCGAGCTTGGCGACCAGGCTGTCCGGGCCGCCGTAGAAGACGTGCAGCACGGAGTGCGCGGTCACGCCCTCCACGCGTGGCGTGCGTGGCAGCTTGGCCAGCAGCAGCGCCTCACTGTCGGCCTCGCTCTCGGTGCGGACCGCGCAGGTGATCTCCGTCCCTCCGGAGGTGATGCTCACCCACGACGTGTCGGGACGCCGGGCCAGCGCCTCGGCGACCGGGACCGTCGCGGTGGGCGCGCAGCGCACCCGCAGGAACCACATCACCGCGCCCAGGGCGACCGGGTCGGGCAAGCCGAGCACCCGCAGCGCCCCCGTCGAGCGCAACCGCGCGTACCGGCGGGCGATGGTGCGATCCGACACGCCGAGCACTTCGGCGATCGTGCTGAAGGGGGCCCTGCCGTTGATCTGCAGGGCGTGCACGAGCCGGCGGTCCAGCTCGTCGTAGTCGGATTCCACCTCCCGCACCGTACGCGGTGTCGTATCCCGACACAATCCGCCTGGTTCCTGGCGGGATCGTGGCGGCGGGCGAAGTGTCGATCACGTCCCGATCGACACAACCAGGGAGGATCCATGGACACCGAGGTGCTCGTGGTCGGCGCGGGGCCGACCGGCATGACACTGGCCAACGAACTGCGGGTGGCGGACGTGCCCGTCGTGCTGTCCGACAAGCTGTCCCAGCGCAGCACGCTGTCGAAGGCCGGCGCCGTGCAGTCCCGCACGCAGGAGGTGCTCGACCAGCGCGGACTGCTGGAACCGTTGCTGGCGCTCGAAGATTTCGCCACCGGCGGCGCTCACTTCGCCGGGGTCGACCTCCCGCTCGCCCACGGCAGGCACCGCCACCCGTGGCGGTCCATCACGCAGGTGGTGCTCGAAGGGTTCCTGGAGCGGCACCTCGCCGCCCACGGCATCCACGTCCGCCGCGACCACGAACTGACCGGCCTCACCCAGGACGCGGACGGGGTCACCGCGACCTTCGCGAACGGCCAGGTCGTCCGCTCCCGTTACCTCGTCGGCGCCGACGGCGGGCACAGCACGGTGCGGTCGCTGCTGGGCGCCGAGTTCCCAGGCAGGCCGGGCACGGCGACCACGGTCGCCGCCGACGTGCGGGTGCGGGGCGGCGACGACCTGGTGCTGAAGCACGTCCAGAGCGAGGACGGGCAGTGGGCGCGGATGTTCCCGCTCGGCACGGATGCGCAGGGCAGGCCGCTGCGCCGGCTTTCGCTGGGCGGGCGGGGCCGGTCACTGCCCCGGGAGACCCCGGTCACCGAGGACGAGATCCGCGAGGGGCTGCGCGCCGTCTACGGTTCGCGGGTCGAACTGCTCGAACTCCACTACGCCCACCGCATCACCAACGCGGCCCGGCAGGCCGCGCGGTACCGGCACGGCCGGGTGTTCCTGGCGGGCGACGCGGCCCACGTGCACCTGCCGATCGGCGCGCAGGGCATGAACACCGGGATCCAGGACGCGGTCAACCTCGGCTGGAAGCTCGGCGCCGCGGCGCACGGCTGGGCCCCGGCGCACCTGCTCGACACCTACCACGCCGAACGCCACCCGGTCGCGGCCATGGTGCTGCGCAACGTCCAGGCGCAGAGCCTGCTGATGGACACCCAGGGCAGCGGCGACCCGGACCTCGCGGCGCTCAAGGACCTGTTCGTGTCCCTGCTGCGGCTGCCCGAAGTGCAGTACGCCATCGACGACATGATGTCCGGCACCGGCATCCGCTACCCGATGCCCGGTGCGGGCGAGCAGTCGCTCGTCGGCCTCCCCGCGCCGGACCAGGACCTCGGGCCCGTCCGGGCACACGAGCTGCTGCGAAGTGGGCGCGGCGTCCTGATCGACCCGGCGGACCGGTTCGCCAAGGTCGCCGCCCTCTGGCAGGACCGGGTGGACCGCGCCGGCCAGGGCACCGGCGCCCAGCCGATGCTCGTCCGGCCGGACGGCTACGTGTGCTGGGCGGGCGACCCGGACGAGCTCGAACCGGCGCTGGGCCACTGGTTCGGCGAGCCGCGCTGAGCACCGGCCGGTGTCGATGTCCGTCGGCTCAGCGGCCGAAGTGCTCCGCGAGGCCGCTGATGCCGCCGGCGTACACGCCCTGACTGAAGGTGTGGTTCAGCCGCTCCTCGTCCCCGGCGTCCGCGTCGTAGTCGCACCACCACTCGACGAACGACTCGCCCGTCGCGGTGACCGGCGCGACCCGCACCGTGCTCACGTAGTGGCGCACGGGGAACGGACCCTCGATGATCTGGTAGGTGTAGCTGCGGTCCACGTCGTCGAGGCGCAGCAGCTTCTCCCTCACCGTGCCGCCGTCCGCGAGCGTCAGCCTGCGGACCGCGCCGACCTCGCCGGCGACCGCACCCGGTTCGATCTCACTCGACTCGATCCCCGGGTGCCACACCGGCAGCCCGTCGAAGTCCCGGACCACCGCCCACACCTCCGCAACGTCGGCGGGCACGATGCCACTCGAATACGGCCTGGGCATTCACTTCTCCTTCGCGGGCAGGTTCTTGAACGCGCGGGTCTGCTCGGTGAGCGCCCGCTCGACGGGCAGCCGCTCCATGCTGCTGGCGCCGTAGAACCCGTGGCAGTACTGGGTTTTCTCCAGCACGTACGCGGCGTCCTCCGGTTCGGAGATGGGGCCGCCGTGGCACAGCACGAGCACGTCGTCCCGGATCTCCCTGGCCGCCGAGGCCCATTCGTCGATCAGGGCCACGCAGTCGTCCAGGCTCTTCGCGGTGACCGCGCCGATCGAGCCACCGGTGGTCAAACCCATGTGGCACACCAGGATGTCGGCACCGGCCTCGGTCATCGCGCGGGCGTCGTCGGCGCTGAACACGTACGGCGTGGTGAGCAGGTCCGCCGCGCGGGCCGCGGCCACCATGTCCACTTCGGACTGGTAGCCCATCCCCGTCTCCTCCAGGTTGGCCCGGAACGTCCCGTCGATCAGCCCGACCGTCGGGAAGTTCTGCACGCCGGAGAAACCCAGGTCCGCCAGCCGGCGCAGGAAGCGGGGCACGTCCAGGAACGGGTCGGTGGCGTTCACCCCGGCCAGCACCGGCGTGTGCCGCACGACCGGCAGCACCTCGGCCGCCATCTCGACCACGATCTCGTTGGCGTTGCCGTACGCCAGCAGCCCGGCGAGCGAACCACGCCCCGCCATCCGGTAGCGGCCCGAGTTGTAGATGACGATCAGGTCGATGCCGCCCGCTTCCTCGCACTTCGCGGACAGCCCGGTCCCCGCGCCACCACCGACGATCGGCTCCCCGCGCGCGGCCATGTCCCTGAACTTCGCCAGCAGGTCCGCCCGGTCCAACCGTGGCACGTCAGTCCTCCCTCACCTCGTCGAAGGCCGCGACCAGTTCGGCCGCGAACTCCGGGTCGTTGATGTGGTGCGAAGACCGGACGAGCCGCCTGCTGCCGGTCTGGCGCACCTCGCGTTCCAGTGTGCCGAACAACGCCGCGTCCGCCTCGGGGTCGTGGAACGGCTGGCCTGGACTGTCCAATGCGGACACCCCGCCCTCGGGGATGAGGAACCGCACGGGACCTTCGCAGGCGTTGAGCTTCGCCGCGATGAACGACCCGATCCGCTCGCACTCCTCCGGGGTCGTGCGCATCAGGGTGATCTGCGGGTTGTGCGGGTAGAGCAGGCGGCCGGCGTAGCGCTCGGGCACGGTGTCGGCCGCGCCGAAGTTCACCATGTCCAGCGCACCGCAGGAACCGACGTAGGGCACCTTCGTGCGGGCGATCGCGTCCAGCCTGCCCTCGCCCGCGCTGAGGATGCCGCCCGCGATGTGGTCGCACACCTCGGTGGTGCTGATGTCGATCACGCCGCCGAGCAGGCCGTCGTCGACGAGTTTCTCCATCGCCTTGCCGCCGGTGCCGGTGGCGTGGAAGACCAGGCACTCGAACCGCTCGTCCAGCTGCCCGGTCACCGCGCGCACGCACGGCGTGGTGACGCCGAACATGGTCAGCCCGATCGCCTCCCGGTCGTCACCGGCCGGGACCGGGTTCGCGCACGCCCCGGCCAGCGCGTGCGCCGCGTTGCCCAGCACCCGGCGGGAAATCCGGTTCAGCCCGGCCACGTCGGTGACCGAGTGCAGCATGGCGATGTCGCTGCCCTCGACGTAGCCGGACACGTCCCCGGAGGCCACCGTCGACACCATGATCTTGGGCACGCCGACCGGCAGCGCCCGCATGGCCGGTGTGATCAGCGCCGTCCCGCCGGAACCGCCCAAGCCGATCACCCCGGACAGGTCGGGCGCGGTGGGCAGGTACCGCCGGAACGCCTCGGCCATCGCGGCCACCGCGCTGCCCCGGTCCCCGGTGAACACCGCGTCCGGGCCGTCCGGGTGCGCCTCCGCGACCCGCGTCGCGCGCACGTCCACCCCGTCACCACCGGAGCCCGAGGTGGACAGGTCCACCGTGCGCACCGTGACGCCCGCCGCGGCGATCAACCCCGCCACGTAGGCGAGTTCGTCGCCCTTGGTGTCGAACGTCCCCACCACGTACGCGATGCCCACCTTCGCCTCCCGCGTCCTCGCAAGATCCCGCCCCCCAAGTTAGTGGCCGTCCGGCGCGAGCGCACCTGTCCCGGGGATGATGACGGCATGCGCGAAGTCGTCATCAGCACCGACTCCATCCGGGTCGGTCAGTTCCTCAAGCTCGCGAACGTGGCCGACGCCGGTTCCGACGCCCGGTCGCTGCTGGAGAGCGGACGGGTCCGGGTCAACGGCGAGGCCGAGGACCGCCGGGGCCGCCAGCTCGTGCGCGGCGACGTCGTCACCGTGGGAGACACCGAACTGCGCGTCGGGTGAGGCCCGGTTTCAGCCGATGCCGGTCACGGAGCGGATCCACTCCCGCTGCTGGGAGATCTCGCCCGCACCCGCCATGGTCTCCCGGTCCGACGCGGCCAGCACGCCCACCAGGACCTCGCTGCCTCGCGGGCCGCTGGTCATGACCGGCCCGCCCGAGTCCCCGCCCGCCGGTTCCCCGGAGACCTTCCGCAGGCAGAAGTCCGGCCCGCCGGGCACGCTGAACCCGGCGCACTCGGCGACGCCGGTGGGCAGGACCTCCAGGTCCGCCTGCTTGAGCACGTCGGACTGGCACTGGTTCTCGTCCTCGGTGCAGGTGGCACCCCAGCCGTACTCACGGACGAGCTGGCCCGGCTGGACCGGATCATCGGACAACCGGGCAGGCTGGACCGCCATCGGGGGCACCTTGATCAGCGTCATGTCGGCCACCGGGTTGTCCACGCGGCTGCCGGGCACGGGATGCACCACGACGCCGTCGCGCTGGTCCAGGCTGCCGACGCGGAACTCGATCCGCGACTCGGCGAACGGGGCGTCCGGCTGCTCGTAGAAGCAGTGCCCCGCGCTGAGGACCCACTCCGGCGAGATCGCGGTGCCGGTGCACTCCGGCAGGCCGTCGACCAGCATCCGCACCGCCCAGGGACCGTAGTCGCTCACCGAGCCGCCGAGCACGGCCGACGCCGGTGTCGCCGACGCGCCCACCGCCGCCAGCACCAGCGGAACGGTCACCGCCAGGCCACGAAGACCACGCACCATTCGAACACACCCCTGTCCCCGAGAAACGATCACGTACTCAAGGGACGCGTACGAAGTGCCGAGGTTGCTTCACCCGAGACGCGTCCACTGTGGATGCCGTCGTCAGTGGATGATCGAGGTCAGCACGTCCAGGCCGAGCCGCATCAGGCGGTCGACCTCGATGCGGTGGTAGATCATCCGGCCGTCACGCCGGGAATCGAGCAGCCCGCTCTCGCGCAGGCGCGCCAGGTGACGGGAGACCTGCGGCAGCGTCATGCCGGTGCGGTCGGCGAGGTCGGACGTCGTGATCGGCTCGTTGACCAGGTGCCGGCACAGCGAAAGACGCGCGGGGTCGGACAGGACGGCCAGGCGCAGCCGCACCTGGGCGAGGGTGTCCCGCCCGCCGCCCGGCGGGAGCTCCACCGGGAAGTGCACGACCACCGGCCAGCCGGGATCGGCCTTCACGATGAGGTGCGGTCGCGTGTGGACGGACGGCAGGAGCAGGCAGCGGCGGCCCCGCAGGCCGGCACGCAGCGACTGGAGCTTGTCGAACACGACCGAAGGCGGGTCCTGCCGCACGGCCGCGTTGGTGCTGAGTGAGGCGAGCGCTTCGGCCATCGGCAGCGCCCTGACCCTGGCGCGCAGGCTCGCGCACTCGCTTTCCAGCCGGTGGTGGACGCGGTTCCACTCGTCCTCGAAGAACTCGGCGTGGCACGACGTCAGCAGGGCGAGCAGTTCGTGCCGGAAGGCCCCGGGATCGCGGACGAGGTGCCGCGCCAGCTCACCACGCCGGAACGAACGCCGCTCGCACGAAGCGATGTACTCCTCCCTGGCCGCCGAATCGTGCGCCAGGTCGCCGATCTCGTGGAAGACACCGTGGATCGCCTCGGCCGTGGCCGTGGTGAACCGGTCGAGCGGCAGCTCCGCGAGCCTGCGCAGTTCCTCGTCGAACGACAGCCCGAGCGGAGCGTCGGGCGGCAGCAGCGCGCGGCAGCGGCGCCGAGCCCAGAGCGGCGCGTACGTCGTGAGCCGGTGCTGGAGGTCGGCCGACAGCTCGGCCCGCACCCTCGTGAGCCACGGGCGGCCCTCGATGTGGTGCTCCGGCTCGGCGATCGCGTGCAGGCACGCCAGCAGCTCGGCCAGTGGCGAGACGCCCACCACGAGATCGGCTTTGCGGGCCCCCTGCACGGTCAGCACCACGGACATCGCCCCAGCGTACCCGGCACGTTTACCGCGGCCCCGGTAAACGTGGCCTGGTCGGCCACCGGTGCGCCTTAGCCTTGTCGGAACCGTCGTTCCAGCGCGATCCGCCGGGACGCCCGCACCCGCTCCGAGGTTCCGCGCACCACGAGAGGCCAGGTCCGATGCACGACTTCCTGCGCACCTTCTTCGACCTCCACGAAATCCTCCAGGTCCTGCCCACCCTGCTCACCGAAGGCCTGCGCAACACGCTGCTGATCGCCGCGCTGGCCATCGCGTTCGGCGTCGTCGCCGGTGTGCTGCTGGCGATGCTGCTGCTGTCCCGCAGACGGCTGGTGCGGCTGCCGGCGCGCCTGTACGTCGACGTCTTCCGCGGACTCCCCGCGATCGTGACCGTCAGCCTGGTCGGCCTCGGCCTGCCCGCGGCGGGCATCAGGCCGTTCGGGCGCGAAGCGCTGGGCTACGCGGTGCTGGCGATCGCACTCATCTCGGCCGCCTACTCGGCGGAGATCTTCCGCGCCGGCATCCAGTCCGTACCCCGCGGTCAACTGCACGCCGCACGCAGCCTCGGCATGCCGTACCTCACGGCGATGCGCGTGGTCGTCGTGCCCCAGGGGGTGCGCAACGTCCTGCCCGCGCTCGCCGGCCAGTTCATCATCGACATCAAGGAGAGTGCCCTCGTGTACCTGCTCGGTCTCGGGCTCGGGCAGCGTGAGCTGTACTTCATCGCCCAGGAGCGGCAGGCGGCCACCTACAACTCCTCGGCGCTCGTGGCCGCCGGCCTGTGCTACCTCCTGCTCACCATCCCCCTGACCTACGCGGTGAACCTGCTCGACCGCCGCATGCGCGAAGGCCGCCGGCCCCCGGTGACCGCCGCACCCGCGAAGGCGGTGGCGTGATGCCGGGCCAAACCGCGTCCGTCCCGCCGTCCGCCACCGAAACCGGTGCCACCGCCGCGATCTCGATCCGCGGCCTGCGCAAGGACTACGGCCCGCTCGAAGTGCTGCGCGGCGTCGACCTCGACGTCGCGCCGGGCGAAACCGTTTGCGTCATCGGCAGGTCCGGCTCCGGCAAGTCCACTTTGCTCAAGTGCCTCAACCTCCTGGAGGAGCCCACCGCGGGGGAGATCCTGCTCGGCGGCACGCCCATCACCGGCCCGGGTGTCGACGCCGACCGGGTGCGCGTGCGGGTCGGCATGGTGTTCCAGCACTTCAACCTGTTCGGCCACATGACGGTGCTGGGCAACGTGACGGCCGCGTTGCGCCACGTCCGGCGGATGGATCGGCGTTCCGCCGAAGCGACGGCAATGGCCCAGCTCGAACGGCTCGGGCTGGCCGGTTTCGCGAGCCAGCGCCCGCACCGCCTCTCCGGCGGTCAGCAACAGCGCGTGGCGATCGCGCGCGCACTCGCGATGGAGCCCGAGGTCATGCTGTTCGACGAAGCGACTTCGGCGCTGGACCCCGAGCTGGTGAAGGACGTGCTCGACGTGATGGGCGCACTCGCGTCCTCCGGGATGACGATGGTCGCCGTCACCCACGAGATCGGCTTCGCCCGTGAAGTCGCCGACCGGGTCGTGTTCATGGACGAGGGCCGTGTCGCCGAATCCGGCCCCGCCCGCGCCACGCTCGAAAACCCCGCGACCGAGCGCCTGCGCGACTTCCTCGCCCGGGTCCTCTGACCGCGAAACCCACCCTCCCGAAAGGACTCACCGATGTCCCCCGTTCCGAAGCGGACCGCCGCCGCGGTGGCCGCGTGCGCACTCTTGCTCGCCGGCTGCTCGTCGTCAGCGGACGACGACCCCTACGGCCTGCAGGACCCCGGTGTCCTCCACGCCGCGACCCAGACCAGCCAGCCCCCGTTCGCCTACGGCGACCCGTCCGGCAAGCCGGTCGGGTTCGTCATCGACCTCACCGACGAGATCGCGAAACGCCTGCGGGTGCGGGTGGAGTACCAGGCGACGTCCGTGACGTCGTCGCTCGCCGGGCTCACCTCCCACCAGTACGACCTGGCCGCGGCCGGGCTGGGGGTCACGCCCGAACGGCAGAAGACGGTCAGCTTCACCAAGCCGTTGTTCTGGAGCACCACCGCGGTGCTCACCACCACGAAGACGACGGCCACGCAGCTGACCGCCTTCGGCGGCCACAAGGTCGGCGTGGTGACCGGTTCGGCGCAGGAACCCTTCGTGCCCGCGAAGATGCCGGGCGCCAACCCGGTCTCCTTCCCCACCGCCAACGCCGCGATCAGCCAGCTGCTCAACGGCAACATCGATGCGTTCGTCGTGGGCGGCCCCGACGCCGAACACTTCCTCGGCCAATACCCCGCGCTGCGCGTCGCCACCACCGAGCCGGTCGACCACCCGACGGCGATGGCCGTCGCCAAGGACCACCAAGCCCTCCTCACCGCCGTCGACGAACAGCTGGGCGCGATGGTCGCCGACGGCACCTACGCGCGGCTCTACCGCAAGTACTTCACGACCGCGCCGCTGCCGCAGCTGCTGTCCGCGTGGCCGGCGCTGAACGCGCAGTTCGCCGGAGGCGGCCGGTGAGCGGCTGGGAGGAACTCGCACCGGGCTGCTGGCGGACCGTGCTGGAGATCCCGGCGCGTGACGGCGTCCGCCTCGTCGCCGATCTCTACGCCCCCGAGCCGGATCCGCCGGCGGGCACGGTGGTACTGGAACGAACCCCGTACGGCCGCCGGGCCGTGCGCAGGTCCGACGGGCGCATGGGAGCGAAGCTGCCGCCCCCGCCCGAGGCGGTCGCGGAGCGGTTCGTCCGCGGCGGCTACCTGGTGGTGCGCCAGGACTGCCGCGGCCGGGGCGACTCCGGCGGAACCTTCACCAAGTACCTCAACGAGGCGGAAGACGGCTACGACACGGTGGCCTGGCTGGTCCGGCAGGACTGGTGCGACGGCCGCGTCGCGACGATGGGGGTGTCCTACTCCGCGCACACGCAGGCCGCGCTCGCCTCCCTCGGCGCGCCGGGACTGGCTGCGATGTTCCTCGACTCCGGCGGGTTCGCCAGCGCCTACGAAGCCGGCACGCGGATGGGCGGCGCGTTCGAGCTGAAGCAGGCGACGTGGGCGTTCCACCGGGCCCGCAACAGCACCGAGGTCCGCGAGAACGCGGTGCTCGCCGCGGCACTCGACGCCGAAGACCTCGAAGCGTGGTTCAGCCGCATGCCGTGGCGGCGCGGCGCGAGTCCCCTGCGGTTCGTCCCGCGGTACGAGGACTACCTGCTGCAGCAGTGGGAACACGGCGTCTTCGACGACTACTGGCGCCAGCCCGGCATCTTCGCGCGGGGGTACTACGACGCCTTCCCCGACGTCCCCAGCCTGCACATGTCCAGCTGGTACGACCCGTACGTGCGCACGGCCACCGAGAACTTCCGCGAGCTGGGCCGCAAGAAGCACAGCCCGGCCTACCTCGTGCTCGGGCCGTGGACGCACGGGGCGCGCAGCGTGAGCCACGCGGGCGACGTCGACTTCGGACCGCACGCCGTGCTCGACGGCAACCTCGACGAGGACTACACCACCATGCGGCTCCGGTGGTTCGACGCCCACCTGAAACCGGGCATCGCGGCCACCCGGCCCCCGGCGGTGCGGTACTTCCTCATGGGCGGGGGTTCGGGCCGTCGCACCCCCGAGGGACGTCTGGACCACGGCGGCCGGTGGCGCACCGCCACCGCCTGGCCGCCCGAGGAGACGACGGACCTGGTCCTCGAACTCCGCGCCGACGGCAGCCTCGCCGAGCCCGGCACCCCGCACCCGCCCGGCCCGGAGTTCCTGGAGTACGACTTCGACCCGGCCGATCCCGTGCCCACGCTCGGCGGAGCGGTCACCTCCGGCGAGCCGGTCATGTCCGGCGGCGCCTTCCACCAGCGGCCCGACGAGCGGTTCTTCGGCGCCAGGCCGCCGTTCCTGCCGTTGGAGAGCAGGCCCGACGTCCTCGTCTTCCAGACCCCTCCGCTGACCGCGGACGTCTCCGTGGCCGGTCCGGTCACCGTGCGGCTGACGGTGTCTTCGAGCGCGGTCGACACCGATTTCACCGTGAAGCTCCTCGACGTGCACCCGCCCAGCGCCGACTACCCGCAGGGGTTCGCCATGAACCTCACCGACGGGATCCTGCGCTGCCGCTACCGCGACTCGTTCGCCGAACCCACGCCGCTGGTGCCGGGCGCGACCTACGCGATCACGGTGGAAGCGCCGGACACGGCGAACCTGTTCACGGCCGGGCACCGGATCCGCCTCGACGTCAGCTCCAGCAACTTCCCGAGGTTCGACGTCAACAGCAACACCGGCGCACCCGAGGCGGGCGACCGGCGGAAGGTCGTCGCCACGAACCGCGTGCACCTGGCGGGCCGGTCGTGGCTCACCCTCCCGGTCCTGCCCGCGTACGCGACTTCCACTCGTGACGCCGCAGGGCCTACCAGAGCCCGCTGATCTCCCCGGCCGATTCCGGCGTCCGGCCCGGCCACCGACCGGTCACGCGGCCCCGGAACCCGCGCGCGCGTCGTGGTCCTCGTTGGCGCGGTCGATCTCGGCCATGTGCTCCTCGGCCCAGTTCCGCAGTGCCGCGAGGGGGACCTCCAGCGACAGGCCCAGCTCGGTGAGCCGGTAGTGCACGCGGGGCGGCACGGTCGGCTCGACGCGCCGGACGGCCAGCCCGTCGCGCACCAGGCTCTGCAGGGTGACCGACAGCATCTTCTGCGAGACACCCGGCATCCGGCGCCGCAGGTCGGCGAACCGCACCTCCTCGGGGGCGGCCTCGGCGAGCACCTTCACCGCCATGGAGGTCCACTTCGTGCCGACGCGGTCCAGCAGCCGGCGGGTCGGGCACAACGGGTCGAACAGATCGCCGCGGGCCTGCCGTGTGGTCACCCGGACCTCACCACCTGTCGGGAAAGTGCCGTCTTGGCGGCACGACTGCGGTTGCCTACCGTTTCCTGGTAACCAATGGTAACCACCTGGAGGACGGATGTCCCACCCCCAGCCGGTCACGCTGCACCGGATCGCGACCAACGGCATCGAGGCCAACGTGGCCGTCGCCGGCACCGGCCCAGCCGTCGTGCTGCTGCACGGCTTCCCCTACACCTGGCGGCTGTGGAGCCGGGTCATCGGCCCGCTGTCGGCGAGCCACCGGGTCATCGCCCCTGACCTGCGGGGTTTCGGCGGGAGCACGCGCGCGGCGGACGGGTACGACGCGGGCACGCTCGCCGCCGACGTCGACGGGATCCTCGACGCCCTGGGCGAACCCTCCGCGGCCGTGGTCGGTATCGACGCCGGCACCCCCGTGGCGTTCCTGCTCACCCTCCGGCGGCCCGACCGCGTGCGGCGGCTCGTGGTGATGGAATCCCTGCTCGGCACGCTGCCCGGCGCCGAGGAGTTCCTCGCGCCCGGCCCACCGTGGTGGTTCGGCTTCCACGCGGTGCCCGGGCTCGCCGAAACCGTGCTGGCCGGGCACGAAACCGAGTACCTCGACTGGTTCCTCGCGGCCGGGACCCGCGGCCGCGGCGTGCCGCCGGACGTCCGCGAGGCGTTCCTCGCCGCCTACACCGGGCGAGACGCGCTCCGCTGCGCGTTCTCCTACTACCGCGCGCTGCCCGAGAGTGCCCGCCAGATCGACGAGGCCACCGCACGCGCCCGTCTCACCGTGCCCACGCTGGCGATCGGCGCGCACCCCGTCGGCCGCTCGCTGGAACGGCAACTGCGCCCCGTCACCGACGACCTGACCGGGCACCTGATCCCCGACTGCGGCCACATCATCCCGCTGGACCGCCCACGGGAACTGCTCGAAATCCTCACGCCCTTCCTGGCTGCACCGGTGGAGCAGCCAGCGAGTGATTGAGGTCAGGCCTTTGGCGCCAACCGCCCGGCCACCAGCACCCCGAGGAGACCGAGCACACCCGTCGCGGCGAATATCGCCGCGAACGCGGGCGGCACCGCGCCCTGGTGGGCTACCAGCGCGCCGCCCGCACCGCTGGTGATCGCCGTCGCCAGTGTCTGGGCCAGCTGGAGCGCCGCGCTCACCGACCCCTGCCGACCTTCCGGCGCCCTGCCGAGGGTTTCGGTGGTGGCGGCGTTGAACGCGGCGCCCATCCCGGCGCCGCCGATCGCCCAGCCGAGCACCGCCAGCAGTCCCGGCCCGGCGAGCACCCCCAGCGCCAGCACCGCCACCCCGGCCACCAGCACCACGAACCCCCCGCCGACCGCCGCCCGGCGCCCGCGGTCCCACTTGGCCTGCAACGCCGAACCGGCCACCCAGCTCAACGCTCCCGCCGACAACCCGAGCCCGGCTTCGAGCGCGCTCAGGTGCCGGAGTTCCGTCAGGCCCAGCGGCAGGAACGCCTCGGTGCCGAAGTACACCGCGCACAGCAGGAACCGCACGACGACGCCGGCGGGCACACCACGCCGGACGGTGAGCGTTCCCTCCGGCGTGACGTGCCGGAGCGCGAACACCGAGGCCGCCAGCCCGGCCACGGCCAGCGGAACCAGCAGGGCCATCGAGCGCTGTCCCAGTGCCGCCACCAGGATCCCGGAACCCACGGCGAGCACGACGCTGTTGACCAGCGGACCGCGCCACCCCGGCACGGCACGGGGCCGCCTATCCCGAGGGAGCCCGGGAAGTGTGCACCACGCGGCGACGGCGGCGAGCGGGACCATGCACACGAACACCACCCGCCACCCCATGGCGCTCGCCACGGCCGCCGCGAGGACGGGACCGACGAGCGACGGGATCGTCCAGGCCGAGGACAGCAGGGCGAACATGCGGGCACGCAGGCGTTCGGGGTAGACGAGGCCGATCAGCGTGTACGCCATCGCCATCACGGCCCCGACGCCGAGCCCCTGCACGAGCCTGCCGAGCAGGAACAGCGGCCAGACCGGAGCCGCTCCGGCCAGCACGCTGCCGAGCGCGAACGCCGCGAGCCCGGCCGCCAGCGGCCGTTTCGGTCCCCTCCGGTCCGCGGCGTGCCCGGCGAGCACGGTGCCGACGATGTTCGCCAGCATCAGCGCGGCCACGCCCCAGCCGTAGGAGCCGAGGCCGTCGAGGTCGCGGGCGATCTCCGGCAGGATCGTGGCCACGCCGAGGGATTCGAGCGCGACGAGGCCGACCGTGAGCACCATGCCGGCAGTGCGGGAGCGGTAGCGGGGCGAAAGCACCCCTTCGGATGTGGTCGAGTGGGTCACGGTCGCAATTATGTTCCGTTTCGCAACGCAATGGAAGTGGTAGGGTGCATCGCGTGCCGAACAACCGCTCCGGGCGACCGCGTGACGACCGCATCGACAGCGCGGTCCGTCAGGCCACAGTGGACATCCTGAACGAGGTCGGGTACGCGAACCTCACGCTGGAGGCCGTGGCGAGCAAGGCCGGCACGAGCAAACCCGCGCTCCGGCGACGCTGGGCGAGCAGGAGGCACCTGGTCGTCGACGCGCTCGTCGCGACCGTCGGCGCCACCCCCACCCCCGACACCGGCTGCACCCACTGCGACCTGGTCGCGGGCATCCAGACCCTCACGGACGCCTTCACCACGCGCATCGGCAGGCGCGCGCTGCCCGCGCTCGTGGCGGACCTCGCCGACGACCCGGAGCTCGCGGAGCTGTTCCTGGACAAGTACTTCCACACCCGGCGCGCCTCCACGGCGGAGGCGCTGCGCCGCGGCGTCGAACGCGGCGACCTCAACCCCGACGTCGATGTCGACCTCGTCCTCGACATGCTCGCCTCGACGACGTACTACCGGGTCCTCTTCGGACACCTGCCGGTGACGCCGCGGCTGGCGGAGCAGGTCGTGGACGTGGTGCTGACGGGGGTCGCCACGCCGCGGCTCCGCCGCCGCCGTCATCGGGCGCTGTGACGTCGCTCGGGGGTGCCGGGCGTCGCGGAGCACGCCTTTGCGGTGGCGGACCAGGCGGGGGCGCTGCGCGGGACAGGCTGACCTCGGCGAGATCTTCGCGCAGCTGGGCATCGAGGTCCGCGAGCACGCCCTGGTCACCGAGGTCCGCACGGACGGCGTGCTGCTCGACGACGGGCAGCACGTGGTAGCGCACACAATGGTCTGGACCACTGGTTTCCACGTGCCTCGCCCCGAGATCTACGGCATCGGCGACGCGACGGCGGCACACGAGCGGGACGGCCAGGAGCTGCGCATGGCGTGCGCGACGGCTCTCCCGTGCGCCGGGCACGTGGTGGCCTCGCTGTCCACCCGGCTCGCGGGCCGCACCCCGAAACCCTTGCGGTTCCGGTACTTCAACCAGTGCATCAGGAGCCATCGTGCGGGGAGCCGCGTACGTGCAACGCCGCCCCGGCGTGCTGGCCCTCCCCTGACGTGGCTCACCGCCACGGCAGGACCTCGCCGTAGCGGACCAGTTCGCCGTAGTGTGCGGGGTCGGCAGGCTGGAACACGAGGTCCAGCAAGGCTTTCGCGGCCTCGGCGGGACTCGGTGCGGTGCTGGCGTCCCACCAGAGGGCGGACGTCGGCGTGTTCATCATCCCGGGGCACACGGCGGCGAGCAGGATCCCCCGCGCCAGGTCGTCGTCGCGGCGCTGGGCGGCGAGTGCGCGCACGGCCGCGACCTGGCCGATCTTGGACGGGATGTTGACGAAACCCGGCCAGTCACCGGCCCGGGCGCTGCCGTCCTCGACCGCGTCGCGCCACGCCGCGACCTGGTGGTCCACCTCGTCCAAAGAGGACAAGGCGTCGAACCGGTCGTGCAGGACCGGTGCCAGGTGGCGCAGCGTGCCGAACGAGCTGGCGACCACGAGGAACCGGCCGCCGTCCCGCAGCAACGGCGCGAAGGCGCGGAGCAGCCGGGTGGTGCCGAAGTTGTTGACCTCGGCGTAAGCGCGGACGACCGCACGCGGGTCGTCGTCGGGACCGACGCGCATGACGGCGTTGCCGAAGACGATGTCGACCCCGCCGTGCCGCTCGGCGAGCCGCGTGGCGAGACGGGCGGCCGCACCAGGCTCGGCGACGTCGAGGACCTCACCGCGGACCTCGGCGCCGCCCGCCGGCAAGGCTTCGACGGCCTGGGCCACGCGCCCGGCGTCACGACCGGTCAGGTACACCGTGTCCTGAGTGGACAGATGTTGGGCGAGCCCTTCGACGAGGGCAAGGCCGAGGCCTTGCGTGGCGCCGGTGACGAGAGCGACTTCGGGGGTTCGGAGTACGTCCACAACTCCACGCTAGGCGCGGTTCGACCATGCCGGCAGCGAGAGAAACGCACACCTGGTATGCATTTGTCTCATGTCACTGTCCGACGCGTCGATGACCTCGCTGCGGGTGTTCCGCGAGGTGGCCGAGCGCGGCACGCTCACCGCCGCGGCCGCCGCGCTCGGCTACACCCAGTCCGCCGTCTCACGGCAGATCGCCTCGTTGGAACGCGCGGCGGGCACCCCGCTGCTGGAACGGCGCCGCGACGGGGTGCGGCTCACCCCCGCCGGGCAGCTCGTGGTGCGCCGCGCGGCCGACGTGCTCGACCGGCTCGACGCCACCGCCCGCGAACTGGCCGGGCTACCCGGCGAAGGGGCCACCGTCCGGCTCGGCTGGTACCCCATCGCGGGCGCCGACCTGCTCCCCCGCGCCCTGTCCGCGCTGCGGCGCACGCACCCCGCCATCACCGTGGTCAGCCGGGAGGGCCGCACCCCGGCACTGGTCCGCGCCCTGCGCGCCGGGACGATCGACCTCGCCCTGCTGGCCTCGGCCCCGCCGTTCCGCCCGCCCGACACCGAAACGCCCGCACTGGCGGTGCGGACGCTCACCGAGCGCAGCCTGCGTGTCGCCGTGCCCGCGGACCACCCGCTCGCCCGCCAGGACTACCTCGACGTCACGGATCTGCGCGGGCAGCGGTGGATCGGCGGGTCGGGTGACGAGTACGTCATGGGGGTGTGGCCCGGGCTGGACGAGCGGCCCGAGATCGCCCACACCGCCCGCGACTGGCTCGCCAAACTGCACCTCGTCGCCGCCGGCTGCGGCATCACCACCGTGCCCGGCGCGATCGAATCCGTGCTGCCACCGGGAGTGCGCGTACTGCCCGTGCGCGGCGGCCCCGGCGAGCGACGACGGGTGCTCCTCGCCCACCTCCCACGACCACTTCCGGAGGCGGCGGTTCGCGTCGCCGCCGCGTTGCGCTCCGCCGCACTCGAAACGGACAGGCGGCCGTGACGATCATCCTTACGTCAGCGCCATTCCGGGGACGCGGGCGCGGATCGCGGCCAGGGTCGCCTCGTCCGAGACGCCCTGCCAGTCGTACCGCGGCGTGTAGGGAGCGTTCAGGGCTCGGAGGTCCTCGTCGGTGAGCTGGACGTCCAGCGACGCGACGGCCTCGTCGATCTGCTCGACCGACCGAGCCCCGACCAGCGGAGCCGTGACGACCGGCTGGCGGTGCAACCAGGCCAGCGCGACCGCCGCGCGGCTCACGCCGTGGGCGGCCGCGACCTTGCCGACCGCGTCGATGATCGCGCGGTTCGAGGCCTCCTGCTCCGGCGTGTACAGCAGGTCCGCGTAGGCACCGTCGGTTTCGGCGCGGGCGGTGGCTTTCGCGTCGTCCCAGGCGCGGGCGAGGCGGCCGCGGGCCAGCGGGCTCCAGATGATCGTGCCCACGCCTTCGTCGAGGCACAGCGGGATCATCTCGCGCTCTTCCTCGCGGGCGAGCAGGTTGTAGTGGTCCTGCATGGACACGAACCGCGCCCAGCCGTGCCGCTCCTGCAGGTGCAGGGCCTTCGCGAACTCCCACGCGAACATCGACGACGCGCCGAGGTACCGCACCTTGCCCGCCTTCACGAGGTCGTGCAGCGCTTCGAGGGTCTCCTCCAGCGGGGTCGCGTGGTCGTTGCGGTGGACCTGGTACAGGTCGATGTAGTCGGTGCCGAGCCGCCGCAGGGAGTGGTCGACCTCGGTCATGACCGCCTTGCGGGACAGGCCACTCCCGTTCGGCCCCGGCCGCATCGGGTGCCGCAGTTTGGTGGCGATGACGACGTCGTCGCGGCGGGCGAAATCCCTCAGCGCGCGGCCGAGGATCTCCTCGCTGGACCCGTTCGAGTACATGTTCGCCGTGTCGAAGAAGTTGATGCCCACCTCCAGCGCGTGCTTGATCAGCGGCCGGGCCTGGTCCTCGCCGAGGGACCAGACGGGGTGGCCGCGGTCGGGCTCGCCGTAGGTCATCGCGCCGATCGCGATGGGCGAGACGTCGAGGCCGGTGGTGCCGAGCTTGCGATAACGCACGGGGTCCTCCTGGGGAGCAAACTCGCGGAGGATTCTCCGCAAGTGCTCGCCAAACTAGCGGAGGATTCTCCGCATGTCAAAGCGTGCGGCATCATCGGGGTATGACCGACCAGAAGCCGGGGACCTACGGCACGCAGCGCAAGGCCGCCGCGCGCAACCGGGCCGCGATCATCGAGGCCGCCCACGAGCTGTTCGCCGAGAACCCCCACGTGCCGCTGAGCGAGGTCGCCAAGCGCGCCGGCGTCGGCGCCGGAACGCTCTACCGCCACTTCCCCACTCGCGAGGACCTGATCCTCGCCGCCTACCAGCACGACATCGAGCGCCTGACCGCCACCGCCGACGAGGTGCTGGAACGCCACCGCTCCGCGAAAAAGGCGTTCGTCGAGTGGTTCGAGACCCTCTCGGCCTACGTCCGCATCAAGCACGGCCTCGGAGACGCCCTGCACAGCGCCGCCGCCCAGGACGTGATCGCCGCGTCCTGGGCGCCGACCACCGCGGCCGTGAAGAAACTCGTCGACGCCTGCGTGGCCGAGGGCAGCATCGCCCCCGGCCACGACCCGGCCGACATCATCATGCTGATGAGTTTCCTGTGGCGCGTCGCCGACGACGATGAGGGCGCCGCGCAGGCACGCCGCCTGATCGCCACCGTGTTCTCCGGGCTCCAGGAGGCACCTCGGCCGCTCTGACGCGACAGCTAGGACCGGCGGTAGATCGTGATCGAGTGGCCGACCTCGTCGACCGGGGTGCTGCTGCCGAGCAGCCCCGCCAGGCGGGCGTCGGCCTTCGCGGCGGCGGAATCCGAGACCACGAGCAGCCCGCGCATGTCCTCCGGGGGCACCGCGAACGGGTCCGCGGCGGCGATGCCGTACGCCGACGGCACGCCGCTTCCCTTGTACACCAGCCAGATCCGCTCCCCCGGGTACCGCTGCCGCAGCCGGTCGCCCAGGCGCCCCAGGTCCTGGCCCCAGTCGACGTTCGAGTCGTGCAGGTGGAGGTGCGTGTCCGCGGGCCCGCCGAACGCCTCGTTCGAGTAGGGCAGGTAGTACGGGAACGTCCGCAGCGAGCTGACCGCCGCGAAGGCGACCAGGACCGCGAGCGCGGCGTGCGCCCACCGCCGCCGCACCACGACCAACCCGGCCGCCGCCACCGCGAGGAACATCGGCACGAAGATCGCGTACCGCGCCCCCAGATCACGGTGCCCGGTCATCGCCGCCGCGAGCAGGACGGCGGTCGGCAGCAGGACGTACTGTGCCGCAGGGCGCAACCGCCGCACGGCCAGCAGCACGACGGCACCGGCGATCCAGAGCGCCAGCGCGCCCAGCGGGGTCTTCACCAGCAACGCGGCGGGCAGGTAGTACCACAGCGAACCGGTGTAGAGCCTGCCGAACAGGAAGCCGCTCCACACCTGGTCCTCCAGGCCGAACTGCAGGCGCATCCCGTCCCGGTACGGCTGGGGGAACGGCAGCCAGCCGACGAGCGCACGCAAGCCCTGCGCGGGCGGCAGACCCGCCGGGGTTTCCCAGCGCAGCCGGGGATCCACGGCGAGGTAGGAAAGCCACACCACGCCGACCGCGATCACCGCCGCGGCGGCGACGAGCCAGAGCAACCGGCGGCAGCGCCAGACCGACAGCACGCCGAGAAGCAGCAGCACCGGAACCGCGGCCAGCGTGCTCATCTTCGTCGCGAGGGCCGCGCCGAGCGCGAGCCCCGCGAGGGGGAGGTACAGCGTCGGCCGGGCCCGAGCCCGCCACACCAGCCAGACCGAGGTCAGCACGAAACCGGCCGCCGGCACGTCGAGCGTGGCCAGTGAGCCGTGAGCGATGATGTCCGGCGAGAACGCGTACAACGCGAGCGCGGCCACCCCGCCGACTGCACCGGCCAGGTCCGTGGCGAACGCGAAAACGACGAGGCCGAACAACAGCGTGAGCACGATGACCGGCAGCCGCGCCAGCAGCATCAGCCGCCAGGGATCCTGCCCCGACTCGTACAGCACCTCCCGGCCGAGCTGCGTCTGGTCACCGGCGAACGCGGGGTCGAGGTGGACGTCGGCGAAGGCCAGCCCGCTCGCGATGACCAGCTTGCCCAGCGGCGGGTGCTCCGCGTTGTACCGCAGGCTGTGCTGCTCCAGGTACACCACGGCCGTGCCCGCGTACACCGGCTCGTCGATGGTCGGCGTCTGCTCCACGGCCGTCGTCACCATCGCCACGGCCAGCTGGGTGAGCAGCGCGAGCACCGCGAGCGCCAGGACCCACCGGCGGTGCCGCCGCAGCAGGTCGAACCGGCTCGTGGCGGACGACACCCTCTGAAGTCCTTTCCCGCGGCGGAACCCGTCACCCGGTTCCACGCATCAGCCCGGCTTCCGGTTCACCTGCCCGGTACTGGCGGGTCCTTGCCTGATCGTGTCCGCGGGCCCCGCCGGCCCACGACGCGCCCATATCCTGCCGGAACCCACTGTCCACACGGGAGGATCATGAACGAGCACACGCGCGGTGAGGTGGCGCTGCGGGTCAACGGGGTGGCTCACCGGCTGTCCGTGGACAACCGGCGCACCCTGCTCGACCTGGTGCGGGAGGACCTCGGCCTGACCGGGCCGAAGAAGGGCTGCGACCACGGGCAGTGCGGCGCCTGCACGGTGCTGTGCGACGGCAGGCGCGTGGTCTCCTGCCTGACGCTCGCGGTCGCCGCGGACGGCGCGGAGGTCACGACGGTCGAAGGGCTGGCCGCCGGGGGCGAGCTGCGCCCGCTGCAGGAGGCGTTCGTGCGGCTGGACGGTTTCCAGTGCGGTTTCTGCACTTCCGGGCAGCTGTGCTCGGCGGCCGGGATGCTCGCCGAACACGCCGCGGGCTGGCCCAGCGCCGTCAGCAGGGACGAGGAACCCGAACTGGACGAGGCCGAGGTGCGCGAGCGGATGAGCGGAAACCTGTGCCGCTGTGGGGCGTACCCGCAGATCGTCCGGGCGGTGCTCGAAACCGCGGCACGCGAAGGGAACGCGGGATGAGGGAGTTCGCCTACGAACGCGCCGCGCGGGTCCGGGACGCGCTCACCGCCGTCGCCGGCGACCCCGGCGCCCGGTTCCTCGGCGGGGGCACGAACCTCGTCGACCTGATGAAGTCCGGGGTCGAGGAGCCGACCCGGCTGGTGGACGTGCGGCGCCTGCCGCTCGACGGCGTCGAGGTCACGCCGGACGGCGGCGTGGTGCTCGGCGCGACCACGACGAACAGCGACGCGGCCGCGCATCCCGAGGTGCGCCACCGCTTCCCCGCCGTGACGCAGGCCGTGCTCGCGGGCGCGTCCGGTCAGCTGCGGAACATGGCGACGGTGGGCGGGAACCTGTTGCAGCGCACCCGTTGTGGCTACTTCGCGGACCTTTCCCGGGCGTGCAACAAACGGGACCCCGGCAGCGGGTGCGCCGCGTTCGACGGGATCCACCACAACCACGCGGTACTGGGTCACTCCCCGCACTGCGTGGCCACGCACCCGTCGGACCTGGCGGTGGCGCTGGCCGCGTTCGACGCCGTCGTGCACTACGAAACGCTCGACGGTGCGGGTGAACTCCCGCTGTCGCGGTTCTACCTGCCCGTCGGCGACCGCCCGGACCGCGAGACTGCGTTGCCGCCCGGTGCGTTGATCACCGCCGTCGCCCTGCCGGGATCGGCCGCGGGGCTGCGCTCGCGCTACCGCAAGGTCCGCGAGCGCGCGTCGTACGCCTTCGCGACCGTCTCCGTGGCCGCCGCGCTCGACGTCCGCGACGGCGTGGTGCGGGACGTGCGGATCGCGCTGGGCGGCGTGGCGTCGCACCCCTGGCGGGCCGCTTCGGCCGAAGCCGTGCTGCGCGGCAACCGGCCGACCGCCGAACACTTCCGCGCCTGCGCCGAGGAAGCGTTGTCCGCCGCGGAACCGTTGCGCGACAACGGGTACAAGGTGCCGCTGGCGCGCAATCTCATCGAGGCCGTGCTCGCCGAACTCACCGGAACGGAGAACCGATGAACCAGGACACGCCCGCTGTCGGCGCGCCACGGCCCCGGATCGAGGGGCGCCTCAAGGTCACCGGTGCCGCCACCTACGCCGCGGACGTGCCGGTGCCGGACCTGGCCCACGGCTGGCTGGTGACCGCCACCGTCTCACGCGGCCGGATCCGCGACCTCGACGTCTCGGCCGCGCTCGCCATGCCGGGCGTGCTCGGGGTGCTCGACCACCGCAACGCGCCCCGGCTCAACCCCAAGGCGGGCGGCTTCTTCGGCCCCGATGGCAGCCTGCAGTTGTTGCAGGACGACGAAATCCCGTACGCCGGCCGCCCGGTCGCGCTGGTCGTGGCGGAAACCCCCGAGCAGGCCAGTGCCGCGGCCGCGGCGGTGCGCGTGACGTACGACGTCGAGGCCCACGACCTGGACTTCAGGCTCGGGCACCCCGCGACGCGCCCAGCCTCGACGGCCTTCGGCCCGGAGGCCGACACCGGGGACCTGGAGGCGGAGCTGGCGGCGTCGGCGGTCGTCGTCGAGGAGCGCTACCGCACCCCCGAGGAAAGCCACTGCGCCATGGAGCCGCACGCCGCGACGACGTGGTGGGATGGCGACGACTTGCACGTGCTGGACTCGAACCAGGGTGCGTTCAGCGTGTCCGAGGTGCTGGCGGCGTTGTGGTCGGTGGACCGGGAGCGGGTGCACGTCCGCTCCGAGCACGTCGGCGGCGGGTTCGGCGGCAAGGGACCCTGTGGGCCGCAGGTGATCCTCGGTTCGATGGCCGCCCGCGCGTTCGGGCGCCCGGTACGCGTCGCACTGACCAGGGCACAGGTCTTCGAGACGACGTCGTCCCGGCCGCCCACGGACCAGCTGATGACGATCGGCGCGGACGCCGACGGCCGCCTGCGGGCCATCCACCACCGCGCGGCCTACGCGCTGTCCCCGCTCGCCGAGTACATCGAGTGGTGCACCGAGCAGGCGAAGATCCTCTACACCGCACCGGCGATCCGCACGCAGCTCACCGCCGTGCCGCTCGACGTCCTGCCGCCCGCCTCGATGCGCGGCCCGGGCGCGACGCCCGGCTCGTTCGCGCTGGAATCGGCGATGGACGAACTCGCGGAACGGCTCGACCTGGACCCGCTGGAACTGCGCCTGCGCAACGAGCCGACGGTCACGCCCGCAACCGGTCGGCCCTTCAGCACCCGTCGCCTCGTCTCGTGCCTGCGGGAGGGATCCCGCAGGTTCGGCTGGGCGGCACGCGACCGGCGTCCCCGCTCGCGGCGGGAAGGCCCGCTGCTGATCGGCACCGGACTGGCCGCGACTTCGTTCAGCGCGGGGGTTTTCCCGTCGACCGCCTCGATCACCGCGGAGGCGGACGGGACGTTCACGGTGGCGATCGGCGCGAGCGACATCGGGACCGGCGCCCGCACCGCGCTGACCGCGGTCGCGGCTGACGCGCTCGGCGTCGGCACGGAACGGATCCGGCTCCACCTCGGCGACAGCGACCTCGGCATGGCCTGGGGCGCCGGTGGTTCCCGCGGGACGACGTCCTGGTCCTTCGCCATCGGCAAGGCCGCGGCGGAACTGCGGGCGCGCCTGGCCGATCCGGTCCGGCCGGTGACCGCGACCGTGGACACCACCACGATGATCGACTACCAGCCCGCGCGCGAGCGGCAGACCTACAGCGCGGTCTTCGCGGAGGTCGCGGTCGACCCGGCGACCGGGGAGGTGCGGGTGCGCAGGCTGCTCGGGATGTTCGCGGTGGGCCGGGTGATCAACCCGCTGCTCGCCCGCAGCCAGGTCGTCGGCGGGATGATCATGGGACTCTCCATGGCACTGCACGAGGAAAGCGTGCGCGACCCCGGCACCGGCAGGCAGGCCAACGGCGACTTCGCCGGCTACCACATCGCCGCGCACGCCGACGTGCCCGACGTGGAGGCGGAGTTCGTGCCGGACTACGAACCCCAGGACCCGTTGGGGCTCAACGGTCTCGGCGAGATCGGCACGGCGGGCACCGCGGCCGCGATCGCCAACGCCGTGTGGCACGCGACGGGCAGGCGCCAGCGGACCCTCCCGATCCGCCTGGACCGCGTGCTGGAGCCCGGCGTGACGGGTTGAGGCGAGCTGCCGGAGTCCGCCTACGGCGAGGCCGTGTCGCGGCCGAAACCACGCAGGAACGTGTCCACGACGACGTCGGCGGCCTGCGCCTCGCTCAGCTCGGGCAGTTCCCGCGCGGCGAGGTGCACCAGCTGCCCGAGCACGTGACCGGGCCAGCCGGCGGGCAGCCCCGGCCGGAGCAGCCCCTCGTCCGCGGCCCGCTGGAGGAATTCCTCGACCTCGTCCACCGCCCGCAGCCGCCGCGCCCAGATCTCGGGTTCCGTGCGCATCCTCGACAGCTCGACGGGCCACTTGCGGTTCACCCCGACGATGCCCTCGGCGTAACGGTGCAGGGCCACCGCCACCGGCGCCTCCCGGAACCTCGCGGCCGCGATCGCGGCCTCGATCGCGTCCAGCCGGGCCTCGTACACCGCAGTCAGCAGCTCGTCGCGGCCGGCGAACCGCCGGTACACGGTGCGGCGGTCGACGCCCGCTTCCGCGGCGATCGCCGCCATGCTCGCCGCCGGGTCCTCGGCGAGCATGCGGGCGCCGGTCGTCAGCACCAGTTCGAGGTTGCGCGCGGCGTCGGCTCTCACGCGGTCAAGATACCCGTCGTTGCCGCACTCCAGCCGGACATCCGCCACAGCGCTGTGGCACTGTATGATCAGGATGGAAGAGAACCGTTCCAGGGAGAGTTCGACGTGGCAGGTGAAGACGACATCTCCGGGTGAGCCCCGGAGTCGACCGGCCCCCGGCAGCTATCGCCGAGGTGGCCGTTTTTGTCGTCCACCCGTTCCCGCGCGCCGGTGACCGGCGTGCCCCCTTCTTCCGAGGTCTCGTTCCCATGTCCGATTCCCCCATCGTCGTGTCCGGCCTGTCCTTTTCCTGGCCGGACGACACCCCCGTCTTCGACCAGCTGTCCGTCACGGTCCCGGACGGCCGCACCGGCCTGGTCGCCCCGAACGGCGCGGGCAAGACGACCCTGCTCCGGCTGATCGCGGGCGAGCTGCGCCCCGCCGCGGGCAGCGTGTCCGTCGACGGCCTGCTCGGCTACCTGCCCCAGAACCTGCCGCTGACCGGCGAACCTTCGGTGGCCGAGGTGCTCGGCATCGAGCCGGTCCTGCGCGCGCTGGCCGCCGTCGAGTCCGGTGACGTGGCCGAGGAGCACTTCACCACGATCGGCACCGACTGGGACATCGAAGAGCGCACCCGCGCGCAGCTCGACCGGCTCGGGCTCGGCGACGTCACGCTGGACCGGACGCTGAGCACGTTGTCGGGCGGCCAGGTCGTGTCGCTGGGCCTCGCCGCGCAGCTGCTCAAGCGACCCGATGTGCTGCTGCTCGACGAACCCACCAACAACCTCGACGCCGAGGCCCGCCACAAGCTGTACGCCGTGCTCGACGACTGGTCCGGTTGCCTGCTGGTCGTCAGCCACGACCGCGCGCTGCTGGACCGGATGGACCGCATCGCCGAGCTGCACGCGGGCGAAATCCGGTACTACGGCGGCAATTTCAGCGAGTACGAGGCGGCGGTGCAGGCCGAGCGCGAGGTCGCGGAGAAGAACGTCCGCAGCGCCGAGCAGGAGGTCAAGCGCGAGAAGCGCGAGATGCAGCAGGCCAGGGAGCGGGCCGCGAAACGGGCGAGCAACGCGCAGCGGAACCTCTCCAGCGCGGGTCTGCCGAAGATCCTCGCCGGGGCGCGCAAGCGCAACGCGCAGGAGTCCGCGGGCAAGGCCGACGGCACGCACGCGGCCAGGGTCGGTGCGGCCAAAGCGAAACTCGACGAGGCGGAGCGGTCGCTGCGCGAGGACCAGAAGATCGTCCTCGACCTCCCCCGGACCGCGGTGCCCGCCGGGCGGACCCTGTTCACCGGTGAGGGCCTGCGCAAGCGGGACCTGTTCGGCGCGGGCGTCGACCTGACCGTGCGGGGTCCGGAACGCATCGCGCTGTCGGGGGCCAACGGCACGGGCAAGTCCACCCTGCTGCGGATCGTCGCCGGTGACCTGGAGCCCGACGCCGGTGAGGTCCGGCGCGCGGACGGCCGGATCGCCTACCTGTCGCAGCGCCTGGACCTGCTCGACGACGAACGCACGATCGCGGAGAACCTGGCGGCGTTCGCGCCCGCCATGCCGCAGGCGGACCGGATGAACCTGCTGGCCCGCTTCCTGTTCCGCGGCGACCGCGCACACCGGCCCGTCGCCGTGCTGTCCGGCGGGGAACGGTTGCGCGCCACGCTGGCCTGCGTGCTGTTCGCCGAGCCCGCCCCGCAGCTGCTGTTGCTGGACGAGCCGACGAACAACCTGGACCTGGTCAGCGCCGGGCAGCTGGAAAGCGCTCTCAACGCCTTCCAAGGCGCCTTCATCGTGGTCAGCCACGACGACCGCTTCCTCGACGGGATCCGCATCGACCGCAGACTCCGGCTGGCGGAGGGCAGGCTCGTCGAGGGGCGCTGAGCGGTGGAAGCGGCTCTCATCGCCCGCGACATCGTGCGCGTGCTGGGCGGCCGGCGCGTGCTGGACGGGGTGTCGCTCACCGCGGCGCCGGGGCGCCGGATCGGGGTGATCGGGGAGAACGGCGCCGGGAAGTCGACGCTGCTGCGGGTGCTGGCCGGGGTGGACCGGCCCGACCGCGGCACCGTCGAGCGCCCGGCGGACCTGGGCTACCTGCACCAGGAAATGCCGTTCGACGCGGCGGCGACGGTGGCCGACGTGCTCGACGACGCGCTCGCCGTCGCACGCGAAGACCTCGCCGAACTGGAGCGCCTCGGCGGGTTGCTCGGCGACGACGAGGCCCTCCTCGCCGCGTACGCCGACCGGCTGGACCAGGCCCAGCTCCACGACGCCTGGGACGCCGACCGGCGGGCGGCGCTGGTCCTCGACGGGCTGGGGCTCGGCGGGATCGAGCACGGCAGGCGTCTCGGGGAGTTGTCCGGCGGGCAGCGCGGCCGGCTGGCGCTGGCCGCGCTGCTGGTCCGCCGCCCGTCGGCGGTCCTGCTGGACGAGCCGACGAACCACCTCGACGACGCCGCCGCGGCGTTCCTCGAGGAGCAGGTGCGTGGCCTGCCCGGCACCGTCGTGGTGGCTAGCCACGACCGCGCGTTCCTCGACGCGGTGTGCACGGATCTGCTCGACCTCGATCCCGCGGTGGACAGCCCCGTCCGGTTCGGCGGTGGCTACAGTGCTTATCTGGCAAGGAAACGCGCCGACCGGGAACGCTGGGAGCGCCGCTACGCCGAGGAACAGGAGGAGCTCGCGGCCCTGCGGGAGGACCTCGGCGTGACCACGCATCGCGTCGCCCCGGACCGGGCGCCCCGCGACAGCGAGAAGATGGGTTACGGGCATCGGGCCGGGCGGGTGCAGAACTCGATTTCGCGCCGGGCACGGGCTACGACGCGAAGGCTGGAGGAGCTGGAACGCCGCCAGGTACCCGCCCCGCCGCCGCCCCTGCGGTTCCGCCCCGACGCGCTCACCGGCGAGGTCCCGGACGAGGTCCTAGTGTCGCTGCGGGACGTCCACGTGCCGGGGCGGCTCACCGTGGCACGCCTCGACGTCCGCACCGGCGCCCGGCTGCTGGTCACGGGTCCCAACGGCGCGGGCAAGTCGACGCTGCTGCACGTCCTGGCAGGACGGCTGGGGACGGCGGGTGTGCGGCGGTACCCGGGCCTGCGGGTCGGCCTGCTGGGCCAGGACACCGAGTTCGGCGAGCCCGGGCGCACCGCGCACGAGACGTACGCGGTGGCGCTCGGGGCGCGTGCGGCGGTGGTGCCGCTGGAATCGTTGGGGCTGCTGGGAAAGCGGGACCTCGGCAAGCCCGTCGGGGAGCTGTCGGTGGGCCAGCGGAGGCGGCTCGCGCTCGCGATCCTCGTCGCGGACCCGCCCCAGCTGCTCCTGCTCGACGAGCCGACCAACCACCTGTCCCCCACCCTGTGCGACGAGCTGGAGGACGCACTGGGCCCCGGCCCGGGCGCGATCGTGGTCGCCGCCCACGACCGGTGGCTGCGGGCCCGGTGGCAGGGCGCGGAAGTGTCCGTCCACGATGGACGGTTGGACGTCGTCTGACCGGGGGCCGGTGACCGGGGCGCTGGGGCCCCCTGGCGGCCCGACTCGCCCTGCCTGGCGGTGGCCGGGCCGGGCGCTGCGGCGCGGTCATCGACGCAGGGTCGCTCTGAGCTGCCCACCCGCGATGCCGAGGCAGCCTCTCCACCTGGTAGCTGCCGCCCGGACGCCCCGGCCTCACCCCGCCTGGTGGTGGCCGTGCCGGGCACTGCGGGCGGGGCCACCCCCGCCAGGTCGCCGCGAGCTGCCCGCCCGCGATGGCCGGGGCAGTCTCTCCACCTGGTGGCGGCCGCGCCGGACGCCCCGGCCTCACCCCACCTGGTGGCGGCCGGGCCGGGCGCTGCGGCACGGTCGCCGCCGAGAGGCCCCTCAAGTCATACGTCTACAACGGACACTCCCTGCGCTCCGCGCCTGGCGGCACCCGCGCCGGGCGCCTCCGCCTCGCCCTGCCGCGCCGGGCACTGCGGGCGCGGTCACCGCCGCGAGGCCCCGCAAGCGACCGTCCACAATAGGCTCCCCCTTCACGCCGCCTGGTGGCTGGTGAACATCTCGACCAGGCTGTGGGGCGCGCGGTCCCCGAGGCAGAATTCCAGGAGCTCCGCCGCATCGGCTGCGGCCTTCGCGCTGCGGGCGAACATCGCGGCCTCGTACTCGGCGAGGGCGGTCTCGACATCACCCGGGTGCGCCACGATCGCCTTGGCGAGTTCGGCGCCGTCGAACATGGCGAGGTTCGCGCCCTCACCGGACGGTGGCATCAGGTGCGCGGCGTCACCGAGCAGGGTGACGCCGGGGACGCGCTCCCACCGGTGCTCGGCGGGCAGCGTGTGCAGCACCCGCACCACCGGCGCCGTCTCACCGTCGGTGATGAGCGCCCGCAGCTCCGGCGCCCAGCCGTCCAGCTCCTCCGCCACCCTCGCCCTTGCCGCATCGGCGTCGGTGAAGTCGATGCCCTCGGCCCACTCGCGCGGCCGCCGGAGCTGGACGTAGGTGTGCAGGACCGCGCCCGGTTCCCGGTGGGCGGTGATCGCCGTCCCCGGCACGCCCGCGAACAACGCGCCGCCGCCCACCGCCTTCGCCGTCGCGGGGTGACGTGCGTCGGCGTCGAACAGGTACGTCTCGACGAACGTCACCCCCGCATACTCGGGCTTCGCGTCGGACAGCAGCGGGCGCACGCGGGACCACGCTCCGTCCGCTCCGACCAGCAGGCTCGCCACCGCCGCGGAACCGTCGGCGAACGTCAGCTCGTGCCCGCCGTCGACCGGGCGGATGCCGGTGACCTTGTGTCCCCAGTGGACGGTCCCGGCCGGGAGCGACTCGAGCAGGATGCGCCGCAGCTCGCCGCGTTTGACCTCGGGCCTGCCGCCGGTGCCGTCGTCGGGCTCGTCGAACAGCACCGCGCCCTGGCTGTCGAGCACGCGGGTCGCCTGGCCGCCCTCGTGGATCAGGGCGCGGAACTCGTCAGTCAGGCCGGCGGCCGCCAGCGCGACCTGGCCGTCGTGTTCGTGGATGTCGAGCATGCCGCCCTGCGTCCGGGCTTCGGGTGAGCCCTCGGCCTCGTAGACGGTGACCGGGATGCCGTGGACGTGCAGGACGCGCGCGAGCACGAGCCCACCGAGCCCGGCCCCGACGATCGTGACTGATGTGGTCATGGAATTCCCCTTCCTCTGGAACGTCGTTCCATAGACAGTTTGGAACGACGTTCCAGGTATGTCAAGATGGAGGCATGGCCACGAGGACGCGGCGCCCGGAGCGGCGTGCGGATGCCCTGTCACGCGAGCGCATCGTCGAGGCGGCGGTCGAGATGCTCGACGCCGCGGGAGAGAGCGGGCTGACCTTCCGCGCGCTGGCCGCGCGGTTGCGGACCGGTCCCGGCGCGATCTACTGGCACGTGGCGAACAAGGACGAGCTGCTCGTCGCCGCCACCGACGCCGTGCTCACCCGGGCGATCGCCGCCGAGCCCTCCGACGGCACCCCGGAGGACGCGGTGCGCGCGCTCGCGCTCGGCGTCTTCGACGCTATCGACGCGCACCCGTGGGCGGGCACCCAGCTCGCCCGCCTCCCGTCCCAGCCGACCATGCTGCGGATCTTCGAGCGCATCGGGCAGCAGGTGCGCGCGCTCGGCGTGCCCGCGGCCGCGCGGTTCGCCTCGGCGTCCGCGCTGCTGAACTACATCCTCGGCGTAGCGGGGCAGAACGCCGCGAACGCGCGCTCGGTGGAGCCGGGCACCGACCGCGGCGAGGTCCTCGCCGCGGTCGCGGACCTGTGGGCCGACCTCGATCCCGCCGAGTACCCGTTTGCCCACGAGGTCGCGACCCAGCTGCGGGACCACGACGACCGCGAGCAGTTCCTCGCGGGCATCGACCTCATCCTCGCCGGGATCGAAGCGCTCTGGTGACGCCCTGCCCGCCGGGTCACGCCATCCGGTAGCCCACCCCGCGGAGCGTCTGGATCGCCTCGGTGCCGATCTTGCGGCGCAGGTAGCCGATGTAGACCTCGACGATGTTCTCGTCACCCTCGTAGTGGGCGTCCCAGACGTGGGTGAGGATCTGGTGCTTGGTCAGCGCCTCGCCCCGGCGCCGCAACAGGAACTCCAGCAACCCGAACTCGCGCGCGGTCAGCTCGATCTCGCGGCCGCCCCGGTGCACGGTGCGGGCGGCGGGGTCCAGCCGGAGGTCCCCGG
Source organism: Amycolatopsis sacchari (assembly GCF_900114035.1). Lineage (GTDB taxonomy): Bacteria > Actinomycetota > Actinomycetes > Mycobacteriales > Pseudonocardiaceae > Amycolatopsis_E > Amycolatopsis_E sacchari. The sequence continues at coordinate 25,255 of NZ_FORP01000027.1, read as the reverse complement.
CGGTGAGCACCGCGGGACGTTCGGGGGCGCCCCGCCGCAGCAGCGCGCGGAGCCTCGCCAGCAGCACGACGTAGGAGAACGGTTTGGTGAGGTAGTCGTCGGCGCCGAGGTCGAACGCGTCGGCCTCGTCGTACTCGCCGTCCTTGGCGGTGAGCATCAGCACGGGTGTCCAGTTCTCCTGCGCCCGCAGGCTTTTCAGCACCTCGTAACCGGACGCGCCGGGCAGCATGATGTCGAGCACGATGACGTCGTACGGCCGTTCCGTCGCGAGCCACAGCCCGTCGGTCCCGGTGTGGGCGACGTCGACGGTGAACCCCTCGGCGGCCAGTCCCCGCCGCAGCGTCTCGGCGAACGCCTGCTCGTCCTCGACCACCAGCACCCGCATCAGCGATCACCTCCCAGCGGCAGGCTGAGCCGGAAGCACGCACCCGGGTACACGCCGTCCGTGCTGGCCAGGCACTCGGCGGTACCGCCGTGGCGGGCGGCGATCCCGGCGACGATGGCCAGCCCCAGCCCCGCCGAACCGCCCGCGCCGTGGTGCCGGGAGTCGTCGCGGCGCACGAACCGTTCGAAGATGCGGCGGCGGTCGGCCTCGGGCACGCCCGGCCCGTCGTCGCTGACCTCCACCAGCGCGTACCCGTCCGCGACGCCGGTGCGGACCCGGATGCGGGAGCGGGCGTGTTCGCGGGCGTTGTCGACGAGGTTGCGCACGGCGCGCCGGAGCTGCCCGGCGTGCCCGCGGACCTTGACGGGGCTCGCCCGGACCTCGACGGAGAGCCCGACCGTGGCGCGCGCCCGGTCGGCTTCCGCGTGGGCGAGGTCGTCGAGGTCGATCTCGGTGTGCGGCGGGTTGTCGGTGGTGTCGTCGGTGCGGGCCAGCAGCAACAGGTCGTCGACCAGCTCACGCAGGCGGGCGGTCTCCGTCGAGACGACGCGGCGCAACTCGTCGTCGGGCATGGCGCCGGGGTGGTGCTCCCGCACCTCGAGCGCGGTGGTGATGGTGTTCAGCGGGGACCTCAGCTCGTGGCTGGCGTCGGCCACGAACCGCCGCTGCGCGCTCTGCGCGGAGGCGAGCCGGTCGAGCATGCCGTTGAGCGTGGTGGCCAGGCGGTGGAACGCGTCGCCGCCGGGCGGCACCTCCACCCGCCGCCCCAGGTCCCTGGTGGAGATCTCGGCGACGTTGCGGCGCATCCGCTCCACCGGCCACAGCGCCGAACCCACCGCCCGGTACACCGCGAGCGCGGAGATCGCCAGCAGCGGCAGCCCGGCGAGCGCGAGCAGCAGCGACAGCCTGGCCGACGCCTCGGTCACGGGGGCCAGCGACCGCGCCGACACCACGACGTACGGGCCGCCGGGCCCCCGCACCCCCATCGACACCAGCCGGAAGTCCCCGTCGACACCGTCCACGTTCAGGCTGGTGGTCTCGACCACCTCCTGGCCGGGCGCCGGGCGCGCGGCGGTCAGCGGCGGGCGGCCGGCCAGTGCCGGGTCGCTCGTCAGCGGGCGGCCGGTGCGGTCGAGGACCTGGATCACCGAGGCGCTGTCCCCGGTGCTGGCGATGTCGTTGCCGGTCAGGTCCCCGGCGCCCTCGCGGGCGATCTCGTTGACGACCTGCCGGGCCGCGCCGCGGGCGTCCTCGGTGGTGGACTTGTCGAGGGACCAGTTCAGCAGCAGGATCACCACGACCCCGGCCACCACGAGGGTGACGGCCACCGCGACGACCGCGACGAACGTGGTGCGCACCCGCAGCCCGGGCCTGCGCCGGACGCCTCGCATCGCCCCACTGTAGGACGGCGGGCGCACGCTCAGCGCCACCGGGCCGCCCTCGCCGCGCGCAGCCGTTCCCGCCGCAGCTCCCCCACCTCCGGCACCGGGAGTTCGCCGGGCGGCGTGCCGAGCACCCAGCTCAGCAGCAGGTCGGCCAGCGCGGGATTGCGCGCCAGCACCGGGCCGTGCAGGTAGGTCGCGAGCACGTGACCGGTGACGGCGCCGTCGGTGCCGTCACCGTTGCCGGTGCCCGCCGCGACCCTGCCGAGCGGCCTGCTGCCGGGACCGAGCGTGGTGACGCCGAGGTGGTTTTCGAACCCCGTGAGCGGTTCGCGGTCCCACTCGACGACCACCTCCCCCACCGCGCGCCGCTCGCCGGGGCTCGTGCTCACGTCGAGCAGGCCGAGGCCCGCGTGGCGGGTACCGCCGGAGACCACGAACGACGAGCCGAGCACCTGCAGTCCCGCGCAGACCCCGAAGACCACGGCACCGCGCGCCGCCGCGCGCTGGAGCCCCGGGTGGGCGCGCAGGTGCGCCGCGGCCAGTGCCTGCGCCTCGTCCTCGCCGCCGCCGAGCAGGTACACGTCGAGCCCCGACGGGACGGGAGCGCCGAGGTGCACGTCCACCACCTCGGCGTCGATGCCCCGCCACCGCAGCCGCTGCCGCAGCACGGCCGCGTTGCCGGAGTCGCCGTAGGTGCCCAGCACGTCCGGCAGCACCAGCCCGATCCGCACCGCCGTACCGGTCACCCGTGTCTCCCCGCCAGCCGCCGGGAAACATCGCGGAACGCGGTGTAGTTCGCGACCAGCTCCACCGGGCCGGGCCCGGCGGCGGAAATCGCGTCGAGCGGGTCGGGCCGCACCGTGTGCGGCACCTCCGCGTAGGTCAGCCGCACGGCGAGGTCCAGCGCGCGTTCCCCGCTCACCACCACCGTGCGCCCGGCGAGCTGCCCGAACGGCACGTCCCACAGCCACGACAGGTCACGCCCGTCCGCCTCGCGGCCGTTGACGGCGAGCACGATCGGCGCGCCCGGTTCGAGCATCGGCAGGGTTTCCCGCCAGCCGGCCGGGTTCTTCGCCAGCAGCAGCCGCACGGTCCGGCCGTGCACCTCGACCCGGCGGTAGCGGCCGCCGACCTCGGTGATGGTGCTCAGCCGCTCGGCCGCGAGCCGCGGCGGGACGCCGAGGGTGGCCGCGGTGGCGAGCGCGAGTGCCGCGTTGGCGGCGTTGGCGCGGCCCGGCAGCCCCAGCCCGAGCGGCACGCGGACCCCGTCCCCGAGCACGGCTGTCTCGTCCTCCAGCACCCACGCCGGTTCCGGGCGGGTGAGCCCGCACCGGCACGACCAGTCCGCGCCCTCGTGCCGCAGCGGCTCACCGCAGCGGGCGCACGCCGTGGCGTCGGCGTGCCACGTCTGGCCCGCGGCCACCCACACCGCGGAGCTCGCCGCCAGCCCCACCGACACGACCAGCGGGTCGTCGCAGTTGGCGACGACCGTCGTGCCGGGCAGCTCCGCCACCGCCTTCCGGAGGGCGCGTTCGACGGCCCGCACCTCGCCGACCCGGTCGAGCTGGTCGCGGGTGAGGTTGAGCAGCACCAGGCACACCGGCCGCACCGCCGCCGCGACCGCGGGCACGTGGAACTCGTCCACCTCCAGCACCGCGAGCGGCACGCGGGGGCGCGCGGCCAGCGCGGCGGTGACGCCGTCCGGCAGGTTCGCGCCATCGCCGTTGACCGCGACCTCGCCCAGCACCCCGAGCACCCGGCTCAGCATCGCGGTCGTGGTCGTCTTGCCGTTGGTGCCGGTCACCAGCACCACGGTCCGGGCCCGCCCCAGCCGTGCCAGCGCCCGCGGGTCCAGCCGGAGCGCGAACCTGCCGCCCGCCACCCCGCCCGCACCCGTGCCGAGCCGCCGGGAGCCGGCGGCGACCAGCCGGGCGAGTGCGGCGGCGGCGCTCGTCCGCCACGGCAGCCGCCGGGGCGGTGCGGCGTGCGGTGCCCCCAGCTCGGGCGGTGCACTCAGGCTCACCAGGACGCTCCTCTTCGTTCGGTCGGCAGGCGGGCGTCACCCTGCGCTCCGATCGCTGTGAGGACACTGAGAAAGCGCCGCGAGGGCCACGCGCACAGCGCCCCCGCGCGTAGCGTAGAACGCCTTTCCTGAGCGGACGCTGAACGACGTTTGCCCTGCTAGGCGGTAGATCGAGCCCGGGAGGGCACTGGCTAGCGTAAGCCCCATGCACGCATCCGCGATCCGGATCGACACCCTGCCGGTGGTCCTCGGTGCCGCTGTCGTCGCGCTCGTCGCGGTGGCCGCGGTCCCCTGGGCGTGGGACCGCTGGCGGCACCGCACGCCGGGCCGGGTGGGCACGACCGTGCTCGCCGTGATGGCGGTGGTGGCGGCCTGCGGGCTCGCGGTGAACTCGGCAGGCAGCTTCTTCCCGACGCTGGGTTCCCTGCTGGGCACGTCGCCGAACCCGGGCGAGGGCACGGTGGCCGACGCCGGGCCGGACGGGCGCGACCTCGACCGGACCCTGCCCACGGTCCGGGAGCGCGCCGGCGCCGGGAAGGGCTCGATGCTGCACCTGACGGTGACCGGCCACCGCACCGGCATGACGCGCGACGTCGACGTGTACCTGCCCGCCGCGTACAGCGCGCCGGAGTGGGCGGGTTTCCGGTTCCCGGTGATCGAGTGGATCCCGCACTTCCCCGGCGAGCCGCGGCAGGTCGCGACCCTCTACGGGCTGCCGGACCTGCTCGACCAGCAGATCGCCGCACACCGGCTGCCGCCCGCCGTCGTGATCGTGCCCGACCCCAACGGCGAACCGCGGCTGAGCCACGACTCGGAGTGCGTGGACGCCGTGTCCGGTCCGGCGGACGACACGTTCCTGTCCGCCGACGTGCGCGGCTGGGCGCAGCACGCGCTCCGGCTGCGCGCGGACCGCGAGGGGTGGGCCGTGGCGGGCTGGTCCTCCGGCGGGTACTGCGCGCTCGACCTGGCCGCGCGGCACCCGCAGTGGTTCTCCGTGGCGGTGAGCATGAGCGGCTACGACGTCACCCCGCACGACGTCGAGACCGGGGACCTGTTCCACGGCCGCGACGACATCCGGCACGCCAACGACGTCTCCGCCGTGCTTCGCGAGCACCCGTCGCCCCTGCGGCTGCTGGCGACGGCGGACGGCGCGGCGGGCGACGAGCGGGCCGCGCTGGACCGGCTGCACGCCGCGGCCGCCTCGCCCGTGCAGCTGACGACGTGGGTGCTGCCGCCCAGCGGGCACAACCTGAACAGCGTGCGCACCGAACTCCCCGCCGTGCTGACCTGGCTGGGCGGCCAGCTCGGCAGCCCGGTGCCCGCCGACGCGCCTCCCGCCGACGGGGTGCCGCCGTGGCCGCTGCCCGATCCGGGGACTCCCGGGTGCCTGCGCGGAACCGACACCTCGGTCCAGCCGTCCTGAGCGCGTCGGGCGACGAACGATCCCTGGAGGTTCGGAGTGGGCAAGCAAGTGCCCCGTTGGCGGCGGAAGGCCGCGGGGGTGGTGGCCACGGTCGTGCAGCTGAGCGCGCTGGCGTCCGTCGCGCTGCTCGTCTGGGGCGGCCACCGCGCGTTCTACCGGTGGACGGTGGGCGTGTTCGACCTGCTGAACCTGCCCACCGATGCCAACGTCCTGATCGCGCTGGTGCTGGCGGTGCTCGGCGCGGCGTTGCGGCGGCGCAAGCGCGCGGCGCTCGACGTGCTGCTGCTGTTCCAGGCCGGTGGCCTGCTGACGACGCTGGCGCTGCAGGCGACCCTGCTCTGGGCGCCGCACGCGCTGAAACTGCCGCGCACCACCCACCACCTGCCCGCCACGCTGTGGGTGCTGACCGGCGCCGAACTCGTCTCGGTCGGCCTGATCGTCCTGCTGTGCGTGCTGCGGCCGGCGTTCCCGGCGCGGCTGGCCCCCGGCGCGTTCAAGGACACGCTGCTGGTGGCCGGCTGCGGGATCACGGTGGTCGTCTTCGGCGGGTGGGCGTTGCTCACGGTCTTCCCCGGCACGCTGTCCGGGCTCGGCGACAGCTTCCTCTGGGCGGCCAACCACGCCACCGGTGAGCTGGTGTCGCTGCGCCGCCTGGGGGTGCGGGAAGGACCGGCCTGGATCGACTGGCTGCTGGACGTGGGCAGCACGGCCGTCGTGGTCACGGCGTGCGCGGTGTTCTTCCGCAGCGTCCGCGGCCAGCGGCAGCTCACCGCCGACTCGGAACTGCGGGTCCGGGAGCTGCTGGCGCACCACGGCGAGGACGACTCGCTGGGCTACTTCGCCACCCGCCGGGACAAGAGCGTGATCTTCGCCCCGAACGGGCAGGCGGCCGTCACCTACCGCGTGCTGGCGGGCACCAGCATCGCCAGCGCCGACCCGATCGGCGACCGGGACGCGTGGGGGCAGGCGATCGAGGCGTGGCTCGCCGAGGCCCACACCTACGGCTGGGTGCCGGGTGTGCTGGGCGCCAGCGAGCAGGGCGCCCGCGCCTACGCCGCCGCCGGGCTCAAGGCGCTGGAGCTGGGGGACGAGGCGGTGCTGGACATCCACGAGTTCACGCTGGCCGGCCCGCAGCGGCGGTCAGTGCGGCAGGCGGTGAGCCGGATCGAGCGCGCCGGGTACACCGCGCGGGTGCGCCGCCACAGCGAGATCCCGCCGGAGGACATGGTGGTGCTGCTCGACCGCGCGCAGCGCTGGCGCAACGCCGACACCGAGCGCGGGTTCTCGATGGCGCTGTCCCGGCTCGGCGACCCCAGCGACCGGCGGTGCGTGATGGTCGAGGCCTACGACGCGCACGGCGAGCTGCGCGGCATGCTGTCGTTCGTGCCGTGGGGCAGGCGCGGGCTGTCGCTGGACCTGATGCGGCGGGACCGCACCGCCGACAACGGGCTGATCGAGTTCATGGTCACGCGCCTGGTCGAGGAGGCGGGACGGCTCGGCACCACCCGGGTTTCGCTGAACTTCGCGATGTTCCGCGCCGTGTTCGCCGCCGGGGAACGCATCGGCGCGGGACCGGTGCTGCGGGCCTGGCGCGGGGTGCTCGGGGTGGCGTCCCGGTTCGTCCAGCTGGAGTCGCTGTACCGGTCGAACGCGAAGTACGGCCCCGTCTGGCAACCGCGGTTCCTGTGCTACACCTCGGCCCGCGGCATCGCCCGCGTCGCACTGGTCGCCGGTGCGCTGGAGGGTTTCCTGCCCGCAGGCTGGCGCGCGACCCGGCGCACGATCACCGGCGGCGATGTCAGCCCCGGGTTCCTCGACAGGGTCGCGGAGATCGACGCGACGGCCCCAGATCCGCACCCGGTGGTCCGGCGCCCCGAGCAGACCCGGGTGCGGCTGGCCAAACTGGACCGGCTACGCGAGGCCGGGGTGGACCCCTACCCCGCCGGGTTCGCCCGCGACACCATGCTCGCGGACGTGGCCGCCGAGTTCGCCGGGCTGCCGCCGGACACCAGGACCGGCCGCCACGTCTCGGTCGCGGGCCGCGTCGTGGCGCTGCGCGACCTCGGCGGGGTGCGGTTCGCCCGGCTGCGCGACTTCACCGGCGAACTGCAGCTGATCCTCGGCGCGGACCCGCTGTGGCAAGCGGGCGTGGACATCGGCGACCACGTCGGCGTGCGCGGCGAGGTGGTCACGTCGCGCCGCGGTGAGCTGTCCGTGCGGGTGGCCGACTGGACCGTGACCGCGAAGTGCCTCCACCCGCTGCCCGACAAACGCCACGGCATCACCGATCCCGACACCCGGCTCCGCCGCCGCTACCTCGATCCCGACCTGCCCTCGATCCTCCGGCTGCGCAACACCGTCCTGCGGAGCCTGCGGGACCACCTGTACGCGGCGGACTTCCTCGAGGTCGAAACCCCGATGCTGCACGGCGTGCACGGGGGCGCCAACGCCCGCCCGTTCGTCACCCACAGCAACGCCTACGACACCCGCCTCTACCTGCGCATCGCGCCGGAGCTGTACCTCAAGCGCCTCTGCGTCGCGGGCACCGAGCGGATCTTCGAGCTCAACCGCAACTTCCGCAACGAGGGCGTCGACGCGACCCACAACCCCGAGTTCACGATGCTCGAGGCGTACCAGGCGTATGCCGACTACCACACGATGCGGGTGCTGGCGCGTGAGCTGATCCAGCGGGCCGCCGTCGCCGCGTACGGCGCGCCGGTGGTCCGCCACGCCGACGGCGAGCACGACATCTCGGGTGACTGGCCGGTGGTCACGGTCCACGACGCCGTTTCCGCGGCGCTGGGCGAGCACATCACCCCCGATGTCGCGGAGGCCGACCTGCGCAGGCTGTGCGAGAAGGCCGGGGTGCCGGTCACCGAGGTGATGGGCACCGGAGATCTGGTCCAGACCACCTTCGAGCACCTCGTCGAGCCCGCGACCGTCGAACCGACCTTCTACACCGACTACCCGGCCGAGACGTCGCCGCTGACGCGCCCCCACCGCGACGACCCGCGACTGGCCGAGCGGTGGGACCTGATCGCCTTCGGCACCGAGATCGCCACCGCGTACACGGAACTGACCGACCCGGTCGAACAACGCCGCCGCCTGCACGCCCAGTCCCTGCGTGCCGCCAGCGGCGACCCGGAGGCCATGGAGATCGACGACGACTTCCTCAGCGCGCTCGAACACGGCATGCCGCCCACCGGCGGGCTCGGCCTCGGGGTGGACCGGCTGCTGATCCTGCTCACCGGGGGCAGCATCCGGCAGACCGTGTTGTTCCCGTTCGTGCGGCCACGGGGGTGAGCGCGCTGAGCGGCTGGTGGCCGGTGCTGGCCGCCGGGCTGCTGGCCGTCACGGCCTGGCTCGTCCGGCGCCGGGGTACGCGGCTCGTCCTCGCCTCGGTGGCGGTGGTGCTGCTGGCCGCGTCCGGGTTCGTGGCGGTGAGCGGGAACCGGCCCGCCGGTGAGGCGCAGCGGCCCCACGCGGGTGTCTTCACGACGGTCGCGATCCCGTCGCCGGGCTTCGCGGCACGTCCGGCGGTGGTGTACCTGCCACCGGTGTGGTTCACGGTGCCGCGGCCCAGCCTTCCGGTCCTGCTGCTCCTGCACGGCACCCCGGGCGCGCCGGAGGACTGGCTCACCAGCGGCGACGCGGCCGCCACGCTCGAGACGTGGGCGGCGGCGCACGGCGGCCGGGCACCGGTCGTCGTGATGCCCGACATCAACGGAAACCGTGACGGCGACAGCGAATGCGTCGGACCGGCCGAGGACTACCTCACGACCACTGTTCCGTCCTTTGTGCACAGTCGCTATGGGACACAACCGCCGGGTGCGCACTGGGCCGTGGCCGGGCTGTCCGAGGGTGGCTCGTGCGCGCTGCAGCTGACGCTCGGGCATCCCGGCGTGTTCGCCACGTTCGGCGACTACAGCGGGCTGGCGGGGCCCCGCACCGGTGACCGCAACGCCCCCGGTGACACCGTGCCGAAGCTCTTCGCCGGTTCCACCGCGGCGTTCGACCGGCACGAGCCCCGGTGGCTGCTGACACACCGGCGCTACCCGGGCACGGCCGGCTGGTTCGAGGTCGGCGACCAGGACGCCGACCCGCTCGCCGCCGCCCGGCAGCTGGAACCCCTGGCCCGCTCGGCGGGTGTCGCGACGCGGCTGACCGTGGTGCCCGGTGGCCGTCACGACTTTCCCTTGTGGCGGCAGGCTTTCGCCGATTCCCTGCCGTGGCTGGAAGAGCGGCTGTCCTCCTGATCGCCTACCGTGCCGAATACCGCGCCCGGAGTTCCTCCTCCAGCGTCTCCAGCGAACGGCCCCGCGTCTCCGGCACGTGCTTCGCCACGAAGGCGACCGCCCCGAGGCCCAGTACGACGAACAGGAAGAACGTGCCGGAGATGCCCATCCCGTCGACCAGCACCGGGAACAGCAGGCCGATCGCGAAGTTCGTCAGCCACAGCACCAGCGCGCACAGGCCGAACCCGAACCCGCGCAGCCGCAGCGGGAAGATCTCCGACAGCATCAGCCACGTCACCGGCGAGATCGCGCCCTGCTGGAACGCCAGGAACGTCACTGTCAGCGCCAGCACCACGAACGCGCGGCCGGTGCCCGCCGGCAGCACCAGCGAGAAGATCCCGATCAGCAGCAGCGCGCACAGGGTCCCTGCCTGCCCCGCCAGCAGCACCGGGCGGCGGTTCCGCCTGCCCAGCAACCAGATCCCGGCGAACGTGGCCAGCACCGAGATCACGCCGTTGGCGATGTTGGCGGTGAGCGCGCCGTTCGCGGAGAACCCGGCGCCGGTGAGGATCTGCGTGCCGTAGTACATGATCGAGTTGACGCCGGTGATCTGCTGGACGACCGCGATGCCGACCCCGACTCCGACGAGCCGCCGGAGCCACGGGGTCGCCAGGTCCGCCCAGCCGCCGGACCGGCTCCGCTCGTCCGCCGCGGCCAGCTGCTCCACCTCGGCCAGCTCCGCCTCCGCCCGGTGCGCGGCGCGGACCTGCCGTAGCACGGCGAGCGCCTCGCCGGAGCGGCCCCGCGCCGCCAGCCAGCGCGGGCTTTCCGGCAGCACCAGCATCCCGAACCACAGCACGACCGCGGGCAGGGTGGCCAGCACCAGCATCCACCGCCACACCCCGCCGCTCTCCCCGAACGCGTTGCCGATGACGGCGTTGAACGTGAACGCGAGCAGCTGCCCGGTCACGATCATCAGCTCGTTCTGGGTGACCAGCCTGCCGCGCCGCTCGGCGGGCGAGACCTCGGCGAGGTACGTCGGCACGGTCACCGACGCGCCGCCGACCGCGAGCCCGAGCACGAACCGGGACCCGACCATCACGGCTGTGGCCGGGGCGAGCGTGCAGCCGAGCGTGCCGGCCAGGAACACCACGGCGAGCAGCAGGATCGTGCGCCGGCGGCCCCGCCGGTCGGACAGCCGCCCGCCCGCCACGGCGCCCAGCGCCGCGCCCAGCAGCAGCGAACTGGTGACCAGCCCCTCGGTGAACGGCGTCAGCCCGAGGTCGGACCGCATGTACGGCAGGGCACCGTTGATCACCCCGGTGTCGTAGCCGAACAGCAGGCCGCCGAACGTGGCGATGACCGTGATGAGCTTGAGCCGGGCGCGGTGCGGTTCCCTGGCGGCACGCGGCGCGGCGACGGCGTCGTCTTTGACGTCGGACAATCCAAACCCTCCGGTTCAGGCGGCCAGTTCCTTGGCCACGCGTTCGAGCATGAGCGTCGAGGACTCCACGGCCCGTTCCTCCCAGGCGAAGACACACACCGTCGCGACGCCGTCGAACCGCAGCTCACGCAGGGTGCCGAAGAACTCCGCCCAGTCCACCTCGCCCTCGCCGATGTCGAGGTGCTGGTGGACGCGCGCCGGGGTGCCGGGCGGGTTGAGGATGTACCGCAGGCCCGAGGACCCCTTGTGGTTGAAGGTGTCCGCGATGTGCACGTGCCGCAGCTTCGGTCCGGCGTACCGCAGCATCCCGGCGATGTCGCCCGCGCCGTCGGAGAGGTGGAAGGTGTGCGGGGCGCAGTAGAGGTAGTTCACCCACGGCTTGTTGACCGCCCGCACCAGGTCCACGGCCGGGCCGTTCAGCTCGCAGAAGTCGTCGGGGTGCGCTTCGAGGTCGAGCGCGATGCCCTCGCGCTCGAACACCGGCAGCAGCTCCTCCATCGAGCGCCAGAACGCGGCCTCGCTCTCCGCCGCCTTTTCGGGGCGCCCGTTGAACTCCGAGTTCATCAGCGGGCATCCCAGCTCGGCGGTCACCTCGATCATCCGCTTCCAGTAGCGGACCGCGGCCTGCCGCTCCGCCTCGTCCGGGCTGGACCACTTGTAGAGCGGCAGCACGCTCGCGAGCTGCACCCCGGTCTCCCGAAGCACGCGCTTGAGTTCCGCCACCTTGTCGTCGTCGGCACGCGGGTGCAGGAAGAACGGCATGAAGTCCTCGCGCGGCGACAGTTCGAGGTACTCGTAACCGATGTCCGCGACTGTGCGGACCATCTCGGCCATCGGCAGTCCGCGCAGCATGTAGGGGTCGAGTGCGATCTTCACGTCAGCTCCGGTAGAAGTCGGGCCGGTCCTTGAGCCGCACCGACACGACGCGGCCGGTGTGCAGCGCTTCGGTGGCGGCGTCGGTGATCACGGCGGCGGCGTAGCCGTCCCAGGCGCTGGGTCCGGTGGGCCCGCCGTCGTGCAGCGAGGCGATCCACTCGGCGAACTCCAGGTCGAAGGCCGCACCAAAGCGCTGCTTCCAGTCCTGGAGGACGCCGGTGCGCTGCCCGGTGGCGGTCTTGACGATCGCGTCGGCCGGGTCGGGCAGCCGCACGGTGCCCGACTCGCACACCGTCTCGCACTGGATGTCGTAGCCGTACTGGCAGTTGACGAACACTTCGAGGTCGGCGCGAACCCCGCTCTCGGTCTCGAAGAGCATGAACTGCGGGTCGGCCAGGTGCGCGAAGCGGTGGCGGGTGCGGCGCGGGGTGAGCACCTGCGCCGACACGATCTCCTCCCCGAGCAGCCAGCGGATGGCGTCGATCTCGTGCACGGCCGTGTCCTGCACCGCCATCTCCGAGCGGTAGGACTCGGGCACGCTCGCGTTGCGGTGCGCGCAGTGCATGAGCAGCGGGTGGCCGAGCTGCCCGCCGTCGAGTGCCCGTTTCACCGCCCGGTACCCGGGGTCGTAGCGGCGCATGAACCCGACCTGCACCAGCCCGCGGCCGGCGGCCTGCTCGGCTTCGAGGATCCGCAGGCAGTCCTCCGCCGTGGTGGCCAGCGGTTTCTCGCAGAACACCGGCTTTCCCGCCGCGGTCGCGGCCAGCACGTACTCCGCGTGCGTCGGACCCCAGCTGGTGACCACGACCGCGTCCACCGCGGGGTCGGCGATCACGTCCTGGCCCGTGGGCAGGGCACGGGCACCGACGCGAGCCGCGACCTCCGCCGCGCGGGCGGCGTCCACGTCGGTCACCGCGACCACGTCGGCACCGGTGACCACGTCGGTCAGGCGCCGGATGTGGTCCTGCCCGATCATCCCGGTCCCGATCACTCCGATGTGGACTGTCATGCGCGTCCACCCCCCAGCCCGTGCGAGTTCAGGTACTCCCGCGTGCGCACGGCGATGGGCAGCGGGACCTCCGGCGCACACGGGTAGAGGTCCTGCTCGACGATCACGAAGATCTCGGCGTCCAGTTCGGACAGTGCGGACACCACGTCGGCCGGGTTGGGCACACCCGCGGGTGGCTCGACGCACACGCCGCGTTTGACGGCCTCCCCGAACGACAGCCCCTCCGCGCGGACCTGGTCCAGCACCACGGGGTCCATCTGCTTGATGTGCACGTAACCGATGCGCTCGCCGTAGCGCCGGATCAGGTCCACGGCATCGCCGCCGCCGTAGGCCACGTGCCCGGTGTCCAGGCACAGGTTCGCGTACCGGCCGTCGCTTTCGTTCAGGTAGCGCTCGATCTCGGGCTGGGTCTGGATGTGGCTGTCGGCGTGCGGGTGCAGCACGAGCCGCACGTCGTAGGTCTCCAGCAGGATCCGGCCCAGCTCGTCGGCGCGCCTGCCGAAGGAGGCCCACTGCCCGGCGGTCAGCTCGGGAGATTCGGTGTACTCGCCGGTCTTCTCGTCGCGGTACATGGGCGGGATGTAGACGAGGTGGTGCGCCCCGGCGGCCGCGGTCAGCTCCGCGACCTTGCGGGTGTTCGCGAGCATGTCGTCCCACTGGTCGGGGCGGTGCAGGGCGCCGAAGGTGGTACCGCCGGACACCCGCAGGCCCCGCTCCCCCAGCTCGTCGGCGAGCTGCCGCGGATCGGTGGGCAGGTAGCCGAACGGGCCCAGCTCCAGCCAGGAGTACCCGGCCTGCACGAGTTCGTCGAGGAAGCGGGTGTAGGGGAGCTGGTGCTCGTCCTGGGGGAACCAGATCCCCCAGGAGTCGGGAGCGGTGCCGAGGCACAGGTTGCCGATGACGGTGCGCGTCGTCGCGGTGGTCATGAGTGCTCCTAGCTGGAGGTGGGGAAGTTGAAGCCGGCTTCCGTGTGCGGCCAGCGGGTGGTCACGACCTTGGCGCGCGTGTAGAACCGGACGCCTTCGGGGCCGTGGATGGGGCTGTCGCCGATGAGCGAGTCCTTCCAGCCGCCGAAGGAGTAGTACGACATCGGCACGGGGATGGGCACGTTGACCCCGATCATGCCGACCTTGACCTCGCGCTGGAACCTCCGCGCGGCCTCGCCGCTGCCGGTGAAGATGGCGGTGCCGTTGCCGTAGGGGTTGGCGTTGATCAGCGCGATGGCCTCGTCCACGGTGTCCACCCGCACGATGCCGAGTACGGGGCCGAAGATCTCCTCGCGGTAGGCGTCCATCTCCGTGGTCAGGTTGTCCAAAAGGGACGGTCCGACGAAGAAGCCGTCCTCGTGGCCCTCGACCGTGAGACTCCGCCCGTCGACCACGACCGTGGCACCCTGTGCGGCCGCGGAGTCGACGGCGGCGAGCACGCGTTCGCGGGCGGCCTGGGTGACGACGGGACCCATGTCGCTGGCCGGGTCCGCTCCCGGGCCGACCTTGACCTCACGCGCCTTGCGTTCGAGGACCTCGACCAGCCCGTCCGCCGCGTCACCGACGGCGACTCCGATGGAGATCGCCATGCAGCGTTGCCCGGCGGAGCCGAACGCCGCCGCGGTGAGGTGGTTGGCGGCGAACTCCAGGTCCGCGTCGGGGAGGACGACGGCGTGGTTCTTCGCGCCGCCGAGGGCCTGGACGCGCTTGCCCGCGGCGGTGGCGCGTTCGTGCACGTACTTCGCGATCGGCGTGGACCCGACGAAGGACACCGCCGCGATACCCGGGTGGTCCAGGATCGCGTCGACCGCCACCTTGTCGCCGTGCACGACGTTGAACACCCCGTCCGGCAGCCCCGCCTCGGCGTAGAGGCGCGCGACGAAGTTCGACGCCGACGGGTCGCGCTCGCTGGGCTTGAGGACGAAGGTGTTCCCCGTGGCGATGGCGATCGGGTGCATCCACGACGGCACCATGACCGGGAAGTTGAACGGGGTGATCCCGGCGACCACGCCGAGCGGCTGGCGGAAGCTGTGCACGTCCACGTCGCGGGACACCTGGTCGGAGAAGCCGCCCTTGAGCGCGTCGGCGATGCCGCACGCGTACTCCACGACCTCGCGGCCCCGCACGATCTCGCCCCGCGCGTCGTCGACGACCTTGCCGTGCTCGCTGGAGACGAGCCGCGCCAGCTCGTCCTCGTGGCGCACCAGCAGCTCGCGGAAGGCGAACAACACACGGGTGCGCTGGGTGAGCGAGGAGTTGCTCCAGGACTCGAAGGCCTTGCCCGCCACAGCGACAGCGGTATCCACATCGGACGGTTCGGCGAGCAGGACCTCGGCTTGCCGCCTGCCCGTGGCCGGGTCGTGCACGGGGGCGGTACGGGTGGACCCGGCCGAGGTCAGGGCGCCGTCGATCCAGTGTTCGATGGTTGTCACGTCGTTCCTCACAGGTAGTGCCGTTGCCGCCGCTTGTGCGCGGCGTAGTTCTCGTGGGCCTTCCGGGTCGAGTCCAGTTCGGACACCTCACTGACCGGCACGTCCCACCACGCCGAGCCCGGTGGGTTCGGGCCGTGCAGGTCGGTCTCCACGTGCACGACGGTGGTCGTCGAGTTCGCTTTCGCCCGCGCGATCGCCTCGGTGAATTCGTCCACAGTGGAAGTGCGGAGCACGGTGGCGCCGAGACTCTCCGCGTTGGCCGCCAGGTCCACTGGGAGGACGTCCCCTTCCAGCAAACCGGAGTCCTGGCTGCGGTAGCGGTAGGAGGTGCCGAACCGCTGGGAGCCCAGCGATTCGGACAGCGAGCCGATGGAGGCGAAGCCGTGGTTCTGCACCACGACGACGATCACCTTGAGCCCCTCGGAGACCATGGTGACGAGCTCCTGGGCCATCATCAGGTACGAGCCGTCGCCCACCAGCACGACCACCTCGCGGTCCGGCGCGGCCAGCTTGGTGCCGACCCCGGCGGCGATCTCGTACCCCATACAGGAGTAGGCGTATTCGACGTTATACGCCTTGGGATCACGAGCCCGCCACAGCATCTGCAGGTCGCCGGGCATCGAGCCGGCCGCGTTGATCACGACGTCCCGGTCGCCCAGCGCCTTGTTGAGCGCACCCAGGATCTCGGTCTGCGCGGGCAGCGGCTGGTGCCCGGCCGTGAAGCACGCGTCGACGGTCCTTTGCCACTCGTCGGCGAGCGACCGCACACGGTCCCGGTAGGCCGCGTCCACCTGCCACCCGGCGAGACCCTCGTGCAACGCCGTGATCCCCCGCCTCGCATCCGCCAGCACCATCTCCGCCGAGTGCTTCGCGGCGTCGAGGCGGGCGACGTTGAGGTTCACGAACTTCACCGCCGGGTTGCCGAACACGGTGTGCGAGGCCGTGGTGAAGTCGGAGTACCGGGTGCCGATGCCCAGCACGACGTCCGCTTCCGCGGCCAGGGCGTTCGCCGCCGTGGTGCCGGTCGAGCCGAGGCCGCCGACCGAGCACGGGTGGTCCCACGGGACCGCGCCCTTCCCGGCGTGGGTGTCGGCGACGGGAATGCCGGTGGCTTCGGCGAAAGCACGCAGCTCGTGCTCGGCTTCGGAGTAGACCACTCCTCCGCCCGCGACGATCAGCGGCTTTTCCGCGCCCCGCAGGAGATCCACCGCCCGCCGCACGGCTTCCGGCGCCGGGACGGGGCGATCGACGTGCCAGACCCGGCGGCGGAAGAACTCCTCCGGCCAGTCGTACGCCTCCGCCTGCACGTCCTGCGGCAGGCACAGGGTCACCGCGCCGGTCTCCACCGGGTCGGTGAGCACCCGCATCGCCGCCAGTGCCGCGGGGATCAGCTGCTCGGGGCGCGTGATCCGGTCGAAGTACCTGGACACGGGGCGGAACGCGTCGTTGACCGTCACGTCCCCGCCGCGCGTGTCCTCCAGCTGCTGCAGCACCGGATCCGGCGCGCGGGTGGCGAACATGTCACTGGGCAGCAGCAACACCGGGAGCCGGTTCGTGGTCGCCAGCGCCGCGCCGGTGATCATGTTGGTCGAGCCGGGGCCGGTGGAGGCGGTGCAGGCGAAGGTCTGCAGGCGGTTGCGCATCTTGGCGAACGCGGCCGCCGCGTGCACCTGTCCCTGCTCGTTGCGGGCCAGGTAGTACGGCATCTCCTGGTGGTACTGCAGCAGTGCCTGCCCCAGCCCGGCCACGTTGCCGTGCCCGAAGATGCCCCAGGTGCCCGGGATCAGCCGCTGCTCGACCCCGTCCCGTTCGGAGTACTGGTTCGCCAGGAACTTCACCAGCGCCTGTGCCGTGGTCAGTCTCATCGGTCGCTCCCGAAAGGCAGGCGTGGATCGACTTCCCGCGATTCCCAGGTCTGGCGCACCCACGCGTGCGCGGGGTCGTCGGAGATCAGCCACGCCCGCTCGGGACCGGGACCCGCCATCACGTTGAGGTAGTACAGGTCGTACCCCGGCGCGGCCATCGACGGCCCGTGCCAGCCGTGCGGGATCAGCACGACGTCCCCGGAGCGCACCTCCGCCAGCACGTCCGAGGACCCGTACACCCGCTGGTAGCCCATGCCGCCGCCGGAGACCTCGAAGTAGTAGATCTCCTCCAGTACGCTCTCCCCTTCGCGGGCTTCGTCGTGCTTGTGGGGCGGGTAGGACGACCAGTTGCCGCCCGGCGTCAGCACCTCGCACACCAGCAGCCGGTCCGCCTCGAACGTGTGCGGCAGGCAGTAGTTGTTGACCTGGCGGGAACAGTTCCCGGCACCCCGCAGTTCGACCGGGGTGGCCTCGGCGGGCTGGTACCGCGCGGGTAAGCGCTTTCCGGTCTTCGCGGAGGGCAACGCGAACCGGCCCCTCCCGGTGATCGTCGCCTCGGCATCCCTCGGCAAGTAGACGAAATCGGTCACCGCGTCGAAGACTCCGGTACGGCCGCGCAGGGTGAAGCTCTCGCCTGCCACCGCGACGGTGCAGCCGCCGGACAGCGGCAGCACCAGCGTTTCACTGTCCCCTGTGGACACTGTCTGTACGCCGTCGAGGTCCAGCACCCGCAGGCCCGAGTAACCCCAGCCCGCGGATTCCGGCGTGACGACGACGTCGAACGGCTTCTCGGCGGTCGATCCCGCCTCGCGGTACAGGTTCACAGCAGCCCCACCGCCGTGTCGACCGCCTTGGCGACGTCGCCGTCGTGCGGGTAGAGCAGCGAACGTCCGACGACCAGGCCCTGCACGGTCGGCAGGGCCAGCGCGCGTTGCCACGACGCGAACGCCGCGTCCGGGTCCCTCACCTCGCCGCCGAGCAGCACCGCGGGCAGCGTCGAGGACGCGAGCACCCACTCCATGTCGTCCACGACGGGGAGCTTCAGCCACGTGTAGGCGGAGGTGCGGCCCAGCCCGGAGGCGATCGTGATCGACTTGATCACGGCTTCCGGGGACAGGTCGTTGTGCAGCCGCCCGTCCCGCCACTCCGACAGGAACGGCTCCACCATCGCGATGAGCCCGCGTTCGGCGAGCTCGTTCACGGCCTTGGCGGTGTTCTCCAGCACCCCCGGGGTGGCCGGGTCGGTCAGGCAGATCCGGGTGAGCGTCTTGCCGCCGTCGAACCGCATCCGCTCCAGGGATTCCGCGTCGTAGCAGGCGAAGCGGTCGTCGATCTCGAACACCGAGCCCGCCAGGCCCGTGCGGTTCATCGAGCCGAGCACGGTCTTGCCGTCCAGCGCGCCCAGCAGCAGCAGGTCCTCCAGGACGTCCGCCGTCGCCAGCACCCCGGTCACGCCGGGGCGGTCCAGCGCCAGGCACAGCCGCTCCAGCAGCTCGCCCCGGTCGGCCATCGCGAGCGGATCGCCGCCGACGGCGTTCGCGCCGCGGGCCGGGTGGTCCGCGGCGATGATCATCGTGCGGCCCCGGTCGTTGAACGGGGACTTCGCCCGCACCCGGTTCGCGGCGGCCTCCGCGATCGCCTCCGGTTCACGCACGCGGCGTTCGACGATCCGCCGCACTGTTTCAGACACCCGTTCCTCCCAGCTTCCGCAGTACCTGTTCCTCGGTCGGCATCGCGTCGGAGCACGCCAGCTCCCCGGCCACGTGTGCGCCGGCGGCGTTGGCGAACCGCATGATCCGCGCCGTGTCCCAGCCCGACAGCAGGCCGTGGCACAACGCCCCGCCGAACGCGTCGCCCGCGCCGAGGCCGTTCACCACGTCCACCGGCACCGGCGGCACCTCGACCTCGCCGGCATCGTCCACCGCCAGCACGCCCGCCGGCCCCTGCTTGACCACGGCGAGGCTGATCCCCTTGTCCCGCAAGGCTTTCGCGGCCTCGCGGGGGTCACGGGTGCCCACCGCCGTCTCGCACTCGTCGAGGTTGCCGACCGCGACCGTGACGTGCCCGAGCGCCTTGCCCACCCATTCCCTGGCGTGCTCGCGCGACGGCCAGAACATCGGCCGGTAGTCCAGGTCCAGCACGGTGGTACCGCGGCGGCCCCGCGCTTCCAGCGCGGCCAGCGTCGCTTCGCGGCTGGGCTCCTGCGACAGGCCGGTCACGGTGACCCAGAAGATCTTGGCGGTCCTGATCGCGTCGAAGTCCAGGTCGTCCACCGCGATGTCCAGGTCCGGCGCCTTGGGGAAGCGGTAGAAGTACAGCGGGAAGTCGTCCGGCGGGAAGATCTCGCAGAACGTCACCGGCGTGGGCAGGTGCTCGCTCGTCCCGACGAACCGGGTGTCCACGCCGTAGCCGGTCAGCGCGCGGCGGAGGAACACCCCGAACGGGTCGGCGCCGGTCTTGGTGACCACCGCCGAGCGCAGCCCGTAGCGCGCCCCCGCGACCGCGACGTTCGTGGCCGTGCCGCCGAGGTACTTGCCGAACGAGGTGACCTCCGCCAGCCCGACGCCGGTCTGCAGCGGGTAGACGTCCACCCCGATCCGGCCCATCGTCAGGAGGTCGTACCCCGCGTCGTGGCTGGTCACCTGCACACCTCCTTGTGCCGCGATCTCGCTTAGCGCGCTCTATTAGCGCGCTCTAGTAGCCGGTACTATGGGCCCGGCGACAGGAGCGTGTCAAGACCTGGCGAGGGGAAGATGGACGAAGGAACCCGGGGCGACGGCGGCAAGCGCGGCCGTCCGACCATGGCGGACGTGGCCGCGCGCGTCGGGGTGTCCCGCGCGCTCGTGTCGCTGGTCTTCCGCAACGAACGCGGGCCGAGCGAGGAGACGCGGGAGCGGGTGTTCGCGGCGGCGCGGGAGCTGGGCTACCGGCCGGACAGCGCCGCGCAGCTGCTGGCGCGGTCCCGCAGCAAGGTGCTCGGCGTGATGATGACGGTGCGCAACCCCTTCCACGCCGACCTGGTGGAGGGCATCTACCCGGCGGCCGAGGAGCTGGGGTACGACATCCTGCTCTCGGCGGCGGTGCCGACGCGGGACGAGCGGGCGGCGGTGGAGGCGTTGCTGAGCCACCGGTGCGAGGGCGTGATCCTGCTGGGCCCCAACCTCGACGGGGCCTACGTCGCCGAGCTGGGCCGCCGGGTGCCCACGGTGGTCGTCGGCCGCGGGGACGCGGACGGCGAGGTCGACACCGTGCACACCGCGGAGGCCCGCGGCGCCAGGGAGGTCGTGGACTACCTGGTCGAGCTGGGGCACACGGAGATCGTGCACATCGACGGCGGCAGCGGGCCGGGTTCGGCGGAGCGGCGCAGGGCCTACCGCACGGCGATGCGGCGGCACGGGCTGGAGGCGTCGGCGCGGGTGCTGCCCGGGGACCAGACCGAGGAGTCGGGCGCGCAGGCGGCGGAGAGCCTGCTCGCGGACCGGGCGGCGATGCCGACCGCGGTGTTCGCCGGCAACGACCGGTGTGCCGTGGGGTTCCTGGATGCGATGAAGCGGGCCGGGGTCGCCGTGCCGGGCGAGATCTCGGTCGCGGGCTTCGACGACAGCCGGCTGGCGCAGCTGTCGCACATCGACCTGACGACGGTGGCGCAGGCGCCCGACCGGCAGGCGGACCTCGCGGTGCGGGCGGTCGTCGCGCGGCTGGAGGACCCGGCCCGCGCCCCGGCCGACCACGTGGTCCAGCCGAAGCTCATCGTGCGCGGCAGCACGGGACGCCCGCCGGGGCGGTGATCACCGGGGGCGGTCGCCCTCGCGGGCGGTGGTTCGCGGTGGTCGGCGGGGGATCGGCGCCGTGCCCTCGGGCCTCGCGTGGCAGGTCAGCGCCGGTGCGGCAGCGCCTCGAGGTGGCCGCCCACGGATCGCCGCCGGTTCCCCGGCGCGGCCGTGCCCAGCGGCGTCAGCAGCTGCCCGGCAGGCATGGACCAGGAAGCGCTACTCCACCACCCAGGGGGCGGGCAGGTCCTCGGTCAGCCCGTCGAAAAGCTGCTGCACCGCGCCCGGGATGCGGTCACGCCGGACGACGTCCGTCAGGTTGAACTCGCTGCTCTGGCCGCCGACGACGAGGGTCACCTTGCCCTCCCCCGCGTCCGGCGTGGTGAGCTGCGGGAACGACCCGTCGCGCCCCTCGCCGGAAACGAGGAAGTACTCCGGCCCCCCGGCGATCGTCAGGTACTCAAAGGGCTCGTCGCGGCGGACGGACACCTCCGTGTGGATCTTGCTGTCGAGCTGGTCGACCGCCTCGAGGACCTGCTCGAGCGTGGGCTCCCCGATCTCGACGAACGAGACGTGGACGCCGTCCCACGTGTCGACTGACAGCTGCATCGTGTGTTACCCCTCGGACCATGGCACCGGGATGGACGGGCGTTTCGTGGCGTCGATTGTATAGCGGCCCGATGGCGTGTGGACCTCGAGCCGCTCCAGGCCCAGCCCGCGCATGAGCGAGCCGACGCCACCGTTGGGACCACACGCGCGGCAGAAGTCCCTGTCCACGTAGAGCGTGCCGGTTTTCCCGCTGACACCAGCGTTTTTCGCCTCCTGGAACGCCTGCGCCTCGGCGTGGGTCTTGGTCTGCGCGTTGGCCCTGATGTCGATGTCCATGCCGTGTCCGTTGCGCCCGTAGAACGACTGGCCGTCAACGTCGAGCCGGGCCGCGGTGTGGGCGTCCTCGGCGGACCCGGCGACCGGCATGCCCTGGCGCTGCCGGTACGCCGCGAGGTCGTCCGCCACATCGCACGGGATCAGGCCGGTCGGGTCGGCCGCGGTGGCCGGATTGGCGACGTACGCGTGGTTGTTGGGCGCCGCCTCCAGCCCCAGCGGGTCCGGGGACGCGTAGGACCCGGTGTCGGGGTCGTAGTAACGGAGGTAGTTGTAGTTGAGCCCGGTTTCCGGGTCGTGGTACTGCCCGGGGAACCGCAGCGGGCAGTCGGCGGCCTGACGCGGGGTGAACGTCGGCGCACCCCACAACGTGGTGCGGGCGTGCCAGCGGATCGCGCCACCGGGGTCGATCAGCTCCGTCGGGGTGCCGACCAGATCGGTCACGATCGCGTAGAACCGGCGGTCCACCTCGTCCCGCGTCAGTTCGGCCTGCGCCAGCGGCCGCGTGCTGCCCGGCTCGTAGTCCCAGCTCGTCGTCCCGCTAGAGGTGGTCTGCTCGGCCAGCACCGTGCGGTCCCACGTGAAGTCGGTTCGCTCGATCAGCTCGGTTCCGCCGGGGCCGTAGTGGAGTTTCGCGATGCGGCGGCCGAGCGCGTCGTAGGAGTACCGCCACACGTGCCCGTCGGGTGTGGTGACGGCGGTGAGCCGGTCTTCGGCGTCCCACGTATATGTCCAGGTTCGGCGCTGCCCCGACAGGCCGTGCCGCGTGCGGCGCACCACGCGGCCCTGCGCGTCGTGCTGGTAGCCGGTG
Source organism: Amycolatopsis sacchari (assembly GCF_900114035.1). Lineage (GTDB taxonomy): Bacteria > Actinomycetota > Actinomycetes > Mycobacteriales > Pseudonocardiaceae > Amycolatopsis_E > Amycolatopsis_E sacchari. Next base: position 2,728 of record NZ_FORP01000027.1, on the reverse strand, counting down.
CGCCCGGCGGACCGCACGAGCGTGCCCGCCGTGACGCGCTCGCCCTGCCGCTCGTCGTCGCCGCTGCCCGGCGTGCTCCACCGTGCTCCGGCGAGGTTTCCCGCCGGGTCGTAGGCATACGTCTCCCGCCAGCCACGGCCGGAGACGGCGGTGACGCGGCCAGCCGCGTCCAGGTCGTAGGTCTGGGTGCCGCGCAACAGGTCGTCGACGGCGGTCAACGCTCCATCGGCGCGGTAGCGGTAGGCGCGCTGCTGCAGCACACGGTCCGGACCGGACGGGTTGCCCGCGCTGACGACCTGCGCGGTGAGCCGGTGCTGCGCGTCCCAGCTCTGCGCGACCGTGACCGCGCCGTCGAGCCGGCGGGTGCGCTCGCGGCCCACCGGGTCGTACGCGAACTCCAGCAGGTGCTCGCCGATGGCCAGCGCGGACAGGAAACCCCGCGAGTCGTAGCGGTAGGTGCTGACCGTGCCCGCCGGCGTGGTGCGGCTCGTGCGGTGCCCGAGCGCGTCGTAGGTGTTGCGCAAGGTGCGGCCGTTGCAGTGCTCCGCCAGCACGTTGCCCAGGACGTCGCGGTCGAACCGGACCTCCGCGTCCGGGTTGGTCGCCTCGATCAGCTCACCGTCGGCGCGGTAGGTGAAGCGGCTGACCCGGTCCCCCGCCCGCTGCTCGACGACGCGGCCGAGCGCGTCGCGCGTGTAGTGCACGCTCTGGCCCGCCCCGTTGACGCGCTCGACGAGCTGCCCCGCCGCGTCGTGCCGGTACGTGACGGTGCGGCCGTCGAAATCGGTCTCCCCCACCAGGTTCCCGGCGGCGTCGTAGCGGTAGGACCAGCTGGCGCCGGCGGCGTTGGTCACCTCGACCAGCCGCAGCTCGCTGTCGTAGCGGAAGCCGATCCTGGCCCCGTCCGGCGTCGTGCGCGCCGCGACCTGGTCGAAGCCGGACACCTCGTACGTCGTCCGCGCTCCGGTCGGGCCGATGTGCTCGACAAGGTTGCCTTCGCCGTCGTAGCGCCAGCGTTCCACCGCCCCGTCCGGCGTGGTCCGCGACGCGGGCAGGCCCTCGATCGTCCAGGTGTAGCGCGTGACGCCGCCCAGCTGGTCGGTCACGCTGGTGACCCGGTTGAAGACGTCGCGCGTGTAGTGGACGGTGCCGCCCTCCGGATCGGTCACCGCCACCGGGAGCCCGGCGTTGTTGGTCACGACGTGGTGGGCGTTCCCCAGCCCGTCGACGATCCTGGTGAGGTGCCCGCGCTCGTCGTAGGACAGCAGGGTGCGGGTGCCCGCGGCGTCGGTGACCGAGGTGCGGTTGCCGCGCTCGTCGTAGGTGTAGGTGGTGGTGGCGCCGTCGGGTCCGGTGATGCTCACCGGCAGGTTCAGTTCATTGTGGACGGACGTCAGGACCGTGCCGTCCGGACGCCGGATCCGCGTCAGGTTGCCGTTTTCGTCGTACGTGTACCGGGTTTCGCGGCCGAGTTCGTCCGTGTAGGACAGCAACCTGTCCTCGGCGTCCCATTCCTGGGAGATCTCCGCGCCCAGCGGGTTCACGCGCCGCACGAGCTTGTGCGCCTCGTTGAACTGGTGCGTGGTGACTTCGCCGAGCGAGTTGGTTTCGACGGTGGTCCGCCGGAGGGGGTCGTACGCGATCGTGCCCCACACGGCGCTGCCCTCGGTGCGGACGCACCGGCCGTTTTCGTCGTAGTGGTACCGGTAGAACCGCCCGTTGCGGTCGACCCACTCGACTATCCGGCCCTCGGCGTCATAGCCGAAGCGCAACGCCAGGCCGGAGGAGTTGATCACCGTCACGAGCCGCCGAGCGTCGTCGTAGTCGAAGCGCGCCAACGGGATCTCGCCCAGCCACAGGCCCGCGACCAGCCCTCGCCGCGTCTCGACGTCGACCACGTAACCGCCCGAGTGCCGGACCCGCCGCACGAGACCGGTGTCGTCGTAGTCGAGGTCGATCCGGTGCCCGGTGCGGTCGGTGATCGCGGCCAGCTTCGCGGTGCCCGCGACGGGCGGGCCGAAGTGCAGGGTGCGCCCGGTCTGCGGCTGGACGAGGGTGGAGCCGGTCGCCGAGTGGTGCAAGGGCCAGCGCGCCCCCACGACGGGCAGCACGCCGTCGCCCCTCGGGTAGACGAGGATGACCCCGTCCGGCCCCGCGTAGCACACGCCGTCGTCGTCGAACTCCAGCCGCTGGTCCAAAGTGGACGCCCAGGTGGGGCCGAAGAGGCGGCCGGACCGGTAGGAGGAGATGTGGGTGCGCTGCAGCAGCAGCGGCAGGATCCCCGGCAGGTCGACGTCGGTCTGCGTCAGGTACATCTCGCCGGTCGCGAGGTCGATCGGCTCGCGACCGCCACACCGGCCGGTGACCTCCTGGGCGCGGTCCCGTGGCTCCGCGGCGTCCGAACGCAGGGAGCCCTCGCGGCCGGCGGTGGTCGTGCCGTCGCCGGCGTGAGTGCCGCCCGGCACGTCGGCGTCCGGGGTGTGCGGGGTGTGTGGCGCGTCCGGGGCGTGCAACTCCGGCGTGTCGATCGACTTCGCCCCCGAGGGCAGCGTCGCCCCATCCGCACGCCGGGCGAACTTACGCCCCAGCTTCGACAACTTCTCGATGATCTCACCGAGCTTGTCCACGATCCGGCGGATCTTCGGCGTCACGTTCCCGATCGTCTTGACCAGCTTCCGGATCAGATCCGACACCTTGCTGATCGCGTTCGTGATCGCCGTCGTCGCCT
>NZ_FORP01000022.1 GCF_900114035.1 Amycolatopsis sacchari | reverse complement strand
CCGCCGCCATCTGGCACAACCGCGCCACCGGCCAACCCGTCACCCGATCCCTCACCGCCTACGACCACTGACCGAGTTACGCATTACTCGTCTAGCCCTTCTTCCTGGTCACCCAGATCGTGATCGTGGCGGTGACGACGGGTTCGCCGCGCGTGTCGCTGATCGTCACGGAGACGGGGAGTTCGAAGCCCTCGTCCCCGAACTCGGGCAGCTCCGGCAGTTCCGCGACCGCGCGCAGGCTCGTCTTCGCCTTCGCCACGTACGAGACCGTCATCCCCTTCGGGAGCCAGCGGTGCGTGTCCGGCACGGTCGCCTCGGCGAGCATGCCCATGGCGATCTCGGCGAGGTTGCATGCCGCTATCGCGTGAAAAGTGCGGATGTGGTTGTGCACACCCCACCACTTCGGCGCGGTCACCTCGCAGTAGCCCGGCCGCAGCTGCCGGACGGTCGGCAGCACGGTGGAGAAATAGGGCGCACGCAGGCACACCGCGGCCGAGAAGAGCCGTTTCCCGCCCGGCAGGCCGGCCAGTTTCGACCACATCGCGAACGTCCGAGTCACGACTCCTCCTTTGTTACCCGTCAGTAGCAAAGCAGACCGCTTGCTATGTTCGCAAGCGTGGACCACGAGCTCTTCCTCCTCCGGCACGGCCAGACCGAGTGGTCGGTCAACGGCAGGCACACCGGCCGCACGGACATCCCGCTGACCCCCGCCGGGGAGAACCAGGCCAGCGCGGCCGGGCTCACGCTCGGCACGCTGCGCAAGGGGCCCGCGCTCGTGCTCAGCAGCCCCCGGCAGCGGGCCGTGCGGACGGCGCAGCTGGCGGGCCTGGTGGTCGACGAGCAGACCGAGGACCTGGCGGAATGGGACTACGGCGAGTACGAGGGCGTGACCACCGCCAAGATCCGCGAGACCGTGCCGGACTGGACCGTCTGGCGCGGCCCGATCCCCGGCGGGGAAAGCAGTGCCCAGGTGGCGGCCCGGGCCGATAGGCTGCTGGCGCGGGTGCGTGCCGCACTCGCCGACACCGAGGTCATCCTCGTCGGGCACGGCCACTTCAGCCGGGTGCTGGTGGCCCGCTGGCTGGGGCTGCCCGCGTCGGCCGGAGTCCACTTCGGACTCGACCCGGCCGGCGTCTCGGTGCTCGGCGACGAACGGGGCGAGCCCAAGATCGAGCACCTCAACATCCCGCCGTCCTGAGAAGGTTCCCTTGGCCGACAGCCGCATCCGCCGCGTCCGAGAGTCCGATGTAGACACGCTCGTCCAGCTCGTGCAGGACCTCGCCACCTACGAGAAGGCGCCGGCGGAGTGCCGGCTGACGCCCGCCAAGCTGCACGAGGCGTTGTTCTGCGAGTCGCCCGCGCTGTTCGGCCACGTCGCCGAGCAGGACGGCGAGATCGTCGGCTTCATGCTGTGGTTCCTGAACTTCTCGACGTGGCGCGGGGTGCACGGCATCTACCTCGAAGACCTGTACGTGCGCCCCGAGCTGCGCGGCTCCGGTCTCGGCAAGGCGCTGCTGGCCACGCTGGCGCGCCTGTGCGTCGAGCGCGGCTACGCGCGGCTGGAGTGGTCGGTGCTGGACTGGAACCCGGCGACGGGCTTCTACAAGTCCCTCGGCGCCGTGCCCATGGACGAGTGGACCGTCTACCGGCTCACCGACACGGCGCTGGACAAGCTGGCCCGCACGGTTTCCTGATCCCTCGCCGAAGACGCGGGCCGCGGTGACGCCCGCGCCCCCTTCTTGCGCGCTTGACGCCTTAACAAAGTTAAGCCATCCTGGCCGAGTCAGCTTAACTTAGTTAATGGAGAAGCTCCCATGATCCTCTCGGTCCACCAGCGCCTGGCCACGTCAGGCGCCCGTGCCGCCCACGTGTTCCGGATCGGCGACCGGCTGCACCTCGTCGTCCCCCAGCTCGCCGAAGACGTGCCAGGGCGGCCCGCCGACATGCAGGGCGGCAACGGCGACACCGACGCGCTGCTCTACCGGTGGGAAGCCGGGCAGTTCACCGAGGTGGACCGCCTGGCCGCCCCGAGCGGCGAGGACGCGCTGACCTTCCGCAGCGATGGAAGGACCTACCTGGCCTTCGCCAACCTGCGCACCGGGCAGGGCCCCTACGAAACCAACGTCAACTCGCTGATCTACCGCGAGGAGGACGGGAAGTGGATCCTCGACGAGACAGTGCCCACCTTCGGCGCGAAACAGTGGCACCACTTCTCGATCGGGGACCGCGAATTCCTGGCGCTGGCACAGGGGCTGATGATTCCCGGCATCCCGCTTTCACCGCAGGGCCACGGGCGCTCGGTCATTTTCGAGCGCATCGACGGGCAGTGGCGGGAATTCCAGGTCCTCGGCGGCCGCTTCGGGTACAACTGGGCCCACTTCGAGATCGGCGGGCACCATTTCCTCGCTTACGCCGACCAGCTTTCGCCCAGCGTCGTCTACCGCTGGGACGGGAATTCCTTCATCCCCTACCAGACGTTCGCCGAACGGTTCGGCCGCAGTTTCCTGCACTTCTCCCAGGACGACGGCGAGTGGCTGGCCTTCGCGTGCATCACCGGCGAATCGACGCTCTACCAGTGGAACGGTGAACTCTTCGAGCCCCGCCAGTCGCTCGGCGGCGCCGGCGGCCGCGAGTTCGAGCTCTTCCGCCACGGCGACGACCTGTTCCTCGTCCGGATCTGTTTCGTGCAGGGCATGCCGCCCTCTCCCAAAACCGATCTGATGTCGCAGCTGTACAAGTGGGACAACGGCGGGTTCGCAGTGGTCGAGGAATTCCCCACGTTCGGCGGAACCGCCGCGAGCTACTTCGAAGCGGACGGCAGGAGTTTCCTCGTCGTCGCCAACAGCCTCACCCCGGACGTGCGGTTCCGCCAGGACAGCGTCGTCTACGAACTCGCATTCGACCACGCCTGAAAGAGGAGAAAATCCGATGCGGTACCAGCCCAACCCGCACTTCATGCGGCTTTTCGAACTGTTCACCTCGGCCCCGGGCAGCATCGGCCAGAACCTGCAGCGGCAGCTGGGCGAGGCCCACTCCGACACCCCGCTGCTGGTCGCGACCGGCACCGATCTCGTGCTGTTCCCGGGCGGCGGACGACCGCCCACGTCGGTCGACTTCCGCAAGGGCACGCGGGGGTTCTTCGAGATCACCGCGATCTCGCACCTCGGCCTCGCGATCCCCTACCTCGCCCGGCTGCGCGAACTCGGCCACCCCACCTGGGAGAACGACGCCAGGGAGCTGATCGCGCAGTGCCGCGTCGTCCAGGAGCACAACAGCGTCTCGTACTGGCGTGACGAGGTCGCGGTCGACGCATGGCGGGGGCACGAGGAGAAGATCACCGACCTGGTCGACTACACCTGTGCGGTGACCGCCGACTACCTGGAACGCGCGCTGGAGAACCCGGAGCTCCTGGACTTCGCGTACCTGCGCGCGAACCTGATCGAAGGCGACGGACCCGACGCGATCCCCGTGTCGTTCAACGACATGATGGCGGCGACCTTCGCCCTCTCGGCACTGGACTCGCTGCACCGGTCGCTGAAGTGGATCAACGAGCAGCCCATCGACTGGGCCCGGCTGATGGTGCTCGTCGTGGGTACCGCCGGACGCCCGAGCGCGGGCCTGACCTGGCAGAGCAACAACGTGTGCTCGCTGCTCCACGAAGCGTCCGGCCGGAAGCTCGACCCGGCCCGGCTGATCATCGCCCCGGCTGCGCCGGCCATCGACCTCGAGCAGCTCGCCGACAACGGCTACCGCGCCCGGATCGAGGGGCTGTACCGCAAGTTCTGGTACAGCTGCCTGTCTTCGGTGGAGATGAGCCGGCTCCTGTGGCCGGACTACCCGGCCTTCGAGAAGAGGATCGACCAGGCGCCCGTGGTCGACGCCGACACCGAGGTGGTCAACGCCATGCCGGTGGTCCGGTCGGTGGACGACAAGCGGGCCATCGTGACCCGGCTCCGCTACGTCATGGAGGACCCCGGCGCCCAGATCGCGACCGCCGGCGTCCAGTTCGTGCTCGACCAGCTCATCGCCAACGGGAACCAGCCCGAACTCGTCGAACTGCCCGGGTTCACCGGCACCACCTATCCGGCCGCATCGGTGCGCCTCTGACGAACCAGGCGCTATTGGTCCCGCTCCCGCTGGGCGGCGCGGCCCTCCAGGCCGCCCCGCTCCGCGGCCTCCTCCTCGGACTCGCCCGGCTGCTGCCCGAGCGCCCACGCGCGCGAGGGCTGCCGGAACAGGAGCACGATGACGGCGATCCCGAGGAGGATCACCGGCACGCCCGGCCCCGGCTGCCCGGACGGTCCGGTCAGGTACCAGCCGACGCCGATGGTGATGAGCGCGATCACCACGCCGGGCGAGCGCGCCCACGTGTGCCCCAGCGCGAGCCCCGCGGCACAGGCCAGCACGGCGAGCGCGAACACCACGTAGAAGCCCGCCTCGGCGAGGACGTTGTTGCGGGGCGCGTCCGAGGCGCCCGGAGCGGCGAGCAGCAGCACGGCGAGCACCAGCAGGCCCAGCCCCGGCAGCGCGGTGGCGAGCCCCGCGAGCCGGACCTCGCGTGGCGCCGGAACGATCTTGTCCTTGATCGGCACGGGGGAATTCGCCTTCCACCTGCGGTTGGTGACCTTGCGTGAGCACTTTCGATGGTATGCCACCCGGTCGGCCGTTTTCGAACCGCGGGCGGCCGGGTCAAGATCTGTGTGTCGTCGGCGAGCGGGCGGTCGGCCCGGGTGCACTTGTCACGACGAACGGCACCGCGCGAGCGATGGGAGGTTGCCCGGCACTCGGATCGGTTTCCCGTGACTTGCGGCTCCGCGGCCCGCCAGTGCCCGGCGGTTGACCTACCCTGCGGTGGTGCGCGCGATTCTCGTCGTCAACCCGAAGGCCACGTCGACCACGGCGGGCGGCCGCGACGTGCTCGCCCATGCGCTGGCGAGCCAGGTCAAGCTCGAGGTGGTCGAGACCGACTACCCGGGCCACGCGCTCGCGGTGGCGCGCGACGCCGCCAGGGAGGGCGTCGACCTGGTCGTGGCGCACGGCGGCGACGGCACGGTCAACGAGGTCGTCAACGGCCTGCTGGCCGATGGCCCCGGCGAGACGTCCGCGCTGGGCGTCGTGCCGGGTGGCTCCGCGAACGTGTTCGCGCGTGCGCTCGGGCTGTCGAGGGATCCGGTGGAGGCCACGCACCAGCTGCTGCGCGCCATCGAGGGCGGGCACAGCAGGTCGGTGGGGCTCGGCCGGGCCGATGAGCGCTGGTTCACCTTCAACGCGGGGCTGGGCTGGGACGCCGACGTCGTGACGGCCGTCGCGGACCGGCGCGGCAAGCAGACGAACGCGCTCCTGTATGTCCGGTCGGCCGTGGCCTGTTACTTCCGGCCCCCGAGCGGGCGCGAGCCGCTGACGGTGCACGTGCCGGGCGAGGAGCCCGTCGAGGTGCGCACGGCGTTCGTGTCCAACACCGATCCGTGGAGCTATCTGGGCGCGCGCCCGGTGCACCTGAACACGGGCACCTCGTTCGAGACGGGGCTGGGCCTGTTCGCGTTGCGCGCGCTGAACCTGCCGACCGTCTACCGGCACGTGCGGCAGGCGCTGCGGGCGGAGGCGAAGCACCGGGGGCGGCGGCTCGTGCGGTTCGACGATCTCCCGGAACTGCGCATCGAGGCTTCGCGGCCGGTAAACTTCCAGGTGGACGGCGATCCCGTCGGCCGGCGGACCAGGGTCGAGTTCACCAGCGTCCCACACGCGCTGACGGTCCTCGTCGGCGGGTGAGCGCCCGTGAGGTGATCGTTCGCGGCAAAGTGCAACTTGCCGCTCATCGACGCCAGGGCCCCGCTCACCGCACGGTCCTTCCCCCCGTAACTCTGTTTCGGAGAGAAACCGCAGGTCAGCGCGGTCGCCCGACCAGGTGAGCTGACTCACCGATCACGGAAAAACCCTTGTCGAAAGCGGTGCTTCGTGAAAGCATTCACAAGCACCCAAAAACACGACCGCCATGACGACTGTGGCGCAGCACACTGCGCCCTTAGAAGGAGCTCACAGAAATGGACTGGCGCCACGACGCTGCCTGCCGCGACGAGGACCCGGAGCTGTTCTTCCCCGTGGGGAACAGCGGTCCCGCTCTGCTGCAGGTCGCCGAGGCGAAGGCCGTATGCCACCGCTGCACCGTTGCTTCCGACTGCTTGGCCTGGGCTCTTGCCAGCGGCCAGGACGCCGGCGTGTGGGGCGGTATGAGCGAGGACGAGCGTCGCGCCCTCAAGCGTCGCCGCGCTCACATTGGCACGCGTAGCAACGCCTGACAGCCACGATACGGCGCGGCTTCGCGGACCCCGGCACCGGGTCCAGCGGAAGCCCGCCAGGGGCCTTCGGGTCCACCCGCAAGACGCTGCAGAGGGCCGGTACCCCCTATCCGGGTACCGGCCCTCTGGCGTGTCCGGAGGCGCTCTTCAGGGCCGCCCCGCGATGCCCGAAGGGCAAGCCAGGGACGCAATGCCGAAGGCGAGCCGTCCCGTACCCGGTGAGCTGGGTGGTCATCCCGTCGCCTAAGGGCGCCTCGATAGCCCTCAACCAGGCGACGGGATGGCCACCCCGCGACCCCCCACCCAACAGGCAGCCGACAACCTTCCCCCGTCATCCCGGAGCCAGCCCGTCCGGCGAGGACAAATCCCTGAAGCCAGGCCACCTCGAAACGGCACCCGGCAAGGCTCCCAACCCCGGCACGAACCAGCCGCTCAAGGGGACCGTGCCGCAGTGCCTGCCACACCCGCACGCCGGACACACCAGGTCACCGTGTCGGACTGGCGCTCCCGAAGACCGTCACAACCGGCGGCTCAGCGGGATCCGCAGCGCGGCCTCGGTCCCCCGGTTGTCACCCTCCCGGAGCCGCTTCAGCGACAGCGACCCCCGCAGCTCGGACTCGATCAGCGTCCGCACGATCTGCAGCCCCAGCCCGTCCGCCCGCTCCAGCGAGAACCCCGACGGCAGCCCGCGCCCGTTGTCCCTGATCAGCACGTCCAGCCACCGCGCCGACCGCGACACCGCGATCTCCACCCGGCCCGGCCGCCCGTCGGGGAAGGCGTGTTCCACCGCGTTCTGCACGAGCTCCGCCAGCACCATCACCAGCGGCGTCGCGATCTCGGCCACGACCACGCCGAACGAACCGGTCCGCTTGATGCTCACCCGCGACTCGGCCGTGGCGACCTCGCCGACCATCGGCAGCACCTTGTCCAGCAGCTGGTCCAGGTCCACCCGCTCGTCCACGGACACCGAAAGCGCCTCGTGCACCATCGCGATCGACGAGACCCGGCGCACCGACTCCGTCAGCGCCAGCCGGGCTTCCTCGCTGTTCGTGCGCCGTGACTGCAGCCGCAGCAGCGCCGCTACCGTCTGGAGGTTGTTCTTCACCCGGTGGTGGATCTCCCGGATCGTAGCGTCCTTCGACAGGAGCGCGCGGTCACGCCGCTTCACCTCGGTCACGTCCCGCACCAGCACGAGCGCCCCCGCGGGCTGCCCGTGCGGCCGCAACGGCAGCGCACGGAACAACACCACGGCCCCGCGCCGCGAATCGGCCTCGGTGCGGCTGCCCGGCTTGCCGTCGAGCGCGTCCAGGATCCGGTGCGCGACCTCCGTGGCGTCGAACGGGTCGCGGATCAGCGAACGCGTCAACGGCGCCAGCCGCGTGCCCACGAGATCCGACTCGTGCCCCATCCGGTGGTACGCGGACAACCCGTTCGGGCTCGCGAACACCACGTTGCCCTGCGCGTCCAGCCGGATCAGGCCGTCACCGACGCGCGGGCTCGTGTGCACGTCGCTCTGCGAGTCCGGGCTCGGGAACGTGCCATCGGCGATCATCTGGCACAGGTCGCCCGCGCTGCCGAGGTACGCGACCTCCAGCGGGCTCGGTACGCGCGGCGCCGCCAGGTTCGTCTCGCGGCTGAGCACCGCGATCACCTTCCCGCCGAACGACACCGGCACCGCCTCGCGGCGCATCGGCAGGTCCCGGTACCAGTGCGGGTCCTCCTCGCGGTAGATGCGCACCTCACGCATCGCGCGAGCCAGCTGCGGGTGCTCCTCGACGGTGAACCGCGTGCCGACGACGTCCTCGGGGTGCGCCGTCGGCCCCGTCGTGGGCCGGGCCTGCGCGACGCACACGAAGTCGCCGCCCTGCGCGGTCAGCTCCTTCGAGACCGGCACCCACAGCAGGAAGTCCGCGAACGACAGGTCCGCGAGCAGCTGCCACTCGGCCACCACGGCCTGCAGGTGGTCGACGGCTTCACCCGGCAGGCCGGTGTTCTCGGCGAGCAGGTCGGAAAGTGTGGACATCGCTTCCATACAACCAGAGCGGACCGGGTCGGCACAGCCCGGATGCCGCCTGCCACACTGGTAGGAGCAAGCAACACCCGAGGAGCAGACACATGTCGAAGCGTGCCCGTAAGCGCCGCGACCGCAAGAAGAACGGCGCGAACCACGGCAAGAAGCCCAACGCCTGAGCAGCGGGCAAGCGAAAGGCCCCGGCGAAACCGCCGGGGCCTTTCCGCGTCACAGACTCAGTCGTGCCGCTCGATGCTCACCTCGGTGCGCTCGACGGTCACCCCGCCGCTCACCTGCACCGTCTTACGGAACGACGCACGCAGCTTCTGCTTCAGCTCCGCCGGCGCCAGGTCACCGCCGCACTTGCGGGCGAGCAGCTGCTTGATCGCCTCGTCGATGCCGTACTCCTCCAGGCACGGAGGGCAGTCCTCGATGTGCCGCCGCAGCTCCGCGTCCCGCTCCGGGCTGCACTCGCGGTCCAGGAGCAGGTAGATCTCGGCGAGCGCCTCCTCGCACTTGACCTCGTCCTTGCCGGACTCGGGCTCACTCGGTGTCACTGCGCCACCTCCTGCTGAGCACTCCGGATGAAGCCACGCTCACGCGCGACGTCGGCGAGCAGGTTCCGCAGCTGGGCGCGGCCGCGGTGCAGCCGGGACATCACGGTGCCGATCGGGGTGTCCATGATCTCGGCGATTTCCTTGTACGCGAAACCCTCGACGTCGGCAAGGTAGACCGCCAGGCGGAACTCCTCGGGCAGCTGCTGCAGCGCCTGCTTGACGTCGCTGTCCGGCAGCCGGTCCATGGCCTCGACCTCGGCGGACCGCAGCCCGCTCGACGTGTGGCTCTCCGCCTGGGCGATCTGCCAGTCGGTGATCTCCTCGGTCGGCTGCTGCACGGGCTGCCGCTGACGCTTGCGGTAGCCGTTGATGTAGGTGTTGGTCAGGATGCGGTACATCCAGGCCTTGAGGTTCGTGCCCTCCTTGAAGGAGTTGAACGCGCCGTACGCCTTGAGGTAGGTCTCCTGCACCAGGTCCTCGGCGTCGGCCGGGTTGCGGGTCATCCGCATGGCCGCCGAGTACAACTGGTCCAGCAGCGGCATCGCGTCGCGCTCGAAGCGCTCGGCGCGCTCGTCGGCCTGCTCCTGCCCGGTGGCAGCGGCAGACTCGGGTGTCGCGTCGTTCGGCGTGCTCGGCAAACCTTTCCCTTCCCCGGAAGCGTAGGACAGCTTCGAGGATACGCGGGGGCTTCTGGCCTGGCCGGGCACGGCGGGCCGACCGGGGCGGGTGACGTCCCCCTGGACCCTGCCGACAGGACGAGCAAGCTTCGTCATCACACCCCGCATAACGGCTCCACCCCGGATGTCATTCCCCGTTCGGCGTAGTGATCGCCTAGGCTCCGGCGCCGTGGCAGGCAAGGGAACTCCGGCGACCGCGGTACTGGCCAAACAGCGCGTCGAGCACAGGCTGCACACGTACGAGCACGATCCGAAGCACGAGTCGTACGGCCTGGAGGCCGCCGAGGCGCTCGGGGTGGAGCCCACCAGGGTGTTCAAGACGCTGGTCGCGGACGTCGACGGCAAGCTGACGGTCGGCGTCGTCCCGGTCACCGGCCAGCTGGACCTCAAGGCGCTGGCCGCGGCGGCCGGCGGCAAGCGGGCGAAGATGGCCGAGGCGGCCGCCGCGCAGCGCGCGACCGGGTACGTCCTCGGCGGGATTTCGCCGCTGGGGCAACGCAGCCGCCTGCCCGTCGTGATCGACTCTTCCGTCGAGAACTTCGACACCGTGTTCTGCTCCGGGGGCCGCCGAGGCCTGGAACTGGAGCTGGCGCCCGCGGATCTCATCCGCCTGACCGGCGCGAAGGTCGCCGCGATCGCCGCTTAGGACAGCGGGCGCAGGACCCGGGTCAGCCACTCCGACGTGATCCTGGCGAGGCCGTCGAGGTCCTTGTCGAGTGCGTGCGTGCCGGGGATGACCACGACCTCGTGGTGCGGGCCCGCTTCCGGGCGGCCGAACGGGTCCGACTCGCCCTGCACGACGAGCGTGGGCACCTCGACCGCGTCCAGCTCGGCCTGCCGCGACTTCTCCGGCTTGCCCGGCGGGTGCTCGGGGAACGCCAGGCACAGCACGGCCGCGGCCTGCCCCTCGGCGGCCGTGCGGCACGCGACGCGGGCGCCGGAGGAGCGGCCGCCGAACACCTGCGGCAGGTCGTCGAACCGTTCGCCCAGCTCCTCGGCCACGGCGAGCCACGCCGCGTCGAGCTGCTTCGCCGGGGCGGGCGCCCGGCGGCCCGCGACGCGGTACGGCTGCTCGACCAGTGCCACGTCCACGCCGACGGCCTGCGCCGCGCGCGTGACGGCGACGAGGTCCTTCGCCTCGATACCGCCGCCCGCGCCGTGCCCGAGCAGCAGGACGGCTTGGGCCTCCTCCGCGCAGTGCATCTCCACGCGCGCGGGCCCGTGGGGCGTGTCGATCTCGATCGTCGTCATGCGGCCTCTTGTCGGACGCGGCAAGCCGCGGCAGTGCCGTTTGCCAGCATGGTGCCCGATGATTCGGACCTGCGAGCAGTCCTCATCGGGGCAGGTCGAACAGGGCCGTGTCGAGGTCGGCCTGGCCCTCCTCCACGCGTTCGAGCAGCTCCGGACCGTTGTTCCGGACGTTGTTCACGCGGTCGGAGATCGGCCGGAGTTCGAGGGTGTCGACGATTTCACCCGGCGGGGTGAGCAGCTCGCCCACGTCGTCGCGGTCCGGGTCGAGCCAGGTCGCCCAGCGGTCCTTCGGCATGAGCAGCGGCATCCGGTCGTGGATGTCGGTGAGCCTGCCGATCGCGTCCGTGGTGATGATCGAGAACGTGATCAGCGGGTCCGCGTTGTCGTCCTTCGGGTCCCGCCAGCTCTCCCAGATCCCGGCGAACGCGAGGTCCTCGCCGGTCATGAAGAACGGCTCCTTCTTCTTGCCGGTCTTGCGCCACTCGTACCAGCCGTCGGCGGGCACCAGGCAGCGGCGCTTCGCGAGCGCCTTGCGGAACGCCGGCTTCTCCGTCGCCGTCTCCGCCCGCGTGTTGATCATCCGGTTGCCGACCGAGGGGTCCTTCGCCCAGAACGGCACGAGCCCCCAGCGCATCACGCGCAGGCTGCGCACCGCGGGCTCCTCCTCCAGCACGTGCCCGTCGGCGTCACGCGGGTGCCGCTGCACGACCGTGACCACGTTCTTGGTGGGCGCGATGTTGTAGTCGGCCTCCCTGGCCCGCCCGTCCGTCTCGTCGACCGCGTCGAACTCCTTGACCAGGTCAGCGGGGTTCTTGGTCGCGGCATAGCGCCCGCACATGTGCCAGCTCCTTCACGCGGGTACTCGGACAACCCATCGTGGCACACATCGGGGATCATCTGTGGGGCTGACACAGAGGGAGGACCGGCTTGGCAGGCAGGGACTGGCGCAGGCTCGACGAAAGCGACGTCCGGGTGCGGCCCGGACGCGGCTCCCGCCCCCGCAGCAAGCGCCGCCCCGAGCACGCCGACGCCGTCCCGGCGATGGTCGTCGCCGTGGACAGGGGCCGGTGGACGTGTGCCGTGGACGGCGACCCCGAGCGGCTCGCGACCGCCATGCGGGCGCGCGAACTGGGCCGCACGCCCATCGTGGTCGGTGACCGGGTCGGGCTGGTCGGGGACGTCAGCGGCAAACCGGACACGCTCGCCAGGATCGTGCGCGTCGAGGAGCGGTCGAGCGTGCTGCGCCGCACGGCCGACGACACCGACCCGTACGAACGGGTCGTCGTCGCCAACGCCGAGCAGCTGCTCATCGTGACCGCGCTGGCCGATCCCCCGCCCCGCACCGGGTTCATCGACCGCTGCCTCGTCGCCTGCTACGCGGGGGGCCTGCAGCCCGTGCTGTGCCTGACGAAGGCGGACCTCGCGAGCCCGGACGACCTGCTGGCCCGCTACGGCGAGCTGGACGTGCCCACGCTGGTCACCCGGCACGACCAGGAGTCCGAGGAGCTCGTCGAGACCGTGCACGGGCGAGTGTCGGCGTTCGTCGGGCACTCCGGTGTCGGTAAGTCGACACTGGTGAACCGGCTGGTCCCGGACGCCGCGCTCGCGACCGGTGAGGTGAGCGCGGTCGGCAAGGGCAGGCACACGTCGGTCGCCGCGGTGGCCCTCCCCCTGCCGGGTGGAAACGGCTGGGTGATCGACACGCCCGGGGTGCGCTCGTTCGGCCTCGCGCACATCACCGCCGACGACATCGTGTCGGCGTTCCCGGAGTTCACCGAGGCCGCGGAGGAATGCCCCCCAGGGTGCGGGCACCTCGGGCCGCCGGAGGACCCGGACTGCATGCTCGACGAGGTGCCGGAAAAGCGCAGGCTGCCATCGCTGCGCCGGTTGCTGGCGTCGCGCGCCGGTCTGGAAACATGAGCGCCACTTCACGTCTTTTTCACGAAGGGGCTGCACATGAAAAGACCCATGCTGGCCGTGGGCGCGCTGGCGCTGGTGCTGACACTGGCCGGGTGCGGACAGCGTCCGGTGACCGGCACGGCGAACGGGGACGCGGCCGCGGCCGGGAACTCGCCGCTGTTCAGCAACGCGCAGGAACTGGTGCGGGCCGCCACGAGCCAGACCGAGAAGGCCAAGTCGGCGAAGTTCTCGATGGACATGGACGTCGCCGGCCAGACGATGACCGCCGAGGGCGCGGGGACCTTCGACGGTGACAACACCACCATGCAGATGTCGATGACCGTCGGCGGCATGGACCAGGAACTGCGGTACGTCGGCAACACCCTCTACATCCGCCTGCCCGAGCAGCTGCGCGCCCGCGTCCCCGGTGGTAAGCCGTGGGGGAAGGTGCCCGCCGACAGCGACACGGCGAAGGCCCTCGGTGCCGCGCAGGCGCAGCAGAACGACCCGAGCAAGACGCTCCAGCAGATCCAGGAAGCCGGCACGATCACCCGCAGCGAGCAGACCACGCTCGACGGGAAGCCGGTCACCCACTACTGGATCGACATCGACTTCGCGAAGGCGATGGACCGGTACCGGGGCACGCAGATGCCGCTCGAACAGCTCGAGCAGATCAAGGACAAGGTCGGCAAGCTGCCCGCCGAGCTGTGGCTCGACCGCGATCAGCTGCCGGTCCAGGTGTTCCAGGACATGTCGCCGATGATGGTCGCCGCCGGGGCGCCCGCGAGCGCCCAGACCTTGAAGATGACCATGAAGTACAGCGACTGGGGAACCCCGGTCGACGTGCAGGCACCGCCCGCCGACGAGGTCGGCGAGCTTCAGCTGCCCAACTGACTTCCCGGGCCGGCGTCCGCGTCGCGGGCGCCGGCCACGCACGCGTGCAGCCGGTCCGCGAGCGCC
Source organism: Amycolatopsis sacchari (assembly GCF_900114035.1). GTDB lineage: Bacteria > Actinomycetota > Actinomycetes > Mycobacteriales > Pseudonocardiaceae > Amycolatopsis_E > Amycolatopsis_E sacchari. The sequence goes on along the minus strand of NZ_FORP01000022.1, from coordinate 109,960 downwards.
TTGACGTGCTCACGCAGTTCCTCCGGGTGCTCGATCTCGAACGGCTTGTCCAGCCACGCCAGCACCGACGGGACCCACTCCAGCCGCTCGGCCCGCAGCCGCAACCGCACCCAGTCCCCGTCGCCCTCCTCCACCGCGGCCACCCCGGCGGGCATCCGCGCCCGCACTTCCTCCGCCGGCGCCAGGATCCGCACCGACACCTCGTGCGTGTACGGCACCTCCGCAAGGCCCGCCAGCACTCGCGCGGCCGGGTCGAAGCCCTCCGGCACCTCGAACCTTCCCGGCAGCACGGACGCGCTTTCGACCCGGTCGAGCCGGAACGTGCGCACCTCGCCGCTGTCCGAGTCCGCGCCCGTGACGTACCAGCGCCCGGAGTGCGCGACGATCCCGTACGGGTGCACGGTGCGCTCGCTGCGCCTGCCGCTCCACGCCGTGTACGCCAGCTCGACCGGATTGCGGTGCCGCGCCGCCTCCGCCAGGGTCAACAGCACGCGCGTCTCCGCGTTGACCACGGGCCTGGCCGGGGCGGTGAAGTCGGCGGTGTCCAGCAACGCGTCCAGCCTGCGCCCGAGGGCCTCGGGCAGCACCCGCCGCAGCTTGGCCGCGGCACTCTCCATCGCGGCCACCGACGTCGTCACCAGGCCCGCCCTCCGTCCGGCGACCAGCCCGAGGAGCACGGCGAGCGCCTCCTCGTCGGTGAGCATCAACGGCGGCATCCGGTAGCCGGGGGCGAGGCGGTAGCCGCCGTACCGGCCCCGCGTCGACCGCACCGGGATGTCCAGGTCGACGAGGTGGCTGACGTAGCGGCGTACCGTGCGTTCGTCCACGCCGAGTCGGTCGGCGAGTTCGGCCACGGTGCGCGTGCCGCCGGTCTGCAGGATCTCCAGCAACGCGAGCACGCGGGCGGTCGGTCGGGTCATACCGGAAATTGTGCCGTGAATACCGGGCGGTTTCTGCCCGGTATCACTCCTAACGTCTCCGGTATGGCTACTTACGTGCTCGTTCCCGGCTTCTGGCTCGGCGCCCGCGCCTGGCGTTCCGTCACCGCCGACCTGCGTGGTCGCGGCCACGACGTCCACCCGCTCAGCCTGACCGGTCTCGGCGAACGCGCCCACCTCGCGCGCCCGGACACCGACCTCGAGACGCACATCACCGACGTCCTGGAGCTGATCCGGTACGAGGACCTGCACGACGTGGTGCTGGTCGGCCACAGCTACGCAGGCGCGGCGGTGATCCCCGCCGTCGCGGACCGGCTGCCGGATCGGATCGGCAAGCTGGTGTTCGTCGACACCGGCCCGCTGCCCGACGGCATGTCCCAGGCCGAGTTCGCCCCGCCGGACCAGCAGGCCCACGACGCCGAACTGGTCCGCACCGAGGGCGACGGCTGGCGGCTGCCCCCGCCCGCGTGGCGGGAGGTCGCGCCCGGCCTGCCCGTCGAGGAGCTGGAGCGGCAATCCGCCCCTCAGCCGTGGGCCACGGCCACCACGCCGGTCCGGCTCGGCGGGGACTGGGAAAAGGTCCCGAGGCTGCACGTCCTGTGCAGCTTCACGGTCGAGCAGGTGCACGCGATGGCCGACAGCGTGCCCGCCTTCCAGCACATGCGCGAGGGCGGCTGGACGCACCGCGACCTGCCCGGCTCCCACTGGCCGATGCTCGACCGGCCCGGTGAGCTGGCCGCGATCCTCGACGAGGCTCAGCCCATGTGCGGGTAGCGGATGCCGACGGGCGCGTCGAACGTCTCCTTGATCGAGCGCGGGCTCGTCCAGCGGAGCAGGTTGAACATCGAGCCGGCCTTGTCGTTCGTGCCCGAACCCCGCGAACCGCCGAACGGCTGCTGCCCGACCACCGACCCGGTGGGCTTGTCGTTGACGTAGAAGTTGCCCGCCGTGAACCGCAGCGCCTCGTGCGCCTGCTGGATCGCGACGCGGTCGTCGGCGAACACCGCGCCGGTCAGCGCGTACTGCGAAACCGTGTCCGCCTGCTCCAGGATGCGCTGGTACTCGCCGTCCTCGTACACGTGGACGGCGAGTATCGGGCCGAAGTACTCGGTGGAGAACACCTCGTGCGCCGGGTCCTCCGCGACGAGGACCGTGGGTTCGACGAAGTAGCCGACCGAGTCGTCGCAGTGCCCGCCCACGAGCACGTGCATCGCCGGATCACTGTCCACTTCGGACAGCAGCTTGCGGTGCTTCGCGAACGCCCGCGCGTCGATCACGGCACCCCCGAACAACGAGAAGTCCTTGACGTCGCCGTACTCGACGGTGCACGTCAGGTCCGCCAGCTCGTCACGGAAACCGTTGTCCCACAACGATCGCGGCACGTACGCCCGGGACGCGGCGGAGCACTTCTGGCCCTGGTACTCGAAAGCGCCGCGCACGAGCGCGGTGAGCAGCTTCTCGCGGTTCGCCGACGCATGCGCGACGACGAAGTCCTTGCCGCCGGTCTCGCCGACGATGCGCGGGTAGCTGCGGTAGGTGTCGAGGTTCTCCGCGATGCGCCGCCACAACAGCTTGAACGTCGCGGTGGACCCCGTGAAGTGCAGCCCGGCGAACCCGGGATCGGCGAGCGCGACCTCGCTGACCGCGCGGCCGTCGCCGGTCACCAGGTTGACCACCCCCGGCGGCAGCCCGGCCTCCTCGAACACCTGCATCGTGTAGTGCGCGGCGAGCTGCTGCGTCGGCGTCGGCTTCCACACCACCGTGTTGCCCATGAGCGCGGGCGCGGTGGGCAGGTTGCCCGCGATCGCGGTGAAGTTGAACGGGGTGATCGCGACGACGAACCCGTCCAGCGGCCGGTAGTCCATCCGGTTCCAGCTGCCCGGCACCGAGTTCGGCTGCTCGGCGAGGATGCGCCGGGCGTAGTGCGCGTTGAAGCGCAGGAAGTCGATCAGCTCGCACGCGGCGTCGATCTCGGCCTGCTGCACCGACTTCGACTGCCCCAGCATCGTCGCGGCGTTGAGCGTGTCCCGGTAGGGGCCCGCGATGAGGTCGGCCGCCCGCAGGAAGATCGCGGCGCGCTCGTCGAAGGGCAGCTCGCGCCAGCCGGGCGCGGCGAGCTTCGCGGCCTCGACCGCGTCCGCCACGTCCTCCGGCGTCGCCTGCGCGGACACCCCCAGGACGTGCCCGTGGTCGTGCGGCTCGACGACGTCGAACGCCTCCCCGCCCGCGAGCCGCCGCCGGCCGCCGATGGTCTGGGGCAGCTCGTGTTTCTCAGCCGCCAGCTCCGCCAGCCGCCGCTGGAGCGAGTCGCGCTCGGGCGTGCCGGGGGCGTAGGTCAGGACGGGTTCGTTCGACGGCTGGGGCACGTTCGTGACGGCGTCCATGCCTCCACGCTAAAGCAGTTCCAACAAGAACGGCAGCTCCTGGGGCGCGTACCAGGCCAGTTCGTGGTCCTCGGCCTCGCCCAGCGCGAACTCCGCGTCCAGGTCGCCGAGGTCGGCGGCGTCGATGACCGCGGCGGCGGCGCGGACGGCGTCCTCCGCCTCCTCGGTGTCCACGTGCACCGCGGCGACGTCGTCCAGCACGATCGGCCCGGACAGCTTCACCACGGCGGCGTCCAGATCCGGGCGCGGGGTCGCGTTGTCCACGTCCACCGAGATCACGACCCGGCGCGCCACTTCCTTCTCGTCATCCCCGATCAGCCGCAGCGAGGCGCGGGCGGCGTCGAGCAGGGCCGCGTACTCCAGCTCCTCGGTGTCGCCGCTCACGTAGGACTCGCGCAGCGCCGGGGTGAGCGCGAACCCGGTGCCGCCGAGCGGCTGCAGCTTGCCCTCGGCCACGAGCCTGCGCAGCATCCCGATCGTCCCGGGCAGATAGACCCTCACCAGTGCGTCCCCTTCAGTTCGTCCAGCGAATCCTCGACCATCGCGGCCAGGTTCCCCACGTCGGACACGGCCTTGCGGTCGCCGTTCAGGCCGAAGTAGACGTTTCCGGCGTAGGACGTGACCCCGATGGCCAGCGCCTGGTTGCGCGCCAGCGGGATCACCGGGTACATCTCCGTCATCCTCGCCTGCCCCGCGTACAGCGGCTGCTGCGGCCCCGGCGAGTTGGTGATCACCAGGTTGAAGATGCGGCCGGAGAAGGACCCGGCGGCCCGCGCCGCCAGCGAGTGCATCGTCGCCGGCGCGAACCCGCCCACCTTCAGCATGGCACGCGCCGCGACCGAGCGGCCGGAGTCGGTGTAGCGGCGCATGGCGTGGCTGATGTGCTGCAGCCGCAGCACCGGGTCCGGCTCGCCGACCGGGAGGTCCACCAGGTGCGCCTCGACCTGGTTGTTCACCAGCCCGGCCGGGGAGAACTCCACCGTGCCGGGTTCGAGCACGGCCATCGGCACCAGCGCTCGCAACACCGTCTCGGCCTGCACGGTCTCACCGCGCGACAGCAGCCACTCACGCAGGGCACCGGTGAGCGCCGCGAGCACGATGTCGTTGACCGTGCCGCCGTGCAGGGCGCGGACCGCGCGGTAGTCGCTGAGCTTGGTGCGGACGACGGCGAACACGCGGCCGCCGCTGACGTGCGTGTTCAGCGGCCCCGAGGGCGCCGGCCGGGCGAGCGCGCGCACGACACCGCCGACGGCGTCGGCGACCTTGCCCGCGGTGGCGGCGGCGTCCCCGACGAAGGCCCGCACGTTCTCGACCAGCTCACCCGGCTGCCGCACGGTTTCGCTGAGGGCGTCGAGCACGAGTTGCGCGGCCGACGGCATCCGGCGCGGCACCCACGTGTCCTCGTACGGCTCGCAGGGCTGGGGCGTGGCGTCGAGGATCAGCTGTCCCAGCTCCACCGAGCCCATCCCGTCCACGACGGCCTGGTGCGTCTTGGTGACGAGCGCGACGCGGTCACCGGCCAGGCCCTCGACGAAGTACGCCTCCCACAGCGGGCGTTCGGAGTCCATCGGGCGGGCCATCAGCCGCGCGACCAGGTCGAACAGCTGCTCCTCGCGGCCGGGGGCGGGCAGCGCGGACCGGCGGACGTGGTAGTTCAGGTCGAAGTCCGGGTCGTCTGCCCACACCGGCCTGGCGAGGTGGCCGGGCACGTTCAGCACGCGCTGCCGGTACCGCGGCAGGTAACCCAGGCGCTGCGTGACCAGGCACAGCAGCTGCTCGAAGTCGAAGCCCTCGCGCGGGCGCTCGAACACCGCCACGCCACCGACGTGCATCGGCGTGGTGGCGTCCTCGAGGTAGAGGAACGACGCGTCGAGCGCGGAAAGCCGGTCGGGCATGAGCCGATCCTGTCACTAGCCTTGTCTGGTGCGCGAAACCAACACTGTGTCCCCTAAGGACCGCTTCCTGACCGTGTACGGCCGCAAGCCGGTGCTGGAGGCGCTCGACGACCCGGAGCTGCGGGTCGACAAGATCATCCTCGCGGACAACGCCCGTGCGCCGGAGATCGTGCAGGCCGCGCGCAGGGCGGGGGTGCCGGTGCAGCGGGCGAGCGCGCACCGCGTGAAGGTGCTGGCGGGCAACGGCAAGCAGGACCAGGGCGTACTGGCGGACGTCGTCGCGCCGCGGATGCGCCCGCTGGCGACGGCGCTGGCCAACGCGCCGCTGCCGCCGCGGGTCCTGCTGCTGGACGGCATCACGACCCCGGCGAACGTCGGGATGATCCTCCGGACCGCGACGGCCGCCGGGATCGACGGCGTGGTGGTGCCGCGGCGCGGGGTGGCGTCGCTGGACCCGCTGGTGGTGAAGGCTTCCGCGGGCGTCGCGTTCCGCGCGCCGGTGCTGCGCTGCGCGACGGCGGCCGAGGCGGCGGGGATGCTGTCGGACGCGGGGTACCGGCTGTACGGGCTCGGCGCCACCGGCGGTGAGCCGCTGTTCGAGGCGGAGCTGCCGTCGCGTGCGGCGTTCGTGCTGGGCGGCGAGACCGGCGGGGTTTCGGACGACGTCGCGGAGCTGCTGACGGGCTGGCTCACGATCCCGATGCCGGGCGACGTGGAGTCGCTGAACGTGTCCGCCGCGGCGGCGGTGCTGTGCTTCGACCTGGTCAGGCGGGGAACAGCGCGGCCAGCTCGGTGAGCGTGGCGGGCACGGACGTGTGGTGCACGCCGACCATGCCCGCCTCGACGGCCCCGTCGACGTTGCGGCGCGAGTCGTCGACGAAGACGCAGGCGGTGGCGGGCAGGCCGAGGCGGTCGGCGGTGAGCAGGTAGACCTGCGGGCTGGGTTTGGCGTGGCCGACCTCGCCGGAGAACACGAGCGCGTCGAACCAGCGACCGAGGCGTGCCTTCGCGGTCCCGCCGCCCGCAGCGTTCGACAGCAGCGCGGTCCGCACGCCGCGTTCGCGCAGCCGGTCGATGGTCGTGAAGAGGTCGGCGGCGTCGGGATCGGTGAGCACGCCCGCGTAGTCGACGACCAATCCGCTCAGCATGATCCGACGATAGTCGTCACTGAGTCGGGTCCATCCTGACCGGATCGGATCCCCGCGGCCCTCCTTAAGGGTGGAAGTTGCCACACATCCTGGGGGGACGATGCGGACGATCATTCCGCTCAAACAGTACGAACCTTTGCGCGACCTGCACCGGTTCGCCGAGGTCGGCGGCCAGTTGCGGCTGGAGCTGGGGGCGGCGCGGATCCCGGAGGCGCGGACCGGCGCTCCTGCGGTGCCCGCGGACGGCGCCGTGGCGGGCGGTGCGGACGGCGCCGTGGCTGGCGGTGCGGACGGCGCCGTGGCTGGCGGTGCGGACGGCGCCGTGGCTGGCGGTGCGGACGGTGCCGTGGCTGGCGCTGGAGGCGACAGCGGGGCGTCGCCGGGTGCCGGTGCGGTGCTGTCGGCCGCACAGATGCGGTCGGTGCTGAACGCGGTGCTGGAGGTGCGGACGGGGCGGCGGGCGCTGAGCCACGTGCAGGGCGTGGTGAGCGCTCAGCTGTACGCACAACTCGGCCTGCGCCCGCCGGTGCCGAGCGTCAGGTTCACCGTGCAGCGGGTCCGGGCGTGCCCAGTGACCCCGACGACGTGGGAAGCGACAGCGACCGCAACAACGGCGACCAGGACGTACGCCGTGACAGCCCGCTTTGACTTCACGGAGGTCGGCTGGCGCTGCACCTTCTTCGACATCCTCCGCCCCGGCCGTTCCCCCCGATCGGGGGAACATCGGTGAGTTCGGGCCGTCCGGTGGGGGCGCGGCTCCCGCCGGACGGCCGGTGGGGCTGGGGTGGGGGCCCGGTGCCCCAGCAGGGGCGGGGCTGAAGCGGGCTTGCAGCGCGGCGAGGGCCGGGCCTGGGCGCCGCAGCACGCGGGGCTGGACCGGGCGCACCGGCCACCGGGGTGGACGTGAGGGGCCCGCCGCAGCGGTGGCTCGGCGGCGCCCCGAGCAGCCGTTTCCGCAGCCGGATCGGCGGTTGCCCCAGCGAGATCGCTGGATGGACCGCTCACGCCGGTCGTTTGCGGGACCGCAGCCTGCTGTCGACTGAACCCAGCCCGCAGGCCCGGCCCCGCAGGCCCGGCCCCGCAGCCCCGGCCTCCCGGCACGCCCCGCCGGGCGTCCACGGCCGACGAGCCCCGCCACACTAGGCCCGGCCCAACCCCCACCAACCACCCCACCCCAACGACAAAGGGGCCCTCCCCACCCGGGGAGGGCCCCTCAGCGCACCGAGGCAACAGACCTCAGCGGTTGCCCTTCTTGCTCCGCTTCGCGTCCGCGCGGGCGGCGGCTCGGCGCTCGCGCCGGGTGCCGCCTCCGCCGGCCGCCGCGCCTCCGCCGGCCGCCGCGGCGCCGCCGGACGACGGCTTCGGCGCCGCACCGCGGCGCTGCACGCCGCCCTGTTCCGCGGGGCCGGAGAACGTCAGGCCGCCCTGCTGGCTGCCGTCGCTGCCGAGGCCCTTGCCCCGCAGCGCCGTCGGCACCGGCTCGGGCTGCGGCTCCACCGGGGGCTGCGGCGGCGTCGGCTGCGCGTGGCGCCCCGCACCGGACGCCGGCACGGCCGCCGCGGCGGGCTGGGCCGCCGGCTGCGGCGGCTCGGCCTGCTCGACCTGCAGGTTGAACAGGAAGCCGACCGCCTCCTCCTTCAGCGAGTCCAGCATGGCGTTGAACATGTCGTAGCCCTCGCGCTGGTACTCGATCAGCGGGTCCCGCTGCGCGAGCGCCCGCATGCCGATGCCCTCCTTGAGGTAGTCCATCTCATAGAGGTGCTCACGCCACTTGCGGTCCAGCACCGACAGCAGCACCTGCCGCTCCAGCTGCCGCATCGCGCCCTCGCCGACCTTCGCGTCGATCTCGGCCTCGCGCCGCGCGTACGCCTCCTGCGCGTCCTCCAACAGCCGCTCGAGCAGGTACTCCGAGGTGAGGTCCTCGTCCTCCTCGGTCAGCTCCTCCCAGGTCACCGACACCGGGTACAGCTGGCGCAGCGCCGTCCACAGCTGCTCGTGGTCCCAGTCCTCGGCGTAGCCGTCGGCGGTGGCGCCCTGCACGTACGCGGTCACGACGTCGTTGAGCATGTGGTGCATCTGCTCGGAGAGGTCCTCGCCCTCCAGCACGCGGCGGCGCTCGGCGTAGATCACCTTGCGCTGCTCGTTCATGACCTCGTCGTACTTGAGGACGTTCTTGCGGATCTCCATGTTCTGCTGCTCGACCTGCGTCTGCGCGCTCTTGATCGCCCGCGACACCATCTTGTGGTCGATCGGCTGGTCGTCCGGCAGCCGCATGGTGGTCATGACGCGCTCGACCATGACCGCGTTGAACCGCCGCATCAGGTCGTCGCCCAGCGACAGGTAGAACCGCGACTCGCCCGGGTCACCCTGGCGGCCGGCACGACCGCGCAGCTGGTTGTCGATGCGGCGGGACTCGTGCCGCTCGGTGCCCAGCACGTACAGGCCGCCGGCCTCGCGGACCTCCTCGGCCTCCGCCTTCACCTCGGCCTTGACCTCTTCGAGGACCTTCGGCCACGCGGTCTCGTAGGCCTCGGAGTGCTCGACCGGGTCCAGACCGCGCTCACGCAGCCGCTCGTCGGCGATGATGTCCGGGTTGCCGCCCAGCACGATGTCGGTACCACGGCCTGCCATGTTGGTGGCGACCGTGACCGCGCCCTTGCGCCCGGCGCGCGCCACGATCAGCGCCTCGCGCTCGTGGTACTTCGCGTTCAGCACCTCGTGCGGCACCCCGCGCTTGACCAGCAGCTTCGACAGGTACTCGGACTTCTCGACGCTCGTCGTGCCGACCAGTACCGGCTGGCCCTTCTCGTGCCGCTCGGCGATGTCGTCCGCGACCGCCTCGAACTTCGCGGGCTCGCTCTTGTAGATCAGGTCCGTCTGGTCCTTGCGGATCATCGGCCGGTTCGTCGGGATCGGCACCACACCGAGCTTGTAGGTCTGGTGGAACTCGGCCGCCTCGGTCTCGGCGGTACCGGTCATGCCCGACAGCTTGTCGTAGAGCCGGAAGTAGTTCTGCAGCGTGATCGTGGCCAGCGTCTGGTTCTCGGCCTTGATCTCGACGCCTTCCTTGGCCTCGATCGCCTGGTGCATGCCCTCGTTGTAGCGGCGGCCCGCCAGGATGCGGCCGGTGAACTCGTCGACGATGATCACTTCGCCGTTGCGGACGATGTAGTCCTTGTCGCGCTTGTACAGCTCCTTGGCCTTCAGCGCGTTGTTCAGGTAGCCGACCAGCGGCGTGTTCGCGGCCTCGTACAGGTTGTCGATGCCCAGCTGGTCCTCGACGAACGCGACACCCTTCTCGGTGACGCCGACGGTGCGCTTGCGCTCGTCGACCTCGTAGTGCACGTCCTTCTTCATCAGCGGCGCCATGCGCGCGAACTCGACGTACCAGCGCGCCGACTGCTCCGCGGGGCCGGAGATGATCAGCGGGGTGCGGGCCTCGTCGATGAGGATCGAGTCCACCTCGTCGACGATGGCGAAGTTGTGCCCGCGCTGGACGCAGTCGTCGAGCGTCCACGCCATGTTGTCGCGCAGGTAGTCGAAGCCGAACTCGTTGTTCGTGCCGTACGTGATGTCGGCGTTGTACGCCTCGCGGCGCTGGTCCGGCGGCAGCTCGGCGAGGATCGCGCCCACGGTCAGGCCGAGGAAGCGGTGCACGCGGCCCATCCACTCGGCGTCGCGTTTCGCCAGGTAGTCGTTGGTGGTGACCAGGTGGACGCCCTTGCCCGAGATCGCGTTGAGGTACGCGGGCAGCACCGACGTCAGCGTCTTGCCCTCACCGGTGCGCATCTCGGCGACCTGCCCGAGGTGCAGCGCGGCACCACCCATGAGCTGGACGTCGAAGTGCCGCTGGCCGAGCACCCGCCACGCCGCCTCGCGGGCGACCGCGAACGCCTCCGGGAGCAGCTCGTCGAGCGACTCGCCGTCCTCGTTCCGTTTGCGGAACTCGTCGGTCTTCGCCCGCAGCTCGGCGTCGGTGAGGTCCTTAACCTCGTCTTCGAGGGAGTTGATGTGGTCGGCGATGTTGCGCAGCCGCTTGAGCATCTTGCCCTCGCCCGCGCGCAGCAGGCGGTTGAGAACCATCCGGTCGACCTCACTAGCTGTTGTGGAAATGCGCCCAGGCCTGTTCCCGGGCGGAGGTGTGCGCCTCCTCCATCGTAGGGAAGGTGGGCCCCGACGTGCACGCACGCCGCGACCTAAGTAGCGGAAGGGCCCACGCACGGGTGTGCGCGGGCCCTTCCGGGGCAGGTTTCTCAGCGGAGTCTGATCACGCCGTAGTCGAAGCCCTTCCTGCGGTACACGACGCTCGGGGTGCCGGCGTCGGCGTCGTTGAAGAGGTAGAAGTCGTGCCCGACCAGCTCCATCTGGTAGAGGGCCTGGTCCAGGGTCATCGGTTCGGCGGAGTGCTGCTTTTCGCGCACGATCCGGCCGGGCTGGTGGTCGTCGACCGCGTCGGCTTCCCAGCGCTGCAGGGGCAGTTCGAGCGCCTCGGCGTCGAGCTCGACGGTCTCGACGGGGGCGGGGGCCTCGAGCACGGCGGTGCCCGAAGCGGGCCGGCGCACGTCGGCGGGGCCGGCGGAGATGGGGGCGGTCGCCTCGGCGACGGACTCCGGGCAGCGGCGCCCGTAGTGCACCCGGCGGCGGTCGGCCATGCGGCGCAGCCGGTTCTCGAGCTTGTTCACGGCGGCGTCGAGGGCGGCGTAGAAGTCGCCGGCGCACGCCTCGGCGCGGACGACGGGGCCCTTGCCCTTGCCGGTGATCTCCACCCGCTGGCAGTTCTTCGCCTGCCTGCGGTTGGGCTCGTGGAAGAGCTCCACGTCGTAACGGAAGACCTTCTTGTCGTACCGCTCCAGTCGCGCGAGCTTGGCGCTCACGTGCTCCCGGTAGTGGTCCGGCACCTCCACGTTGCGACCTTTAACGACGATGTCCATACACGACCTCCCTAACTCCTGCTGAGTCCGCTGCTCTTTCGGAATTGACGAGGGCGCCGACGCCTTGCCCTGCACGGGGATTTAGGTCTTCGTCGGCACCAGGGTCATCGGTTGTTCACCTCCCTGCCGCCGAATGGCTATAGCGGTGCACGTTAGCCCGGTAACGCGCATCACAAAACCCCCCGGGCCGGGGGATGCCGGTGGATGGGAAACCGTCACGCTGCGCGGCCGCGGCCCGGCGGGGCGGGCCGTCGCGCAGCTCGGACGGAGCAGTGCGGGGATGTGCGTTTCACCTTGACGGACAAGGGTTTCCGCACGTCGAGGGCCGAGCGTGACCGCGCGGGGGGCGCCGCACGCCACCCGGGTGGTCGCTTGCGCCGGAGGCGGGTCTTCGCCGAGCTGCCTCATACCCGGACAACGGCCCACGGGCCCGGACCGTTCCCGGAGATGCACCTTTGTGAGTGATCGGCGGAGGACCGGAAACTGTCGGTGGGCACGGGCAGACTGCTGGGCGTGGGACTGGGGGAACGAGTACTCGAGCTGGTGCTGCCCGCGACGTGCGCGGGCTGCGGTGCACCGGGAGCCGCGTGCTGCGCGCGTTGCCTGGCCGGTTTCGGCAGGCCGGAGCGGGTGGCGCGCGGGCCGACGGGTGGGGTGGGCTGCTACGCGCTGGCCCGGTACGAGGACATCCCGCGGCGGCTCGTGCTGTCGTACAAGGAGCGGGGGCGGCGTGACCTGGCGGCGCCGCTGGGCCGGGTGCTCGCCGCGGCGTTGCCGCACCTGCCGGGGGCGAGCCCGGACGACGAAGGCGTGTGGTGGCTCGTGCCGGCGCCCTCGCGCCGCACCGCGTCCCGCGTCCGGGGCGGGCCGCACATGCTGCGCCTGGCGAGAGCGTGCGCGGCGGCGCTCGCGGAGGCGGGGTCGTCCGCCGCGGTGGCCCCAGCACTCCGGCTGGCGGCCGGAGCGCGGGACGCGGTGGGCCTGACGCACGCCCAGCGCGCGGCGAACCTGGCGGGCCGCCTACGGCTGGATCCGCGCGGTCTGCCGCCGGTCCACACGAGGGTGGTAGTGCTCGACGACGTCCTGACCACGGGCGCGACGGCCGCCGCCTGTGCCCGGATGTTGACGGAAGGAGGCCAGAAGGTCACGGCGGTCCTCACCCTGACGGCGACGGGGTGAGGGGTGGGGCTGCCGCGGTGGGGTGGGGTCGGGTGTTTGCCGGGGATGACGGGCCGGGGTGGGGGTCGCCGGGCCGGGGGCGGGTGGCGGGGTGGGGTCGGGTGTTGCCTCGGGTGCAGGGTGGGGGCTGCCGGGTGCGGGGTTTGCCGTGCGCAGGTGGCGGGCCGGAGGCGGGTGCTACCTGGTGGCGGGCGCCGACTGGACTGGGGCGGAAACACTCGCCCAAGCGGCGGGGAATGGCGCGGTTGGTGAGGCCGCGCACGGCCCAGAGCGGCAGGCCAGCCCGCCGCAACCAACGACCGCGCCACCCCGGAAGCCACCCGGGCGCCGCGCCCCATCGCGCTGCTTTGCGGCGCCCGAAGCTACCCGCGCGCCGCGCCACACCGCCACGCCCCGCTGCCTTGCTGTGCCCGAAGGTCATCCCGCGCACCCATCGCGGCCGGTCGCCATCCCACGCGCCCTGGAACCGCCGTGCCACCGCGCCGCCACCGCAGTCGATCACCGCCACCGCCCCACGCGACCCCGCGTCGCCACCCCACGGGTCGCCGCCACGGCTGCTCGGCGTCGCCACCTGGGCCGGTCGCCACCGTCAACCCGGCCCGTCACCGCCCCACGCCCCGCGCCGCCACCGCGGCCGATCGCCGCCACCGGCCAGCGCGACCCCGCGTCGCCACCCCGGTCATGCGCCACCGGGCCGCCGCCCCGCGCCGCGGATCAGCCTGGGTAGAACGGCGCTGCGCGGGCGCCGAGGGAGCTCTGGTGCGGGCGCCAGACCTCGCCGACGTCCGAGGCCGTCCACAGGCCGCCCGCGTCGGCGACCACGATGGGTCTGCCCGGCGCCGCCGTGATGGCGTACACCGGCGGCGTCAGGTTGGAGCTGTTGAACGTGTCCAGCCGCAGCCCGTCGATCGGCACCTTGACCACCGGCTGCGACGGCATCGTCGTCGCGGCGACGAGGCTGTCCTGGCTCAGCCAGTCGACGTCCACGACGCCCGTCAGCGTGCCCGTCTGCAGGATCCGCGGACTGCGCAGCGTCACCGAATCCTGCGTCCGCACCACCGACGCCACCAGCAGCTGCCCGTTCACCACGATCGCCGCGCGCGCACCGTCCCTGGACAGCCGCAGCACGCTGATCGGCCCGACGCCGAGCACCTCCTCGGCGTTCACGGCCTGCCCGGTCCACCCGCCGTCCGACGTGCGCAGCACCCGCACGACCGCCGAACCGTCGACCACCGTCCAGACCTCGCCCGCGGTCCCGTCCGCCGTCGCCGTCGGGCGCCACGTCGGGCGGGTCAGCGTGCCCCCGAACAGGTTCACCAGCTGCGCCGACGACCCGAACGAGCCGATCCGCAGCTGCTGCCGCCCGTCGGCGTTGTCAACGATCGCCAGCTGCCTGCCGTCGATCGACTGCGCCGCGCTCACCACCTGGTACGCGCCCTGCCCCGCGGGCCCCTGGATCAACGCCCCATCGGCGAGCGACCGGATCCTGCCGTTGACCGTCATCAACCCCGGCAGGTCCGCGCCCGGCGACGCCATCGACGTGTACGAGGGCACGTCGCTCGGCAGCCAGTCCTCGTGGCCGTCCACCAGCGCGTTCCCGTCGGACAGCAACCGCACGCGGTTCGTCGTCACCGCCTGCAACGACAACACGATCTGCGCCGCGATCAGCTTCTTGACCTCGGGCGTCTGGTCGGCGACCCCGGTCAGCGGCACCATCAGCGCCCCATCCGGCGTCACCGTCACGTTGCCCTCGATGTTCGCGTCCTCCGGCAGCGGGGTGCGCACCGCGCCCACCAGCTGGTCCGACGGCCCCGACAGCAGCAGCGAAACCACCCGCGCCGGCAAGCCCAGCTGCGGCTTCCCCGCCACGTACCGCAGGTCCGGGACGATCGTGTTCGAGTCCTGCGCGAAGAAGTACACCGGCACGCGCACGTAGTTCGCCGTGAAATCGCTGTACGGCACCACGATGTTCGCGGGCGGGTTCGTCACCCGCCACTGCCCGTCGGACTGCTTGCGCACCAGCAACCGCAGCTCGTACGGGCTCTTCGACGGGATGAACGAACTGTCCCCACCGAGCATCCCGAGGTTCGTGCCCCGCACCACGACGACGCGCTCGTTCGGGTTGGCCGGCAGGTCGACGCCCGTGGCGTACACGGTGTTGAACTGGTCGTCGATCACGTTCATGACCTTGCCCGGCTGCCACGCCTTCGCCGCCCCGTCGTCGAGGTACATCCGCGCGGCGGCGTTGTTGCTGACGGGCTGGGCACTGGCCCGCACGAAGTCGCGGGCCACGGTCAGCGGGTCGAGGTCGCGGGCGGGCTGCTGCACGTCCGGGTTGGCGATCTCGCCGAGTTCCTGCTGCTGCACCGCGACCGGCTGCGATTCCTCCGGCACGGTCGCGCAGCCCGCGACGAGCACCACCCCGGCGAGCGCGGCGAGCAGGCGGCGGAAGGTCCTCATCCGACGTCCTCCTTGCGCAGCTCCGGCACGACGACGCTGTAGTCGGCGCCGGAACCGATGCTGGCCTGCCCGTTGACGGCCTCGCCGTCGGGGGGCACCAGCGGCAGCGGCGACTCCGCCACCGGCTGGTCCTGCCGCCGCGGCAGCGTCAGCCGGAAGCACGCGCCGTGCCCCGGCGCGCCCCACGCCTCCAGCAGGCCGCCGTGCAAGCGGGCGTCCTCGTGGCTGATCGCGAGCCCCAGCCCCGTGCCGCCGGTGCGCCGGTTGCGCGACGGGTCCGCGCGCCAGAACCGGTTGAACACCAGGTCCGCCTCGCCGGGCCGCAGCCCCACGCCGTAGTCGCGGACCGTGATCGCGACGGCGGTGTCGTTCGCGCCGAGCGTGAGCCGCACCGGACGGCCTTCGCTGTGGTCGACGGCGTTCGCCAGCAGGTTGCGCAGGATCCGCTCGACGCGCCGCGCGTCGATCTCGGCGGCCGTCTCGCCCTCCGGCAGCTCCAGCTCGACGTCGGTACCGGCGTTGCGCGCGATCGCCCGCACCTGCTCGACCGCGCGCCGCGCGATCGGGGCCACGTCGATCAGCTCGGCCGCCAGCTCCTCCACACCCGCGTCGAGGCGGCTGATCTCCAGCAGGTCGCCCAGCAGCGCCTCGAACCGGTCCAGCTCGTCGACGAGCAGCTCGGTGGAACGGGCCAGCCCGGCCGGGAACTGTTCCCGGGAGGCGTGCAGGACGTCGGCCGCCATGCGGACCGTGGTCAGCGGGGTGCGCAGCTCGTGCGACACGTCGGAGGTGAACCGGCGCTGCAGCGTGCCGAACTCCTCGAGCTGGCGGATCTGGTGCTGGATGCTGGCCGCCATTTCGTTGTAGGACACGGCGAGCCGGGACAGGTCGTCCTCGCCCGTGACGGGCAGGCGCTCGTCCAGCTCCCCGCCGGCGAACCGGGCGGCGGCGGCCGCGGCCGAGCGCACGGGCCGCACGACCTGCCGCGTCACGATGTTGCTGATCCCCGCGAGCAGGACGAGCAGCACGAGCCCGCCGACGAGCAGCGTGTTCTGCACCGTCTGCACCGTGTTCTGCTCCGCGGTCATCGGGAACAGCAGGTACAGCTGGATGGGCCTGCCGGTGCTCGTGACGGGCGCGCCGACGATCAGGTAGGTCGTGCGCGTGCCGGCGTCGTCCACCGTGTGCGTCTGGTACGCCACCTGGTTGGCCTCGGCGAACCGCTGCAGGCCATCGGGCACCTTCCAGATCGGGCCCGCGGAGTCCGTCGAGCTGGTGCCGCCCGCGGTGAGCACGGGTTCGAAGGCACCCGCGGCGGACGCGCCGGAGCCCTGGTCGTCCGAGGACGTGCTGGTGATCTTCTTCAGCACGTTCTGCAGCCGGTCGGGCAGCGCGTCCTGGTCGCTGATGCCGACCAGCTCGCTCTCCGCGGTCGAGACCACCTGGAGCGTCTGCGCGATCGCCGCCTGCCGCTTGGTCTCCGTGAGGCGCGTGATGATCTGGTTCTGCAGCACCATGCCCAGCACGAAGACCACCGCGGACGACAGCGCGAGCGTGGACGCCGTGACCCGGAACTGCAGGGACCGCCGCCACAGCGTGCCGAACGCCACGACCCGGCTCCTGCCGTAAGCCCCGGCGCGGCGGGCGAGCCGCAGCACCCGCAACGCGAAGGCGAGGATCTGTTGCTTCATCGGGGTTTTACGGCGGGCCGGCCTTGTAGCCGACACCGCGGACCGTCAGCACGACCTCGGGGTGCTCGGGGTCCTTCTCGACCTTCGACCGCAGGCGCTGGACGTGCACGTTGACCAGGCGGGTGTCGGCGGCGTGCCGGTAACCCCAGACCTGTTTGAGCAGGACCTCGCGCGTGAACACCTGGCGCGGCTTGCGGGCCAGCGCGACCAGCAGGTCGAACTCGAGCGGGGTGAGCGGGATGGCCTTGCCCTCGCGGGTGACCTCGTGCCCCGGCACGTCGATGGTCAGGTCGCCGATGGACAGCGACTCGGCGGGCTCGGCCTCGGTGCGGCGCAGCCGCGCGCGGACGCGGGCGACCAGCTCCTTCGGCTTGAACGGCTTGACCACGTAGTCGTCGGCACCGGACTCGAGCCCCAGCACGATGTCGACGGTGTCGCTCTTGGCGGTGAGCATGACGATCGGCACGCCCGACTCGGCGCGGATCGCCTTGCAGACGTCGATGCCGTTCATCCCGGGCAGCATCAGGTCGAGCAGGACCAGATCCGGTTTGAGCTCTCTGAGCGCGGGCAGCGCTCGGGAACCGTCGGCGACGACGGCGGTGTCGAATCCCTCGCCACGGAGCACGATGGTGAGCATCTCTGCGAGCGCAGGGTCGTCGTCGACCACCAGGACACGTGCCTTCAGGTGCACATGTTCGCACTACGGACACCGGATGGAACGTCCGACCCGGCATCTGGCTGCCAAGATCGCGGCAGCTTACTCCGGATGGACGAGTGACAGGGCGAGAGCGGCCGTATCGGTGCCGGTCGTTCCGTCGACGACGTGCCACGGCGAGAGCCACGACCGCTCGGCGAGCTGGTCGTAGACACGGGCGCAGCGGACCTGGAGGTCGTCGTCGGCTTCGAAGGAGTCCTTCGGGCGGTCCGCTTCGGTGCGGGCGCGGCGTTCGGCGCGTTCCGCCGCGACCTCGGGGCTGACGCGCAGCAGGAGCTGGGTGCTCGGCGAGGGCAGGCCGAAGCGGCCGATCTCGATCTCACGCACCCAGCGCACGAACTCGCCGTCCGCGTCCTGGTGCAGCCGGGCGGCACCGTAGGCGGCGTTGGAGGCGACGTACCGGTCGAGCAGGACGACGTCGGAGGTGGCCAGGCCGCGCTGGATGTCGGCGGCGGCGCCGCGCCGGTCGAGCGCGTAGAGCAGGGCCATGCCGTAAACGGAGTCGCCGAGGTCGCCGTGCTCGCGGTGCAGCCCCTCGCGGACGAGGTCGGCGTGCACGCTTTCGCCGTAGCGCGGGAAAGCGAGCGTCGAGACGGTCTTGCCGAGGTCGTGCAGCGCCTTCGTCAGCCCCTCGGTCAGGGTGCGCTTGCCCGCCCCGTCCAGCCCTTCGATCACTACCAGTCGGCCCACGCCCCGCAGGGTACGGGGCGTGGGCCGGGGGACCTCAGTAGCGGTAGTGCTCGGACTTGTAGGGGCCTTCGACGTCCACGTCGATGTACTCGGCCTGCTCCTTGGTGAGCTTGGTCAGCTCGCCGCCGAGTGCCTGCAGGTGGATGCGGGCGACCTTTTCGTCGAGTTTCTTGGGCAGCCGGTAAACCTCGTTGTCGTACTCCTCGTGTTTGGTGAACAGCTCGATCTGCGCGATCACCTGGTTGGAGAAGGAATTGGACATCACGAAGCTCGGGTGCCCGGTGGCGTTGCCCAGGTTCAGCAGGCGGCCTTCCGACAGCACGAGAATGCTGTGACCATCGGGGAAGACCCACTCGTCGACCTGCGGCTTGATGTTGATCCGCCGGATGCCGGGGTAGCGGGCGAGGCCGGCCATGTCGATCTCGTTGTCGAAGTGACCGATGTTGCCCACGATGGTCTGGTGCTTCATCTTGGCCATGTGCTCGGCCATCACCACGTCCTTGTTCCCGGTCGTGGTGATCACGATGTCGGCCACCGGCAGCGCCTTCTCCAGCGTGGTGACCTGGTAGCCGTCCATCGCCGCCTGCAACGCGCAGATCGGGTCGATCTCGGTCACGATCACCCGCGCGCCCTGCCCGGACAACGACTCCGCCGCGCCCTTGCCCACATCGCCGTAGCCGCACACCACCGCGACCTTGCCGCCGATCAGCACGTCCGTGCCCCGGTTGATGCCGTCGATCAGCGAGTGCCGGATCCCGTAGCGGTTGTCGAACTTCGACTTCGTCACCGAGTCGTTGACGTTGATCGCCGGGAACAACAACTTGCCCTGCGCCGCCAGCTGGTACAGCCGCAGCACACCCGTCGTGGTCTCCTCCGTCACCCCGCGGACACCCTGCCCGATCCGGGTCCACTTCTGCCCGTCCGCGGCCAGCGACTCCCGCAGCAGGTTCAGGAAGACCTGCCACTCCTCGGGGTCGTCCTCCTCCGCCGGCGGCACCACGCCCGCGGCCTCGTACTCGGTGCCCCGGTGCACCAGCATCGTGGCGTCCCCGCCGTCGTCGAGGATCATGTTCGGACCCTCGCCGTCCCAGGTGAGCATCCGCTCGGTGCACCACCAGTACTCCTCCAGCGACTCGCCCTTCCAGGCGAACACCGGCACCCCCTGCGGGGCCTCGACGCTGCCGTGCGGGCCCACCACCACCGCCGCCGCCGCGTGGTCCTGGGTGGAGAAGATGTTGCACGACGCCCAGCGCACCTCCGCGCCCAGCGCCACCAGCGTCTCGATCAGCACCGCCGTCTGCACCGTCATGTGCAGCGACCCCGACACCCGCGCCCCCCGCAACGGGAAGACCTCCGCGTACTCGCGGCGCAACGCCATCAACCCCGGCATCTCGTGCTCAGCCAGCCGGATCTCCTTCCGGCCGAACTCGGCCAGCTCCAGATCCGCCACCGCGAACTCCACCCCGTTGCGGGTGTCGTGCCGCTTGGCAACGCTTTCGGGGGTCATAAGGCACTTCCTCCAAGAATCGGCGACCCCTGAACAGTACCGTTGTCCGTTCAGCCGCGAACACCCTCGAAGAAGGAGGCGTCCACGTGCCCATCCCCGGCCCGGAAACCCGCGTCGTCGAGCTGCGCGTGCCCGGTCTGTCGGGCACGGGCGGGGAGGCGCTGCTGGACGTGGTGAGCACGGTCGAGGTCGCGGGCGACGGGGTCGGCACGCTGATCCGCCCGTCCGACCGGCTGCGCCGCCCGGCGCCGGGGCCGGTGTTGCAGGCGCTGGGCCGGTCGGTGCCGCGCACGCTGGAGGGATACCTGTGGGGCCGCATGACGTCGGGCGGCGCGGCGAAGGCGGCGTGGGCGCTGTTGTTCCCTTTCTCACTCTCGAACGTGGCCTTCTGGATGCTGCCGCCGGTACCGGAGGGCAGCCGGAGCGCCGCCGCGCTGGGCGGGTTGTGCCGCAGCCTGCTGCGGGTGGCCGGGCTGCTGCTGACGATGCTGCTCGTCGGGCAGCTCGCGGTGCTGTCGCTGGACCTGTTCGCCACGCAGTGCCTGTCGCCGGGCTCGGCCTGCCTGCCCTCGGTGCCGGTAGGGCTGCGGGGTCAGGTCGCGCGGACGGTCGCCGGGCTCGTGCCCGCGGCCGTGGTGATCTTCGTGTTGTACCGGATCTCGTGCACCCGGTGGACCGTGACGTGCGAGGACCCGCCCGCCCGGCGTGGTCCCCTGCCCGGTGACGCGGTGCGCGACGGGCTCGATTCGCCGACGTTGCGCAGCCTGCACACCGCGGCCGCGCTGGCCACCGTGGTGCTGCTGGCGCTGGGCGGGCCGCTGCGCGTGCCGCACGCTGTCGGCGAGCTGGTCGTCTGGTGCTGCGCGCTCGCCGTGGTGCTGGTGGCGCTGGTCCTCGCGGGCACGGGGAGTTCCCTGCCGCGCTGGGCACGCGGCGGGCTGCTCACGTTCGCGGTGCTGGTTTTCGCTGCGGTGGCCGCGTTCCGGCCCGCGCTGCCGGCGGGTTCCGACGCCACCGTGCAGGCGCTCGGGGCCGCGTTGCTGCTCGTGTCGGTGCTGTTCGCGGTCCTGCTGGTCCCGGCTGCGCTCGTGGCGCGCCGCACGTGGCGGGAGCAGCCGAAGCGCCTGCGCCCGTGGCTGGGCGGCTGGGCCGCGGCGCCGGTCCTCGCGCTCGCGGTGTTGCTGGGCGGCGGTTTCGGTGCCGGGCTCGCCATCGGCGTGCGCAGGCTGACCGGCGTGTCCTGGCTTCGGCTGCCCGACAGCTACACGCCGGTGACCGTGTTGTGGGGCGGCGGGCTCGCGCTCGCCGCGGTGCTGGGCGTGCTCGGATTCGCCGTGGCGGTGCCGTTGCGGCGGCGTCGGCGCGGGGTGCCGGAGGCCGTGAAACTGTTGCAGGAGCCCGCCGACCAGCCCCGCGCCGCGGCGGCGTGGGCGCGTTCGGCGTGGGAGCGGCGGCATCTGCACCACCTCGCGTTCGGGGTGGTGTTCGGCATGTCGGCCGGTGCCGCGGCGCTGCTGGTCGTCCGGTTCGTCCTGCGGGTCCGGCCCGGCTGGTTCGAACCACTGTCCGCGCTGGGGGTGTTCGCGCTGGGCGCGCTGGCGGTCGGGCTGCTGCGGGTGGTGTACACGGCGGCGCGCAAGCCGGGGCGGAACAGGCACCTCGGCGCGCTGGCGGACCTCGTGTGCTTCTGGCCGCGTGCCGCCCACCCGGTCGTGCCGCCGTGTTACGCGCTCAAGGTCGTGCCCGAGCTGGCGGCCCGGGCGAAGGAGCACCTCGCCGAGCCGAACACGCGGGTCGTGCTGGCCGGGCACCAGATCGGCAGCCTGCTCGCGGTGCTGGCGGCGGCGCGGCTCGTGCACGCGCTGCCCGAAGGCGAACGCACCCGGGTCGGGCTGCTCACAGCGGGCTCGCCGCTGCAGTGGGGTTACCAGCGGGCGTTCCCCGCGGTGCTGTCCCGCGACTCGCTGGCCCGGCTCTTCGGTGAGCTGGAGGGGCGCTGGCGCGGGCTCGCGCGCGGCACGGACATCCTCGGCGGCGGCGTCACCACGTGGCGGCAGGAGGTCGTGGACGGCGAGCTGCGCGGCGTGGGCTACCTGCCCGAGGGCGGGGTCGGTGACCTCGCCCCCGCGCTGTCCGGCCCCACCGGCGCGCTCGTGCTCGGCGGCGACCACTGGCTGCCGGACCCGATCGCGAACCCGGCGGGCACCCGGCGTTACGCGGCCGGGGTGCTGGGGCACGCGGACTACGAGGTCGACCCGGAGTGGGACCGCGCGGTGGCGATGGCGGCGGGGCTGGAGTTCCCCGGCCGGCCCGCGTCGCGCCCGTTCGGCGAGCAGGTGCCGCTGTTCCCCGACCTACCCCGGTTCAACCTCGGTGTCGCGCGGTGACGACAGTCGGATCATGCGCATCGGTATCGGCATCCCCAACACCGTCCCCGGCGTCACCGGCCCGCTGATCCTCGACTGGGCGCGGCGCGCGGAGGAGCGTGGCTTCGCGTTCGTGTCCACGATCGGCCGGGTCGGCTACCCGTCGTACGACTCGCTGACCGCGCTCGCCGCGGTCGCGGGCGCGACCACCCGGCTCGGCCTGATGACCAACGCCGTGCTGGGCCCGACGTACCCGGACGCGGTGCTGGCAAAGATCACCATGACGGTCGCGCAGCTGTCCGGCGGCAGGCTCACCCTCGGTCTCGGTGTCGGTGCCCGCGAGTCCGACTACCTGCCGGCCGAGCGTGATTTCGCGAGCCGGGGCGCGGCCTTCGACCGGCAGCTGGAGTTCCTGCACCGGGCCTGGCGCGGCGAACCGGTGGCCACGGGCGATTTCCCCGGCGAGCAGCGGCCGGTGGCGCCTCCCGGTGAGGACGTCCCGGTGTTGATCGGCGGGCACGGCAAGCGGGCCGTGCGGCGGACCGCGCGGTGGGGCGCCGGGTGGACGGGTGCCGGCGGTGGTCCGCGCCGCGCGGAGCCGACGATCAAGGAGATCCGGCAGGCGTGGCAGGACGCGGGCCGCGAGGGCGAGCCGCGGTTGCTGGGGTTGGCGTACTTCTCCGCCGACGACAGCAGGGCCGACGACTCCGACCGCTACCTGCGCTCCTACTACGCCTACGCCGGGGACCACGCGAACACGATCGCCGAGGGCGCGGTGCGCACGCCCTCGGCGATCAGGGGGATCCTGCGGGACTTCGAGTCGGTGGGGTGCAACGAGCTGACGTTCACCCCGACGCTCGCCGACGTGTCCGAAGTGGACCGTCTAGCCGACCTGGTCCTGTGACATCCGCTGTCCCAGCAGGGAATGGCGGCGTCCGTAGGCGAAGTAGATCACCACGCCGAGCACCATCCAGGCGGCGAACCGCAGCCAGGTGAGCACGGTGAGGTTCAGCATCAGCCACAGGCACGCGAGGATCGCGAGCACGGGGATCACCGGCACCCACGGCACGCGGAAGGCACGCGGCAGGTCGGGGTGCGTCCGCCGCAGCACGAGCACGCCCGCCGAGACCAGCACGAACGCGAACAGCGTGCCGACGTTGACCATCTCCTCCAGCTTGTCGGCGGGGAAGAAGGTCGCGGCGACGGCCACGAGCGCGCCGACGAGGAGCGTCGCGCGGGCGGGGGTGCCGTTGCGGCCGGTGCGGGCGAGCTTGCGCGGCAGCAGGCCGTCGCGCGACATCGCGAACAGCACCCGGACCTGGCCCAGCATCAGCACCATGACGACCGTGGTGAGGCCGGCGAGCGCGCCGACGGAGATCACGTTGGCGGCCCAGTCGACGCCGTTCGCGGAGAACGCGGTGGCCAGCGTCTTGTGGCTGCCGTCGCCCGCCTTGGTGGCGAGGTCGGTGTAGGGCACCATGCCGACGACCACGAGCGATACGGCGACGTAGAGCACGGTGACGATCGCGAGCGAGCCGAAGATGCCGCGCGGCACGGCGCGCTGCGGGTTCTTCGTCTCCTCGGCCGTCGTGGCCACGATGTCGAAGCCGATGAACGCGAAGAACACCAGCGAGGCACCGGCGAGCAGGCCGAACGCGCCGAACGAGCTGCTGGCGCCGCCCGCGATGAGCGAGAACAGCGACTGGTTGACGCCGGACTCACCGGACCCGCTGCCGGCGGCGGGCGGGATGAACGGGGAGTAGTTGGCGCCCTTGATGTAGAAGATCCCGAGCACGATGACGAACAGCACGATCAGCACCTTGACGGCGGTGATCACCATCGACACCCGCGAGGACAGCTTCGTGCCCACCGCCAGCACGGTCGCCAGCACGACGACCAGCAGCAACGCACCCCAGTCGACGTCGAGGCCGCCGATCGAGAACGTGGTCTTCGCGCCGTCGCCGAAGAGGTAGCCGAGCACGGTCTCGAGGTAGACCGACCAGCCCTTGGCGACGGCCGCCGCGCCGACGGCCAGTTCGAGCACCAGGTCCCAGCCGATGACCCACGCCATGAACTCGCCGAACGTGGCGTAGGAGAAGGTGTACGCGCTGCCCGCGACGGGGACCGTCGAGGCGAACTCGGCGTAGCACAGCGCGGCGAGCCCGCACGCGATCGCGGCGAAGACGAACGCCAGCGACACCGACGGCCCGGCGTAGTCGCCCGCGGTGCGCGCGGTCAGGGTGAAGATCCCCGCCCCGATCACGACCGCGACGCCGAAGACCGTCAGGTCCCACGCGGAGAGGTTGCGACGCAGTCTGGTTTCCGGCTCATCGGTGTCCTTTATGGACTGTTCGATGGACTTGGTCCGCCACAACCCGTTGCCTGGCAAGGTACGCTCCTCCCGGTCACCTGGATCTCAGGTCTGGTTGGTCACCTTAACCCGGCAGGGTGAAAGCGGCGAATCAGGCGGGGGCCGGTCCGGGGCGGGGGTCGGGTTTTCAGGCGGTGGGCCCGCGCGGATCAGGCGGACGGGCCCCTGTCTGGCTGCCAGACGTGCCCCCACCGCCCCACGTCGGCCGCCTCGGCGCTCCATCCACGACGGCCATCCCCGCGAATCAGGCGGGCTGCCGGTCCAGGTCGGGCTCCAGGTAGATCAGCCGCGCGATCGGCACCTTCGCCCGCACTCGGGCCTCCGCGTCGTCGATGGCCTGGGCCACCTCGGCGACCGTCAGGTTCGGGGCGAGGGCCAGCTTGGCCGCCACGAGGAGCTCCTCCGGGCCGAGGTACTGCGTGCGGATGTGGATCACCCGCTCGACCTTGCCCGCCGCCAGCTCGGTGCAGATCGTGTCGAGCTGCTGCTCCGTGGCGCCTTCGCCGATCAGGAGGCTCTTCATCTCGACGATGAGGATGATCGCGATCACCCCGAGCAGCGAGCCGATCGCGATGGTGCCGATACCGTCCCACACCGGGTCGCCGGTCAGCTCCGCCAGCCCGACGCCCGCCAGCGCGAACACCAGACCGAGCAGCGCGCCGGTGTCCTCCAGCAGCACGACCGGCAGCTCCGGCGTACGGGACTGCCGGATGAAGCCCCACCACGAAACGTCACCCTTGATCTTGCGCGACTCACCCATCGCGGTGAAGAAGCTGTAGCCCTCCAGGCAGATCGCGACGACCAGGATGACCACGGCGACCAGCGGCGACGTCAGCGGTTCGGGGTGCTCGACCTTGTGGATGCCCTCGTAGAGCGCGAACGCCGAGCCGAGCGTGAACAGCATCAGCGCCACGATGAACGAGTAGAAGTACCGGTCCCGGCCGAAGCCGAACGGGTGCTCGCGCGTCGCCCGCCGGCGGGACGTGCGCTGGCCGAGCAGCAGCAGCCCCTGGTTGGACGTGTCGGCGAGCGAGTGCACCGACTCGGCGAGCATGGACGACGACCCGGTGAACAGGAACCCGACGAACTTGGCCACCGCGATCCCGGCGTTGGCGCCCAGCGCCGCGAGAATCGCCTTGGTTCCCCCGCCTGCCGACACGCTGACTCCCTGAGGTCCGATCTCCCGAAATGTCCGGGATGCAGCCTACGGGGCCGGAGATCACCGCGGCAGCGCGAGGCCCTCCGACCAGGCCGCGAGGGACCGGAGAATCGGCCAGGAGGCGGCCCGGGCCCGATCGACGGCGCGGCGAGTAGGCCCGGATCGGCGGGGTTCGGCTGGTTCCCACCCGATCCCGGAGCCGAGCCGCCACGGCCTCGCCAGGACGGGCCGCCGTCGCGGCAAGCATCCCGGCGCAGCATGGGGATCACCGCAGCGATGCGAGGCCTCCCCACAGGCCACGACAGGCAGGAGAATCGGCCAGGAAGCGCCCAGACCCTATCGGCGCGGCCGGTAGGCCCCGATCCGGCAGGCGCGGCCGCTTCCCACGCCACCCCGAAGCCGAGCCACCACAGCCAAACCGTGGCGCACCGGCCGACCCCCAGACAACCCCCAACCACCCCCGGGGATCACCGCAGCAGTGGGAGGCCTCCGACCAGCTTGTCGACCTGTTGCGGGGCCCGACGAGGCTCACCGCGTAGTAGCTGAGGTCCGCCTCCTCGCCGCCGCCCACCGCGGCGCGGTACTCCTCGTAGTTCCGGCTCGCCTGCGCGTGCTTCGACATGTCCGCGACGAACAGCCCCTCCTTGCTCATCGCCTTCGTCCGGATCTCCCGCACCTTCGCCGCATCGCCGCCGAGGATCGAGCACCCGCTCCACGGCAGCCCCGGGTGCGCCTGCCCCGAGCCGTCCTCGACCGGCTCGCCGACGAGGCCGGGGAACACCGCCGCCACGGACGCGCCCAGGCACGCGGTGGCGTTGGCGACCAGCCCCGGCCCGAGCGACTGGTCGGCGACGATCACCCACTTCACCTTCGCCGTGCGCGTGCCCGCGCCCCGCCGAACGTCAGCCTCGATCAACGCCTGTAGTTCCTGATGTTCTGTGCTCACGTCCGCAGAAGCTAGGTAAAGATGTAGCAGAGATCCACCAGCGCCAAACTTAATTCGACGAAGGAGCGGGCATGGCCGAGTTGGACGAACTAGATCAGGCACTTCTGCGGGAACTGCAGCGCGACGCACGGCGGACCAACCGCGAACTCGCCGCCGCGACCGGGGTTTCCCCTTCCACGTCGCTGGAGCGCGTGCGGTCGATGCGCGAGCGGGGCATCATCCGCGGCTTCCTGCTCGACGTGGACCTCGCGGAGATCGGCCGACCGGTGCAGGCGCTCATCGCGTTGCGCGTGCGGCCGCCGTCGCGCCGGGTGATCGAGGCGTTCCGCGAGTGGGTCACGCTGCTACCCGAGACGGTGGGCGTGTTCGTGGTCTCCGGCGGCGAGGACTTCCTGGTGCACGTCGCGGTGCCGGACAACGACGCGCTGTACGCGTTCGTCATCGACCGGCTCACGCAGCGGCCGGAGGTCGCCGACGTGCGCACGAGCGTCGTCTACGAGCACATCCGGCCGCGCGTGATCACGCCGGTCAAGAAGAAGTGACTACCGCCCGGACGTGGCGCGGAACAGCTGCGTGCGGCCCTCGCCGACCGGCCGGACACGCACGGCGGGATCGGACGCGGGCAGCCACATCGACTGGCCGCGGCCCAGCTCCAGCTCCTTGCCGTCGTCCGCGGTGACGAGGACGCGGCCCGCGGTGCACAGCAGGATCTGCGGCACTCCGGTCGTGACGCGCAGGTCGCCCCGCTCGCCCGCGGCCCAGTCGCAGCGCGAAAGCTCGAACTCCGGCGCGTCCGTGTGGTAGACGGCGCCGCAGTCGCTGGGCTCGCCGGACAGGACCGGCATGTCGCAGCAGGTGAAGTCCACGACGCGCAGCAGCTCCGGCACGTCCACGTGCTTGGGCGTGAGCCCGCAGCGCAGGATGTTGTCCGAGTTGGCCAGGATCTCCACGGCGGTGCCGTGCAGGTACAGGTGCAGGTTCCCGGCTGGCAGGTAGATCGCCTCGCCCGCGCTCAGCGTGAGCCGGTTGAGCAGCAGCGCCGCCAGCACGCCGGCGTCACGCGGGTGCGCCTCGCCCAGCTCCAGGATCGTGCGGCACTCGGTGTCGAACTCGCCGTGGTCCTTGACGTGCAGCACGCACGCGTCGAGCACCTCGGGCAGCAGCTCGTCGAGGATCGCCTGCGGCAGCGTGATCCACGTGGTGAACAGCGCCCGCATGCCGTCGGGGTCGGGCTGCGCGGCCAGCAGTTCAGTGTACTTCGCCAGCCCCGGCGTCTCGATCGCGCGCAGCAGCTTGATCGTCCGCTCCGGCTCGCGGAACCCGGCGAGCGCGTGGAACTCCGTCAGCGCGCACACGAGCTCGGGTTTCGCCGTGGGATCCGGGTAGTTGCGGTTCGGCGCGTCGCGCGGGATTCCCGCCGCCTCCTCGCGCGCGTGGCCCTCGGCCGACTGCTCGGCCGACGGGTGCGCCTGCATCGACAGCGGCTCCTCGACCGCGAGGATCTTCAGCAGGAACGGCAGCCGGTTGTTCCAGCGCTGCGAGCACTCCGGCCCCAGGTGGGCGTGCGGATCGGCCTCGATGAGCTCCAGCAGGCTGCGCTCGCTCCCGTCCGGCCCGACCACGTGCGACGGGTCTCCCGGGTGCGCGCCCATCCACAGCTCGGCTTCCGGGTGCGGCGCGGGCACCTCGCGGCCCAGCAGCTCCGGGATCGTCGTCCGCGAACCCCACGCGTAGGGCCGCACGGCATTGCGGAGCAGCTCCACTGTGTTCTCAACTCCTCGGCGCCCCGTCGGGGGCGCTGTTCTTCGTCCAGAGGCTCGGGGTCACGCCGTGGCCGGCGCGTAGTGACCGGCTCCGCCCAAGCTTCCCGCCGCGAGCCCGAGGTAGACGGCGGCCAGCTCGAACCGTAGCGCGAGCACGCCCGCGCGCACAGGCTCGTCCCCGGGGATCTCGTCCCCGGGAGCGATGGTTCCGGCCCCGGGAAGGGTATGTGAGGCCTCGTACCGGGCCGCGTCCGCGGTCGGTCCGCCGTGCACGGCGAGCAGCAGCACGCGCGGTTTCGGGCCCACGTCGTCGAAGTCGGGGTCGGCGAAGATGTCCTGCTCACCGGAGTTCACGACGGCGGCGCGGTGCAGCGCCGGCCGGGCCAGCGCCTGCCGGTAGTGGGCGGCGTCGCACACCATGCCCGCGTAGGCACCGAGCTCGTAGGCGGCGTGCTCGGCCACCGCGACGGCGGCGGGATCCAGCCCCCACAGCATCGGCACGCGGTCGGCCAGCCGCAGCGCCAGCGCCTTGGCCGGGTTCGCGAACGAGTCGCGGCCGAGGTGCCCGCGTTCGGCCTCGGCGTCGAGCTGGTCGGCGAGCGCCTCGACGTCGGCGACGAGCAGGCCGAGCGCGTTGGCGGTGAGCAACCCGGCGGCCAGGCCGCGGGAGAAGGTCAGCTCCGGCGGCACCGGGATCCGCGGGGTGAGCAGCGCACCCTTGCCCGCGATGGCCGCCGCTACCGGCCCCTCCTGCGGGCCGGACACCACGACGCCCGCGCCGAACCGGGCGGCCCGTTCGACCCCTGCCGCCAGCTCGCGGTCGGCCGGGTCGTCGGTGTGGGCGAACACGACGTCCAGCGCCCCGATCCAGCTGGGCACGGCGTCGGAGATCACCACCGGCACGGGGCACGACGGCGCGAGCAACGCGGCGAGCAGCTTCGTCAGCGCCCGGCCGACACCGGGCCGGACCACCAGCACGAGCGCCCGCGGCCTGCCGACGTCGAGCCGGTCGGCCAGCTCGATGTCCGCAGCCAGCTCCGTCGTGGAGCGCACCTGGGCGCCCGCCATCGCCGCGGCCCGCAGCAGCCCCGTGGTGTCCGCCTCCGCCAGCCGCGCGGGGTCGTCCAGGAGCGCGTCGTCAAGCACCATCGGCGCTGGTGGGCTGGGTCGCTTCGTCGAGCAGGAGGACGGGGATGCCGTCGCGCACCGGGTAGACGCGCCCGCACGACGTGCAGGTCAGCGCGTCCGCGTCGGCATCGTCGGGCGTGCCGGGGCGCAGCGGGGCGTGGTCCGGCGACGGGCACGCCAGGATCTCCAGCAGCTGCGGGTCAAGCGCGAGAGCCATATCTTCTCCTTACCACGCGATCGGGTGGTCAACCACGGACGATCGCGAGGACTTCGTCGGTGAGCGCCTGCACGGCTTCCTTCGTCGGCGCCTCGACGTTGAGCCGGAGCAGCGGCTCGGTGTTGGACGGGCGGAGGTTGAACCACGAGCCGTCGGGCAGCTGCACGGTCAGCCCGTCCACCTCGTCCGTGATGACACCCTCGCGGGCGACGAAGGCGTCCTTGACCGCCAGCTGCCGGGCGACCTGGTCGTCGACCGTGGAGTTGATCTCGCCGGAGGCCTCGTAGCGCTTGTACTCGCTGGTCAGCTCGGACAGCGGGCGCTCCTGCTCGCCGAGCGCGGCCAGCACGTGCATCGCGGCGAGCATGCCCGTGTCGGCGCGCCAGAAGTCGCGGAAGTAGTAGTGCGCCGAGTGCTCGCCGCCGAAGATCGCCCCGGTGCGGGCCATCTCCGCCTTGATGAACGAGTGCCCGACGCGCGTGCGGACCGGCTTGCCGCCGTGCTCGGTGACGATCTCGGGCACCGCGTGCGAGGTGATCAGGTTGTGGATGATCGTCGAGCCGGGCTCCTTGGCCAGCTCACGCGTGGCGACCAGCGCGGTGATCGCGCTCGGCGACACCGGGTCGCCGTTCTCGTCGACCACGAAGCAGCGGTCGGCGTCACCGTCGAAGGCCAGCCCCGCGTCGGCCCCGACCTCGCGCACCTTGGCCTGCAGGTCGACGAGGTTCTTCGGGTCGAGCGGGTTCGCCTCGTGGTTGGGGAAGCTGCCGTCCAGCTCGAAGTACATCGGCACGAGGTCGATCGGCAGGCCCTCGAACACGGTGGGCACGGTGTGCCCGCCCATGCCGTTGCCCGCGTCCACGACGACCTTCAGCCGCCGGATGCCCGAAAGGTCGACGAGTTCGCGCAGGTAGGCAGCGTAGTCGGCGAGGACGTCGCGTTCGGTGACCGTGCCGGGCTGCCCCTCGAAGGCCGGGACGCCCTGCTCGACGGTGTCGCGGATCTCGGCGAGGCCGGAGTCCTGGCCGACCGGGGCGGCGCCGGCGCGGCACATCTTGATGCCGTTGTACTGGGCGGGGTTGTGGCTGGCGGTGAACTGCGCGCCGGGGAGGTTGAGCGAGCCGGAGGCGAAGTACAGCTCGTCCGTGCTGGCGAGACCGATGAGCACCACGTCCAGCCCCTGCGAGGTGACCCCGTCCGCGAACGCCCTGGCCAGCTCCGGTGACGACTCGCGCATGTCGTGGCCGATGACGACGGCCGGGGACTCGGGCTTGATCAGCAGCGCGAAGGCGGCTCCGAAGTCCCGGACCAGGTCGGCGTTCAACTGCTCGCCGACCACCCCACGGATGTCGTACGCCTTGACGATGGCGGACAGGTCTGACACGCGCTTCTCCCCGACAGTTCGACAGGTTCGGATGCCGGAAAGCGTACCGGGGGAAGCTACGAGATCGGGTCCGGGAGGACACGGAGGTGCCCGCGACGACCGGAGGTGCCGTCCGGCTCGGCGGGCGGCGGCGCGGGGCGGTCGGAACGGCCCGCCTCGCGGACGGCTTCGGCGAGCGCGGTCAGCTCGTCGTCCGACCGGTCCGGTTCGGCGAAGGAGCCCTCGTGCCGCACGACTTCCCAGCCCTTGGGCGCGGTCAGCCGGAGCGCGTGCTCTTCACACAGGTCGTAGGAATGCGGCTCCGACGCCGTCGCGAGGGGACCGACCACCGCGGTCGAATCGCTGTAGGCGTAGGTCAGCGTGGCGACAGCGGGCTGGAGGCACCCCGTCCGCGAACACTTTCGTACGCTCGACACGAACACGGACGATACTGCCTCCCACCGACAAGTGTGCGCAGGCACACCGGATGGGGGCGGTAACCTTCCTCGTGTGTCCACCGCTCGCAGTTCCCGGCAACAGCGGCGCGTCCGCCGAGACCGCCACGGTCGCGGCCTGCGCGGTCCGCTGTACCCGGCGTCCCTGCCCGCGGCGGCGAGCCGGGCGGAGAAGTTCGACCAGCTGGTCCTGGACGCGCTGGAGCCCATCGAGGCCCGCTGGCGTGACCAGCTGACGAAGCTCGACGTCGCGGTGGACGACGTGCCCGAGGTCCGCGGCAACGGCCAGGCGCAGGCCGACGGCGTGCTGCACGACGGGTCGGTGCCCCTGTCGCGGCTGGTCCCGGCGGGGGTGGACCGCACGGGCATGCCCACGCGGGCCCGCATCGTGCTGTACCGGCGGCCGCTGGAGGCCCGCGCGAAGGACCCGAACGAGCTGGCCGAGCTGGTGCACGACGTGCTGGTCGAGCAGGTCGCGGGCTACCTGAACGTGGAGCCGGACGTCATCGAAGGCGAGTAGCCACCTCAGCGGACGAAGGCCGCGATCTCGTCGAGCCCGGGCCGGTAGCCATCGGTCGTGTCGACCTCCAGCCACGGCGCGTCGACGGCGACCCGCTGGAAGGCGTCGTGGAGCAGTGCCTGCTGCGCGGCGTCGAGCGGGTCGGACGCCTCGTGGACCGCGCGCCGCGCGTCCTGCTCGCGGCGGCGGCGGATGCGCATGGCGGCCACCTCGGCGTCGACGGTGCAGTGGACGACGCGCAGCCGCGCCAGTTCCCGCAGCGGCTCCAGCCCCGGACGCCACAACCGGTCCTGGAACGCCGCCTCCGCCACGGTGGTCACGCCCGCGCGCAGCAGCAGGTCCAGCACGCCGAAGAAGACCGGCAGGGTGCGGACGCTCAGCTCGTCGCGCGGGCCGGGGGCGGGGTCGGGCGTGGCGTGGGCCATGCCCTCCTTGATCTCGTCGCGGCAGATCGCCGGGCAGCCGATCCGCGCGGCGAGCGCGTGGGCCAGCGTGGTCTTGCCCGCGCCGGGCGGCCCGCTCACCACCACGAGGGTCGCGTCATCGAAGGCGGGCCGGGCCGGGGATCGCGGTCAGCGCGGCGAACAGCACCGCCGCCACCTGCACCAGGAGCAGCACGTCACGCAGCGTCGACGGGTGTTCGATGGTGACCTCGGAGGGCTCCGGCGGCACCGACACGGCCACCTGGTGGCCCCACGCCGGGACGATCGGCTCCGCCTTGCCGTTCACCGTCGCCTGCCAGCCGGCCTCCTGCTCGGCCGACAGCACCAGCAGCCGCCCCGCGGTGCCGTCCGACACCCGCACGTGCACGTCCGGGAGGTCGGCGTCGACGGGCGTGACACCCGAGGTGTTCGACGGCGACGAGGACGTGACCGCCTGCTTGGCCACCGCCGCGGGCACGAGCACCACCTGACCCGACGGCGCGAGCAACCGCAGCACGGCTCGTCCATTGGCGGTGGGTTGCGCGGCCACGGCGAGATCCGGGGCGAGCGCGACGATGGGGGCCGCGGTCTGCCCCGGCGGCAGCACCACGAACAGCACCCCCGCGGCGGTCGCCCCGGACAGGGCCGCTCTGGTCGCTCCCGTCGACGGTTGCGTGAGCGCCGCCTCCCACGAGGTGAGCCGGCCCGGGGTGGCGGCGGTCAGCGCCAGCTGGTCGTCTCCGAACAACGGCAGCCGCCCGCCCGCCTGGCGCGTCGGCTCCTCGCCCGAGCCGACGACCAGCACCGACCGGCCGGTGCGGGCGAGTTCGTCGGACTGAGCGGCGACCAGCCGGTCACCACCGCCGGAGTGCAGGGGCCCGCCGCGTCCCGCGAGCACCGCTCCCGTGCCGAGTACGAGCACGACGACGACCGCCGCGACCGCGGCGATCCGCGGGAGCACGGCGAGCGCGGTACCCGCGGCGCACGCGTTGAGCACGATCCACAGCAACCCGGCGCTCAGCACCAGCAACGGAACGCCGGTGTAACCGACCGCTTCCGCCCCGCCCTGCAACGGTTTCACCGGCACCAGCAACACGACGGCGAGCCCGCACGCGCCCAGCACGACGAGCGCGAGCCCGGCGCTCAGCAAGGCCCTCGGGCGCACCGCGACGGCGAAGATCACGGCCACCAGCAACGCGACGCCGATCGGCCACGCTCCGGCACCACCCGGGTACAGCCCGACGAGATCCGCCGCGGGCGGCGCGGGTGCGGGACCGGTGAGCCCGTGCAGCAGCAACGCGGGCTGGTTGACCAGCACCGTGGGCCAGGGCAGCAACAGCGCGAGCGGCAGCAGCACGACGATGCCCACCGACGCGATGCGGCGCAGGATGGACTCGCCCGGCGGGAGGACGACGAACCCCGCGACGAGACCCAGCAACGCGAGTCCGTGTGCCAGCGGGGAAAACGCGCCCAGCACCGCGACGCCGACGGCGCAGGCGGACGCGCGGTAGAGCCAGCGCGCGCCCGTGTTGGCGAGCAGTCCCGCGATTCCGGAGATCACGAGCGGCAACACGATGTGCACGACCACGACGTCGAGCCGCCCTTGCGCGACGGACGCCGTCGCGGCGGGCAGCAAGGCGTACGCGGCGGACACAGCGGCACGCGTCCAGCGTGAAACGGGCAGCCGTCGAGTGGCGGCGTACGCGGACAAACCGGCGAGCGGTGCGTCACCGATCAGCAGCACCGCGACGAGCGCGGGCGGACCGCCCAGCGGTACGAAGATCGCGCCGAGGGCACCGAGGATGGCGAGCGAGGTGGGCGCGGCACTGGCCGTGCCGCCGCCGGTCTGGTGCCAGCCCGCGAGGTAGGTCGACCAGGTTTCGCCCAGCGAACCGACGGGCAGCAACCGCCCGCCGGCGAGATCGAGTCCGAGCCTGCCGCCGTTGACGGCCAGCCCGAGCGCGGTGAGGACGACGAAAAGGCTTGCCGGAGGGGCGAATCTCCGGCTGAACGACTGCCCGGCCCGGTCCCCTGCCAACGACTCTCCCGCCTGCTGCACCGCACCAAACTACGCAACAGGACCAAGCACCGGGGCCCAGGGGGCTCGGGGTTCGACCCCCGAAGCGCACCGAGGAACGAGCGCGGCGAGCGCACTCCGCGAGCAGAGCCCGCCCAGCTCGTTTCTCCTTCAGACCGCGCGTTTCTTGAGCTTGCGACGCTCCCGTTCGGACAGTCCGCCCCAGATGCCGAAGCGTTCGTCGTGGGCCAGCGCGTACTCGAGGCACTCGCTCTTCACTTCACAGCCCTGACAGATCCGCTTGGCTTCGCGGGTCGATCCGCCCTTCTCGGGGAAGAACGCCTCCGGGTCGGTCTGCGCGCAGAGCGCGCGGTCCTGCCACTCCGGCGGCTCGGCCGGGTCGAAGATGTCGATGAGCTCACCCAGTTCCTCGTCCGGGTTCGCTCCCCACTCCACGACCTGCCCCCATTCCCTTCCGTCTGCTTCCAACCGCACTTCCGCCTCCTCTGCTTCCACGCACTCCCCAGGCTGGCGGTGTTGAAGCCGCATCCGACACCCCCTTGCCGCGTCGAATGACAGCAATGTGATTACACCCGTGTAATGCGGCCAGGTCAAGCCGAGTAGCGAGTTCGGGGGACCCTGATGCCTATTCGCGCAAGGGGACACGCCGACAGCTACCCGGACGGATACGACAGACTGTGCGCGTGCAGCGATCAGCGGTCAGACCCAGTCCCGTGTTCCTCGGCATCCTCGCGCTCACCGTAGTGGGTGGCCTACTGGCCGCGTTCGGTGACGCGGACTCCCTCGGCTCGGCGAACGAAGACCCGATGGTGATCGGCGGGATCTTCGTTCTCGTAGTCGCGGGGTGGGCAGCCTCACTCACCCTGCACGAGTTCGGGCACGCCTTCCTGGCGTACAAGGGCGGAGATCACTCCGTAGTCGGAAAGGGTTACCTGAACCTCGACGTCCGGCGCTACACCGATCCCGTGCTGTCGCTCGTGCTCCCGTTGATCCTGCTCGCGATCGGCGGCATCCCGCTGCCCGGTGGCGCGGTGTGGATCAACCGGTGGGCACTGCGCTCGCGTGCCGCGTCGTCCTGGGTTTCGCTGGCGGGGCCGCTGAGCAACTTCGTGATCGGCCTGCTGCTGTCGCTGGCCGTGGCCTTCATCCCGATGGCCGACGGGCTGTCCTACGGCCTGTCGTACCTGGCACTGCTGCAGATCCTGACGTTCGTGCTGAACATCCTGCCCGTGCCGGGGCTCGACGGGTTCGGCGCGATCGAGCCGTACCTGTCGCCGCAGACGCGCGAGTTCGCCGCGAAGGTGCGGCCGTGGGCACCGCTCGCGCTGTTCGCGTTGCTGTTCGCCGTGCCCGCCGTGGCGAACGTGTTCTGGGACCTCTCGGACTTCGTGTTCCGCGCCATCGGCGGCAGCACCTTCGACGCCAGCGCGGGCAAC
This sequence comes from Amycolatopsis sacchari, assembly GCF_900114035.1. Classification (GTDB taxonomy): domain Bacteria; phylum Actinomycetota; class Actinomycetes; order Mycobacteriales; family Pseudonocardiaceae; genus Amycolatopsis_E; species Amycolatopsis_E sacchari. Next base: position 74,238 of record NZ_FORP01000022.1, on the reverse strand, counting down.
TACGCGTTCATGTTCTGGCGCCACTGAGCCACGCGTCGGCCCGCTTCGCGACGCGCTTGAGGCCGGAGCGCTCGGCGAGGTAGTCGCCCGCGATGCCGACGACGGGCAGCATCCCGAGCGCACGCTGGTAGAAGCGGCCGCGCGGCCGCTTCTCCAGTTCGCCGGACACCGCCAACAGCGAACGTCCCATGCGCCACAAGGTCGTCGCCGCCGCTTTCGCGCTGAACCGCTTGCCGTCGTGCTCGTCGAACTCCCCGGCGAGCTCGGCGGTCTTCGCGTCCTCCGCCTCGCCGTGCCTGCCCGCGGCGAGCGTCGGATCGATGTCGCGCTGGAACAACACCCAAGCGAGCAACCGCACGCGCTCGCCCACGTCGTCGATGCCGTGCTCGCCCGCGATCGCGCACAGCAGCAGCCCCTGCGCGCTCGCGCCGAGCGCGTCCTGCACGGGGAGGCGGTCCGCGAGCGCGCCGCCGATGCCGGGGATCGCGGTCACCAGCGACGTGAGCCTGCCCACGCGGTTGATCCACCAGTCGATGTGCTGCTGCCGGTCCATCGCGTCCCAGGCCGCCGAGCCGGGGAGCTTCACGTTGGCTAGGCCTTCGATGCGCCCTGGCCGGCACATCGCGCGCAGCACGGGTTGCGCCGCGCGGACGAACGGGCGCAGCACCCTGACGATCTGCCGGTCGGAGATGGCTTCGGCCACGTCACTTCCTTCCCGGCACGGCGAGCGAGCCGCCGAGCGTGAGCGCCGCGGGCAGAGCCCCGCCCGCGATCAGCAGCAGGCCGCGCCAGTCCTGGATCAGCACGAGGTCACCGCCCGGTCCCGTCAGGCCGAGCACCACGATCGTCAGTACCCACAACGCCAGCGGGGCAAACGCCGCCTTGGGGTGCACGAGCCGCGCGGCCAGCATGACCAGCAGCGGCGTGGTGGCGATCGCGACCAGCACCGTGATGGGCAGGGGCACCGTGCCGCCGACGCGCAGCGGCAGGAAGAACAGTTCCAGCGTCGCCAGCAGGACGGTGTCGAGGAGCAGCAGCACCAGGAGGACCCGCTGGAACACGCTCATTCCAGGCCTCCGAACAGGTCCGTTTCCGCGCCCTCGCGCGGGCCTTTGACCAGCGTGAAGTACTCCTCCTCGCCGATCGGCTGCGGCACGCCGTTGGACAGCGCGAACTCGGGCGGGTCCACGGTCACCTGGGTCGCGTGGGCGCGCAGGGCGGCGATCTTCCGGTCCAGGTACGGGCGGATGTCGATCGTCGTGGTGATCTCGTTCGGCGGCGCCTCGGGCGGCAGGACGGCACCCCCGCCGGCGGCGATGTGGAAGACGCGGCGGGCGGAGTCGGCCACGGCCATCGTGATTTCGTGCGCGCGGATGTGGTCGGGGTGGCCGTAGCCGCCGAAGGAGTTGTACGTCACGAGCACGTCCGGCCGGACCTCGTCGACGATCACCTGCAGCTGGAGCACCTGGTCTTCGAGGGAGCCGCTCGCGAACGCGCGGGGGTGCTCGGCGGCGGGGGTGCCCGCCATGCCGGAATCGCGCCAGCCACCGATGCCGCCGAGGTAGCGGTGCTCGGTCACGCCGAGTTCCCGCAGGGCGGCGGAGAGTTCACCGGAGCGGTAGCCGCCCAGCTGGTCGGCCGCCCAGGAGCCGAGCCCGGCGAGTTCCGGCGGGATGATCTCGCCCTCCTCGCCCAGCGTGCAGGTCACCAGTACGACCTCGGCACCCTCGGCCACGTAGCGCGCCATGGTGCCGCCCGTGGTGATGGTTTCGTCGTCCGGATGGGCGTGGACCAGCAGTAATCGCTTTGGCACTGATTCAGAATATTTACAGTCTGCCGACCTTCGTCGGGGGATCCTCGGATATCCTCGCGCGAAGTTGCGCTGTACAGCGTGGAACGTTTTCCCCCACGAAGGGCCACTTGGTGAGCACTGAAGCGACGACGGCGAGGCTGGCCGCCTCGGGTTCCGTCCTGTCCATCGCGGACCTCAAGATCTCCTTCGCGACCGACGACGGCGTGGTCGAGGCGGTCAAGGGCATCGGCTTCGACGTCAAGCCCGGCGAGATCGTCGCGGTCGTCGGCGAGTCCGGTTCGGGCAAGTCGGTCACCTCGATGTCGGTGCTCGGCCTGCTGCCCAAGACGAGCAAGATCTCCGGTGACCTGCGCCTCGACGACCGCGAGCTGGTCGGGCTCAAGGACAAGGACATGCGGAAGGTCCGCGGCAACGACATCGCGATGATCTTCCAGGAGCCGATGAGCGCCCTGAACCCGGTGTACACGGTGGGCTGGCAGATCCGGGAGGCGCTGCGCGCGCACCAGGACATCTCGCGCGAGGCCGCCGACAAGCGGGCGGTGGAGCTGCTCGACATGGTCGGCATCCCCAGCCCGGAGGAGCGTTTCCGGCAGTACCCGCACCAGCTGTCGGGTGGTCTGCGCCAGCGCGTGGTCATCGCGATGGCCATCGCGTGCGACCCGAAGGTGATCATCGCGGACGAGCCGACGACGGCGCTCGACGTCACGGTGCAGGCGGAGATCCTCGGCCTGCTGCGGAAGCTGCGGGACACCCTGAACACCGCGATCGTGCTGATCACGCACGACATGGGTGTCGTCGCGGACCTGGCCGACCGGGTCGTCGTGATGTACCAGGGCGAGATCGTCGAGCAGGCCCCGGTGCACGAGCTGTTCGCCTCGCCGAAGGAGGACTACACGCGGCGCCTGCTGGCCGCCGTGCCGGTCCTCGGCCAGCGCCCCGCCGGTCGTCGCCTGCTGGACGAGACGCCGGTGCAGGAGGACGTGGACGAGAAGATCCGCCTGTCCGACAGCGAGCTGGAAGGCCAGATCCAGACCGACGCGCCCGCGCTGGAGATCAAGGACCTGGTGCTGGAGTACCCGGGCAAGCGCGGCCAGGCGAAGAACCGGGCCGTCGACGGGGTGTCGCTGCACATCAACAAGGGCGAAATCCTGGGGCTCGTGGGCGAGTCCGGTTCGGGCAAGTCCACGGTCGGCCGCTGCGCGATCCGCCTGCTCAAGCCCACGCAGGGCACGGTGTCGATCGCGGGTCGTGACATCACCAACCTGTCCACGAAGGAGCTGCGGCCGCTGCGCCGGTACTTCTCCATCGTGTTCCAGGACCCGGCGTCCACACTGGACCCGAAGATGACCATCGGTGAATCGATCGCCGAGCCGATGGTGCTGCACAAGATGTTCCAGGGCAAGCAACTCAACGATCGTGTTGTGTCGCTTTTGGACAGTGTCGAGCTGTCTGGTCAGTACCGCAACCGCTACCCGCACGAGCTGTCGGGCGGGCAGCGGCAGCGCGTGTCCATCGCCCGTGCGCTGGCGCTGGACCCGCAACTGCTGATCGCCGACGAACCGACCTCCGCGCTGGACGTGTCGGTGCAGGCGCGCGTGCTGGACCTGTTCCTCGGGCTGCAGCAGTCCCTGGGCTTCGCGTGCCTGTTCATCAGCCACGACCTCGCGGTCGTCGACCTCCTGGCCGACCGGGTGGCCGTGATGCAGCGCGGCAAGCTCGTCGAGGTCGGCGAGCGGGACCAGGTGCTGCACAACCCGCAGCAGGAGTACACGAGGCGCCTGCTGTCGGCCGCCCCGGTCGCGGACCCGGTCCTCCAGGCCGAACGGCGAGCGGCCTGGGAAGCCGGGAAACTGGCCCCAGTGGCCGACTGAGAGCCGAGCGGCGAAGGGCCCCTTCCGCGCCAGCGGAAGGGGCCCTTCGCGCAGCAACCCCAGAGTTGGGTGATCATCCCGTCGCCTGAAACCGGTGGTCCATGCACAAACCGCAGGCGACGGGATGATCACTCAACTCGACCACCCACCCCAGGTGAGATCCCTTTGGGCCCCGATCATCCTGGAGCCTGCCCGCCGGCCAATACCGCTAAGTTTAGGCGAGTTTCCGCAGCTCAGAGGCGTTTGGAGGCGTCGCCCACAGAGCGGTCACACCCCGACAGAACAGTTGCCTCAATTGAAGATTCCCCTCAACCGCAACGGCGACTGTCTCAAGTGGAGAACCGCCTAACCGGCGGGAACGACTGAACAGAGCCTCCGGTAACGCCCTGACCAGGTAAAACGTACTAACTTAGCGGTATTGCCCGCCGGCGAGGCATTCTTTTGATCTTGTGTCTTTGGTCCGGCCGCCTGCCCGGGTACCGGGGTCCCCGGGCGTGAACGCCCTGCCCGCGCGGCCCCTCCCCCGCCCCGATCCTTGAGTGTTTAACGGTTGGCTCAGGCAGCTGGGGATCGAGGCGGGGGAGGAGCGGGGCCTGGGGCCGCTCGCGTTCGCGTCGCTCGGTGGTGGTTTTGGTGTGGGTGTAGTAAAGAAAAAGGCGCCCTGCCTTGTCGGGGCGGGCGCCTTTTTTCCACTGTGCTTTTTTATGCCTTCATCCGTCGTTGCCTGGGGTCGAAGGCGTCTCGCAGACCGTCACCGATGAAGTTGATCGACAGCGAGATCAGGACCAGCACCACGAACGGGCCGAAGAACAGCCAGGGGCGGGTCTGGACCTGCGCGTAGTTCTCCAGGATGATCCGGCCCAGCGAGGTGTCCGGCGGCTGCACACCGAGGCCGATGAAGCTCAGTGCGGCCTCCACCAGCACCGCCTGCGCCACGGCCAGCGTCGCGTTCACCGTGATGCTGCCGACCATGTTCGGGACCAGGTGCCGGAAGATGATCCGGCCCGTGCCCGCGCCCGCCGCGCGCGCCGCTTCGACGAACTCGCGCTGGGAGAGGGCCATCGCCTCGGCGCGGGTGATGCGGGCGATCGGCATCCACGCGAACAGCGCCAGCACGATCGCCACCACGAACCAGCTGCCGTGCCCGAACATCTTCGCCATGATGGCCGCGGCCGCGATCTGGGGGACGATCAGGAACAGATCGGTCAGCCGGGACAGCGCCGAGTCCGTGAAGCCCCGCAGGTACCCGGCGAGCGAGCCGAAGATCACGCCGATCAGGGTGCCCAGCACGGACACCACGACCGCGATCAGCAGCGAGAACTGGGTACCGCGCAGGATCTGCGACACCATGTCCTTGCCGACCTGGGTGGTACCGAGCGGGAAGTCGCCACTCGGCTTCGCGAACGACGGGAACCCGCGTCCTCGTAGGCGTGCGGCCAGAAGATCGGCATGATCACCGCGATCAGCACGATGACGAGCAGCACCACCGTGGAGATCATGGCGAGCTTGTGCCGCAGGAACTTCCGCAGGACCAGTTTGCCCTGGCTGGCGGGTTCCGGAAGCGCTTCGGGGGGAAGGGTGCCTTCGCGCTGGGCGGACGAGGCGGCCTCGCCGGCAACCAGCGAATTCATGTCAGCCAACGCGAATCCTCGGGTCCATGATGCCGTACAACAGGTCCGCGACCAGGTTGGCCAGCACCACCATGACGGCGACGACGACCAGCCAGCCCATCAGCACACTCGGATCGTTGTGGTTGACGGCATCGACGAGCAGGGTCCCCATGCCGTGCCAGTTGAACACGGTCTCGGTGATGATCGCACCGGTCAGGACCTGGCCGAAGTTCACCGAGAACAGGGTGGCGACCGGAATCAGCGCGTTGCGGAACGCGTGCCGGAAGATGACGCGGGAACCGGAGATGCCCTTGGCCCGCGCCGTGCGCACGTAGTCCATGTTCAGCGTCTCCAGCATCGAAGCACGCTGGAACCGGCTGTACGCCGCGAAGCTGATCGCCATGATCGACAGGGTGGGCAGCAGGTAGGCACCCGAGTACTTCGCGAGGAAGTCCCCGAACCCGGTCGATGTGAGGTTCTCCGGACTCGTCGTTCTCAGCCACGGGTTGCCGAGCCAGTCCGTCAGGCCCAGATCGCGCACCCAGCCGTTGATCTGGATCGCGTACGTCTTGAGGACGACCGCGACGCAGAAGATCGGCATGGAGAAGAGGAAGAACGCCAGCGTCGTGGCGAGGTAGTCGACGATCGAGTACTGCTTGACCGCGGCCAGCACGCCCACCGCCACACCGACGACCAGCGCGAGGATCTCGGCACCGACCACCAGCTTGATGGTGACCTCGAAGGCGCTCATCACCTTGGGGAACACGGGCTGCATGGCGTTGCCCTGCGCGACCGAGACACCCCAGTCACCGGTCAGGAAGTTCCCGAGCCAGTGGAAGTAGCGGGGCACCAGCGGCAGGTCGAGCCCCAGCTGCTGCGCGGTCTGCGCGATCGCCTCGGGGTTGATGTTCGGGCGGCCCCGCAGCTCGGCCAGCGGATCCCCGGTCGCGGCGACCATCAGGAACACCAGGAAGGTCCCGACGAACAACACGGGGATCGAAATCGCCAGCCGGCGAAGGATGTAAATAACCAGGTTCAACGAGATAGCTCCTCATCCGGGCCTGGCCGGAAGTATGCAGCCGCGCCCGGTGTCCACCGTACTGGGGGTCGCCCAACGGTCGACAGCTACTTCCGGAGGAAGTCCGGGGGCCGGGGGTTCGTACCCCGCGCCCCCGGACTCCACCAGGGATGTCGGTCAGCCGGGAAGATTACTTCCGCTGCTCCCACTCACCGACGTTCCACAGCGCACCGTTGTACGACTGCATGTACACGCGGTCCACGCCCTGGAACGCCCACATGGAAGGCGTCGCGAACAGCGGCAGCGAAGCGTAGTCCGCCGCGATGCCCTTGTCGGCCTCCGCGTAGTGCTGGTTCGCCGTGGTCTCGTCGGTGGCCACGACGGCCTGCTTGAACGCGTCGTCGACCTTCGGGTCGCTGTACGCCTGGTAGTTCTGGCTGCCGCCGGTCGAGTAGATCGGCTGCGACTGCGACTTGAACGGCGCCTGCGACCAGCCGAACAACGCGATGTCCCAGTTACCGGTGCTCACGCGGCCACCGGAGAGGAACGTCGGGTCGTTGTCGTTCTTGATCTCGATGCCCGCGGCCTTGGCCTGGGACTGGATGATCTCGACCGTCTGGTCACGACGCGAGTTGTTGTTGTGCGAGATCGTCACCGAGAAGCGCTGGCCGTTCTTCTGGTAGATGCCGTCGGCACCCAGGGTCCAGCCGTCGGCCTCCAGCGTCTTCTTCGCCTCGGCCGCACCGACACCGGCGGTGGTGCCGTAGCCCGCGTCCTTGTAGCCGGCCTCGGCCGGGGTCCAGATCAGGCTGTTGGTCGGGGCGACGTCCGACTGCACCTCCTTGAGGAGCTTGTCGGTGATCTCCTTGCGGTCCACGACCTGGAAGAACGCCTTGCGCGCTGCCTCGTCCTTGAGGATCGCATTCTTGTAGTTCATGTCCAGGTGCTCGTACGTCAGCTGCGGCGCGGAGCCGTAGATCACGCCCTGCGCCGAGAGGCCCTTGAGGGTGTCGGCGGCGGTGGCGTCCGGCTGCGTCGACGCGACGACGTTGATCTCACCGTTCTGGAGCGCGGTGGCCATCGCCTTCGTGTCCGAGAACTTCTTGACGATGACCGTCTCCGGACCGCCCTTGGCGCCGATCCACTGCGGGTTCTTCTTCAGGGTGACGACACCCTGGTTCTCGTCGAACGCGGAGATCATGTACGGGCCCGACGCCGGCATGATGTCGGCCTTGAAGCCCTTCCAGCCGTTGGTCCAGAAGTCGCCGGCCTTTGTCAGCTCGGCCGGGTCGCTGCTCGGCGTGAGCTTGGTGATGTCCGCGATGCCGGTCTGCTTCTCGAGGATGTGCGCCGGCAGCATCTGGGCGCTGTCGAACAGGCCCTTGTAGTCGACGTAGGGCTGCGAGTAGGTGGTGACGAAGGTCTGGTCGTCAACGCACTTCGCGTCGTTGATCAGGTCGTAACCCGTCGTCGACGCGGCGTTGAACGCCTTGACCTTGCCGCTGCCGGACAGCCACGCGAGGTAGAAGTCCTTGCAGTTCCAGGCAACGCCGTCGGACCACTTGACACCCGGCTTGATCTTGTAGGTGACCGTGTACGGGTTGGTGGAGGTCACGTCCCAGGAGTCGAGGACGTCGTTGTTCAGCAACACCTTGTTGTTGCCGTCCAGCACGTCGGAGCCGGCGAGGACGGCAGTCAGGATGTAGGTGTTGTACGACGTGTTGCTGTCCGGCGTCTGGTTGTTGTACGCCGAGTACGCGTCGTCGATACCGATGGTGACCGGCCCGGGCCAGCTCGGCACGTCACCCAGCTTGTACGTGCCGGCGTTGGCGTTTTCCGCCTTGCCGACGGCCATGCTCTTGACGTCGGTGCTCGAACCGTTCTGGTCCGACCCGCCGTCGCTGCCGCCGCTGCAGGCGCTCAGCACGAGCGCGGCAGCCGCGGCCACTGTGACGGCCGAAGCTGCTTTCCATCTCCTCATTTATGTGTGCCCTCCTAGCACTGGGCTCGCGCCCACACCGCTCCTGCGCGTTAGGCGGGAGCTTATGTCACACCGAATGCACGCGTCGGCGCACTGCCGGAGAACGCTAGGAACCTCAACACGAGGAGTCACCACTCCGGGAACGATTGTGACCAAAGGGTGACTTCCCGCTAACACGAGGACATACGTTGGTTACTTGCCGCCACGTGTCCAGTTCACGGCTGACCCGAACGGCCCAGCCATCGGCGGCCCCGGCGTCACGCCGGAAATGCCGTTTCCGAGCCCCAGCGTGTCTGCGAGCTGGAACAGGGGGATCACCGTGTGTTGCGCCCACAGCTTCGGTTCGAGCTCGGTGAGGGCCTCGGCCATCGTCTTCGTGCCGGTGAGCGCCTCCTCGATGGTCGACTGCAGCTCGGAGTCGCACACCGCGGCCGGGTTGGCCGGCACGACGGCGGTGCTGCCCGACGTGCTGCCGCCGGTCTGCCCGGGGCGGCAGCCGAAGGTCGAGGCGAGCACGGTGGCCGGGTCACCGCCGGTCGGCAGCGGGACGACCGCGATGTCCACGCCGACGTTCCCGGAGCCGTCCGAGCCCGGCTGACCCGCCCTCGATACCGGCATGGCCAGCAGGTTCGAGAACAGGTCCCTCGGCTCCGGGTTGATGGTCGTGACCTGCACACCCGCCGCCGTGAGCTGGCGTGCCAGCTCCTTCGCGACGCTCGCGTACGGCTCCTGCTGCCCCGGCGAGGCGACGACGAGCGAGAGCGCCTTGCCGTCCTTGCGCCAGGTGCCCGCGTCCTTGGTGTAGCCCGCGCTCCGCAACAACTGATCGGCTGTCCCCGAATCGGGCGTTGACACGTTCGCGGGAATTGTCGCGGCGTAGCCGGGCATGGCCGGTGCGAGCACCTCCGCGTCGGCCCGCAAGCCCGCGGACGGACCGCCCGCGGCGCCCTCGTCGATCAGCTTGTTCCGGTCGAGCAGCGCCGCGACGCCCGCCCGCACGTTGTCGTTGACCAGCACGCCGTTCGCCGGGCGCAACAGCACGTCGGCCACGCGGGGGCTGGGCACGGTGTGCAGCCGCACACCCGCCCCGAGGTCCTGGAGCAGCTTCAGGCCGGTGGCGTCCGTGCGCGAGAGCACGAACTGCTCGTTGCCGCTGCGCAGCGCCGCCGCCAGGCCGGCCTCGTCCGACCGGCGCAGGACGATCTGGTCCACGGCCGCCGGCTTGTCCCAGTACCGCTCGTTGCGCTCCAGGATGATCTCCCCGCGCGCGGTGTCGAGCTGCTTGATGGAGAACGGGCCGCCGTAGGCCGGGAAACTGCCCTGCAAAGCCCCCTGCCAGCCTCCTGGGGCGTCCTTCAGCAGGTGCTGGGGCAGGAGGTTGGAGAACAACGTCTTCCAGCCGGGATAAGGCTGTGAGAACGTCACCTGAACGCCCTTGCCGCCCTCGCTGGGCTGGATCGCGGAGATGAGGCGGTAGCCCGCGGGCTGCACGACGCCGGGCTGGTCCCGCATCGCGTCGGCGAGGTAAACGAAGTCCTCGACCGCGATCGGGGCGCCGTCGGACCACGACGCGTCCTGACGGATGAGGTAGGTGACCGTGAACGGGCTCTCCGACGTCACCTCGGCCGAGCGCATCAGCGTGGTGTCGAGCTGGTACTGGCCGTCGTCGGACTGCCGGAACACCGACGGCAGCAGCAGCTGCGAGAGCGCCGTGGTGATCGTCGACTGGTCGGCGAGGTTGTGCGGGTTGTAGCCGCCGACGATGTCGTCGACGCCGACCACGATCTGCGACGGGCCGGGCACCGGCGTGGTGGACTGCGCCACCGGCGACGTGACGACCGGGGGCGGCGGCGTGGAGGTGCACGCGGTCAGCACGGCAACGAGCACCAGGACCAGTGCCGCCGCTCTGCTCGTCCGCACGCTGCCTCCCCAGGCGATGAGCCCACGATGGTGCCACAAGGCCCCGCACCCCGGTACGGAATTCCCGAAGACGCCGGAGCCGTCCGGCACCGTATCGGGTACCGCCGTGAGGTGGACGTCCGCCACCCCCGGCGGGTTCCCGATCAGGGCTTACTTGGGCAGGCTCTTCGCGCGCGAACGCTCCTTGGCCCGCTGGCTGATGTCCAGCGTCACCTTGCGCACGCGCACGGCCTCCGGCGCCACCTCGACGCACTCGTCGGCAGCGCAGAACTCCAGCGCCTCCTCCAGGCCCAGCTTGCGCGGGCGGGCGAGGCGCTCGAGCTCGTCACCCGTGGACGAGCGCATGTTCGTGAGCTTCTTCTCCTTGGTGATGTTGATGTCGAGGTCCTCGGCACGCGGGTTCTCCCCGACGACCATGCCCTCGTACACCTCGGCGCCCGGCTCCACGAAGAAGGTCCCGCGGTCGGCCAGCTGGATCATCGCGTACGACGTCACCGGGCCGGAGCGGTCGGCGACGAGCGAACCGGTGTGCCGCGTGCGGATCTCGCCCGCCCACGGGAAGTAGCCCTCGAACACGTGGTTGGCGATGCCGGTGCCGCGCGTCTCGGTGAGGAAGTCCGTGCGGAACCCGATCAGGCCGCGCGCGGGCAGCACGTACTCCAGCCGGATGCGGCCGGTGCCGTTGCCGCCCATGTGCTCCATGCGGCCCTTGCGCGCCGCCATCAGCTGCGTGATCGAGCCGAGGTGCTCCTCCGGCGAGTCGATCGTCAGCCGCTCGAACGGCTCGTGCAACTTGCCGTCGATGGTCCTGGTGACCACCTGCGGCTTGCCGACGGTCAGCTCGAAGCCCTCGCGGCGCATCTGCTCGACGAGGATCGCCAGCGCCAGCTCGCCACGGCCCTGGACCTCCCACGTGTCGGGGCGGTCGGTGGGCAGCACCTTGATGCTCACGTTGCCGACGAGCTCGGCGTCCAGCCGGGCCTTGACCAGCCGGGCGGTGAGCTTGTCCCCGCCGTTGCGGCCCGCCAGCGGCGAGGTGTTGACGCCGATCGTCATCGAGATGGCGGGCTCGTCCACGGTGATCCGCGGCAGGGCCTCGGGGTTCTCGACGTCGGCGAGGGTGTCACCGATCGTGATGTCCGGGATGCCGGCGATCGCGACGAGGTCGCCCGCGGCGGCCTCCTGCGCGGGCACGCGCTCCAGGGCCTCGGTGACCAGCAGCTCGGAGATCCGCACGTTCTGCACCGTGCCGTCCTCGCGCAGCCACGCGACGGTCTGGCCCTTGCGCAGCTTGCCGGAGTGGATGCGGATGAGCGCGATGCGGCCGAGGAAGTTCGACGCGTCGAGGTTGGTCACCAGCGCGCGCAGCGGGCCGTCGACGTCGGCCTGGGGCGGCGGGACGTGGCGCAGCAGGGTCTCGAACAGCGGGTCGAGGTTCTCGCTGTCGGGCAGGTCGCCGTCGGCGGGGCGCTCCAGGCTCGCGCGGCCGGCGCGGGCGGAGGCGTAGACGACGGGCAGGTCGAGCACCGCGTCCAGGTCGGCGTCCTCGATGTCGCCCGCGAGGTCGAGCAGCAGGTCGTGGGTCTCCTCGACGACCTCGGCGATCCGCGCGTCGGGGCGGTCGACCTTGTTCACGACGAGGACCACCGGCAGCCCGGCTTCGAGGGTCTTGCGCAGCACGAAGCGGGTCTGCGGCAGCGGGCCCTCGCTCGCGTCCACGAGCAGGACCACGCCGTCGACCATCGCGAGGCCGCGCTCGACCTCGCCACCGAAGTCGGCGTGGCCGGGGGTGTCGATCACGTTGATGGTGACCGCGCCGTCCGGCGTCTGGCGGTGGATGGCCGTGTTCTTGGCCAGGATCGTGATGCCCTTCTCGCGCTCGAGCTCGCCGGAGTCCATGACCCGGTCGACGACCTCGGCGCGCTCGGCGAAGGCTCCCGACTGGCGGAGCATGGCGTCGACCAGGGTGGTCTTGCCGTGGTCGACGTGTGCCACGATGGCCACGTTGCGCAGGTCCGTGCGGACCTTCTCGGCGGTTGCTGCGGGCACGCGAAGGCTCCTGAAGTACTAAAAGGTCTGAAGGGGGAAGACCCCCGCGCCGGCTCTGGCCAACGGGCAGTCTTCTCCAGGATACCCTCCGCCCCTTTGTGACCCCCGCCACGCTGCATCTCCAGTTAGGTGCGCCTAACCTAACTGGATGGGCAAGAAGAACGCGGACCCCCAGGCGGTCGTCCGCAAGCTCATCAAGGCCGGCAAGGTGAAGAAGAAGTGCTGCCGGTCTTCGAGCCGCTGCAAGAAGTGCCCCGTGCTCGCACTGAAGAAGGCGAAGGCGGCCGCTTAGGCCAGCACCGCCTCGTTGAGGGCGCTCAGCTCCGGCGCGGTGCGGGTCGCCGCGAACTCGACGATCTCGTACGTCGCGAGGTGCTGGAGCGCGAACGGGTCGAGGCAGAGGATCGCCTCCAGCTTCGCCCGCGACATGGGGCGCGTGAGGATCACCCCGCCCTCCCGCGGGTTGCAGCGCCCGGCGGCGAGGAACTCGCCCGCCTGGAAGTGCTTTTCGAGCCACTTCGCGTGATCGGGCAATGCGTAGTCGACTTCTTCCATCGGGGCCGTGAAGGTCAGCAGAACCACATACATGAATTGACGGTAGCTCCGTCGCGGCATACCGGCGGTTTCGATTCGGGACTGGTCGATCACATCGGTCATGCGGTGGTAAAGAACCGCGGACCGGCGTTAAAGTGCTCCCATGCGCAGCTTCACCGGACTGTGGTGGCCGCCCCCGGGCGGCTGAATCGCTGTGCGCTGACACATCCAGGCCGCCCCGCGAGGGCGGCCTTTTCCGTGTCCGGGGAGGCGGTCCGCGCGGGCGGCACCGACCTTCGAGGAGCAGACCCCATGAGGTTTTCCGGCATCACCCCGTCCGGGCACGCCCAGCTCGGCAACTACCTGGGCGCGATCTCGCACTGGGCCGCGGCAGGAGGGGCGCGGGACCTGTACTTCGTGTCGGACCTGCACGCCATGACCACCTCGCACAACCCGGCCGGGCTGCGGGCGCGCACCAGCGAGATGCTCGCCGTGCTGATCGCGTCCGGAATCGCCCCGGAACGCGTTTTCGTCCAATCCGATCTCGCGCGGGAACTGGGCGCGCTGACGTGGTTGCTGGAATGCACGTGCAGTTTCGGCGAGGCCGCGCGGATGATCCAGTTCAAGGAGAAGGCGGGTGGCCAGAGCGGGGTGCGGCTCAGCCTGCTGACCTATCCCGTGCTGATGGCCGCCGACATCCTGCTGCTGGGTGCGGACGAGGTGCCCGTCGGCGAGGACCAGCGGCAGCACGTGGAGCTGGCCCGCGCGCTCGCGAAGCGGTTCAACTCCACCTACGGCGAGGTGTTCACCGTGCCGGAGGCGGTGCTGCCGCCCACCGGGGCGCGCGTGCGGGACCTCGCCGACCCGGCGCGGAAGATGTCGAAGTCCGGCCGGGACGCGGCCGGGGTGGTGTTCGTGCTCGACGAGCCGGACCTGATCCGCCGCAAGGTGCGCCGCGCGGTCACCGACGCCGAGTCCGTGCCCGCCTACGACCCCGAGCGGCGGCCGGGGGTGTCGAACCTGCTGGAGATCCTCGCCGCCTGCACCGGCACCAGCCCGCGTGACGTGGCGGAGGCGTACGGCTCGTACGGCGCGTTGAAGGAGGCCGTGGCGGACGCGGTGATCGAGACGCTGCGCCCGGTCCGCGAAGGAACGCTGGCGCTGCTGGCGGATCCGGCGGAGCTGGACCGGATCCGCAAGGCGGGCGCGGCCCGAGCGGCGGAGCGCGGCGAGCACCGGCTCAGCTCGGCGCTGCGGCTGATCGGCGCGGGCTGAAGGACCGGTGGCCCGCGGACCTCAGGCTTCCAGCAGCTCGTGCAGCGCGGGGAGCAGTTCGAGGTCCGCGGGCAGCCACCGCAGGTCGTCGAGCGCGGTGGCGTCGATCCACCGGACTCCCTTGTGCTCCAAGGCTTTCGGGCGCGCGTCCGGGTCGGTTAGCTCGGCGGAGTACACCCGCAGCACGAGGTTCGAGCGCAACGGCACGTCGGCCCCGACACGCGTGCCGACGGTGATCTCCACGCCCAGCTCCTCGACGCACTCCCGGCGCAGCGCCTCCGGCTCGGTCTCGCCCGGTTCCACGCGGCCGCCCGGCAGCTCCCACCGCCCCGCGACCTCGGGTGGGTACGCCCGCTGCTGGACGAGCAGGGAACCACCCCGCACGATGGCCGCCCCGACGATCACTCGCGCCTTCACGAAGCGGAGACGTTACCGGCACGCCGCCACGTCACCTGGAAGCGGGCACCGCCCTCCGGCGACTCCCCGACGGTCACCCGCCCGCCCCGCCGCCGCACGGCTTCGGCGACCATCGCGAGCCCCAGCCCGCTGCCGCCGGAGCTGCGGGACCGGTCGTCGGCGACGCGGTAGAACCGGTCGAACACGCGGTCCCGGTGCTCGGGCGGGACGCCGGGCCCGTCGTCGTCGACGACCACCCGCACGCTGCTGCGGCCCGGCACCACGGACACCACGATCTGCGAGCGCGCGTACCGGCAGGCGTTGCGCAGCAGGTTGTTCAGCACGAGTTCCACCTCCGCGTGCGCGGCGTGCGCCCAGGCCGAGCCGACGACGCCGTTCACCCGCGCGGGGGGCGCACCCGCCGGCATCCTGGCGACCGCGTCCCTGGCCTCGGTGACCAGTTCGACCGGTTCCGCGGGCGGTACCTCCCCCGCGTCGGACCGGGCGAGCGCCAGCAGCTGGTCGAACAGCGCGGACAGGCGTTCCGCCTCGTCGAGCACGTCGGCGAGCGTTTCCTGCGCCAGTTCGGGATCGGGGTTGGCGACCGCGACCTCGGCCTGCACCCGGATCGACGCGACCGGCGAGCGCAGTTCGTGCGCGGCGTCGCCGGTGAACCGGCGCAGCCGCCTGCTGCTCTCCTCCTGCCGGGCGAGCAGGGCGTTGAAGTCCTCGGCGAGGGCGCGGAGTTCGTCGTGCGCGCGCGGCACGGGCAGGCGTTCGCCGGGCGGCAGCGCCCGCAGCGACCGGCGCATCCGCTCGACGGGCCGCAGGGCCATGCGCACCACGAACCACGTCGCGATCGCGGCCAGCACGGCGCCGACGAGCGCCGCCCACAGCAACCACGTCGAGCCCGTCCGCACGGCGGAGTCGAGGCCGACCAGGCCCGTGCCCGCGACGACGAGCCGCAGCGAGCCGTCGGGTGTGGGCACCACCGTCCCGCGCCACGCCATCGCTCCACTGTGGACGGACGTGCCGGCCTTGAGCGCCCTGACCTCGCCCTGCCCGAGCCCAGGGACGGGACCACCGCCGTCGACGGGGGCGCCCGCGGTGTCGAGCACCCGCACGACCATGCCGTCCACCGGCGCGGGCGGGCGGCCCGCGGACACCGCGGCACCGGCCGGGCCCAGCGCGGCGCCGAGTTCGGCGTCCGCGGAGGCCAGCCGCAACGGGCCGAGACCGCGCCCGGCCAGCACCGCGAACCCGACCAGGACCGCGAGCGTGACGACGGCGGCGGGCAGGGTGATGCGGAGCCACATGGGCCAGCGGGCGATCACCCCGGCAGGACCTCGTCGAGCTGGGCGTCCGAGGCGAGGTAGCCGTGGCCGCGCACGGTGCGCACGAGCGAGCCCGCGCCGACGGCGTCCAGCTTGCGGCGCACGTACCCGACGTACACCTCGACCACGTTGCGCGTCGCGGCCTGTTCGTCGCCCCAGACCGCGCGGAGCAGCTCGTCCTTCGTCACCACCGTGCCCGCCCGGCCGACGAGCACCTCCAGCAGCCCGAACTCCCGCGGGCTCAGCGCCACGGGCTCGTCGTGCCAGCGCACCTCACGCGTCGCGCGGTCCACCACCAGGCCCCCGATCCGCAGCGGACCGCGGACGGCCTCGCTCTGCGCGCGCCGCAACACGGCCCGGACCTGCGCGACCAGCACCACGAACGAGAACGGCTTGACGAGGTAACCGTCGGCACCGAGGTCGAGCCCGTCGGCCTGGTCCACCTCGCCGTCCTTCGCCGAGATCATCAGCACCGGCGTGCCGATCCCCTGCGCCCGCAGCTGCTGCAGGACGCGGTAGCCGGACAACCCGGGCAGCATGATGTCGAGCAGCAGCACGTCGAAGGTGCCGGTCTGCGCCAGCCGCAGCCCCGACGGCCCGTCGGCCGCCGTGAGGACGTCCATCCCCTCCGCACGCAGGCCGCGGTGCAGCGCCTTGCGCACACCCGGCTCGTCGTCCACCACCAGCACCCGAGGCTTCACGCTGCCCAGAATGCACCGTTTTCGCTGGCCGTGCGCCCGTTCTCAGCGCTCTCTCAGCGTCTCAGCCCGATCTCAGTGCCGGGGAGGGAGCGTTTGCGGCGGGGACGGAGCACACTGGTGCTCGCCACGACCAGGGAGAGATCACGATGCGACCGAAGACGAAGGCCATCACGGCGGCTGTCACCGGTTCGGCGCTCGGCGCGGCCGGGCTCGCCTGGCTGGCCATGCCGGCGAGCGCGGGCGAGGCACCCGTGCTGCCGTCGATCAGTGCCGAGGAGCTGGTGCAGTCGGTGCTGGCGACGAAGACGCCCGCGCTGGACGGCACCGTGCGGGTGGACAACAACCTCGGCCTGCCGACGTCCACGCTGCCCGGGGGTGTGAGCGTGAACGTGGACGCGGCGCACGTCTACAACGACGGCAACGGCAACAGCAAGCTGTCGATCGAGCAGGGCACCGCCGACACGACCATCATCCGCAACGGCACGACGGTGTGGCAGTACAGCTCGAAGGACAACTCCGTCACCAAGACGACGGCGACCGAGCACGAGGCGCCTCCCGGGGTGCAGAGCGATCCGGCGGCCGCGGCCACGCAGCTGCTGGCGAAGGTGCGCGAGAGCAGCACGGTGACCGTGGAGGGCACCGCGCGCGTCGCGGGCCGGGCCGCGTACGAGCTGGTGCTGACGCCGAAGCCGACTGAGCACACGGTGTTGCGCGAGGTCCGCGTCGCGGTCGACGCCGAGAAGCGCGTGCCGCTCCGGCTCGCCGTGATGACGTACGGCTCGGCCGACCCGGCGCTGCAGGTGGCGTTCAGCGACATCGAGTTCACCCCGCAGCCGGCGAGCGAGTTCCAGTTCACCCCGCCGCAGGGGGCGAAGGTCACCGAGCGGCAGGCGAAGCCCGAGCAGCACGAGGCCGCCGGCGACCTGAAGGTCGTGGGCGACGGCTGGGACACCGTCGTCACCGGCACGTACCCGGCCGAGGCGCTCGCGCCGAAGCAGGGCGGCGGCAGGCAGGTGGACCCGCGGAAGCTGCTGAGCCAGTTCGGCAAGCCGGTCAGCGGCGCCTTCGGCAACGGCTGGCTGATCAGCACCAAGGCCGGTAGCGCGCTGGTCACGGCCGACGGGCGGTTCGCCGCCGGTGCGGTCACCGAGCAGACGCTGATCGACGCGCTGAGCGCGAAGTGACGACGTCCCCGGAACTCGAGCTCGGGGCGGGCGTGTCCACGTCCGCCCCGGCTCCGGCACTCGCGGCGCGGACCAGGGGGTTGCGCAAGGTGTACCGGAGCACGGTCGCGGTGGACCAGGTCGATCTGGACGTGCCCGCGGGGGCGGTGCTGGGGATGCTGGGCCCGAACGGGTCCGGCAAGACCACCACGATCCGGATGCTGCTCGGCCTGGTCCGCCCGACCGAGGGCGAGGTGGAACTGCTGGGCAGGCGCATGCCGGACGAGTCGGCGCACGCGCTGCCGGACGTCGGCGCCCTCGTCGAGGGGCCTGGCTTCCACCCGTTCCTGTCGGGCAGGGAGAACCTGCGGCGCCTCGCGGCGGCGGAACCACGCCTGTCCACTTCGGACATCCCGAAGGCCGTCGAGAACGCGCTGGAGCGGGTCGGGCTCGCCGCGGCGGCGCACCGCCGGTACCGCGGCTACTCGCTGGGCATGAAGCAGCGGCTCGGCCTCGCCGGGGCGCTGCTCGTGCCGCGGCGGATGGTGGTGCTGGACGAGCCGACGAACGGCCTCGACCCGGCGGGCACCCGGGAGATCCGGCGGATCATCGGCGAGCTGCACGCCGACGGCGTGACCGTGCTGGTGTCGTCGCACCTGCTGGCCGAGGTGGAGGCGACGTGCACGCACGTGGCGGTCCTGCACGACGGGACGGTGGTGGCGCAGGGCGAGCTCGACGACCTGCTGGAGTCCGGCAGCCCGGGCCTCGTGGTGTCCACACCGGACGGTGACCTCGCGCTGGAAACCCTGCGGGAGCACCGGATTCCCGGCAAACTCGTGCCGGACGGCGTCCGGGCGGACCTCACGGCCGTGGCGGCGCCGCAGGTGGTCGAGGCGCTCGTGCGGGGCGGGGTCGCGGTGCACGAGGTGCGGCGGGAGCGCACGGGCCTGGAGGACCTGTTCGCCCGGCTCACGCAGGACGAGGCAGAGCCGGACGGACTGTCCGATGTGGACGAGGTGAGCGCATGACGACCGCGACACTGACAGCGCCCGTGCAGCGCACGGCGGTGCCGCTGCCGCGCCTGTACCTGGCGGAACTGCGCTGGATCTTCCGGCGGCCACGCACGCTCATCGTGCTCGGGCTACTCGCGTTGATCCCGGTGATCGTCGCGATCGCGCTCCGGATCGGCGGGTCGGGTGACGGTGGCGGCGGGCCCGAGGCCCTGTTCACCACGGCGGCGGCCAACGCGTTCGTGCTGCCGATCGCCATCCTCACCATGACGCTCACCCTGTTGCTGCCGCTCACCACCGCGATGTCGGCGGGTGACGCGATCGCGGGCGAGCTGGCGAACGGCACGCTGCGCGGCTGGCTGCTCGCGCCGGTCAGCCGTGGTCGTCTGCTGGCGGTCAAGGCGCTCGGCGTGGCGACGTTCACCCTCGCCTCGGTGGCGCTGATGGCCGTGGTCGCCGTGGTCGCGGGGCTGGTGCTCAACGGCACCGGCTCGCTGTTCACGTTGTCCGGTACCACGTTGTCCTTCGGCGCGGCGCTGGGCAAGATCGCGATCGCCGTCGGCTGGGTGACGCTGCAGCTGTGGGCGGTCGGCGCGGTGGCGCTGGCGATCTCGGCGTGCACCGAGCACCCGATGCTCGTCGTGGTGTCGGTGCTGGCGGGCACGATCGTGTCGAACGTGCTGCTCCTGCTGTCCGCTGTGGACTGGCTGCACCCGTTCCTGCTGCCGAAGTCCTGGGACGCGCTGGCCGACGTGCTGCGGGACCCGATGCCGACCGCGGCGCTCGGCGAGGGCGCGCTCCGCGCCGCCTCCTACGTCGTGGTCGGGCTGGCGCTGGCGTACGCCCGGATCACGACGAAGGACGGTTGATCTCCTCGGCCAGCTCCTCCGCGAGGTCCGGGGTCGCCGCGGCGATCCCGGACCAGCGGCGGCTGAGGTCCGGGTCGATCTCGACGGGACGGCCGTAGGCGTCGATCAGGGCTCCGCCGGCGGCGGGCAGCAACACGGCCGCGGCGGCGATGTCCATGATCCGGTGGGTGTCCGAGCCGGGGTCGGCGAAAGCGTCCAGCGAGCCCTCCGCGACGAGCGCGGCTTCGAGGCAGCTGCTGGACAACACCCGCACCCGCCCGGCACGGCGGCTGACCCGAAGCCACGCGTCCTCGCTCTTCGGGTGCGGCCGCAGCAGGCTCACCGCGGCGCCGTCCAGCTCGCGGCGGCCGGTCGTCCGGTACGGCAGCGTCTCCCCGGCCTTCGCGTGCCAGCTGCGCCCGGTGTCGAGCCACGTGGTCAGCGACTCGACGGCCTCGCCGTCCACCGCGACCACGCCGGCGAACGCCGAGAACGGCACCCCCGCCACGGCGTTCGACGTGCCGTCGACGGGGTCGACCACGAGCGTGACGGCCGAGCCGTTGTCGATGACCCCGATCTCCTCGCTGATCAGGTTGACCCGGTGCGCGTCCACCGTCTCCGCGACCGCGGTGTCGACCAGCTGGTCGAGCCTCGTGGTGGGAGTGCCGTCGGCGCCCATGTCGACCTTCTCGGCGAGCTGCGTGCGGTCGAACCGGCCGCGGGCGTCGCGGAAGGCGGCCACCGCCGCGCGGGCGACGGCGGCGAGCGCGGGGTGGGTCCCGGCGGGGATCTCGGGTTCGGGCACCGGCCAGTGGATCATGCGTTCCCTTTCGTCGGCCGCAGGACTACCCCTTGATCATCCAGCTCAAGCCGGATTCCGTCACCCGGGTGGAGTTCGGCGTCCACCGGGGCGACGGCGTCCACCACCCCGTGCCCGGTCCGGACCCGCAGGCGCACGTGGTCCCGCCGGTGCACCCTCGTGAGGACCTCGCCTGCGATGCCGTGCTCCGCGACGCGCAGGGCGTGCGGGCGCAGCCCGATCCGGACCGGGCCGTCCGGCTCGTCGCGGGTGAACTCGCCCAGCGGGAACCGGATCACGCCGTCTTCGGCGGTTCCGTCGAAGAACGTCGTCACGCCGAGGAAGGCGGCGGTCTCGTCGTCGGCGGGGCGTCGCCACACCTCGCGGACCGCGCCCACCTGCCGGATCTCGCCCGCCCGCAACACGGCCACGCGGTCGGCGAGCGTGAACGCCTCCTCCTGGTCGTGCGTGACGAGCAGCGCGGGGATCTTGGCGTTGCGCAGCACCTCGGCGAGGTCAACGGCGAGCTGCTCGCGCAGACCGGCGTCCAAACCGGACAGTGGCTCGTCCAACAGCAGCAGGCGGGGTTCGGGCGCGAGTGCCCGCGCCAGCGCGACCCGTTGCGCTTCACCGCCGGACAGCTCCGTCACGCGACGCCGCTCGTACCCGCTCAAGCCCACGAGTTCCAGCAGCTGCCTGACGCGGTCCTCGCGGTCCTTAGCCGGCATCCTGCGCATCCTCAGCCCGAACGCGATGTTGCCCGCGACGTCCCGGTGCGGGAACAGCTGCCCGTCCTGGAACACCAGCCCGAACCCGCGCTCGTGCACCGGCACGCGGGCGAGGTCCTCGCCGTCCCACCGGACGCTGCCCGCGGTGAGCGGCTCCAGCCCGGTGATGGCGCGCAGCAGCGTGGACTTGCCCGAACCGGAGGGGCCGAGCAGCGCGAGCACCCCGCCGTCGGCGATGTCCAGCTCGGCGTTCCGCACCGCCGTGAACGAGCCGTAGCGGACAGTCAGGCCGTGCACCGACAACGACATCAGAACTCTCCCACCCGGCCGGAGCCGATCCGGTCGATCACGACCACGGCGGCCGCTGTCACGAGCATCAGCAGCGCGCAGGCGGCGTAGGCCATCTGGTTGTTCAGCTCGCCCGGCCGCGCGATGAGCGACGCGATCGCCACCGGCAACGTCGGTGTCTGCGGCCGGGCGAGGAAGCTCGTCGCGCCGAACTCGCCGAGCGCGACGACGTACCCGAAGCCCGCCGCCGCGACCACGGACCGGATCGCGAGCGGCACGTCGATCTCCCGCCAAACCCGCAGCGGGCCCGCGCCGAGGGTCGCCGCGGCCTGGCGCAGCCGGTCGTCGATCGACCGCAACACCGGCAGCACCATCCGCACGACGAGCGGGATCACCACGAGCGCCTGCGCGAGCGGCACGAGGATCGGCGAGGTCCGCAGGTCGCCCGGCAGCGCGTCGAGCGTGATGAGGTAGCCGAACCCGACGGTCACCGCGGACACGCCGAGCGGCAGCATCAACGCCGCGTCCATGCCCTCCGCGAGCCCGTGCTGGAGGCGACCGGGCGCCCGGCGCAGCGCCACGACCAGTACCGCGGCGGACACCCCGACGAGCAGGGCCAGCACGGTCGCGTCGGTCGCGGTGAGCAGCGAGTTCACCGCCGCACCCCAGCCGGAGATCTGCAACGTGCCGTCGTTGCCGGTGGTGGCCAGCGCGCGGTAGCCCGCGAGGCTCCAACCGTCCTCAGTGGACACCGAACGCAGCAGCAGCGCGACGATCGGGGTCAGCAGCAACGCGAGCACCACGCCCGCGGCACCGACGACCCACCACTCGCCGCCCGTCGGGCGCCGCGCGGTTTCCCCACGGGCGCGGAGTTTGAGCGCGGTCTCCCGGCGGCGCCGGGCCGCGGCCCCGAGCAGCAGCGCGGCGAGCACCGCTGCGATCTGCACCAGGGACAACGCGGCGGCGCCGGTCAGGTCGAGCAGGTTCTCGGTGCGCAGGTAGATCTCGGTCTCCAGCGTGCGGAACCGGCCGCCGCCGAGCACGAGCACCACGCCGAAACTGGTGGCGCAGAACAGGAACACCACCGCCGCCGCGGAGGTGATCGCGGGCAGTAGCGCGGGCAGGGTCACCGAGCGGAAGGCCCTCGCCCGCGAGGCCCCCAGCGAACGTGCCGCGTCCTCGGCCCGCGAGTCGAGATGCGCCCACAGCCCGCCCACCGTCCGCGCGACGACGGCGACGTTGAAGAACGCGTTGGCGAGCACGATCGAGAGCACCCCGCCGTCGGGCCACAGCGCGCGGAAGGCGAGCCCCACCACGACGGTCGGCAGCACGAACGGCACCAGCACGAGCGTGCGGACGAGCCCGACGCCCGGCAGCCGCACCCGCGCGAGCACGAAGGCCAGCGGCATCCCGGCGACCACCGCGAGCACGGTCGAGCCGGCCGCCTGCGCGACGGTGAACCCGGCCAGCCGCCACGTCTCGCCCGCCACGAGCGCGGCACCCACGCCGCCGTCGGCGAACCCGCGGCGCAGGATCGCCAGCACCGGCCAGGCGAAGAAGACGACCAGGAACCCGAGCGGCACCAGGGCCAGCAGCCCCAGGCCGGCGCGGCTCACTGGCCGAGCAACGACCGCCACTGCCCGATCCACCGCTCACGCCCGCTCTGCACCTGGTCGGCGGGCAGGCTCGCGGAGTCGCGCGGCAGCGGCGCGGCGTCCGCCCACGCCTTCGGCAGCGCCACGCCGTCACGCGCCGGGTAGACGTACATGCTGTCCGCCACCGTCGCCTGGAACTGCTGCGACAGCAGGAAGTCGATCACCTTGTGCGCCTTGTCGGCCTGCTTCGTGCCCGCCAGCACCCCGGCGTACTCGACCTGCCGGTAGCAGGTGTCGAGCAGTGCCTTGGTGCGCGGCTTGCCGTCGTCACCGATCTCGGCGGCCGGCGAGGAGGCGTAGGAGACGACGATGGGCCGCGGGCCCTTGCCGGAGGAGCCGGAGAAGTCCTGCCCGTAGGCCTCCTCCCAGCCGCTGACCGACTGCACGCCGTTGTCCTTGAGCTTCTGCCAGTAGGCCTGCCAGCCCTGCTCGCCGTACTTGGCGATGGTGCCCAGCAGGAACGCCAGGCCCGGCGAGGACGTCGCGGGGTTCTCCACCACCAGCAGGTCCTTGTACCGCGGGTCGGTGAGGTCGTCGTAGCCCGTGGGCGCCGGGAGGTTCCGCTCGGTGAACCAGTTCGTGTCGACGTTCAGGCACACGTCACCGAGGTCCACGGCCGACATCCGGTGCTCGCTGTCGACCGCGTAGCGCTGCGGCCCACGATCGGCCTCGGGGCTCGTGTACGACTCGAAGATGCCCTCGCTGAGCGCCCGCGAGGCGAAGGTCGAGTCGATGCCGTACGCGACGTCGCCGATCGGGTTCGCCTTCGTCAGCACGAGCGAGTTCGTGAGCGCGCCTGCGTCCCCCTTCTTCAGCACGGCGATCTTGATGCCGGTCTGCTGCTGGAACGCGTCGAGCACCTGCTGCGGGGCGGCGAACGAATCGTGCGTGACGAGCGTGACGGTCGCGCCGGCGTCGTCGTTCGAGCCGCCGCCCACCAGCGTGCAGCCGGTGGTGAGTACGGCGGTCAGGCCGAGCACGACCACCGCGCTCCACTTGCCTCTCATGGCCCCTCCTTGTGCTCACCGGCAGGAGGGGATCAGGCCTCCTTGCGCCGGCGTTATCCGGAATCAAGTTCGGACGGTCGCGGGTTCGCACCCGCCTCTCAGCCCGGTCTGGTCCCGGACTCCCGTGGCAACCGTGCAGCGTACCGGGCGCGGGACCACCATGGAGACATGGCAGAGCTACTGACCGACGACCAGATCGCCGACGCGCTGACGCGGCTGCCGCACTGGAAGCGGGAGGGGGACGCGCTCGAGCGCACGGCCGAGCTCGGCAGCTTCCCGCAGGCGATCCAGGTGGTCAACCGGGTCGCCGAGATCGCGGAGAGCGTCGACCACCACCCCGACATGGACATCCGCTGGCGCACGGTGACGTTCCGGCTGAGCACCCACTCGGCGGGCGGGCTGACCGAGAAGGACGTCTCGCTCGCCGCCGAGATCGACGGGGTCGTCGACGCGCTGTGATCTTCGCTACCGCGGCAACATCCGCGGTGACCTCGTGCGTTGGCGGAGTGGAGGGAACGCACGATGTCGAAGATCCTTGTCAAGGTCGCAGGGTTGGCGGTGGTGTTCGCGGTGCTGTTCGGCGGGGTCGCGCAGGCGGCCGAGGCCGGCACCCGTCAGCAGCAGGAGAGCGCCGCGGTCCAGTCGACGGGCGAGACGCGCGCGGTCGTCGTCGGGTCGCTGGCGTTCGTGTTGATGCTCGGGGCCGCGGGTGCGGTGTTCTGGTACACCGCCCGCAGCAGGCACTCCCCGGAGTGATTTGCGTCACAGGGTGTTAACGGTGGTCTTGATCAAGGCGCTTCCACGCGCGGAACGTCCGCACCAGCCCCTCAGGATCGCCATGAACCGCACCCTGTCCTCGGCCCAGCGCACCTGGGTCACCGCGATCGCCACGACGGTCACCCTGCTGGCCGTCATCCTGCTCGGCCTCGCCGGCTGAGCGCTTCTCCGGAGCCCTCCCCGTGCGCGCGGGGAGGGCTTCTTTTTTGGGGCGGCCCGGTTCAGACGTTGAAGCGGAACAAATCGCGACCTGCGGGAACGCCCGGGTTAGCGGCCTGACCTGGGTGTTCCTCGCTCGTCGATGGTGGTCGTTTGCCGTGCTCGATGGCTGTCCTGACGAACGGCTGACGAACAGGGGTGAGCGCGCCCGAGTGATGTCGCTGACTTTTGCCTTGGGCCGAGACTCGCAGGAGCATGTCGGCGACGATGGCGGTTTGCCCTCGCTCGTGAGTCGTCCTCACGAACGGGTCAATCATCCACGGAGGTGCAGCCGGGGCAACTCCAACAAAGAGGGCACTTCCGTTGTACCCTGCATCCATGGATCCAGCTCGCTTTGTCGCCCCCGAGTTCGGTCGACCAGTTAAGAAGCCCGGCGACAAGTGGGCCTTCTGGTACTTCGAGCCTGCCGACCTGCCACGCTATCTCGATCTGTCGCTTGACACCGTCTTGGCACTATCGAGGGCCGACGCGGCACTTGGACGACTCTCTGGCGTAGGTCGACTATTGAGTAACCCTGGCATCTTGGTACAGCCCTATCAAAGGCGAGAAGCTGTGGCCAGCTCGCGAATCGAGGGAACAGAAGCTTCGCTTTCAGACGTGCTTCAGGCTGAAGCAGCAGTGGAGCCGACCGAAAGCGATGACATTGCTGAGGTTTTCAACTACCAGAGAGCATTGAACGAGGGCATTAGGCTCCTCGAATCGCTGCCGATATCCACTCGATTGATTCGGGAAATTCACGCCATTCTACTGTCTGGCGTTCGAGGCCAAGAAAAGCGGCCGGGCGAACTGCGAACCAGCCCAGTTTGGATCGGGTCCCCCACAGACTCGCCCGACACGGCGGTCTTTGTGCCACCACTGCCAGAACTACTCGGAGATCACCTGAAGGACTGGGAAAACTTCGTACATGAAGACGACAAGCTCCCAATTCTGATCAAATGCGCTTTGATGCACTACCAATTTGAGACGATTCACCCCTTTTTGGATGGAAATGGGCGCATTGGAAGGCTCCTAATAACACTTCTCCTTATCGAGAAGAAAGTTCTTGAGCTACCTCTACTGTATGTCAGCGCATACATGGAGACCAACAGGCAGGAGTACTACGACCGATTGCAAGCCGTTCGCGAGCGAGGGGAAGTCCAGGAATGGATTCAGTTCTTCCTGACTGCGGTATATCGTCAAGCAACTGACGCCGAAGAGCGAGCAGGGAGACTGGTTGAGCTTCGAGAATCGTACCGATCGATGCTCGCGGGGACCAAAAGCCGAGCAGTCGAGGTGGTCGATCTCTTGTTCTCGAACCCGTTCGTCACCGTGAAACGGGTTGAGACCAATCTAGGCATCACAAATCAAGGGGCAAGAAATCTACTGACCTCAATAGAGGAAAAGGGTATTCTCAGAAAAATAGGTAGCGTCGGCCGAGGTGGTCGAATTTTCTGGCTTGCCGAAGACATATATCAGATCGTCGGCTAAGCCATCGTGCGCAACCTCCAACGATCCGCCCGGCATCGTTGGAATCCACGCGCGGCTGCGCAACCAACGTTGGAACGTCGTGCGCAACCTCCAACGATCCGCCCGGCATCGTTGGAATCCACGCGCGGCTGCGCAACCAACGTTGGAACGTCGTGCGCAACCTCCAACGATCCGCCCGGCATCGTTGGAATCCACGCGCGGCTGCGCAACCAACGTTGGAACGTCGTGCGCAACCTCCAACGATCCGCCCGGCATCGTTGGAATCCACGCGCGGCTGCGCAACCAACGTTGGAACGTCGTGCGCAACCTCCAACGATCCGCCCGGCATCGTTGAACCCGTTAGCTTGGGGGTCATCCCGTCGCCTGATGGCGTCTCGATCACACCGTGGCGGAGCCGCATCCCTCGTCCGATCCGCCGGCCGAATTCGCCAAGCTTGCGGCTCCGGCGCGGTGTGATAGCCATCAGTCAGGCGACGGGATGACCACCAAGCGCCCTCACCCTGCCAACGCAACCCCGCCTGCGCTATCCCGGCCATCCCGGAGCCTGCCTGCCCGGCCAATACCGCTAAGTTAGTACGTTTTACCTGGTCAGGGCGTTACCGGAGGCTCTGTTCAGTCGTTCCCGCCGGTTAGGCGGTTCTCCACTTGAGACAGTCGCCGTTGCGGTTGAGGGGAATCTTCAATTGAGGCAACTGTTCTGTCGGGGTGTGACCGCTCTGTGGGCGACGCCTCCAAACGCCTCTGAGCTGCGGAAACTCGCCTAAACTTAGCGGTATTGCCTGCCCGGCGAGGGCATCTTTTCCTCTTGCGGCGGCTGTGGGGCCGCCTGGCCTCCGTCGAACCGCCACGCGGGACCGGCGCCAGCCGCACGCCCGCGTCTGGCGGTTCGACAGGATGAGGGCCGGATCAGCGGCCCCGCAGGGGCCGCCTTGACCGTGGAGAGCGACGAGATCGCGGGCTGGCACCGGGCACAATCAAGACACGCTTCAACAACATCCGGGCGGTGTTTCGCGGTGCGGTTCGAGACCGACTGATCGCGTCCGATCCCACAGACGGTGTTCGGCTTCCCCGTACCCGTCGTTCCGAGGCTGCGATGGCCCTCCCCACGCCCGAACAGGTCAGGGCTCTACTGGCTGCGGTTGATTCGAAGTTCAAGCCCTTCGTCGCGCTCTGCGCGTTCGCCGGGCTCCGGCTCGGTGAGGCTACCGCTCTCCGGCTCGCAGATTTCGACTTCGACCAGGGCAGCATCAGGGTTGCTCGGCAGGTCCAGCGCGAAGGTCGCGGCGGTGTGGAGATTCGAGCACCGAAATACGGGTCAGAGCGTGTGGTACACGTCTCAGACGACCTGCTGGCGTTGATCGAGGACTATGTCGCCATGCATCGATCGACGGGTGAGCCGGACTCGTGGCTGTTTGAGGGCGAAAGCGGAAATCCACCTCATCAGAACACCGTGGGCTACTGGTGGCGGCTGACTCGCAAGGCGGCTGGATGCCCGACGCTCCGCCTGCACGACCTTCGACACTCCTTCGCCTCGGGGGTCATTGCGGAAGGATGTGACGTCGTCACCGTTCAGAGGGCACTCCAGCGCGACTGTGACACTCAACACCTACGCGCATCTGTGGCCGAGCGCGGAGGACCGAACCCGGCTCGCGTCTGCCCGGTTGTTTACGGACGTTGTGGGTCGCTCTGACGATCCACTGACGCATCCGGAAGTCGCGTCGGCGCCTGACCTGGGCGAACAGCCTCGGTTCAGACGTTGAAGCGGAACTCGACCACGTCGCCGCGGTTGGCGAATGTTTGTTGACCTCGCGCCCCGGTGGCTCCGTAGCTCGCCCGTGACGGAGTCCGGGACCTCGGCCAACTTCCGCTCCTTATGCACGCCGTTGGGGCGCGTCCGATCCGCGGGCCTGGCCTCGATCGTGGACCGCGTCACGGACTTGCAGGTCGGCGCTACGGGCCAGGACCGCCGCGAGACCTCGAGGGCGTCGGCGGCGTCCACGGCGAGGCGCTGTGGAGTCGAACGTGTGCTCGCCTCTCGATCAATGCGGGCGGTCAGGAGACTTCCCTGCTCAACTTGCCCAGCCATTCGACGAGCAGCTGAGTCTCGGTGGCGCCCAGGATGTGTGGATGTGCAGCGGCAACCTCGATCGCCGCGTTGAGGGCGTCTCCCTGTCCGGTCGCCGTGCCGGTGATCGCCGCCATCACTCCCTCGCGCACAGCGTGGCTCAACTCCGGGTCCGGCTGCGCAAGGATGATCTGGCGCAGGGTGACGCCGATGTTCGAGACGAGGACATGGGCTGCGGCCTGATCCGGCGACACCGCCAGGCGACCCTGATCAGCGGCCCGCGAGGTGAGCCCCTTCAGTATCTCGTTCGCTCTCGACTGGCCGGCGGGCGGGTGGCCCGGGCTGACCTTGCCGTACATGAGGGTGTAGAAGCCCGGGTTGGTCAGGCCGAATGCGACGTGGGCATCCCATCCGGCCCGTATGTCCTGGATCGGGTCTCCTGAGGACTCCATCGCCGCCTTCTCGCCGAGGTAGAGGTCGAAGCCGTGCTCGACGACGGCGTCGATCAACCCCTGCTTGGAGCCGAAGAAGTGGTACAGGGTCGGCATCTTCACGCCCACCGCGTCGCATACCGCGCGCAGGGAGAAGTCCTCGCCGGGCGAGGCGGCGATGAGGTCAGCGGCAGCGGAGATCAGCCTCTCCCGTGTATCACTCGACGCCATCTCCATAATGTCGCTATAGTACCGTATGTAGCCACGCTACATTGATACATACTGGTGACACAGAGGAAGCACGATGACCGAGCACACTCTCGCAGGAAAGAACGTCCTCATCGCCGCGGGCGCGAAGAACCTCGGCGGCCTGATCGCCCGCCAGGCGGCCGAGGCCGGGGCGAACGTCGCGATCCACTACAACTCCGATTCGACGCGCCCGGACGCTGAGCGGACCCTTGCCGCTGTCGAGGCCGCCGGGGTCAAGGGCGCGATGTTCCAGGGTGATCTCACCGTCCCGGCCAACGTCGAGCGGCTGTTCGCCGATGCGGAGGCGGCGATCGGGAAGATCGACGTCGCCGTGAACACGGTCGGCAAGGTGCTGCGCAAGCCGATCGTCGAGACGACTGAAGACGAGTACGACTCGATGTTTGACATCAACTCCAAGGCCTCGTACTTCTTCATCAAGGAGGCCGGCAGGAAGCTTGCCGACGGCGGGAAGGTCATCACAATCGTCACCTCGCTGCTCGCGGCGTTCACCGGCGGGTACTCGACCTATGCCGGCGGCAAGTCCCCTGTGGAGCACTTCACCCGTGCAGCGGCGAAGGAGTTCGCTGAGCGGGGCATCTCGGTCACCGCGATCGCGCCGGGGCCGATGGACACCCCGTTCTTCTACGGGCAGGAGACCCCTGAGCGGGTCGAGTTCCACAAGTCGCAGGGCATGGGGAACCAGCTGACCAAGATCGAGGACATCGCACCCATCGTGCGCTTCCTCGCGACCGAGGGCTGGTGGATCACCGGGCAGACGATCTTCGCCAACGGCGGCTACACCACTCGCTGACAGGGAGGGATGAGATGACGGACCTGACGATCCCCGAGCCCGTGTCGTCGTTCATCGACGCCGTCAACCGACACGACGAGGCGGCGTTCCTCGGAGCGTTCACCCCGGACGGCGCGGTCGACGACTGGGGCCGCGTGTTCACCGGACGCGACGAGATCAAACGATGGAGCGACAAGGAGTTCATCGGGGCGCGCGGCACGCTCGCCGTCGAGGAGGTCGACGTCGCGGGCAGCACGATCACCGTCGTCGGCGACTGGCGTTCGAACTACGCCAACGGACGCTCCACGTTCATCTTCGACATCGCAGGCGACAAGCTCGCGAAGATGACCATCCGCGAGGGCTGAGAACGCTTCTTCGTACCTCGAGCGGGCGTCTAGCATCCGGACGCCCGCTCGAGGTGCGCCACCACAGCTTTTCCCACGACCCGGAGGTATCCTTGATGGCCACCGCTGCACTCGCCCGCCCCGGGCACCGCCGCTCCGAGGTGGGCCCCGTCGAGCTCTTCTTCGACCTGGTCTACGTCTTCGCGATCATCCAGCTGTCGCACCTGCTGATCGAGCATCTCTCCTGGGAGGGGGCCGCACAGACCGTCGTGGTGTTCGCCGCGGTGTGGTGGGGTTGGAACTACACGACCTGGGCGATGAACTGGCTCGACCCCGGTCGCACACAGGTCCAACTGCTTTGCGGAGTGCTCATGCTCACGGCGCTGGGCATGTCCATCGCCATCCCACGTGCGTTCGAGGATGCGGCCTGGCTCTTCGTCGGCTGCTACCTGCTCATGGGCGTCATCCGCCCGGTCTTCATGATGATCGCGTACCGCGGTCACCGTCTCGCGGCCAACTACCGGATGCTGCTGCTGTGGACCCTCCTGGCGGGTGTGTTCTGGGTGCTCGGGGCGGCACTGCCCGCAGAATCGAGACTCGCCCTGTGGGTGGTTGCGGTCGTGGTCGACTATGCCGCGCCCCTCGCGCAGTACCGCATCCCGGGGCTCGGCTCCGCTCCGATGGAGCACTGGGACACCGATGCCGACCACCTCGCCGAACGCAACCGCCTCGTGTTCATCATCGCGCTCGGAGAGTCGATTCTGCTCATGGGCGGCAGCATTGTCGCCAGCGGACAGCTCACTGGATCACTTGCCTTGAGCGCAGTGATCGGTTTCGCGTCGCTGTTCGTCCTCTGGTGGAACTACTTCGCACTCGCAGGCCCGGAGACTCGCGGCGGCGATTCCTCGACGGCGGCACTGCGTTCGGCGTATGCGTACGCTCACGCGCTCATGGTCCTCGGCGCAATCCTCGTCGCGGTGTCGATCGAGCTGAGACTCTCGCACGACCACCTCACCCCTGCCACCGTCCTGGTGACATCGGCCGGACCGCTCGTCTACCTCGTCGGCAACATCCTCTTCCTCCGATCCCGCTTCGGACGCCTCGCCCGATCCCGCTTCATCGCCGCCGCAGTGCTCATGGTGCTGACATTCGTCGCGATGCCGCTGGCCAGACACCTCCCAGTGAGCGCCTTCAGCGTCGCCGTGCTCGCCGTGACCGCCACCCTCGCAGCACACACGGCCTACACCGCGCGACGCCAGGCGCAAGAGGACTCTCCACAGCAAACTTGACCGGTCATTCAAGAATGGCTGTTCTTGGAGCATGGTCGGGGTTGCGCAGTTCGATCGGCACGAGATGCTGCTGTCCTCCGCGCGCACCTTCGCCGAGCACGGCTTCGAAGCGTGCAGCGTGAATCGACTTGTGGACGTGAATCGCCCTGGGTTTCGTTCCGTTCTTCGAGCAAGGATGGAATGCGATGAATCAGAAGTACTCGCCCGAGATGCGCGAGCGCGCGCTGCGGATGCTCGCCGAGGCCAAGCTCGAGCATCCGAACCTCATGTCCGCGGTGCGACATGTCGCGAGCCTGCTCGGCATGAGCCCGGAGACGCTGCGCGTGTGGCACCGCCGCCGCGAGATCGACGCCGGGCAGCGCCCCGGCGTGCCGACCGACGTCGCCGAGGAGAACAAGCGACTTCGCCGTGAGAACGCCGAGCTGAAGAAGGCGAACGAGGTCCTCAAAGCCGCGAGCGTGTCTTTCGCGAAGGAACTCGACCGTCCCTGACGAGCATGATCCGCTTCATCGACGAACACAGGGATCAGTTCGGGGTCGAGTTTCTCTGCCGCGTCCTCCGCGACGCGGTGCCGAGGTTCCTCACCTCGCGCGGGTATCGCGCGGCGAAGACGCGCGTGCCCTCCGTCGCCGGGACGCTGCGCGCGGAGGTGCTGCCGTTACAGGCGTTGAACATGGCCGCGTGGGGCGCGCGCGGGTCGCTCGATGACCTCGTCCACCACGCCGATCATGGGTCGAACTACCTCTCGGTCGTC
The DNA here is from genome assembly GCF_900114035.1 of Amycolatopsis sacchari. Classification (GTDB taxonomy): domain Bacteria; phylum Actinomycetota; class Actinomycetes; order Mycobacteriales; family Pseudonocardiaceae; genus Amycolatopsis_E; species Amycolatopsis_E sacchari. Next base: position 41,853 of record NZ_FORP01000022.1, on the reverse strand, counting down.
TACACGGATCGCATCAACGAGATCGGCGCGACCCCGTCGACAGGGAGCGTCGGTGACAGCTACGACAACGCCCTCGCCGAGGCCGTCAACGGGCTCTACAAGACCGAGCTGATCCGTCGGAAGGGCCCGTGGCGGACGGTCGAGCAGGTCGAGCTCGCGACGCTCGAGTACGTGTGGTGGTGGAACAACGCTCGTCTCCACGGCGAGCTCGACTACCGCACGCCGGTCGAGGTCGAGGAGGCGTACTACGCTGGCCTCGAATCAGCCCAGCCAGCGCTCGCTGGACAGGGAAGCAGGTAGGAACGAAACCCAGGGCGATTCATTACGTGCAGGCCACGTCGGATGCCGCTGAGGTGCTGTCTGCAATAGGGCATCGTGTCGTGCGTGTGCGGCCCACCGAAGAGGCCAGGAGGGTCGGCTCCGTCTTCGGCGCGATCGCCGGGGCACATCTGGCCAGGCTCCTGAGCGATGGAGAAGGCCTCGATCCGGACGTGCTCGAACCGGTGACTGCAGAGGTCGTGCGGGCGGGGCGGAGCATGACAGCCGTCGAACTCCTGCGTGTCCTGACGGAACTGCACGCTCTCAGCTACGCCTTCGCCGATCACTTCTCGGGCGTCGACGTCGTCCTGTCCCCCACGACAGCTCAGCCTCCGCCGCTCATCGGGACGATGAGCACGGACCGCCCCGCAGCGGTGCACTTCGCAGAGCTCTTCTCGGTCTCTCCGTTCGCTGGCATCTTCAACGTCACCGGGGGTGCCGCTCTCTCCGTCCCGTGGGGCCTCGATCAGCGTGGTCTGCCTGTGGGAATCCACCTCGGCGCCGCCATCGGTGACGACGAGCTCATACTCACGCTGGGGGAACAGTTGGAGAACGCTCGCCCCGATCTGACGCGACTGCATCCGCCGGATGCTTGTGGGCCCGGGAATGGGCGACTCCAAACAACACAGGACAGGCCGGCAGACAGAGCCGGCAAGTAGCCCGCCATCGACGCCGAGAAGGTCACCGCGATGACTCTCTGGCAAGTGCATCCCGACATGCGCTGAGCAGTGCGTGGAGCTCGTTGCGCTGCTCCTGCCCGAGGTGCTCGGTCATGGCGCCGACGACGTCCGACACCGCGTTGTCGGCGCGTGCCAGGATCTCGGTTGCCGCGTGAGTGAGCATGGCTCCGCGTTCACGACGCGGGCCGGGCTCGGGGGCCCGCTCAACGAGGCCCTGCCTCTCCAACCCTTGAACGAGCACGTTCATCGACTGGCGCGACACGAAGGTGCGCCGAGCCAGCTCTGATCCGGTGATGCCGGGCTCTTCGTGCAGGTTCCGCAGGCAGGCGTACTGAGAGACGCTGAGCCCGAGTGGACGCAGCACCTCATCCATCCGCTGGTTCAAGACGGCCTGGGTCTCCTTGATCAGCACGCCCAGCTGATCCGGAGACACGTATCCTCCCGACTTCATGTCAACAGTTTGACACACAATCCAGTCAGTGTCAGTATGTTGACACCCCGATGATTGGAGAAACTCATGAACAGCACGACCAGCGGCCCGGACTTCGTCTCGTTTCAGGTGCGCGATCTCGAGGCCTCCGCAGCGTTCTACGAGCACACCGTAGGCATGGTGCGGCTGCCTGCGCCGAACCCGGACGCCGCGGTGTTCTCGGCAGGGGACGCGACCTTCGCAGTGCGCGTCCCATTGCCTGGTGTCGACCTCGACGCCATCCCTCAACCGGGCGCCGGCATCGGCGTCTGGTTTCGCAACGAGGACGCGGCTGGCCTCCACGAGCGCCTGAGCACCCAGGGCGTGGTGATCGTGCAGGAGCCACTCGAAGGACCGTTCGGCACGCAGTTCTCCTTCCGAGACCCCGACGGCTACATCGTCACGGTGCACTCGAAGGGCTGATCCGCCGGTCGGCGCCGGCCGGCGCGCTCGCGGTCGGCGCCGACGCGAGAAGCCGCAGCGCGTGCTCCGACGGGCTTACCGTCTCAGCGCGGTAGACGAACACCGTCTGTTCGGGGTCGTCTCCGGGCGTGAGCGCCTGATAGGTGATGGTGAGCTCGCCGAGGAGCGGATGGCGGTAACTCTTGGTGCCGGCGCTGCGTCGGTGGACGCGGTTGCGCGCCCAGATGCGTCAGAAGTCGGGGCTGTGGATCGCTAGCTCGCCGACCAGGCGGCCGAGCGCCGGATTATCGGGGTGGTCCCCGGCGTCCATGCACAGCATCGCGGCGGTATCGGCCGCGACCTGTCCCCAGTCGGCGTACAGGTCTCGTGCATGCGGATCAAGGAAGACGAACCTGGCCTGGTTGCGCTCGGACACGGGCATGCCCTCGAAGTCCGCGATGAGCAGGCCGGCGAGGCGGTTGTGCGCCAGAACGTCCAGGCGTCGGCCGAGGACGAAGGCCGGTCGCAACGAGGCCTCGAACACGTCCAGGAGCGCCCGTGTCTCCGGATGCAGCCGCTGCGGTTTGTCCGAGCGCGGACGGGCTGGCCGCTGCCTGGCGATGGCGTGCATATGCATGCGCTCGGCGTCGTCGAGCTGAAGCGCTCCGGCGATCGCGTCAAGGACCCTCTGGTGATGCGCTCTTGCTGCGCCCCTGTTCCAGGCGGGTGTAATAGTCGACGCTCACGCCGGCCAGTATCGCGAGCTCCTCCCGCCGCAGCCCCTCCACCCGGCGACGCCCGGCAGCATCGGAGATCCCAGCACGCTCGGGTGTCAGACGACCCCGTGCTGCGCGAAGGAAGTCCGCCAGTCGGGGTTCCGGGTGCCCGGGCATGTGAGCCGCTGCACCGCTTCCTGCCGCGCCGACCAACGAGCGTCGGCGGCGGCGCGTCGCGACCCAGCAAGCGCCTCCTTCGAGCGCCTGTTGGACCAGTAGGTGCCGATGCCGGCGACGACCAAGGAGAGGCCCGAGATGATGAGGGCGGCGATGTCCATGAGCTGATCATTTCATCGGCGAGACCGAACGCCCGTTGTACGACTCATTGCAGAAGGCCTGCCAAGTTCGCCGATCACGGAGGCTCGGCACGCGCCTCGGTGCGCCCGACCGAGCCTTCGAGTGCTACTTGCGAGGCGACACCCGCCACGAATATGAACCCGGAAAAACTGTGGCCCCGAGAGTCCGGACCCGAAGGCCCGACTAGTCACCGGGGCGTACGCCTTCGACCCTATCAGTGCCGGCTACTCGGCCGGTCCTCCGCGACTTCAGGTTCTGCAGGTACCCCTCGGCCATCGCCAGGGCCACCTCGGCCTGCACGAGCTCATGCTCGCCCTCGCGGATCCGGCCCTCAGGCACCATTTCCTGATTGGCTGTCGGCAAAAGCAGACCCCACGGGACAGGCGGGGCGACTCGGCCCTCATGCACTGGCGGCGCTTTCGTTGCCGGCGTCATGAGCTCGGGTCAGGCCTCAGGCGCTGTTGCGCGGGTCGAAGCTCGCGTCCCAGTACGGCTTCGGGCACCCGTCGGCACTCGCCCCCTCGCGCAGTTCGAAGTGCCACGGTTCGTTGTCGAAGATCTGGCACAGGTCGTAGCGCGCGCCGTTCTCCTGGAGCCACGCGGCGGCATCCCAGTAGCCGATGTCGATGGCCTCGCCGGTCGTGTGCGCCGATCCCTCGGGCGTCGCGACCCAGCGGGCGGCGGCCGACTCGGACCCGTGCTCTTGGACCGCCTCCTCATAGAGGCGCTGCTGATGCTCGACCGAGCGCCAGCCGCTGTTGACGAAGAACTCGATGCCCTCCTCGGCGGCGTCGGCGGAGGCCGCCCGCACGGCCGCGACGAGGTCGGGATCGAGGTTCGTGATGCCGGGATACGTGTCGTCGAGCGTCGCCTCTTCCGGCAGGGTCCCGTCGGCGAACCGCGGATCCGCGGAGTCGGGAGCCGCCCCGCAGGCGGCCGCGCCGAGCATCACTGCCACAAGGGCACTGGCAGACAAGATGCGCTTCGTGAATGTCATACCCCCAGCTCACGCAAGCGCGTGTTGCGAGAGCGTATGCCGTTTTCGATACGCGGACGATATGTGCGCGTTCGTACGATGGGCGCATGCGCGTGCTGATCGTCGAAGACGAGCCCCTCCTCGCCGAAGCGGTCCGTGACGGGCTGCGCCTGGAAGCGATCAGCGCCGACATCGCGCGCGACGGCGACTCGGCGCTCGAGGCGCTGTCGGTCACGGAGTACGACATCGCGCTGATCGACCGCGATATCCCAGGCCCATCCGGCGACGAGGTCGCCCGCCGGATCGTCGCCTCAGGGGAAGGACCGGCGATCCTCATGCTGACGGCCGCCGACCGGCTCGACGACAAGGAGACCGGCTTCGAGCTCGGAGCCGACGACTACCTCACGAAGCCGTTCGCGATGCGCGAGCTCGTGCTGCGGATCCGCGCCCTCGCCCGACGCAGAGACCGACGGCGACCGCCGATCCTCGAAGCCGCAGGACTGCGCGTGGATCCCTTCCGCCGCGAGGTCTACCGTGACGGCCGCTACGTCGCCCTCACCCGCAAGCAGTTCGCCGTCCTCGAAGTGCTCGTCGACGCCGCCGGGGGCGTGATCAGCGCCGAGGAGCTGCTCGAACGCGCATGGGATGAGAACGCCGACCCGTTCACGAACGCCGTGCGCATCACCGTGTCATCCCTGCGCAAACGCCTCGGCGAACCGATGCTCATCGAAACAGTGCCTGGCGTCGGATACCGCATCGCGGTGCCGTCATGACGCTTCTACGCAGCGCCCGTGCGCGCCTCGCCCTCAGCTACGCGCTGATCGTCATCGTCGCCGGCGTGATCCTGCTCGCGCTCGTGTGGCTGTTCTTGCTGCGCTATGTGCCCGACGACGCGATTCCCATGCGAAGCGGGTTCGTGCCGAACCGGTCGGACCTGGGCCGCGCGTTCTGGCCGCGCGCTACGTGGGCCTTCGCCTTCCTTGTGGCGTTCGGGCTCATCGGCGGATGGTTCCTGGCCGGACGGATGCTCTCGCCTCTGCAGCGCATCACCGCCGCGACGAGAGCCACGGCCGCGGGGTCCCTGTCGCACCGAATCCGGATGACCGGGCGCGACGACGAGTTCGGCGAGCTCGCGGACGCGTTCGACAGCATGCTCGCCCGCATCGAATCACACGTCGCCGAGCAGAGGCGCTTCGCCGCGAACGCCTCACATGAGCTGCGCACGCCCCTGTCGGTGATGCGATCGGTGCTCGACGTCGCACGTGACGACCCTGACGCGGATCCGCGCGTCGCCCTCGAGCGCCTCGCCGCGACGAATGACCGCGCCATCGCCGTGGCAGAGGCGCTGCTCGCTCTCGCTTCTGCCGAGCGGGGCATCGACAAGCGTGAACCCATCGATCTGTCGTTGGCTGCCGAGGCGGCGGCCGAAGAGCTTCTGCCGCTTGCCGAGCGCAGCGACGTCACGTTGGACCTGTCAGGCGACCGCGCCGACGTGCGCGGGGACCCTGCCCTGCTGAGCCAGCTGGCGACGAACCTGCTGCACAATGCGATCGTCCACAACACAGCGGGCGGCTGGGCACGCGTGGCGACGTCGTCGACCCATGGCGAGGTCACCCTCGTGGTGGAGAACACCGGCGAGGTCCTCGACGACGCGACCGTGTCGACGCTTGCGGAGCCGTTCCAGCGCGGATCCGAGCGCACACGACGTGACGACCACTCGGGAACGGGACTCGGCCTGGCGATCGCACGCGCGATCGTCGACGGCCACGACGGCACCCTGACATTGCGGGCCCGCACAGCTGGCGGCATTCGGGTCGAAGTACGACTGCCGGCCGCCGATCAACGGCCGACCTCTGCACCGGAGGACCAACGCGGTGGACGATGGTGATGCCGTCGGCCGTCACGACCGGCGTCAGGCGGCCTTCCCGGCCCGCCGCGCCTCGAGGTGCTCGGCCTTCGCATCCCAGGGCACGCGGTCCGGCGAGAGGAAGACCGCGCCGATGCGGCGCGCATCCCGCAGACCGGCAGCGCGGTTGGCGGCGGTGTGCTCGCCCTCGACGTCGTAGAAGGCCGGCCGAGCACACCAGCAGCCGCAAGACGATCGAGCACCCCGAGGTCGGTGCGATCACACTCGACTGCGACGTCCTCTCCGTCCCGGGAGCCGATCTGCGCATCGTCGCTCATACCGCTGCCGCAGGTTCTACGGACGAGAACAAGCTCGATCTCCTCCGCGTCACCGCAGCGACCTGAATGACCTGCAAGCTTGGGCCTTGATCGGCTCTGGGCCCGCACGCTCGAACGGTCGTGACCCGCGATTCGCACGGCCCTCGCGTCAGCGAACTTCCCAGCCCGGCATCTGTCCGAGCGAACAAGAAGCCGCCCATCGCGGCACGCACTCTGCGGCCACCTGCGGAGAGAATTCATGCAGACATCGCAAGAGCAACTCGCACGTGCTTATACGTTGAACCTGAATTCAACCACGTCGCCGTCGGCCATGACGTAGTCCTTGCCCTCCATGCGGACCTTGCCCGCGGCCCGGGCGGCGGCCATCGACCCGGCCTCGATCAGGTCGTCGTAGGACACGATCTCGGCCTTGATGAACCCGCGCTCGAAGTCGGTGTGGATGACGCCGGCGGCCTGCGGAGCGGTGGCGCCCTTGGGGATCGTCCAGGCGCGCGATTCCTTCGGCCCCGCCGTGAGGTAGGTCTGCAGGCCGAGCGTGTGGAACCCGGCCCGCGCGAGGGCGTACAACCCGGGCTCGTGCTGGCCGACCGACTCCAGCAGTTCGCGCACGGACTCCTCGTCGTCCAGCTCCAGCAGCTCCGCCTCGATCTTCGCGTCGAGGAAGACGGCGTCCGCGGGCGCGACGAGCTTCGTCAGCTCCTCGCGCTTGGCTTCGTCGGTGAGGATGCCCTCGTCGGCGTTGAAGACGTACAGGAAGGGCTTGGTGGTCAGGAGGCTCAGCTCACGCAGGAGGGTGGTGTCGACCTCCTTTTGGGCGGAGAACAGGGTGCGGCCGCTGTCGAGGATGTCCTTGGCCTGCTGCGCGGCTTCCAGCGCGGGCCGGTTCTCCTTCTTGGTGCGGGCTTCCTTTTCCAGGCGCGGCAGGGCCTTTTCGAGGGTCTGCAGGTCTGCGAGGATCAGCTCGGTGTTGATGGTCTCGATGTCGGCCGAGGGGTCGACGCGGCCGTCGACGTGCACGACGTCGGGGTCGTCGAAGACGCGGATGACCTGGCAGATGGCGTTGGCCTCGCGGATGTTGGCGAGGAACTTGTTCCCGAGCCCCGCGCCCTCGGAAGCCCCCTTGACGATGCCCGCGATGTCCACAAAGGACACCGTGGCGGGCACGATCTTCTCGGAGTGGAACAGCTCGGCGAGCTTGTCCAGCCGCGCGTCGGGCAGCGGCACGACGCCGACGTTGGGCTCGATCGTCGCGAACGGGTAGTTCGCCGCGAGGACGTCGTTGCGGGTCAGCGCGTTGAACAGGGTGGACTTGCCGACGTTGGGCAGCCCGACGATGCCGAGGGTGAGGCTCACGGACGAACAGTCTAGTTGCGCACAGACCACCACCCCGCCCCGGTCGCCGAGGCCCCGATCGGGCCGCGTGGCCGGGGGCCGGTCCACACCGGGGCGACTCGCCCAGCCCGACCGAGGACTGGCCGACGGCTGGGCGGCGAGGCGGCGGGGCGGCGGTAGCGGCCGGGCTGGCGAGAGCGGCGGCTACGACTGCGGCGGCTCGCCCTGTCCTGGCTCGAGGGCTGGGCGACGGCCGGGCTGCGGCAGCGGCCCGGCTGGCGAGGGCTGCGGCAGCGGCCCGGCTGGCGAGGGCTGCGGCGGCTCACCCTGCCCTGGCTCGCGCAGCCACCTCCCCGACAGCCGCCGCCATCACTCACCGGCCCCGCACACCCGGCCCGAGCTAGCTCCTCACCTGACCCCGCCCACCAGCGAGTTCACTCGCCACCAGGCCCGCCCTCGCTCCCGGCTCAGCTCATCGGTCGCCCCCGCCTCCGCCACCCACCGACCTCCTCGCCCAGTCGCACGCCCGTCGCCGAGCCCGCGAAAGCACCCCCGGGACCCCCGCCACGGCCATGTCGGTTTTCCGCCAGTCAGGGCCCTGGCCTGCTGGCAGTATCGAAGCCATGACAGCCGTAGCCACCTCCGCCGGGCAGGCGCTCTGGCGCGACGCCGAGCGCTGCTACCGCGCCGTCGCCTCGCGCGACGCCCGCTTCGACGGGCAGTTCATCGTGGCCGTCAAGACCACCGGCATCTACTGCCGCCCCTCCTGCCCCGCACTGACCCCGAAGGCCTCGAACGTGCGGTTCTACCCCACGTCGGCCGCCGCCCAGTCGGGGGGCTTCCGCGCGTGCCGCCGCTGCCTGCCCGACGCCGTCCCCGGCTCGCCGGAGTGGAACCTCCGCGCGGACCTCGCCGCCCGCGCGATGCGCCTGATCGCGGACGGCGTCGTCGAGCGCGAAGGCGTGCCCGGTCTGGCCAGGCACCTCGGCTACTCCGAGCGCCAGCTCGGCAGGGTGCTGACGGCAGAACTCGGCGCGGGCCCGCTCGCCCTGGCCCGCGCGCACCGCGCCCACTCGGCCCGCCTGCTGATCGAGCTCTCCGAGCTGCCGCTGGCCGACGTCGCCTTCGCCGCGGGGTTCTCCAGCGTCCGCCAGTTCAACGACACGATCCGCGAGGTCTTCGCGCGCACGCCATCGCAGCTGCGTGCCGCCGCGACGGCCGCGCGCGGACGCCAGGGCACCCCGCTCGCCGACGAGCCCGCAGGCACCAGGCTCAGCCTGCGCCTGCCCTACCGCAAGCCGTTCGACGCCGCGGGCATCTTCGGCTTCCTCGCCGCCCGCGCAGTGCCTGGCGTCGAGTGGGCGGAGGACGGCGGCTACGGGCGCACCCTGCGCTTGCCCCACGGCCCCGCGACCGTCGACCTGACTCCCCAGGACGGTCACATCCGCTGCGAACTCCGGCTCGCGGACGTGCGCGACCTCGGGAGCGCCGTGGCTCGCACGCGCAGGCTCCTCGACCTGGACGCCGATCCCGAGGCCGTCCTGCGTGTGCTCGGCGAGGACCCGGCGCTCGCGCCCGCGGTCGCCGCCGCACCGGGCATCCGGGTGCCGGGCGCGGTGGACGGCTCGGAGCTGCTGCTCCGCACCATGCTCGGGCAGCAGGTGTCCGTCGCCGCCGCTCGGACGGCCGCGGGCAGGCTCGCGGAAGCCCTCGGCGAGCAGCTGCCCTGGGGCACGCTGTTCCCCACGCCGGAGGCTGTCGCGGAACACGGTCAAGACGTGCTCCGCGGCCCTCGCCGCCGCGTCGAGGCGATCCTCGCCGCCGCCGAGGCACTCGCCACGGGCAGCCTCGAGGTCCACGTCGGCCGCGACCCGGACGAACTCCGCGCCGAGCTGCTGGCTCTGCCCGGCGTCGGACCGTGGACCGCGGACTACGTGCTCATGCGCGTCCTCGGCGTTCCCGACCTGCTCCTCGCAGACGACCTCGTGGTCCGCAAAGGCGCGGCTGCACTCGGCATCACCGACCTCGCCGGGCACTCGCAGGCCTGGCGCCCCTGGCGTTCGTACGCCGGCATGTACCTCTGGCGAAGCGCCTGACCCGATCGAAGGAGACCCCCATGAGCATCGCCCACTGGTCCACAATGGACACCCCCATCGGCCCCTTCACCGCGATCGTCGCGAGCGATGGAGCCGTGCTGGCCTCCGGCTGGACCGCCGACCTCGACAAGCTGACGCCGCAGATCTCGCGCTCCCTCCTACCGGGTGAGCTGCGCGAAAAGCGCGACCTCGGTGCCGTCAGCACGGCCACCCGCCGCTACCACGAGGGCGAACTGGACGCCATCGACGACATCCCCGTCCGCCAGCGGTCCGGCGAGTTCCTGCAACACGCGTGGGACGTGCTGCGGACCGTGCCCGCAGGCAAACCGGTCACGTACAGCGACTACGCCGCGCTCGCCGGACGGCCCGCGGCCATCCGGGCGGCCGCGTCCGCCTGCGCCCGCAACGCGGCCGCGTTGTTCGTGCCCTGTCACCGGGTGCTGCGCATCGGTGGCGCGATGGGCGGCTTCCGCTGGGGCGTCGACGTCAAGCGCTGGCTGCTCGACCACGAGTCCCCCGAGCTGCGTTAGCTCACATCTGCACCTCCAGCGTCGATCCGGTCCGCGCCTTGCGCACCCGCAGCCGGGTCGGGATGCGCTGACGCAGCTCCTCGACGTGCGAGACGAGGCCGACGACCCGCCCACCGGCCCGCAGCTCGTCGAGGATGTTCATCACGACGTCGAGGGTTTCGGCGTCCAGCGTGCCGAAACCCTCGTCGACGAACAGGGTGTCCAGCAGTGCTCCGCCGGTCTCGGCGGCGACCACGTCCGCCAGGCCGAGCGCGAGCGAGAGCGACGCGAGGAACGACTCGCCCCCGGACAGTGTCTTCGCCGGCCGGACCGTGCCGGAGTAGTCGTCGAGCACGTCGAGACCGAGTCCGCCTCGCGTCCCACGGGCCCCGGCCCGGTCCGAGTGCACGAAGGAGTAGCGCCCCTGGCTCATCGCCTGCAGGCGCGCGGTGGCCGCGACGGCGACCTCCTCCAGCCGGGCGGCGAGCACGTACGAGCGCAACGACATGTGCCGGGCGTTCTGGCCCCGGCCGTTGACCACGTCGGTCAGCGCGTCGAGCTCCTCGAACTCCTCTTCCAGCGGCCTGATCGCTTCGGTTTCTTCCGTCAGCCGCCCGGCCAGCCGCTCCAGCTCCGTCGCGCGGGTCGTGGCCGCCTCCAGCTGCGCGACCGCGGTTTCCGCGGCGGCCCTGGCGGCGCGTGCGTCTTCGACCGCCGAACCCACGTCGACCTCGTCGTCCGGGGATACGTCCGCCAGCTCGGGTTCGGCGAGCACGGCACGGGCGGCGGCCTCCTCGTTCGCCGCGTCGGTGAGCCGTTTCTCCAGCCGGGCGATCACGTCGTCGGGACGCGCCGCCGCACGCATCTCGTCGACCGTCTCGAACTCCGCCTGGGCGAGGCAGGAACGCAGCTCCTCCTCGCGCTCCGCCACCTGCTCCTCGGCGGTCGCCCTGGCCAGGCGCGCCTCCGTCAACGCGTCGAGTGCCTGCACGACGCCCACGAGGTGCGCCCGCCGCGTCCTCACGTCCGCGTGCTCGCCGCGCGCCTCGTCCAGCCGCCGCTCGCGCTTCTCGACCTGCTCCTGCAGGGCCAGGCGCTGGGTTTCCGCCGCCGCGACGGCCTCCTTCGCAGCGACCAAGTCGTCGGTCAGCGAGCTCTTCTCCGCTTCGGCGGACCGCAGCTCCGCAGCGAGCCGGGTCCGGCGCTGCGCCTGGCCTTCCACCTCCGCCAACTGCGTGGTCACCTGGTGCAGCTCGGCCTCGAGTTCCTCGCCGCTGCGCCCCCGCAGCCGCTCCCGCAGGGCGGTGAGCGCGGTCTCCGCACGGTGTTTCGCGGCTTCCGCGGCACTGCGCGCCTCTTCCGCGCGCCGGACCGCCGCTTCGGCCTCGGCTTCCTGCTCACGGTCGACCGAACCCGAGGCGGGCCGCGCAGGCGCCGGATGCTCGGCGGACCCGCAGACCGGGCAAGCCCCGCCGTCGACCAAACCGGCCGCCAGCTCCGCCGCCATCCCGTCCAACCGCAGCTCACGCAGCTTCAGCTGGTGCTCGCGGGCTTCCTGGTGGGCGTCGACCGCGGCACGCACCCGTTCCTCGGCCTCGGCGACCGCTCGCACCGCCGCGGGCAGACCGGTCGCGTCCTGCACGGCAGCGGTCAGTTCAGCCTTTTTGGTTCGCAACCCCTCCAGCCGACCGGCCGCGGTCGTCGCCGCGTCGAGTTGTTCGCGCAGTTCCGCCGCCAGCTGGGGAATCCCGTCGAGTTTGTCGGTGAGCACGAGCACCGTCGACCTGGCCTGGTCGGCTCGCTCGGCCAGCTGGGCGATCATCCGGCGATCACGCGACTGCTGCTCCGCCTCCGCGACCAGCCCCGCCAGCGCCCCGGCCTCCTCACGGAGTTTCCCGGCCTGTCTGCGCAACTCGACGGCGTCAGCGTCCGTGTCCGCGTATCCCAGAGCAGCCAGCTTCCGGACGCGTTGCTGCTCGACGGTCCGGGCATCCTCCAGCTGCCCGGCACAGCGTTCGGCCTGTGCCGCCACACGTAGGACAGTCGCCGCACGACGGGCCGCAGCGAGTTCCTCCTTCCAGCGCAGGCGTTCCGGTTCCTGCTCGGCCAATGTGGACAAACGATGATGCGCGGCGCGCAGGCGTTGTACGCGTTCGGCGGCTGTCCGTCGCGCCTGCAACACCTTCTCGGCACTGTCCAAAGCAGACCGAGCTTGGCGCTCAGCGGATTGCGCCTCCTCGACGGCCTTTTCCGTATGCAGCCTGACTTCCCCGACCCACTCGGCGAGGTTGTCCTCCGGGATGTCCTGCCCCGCCACCTGGGCGAACCGGGCCACCCACTCGCGAATCCCCTGACGACGGCTTTCCAGCTCCCGCCGCTTGTGCACGCGCAGGTCCCGGAACCACGCTTCGACGTCGGCGAACCGCTTGGTGCCGAACAACCGCTCCAGCAGCTTCTCGCGCTCGTCGGTGTCCGCGCGCAGGAACTTGGCGAAATCTCCCTGCGGCAGCAGCACGACCTGGAAGAACTGCTGGTGGGTCATGCCGAGCAGCCCCTGCACTGTGCGGCTGACCTCGTCGATCCGCACGAGACCCTCCGGCGGATGCCCGGCCGGAGCGCCGTCGAGCCAGGTGAGCGAAGCCTTGGCCTGCTGGGTGGTCGTTCCCTCGCCACGACGTTTCGGACGCTCGTACTCCGGACTGCGCACGAGCCGCATCCGTTGCCCATGCACGGTCAGTTCGAGCACGACCTCGGTGGGCTCGTCCGGCTCGGCGAAGTCACAGCGCAGGCGCTTCACCTCGCCGCGGGCACCGGGAACGACGCCGAACAACGCGAAGGCCACCGCGTCGAGAAGCGTGGTCTTGCCCGCGCCGGTGTCCCCGTGCAACAGGAACAGCCCGTCCGAGCCGAGTGCGTCGAAATCGACGACCTCGCGCTTGCGGTACGGCCCGAACGCGGCGACCTCCAGTCGATGCAGCCTCATGACTCACCTCTGCCCGCGACTTCCAATGCCTTGCGCAGCAAGCGTTCCTCGCGTTCGCTGGGTGGCGCGCCCCGGCAGTCGTCGAGGAAGTTCCGCGTGATCTCGGCGTCCGACCGCCCGCGCACCGCCTCCGCGTACCGCAACGTGGCGGTCGCCTTTCCGTTCTCCGGCTGCCATTCCAGGTGCACGGCGTACGGGAAGCGCTCGCGGAGCCGGCGCATCGCGTCGATCGGCCGGACGGAGTCGGTGAGCGTCACCGACAGGTAGCAGTCGGCCAGATCCGCGTGCTCCTCCGCGGTGAGCAGCCACTCGATACCGCCCCTCAGCGTCGCGAGCCGCCGCGGCACGGGCAGCTCGTGCCTGCGCACCTCCGCGAGCCCGTTCGCGTCGAAGTCCACGAGCCACACCGATTTCCGTTGCTGCGCCTCGGAAAACGAGTAGGCCAGCGGACTTCCCGAATACCTGAGGTGTTCCGCGAGCGTCTGCGGCCCGTGCAGATGGCCGAGTGCGACGTAGTCGACTCCCGCGAAGACGTCACCGCTCACCTGCTCGACACCGCCGACGGCGATCGTGCGTTCCGAATCGGTGCCCTGCCCGCCCGTCACGAACGCGTGCGCGAGCACGACGGACCGCGTGCCGCGCTCCCTGCCCCGCAGGTCTTCCCGGATGCGGCGCATCGCCTCGGTCAGCACTCCGTTGTGCCCCTTGGCTTCCGGCACGCCGAGCGCGTGCCGGGCCGGTTCCGGCTCCAGGTAGGGGATGCCGTAGACGGCGACCGGACCGTGTTCGTCCCGCAGCAGCACGGGATCGGCGATCCGGGCGATCGTCGTGCGCAGGTGCAGCCCGCCCGCGGCGGCGAAATCACCGAAGGCACCGAGGCGTGGCGCCGAATCGTGGTTCCCGGACGTGAGCACCAGTTGCGCGCCTGCCTCGCGCAGCCGCGCCAGCGCCCGGTTGGCGACCTGCACCGCCTCGGCCGAGGGCACGGCGCGGTCGTAGACGTCCCCGGACACCAGCACGACATCGACCGCCTCGGCGGCGACGAGGTCCGCGAGGTGGTCGAGCACGGCGGCCTGCTCGGCGAGCAGATCCGCGCCGTGGAAGGTGCGTCCGACGTGCCAGTCGGAGGTGTGCAGGAATCTCACGTCGCCCAAGCTAGAGGCGATCACCGACAGAACGACGGAGACATGCCGGAGTAGTTCACTCGAACGTGTGTTCGACTCCGTGACATCGCCGTTTTTGTCGGTGGCATCCGACATGATGCGTGCGACCGAGGAGAACGAGAGGAAGGAGGCGAGGCGTGGCATCCACCGTGATCAGCACGGCGGCCGTCGTCATCGCTCTGGCGGCGCTGGTGGCGATCGCCCTGCTGTGGCGGCTCTACACGGACAGCATGCGCCGTGCGGACGCCGCCGCGCGGCAGGTCGAGGTCGAGCGTTCACGCGTGGATCAGCAGCAGGCGGCCCTGCGCCGGTACGAGGTGGCGTTCGCCTCGATCAGCGGCAGGGGCGAACTGGGGGAACAGGTTCTGGTGGAGACGGCACGCGCGCTGGGTCTGCGGGAGGGGCTGCACTTCACCCTGCAGACCGACCTCGCCGGCGGCGGGGCGGCGAAACCGGACATGGTGCTCCGGGTCGGTGGCGATCGCACCGTCCCGGTGGACGCGAAGGCGAGCATGGCGTGCTGGGCCGAGGCCGTCGAGACGGACGACGCCGACGAACGGCTCGACGCACTCCGGGTGCACGTCCGCAACCTGCGCTCGCGCGCCGCGGAGCTGGCGGGCAAGGGTTACCAGCGCTGGGCGGACGCCATCTACGGCACGATCATGTTCGTTCCCTCCGACGCGGCCGTGGTGGCCGCGCTCGACACCGATCCCGAGCTGTTGCGGTGGATGCTCGACCGGCGGGTCTTCCTGTGTGGCCCGACGGGTTTCGCGGTACTGGCTTCGGCCGCGTTGTTCGCGGCGAGCGACCGGGCGGTCGTCGAGGACATCGAACGGGTCCGGGCCGGGGCCAGTGCCGCACACCGGGCGGCGGGGAACGCGGTGGAGGCGCTGAACCTGTCGAGCACGCACCTGCAGCGTTTCCTGTCCGCCCGGCGGCGTGAGCTGGAGGCTTTGGAGGGATTCCGGGCGACAGTCGCCCCGCTGTCCGAAGCATCCGGATCGCCGACGGAACTGCCGACCGTGCGGAAGGGGGACGAACTGGCCGCGAGCTGAAACGCGACCGAACCGGGTCCAGACCATTGCTGACCGGGGTCGATCGTGTAACCAGCACATTGCCGACAGCGTCGGCACCGGCAAAACCGCTGGTCGTGGTGGTCCGAACGGTCCATCTTGGCCTGCCTGGAGGCCCAACTGCACGGTGGGGCGGGCGGTTGGCGGCTCGAACGAGTTACCGTGTTGCCCTGTGACCGCCATTCGCGATCGGCAGAGCGACACCGACGCCGACGAGGTAGCCGTTCCCTGGGACGCGCGTCCCGTCGTCGGCGAGCGCCGCGGCCTGCCGTGGTGGGGTGCCGTCCTGCTGGCCTTCGGGCTCGCCCTGGTGGGAGCGATTGCCGACATGCAGCTGCAGAACGCCCTGGGCTGGGTGTTCAACCTCTGCTACGTCGTCGGCGCGGTGGTCGCGATCTGCGCGGTGCAGCGGCGCAGTCTGTTCGGGCCGATGGTGCAGCCGCCGTTGATCCTGGCGATCACGGTTCCGCTCGTCGTGCTGCTGATCACCGGCGTGCCCGCCAACAGCGACACGCTCGCCAAGGCGCTCGCGGTCGGCACCCCGCTGATCAACGGGTTCCCGGTGATGGCGATCACCACGGGCCTCACGCTGGTCATCGGCATCTTCCGGCTGTACCGGGAACGCAACCCGGAGGCCGCCGCGAAGGGCGCCGACGGAACGTCGGACCCGGACAAGAAGCGTCCGGCTCGCCAGGGCCGGCCGCGTGCCGGAGCCGCTGACCGTCCAGGCAAGTCGGCACGCGACGCGGCGGTGGCTGAGGACGCCGCTGAGCGTGGTGCGGGTGCCACGCGCCTTCGTCGTCCCGCGGACGGGCGCGGCGCAGCCGGGCGACCCGTCGCCGGTGATCCGCACCCGTCGCTGCCGCTGACACCTCGCCGTCGCCCGGAGGACCCGCCGCGGCGGGGCGAGGGCGGCGCTCGTGGCGACCGCAGGGAACGCGGCGGTGAGCCCGGAGCGCGCGGCAAGTCGCCGCAGGGGCGGCAGGGTCGCGTCCCGCGCGGCGCCAGGGACGACAGCGAGCGGCGGCGCGGTGCCCCGCGCGACGAAGGAGACCGTCGCCGTGGTGCGTCCCCGGACGAAGGCGACCGCCGTCGCGGCGCTTCGCCAGACGACGCCGACCGCCGCCGAGGCGGCGAGGGCCGGGGCGTGCCCGGCGACCGTCCACGACGGCTACCGCCGCGGGGCGGGAGCTCGCGTGGCGGCGCCGGCGAACCTCCGCGCCGCGCGCCAGGGCGCCGGAGCGGGCCTCCTCCGCGCGGCCGCCGTCCCTGGGATGAGGACGAAGCCTGACGTCGTGACCCACGCCGCGGCTCGGGGGCGTCTCGACGTGTCGCGCCCCGGGTGGCATCTCGCCGTGCCGCGCCCAGGTGGTGTCTCGCCCTGTCGCGCCCCGGGTGACGTCTCGGCGCATCGCTGCTCGGGCGGCGTCTCGGCGCGTCGCGCCCCGGGTGACGTCTCGACGTGTCGCCGCTCGGGCGGCGTCTCGGCGCGTCGCGCCCCGGGTGACGTCCCGACGTGCCGCGCCCCGGGCGGCGTCTTGACGTGCCGCGCCCCGGGTGCCGTCTCGCCTTGGTGCTGCGGCCGGGGACAGGGTGGGTCGTGCGGCCGGGAGCGCGCTCTGCTCGCCGCCGGGTCGGTGAGCGCCCAGTCCGTCTCACCCAGCTCGGCTCGGTAGCTGCCTGAAGCAACGGCCGCAGAGCGGCTAGTGGCGGCAAGGCAGATCGGCAGCAGCGCTACGGCTTGCGGCGGCGCCGGATCCCGACCAGGCCGCGGGCCGCTGCTCCCGTCCCACGCCGCGGACGGTCGCCGCCTCTGGCTGCGGCCCTACCCACGGCCCCAGCAGGCGTCACCCCGCCGCACCGCTCAACCCAACGCCACAGCTCCCTCAACGACCGCACGAAACGACGATGGCGGCTGCCCGAGCCAGGGCAGCCGCCATCTCACACTCCAGGCCCCACCTACTTGGCCGCTTTGCGAAGCTCCCGCGGCAGCGCGAAGGCGATCTTCTCGTTCGCCGTGGTGACCTCTTCGACCTCGCCCCAGCCGCGGTCGGCTAGCCACTGCAGGAGGTCCATCACCAGGACGTCCGGCACCGACGCCCCACTCGTGACGCCGACAGTCCCGACGCCCTCCAGCCAGGCTTCGTCCACCTCGCTGGCGTAGTCGATCAGGTGGGCGTCGCGGGCACCGGCCTGCAGCGCGACCTCGACGAGGCGCTTGGAGTTCGACGAGTTGCGCGAACCGACCACCAGCACCAGATCGCACTCGCCCGCCATCGCCTTGACCGCTGTCTGGCGGTTCGAGGTGGCGTAACAGATGTCGTCGCTCGGCGGGTCGATGAGGTTGGGGAACCGGGCGCGCAGCTGGTCGACCCGCTCCATCGTCTCGTCCACGCTCAGCGTCGTCTGCGAGAGCCACACCACCTTCGACGGGTCACGCACCTCGGCCTTCGCCGCGTCCTCGGCCGTGTCGACGAGCTGGACGTGGTCGGGCGCCTCCCCCGACGTGCCCTCGACCTCCTCGTGCCCCTCGTGACCGATGAGCAGGATGTCGTAGTCCTCCTTGGCGAACCGGTTGACCTCCTTGTGCACCTTCGTCACCAGCGGGCACGTGGCGTCGATGGTGCGCAGGTTCCGCTCGGCCGCCTCGGCGTGCACCGCCGGCGAGACCCCGTGCGCGGAGAACACGACCAGCTCGCCCTCCGGCACCTCGGACGTCTCGTCGACGAAGATCACGCCGCGCTCCCGCAGCGTGTCCACCACGTGCCGGTTGTGCACGATCTCCTTGCGCACGTACACCGGCGGCCCGTACAGCTCGAGGGCCTTCTCGACGGCGATCACCGCGCGGTCGACCCCGGCGCAGTAGCCGCGGGGTTTGGCCAGCAGTACGCGCTTGGTGGCAGGGCTCGCTGCACTCATGCCCCCAGGGTACGGCCCGCCGTCGTGTGCGGCCGATCACGTCAGGTGCGCCGTTTCCCTCGCCGGGTTGGGCAGGATGGCGCATGTGCGGCACGCTGTACGCATGAAGCCGCTCCCGCTCCCCCTCCGCGTGGCCGCGGGCCTCGCCGTCACGGCCGCCGAGCGCGCCCGCGAGCTGCCCAAGAACGTGGTGGGCCTGCCGGTCACCGTCGTCTCGCAGGTGCTGCAGTTCTCCATGCGGCTGCAGCAGCACGTCACCGAGCTGGCCATCAAGGGCGACGAGGTGCTGTCCGCACTGCGCCCCGTCGAGGAGACGCCCAGCTGGGCGACCTTCGACGAGGACCTGCCCCCTGCCGACGACGCGCCCGCCCGCCGCAACGGGCAGACGCCGGGCAGCGTGAGCGAGGCCTCCCGCGATCCGTGGGAGCAGGAGTGGGAGCAGGAAGAGCGCGCGCTCGCCGAGGGCGACTTCGACGACGACACCTCCGCGACCGCTGAGGGCGACGCACCCGGGGCCACCAGCCCCAGCGACCTCCCGCAGACCAACGGCACCCCCATCGACACCGGCAGCACGCCGCTCGCAGACACCGAACCCGCGGAGAAACCCGCCCCGAGCACGGATTTCGGCAGCAGCGGGGCCACCCCCGCGACCTCGGACGACGACCTCGACGAGTCCGATCCCGAGAGCATCGTCGGGCCGAGCGGTCTGGGCAACTACGACGAACTGACCCTGCCGCAGCTGCGCGCCCGGCTGCGACACCTCACCCTGGAACAGCTGGAGGAACTCCTCGCCTACGAGCGCGCCCACGAGAACCGCCCCTCCTTCGTCGGGATGCTGGCGCGGCGGATCGGCAACGTGCAGCGCCAGTCCGGCAACAGCGACGCGGGCGGCACCTCCGGCCCGGACACCTCCTCCCAGTGAGCACCGAGCAGGCCACGGCCAAGGATCAGACCAGTGCGGAGAACCCCTGGCCGGTCCGCACGGTCGCCCGCAAGATCGCCGACTGGATCCACCGGCTCGGCGCCGTCTGGGTCGAGGGCCAGGTCACGCAGATCTCCGCCCGCCCCGGCACGCAGACCGCTTTCCTCACCCTGCGCGACCCCTCGGCCGACGTCTCGATGACCGTCACCGCCCCGATGCGGCTCGTGCGCGCCATCGAACCTCCGCTGCGCGAGGGGGCGAGCGTCGTCGTCTTCGCGAAGCCCACCTTCTTCCTCGGTCGGGGCACGATCAGCCTGCGTGCCGCCGAGATCCGCGCCGTCGGCATCGGGGAACTGCTCGCGCGCATCGAACGGCTGCGCCGCCTGCTCGAAGCGGAAGGCCTGTTCGCACCGGAACGCAAGCGCAGACTTCCCTTCCTGCCCAAGGGAATCGGCCTGATCACCGGCCGGGCGTCCGTCGCGGAGCACGACGTGCTCGTCAACGCGCACAACCGCTGGCCCGCCGCGCCGATCCAGGTGGTCAACACCGCGGTGCAGGGGCCGACCGCGGTGCCGCAGATCCGCAAAGCACTGTCCATTCTGGACGCCGACCCGACCGTCGACGTCATCGTGATCGCCCGCGGCGGCGGCAGCGTCGAGGACCTGCTGCCGTTCTCGGACGAAGCGCTCTGCCGCGCCGTGGCCGCGTGCCGCACCCCCGTCGTCAGCGCGATCGGGCACGAGCCCGACACCCCGCTGCTCGACCACGTCGCCGACCTGCGGTGCTCCACGCCCACCGACGCGGGCAAGCGGATCGTGCCCGACGTCAAGGAGGAGACCGCGCGCGTCCACCAGATGCGGGACCGCGCGCGCCGCGCACTGCACGGCTGGGTGGACACGCAGTGCCGCCTGCTCGACCAGCTGCGCAGCCGCCCCGTGCTCGCCGACCCGCTCGGCCCGATCGACCGGCGCGCGGACGACGTCGAGCTGCACCGCGAACGCGGCAGGCGCGCGATGCTGAACACGCTGTCCCACGAGCAGGCCGCGGTGGCCTCCGCCCGGGCGCGGCTGACCGCGCTGGGACCGGCGGCGACCATGTCCCGCGGCTACACCGTGGTGCAGTACCCCGACGAGGCAGGCAACCTTCAGGTGCTCCGATCCATCTCTGAAGTAGCGGAGGGAACTCCGCTGCGCGTGCGCGTCGTCGACGGCGCCGTGCACGCGGTGGCCCAGTCCGTCGAACCGGGAGAGTAGGAAGTGCGCTGCCCCACGTTCCTGCCGCTCACCACCGAGGCGGCCGTGCACGCCGGCGCCCACGCCGTGCTGCACCGCGCCACCGAAGCCGACCGCGCCGCCGACGCGTGCTGGTCCTCGCTGCTGGCCGGCGCCGAGGCGAGCCGGTGCGGGCTCGACGTGCGGTTGCGTCGCCTGTCCGAGGCCACGTCGGACTACGTGGGCACCCGGTGGTGGTTCCGTGAGGGCTCCACGTACCGCCGCCGGGTGGCGCGGGCCCAGGGCTTCATCGAGGACGCGATCACCGAGGGTGACGGACAGGAGTTCGCGCAGTCCTTCATGGGTTACGACCACGCGCTGGCGAGCGCGCTAGTCTGCACCGGTGAGCGAGGCCGCGGAAAACACAGAGCTCGGCTATGAACAGGCCCGTGACCAGCTCGTCGAGGTAGTGCGGGAACTCGAGGCCGGCGGGCTGTCGCTGGAGCAGTCGCTGGCGCTCTGGGAGAAGGGCGAGCACCTCGCGAAGGTCTGCGAGCGGCACCTGGACGGCGCGCGTGAGCGCATCGAGGCGGCGCTGAAGTCCGTCGAGGACGAGGACGGCGAAAACGCCCAGTGACCTTCGCCATGCGGCAGATGTCCTGCACGACGCGTCCGGTCTGAGAGAATCGGTGTCCGCCCAGCACCCAACCGGGAGGCCACCGATGTCCAGCGTCACCCCGTCCCCCAGCTCCCCCAGGCGCAAGGAAGCCCCGGACCGCAACCTCGCCATGGAGCTGGTGCGGGTCACGGAGGCCGCCGCCATGGCGGCGGGCCGCTGGGTCGGCAAGGGCGACAAGAACGGCGGGGACGGCGCGGCCGTCGACGCGATGCGCCAGCTCGTCTCCACCGTTTCGATGCGCGGTGTCGTCGTCATCGGCGAGGGCGAGAAGGACGAGGCGCCGATGCTCTACAACGGCGAGGAGGTCGGCAACGGCGACGGCCCGGCCTGCGACGTCGCGGTCGACCCCATCGACGGCACCACGCTGATGGCGAAGGGCATGCCGAACGCGCTCGCCGTGCTGGCGGTCGCCGAGCGGGGCGCGATGTTCGACCCGTCCGCCGTCTTCTACATGGAGAAGCTCGCCGTCGGGCCCGAGGCCGCGGGCAGCGTCGACCTGTCCGCGCCGATCGCCGAGAACATCCGCCGCGTCGCCAGGGCCAAGAACAGCAGCGTCTCCGACGTCACCGTCTGCATCCTCGACCGCCCCCGCCACGAGCAGATCATCAAGGAGGTCCGCGAGGCGGGCGCCCGCATCCGGTTCATCTCCGACGGCGACGTCGCGGGCGCGATCGCCGCGGCGAGGCCGACCACCGGCGTCGACCTGCTGCTGGGCATCGGCGGCACGCCCGAGGGCATCATCGCCGCCTGCGCGATGAAGTGCCTCGGCGGTGAGCTGCAGGGCCGCCTGTGGCCGAAGGACGACGCCGAGCGCGAGAAGGCGCTCGCCGCCGGGCACGACCTCGACCGGATCCTCACCACGGACGACCTGGTGCGTGGCGACAACGTGTTCTTCTGCGCGACCGGCGTGACCGACGGTGACCTGCTGCGGGGCGTGCACTACCGGGCGGGTGGCGCCACGACCCAGTCGATCGTGATGCGGTCGAAGTCCGGCACAGTGCGGATGATCGACGGCTACCACCGGCTGACCAAGCTGCGTGCCTACTCGTCGATCGACTTCGACGGCCAGCCCGAGGACGAAGACTCCGTCCCGCCGCTGCCGTGAAACGAGCGCTCGTCTGCGCCGCGTCCTGCCTGCTCGCGGTGCTGGTCCTGGTGCAGCCGGGTTCCGCCGCGGAACCCCGGCTGGTCGGTGGCGTCGCCGCGGACCAGCCGCACGCGTTCACGGCCGCGTTGCAGACCACCCAGGGCGAGTTCTTCTGCGGGGGTTCGCTGGTCAACCCGTCCTGGGTGGTGACCGCCGCGCATTGCGTGGAAGGACGCGCCGCGACGTCGTTCACCGTGCGCGTGGGCAGCAACGACCGGACGCAGGGCGGTGAGCTCGTGACGCCGGACAGGCTGGTGACGCACCCGGACTACACCGACACCGGCACCGGCGGGGACATCGCCCTGGTGCACTTCCCCGCGCCGGTGCAGGCCGCGCCGGTCCCGCTCGGTACCGCGACCGCGGTCGGTACGCCGGTGCGCCTGCTGGGCTGGGGGCAGACCTGCCCGACGCCCGGTTGCGGGACGAGCCCGAACGTCCTGCAGCAGCTGGACACCCAGCTCGTCGACGCGACGAAGTGCACCGCGCCGATCAACGCGAGCGTGGAGCTGTGCACGGACAACCCGGGTGGCAACGCGGGCGCCTGCTACGGCGACTCGGGGGGCCCTGAGGTTTCGCAGGTGGACGGGCACTGGGTGCTGCTGGGCGTGACGAGCCGTCCCGGCAACAACTCCTCGACCTGCGCGACGGCACCGTCGATCTACACCTCCGCCGTCGCCTACGCCGGGTGGATCAACCAGCAGCTCGCGCCCCCACCGCCTCCGACGCCGACCCCGACGCCCACTCCGACGCCGTGAGCCTCACTCCACGTTGCTGGAGTGCCCAGGGAACAGGTGCGCCTGCGGGTCCAGCGCCACGGCGATGTTGTTGACCGCCGTCGCGGCCTCGCCGAAACCGGTCGCGATCAGCTTGACCTTCCCCGGGTAGGCGGCGACGTCACCCGCCGCGTAGACGCGGGGCCGCGCCGTCGCCATCGTCGAGTCGACGGTGATCGCGCGGTGGTCGATCTCCAGTCCCCAGTTCTCGATCGGCCCGAGATCCGCGGTGAACCCCAGTGCCGCCACGACGGTCTGCGCGGGCACCACCTGCGGGCCGTCCTTGGTCGTCACGACCACCTCGCAGAGCGCCCCCGAGGCGTCGGCCCGCAGCTCGGCCACCTCGGCGTCGGTGATCAGCGGGACGCCGAGGCCCCGGGCTTCGCGCACGATCGACTCGGCGGCGCGGAACTTCGCGCGCCGGTGCACGAGGGTGACGCTCGCCGCGACGGGGTGCAGCGCGAGCACCCAGTCGAACGCCGAATCCCCGCCGCCGACCACCACCACGTCCTGCCCCGCGTGCGCGTCCAGCGACGGCACGAAATGCACCATGCCGCGGCCGAGCCAGCCGTCACCGGCGGGCAGGGGGCGGGGCGTGAACTCGCCGATGCCCGCCGTCACCAGCACCGCGCGAGCGTGCACGACGTCCCCGCCGTCGAGCAGCACGTCGAGGCCGTCCCCGGTTTCCCGCAGGGCTTCCGCCTTGCGGCCCAGCAGGTACGTCGGCTGCCACGGCGCCGCCTGCTCCACCAGCCCCTTCACCAGGTCCCGCCCGCGCACGGCGGGGAAACCGCCCACGTCGTAGATCATCTTCTCCGGGTACATCGCCGTGACCTGGCCACCCGCTTCGGGCAGCGAGTCGACGAGCGCCATCGACAGCCCGCGGAACCCCGCGTAGTAGGCGGCGAACAAACCGGTCGGCCCGGCTCCGACGATGAGCACGTCCACCGATAGCTCCATCGCCGCGCCACCCTTTCCGTTGTGATCAGGCCCACTTCGATCGTAGCCATGTCGCGTGCCCAAGCACACGGAGCGAACGCTTCGCGGCTGCGCGAAACTGGCGTCATGGCTGAACAGGAATACCGGATCGAACACGACACGATGGGCGAAGTGAAGGTGCCCGTCGACGCGCTGTACCGGGCACAGACCCAGCGCGCCGTCGAGAACTTCCCGATCTCCGGCCGCGGCCTCGAGCGCGCCCAGATCCGCGCGCTCGGCCTGCTCAAGGCCGCCGCGGCCCGCGTCAACGCCCGCCTCGGGGTGCTCAAGCCCGAGCTGGCCGAGGCGATCGCCGAGGCCGCGGACGAGGTCGCCGAGGGCAAGTACGACGAGCACTTCCCGATCGACGTGTTCCAGACCGGGTCCGGCACCTCGTCGAACATGAACGCCAACGAGGTGATCGCGACGCTGGCCAGCCGCAAGCTGGGCACCGACGTGCACCCCAACGACCACGTCAACGCGTCGCAGTCCTCCAACGACACGTTCCCGACGACGATCCACGTCGCCGCGACCGAGGCCGTGCTGACCGACGTGATCCCCGCGCTCGGGCACCTCGCGGCGACGATCGAGCAGCGGGCGGCGGAGTGGCAGGACGTCGTGAAGTCCGGCCGCACGCACCTGATGGACGCCGTGCCGATCACGCTGGGGCAGGAAGCCGGTGCGTGGGCGGCGCAGGTGCGCTACGGCATCGAGCGGCTGCAGTCGGGTCTCGAGCGGCTGGGTGAGCTGCCGATCGGCGGCACCGCCGTGGGGTCCGGGCTGAACGCGCCCGAGGGCTTCGGCGCTTCGGTGGCCGCGGAGCTGGCGCGCGTCACGGGGCTGCCGCTGACCGAGGCGCGCAACCACTTCGAGGCGCAGGCGACGCAGGACAGCGTGGTCGAGACCTCCGCGAACCTGCGCACGGTCGCGGTTTCGCTGCACAAGATCGCGAACGACCTGCGGTGGCTGGGTTCCGGCCCGCGCACGGGTCTCGCCGAACTGGCGCTGCCCGACCTGCAGCCGGGTTCGTCGATCATGCCGGGCAAGGTGAACCCGGTCATCCCCGAGGCGACGCTGCAGGTCGTCGCCCAGGTGATCGGCAACGACGCGGCGGTCGCGTTCGCGGGCTCGCAGGGCAACTTCCAGCTCAACGTGAACCTGCCGGTGATCGCACGAAACGTCCTGGAGTCGGCCCGTCTGCTCGCCGCCGTGTCGCGGCTGCTGGCGGACAAGGTGTTCGCCGGGGTCACCGTGAACACCGAGCGCACCAAGGCGTACGCCGAGGGCTCGCCGTCGATCGTGACTCCGCTGAACAAGTACATCGGGTACGAGGAAGCGGCGGCGGTCGCGAAGCAGGCGTTGAAGGAGCTGAAGACGATCCGCGAGGTCGTGCTCGAGCGCGGGTACATCGCGCAGGGCAAGCTGACCGAAGCCCAGCTCGACGAGGCGCTCGACGTGCTGCGGATGGCGCGCGGCGGTCGCTGAGGCGTCCTCCGGCGGGTGAGCGCCGGGCTCGCGCGCGGAAATTGTCGGTGCCCGGGGGCATGATGTTCCCGTGTTGCTCGCCGATGTCGTCTTCGCCTCCGCGGCGCTCGCCGCCACGCGCTCGCGGAAGGCGAAGATCGCGACGCTGGCGGAGCTCATCAACCGTGCAGGGGAAGATGAGCTGCCCGCCGTCGTCGCGTTCCTGACCGGTCAGCCCAGCCAGGGGCGGATCGGCACCGGCTGGCGCACGCTCGCGGACCTGGGGGCGGCGCCGGCGGCCGAGCCCGGGCTGGCGGTCGCCGAGGTGGACGCGGCACTCGGCGAGGTCGCGGGCCTGTCGGGCAGCGGCTCGGCGAAACGCCGCGCCGAGGCGCTGCACGCGTTGTTCGCCCGTGCCACGGCGGACGAGCAGCGGTTCCTGTTCCGGCTGCTCACCGGGGAGTTGCGGCAGGGCGCGCTGGAGGGCGTGATGGTGGACGCCATCGCGGCCGCGGCGGAAGTGCCCGGCGAGGCGGTGCGGCGTGCCTTCATGCTGTCCGGGCGCCTGCCGGTGACGGCGCTGGCGGCGGTCACCGGCGGCGAGCAGGCGCTGGGCGAGTTCCGGCTGCGGCTGGGCAGGCCGCTGCGGCCGATGCTGGCCTCGCCCGCCGAGTCGCTCGACGAGGCGTTGCGGGAGCACGGTTCCGTCCTCGTCGAGTACAAAATGGACGGTGCGCGCATCCAGGTGCACCGGCAGGGTGACGAGGTGCACGTGTACACGCGCACGCTGCGGGAGATCACCGCGAACGTCGCCGAGCTGGTGCGGCTGGTGCGGGAGCTGCCGTGCGAGTCGGTCGTGCTCGACGGCGAGACGCTCGCGCTCACCGACGACGGCAGGCCGCGGCCGTTCCAGGAGACGATGAGCCGGTTCGGCAGCAGCCGGGAGGAACAAGTGCGGGAGTTGTTGCTGCGCCCGTACTTCTTCGACTGCCTGCACCTGGACGGGGTGGATCTGCTGGACGCCCCGTTGCGGGAACGCAATGCCGCGCTGCGGTCGGTGGTCGGCGAGCACCTGATCCCCGGCGAGGTGGAACCGGAGGACGCGTCGGCGATCCTGGACGCGGCGCTCGACGCCGGGCACGAGGGCGTCATGGTGAAGTCGCTGGACTCGGTGTACGCGGCGGGCCGGCGAGGGCGGGCCTGGCTCAAGGTGAAGCCCGTGCACACGCTGGACCTCGTGGTGCTGGGCGCGGAGTGGGGGCACGGGCGGCGCACCGGGTACCTGTCGAACCTGCACCTCGGTGCCCGTGATCCGGACGGCGGGCCGCCGATCATGGTGGGCAAGACGTTCAAGGGGCTCACCGACGAGCTGCTGGCGTGGCAGACGAAGCGGTTGCAGGAGATCGAGGCCCGGCGTGACGACTGGACCGTGTACGTGCGCCCGGAGCTGGTGGTCGAGATCGAGCTGGACGGCGCGCAGGTCAGTCCTCGCTATCCCGGTGGCGTGGCGCTGCGGTTCGCCAGGGTGGTGCGGTACCGGCCGGACAAGGAACCGGCCGACGCCGACACGATCGACGCCGTCCGCGCGACGCTGAAAGGGGGTGCATGAGGCCGGAGGAACGGTTCGAGGAGCTGGTGGGCGAGCTGTCCGGGCTCCCGGAGGTCACCTCACCCGGAGCAGCGGACGGGCGCTTCGGCACGCAGGCGCTGCGGGTGCGGAACAGGATCTTCGCGATGTACGTGCGTGGGCAGCTGGTGCTCAAGCTGCCGAAGTCCCGCGTGGACGACCTCGTCGCCGCAGGCGAAGGCGCCCGCTTCGACGCGAACAAGGGCACGCCGATGAAGGAGTGGCTGGCGCTGCACCCGGACTCGGCCCTGCCGTGGCGTGCCCTGGCAGAGGAGGCGATGGCTTTCGTCGGAGGTGCATGAGGGGGTTCGTGGGGGCCCTGCAGCGTGGGCAACGGCTGGCGCGTCGGCACGCAGGGGCCCTATGTCGCCCGCGCGGGGACGTGGCGTGGCCAGCGGCCGGGACGTGGCACGGCCCGCCAGTGGAGCGCGGCACGGCTCGCCGCCGGAGCGAGGCGCAGCGCGGGCTCCGGACGTGGCGGGGCCCGCCGCCGGAGCGCGCCGCAGCGCGGGTCCGCGCGTGGCACGGCCCGCCACCGGAGCGGGGCGCAGCGCGGGTCCGGACATGGCATGGCTCGCCGCCGGAGCGCGCCGCAGCGCGGGTCCGGACGTGGCACGGCCCGCCACCGGAGCAGGCCGCAGCGGCGGGATCCGGACGTGACACGGCCGCCACCAGAGCGCGGGACGGCCCGCCACCGGAGCGCGGCGTGATCCGCGGCCGAGGCACGGCGTCGTCCGCGGGCTGGGGCGCGGCGTCGTCCCCGCCCGGGGCGTGGCCTGGCCTCGCCTCGCGCCCGAACCGGCACCGCGGCGCAGCCACAGGCACACGCGGCCACCGTCCGGCGGTCGCGCATGCCACCGCGCCCCCACCTCGCCGCCCCGCGGCCACCACACGGTGGTCGCGCGCTTCGCCGTGCCCTGACACCGTCCCGGCGCCCGCAGCCTCAGCGGCCGCCAGGGCAGGCCGCCTCCCCCAGGGCAGGCGGCCACCCCGAACCCCCTACCTCCCGAGGAAGATCGGGTTCGTCATCGCCGCCATGGGGCCGAAGTTCAGGCCCGGCGAGAGCGCCGGCGCGCCCGCCGTGCCGTCCGCGAGTGGGTGTCGCACCTCGGCGCGCACGTACTTCGACACCGCGGGCGTCGTCAGCCAGGTGACGGTTCCGGTGCCGCTCGCGGGCAGGCTCTGCTGCAGGATCTGCCCCTCATCGGTGATCAACCGGACCGTGCCGTTCGGCACGCCGCGCACGTCCAGCCGCACCGCGACCTTGTCCCCGTCCGCGACCGCCAGCCGCTCGCCGATACCCGCCGACTGGCCGCGCGGACCCGACGCGCTGAAGGACAGCTCGACGTCGGCGGACTCGGCGAGCCAGTTCCGCCCCGCCTTGATCCCAGCCAGGATCGCGTCACGACTGAGATCGTCGGCCAGTACGACGTTCTGCGGCAGCCCGATCACGTTGCCCGGGTTGTGCGCGTCGCTGTTGCCCATCGCCGGCAGCCAACGTCCCTTGCCCCGCACCGAATCCACGAGCAGGTTGTCCCAAGTGGACACTGTCGCGTCGTCGTCCCACGTCCATGGGCCGTTCCACACCTCGACGGCGTCGAACTCCTCGTAACCGAACTTGAAGTTGCACGCGACCCACGGGCAGTACGGGTGCGCGGCGACCGAAAGCCCGCCCACGCGGCGGATCGCGCGCTGGTAGTCGTCGATCTTGTTGTCCGTCGCGCGGTACCGCCAGTCGATGAACTGCCCCGGCTCCAGCCCGAGCGCGAGCCAGTGCCCGTTGCGGGTCGTGACCTCCTCGCCCAGCATGATCAGCAGATCCGGCCCGGCGAACCGGCCCCACACCCCGTGCGAGGACGACGTGTTGTGGTCCGTCGACGTGATGAAGTCCAGCTTCGCCTCACGCGCGCCCGCGGCGACCTCCTCCGGCAGGCGTTTCCCGTCCGAGTACACGGTGTGCAGGTGGCAGTCCCCGCGGTACCAGGCGCGCCCACGGCCCCGCGCCCGCTTCGGCGGATAAGCCGGCTTGAACGGCTCGCCCGGCGCGCCGAAGGTCAGCGTCACCTCGACGTGGTAGTTCATCCCCTGCGGCGCCACCTGGTACGGCCCGAGCACGATGTTCCACGTCCCCGGCATGACGTCGCCGGGCAGGTACCCCGGCGTCGCCTCGGTGCGGCTGATCGAGAACCGGTCGCGGAACCCGCCGGACCAGCCGCGGAACCCGGCACCGCCGAGCCCGGTGCCGCGTGCGTCGAACACCCCGATGTCACACGAGTTCCCCGGCGTCCCCGCGGGCACGGCCGGCTTGTCGTAGCTGTAGACGACCGAGATCTCCCGCACGCCCGGCGGCACCTGCACGGGCAGGTACACGAAGTCCGGCACGCCCGGCTCCAGGTGCCCTGTGATCACCTTGGTCTGGCTGCCCTCGGCGGCCTCCGCGAAGCTCACCGGCGCGAGCGCCATCCCCGCACCCGCTCCCGCCGCCGCCAGAAAACCACGGCGCGACAGACCTTCCCCGCAATTCATGCACATGCCCGCACGTTTTCATCCGCAGCCGTCCAGCGAGTGACGGCGAGTTGAACCTTCAGAGCTACGCTCGCCACGTGACGTACACCGCGGCCGAGAACCGCTACGACGAGATGCGCTACCGCCGGACCGGCCGTAGCGGGCTGAAGCTGCCCGAAATCTCCCTGGGCCTGTGGCACAACTTCGGCGACGACCGTCCCCTCGAGACACAGCGCGCGATCCTGCGCCGCGCGTTCGACCTGGGCATCACGCACTTCGACCTCGCCAACAACTACGGCCCGCCCTACGGCTCCGCGGAGGCGAACTTCGGGAAGCTGCTGAAGCAGGACTTCCTGCCGTACCGGGACGAACTGGTCATCTCCACCAAGGCCGGTTACGACATGTGGCCGGGCCCGTACGGCGAATGGGGCTCCCGCAAGTACCTCCTGGCGAGCCTTGACCAGTCGCTGACCCGCATGGGCCTGGACTACGTCGACATCTTCTACTCGCACCGCTTCGACCCCGAGACCCCGCTCGAAGAGACGATGGGCGCGCTCGCTTCCGCCGTGCAGCAAGGAAAAGCGCTCTACGTCGGCATCTCCTCCTACAACGCGCGCCGCACCAGGGAGGCCGCCGCGTTGCTGCGCCAGCAGGGCGTGCCGCTGCTGATCCACCAGCCGTCGTACTCCATGCTCAACCGCTGGGTCGAGGAGGACGGCCTGCTCGACGTCCTCGCGGAGGAGGGCGTGGGCTGCATCGGCTTCGCGCCGCTCGCGCAGGGGCTGCTCACCGACCGGTACCTCAACGGCATCCCCGAGGGTTCCCGCGCCACGCAGGGCAAGTCGCTCGACCCGGCCGCGGTCGAGCAGAACGTGGACAAACTGCGCAAGCTCAACGAGATCGCCCAGCGGCGGGGCCAGTCCCTGGCACAGCTGGCGCTGAGCTGGCTGCTGCGCGACTCGCGGGTCACCTCCGCGCTCATCGGCGCGTCCTCCGTGCGCCAGCTGGAGCAGAACGTGGGCGCACTGCGGGGCCCGGCACTGACCGACGACGAGCTGACCGAGATCGACGAGTACGCCACCGACGCGGGTCTGAACCTGTGGGCGCGCTCCAGTGAGTCGTAGGGTCGGAGCATGACGGCAACGGTGCGGAACGTGGTCACGTCGGGCGTGTTCGAACTCGACGGCGGCAAGTGGGACGTCGACAACAACGTGTGGCTGGTCGGGGACGACAGCGAGGTCCTGGTGATCGACGCGGCGCACGACGCGGACGCGATCGCGGAGGCGGTGGGCGGCCGGACCGTGCGCGGGATCATCTGCACCCACGCCCACAACGACCACGTCAACGCCGCGCCGGCGCTGTCGGAGCGGACGGGTGCGCCGATCCTGCTGCACCCCGACGACCGCGTGCTGTGGGACCTCACGCACTCCGGCATCGTGCCGGACGCCGAGCTGGCGGACGGGCAGATCCTGACCATCGCCGGCACGGACCTGACGGTGCTGCACACGCCGGGGCACGCACCAGGCGCGGTGTGCCTGTACTCCCGGGACCTGGGGGTCGTCTTCACCGGCGACACCCTGTTCCAGGGCGGTCCCGGCGCGACGGGCCGGTCGTACTCCGACCACCCGACGATCGTGCGGTCGATCCGCCGGAAGCTGTTCGAGCTGCCCGACGAGACCGTGGTCAACACCGGGCACGGCCCCTCGACGACGATCGGCGCCGAGAAGGCGAACGTCCCGGACGAGGCGTAGGCGCCGAGGGGGGCTCACCGCAGCCGCGGCCGGTCCCCCTCGGCGGCGCCCGCACGCACCCACGCCACCAGCCCGCGGACATCGAGGCCGTGGGGCGCGTCCGAGGCGAACGGCTCGATTGCCTCGGCGCCGCGGGCCAGCAGCGCCTCCGCGCCCTTCGCGTTGCCGCGCGCCCGGTGGGTGAGGCCGACCGCCACCTGCGCGAGCCCCTTCCACAGGTCCCGCTCGGGGCCGTCGGCGGACTTCCACGCGTCCTCGAACACCTCGTGCGCGTGGAACGGTTTGCCCTCGTCCAGCAGCCTCTGGGCCTCGGCGATCGTCTCGTCCGGGGTGCGCACGACGCCTTCCGGCTGCCTCGGTACGCCCGGCGCGCCATACGGCAACGGCCTGCCGAGCCCGTCACGCGGACGGGCGTTGCGGGCACGGCCTTCGGTGTCACGATCCCGGTCAGACATGCCCCCACTGTCGCATGACGTAATCTGGGGACTCGTGCGCTTCCTCGATGGCCACCGGCCCGCCCACGACCTGACCTACGACGACGTCTTCCTCGTCCCCAACCGGTCGGACGTGGAATCCCGCTTCGACGTCGACCTCTCGACCGTGGACGGCACGGGCGCGACCATCCCGATCGTCGTGGCCAACATGACCGCCGTCGCCGGCCGCCGGATGGCCGAGACCGTCGCCCGCCGCGGCGGGCTCGTCGTCCTGCCCCAGGACGTCGACCCGGCCGCCGTCGCGGAGATCGTCGGCTGGGTGAAGAGCCGCCACACCGTCTGGGACACGCCGCTCGTGCTCACCGGCGGGGACGCGGTCGCGGACGCGCTGAACCTCGTCGGCAAGCGCGCGCACGGCGCCGTCGTCGTGGTCGACGAGGAGAACCGGCCCGTCGGGATCGTGGACGAAAACGCTTGCGCCGGTGTCGACCGGTTCTCCCGGCTGTCCGAGGTGGCCGAGCCGCCCGCCGTCACGCTGCCGCTGGACACCCCCGCTCGCGAGGTCTTCGAGCGCCTGCACGCCGCGGGTGCGCGGCTCGCGCTCGGCGTGGACGGTGACGGGAAGCTCGTCGGCGTCCTCACCCAGACCGCGGCCCTGCGCGCCGAGATCTACACGCCTGCCGTGGACGACCGGAACCGGCTGCGGGTCGCCGCCGCCATCGGGGTGAACGGGGACGTCGCCGCCAAGGCCGAGGCCGTGCTGAACGCCGGGGTCGACGTGCTCGTCGTGGACACCGCACACGGGCACCAGGAGAAGATGATCGCGGCGCTCAAGGCCGTGCGGTCGGTTTCGCCGCAGGTGCCGGTCGTCGCGGGCAACGTGGTCACCGCCGAGGGCACCCGCGACCTCATCGAGGCCGGGGCGGACGTGGTGAAGGTCGGCGTCGGCCCCGGCGCGATGTGCACCACGCGGATGATGACCGGCGTGGGCCGCCCGCAGTTCTCCGCCGTCGCCGAATGCGCGGCCGCCGCGCGTGAGCTGGGCAAGCACGTGTGGGCCGACGGCGGGATCAGGCACCCGCGTGACGTCGCGCTGGCGCTGGCCGCCGGTGCCTCCGCCGCGATGGTGGGCTCCTGGTTCGCCGGCACCCACGAGTCCCCCGGCGACCTCCGCTACGACGAGCAGGGCCGCCCGTACAAGGAGTCGTTCGGCATGGCGTCGAAGCGGGCCGTCGCGGGCCGGACGCGCACCGACAACGTCTTCGACCGGGCCCGCAAGGCCCTGTTCGAGGAGGGCATCTCGTCGTCGCGGATGCTGCTCGACCCGGCCCGCCCCGGCGTGGAGGACCTGCTGGACTCGATCTGCTCCGGCGTGCGCTCCTCGTTCACGTACGCGGGCGCGCGCAACGTCGAGGAGTTCTACGAGCGCGCGACACTGGGCATCCAGTCCGCCGCGGGCTTCGCGGAGGGCCGCCCCCTGCCCGCCGGCTGGTGAGCAGGGGACGGCCCCGGCCGTCAGCCGTGGTCCTCCAGCATCTCGGTGACGAGCGCGGCGATCGGGGACCGCTCGGACCGCGTCAGCGTGACGTGCGCGAACAGCGGGTGGCCCTTGAGCTTCTCGATCACCGCCGAGACGCCGTCGTGCCGCCCGACCCGCAGGTTGTCGCGCTGCGCCACGTCGTGCGTCAGCACCACACGTGACGCGGTGCCCAGCCGCGAGAGCACGGTGAGCAGCACGTTGCGCTCCAGGGACTGCGCCTCGTCGACGATGACGAACGCGTCGTGCAGCGAGCGGCCGCGGATGTGCGTCAACGGCAGGACTTCCAGCATCCCGCGGTCGAAGACCTCGTCGAGCACCTCCTGGCTCACCAGCGCGCCGAGGGTGTCGAACACCGCCTGCGCCCAGGGCTGCATCTTCTCGCTCTCGGAGCCGGGCAGGTAGCCGAGGTCCTGCCCGCCGACGGCGTAGACCGGCCGGAACACGACCACCTTGCGGTGCTCGCGCCGCTCCATCACCGACTCCAGGCCGGCGCACAACGCGAGCGCCGACTTGCCGGTACCGGCCCGGCCGCCGAGCGACACGATGCCGACCTCGGGGTCGAGCAGCAGGTCCAGCGCGATGCGCTGCTCGGCGGACCGCCCGTGCAGGCCGAACGCCTCGCGATCGCCCCGGACCAGCCGCACCTGCTTCTCGGCGGTGACGCGGCCCAGTGCCGCGGAACCGCCGCCGAGGAGCCGCAAGCCGGTGTGGCAGGGCAGTTCACCGATCTCCGGCAGGCCGAAGTCCGCGAGGTCCATGCTGCCGTGCTGGAACAGCGCGTCGATGGCCTCCACCGGCACCTCGACGTCCGCCATCCCGGTCCAGCCGGACGGGGTGACCTCCTGTGCGCGGTACTCGTCGGCGTCCAGTCCGACGGCACCGGCCTTCACCCGCAGCGGGATGTCCTTGGTGACCAGGGTGACCGTCGTGCGCTCCACGGCGAGGTTGAGCGCGCACGCCAGTATCCGGTGGTCGTTGGAGTCCGTGCGGAAGCCGGGCGGCAGGACGGTCGGGTCGGAGTGGTTCAGCTCGACGTGCAGGGTGCCCCCGGCGTCGCCGATCGGCACGGGCGCGTCCAGGCGGCCGTGGGTGCGGCGCAGGTCATCGAGCAGGCGCAGGGACTCCCGCGCGAACCAGCCCAGTTCGGGGTGGTGCCGTTTCGCCTCCAGTTCGCTGATCACGACCAGCGGCAGCACGACGGCGTGCTCGGCGAACCTGGTGACCGCCCACGGGTCCGAGAGCAGGACCGAGGTGTCGAGCACGTAGGTGTGCCGCTGGGAGTCGGGGGATAGCGGACCAGCCGCTGAGTCTCCGGTGCTTTCGGCACCGTTCGAGGCCATTCGGGGCGAACGCTGCGCAGTCACGACGGCATCTCCCTCGTGGGCGTGGCACCACGCCCGCACTCGCTGGGCCGGGCACCGCCCTGGCTGGTCGTTCCCGCTGTTCAGCGGGTACGGCCACGAGGGCCGGGTGCCGGCCCCCTCGTGCGTTGCGCGAACGACGTCACGGCTGGTACCGCCGTCGTTCCCTCAACTACCGCCACGTCCAGGGCCTCCCGGGATGGCCCGCAAGGTCACGGACCATCACTTCGGAAGTTACCTGCGAATCGGGAATCGTGCAGGCAGCCAGGCAGGTGATTCGCCGAATGGTCGTTTCACCGACGGTAGATCGACAACCCGCGTTCGATCACGAGCGGTGATGTCAAGTACCGAACCGGCGGTGCCGCCACGCGTAATCACGCAGCGCGCGCAGGAAATCCACCCGGCGGAACGCGGGCCAGTAGGCCTCCGTGAACCAGAACTCTGAGTGCGCGGACTGCCAGAGCAGGAACCCGGACAGGCGTTGCTCGCCCGACGTCCGGATGATGAGATCCGGGTCCGGCTGGCCGGAGGTGTAGAGGTGCTCGGAGATGTGGTCGACGTCGAGGATCTTCGCCAGCTCGCGGATCGAGGTGCCCTCGTCGGCGTGCTGCAGCAGGAGTTTCTTGACCGCGTCGGCGATCTCCTGGCGGCCGCCGTAGCCGACCGCGATGTTGACCTCCATGCCGCGGCGGTCCTCGGTGCGGGCCGCGGCGGCCTTGAGGCTGCGGGCCATGTCCGCGGGCAGCAGCTCCAGCGCGCCGACCATCCGCAGCCGCCACGGGTTCTCGGGCGCGGCGAGCTCGTCGACCACGTCGACGATGATCTTCAGGAGCGCTTCGACCTCCTCGTGCGCGCGGCCGAGGTTGTCCGTCGACAGCAGCCACAGCGTGACCACCTCGACGTCCGCTTCGCGGCACCAGCACAGGAAGTCGGCGATCTTCTTCGCCCCGGCGCGGTGCCCGTCGGCGACGTCGGTGAAGCCCGCTTCCCGCGCCCACCTGCGGTTTCCGTCGAGCATGATCGCGATGTGCCGCGGATGCCGCCCGGCGGCCTGCTGGATCAGCCGCTTGCTGTAGATGCTGTAGACGAGGCGCGACCCGATGGAGCGAAGACTCACGTGGATCGAGCGTACGCGCCCCGGACGTGGTCCCGACCACGGGGACTGGCGCTCAACCTACGCTTGCGTAACCTGAGAACGTGACCGCAGCAACCGATTCCGAGTTCGTCGACACCCGTCCGCGCCTGCGCGGCCATCTCCACTTCTGGTCGTTCTTCGTCGCGTTCGCGGCGGCCGTGGCGCTCGTCGTGTGCGCGGCGGTGGCGGTGTCCGGGGTGGCCGCGGCCGCCACCGCCGTCTACGGACTGACGGT
The DNA here is from genome assembly GCF_900114035.1 of Amycolatopsis sacchari. Lineage (GTDB taxonomy): Bacteria > Actinomycetota > Actinomycetes > Mycobacteriales > Pseudonocardiaceae > Amycolatopsis_E > Amycolatopsis_E sacchari. The sequence continues at coordinate 5,914 of NZ_FORP01000022.1, read as the reverse complement.
GATGGGGGTGTTCGGCGTGAGCGCCCTGTACCACCGCCGGTTGTGGAGCCCGCGCGCCTACCAGTGGATGAAGCGCGCGGACCACTCGATGATCTTCCTGTTCATCGCCGGGACGTACACACCGTTCACCGTGCTGTCCATGTCGAAGCCGACGGGCTGGGTGATCCTCGGCGTGGTGTGGGGCGGTGCGGTCGCGGGCGTGGCGCTGAAGATGCTGTGGCCGACGGCGCCGCGCTGGCTGGGCGTGCCGATCTACATCGCGCTCGGCTGGGTGGCGATCTTCGTGCTGCCGGAACTGGCGCGCAGCGCGGGGATCGCCGCGCTGGTGCTGCTCCTGGTCGGCGGCCTGTTCTACACCGTGGGCGCGGTGTTCTACGGCGTCCGCTGGCCCAACCACTGGCCCAACACCTTCGGCTACCACGAGTTCTTCCACGCGTGCACCGTGCTGGCCGCGATGTCCCACTATATCGCGATCTGCCTGGCGGTGTTCGGCTAGCCGGAAACTGCCTCGGCCTGTCGTTCCACGGCCGCGCGCAGTCGTGAAAACCCGGGAACGCCGACCCGGCGGCGAGCGGACGTGGCCCGCGCGCGACGACATCACGACAGCCGAGCGCGCGGACCACCAACGACCCGAAAGACGAAAACGACTGCTCCACAACGCGCGACAGCGCGTCCCACACGGCTTACGGCGGCGCGCCGACCGTCACGGAGTGCTCGTCGATCCGCGCCAGGTCCCGGCTGGCTACCACCGGCGGATACTAGCCGAAGTAGTGCCCCTGTTCGAGGTCCTCGAGCAGGCCCGGGTGCGCCGGCTTCCAGTCCAGCGCCTGCCGGGTCCGCTCGGCGGACGTCGGGTTGTCGAGGGTGACCGCGCCGGCCAGGAAGCCGAAGTGCGACTGCACCTCGTCGGCCGGGATGGGCTTCACCGGGACGTCCAGGCGGCGCCCGATGGCCTCCGCGATCTCCCGCACGGGGATCCCCTCGTCACCCAGCGGGTGCAGGCGCGAGCCCGCCGGGGCCTTCTCCAGCGCCAGCCGGTAGACGTGCGCGGCGTCGAGCGTGTGCCCCGCGGGCCACCGGTTCGAGCCGTCGCCGACGTAGCCGGACACGCCCTTCGCCCGCGCGATGCCGATCAGGGTCGGGATGAAGCCGTGCTTGTCGAACTCGCTGTGCACCACGGGCGGCAGCCGGACGACCGACGACCGCACCCCGTGCTCGGTGAGCCCGATCACGAGGTTCTCCGCGTCCACGCGCGGTCCCGCGGGCACCACGTCGTCCTCGGTGCCGGCGCGGTCCAGCCCGGCGTAGGTCAGCATCAGCGTCCCCGACGTGCCGACCAGCGGCTTGCCGCTGCTGCCGAGGCCGTCTGCGATCGCCCGGACCGCGGCGAGATCGTCGGCGACCGCCTTCTCGTAGTCCCCGGCCACCATCGCTTCATGGTTGAACGCGAGGTGGATGACACCGTCGGCTTCCACCGCCGCCTCCCGCAGACCGTCCAGGTCGAACAGGTCGCCGCGGCGCGCCGACGCACCGGCCGCCTCCAGCTTGGCGGCCGAGGCGTCCGACCGCGCCAGGCCGACGACCTCGTGCCCGGCCCGCAGGAGTTCGGGTACGACCGCCGAGCCGAGGTGTCCGGTCGCTCCGGTGACGAAAACACGCATGACACAAATCCTTCCGAGCAGTGATGACACCTGGTGACATGACTATAGCACGCGACGACACCAGGTGTCATGACCTAGGCTGGGCACATGGGCCGATGGGAGCCGAACACGCGTCAGCGGCTGGAGCTGGCCGCGCTCGAGCTGTTCGCCGAGCGCGGGTACGAGAGCACGACGGTCGCCGAGATCACTGAGCGGGCGGGGGTGACGAAGCGGACGTTCTTCCGCTACTTCGCCGACAAGCGCGAGGTCCTGTTCTCCGGCCAGGAAGCGCTTTCCCAGCTGTTCACGGACGCGATCGAGGGCGCACCGGAGTCCGCGACACCGATCGAAGTCATGGCGGCGGGACTGGACGCCGTGTCGGTGCTCTTCCCACCCGAACGGCTGGAGCTGGTCCGGCGCCGGCAGGCGATCATCGCGGCCAACACCGACCTGCAGGAACGCGAGTTGCTCAAGCTCGCCACCGTCACCACGGTGATGGCGGCCGCGCTCGGCGAACGCGGCCTGCCCGGGCCCGTGGCGCGCCTGACGGCGGAAGTCGGCAGCCTCGCCTTCACGACGGGCTTCGCCCGCTGGATCGCCCCGGACAACAACCGCCCGTACGCCGAACTCGCGCGCGAGGCGCTGGAGGAGCTGAGGGTCGCTTCCGCCGCCCTCAGCTGAACGCTTCGGTCCCCGCCCGCACCCGGAACGGCTCCAGCTCCGCCCGCTGCCGCGCGGCCCGCTCGATCAGCTCGTCGAAGTCCACGTCCGGCAGCGGGGTCCCGAAATCCGCGAGGTCCCGCAGCGTCGTACACATTGCGGTCGACGCCCATGACCAGGATTTCGAGCTCCAGGAACCGGCTCAGCGGCGAGTAGGACAGCAGACGCCCGTTCGGTTTGAGGCGCTCGACGCGTTCCGCCGCGACGGCCAGCGCCGTCTTGGCCGGATCGGTCCGCACGCCGAGCCGCCGCACGATCGACCGGAACGCGTGGAAATCGTTCATGGTTCCAGCATTTCCGCCTTCAGGAACGCCTCCGGGATCGCGAACGCGTCCACCAGGAGCCGGGCGTGCGGGCGCAGCCGGCCGCACAGGTCGTTGACCGCGGCGACGACCTGCTTCGCCCGCGCCGCGGTGAGCCTGCCGTGTTCGAGGAACCACGCGCGGTCCTCCTCGATGTTCGACAGCACGTACAGGTCGCACAGGCTGCTCAGCAACTCCCGCGCCTCGGCGTCGCCACACCGTTCGATCGCCGCGACGAACGCCTCCAGCACCACCCGGTCCACGTGGACCTGCGCCGCCCGCAGGATGTGGTCCTGCGCGGAGTTGAACGCCTCGAACGGATCGCCGTCCGCCGCCGCCCGCAACCGCCGGGCCGCGCCTTCCAGCACGTGCTTCTCCCGGTCCTCGAACAACGTCACCTGCCACGCCCGGTCGAACAGCACGCCCTCGTCGTCCCGGCCCGGCGCCGCGTCGGCGAGGCGGTCGATCACCTTCCGCGCGGCCGTCCGCTCGATCACCGTCCCCACGACCTGCTCGGCGACGAACCGGGCGGTGCCGAGCGGGCTCAGGTCGGCGAAGTGGTCGCGGTAGTTGGTGAGCAAGCCCTTCGCGACGAGCTGCAGCAGCACCGTGTTGTCACCCTCGAACGTGGTGAACACGTCGGTGTCGGCCTTGAGCCCGGCGAGCACGTTCGCGGCGAGGTACCCCGCGCCTCCACAGGCTTCCCGCGTCGTCTGGATCGTGCGGGTCGCGTTCCACGTCGCCGTCGCCTTGATACCCGCCGCACGCGACTCCAGCTCCCGCTGCGTGTGGTCGTCGACGTCATCGGCGCCCTGGATCTCGTGCAGCGTGCGGACGAGCTCCTCCTGCGCGAAGTGCAGCGCGTACGTCCGCGCCAGCGCGGGCAGCAGTTTCCGTTGGTGCGCGAGGTAATCCAGCAGGACCACCTCGCCGGAGCCATCCGGCCGCTCGAACTGCCGGCGCCGCTCGCCGTACCGGACGGCCAGCGCCAGCGCCCGTTCCGTCGCGCTGATCGCCGCGCCGGCGACGCTGATCCGGCCGCGGATGAGCGTGCCGAGCATCGTGAAGAACCGGCGGCCGTCGCTTTCGATCGGGCTCGAATACGTGCCGTCCTCGGCGACGTCGCCGTACCGGTTGAGCAGCGCCTCGCGCGGCACCCGGACCGAACGGAACGTCAGCCGCCCGTTGTCGACGCCGTTGAGCCCGGCCTTGCGGCCGCAGTCGCCGATCTCCACGCCCGGCATCGGCTCGCCGAGCTCGTTGCGGATCGGCACCAGGAACGCGTGCACGCCACGGCCTTCGCCCCGCGTGATCAGCTGCGCGAACACGACCGCCATCCGGCCGTCACGCGCCGCGTTGCCGATGTAGTCCTTGCGCGCCAGCTCATCCGGGGTGTCGATGATGAACTGGCGCGTCCCGGGGTCGTACGTCGCGGTCGTGCGCAGGTGCTGCACGTCCGAGCCGTGCCCGGTCTCGGTCATCGCGAAGCAGCCGGGCAGGTCCAGGTCCATGATCCGCGAGAGGTAGCGCCGGTGGTGCTGCTCGGTGCCCAGGAGCTGCACCGCCCCGCCGAACAGCCCCCACTGCACCCCGGACTTGACCATCAGCGACAGGTCGCCGTAGCCGAGGATCTCGAACGACACCACGGAGCCGCCGATGTCCCCACCGCCGCCGTACTCCCGGGCGAAGCCGAGCCGCGGGTGCCCGGTCTTCGCCAGCACGTGCAGCTGGTCGAGCACCCACTCCCGGTACTCCTCGGTACTCAGGTCACGAGGCTCCTCGTAGGCGTTCTCCGCCATCTTCTCCCGGACGTCACGCCGCAGTGCCGCCCACTGTCCATCCAGAACGACCGTCAACGCATCGGGCTTCATCTCCCAAGCTTCACCCAGACAGCGGATCTTCGCAGCGCTCAGCCCAGGTCAGGCCCCTTCGCGCGGAGATCGTCCACGTGGGACATCGCCTCGCGCAGCTCGGCCAGCCAGCTGTCCGCGTGCTGCCCGACGAGCCGAACGGCCCAGGCCAGCGCGTCGGAACGCGAGCGCGCGACCCCGGCGTCGACGAGCGTGTCGAGCACCTGCCGCTCCGGCTGGCGCAGCCGCGTCATCACGGGCACGGAGAGTGTGGTGAACAACTCCTCGGTTCCGCCGATCCGGGCGCCCCACGCGACCTTGCGCTGGTAGCGGTGTTCGGCCTGCCGGGCGATCTCGATGCGCTGCTCGCGCGTCTCCTCCCGGAACCGGCTGATCCGCCCGGCTTCGGCCGCCGCGCGGGCCGCGTCGTCGGCGAACTCCTCGGTCAGCGGCGGCAGCTCGCCCACGACCAGGATCTCCTCCCGGTCGACCGTCAGCTCCGGCGCGCCGGTGAACCAGCCGTCGGGCAGCCGCCCGGCGAACCAGCCCGCCGCGTCCGCCGCCGACGGGACCTCACCCTGCTGCCAGCCGCCCCGGCCCTTCCAGCCTCTGTGCCCTCGCATCGTGACCTCCGTTGATTACACGATTACATCGCTACTGACGCTACGCCCGGGAAGCGCTTTCCGGCAGGCGTTCCGCGCAGGGCGAACCGGCTAGGCGCTGGACATGCTCGCGCGCGTCGCCATCCGCCTCGGGCACCTCGACGAAGGCCGGGCGCACGCGGAGCAGGCGCTGGCGGTGGCCCGGCGAACCGGGGAGAAGGGCCTCGCACAGCAGCCGCTGCACCTGCTCGCCGGCGTCGCCCGGCTGGCCGGGGACCTCGACCGGGCGCGTCCCCTGGCGGCGGAAGCCATCGCGGCCCACGAAGCGCTCGGAGACCTCCGCATGCTCGCGATCGAGCAGCACAACCTCGGGCACCTCGAACTGCACGACGGCCAGGTCGACCGGGCGCGCGAACTGTTCGCGAGCGCCCGCGAGAACGCCGCGAAAGCCGGTGCCGACGAGTTGGTGCCCGAACTCGCGCTCGGCGTCGCCGCCGTCGCCACCCTGGACGGCGAATTCGCCCGTGCCGCAAGGATTCTGGGCGCGATCGACAGCTTCCTGGCCGCCGCGAACCTCGTCCTCGACCCGGACGAGTTCCTCGAGGAGCAGTCCGTGCGCGACAAGCTCGAAGCCGCGCTCGGGGGATCCTTCGCCGAGTTCTACCGCGAAGGTGCGGGCAAGGACCTCCGCGAGGTCTCAGCGGGCTAGGTCATGTCTGACAATGTTGTGGTCCAGGTGATGACGGCGTGCAGGAGGATGGCTGCTCGGTAGACGGTGGCGAGTTTGTCGTATCGGGTGG
>NZ_FORP01000019.1 GCF_900114035.1 Amycolatopsis sacchari | reverse complement strand
GGGGTCTATCCCGTGATCGGTGTTTCTGGCGGTTTGGTTAGTAGGTTTCGGCGTCCGGCCAGCGGTCACCGAAGGTGATGGCGAAGGCGTTGAGTACGGGTTTCCAGCGCATCGTCCATCGGGCGCGGCCTGTGCCGGTGGGGTCCAGGCTGCGGGTCACAAGATACAGACACTTCAGGGCGGCCTGCTCGGTTGGGAAGTGGCCGCGGGCCCGCACCGCGCGCCGGTAGCGGGCGTTGAGTGATTCGATCGCGTTGGTCGAGCAGATCATTTTTCGGATCTCGACGTCGTAATCGAGGAACGGCACGAACTCGGTCCAGGCGTTGCGCCACAGCCGGACCAGCGCCGGATACTGGGTCGACCATTTGTCGTCCAGCTCCTGTAAAGCGGCTTCCGCCGCGGTCGCGTTGGGGGCCTCGTACATGGCTTTGAGGTCCCGCTTGAGCGCGTCGGTGTACTTCCGCGAAGTAAGCCGGAACGAATTGCGAATGAGGTGGATGATGCAGGTTTGCACGATCGCGGCCGGCCAGACTTGTTCCACCACCTCGGGCAGGCCTTTCAACCCGTCGCAGACGAGAAAGAACACGTCCTTCACGCCGCGGTTTTTCAGATCGACCAGGACGCTCATCCAGAATTTGGCGCCCTCGCCACCGCTGCCCGCCCACAGGCCGAGCACGTCCTTGCGGCCGTCCACCGTGACACCGATGGCGGCGTAGAAGGGCCGGTTGGCCACCTGGCCGTCGCGGACCTTGACCACGATCGCATCGATGAACACTGCGGCGTAGACGGCGTCCAGCGGACGGCTGGCCCAGTCCTGCATCTCCGCCACGACTTTGTCGGTGATCCGGGAGATCGTTTCCTTGCTCACCGAGGCGCCGTAGATCTCGGCGAAATGCGCCGAGATTTCCCCGGTGGTCATCCCCTTCGCATACAGGGACAGCACGATCTCGTCCACATCGGTGAGCCGGCGTTGCCGCTTCTTCACAATCTGCGGCTCGAACGTCGATTCCCGATCCCGCGGAACCTCGATCTCCACTTCGCCAGCCGCGTCCGAGAGCACCGTCTTCTTCCGCGCACCGTTACGCACATTCGTAGAATCACGACCGCGCTCAGCGCGGTGTTTTTCGTGACCGAGGTGTTCGGTCATCTCCTCGTTCAGCGCGGTTTCCAGCACGTTCTTGGTGAACAGCTTCAACAGCCCGTTCGGGCCGGTCAGCTCAAGCCCCCGTTGCCGGGCCTCGGCCACCATCGCCGCCGCAGCGGCCTGCTCCGGCGACAACGGCTTCTCACTCTTACGTGGAGTCACAGCCCCAGATGTCATCACTCACAGCGCCCATCCCGCCGGACCTCAGCCCGGGCGTGTCGGGCCAGAAACACCGATCTTGAAACAGTCCCTCCTGACGGCGTCGCTTCGCGATGGCTCCGCCACCCTTGACACGGTGAGCCAACCGCTAATGAGGCTGGGGATCGGTGTGGGGGTGGGTGTGGGCGGTGGGGCCGCTTCCGTTGCGTTGCCGGGCGGCGGTTGCTGTTGCGCCGGCTAGGAAGACTGTGATCGCGTCGTCGATCAGGGATTCGCCTTGGGGTGGGGTGATTCGGCGGGAGGCTACCAGTGACGCGATGCCTTGCATGGTTGCCGACAGTAGGAGTGTGAAGCGGGTTACGTCGTTTGCGTTGTAGGCGCCCGCTTTCACACCCGCGTTCATGATGCCCGCCATGGTCTCGAACAGGGCCTCCGCCGCGTGCTGCACCTCCTTCGACGGCCCGTCCACCTTCGCCGCGAACATGAGGTCCAGCAGGGCCGGTTCCCGCACCGCGAAGCGCACGTACGCCGAGGCCACCGCTCGCAGGAGTGCCGCGTGGTCGCCCGTCGCACCGTCGGCGGCGGTGCGCATCTCAGCCGTCAGCCGGAGGAAACCCCGCTCCGCCAAGGCATCGAGGAGTGCGTTCCGGTCGATGAAGTGCGTCCTCGGGGCACCGTGGCTGACACCGGCCGCGCGCGCCAGTTCGCGGAGGGACAGCGCGCGCGCCCCCCGTTCGCGCAGCACCTTCTCCGCCTCGTCGAGCAGGGCCGCGCGGAGGTTGCCGTGGTGGAAGGGACGATCGGGCACCCTCCCACCTTACGCGAATCTAGACATTGACTAGAATCTAGACACTGCCTAGATTGAGCGTCATGACCGAACAGAACCTGGCGCTGTGGCTGCCGAAGCGGGGCGCGCGCTTCGAAGTGGGGCCCGCCCCGTACACACCTCCGGCGCCGAACGAAGTCGTCGTCCGGGCGCGGGCGCTGGCCGTGAACCCGGTCGACGGCATGCCGGGTTTCGCCTACCGCTTCGTCGTGCCGTGGCTGACCTACCCGGCTGTCGTGGGCTCGGACGTCGCCGGTGAGGTGGTCGAGGTCGGCACCGGGGTGACGCGGTTGCGCCCCGGCGATCGCGTCGTCGGGCACGCTTTCGGCGTCGAGAAGTCGCAGAACCGTGCGGCGGAGGGCGCTTTCCAGCACTACGTCGTGCTCATGCAGCACATGGTCGCCCCCATCCCCGACTCACTGCCCTTCACGCAGGCGGCCGTGCTGCCGCTGACGCTGTCCACCGCAGCGACCGGACTGTTCCAGCAGGACCACCTCGGGCTCGCGCTCCCCACCGCCGACGCCCCCGAACGGCACGAGACGGTCCTGGTGTGGGGCGCTTCGACGAGCGTGGGCAGCAACGCCGTGCAGCTCGTCCGCAACGCCGGTTACCGCGTCGTCGCAACGGCGTCCCCACGCAACTTCGACTACGTGAAGTCACTCGGCGCGGCGGCAGTCGTCGACCGCCAGAGCCGCAGGGCCGTCGACGAGCTGGTGCGTGCGATCGGTGACAGCCCGCTCGCCGGCTCGCTCGCGATCGGACGGGGATCACTCGTGCCCACCGTCCGGATCGCGTCGCGGACCGAGGGCAGCAAGCGTGTCACGTCCACGCAGACCGAGCAGGTCACGCGCCTGCGCTCCCCCCGCGCCCGCCGCCCCGGGGTCCGGGTGAGCGGGATCTGGGGCGGCACGCTCAAGGACAACGAGGTCGGCCCGGCGATCTACGCGGACTTCCTCCCGGCCGCGCTCGCGCGCGGGACCTACCGGGCCGCGCCGGAAGCGGTCGTCGTCGGCAACGGGCTCGACCGGATCCCCGAGGCGCTGCGACGCCTCAAAACCGGCGTCTCCGCGAAGAAACTCGTCGTCACTGTGTGAGCTCGTCCAGCGCCGCCAGCAAGGTTCCGGGTCCGAGGTACGCCGCGCCCTCCGCGGTCACGCGGCTGCGCAGCTCCCGGTCGGCCGTCACCACCGTCACGTGGTCCGACGGCCGGTCGGCACGCAGGCCGCGCACCGTGTCCACGATCGCCGAGTCACCGTCGTGCTCGGCGGCGACCACCTCGACGTCCTCGCTCGGTTCGACGCCCTTCGCCCGGCCCTCCACGACCAGCACGACCCGCGGCCACCACGACCACTCCGGTCCGTCCGACACCGCGAAGTCCTCGCCCCGCACACCGCTGCGCACCAGGCCCGCCAACCGGTCCCGCAACCGCCCCGCGGCACCGGCGCGATCACGCCACCAGCCGTCCGGCCGGGAGCCGACGACGTTCGCCCCGTCCACGACCAGCACCAGTTCCCGCCCCAGCTCCGGGTGCAGCACCGGCCACGCCGACGCGAAGTCCCGGTGCAGCGGGTAGTCCGCGACGTCCTCGGGATCGACCCAGCGCAGCTCGTTGCTTTCGCCGTTCAGCACCATCTCCGGCACCGGCCGCACGGTCTGTGCGAGGACCGTCGTGTACGTCCAGCCGCCGTGGTCGACCGTCCACGACGAGAGCGGCCGCACCGCGTCACGGGGGATGCCGGTCTCCTCCTCGGCCTCCCGCGTCGCGGCCTGCCAAGGGTCCTCGGAGCTGTTCAGCGCACCGCCGGGCAGCGCCCACGTGTCCCCGTGGTGGGTCCACCACGCGCGGTGCTGCAACAGCACGCCCCGCTCCGGATCGGCCAGCAACAGTCCCGCGGCCCCGAACCGGCCCCAGTGCCGGTGCCCGCCAAGGCACTCGACGAAACCGTCACCGTCCATCCTCGCCATTGTCACACGCTTCCAGAGCCAGCGCGGCGGCCCCGACCATCGCCGCGTCGTCGCCCAGCTGCGCGGTGCGGATGCGCGCCAGCGGGCGGTGCCGGGCACCGGTGATCGCCGCCGTGTAGTGCTCGCGGGCCTCGTCGAGGAACAGCGGCGCGGAGCCGGACACGCCCCCGCCGATCACCACGATCTCCGGGTCGAACACGTCGGACACCAGCGCGAGCCCCTCGCCGAGCCACTTCGCCAGCTCCGCCACCGCGCGCTGCGCGATCGGGTCCCCGTCGCGCGCGGCGCCCGCGACCCGCCGTCCCGTGATCGACCCGAAGTCGCCCGACGCCTCGCGCGCCAGCACCGTCGACTGCCCGGGGTGCCGCGCCAGCAGCTCGATCGCCGTCGCCGCCAGCGCCGTGCCGCTGCAGTACCGCTCCCAGCAGCCGTACTTGCCACACGGGCAGGCCCGCCCGCCCGGCACGACCGTCAGGTGCCCCAGCTCCGGCGCCACCCCGTACGCGCCGCGGTAGATCTCGCCGTCCAGCAGCAGCGCCGCGCCGATGCCCGTGCCGATCGCCACGAGCGCCGCGACCCGGCAGCCCCGCGCCGCGCCGAACCGGTGCTCGCCCAGCGCGGCCGCGTTCGCGTCGTGCTCCAGCGTCACCGGCAGGTCCACGCGCTTGGCGATGCGGTCGGCGACCGGTGCCGCGCGCCACGCCAGGTGCGGGGCGAACATGACCGTGCGCCGGTCGTTCGCGACGAACCCGGCGACCGCGAGACCGACCGCGCAGACGTCCTCGTGCCGGTTGCGCAGCTCCTCGATGACGCCCGTGATCGCGTCCTCCAGCGCGCTTTCGTCCCGTGGCGTGCCGACGCGGTCGGTGTCCAGAATGGACCCCTGCGCGTCCACCACGGCGGCGCGGACGCTCGTGCCGCCGACGTCCAGCCCGATCGCGTGCACTCAGGACTCCTCGCCGCGCCACTGCACGGGGATGTGCTGCACGCGCGGGTTCTCCGGCTTCGGCGGGGGTTCCGGCGAGAAGCCGGGCATGTGGAAACCGTGCTCGGGATCCCACCGGTCGGCCAGCACGGCACGCAGCAGCGCGACCAGCTGGCCGAGGTGCTCCACGAGCCGGGCGGCGAACTCGGGCCGCTCGCCGCGCACGACGGCGACCACCGCGCACAACGGGCACCAGCCGCAGTCGCCCGCCGGCCGGTCGCCCTGGCCGTGGCCCGCGGCCACCAGGCCGTCCAGCCACGGCGCGGCCCGCTCCACCACCATGTCCACCAGCAGCCGCACCTCTTCGGCGAGGCTCGTCGCGTCGGTCTCGCTCATTCGGCCCCTCCGGGGTGGGTAAACGACACGACCAGGCCACGCGCGTCGGACGCGGCGCCGGTGACGGAGCAGGGCCGCAGCGCCTCGGGCAGCGCGATCAGGCGGCGGAAACCGTCGACGGTGATCGCCAGCTCGTCGTCCACCCGTGCCAGCTCCAGTGCGGCGTCCGGCCCGAGCGGCATCGCCACCCGCAGCTCGTAACCACCGTCCACTTCGGACACGTGCAGCAATGGCGCCTCGGTGTTGTCCTTGAGCGTCAACGGGTCCTGGTCACCGTAAAGCTCGTGGGAGATCTCCAGCAGCGCGGGCAGCCCCACCGGCTCGGCGGCCCGGTGCTCGACCCGCGCGAACTCCGGCAGCCCCGCCCCGCCCAGCTCGGCGAGCACGGCGTCCTGCTCCCGCCGCCGCGTGCGCAACCACGACGCCGCCGCGCCCCGCCACACGCCGGGGGCGGGCATCAGCCGGTTCACGATCGCGCCCTCGACGCGGATCCCGCGCAGCGCAAGGGAAGTCAGCGTCCGCCGCGCCTCCGCGACGACGACGCGTTCCGGCGTCAGCACGAGCCGCACGCCGGTCGTCGCGGGATCGGTGAGCAGCCGCCGCAGGGACTCCAGGTGGGCGGCCAGCCGCCGCACCGCCTCGACGGTGCCGCGCGGGCCCGCGAGCTTCACCTGCCACATCCTGTTGAGGTACCCGGAAACGGCCTCGGGAAGCGCGAGCAGGCGCAGCGTCTCGGCCGTCGGCCCGCAGTCCACGACCACCACGTCCCACCGCCCCGACTCGGCCAGCCGCTGCACCTCCGTGAGCGCGAGCAGCTCGTCCACCCCGGGTAGCACGGTCAGCTCTTCGGCGTCGAGGGAGTCGATCCCCGCCCCGGCGAGCGCGGACCGCAGCTTCCCGCGCAGCTCCTGCCACACGTCGTCGACCAGACCACGGGAGTCCACCTGCGCGGCGTGCAGGCAGTGGTCCACCTCGGCGGGCTCGGCGCCCAGCCGCTGCGCGAACGCGTCCCCCAGCGAATGCGCCGGATCGGTCGAGACCACCAGCGTCTTGTACCCGCGCGTCGCGAGCCCGGCCGCCGTCGCCGCGGCGAGCGTCGTCTTCCCGACCCCGCCCTTGCCGGTGAACAGCAGCAGCCGCATCTCAGCCGAGGTCCTCCACCCGGCGCTTCAGCTCCTTGAGCGCGGTGTCCATCACCATCTTCTCCGCCTTGCGGCGCAGCAGGCCGATCATCGGCAGCGCCAGCTCGACGGACAGGGTGTAGGTGACCTTCGTGCCGCCGGACGGGGTCGGCGCCAGCTCGTAGCGGCCGTCCTGCGCCTTCTGCATCTGGCCCTTGACGAGGTGCCAGCTGACCGACCGGCCGTCGGGCGCCCAGTCGTACTCCAGGGTGTAGACGTCCTTGATCGGCCCCGCGTCGAGGGTCAGCTTGACCTGCTTCGGGTTGCCGTCGCCGTCGGTGGCGAGCACCTCGGTCTCACGGACCTGCTTCGCCCACTCCGGGTACGACCCGAAGTCCGCGATCACCGCCATCACCCGCTCCGGCGGCGCGTCGACGTCGATGGACTGCGTGGACTGGTCGGCCATGGCGGAGAGGTTACCGGGCGGTCAGAGCCTCAGCACGTACGGACGTTCCGTGGCCTTGAAGTGCCCGACGTTGCGGCATTCGGTCCGGCCCGTCCGCAGCCGCGCGGACAGCGGCTGGTGCACGTGCCCGAACAGCGACCAGCGGGGCCGCTGCTCGGCGATCAGCGCGCGCAGCGCGGTGGAACCCAGCTCCTGCCTGCGGGCGACGACGTCGTAGGTCAGCTCGGGGAAGGCGGGCGGGACGTGGGTGCACAGCACGTCCACGTCGTCGAGCTTGTCGACCGCGGCGTCGAACTCGTCACGCGTGCGCAGGTACGGCCGCCACACCGGGTTCGTCCGGCGGACGGTGGCGCCGGGCGGCAGCACCACGCCACCGACGAAGCCGAACCGCAGGCCGCCGATCTCGACCACCTCGCCGTCGACGAGCGTCACGCCGTCTCCGGCGAACTCCGGCCACAGGTGCGGCGAATCGACGTTGCCGGGCGTGGCGTAGGTGGGTGCGGTCATCGCGGCGAACAGCTCGGCGTACTGCTCGCGGATCGCCTCCTCGACCGCCGCGCCCGGGTCTTCGAGGCTCTCCCAGAGCGAGCGGGAGAAGGCGATGGTCTCGTCGCGGCTGCCCTCGCGCCGCAGCCGGGCGAAGGTGCCGACCTTCTCGGCGCCGAACAGCGTGCCGAGGATGCCCTTGTCGTGCTGGTGGTAGTCGACGAAGTCGAGCAGGTCCCCCAGCACGATCAGCGCGTCGGCGCCCTCACCGGCCCTGGCGAGCGCCTCCGCGTTGCCGTGCACGTCGGAGACGACATGTACGCGCATAATTTTCAGCTTAATGCGGCAGGCGGGATCCCCGGCTCGCGTCCATCCTCCAGGATCTGCTTCAGCTCCAGCGCGATCGCCTTCGCGGCACGCGCCCGGCGGTCGCCTTCGCGACGGAGATCACGTGGCTTGAACAGCCCGGCGGGAGTGGCGCGGAGGAAGTAGTGGAGCAGCGTGCCGTCGAGCATCGGCTCCAGCCACACCTCCATGGTGCCCACGAGCGCGCCCTTGACCGTCCACCGCAGCCCCTCGTCACCGCGGTCGGTGTAGACCTCCAGCCGCAGGTCAGGCCAGTAACGACGCCAGGCGGCCGGCGCGGCGAAGGCCGCTTTCACCGTGGCGGGCGGCACCGCGAGGAAGGTCTCGTCGACGACGTCGATGGCGGGCGGGGTGCTCACGGGGTTCAGGATGTCATGGCCGCCCGGCCTTGGTCGTAAGGTGGTACTGACGCTAAGTTGACCGGCGAGTAACACCCAAGACGCGGAGGTCCCCCGTGCGCGAGTACAGCGCCCCGGCAGCGAAGCCGGTAGCCGATGACGAGAACCTCAGCGACATCCTGTGGGCGAACGCGGAGCGGTTCCCGGAGGCCATCAGCTTCCGGCGCCAGGTCGACGGGTCCTGGCTGGACGTCACCTCCCGCGAGTTCGCCGCCCAGGTGCTCGCCGTGGCGAAAGGCCTGGTCGAAGCGGGGATCGAGCACGGGGACCGGGTCGGGCTGATGTCCAAGACCCGGTACGAGTGGCAGCTGCTGGACTTCGCGATCTGGGCCGCGGGCGCGGTCACCGTCCCCATCTACGACACCTCCTCCCCGGAGCAGGTGCACTGGATCCTGTCCGACTCGGGCGCCAAGGGCGTGTTCGTCGAGACCAGCGAGCACCTCGCGGCCGTCGACGAGGTGCGTGACCGGCTCGGGGACCTGCAGTACGTGTGGCAGATCGAGGCCGAGCACGCGCCGGGCGCCGTGGCGGAACTGACCGCGCTGGGCTCGAAGGTCGCCGACGACACTGTGCACGAGCGCCGCCGCGCGGTGAGGGCCGACGAGCTGGCGACCGTCGTCTACACCTCGGGCACCACGGGGCGCCCCAAGGGCGTGGAGCTGACCCACCGCAACCTGCTCGCCGAGATCCGCGCGGACATCGCGGCGTTCCCGCAGCTGATGGAGCCGGGCAACTCGCTGCTGTGCTTCCTGCCGCTGGCGCACGTGCTCGCGCGCGCCATCGCCGTGACGGCCATCACCGCGCGCGTCACGCTGGGCCACACCCCGGACGTCAAGAACCTGGTCGCCGACCTCGGCACGTTCCGGCCGACGTTCGTGGTGGCCGTGCCGCGCGTGTTCGAGAAGGTCTACAACTCGGCGAAGCAGAAGGCCCACAGCGAGGGCAAGGGCAAGATCTTCGACACCGCCGAGTCGGTCGCGGTCGCCTACAGCGAGGCGAAGGACTCCGGCGGCGCGGGGCTCGGGCTCAAGGCGAAGCACTTCGTGTTCGACAAGCTCGTGTACTCGAAGCTGCGGGCGGCGCTGGGCGGCCGGTGCATCGCGGCGGTGTCCGGCGGCGCGCCGCTGGGCCCGCGGCTGGCCCACTTCTTCCGCGGCATCGGCGTGCCGGTGTTCGAGGGCTACGGCCTGACCGAGACGTCCGCCGCGGCGAACGTCAACACGCAGACGGCGTTCCGCGTCGGCACGGTCGGGCGGCCCGTCGCGGGCACGTCGGTGCGCATCGCCGACGACGGCGAGGTGCTGCTCAAGGGCGACGTGGTCTTCCGGTCCTACTTCAACAACGAGACGGCCACCAAGGAGGCGCTGGAGGACGGCTGGTTCCACACCGGCGACCTCGGCGAGCTCGACGACGACGGCTTCCTGAAGATCACCGGCCGCAAGAAGGAGATCATCGTCACCGCGGGCGGCAAGAACGTGGCGCCCTCCGGCCTGGAGGACACGCTGCGGGCGAACCCGCTGATCAGCCAGGCGATGGTGGTCGGCGACCGGCGGCCGTTCATCGGCGTGCTGATCACGATCGACGAGGAGTTCTTCCCGGCCTGGAAGTCGCAGCACGGCAAGCCGGCGTCGGCGACGGTGGCGGACCTGGCCGACGACGCGGACCTGCGCGCGGAGATCCAGTCGGCGGTCGACGAGGCGAACAAGCAGGTCTCGCACGCGGAGTCGATCAAGAAGTTCGTGATACTGGCCAAGGACTTCAGCGAGGCGACGGGCGAGATCACGCCGAGCCTGAAGCTCAAGCGCAACGTGGTGAGCAAGAACTACGCCAACGCGATCGAGTCCCTCTACGCGCGCTGACGAGCGTCAGGAAAAGTCCTCCGGGTGCTGGTTCATGGCCCGCTCGACCGCGCTCTCCTGCCGGTCGGCCAAGGCGGCGTCCCGGTCGGTGTGCGCGGAGCGCCGGTCGGACGCCGCGGCCCGGCGATCCGACTCGGCCGCGCCGCGGTCGCCGGCCTCGGCCGCGCGCCGGCCGATCGCGTCGTTGAGGTAGGTGTGGAGCGCGTACCGGTCGGCGTTGGCCGCGGTCCGGTCCGCCGCCGCGGCCTCGCGGTCCGCCCTGGCGTGCTTCCGCAGCACGCCCAGCTCCTCCGGGGACAACCCGGCGCCCACGGCGCTGTCCTCGCGCCGGCCGGCTTCCTCGTCACGCTGGGCCGCGGCGGCGTCCTGCAGCCCGGCCCGGCGTAGCCCGGCCCGCAGTTCGTCCTCGGTCCCGCGCACCTCTTTCCGGCGCTCGTCGGCGGCCAGATCGCGTTCGGAGGCGCGCTGGTCACGGCGCTCGGCCGCGGCGTCACGCCGCTCGGCGGCGTCGTCACGGTCCGACGCGTCCCAGTCCCTCTGGTCGCTTCGACGGGAACCACCGGTCATCGCCTCATGGTGCCACCGCCGGGGAGATGCACAAGCGAAAACGTCGCCCGAAACCGGATCAGCGAAATACGCGGCCCGTGCGCGCCTGACGAGGCGCCGCGCCTCCGCCCGGTGCCACGCCGCCTCGGCCTGCAACCGCACGGCCCTGGCGCGCACGTAATCGGCGGCGGCGCGCGCGGCCTCGGTCTCCTCCTGCAACCGGTCACCAGGCTCCGGAAGACCCGCCACGTCGCTCACCACCTGGGACGTTACCCCACGGCCGGAACCGGCGCCGCCGTCACAAGGCGGTCATGCTCGCGATCTTCCACGTGCCGTCGACCCTGCGTGCCGTCACCGACAGTGCCGCCGAGGCCGAGGACTGCTGGTTCGTCGTGGTGACGAGAGTCTGCTGGTCGAGGAACACCAGGACGCGGGCGGTGTCCCCGCGCAGGTCGGAGACGCCGATCGAGCCGATCGTCGTCGTGCGGACGAGTTTCTGCGCCACCGCCTGCTGTTTCGCCGCCTCGTAGCCGGACCGGTACTGCTCCACCGCCTCGTCCACGAGCACGCTCGCCGCCGCGCGTTCGGTGCGGGCGAGGTTGGCGTAGTCGTAGGAGAAGAGCGCTTTCACGCCCGCGCTGATCTGGTCCGCGACCTCGGCCGTCGTCCGCGTGTCGGCGACCGCGAGGTTGCCGTCGTCCGCCGCCGAAGCCCGCAACGCCGCGAAGATCGCGAACCCGGTCGCCAGCACGACCACCGCCGCCAGTGCGGCGAGCACGTTCGCCCGCCTGCGCTCCCCGCTCACGCCGCCGCCTGCACGGAATCGACCTTCCAGACCCCGCCGGTCCTCGTCAGGGTCGCGTTCAGCCGGGCACGGCTGGTGGCCGACGGCGCGCCGTTCGTGCTCAGCTGCACGTCCAGCACGGCCAGGACGCGCGCGGTGTCGCCGTTCAGCTCGGCCACGGCCGCCTGGTTCACCTTGGCGCTCGCGACCGTCCTGCTCGCCGTCGCGCGGGCGATCTGGTCCTGCCGGTCGTCGCTGAGCGTGCGGCCCAGCTGCCCCGTCGTCACGTCCAGCCAGCGGTCCACGGCGGGGCCGGGATCGTGGTAGTCGATGGTGTTGAGCGCCGCCAGCGCCTCGCCCGCCGCGGCCGACACCGCGTCGCGGTCGTCCGCCCGCTTCGCCACGTCGTCGTGCGTGACGCGCCACCACGAGCCGCCGAACCACGCGGCGGCCAGTACCGACACGGCGGCCAGTGCGCTCGCCACCGTCAACCCGGGAGATCTCATCCCGGCAATCCCAGCAGCTGCCCGATTCCCGTCGCACCCGACCCCGACAACAACCCGAGCAGGCCCGGCAGCTGGGCCTGCTGCGCGGCCGGTGACTGCGTGGGCACGGGCTGGGTCTGCGCCGGGCTGACGGGCTTGCCCGCGTACGGGGCGTTCGCCGCGCCCCGCACCTCGGTCGGGCTGCCGGGCGGTTCCGCGCAGTACGCGAGGGTGTTCGCGGGCGCTTCACTGGTGTCGTTCGCCGGGCGCTGCTTCGTGGTCTCGTAGCCCTTCGTGCAGGAGTGCGGGTCGAAGAAGTTGAGCACCAGCCCGAGGTGCCCCTCCCCGTTCGACCACACCGACCGCGTGAACGCCGAGATCACCGGCAGCGCGACCAGCTGCTCCTCGATCGCGTCCGTGCGCACGGACGTGATCTGCGTGGTGGTGAGCAGGTTCGCGATGAGCACGCCGAGATCGGTGCCCGAGACCGACAGGATGCGGTCCACGTCGTCCGCGAGCCCGGGCAGCTCGTCGACCACCCGGCGCAGGTCGGGGTCCGACGTCTTCAGCTGCCCCGCGATCCGGCGCAGCCCGGCGGCGAGGTCCGTGATGTTGCGCGCCTGCCGCTCCTGGGTCGCCAGCACGGTGCGGCCGTCGGCGAGCAGTTTCGCCGTCTCCGGCAGGTTCTCCTGGGCGGTGGCCGTGAACGAGCCCGCGGTGTCGAGCAGCTGCTGCAGGTCCCCGCCCGTCCCGGCGAACGCGTCGTACGTCTCGTCGACCACCGTCCGCAGCGACGCCGGGTCCACACTGGACACGAACTGGTCCAGGTTGGCCAGCACGGTGTCCGGCGAGACCGGCAACGCCGTCTTCGCCCGCTGGATCACGGAACCGTCGTGCAGGTACGGCCCGTCCTCGGAGCTGGGGCGCAGGTCCACGTACTGCTCCCCGACCGCCGACCGGTCGGCGACGACGGCCTGCGTGTCGGCCGGGATCTTCGTGCCCGAGTCGAGGTCCAGGTCCACGGCGACGCCCTGGTCGTCCAGCCGCATCGCGACGACCTTGCCCACCGACACCCCGCGGTAGGTGACCTCGGCGTTGACGAAGATCCCACCGGAGTCGGCCAGCTGCGCGGTCACGACGTAGCCCCGCGCGCCGAACAGCCGGTCCAGCCCGACGTACTTCCCGCCGACGTAGCCGACCGACAGGACCGCGATGAGCCCGAACGCGATCAGCTTGAGCCGGTGCCGCCTGGTGAACATCAGCGACCACCTCCCAGCAGCGAACCCAGCAGGTCGCCGAGGAGCCCGCCGCTCGGCGCTTCCGTCTCCGGGGGCGGCGCGGTCTGCTGGGGCAACGGCAGCGGTGGCGCCGACGACGACGTGCCCTGCCCCAGCCCGATCGTGCCCGCGGGTGTGGAGATCTGCACGCGGCCGGCGTTGGCGATGTTCTGCAGGATCGCGCTGAGGTCGAGGTCCAGCCTCGCCCGAACGTTCGCGTAGTCGCCACGCACCACCTCGCCCGCGACGTCCGGCAGCGGGTAGGTGGGCAGGATCTTCAGCGCGGTGGGGAGGTTCTGCCCCGCCTCGGCGAGTTGGGTGAGCGTCGGCGTCAGCGCCTTCAGGTTGTCGATCAGCTGCGCCTTGCTCTTGTCGATCGTGTCCACCGCGACGCCGGACAGCGTGTCGAGGGACTGGAGCATCCCGACGAGCTGGTCCCGCTGCTCGGTCAGCACCTTGAGCCCCGGCGCGAGGTTGTCGAGCGCGTTGGTCAGGTTCGCCGTCTGCCCGACCAGCGTGCTGGACAACCGGTTGAGCCCGTCGATGGCGCGGATGATCTCGCTCTTCTGGCCGTCCAGCTCGGTCGCGAGCTGGTCCACCCGCGACAGCAGCGCGCGGATCTCCGCCTCGTTGCCGGTGAGCGCCTTGTTCAGCTCACGCGTGATGTCGGCGAGCTGGTTCACCCCGCCGCCGTTGAGCAGCAGCGACAGCGCGCCCAGCACCTCCTCCACCTCGGGGTTGCGGTTGGTGCGCTGCAACGGGATCACCGCGCCGTCGGCGAGCGTGCCCTCCGCCCCGGACTCCGGTTCCCGCAGCTGGACGAACTTCTCCCCCAGCAGGCTCGACTGCCGCAGGTCCGCGTAGGCGTTCGCGGGCAGCTTCACGTCGCCGTTGACCCGCATGCTGACGATCGCCGACCGCGTGTCGGGCGCGAGATCGATCTTGTCGACGCGCCCCACGGCCACGTCGTTGACCTTCACGCTCGCCTGCGGCACGAGGTCGAGCACGTCGGCGAACTGCGCGGTCACGTGGTACGGGTGGTCGCCGAGGTCCGCGCCGCCGGGCAGCGGCGTGCTGTAGAGCCCGGCGAAACCACCGGTGCCGCAGCCGCCCAGCAGCAGCACCACTCCGAGCACTCCCAGCAGCCGCTTCACGAGCCGTTCTCCGGGATCGACACGAGCGGCAGCAGCGGCAGCGGAGGCAGTTTGCCGCTGCCGATGTCGGCCATCAGCTGCGGGATCGACGGGATCTTCGCGATGCCGTCGACCACCGGCTGGAGCGCCTGGCACAGGTTCGACACCACGTCCGGCAGGCCGACCGGCGTGGACGCCTTGAGGATCCGGCACAACGTCGTCACGAGCGGGTTGGTGAACTCGTTGGCGTTGTACCGGATCGCGATGCTGCCGGAGGCGGCGTCGTAGGAGTTGATGAAGTTCGTCATGCCCGTCGGCGCGACGTCGAGCACCTCGGCGAGCGCGGCCCGCTGGTCCACCAGCACCTTGCTCACGCTCGCCAGCTTGTCGACGTTCGACGTCAGCAGGTCGCGGTTCTCCTCGACGAAGCCCTGCACGTCACCGAGCGACGTGGCCAGTGACGACAGCGCACGTCCGACGTCCGCGGAATCGTCGGCCAGGAAGCCCGCGACGTCGGCCATCCGCGCGTAGAACTGGTTGAGCTGGCTGTCGCTGTCGGCCAGCGCGGTGGTGAACGACTGGAGGTTGCGCACGGTCGCGAACAGGTCGCCCTTGGAGTCGTCCAGCGTCCGGGACAGGTCCGCCAGCTCGGTGACGGTGTCGTTGATGTTCTTGCCGTTGCCGTCGAGGTTCTTCGCCGCGGTGTCGAGCAGGTCCGACAACGCGCCGTTCGCGTTCGCCCCGTTCGGGCCCAGGCTCTGCGACAGCTTGTCGAGGCTGCCGTAGAGGTCGTCGATCTCCATCGGCGTCGCGGTGCGTTCCTTCGGGATCACCGTGCCCGACGCCAGGACCGGCCCGCTGTCGTAAGCGGGGGTGAGCTGCACGTACCGGTCGCTGACCAGTGACGGCGCGACGACGACCGCGCCCGCATCGGCCGGGATCTGCACCCCGTCGTCCACCCGCATGTCCACGCGCACCACGTCGCCCTGCGGGGTCACGTTGGTGATCTGCCCGACCTGCACGCCCAGCACGCGCACGGACGAGCCCGCGTACAGCCCGACGGTCTTGTCGAACAACGCCGACACCTTCGTGCCCCCGCTGTCGCGGAACACCAGCCACAGCCCCGCGGTCAGCACGAGCGCCGCGACACACGCCGTGGCCACCCACCGGTAGGCGCTGCGCTTCGGCTCGCTGTCGATCGTCATCGGTTGCCCACCCCCTGGTCCGGCGCGGAGATCGGCGGCGTGCAGCCCTCGGGGTTGACCGACAGCCCGCCCGCCTTGATCACCGGTGGCAGCAGCCCGCAGATGTAGCCCTCGAACCAGCGGCCGTTGCCGGTCGCGTTGGTGCCCACGCGCGTGAACGGCGCCAGCAGCGCGAGGCTGCGGCCGAGGTTGTCCTGGTTGCGCTGGAGGATCGTGGTGACGTCGTTCAGCTTCTCCAGCGTGGGCCGCAGCTGCGCGCGGTTGTCGGCGACGAGCCCGCTCAGCTGCGCCGAAAGGTCCTGGGTGCCCTTGAGCAGGCGGCTGATCGCGTCCCGGCGCTGCTGCAGCTCGGTCAGCAGGAGGTTGCCGTCGTCGATCACGCGTTGCAGCTGCGCGTTGCGGTCGGAAAGCGTTTTCGACACCTGGCTGGTGTTGCTGAGCAGGTTCGCGAGTTCCTGGTCGCGCGAAGAGACCGTTTTGGACAGTGCGGACAACCCGTTCAGCGTGTCCCGCAACGGTTGCGGGGTGTCGCGGAGCGCGGCGGACACCGCGTCGAAGCTCTGCGCGAGCTGCCGGGTGTCGATGTCGCCGACGGTCTGCGACAGCTGCTGGAACGCGTCCTGGAGCTGGAACGGTGTGGTGGTGCGGGAAACCGGGATCGGCGTGCCCGGGTCGAGCGCGCCGCCGCCCTTCGGTTGCAGCGCGAGGTACTTGTCCCCCAGCAGCGTCTTGATCTCGATCGAGGCGGTGGTGTCGGCGCCCAGCCTCGTGTCCTCGACCTTGAACTTGACCAGCACCTGCTTGCCCGCGAGCGCCACGGAGCTGACCTGGCCCACCTTCACGCCGGCGACCTGCACCTCGTCGTCCGGCACCAGCCCGCCGGACTCGGCGAAGTACGCCTGGTACGTCGTGCCCGTGCCCAGCAGCGGCAGCTCGTCGGAGAAGTAGGAGACCAGGGTGACGAGCACGATCAGCACGAGTGTCACCGCGCCGACCGCGGCCTGGTTGCGTTCGCGCAGGCGTTTCACGGCTTGCACCTCTCCGGCAGCTCGGTGCCCGGGATGGGCAGCAACGGCAGGGTGACGTTGAGCGAGGAGATGCCGATCGTGCCGGTCAGGTCGCAGAGGTAGTAGTTGTACCAGCTGCCGTAGCTCAGCGTCCGCGTGAACTTGTCCAGGTTCCCCGGCAGTTTCCGCAGCAGTTCGTCAAGCAGCTGCCCGGAGTCGGACAGGTTGGCCGACAACACCCCCAGCTGCTCGATGTCGTCCTTGACGGCGGGCCGGGCGTCCTGCACGAGCCCCGCGGTGACGTTCGTGAGCTCGCCCAGCGCCGAGAGCGCGTCGCCGATCGGCTGCCGCTGCTGTGCGAGGCCGGTCACGAGCTGCTGCGTCTGGTCGATCAGGTTCCCCAGCTGCGGCCCGCGCTGGTTCACGGTCGCCAGCACGGTGTTGAGGTTGTCGATGACCTGCCCGATCACCTTGTCCCGGTCCGCGATCGCGGAGGTGACGGACGCGGTGTGCGTCAACAGGCTCTGTATCGTGCCGCCCTCGCCCTGGAACACCTGGATGATCTCGTAGGACAGCTGGTTGACCTGCTGCGGGTCGAGCGCGGCGAACAGCGGTTTGAAACCGTTGAACAACACGGTGAGGTTGAGCGCGGGCTGCGTGCGCTCGGGCGGGATCACGCCACCCTCCGGCAGGGTCCCGTCACCGTCCACAGTGGTCCCGAGCGCGAGGTAGCGCTGGCCGACCAGGTTGCGGTACTTGACGGTCGCGGTCACCGCGGCGGGCAGCCGGTAGGCCGAGGAGACCGTGAAGTGGACGTCGGCGAGCGTGCGGTCGGCGTCCTCGGCGACCTCGATCCGGTCCACCTGCCCCACCTTCACACCGGCGATGCGCACGTCATCGCCCTCGTGCAGCCCTGAGGCGTCGGTGAAGCGGGCGGTGTAGCCGGCGGTGACGCCGAAGTTCGTGTTCGCGATGGTGGCGCCGAGGATACCGGTGAGCAGGATCGTGACCGCGGCGAAGACGATGATCTTGATCAGCGGAGCGGCGAAATTCCTCACTGCACGTCCACCTCCGCCCCGCGGTACAGCGGGCCGACCAGCAGGCTCGCCCAGCCCGGCACCTGGTCGGGCGTGGTGTCCATCGCGGGCGCGGCGAGCACGCCGATGAGGTCCTGTTCGGCGGGCGAGCCGGCGGGCGAACCCGTCGTGCCCGAACCGCCGTCGATGATCCCGTTGCTGGGCAACGGGGTGTTCTCGCCCGGCGGCACCGGCGGGTGCGACGAGCCGTCCTTGATCGGCCCGCCCGGCGGGTACTGCGGCCACCGCCCCGGCGGCAGGACCTGCGGGTAGCAGCGGGGGCCGCGCTTGTCCTCGTACCGCGGCTCGTCCTCGCCGGGCAGGTACTTCGTGCGGTCGGCGATGAACCGGATCGTGACGTGGTTCATCTCGTCCGTGCCGTGACCGAACGCCTCGTACGCGCGGGGCACGGACTCCGCGAACTGCTGCAGCATGCACGGGTACTCGGGCGCGTACTTCGCCAGGACGTCCAATGTGGACTGCGCAGTGGTGGTCAGCCGGATGATGTTGTTCTCGTTGACCCGCAGGAAGGTGCCGAGGTCCGCCGACACGTTCGTCACCGACTCGTACACCCTGGTCAGCTGCTGCTGCTCGTCGACGATCGTCTTGCTGGTCGTGGTGAGATCGGACAACGCTTGCAGGAAGTCCGGGGCGGCCCGGTCGTAGACATCGGTGACGTTGGCGAAGCTCGTGATGTCGGCCTTGAGGTCCGGCAGGGACGGGTTGAGGCCGCTGAGGTAGTCCGACAGCTGCGTCAGCGTCCGCCCCAGCTCTTCCCCGCGGCCCTGCAACGCCGTCGAGACGGCGCTCAAGGTGGCGGACAGCTTCTGCGGCTGCACGGACTGCAGCAGCGGCATCACGTCGTCGAGCACCTTCTCCAGCTCGATCGCCGAACTGCTGCGGTCCTGCGGGATGACGTCGCCCGCCGCCAGCGGCTCGTGTGACGGCCGCTCGGGCAGCTGCAACGCCACGTAACGCTCGCCGAACAACGTCTTCGGCAGCAGCCGCGCCGACACGTTCGACGGGATCTGCCCGATCTTGCCCGGGTCCAGCGCCAGGTCGATCGCCGCGTGGTCGCCCAGCGCGTTGACCGAGCGCACCTCCCCGACCACGACCCCGCGGATCTTCACATCCGACCCGGCGACGAGCTGGTTGCCGACGTGGTCGGTCTCCAGCCGCACCATGTCCACCGGCGTGAACGCCTTCTTGTAGATCGCGACCGTGGTGACGAAGAACAACGCGCACACGACGAGGAAGACCAGTCCCAGCAGCTGGTGCCACAGGCGGCGCCGCAGGATCGCCCGGTTCATCCCGAGATCCTCACCGTCGTCGTCGCGCCCCAGATCGCGAGGCTGAGGAAGAAGTCGAGCAGCGAGATCAGCACGATCGACGTGCGCACCGCCCGGCCGACCGCGACCCCGACGCCCGCCGGGCCGCCCGTCGCCGTGTAGCCGTAGTAGCAGTGGGACAGGATCACGATCGCGCTGAAGAAGATCACCTTCAGGAACGACCAGAGCACGTCCTCCGGCGGCAGGAACAGCGTGAAGTAGTGGTCGTAGGTGCCCGCGGACTGGCCGTAGAGCCACACGGTGATCTGCCGCGAGGCGAGGTAGGACGACAGCAGGCCCACGGCGTAGAGCGGGATCACGGCGGCGATCCCAGCGAGCACGCGCGTGGTCACGAGGTACGGCATGCTCGGCACGGCCATCACTTCGAGCGCGTCGATCTCCTCGGAGATGCGCATCGCACCCAGCTGCGCGGTGAACCCGCAGCCCACGGTCGCCGACAACGCGAGCCCCGCGGCTAGCGGCGCGACCTCGCGGGTGTTGAAGTAGGCCGAGATGAACCCGGTCAGCGCGGCGGTGCCGAGCTGGTTGAGCGCCGCGTAGCCCTGCATGCCGACGATGAGCCCGGTGAACATCGTCATGCCGATCATCACGCCGAGCGTGCCGCCGATCACGGCGAGGCCGCCGGTGCCGAAGCACACCTCGGTCAGCAGCCGCAGCGTCTCGCGGAGGTAGCGGCGCAACGTCCTGGGCGCCCACGCGAGCGCCCGCACGTAGAACGACAGCTGTTCCCCGAAGCCCTCGAAGATCGCACCCGGGCGCGCGATGAGTTCGAGCGTCCGGTCCGGCCGCTCGTCCGCCTCCAGCGCCTCGGTCGTCATCACAACGCCTTCGGTGGTACGACCCGCAGGTAGATGGCGGTCAGCACCACGTTGATCAGGAACAGCAGCAGGAACGTGATCACGACGGCCTGGTTCACCGCGTCGCCGACGCCCTTCGGCCCGCCGGACGGGTTGAGCCCGCGGAAGGCGGCGACCACGCCGGCGACGAACCCGTACAGCAGCGCCTTGACCTCGCTGACGTAGAGGTCCGGCAGCTGCGCGAGCGCGTTGAAGCTCGCCAGGTACGCGCCCGGCGTGCCGCCCTGCATCACGACGTTGAAGAAGTAGCCGCCGAGCACGCCGACCACGCTGACCAGCCCGTTGAGCAGGATCGACACGACGATCGCGGCCAGCACGCGCGGCACCACGAGGCGCTGGATCGGGTTGACCCCGAGCACCTCCATCGCGTCGATCTCCTCGCGGATCTTCCGCGCGCCGATGTCCGCGCAGACCGCGCTGCCGCCCGCGCCCGCGACGAGCAGGGCGGTGATGAGCGGCGACGCCTGCTGCACGATCGCGAGCGCGCTCGCGGCGCCGGTGAACGACTGCGCGCCGATCTGCTGCGTGAGCGAACCGAGCTGCAGCGCGATCACGGCGCCGAACGGGATCGCGACGAGCGCGGTGGGCAGGATCGTGACGCTGGCGAAGAACCAGCACTGCTGGATCCACTCGCGGAACTGGAACGGCCGGCGCGGGATCGCGCACAGCACCTCCCAGCCCAGCGTCGCGAGCCGCCCCACCTGAGCCAGCGCGGCGGAGCCCGGCACCGCGACCGTGCCACTGCGCGAACCCATCACACCTCCGCCGACCCCTCAGCCTCGTCGCTCGTGAGTCTCGCTCACCATGTGTGCCCGCTTTCCGTTAGCGGTGTTCACATGATCGGATCGGCGCCCTCCCGGTGAAGTTGATCACTCGCCCACCCGCCAGCCCGACCACCACCCCTCACGGAGGCGCTGTCGCGCCGCGGTCACATCTTCAGGGCATGCGTAGCCGTCGCACCGCCGTCGGCGACGAACTCCGCGCCCGTGCTGTACGAGCTTTCGTCGCTGGCGAGGAAGACCACGAGGCTCGCGATCTCCTCCGGCTGCCCGACCCGGCCCAGCGCCACCTTCTTGCCCACCCAGGACGTGTCGATCTCGGCGCCCCCCGCGGCCTCCGACACCATCGCGGTGTCGATCATGCCCGGGTGCACGGAGTTGACCCGGATGCCCTTGCGCCCGAGCTCCAGCGCGGCCACCTTCGTCATCCCGCGGATCGCGAACTTGCTCGCGGTGTAGGCGACGAGGTAGGGCATCCCGGCCAGTCCTTCCACTGAGGACACGTTGACGATCGAACCGGCTCCCGCGTGGGACATGGGTTCAACGACCGAGCGCATGCCGAGAAACGCGCCGATCTGGTTGACCCTGATGACCCGTTCGTAGTCGGCAAGGCTGGTCTTCGCGAGTTCCGAAAAGTGCAGGATCCCCGCGTTGTTGACCAGCACGGTCAGCGAGCCGAACTCGTCCACCGTGCGCTCGACCGCCGCAGCCCAGTCGTCCTCGCTGGACACGTCGAGGTGCTGGTAGGCCGCGCCGAGCTCGTCGGCGAGCGCCTTGCCCTCGTCGTCGAGGACGTCGGCGATCGTCACGCGCGCGCCCTCGGCGACGAACCGCCGGGCGGCCGCGGCGCCCTGGCCACGTGCCGCACCGGTGATCAACGCGACCTTCCCGTCGAGCCTGCCCATCTACATCATCTCGTCCGTCAGCGGCATGAACACCGACTTCAGCTCGGTGTACGCCTCGATCGACGACAACCCGCCCTCGCGGCCCAGCCCGGACTGCTTGAACCCGCCGAACGGCAGGTGCGGCTCGATCTGGAAGCCGTTGACGCCGATCGTCCCGGCCCGCAGCTTGCGTGAGACGCGGAAGGCGCGCTGGGCGTCGGCGGAGAAGACGCTCGCACCGAGCCCGTACTCGGTGTCGTTGGCGAGCCGGACGGCCTCGTCCTCCTCGGAGAACGGCACGACCGCCAGCACCGGGCCGAAGATCTCCTCCTGCGCGATCGTCGCGTCGTTGGCGACGTCGGCGAAGATCGTCGGGGACACGAAGTTCCCGGCCGCGAGGTCGCCGCCGAGCCGTTCGCCGCCGGTGACCAGCCGCCCCTCCTCCTTGCCGCGCTCGATGTAGCCGAGCACCCGCTCCAGCTGGCGTTCGTTGATCAGCGGGCACGCCAGCACGCCCGGGTCGAACGGGTCGCCGTAGGTGATGGCCGCGGCCATGCCCTGCGCGGCGGCGAGGAACTCGTCGTAGACCTCCCGGTGCACGAGCGCGCGCGTGTTCGCGACGCACGCCTGCCCGGACAGGCCCATCGTGACCGCGCCGATCGTCGTCGCGGCCGCGAGCCCGACGTTCGGCGCGTCCGCGAAGACGAGCGCCGGGCTCTTGCCGCCCAGCTCCAGCGAAACCCGCTTGAGCGTCCCGGCCGACGCTTCGACGATCCGCTGCCCGACGCGACGGCTGCCGGTGAAGCTGATCTTGTCCACGTCCCGGTGCGTGATGAGCGCTTCCCCGACCGGATCGCCGGGCCCCGTCACGACGTTGAGCGTGCCCGGCGGCAACCCCGCCTCGACGAGCAGCTCGACCATCCGCAGCACCGTGAACGTGCAGTACTCCGACGGCTTGAGCACCACCGTGCACCCGG
Source organism: Amycolatopsis sacchari (assembly GCF_900114035.1). GTDB lineage: Bacteria > Actinomycetota > Actinomycetes > Mycobacteriales > Pseudonocardiaceae > Amycolatopsis_E > Amycolatopsis_E sacchari. The sequence goes on along the minus strand of NZ_FORP01000019.1, from coordinate 117,785 downwards.
CGCCCAGCGCGGGCGCGAGCTTCTGGGCGAACAGCAGGAACGGCGCGTTCCAGGGCAGGATCGCCGCGACGACGCCGACGGGTTCGCGGAACGTCATCGCGAGGTGGTCGCCGCCCTGGTACGGCGGCAGCGTCTGCCCGCCGAGCTTGTCCACCCACCCGGCGTGGTGGTCGAACACGTCCGCGGCGGCCTCGACCGAGGTCGCGTAGATGTTCCCGCTGAACGACAACGGCACCGAGTTGTCCAGCGCCTGCAACGCACGCAGCTCCTCGGCGTGCTCGCGCAACGCCTCGGCGTAGCGGTGCAGCAGCTTGATCCGCGTGCCCGCCCGGGAGTTCGACCAGGCGCCGGAGTCGAAGGCACGGCGGGCGGCCGACACCGCCGCGTCCACGTCCTCGGCCGTCGCCACGGCGAACTCGCCGATCGCCTCGCCGGTGGCGGGGTGCAGGTGGGTCCAGGTTCCGCCGCCGCCGGGACCCCACTGGCCGTCGACGAGCAGCTGCCCGGTCTTGAGCCCGACGGATTCGCGGTGCGGTTGCACGGTGAGGGTCATAGCAGCTCCTGACTGGCGAACATCTGGTCGCGGCCGGCGAAATGGGCTGGCAGCTCGGAAAGTCCGGCGAGATCCCACGTGCGTTCCAGCGACGGCGGCCGCACGAGCGCGACCTTCCCGCCGTGCACGACGAAGACCTGGCCGTTGACGGGTTCCGCCTCGGGCGAGGCGAGGAAGGCGACGAACGGGGCGACGTGGTCCACCGAAAGCGGGTCGGGTCCTTCGGGCGCGTCCCCGAAGGCCGCCTGCGTCATCGCCGTGCGGGCGCGGGGGCAGATCGCGTTGGCACGGACGCCGTAGCGCGCGCAGCCGCGGGCGGTGGCCACGGTGAGCGCCGCGATCCCGGCCTTGGCGGCGGCGTAGTTGGGTTGTCCGGCCGAGCCGAAGAGGAACGCCTCCGACGAAGTGTTGACGATCCTGGCGTAGACAGGATTTCCGTCCACTTTGGACTGCTGACGCCAGTGCGCGGTCGCGTTGCGCGTCAACAGGAAGTGCCCCCGCAGGTGCACCCTGATGACCGTGTCCCACTCCTCGTCGGACATCGAGAAGATCATCCGGTCCCGCAGCACCCCCGCGTTGTTCACCACGACGTGCAGCCCGCCGAAGTGCTCGAGCGCGACGGCCACGAGCGCGGCGGCGGTCTCCCGCTCGCCCACATCTCCCTTGACCAGCAAGGCTTTCCCGCCCGCCGCCTCGATCTCGTCCACCACGTCGGTCTCGGCGACGTCGTTGACCACCACGGCGACGCCGTCGCGGGCGAGCGCGAGGGCCTCCGCGCGCCCGAGCCCGGCTCCGGCGCCGGTGACGATGGCGACGCGGTTCACCCGAGGGTCACCACCTGGCGGATGACGTCCGTGCTGCCCTCACGCAGGACGGCGAGCCCGTCGTTGAGCTCGTCGAAGGTCAGCCGCCGGGAGATCATGCCGTCGAGGTCCAGCAGGCCGGCGCGCCAGAACCGCAGCATCTGCCCGGTGTCGTGGTGCACGTGCGAGGAACCGTAGAAGGAGCCGAGGATCTTCTTGTCGTGCAGGAACAGCTCCTGCGCGCTGAACTGCACCATCGCGTCCCCGCGGCCCGCCCCGACGACGACCACCGAGCCGCCGCGCCGCGCGCTGTCCCACGCCGACCGGATGGTGACCGGCAGGCCCACGACGTCGAAGGCGTAGTCGAACCCCTCGGCGTTGGTGACCTGCTGCTTCAGCTCCTCCAGCCCCTCCGGTGTGGTCGCGTGCGTGGCGCCGAACCGCTTCGCGATGGCGTGCTTGCCCTCGACGGGGTCGACGGCGACGATCGTCGTCGCCCCGGCCAGCCGCGCGCCCTGGATGACCGAGATGCCCACGCCGCCGCACCCGATCACGACGACCGTCGAGCCCGGGCGCACCTTCGCGGTGTTGAGCACCGCGCCCACGCCCGTGAGCACCCCGCACGCGATGAGCGCGGCAGTCTCGAACGGCACGTCGGGATCGACCTTGATCGCGCCCGAAGCCGGCACGACGAGCTCGTCGGCGAACGTCCCGAGCCCGGCGTACCCGAACACCGGCGTGTCACCGAGGCGGAACCGCGGCGTGGTGAACGCGGCGATCGCGTGCACGGAACACAGGTTCGGCTCGCCCCGCAGGCAGTTCGGGCAGTTGCCGCACGGCGGGACGAACGAGACGGTGACGTGGTCGCCGGGAGCGAGCTGCGCCACCGCCGAACCGACTTCGACGACCTCCCCGGCGCCCTCGTGCCCGACGATGCCCGGCGCGAGCGCGGGCAGCGTGCCGTCCATCGCGGAGAGATCGCTGTGGCAGATGCCGGAGGCCCGCACGCGGATGCGCACCTCGTGGGGCCCGGGATCCACGGTGGTGACGTCGTCACGCAGCTCGAGCTTGTCATCGCCGATCGCGTTCAGTACGGCGGCTCTCACGGGCAGCCTCCTCGCTGGCGCGGCGAGCCGTCGTCGGCCCGCCTCCTCCGGCACAGACTAGAATCTGTTCTCACCGAAGGCAAGGGGCTGCTAATCGCGGATGAACAGGGCATTCCTCGGGCACGCAGCCACAGCTTGAGTAACACGTTCTACTTCTTCGGGCGGCACCTCGGCGGAGTTGACGACCAACTCGTCCTCGTCGTCCAGCGCGAACACGGCGGGCGCGAACCCGACACACACCTCGTTCGCCTCGCACAGGTCGCGGTCGACTTCCACGCGCACGGCTTCCTCCCGTCGGTCGCAGCTGGTAGAACTAGAACAGGTTCTAGACTAGCTCCGCGTCCGGTCCCCTACCAGAACGACCGGGCGCCCCGGAGGTGACGCGTGCGGATCGACTACACCCCGCGACAACGGGAACTGCGGAACGAGCTACGCGCCTACTTCGCGGAGCTGATGACGCCCGCGCGGCGGGAAGCGCTTGCCGGCGAGGGTGGCGAGTACGGAAACGGCTTGGTGTACAAGGAGATCGTGCGCGACCTCGGTCGTGCGGGGTGGCTCGCGACCGGCTGGCCGGAGGAGTACGGCGGGCAGGCGCGCTCCATGCTGGACCAGCTGATCTTCACCGACGAAGCGGCGGTCGCCGGGGTGCCCGTGCCGTTCCTGACGGTCAACACCGTGGGGCCGACCATCATGCGGTTCGGCACCGAGGAGCAGAAGGCGTTCTACCTGCCGAAGATCGCCGCGGGCGAGCTGCACTTCTCGATCGGCTACTCCGAGCCCGAGGCGGGCACGGACCTGGCGTCGCTGCGCACGCGTGCCGTCCGGGACGGCGACTCCTACGTGATCAACGGCCAGAAGATGTGGACGAGCCTGATCGAGTACGCCGACTACGTGTGGCTCGCCGCGCGCACCGATCCGGAGGCCCGCAGGCACAAGGGCGTGAGCATCCTGATCGTGCCCACGGACGCCGAGGGCTTCTCCTGGACGAAGGTCCGCACAGTCGCGGGCGCCGGCACGAGCGCGACTTACTACGACGACGTCCGCGTGCCCGTGACGGCCCGGGTCGGCGAGGAGAACGCGGGCTGGCCACTGATCACCAACCAGCTCAACCACGAACGCGTGGCGCTCACCTCAGCCGCGCCGGTCCGGTCGGCGCTGCGCGAGGTGCGGCGGTGGGCGCAGGAGACGAAACAACCGGACGGCAGCCGCGTGATCGACGCGGAGTGGGTGCGCCTGCACCTGGCCCGCGTGCACGCCCACGCCGAGTACCTGAAGCTGCGCAACTGGCGCATCGCCTCGACCCCGGACCTGAAACCGGCGGAGGCGTCGGCGACGAAGGTGTTCGGCACGGAGATGGCGATCGAGGCGTACCGGCTGCTGATGGAGGTCCTCGGCACGGCGGCCGTGGTGCGTGAGGGCTCGCCGGGCGCCGTGCTGCGCGGCCGTATCGAGCGCGCGCACCGGGCCGCGTTGATCCTCACCTTCGGCGGCGGCACCAACGAGGTCCAGCGCGACCTGATCGCGGCCACCGCGCTTTCCCTGCCCGTCACCCGCTGAGGAGCAGCCGTGGACTTCACCATGACCGAAACCCAGCAGGAGCTGGCGGCGTTGACCCGCCGGGTGCTCGACGACCGCGCGAAACCCGGGCAGCACGGCGAAGGCGGGTTCGACCCGGAGTTGTGGCGCGAACTCGGCCGCGTCGGTGTGATCGACGCCGACTTCGAGCTGCTGGAGCAGTGCGCGGTATTGACGGAGATCGGCCGGGCGCTCGCGCCGGTGCCGTACCTGCCGTCCCGGACCGTCGCGGCAGGCGCGCTTTTCGCCTTCGGCACGCCGGAGCAGATCGAGCGCTGGGCGATGCCGGTCGTGCGTGGCGAACGGGTGCTCGCCGTGGCTTTGCCCGATATCGGTGGCGCGCCGGGGTTTTCGGTCGAACGTGGCAGGGTTTCCGGTGCCCGGACCGCGGTGCCGTTCGGCGCCTTCGCCGACGGGTTCCTGGTGCCCACCGGCGACGGGGTCTTCCTCGTCGAGCAGGCCGAGGTCCAGCCGCAAAGCGTGATCGACACCGCCGACGCGGCACTGGTCCAGCTCGACGACGTGCCCGGTGAGCCGGTGGACGTACCCGCGGAGTGGCTGCGGCTGCACGCCACCGTGGGCCTGTGCGCGGTGCAGCTCGGGGTGTTGGAAAGCGCGCTGGAGCGCACGGCGTCCTACGCACGTGAACGCAAGCAGTTCGGCCAGCCCATCGGTGGGTTCCAGGCGGTGCGGCACCGGCTGGCGGACGCCTACCTCGACGTCGAGGCGGTGCGGTTGTCGTTGTGGCAGGCGGCGTGGCGGGTGGCGGAGGACCTGCCCGCGACGGAGGCGGTCGCGACGGCGAAGTACTGGGCCGCCGACGCCGGGCACCGCGTCGCGCACACCGCGGTCCACGTCCACGGCGGGGTCGGCATCGACGTCGAGCATCCCGTGCACCGGTATTTCGCGGCGGCGAAACGGCTGGAGTTCACGTGGGGCGGCGCGACGGCACACCTGCGGGCGCTGGGCGACCTGCTCGCGGCGGACCCGGCATGACGGTCACCGAACTGCTGCTCTCCGGGCGCTCGGCCCTGCGGTTCGAGGACGAGTACTACACCGGGGACGAGCACGTGCAGGTGTGCGCGGACCACGCGGCGATGCTGCGGCGGATGCTGCGCCCCGGCGAGCCACCGCACGTGGGCCTGCTGGCCGGCAACCTGCCCGCGTTCTCGTTCCTGCTCGGCGGCTGCGCGCTGTCGGGTTCGGTGCTCGTGGGCCTGAACCCGACCCGCCGCGGCGAGGCGCTGGCCCGCGACGTCCGGCACACCAACTGCCAGTTCGTGCTCACCGAGCCGCGGTACGCGCCGTTGCTGTCCGGCCTCGACGTGCCCGTGCGCCTGCTGGAAACCCCACCGCACGCGCCGCTCGACCCGGTGCCCGCCGCGCCGGACGACCTGCTGATGCTGATCTTCACCTCCGGTACGAGCGGCGAACCGAAGGCGGTGCGCTGCACGCACGAGAAGATCGCCGGTCCGGGTTGGATGCTCGCCTCCAGGTTTGGACTGTCCTCTTCGGACACAGTGTACGTGTCGATGCCGATGTTCCACTCCAACGCGATCATGGCGGGCTGGGCGGTCGGCCTCGCCGCGGGCGCGACCATCGCGTTGCGGCGCCGGTTCTCCGCCTCGGGCTTCATGCCGGACGTGCGCAAGTTCGGTGCCACGTATGCCAACTACGTCGGCAAGCCACTGTCCTATGTGGTTGCCACACCAGAACGTCCCGACGATGCCGACAACCCGCTACGCCTGGTGTACGGCAACGAAGGCGCGGAGGCGGACCTGAGGAGTTTCGAGCGGAGGTTCGGGTGCCGGGTGGTGGACGCCTTCGGTTCCACGGAAGGCGGCATCGGCTTCTCCCGCACTCCCGAAACGCCGCCGGGTTCGCTGGGTCCTCTGCCTCCAGGCGTTGCGGTGGTGGACCAGGCGGGGCGCGTGTGCCCTCCCGGTGTCGTCGGGGAGCTGGTCAACACGGCGGGCGCGGGCGCATTCGCGGGCTACTACCGCGATCCGGCGGCGGACGCCGAACGGATGCGCGACGGCTGGTACCACACGGGCGACCTCGCCTACGTGGACGAGGACGGCTATTGCTTTTTCGCGGGCCGCCTCGGCGACTGGCTCCGCGTGGACGGCGAAAACCTCGGCACAGCCCCGATCGAACGCGTCCTGCTGCGGCACCCGGCGGTCGCCGAGGCGGCGGTGTACGGCGTCCCCGACCCCGTAACGGGCGACCAGGTGATGGCCGCCCTCGTGCTCACCCGCCCGCTCGACCCAGCGGAGTTCGGCGACTTCCTGGCCGAACAGTCCGACCTGGGCCCGAAACAGGTGCCCGCCTTCGTGCGGATCATCCCCCGACTCCCGAAGACGGCCACGTTCAAGACCGTCAAACGCCTGTTGGCCGTAGAGGGCGTGCGCTGCCCCGATCCGGTGTGGGTACGGACGGATGGGGTTTACGCACCGTTCTGCGGACAGCATCCCCACATCGGGCGAGCGAACGTCAGTCCACCGCGTTGATCGGCCGCAACCTCCGCGGCCCGGTGTCCGGCCGCGCCGGCGGCGGACCCAGCACCACCCGCGCGTTCGCCACGAACGCACCCGCCGGAGACGCCATCACCGGATCCAGGCTCAACGACCGCACCTCGGGGTTGTCCTCCGCCAGCGCCGCCACCCGCAACACCATGTCCTGCAACGCCGCGAGGTCCGCGGGTTCGTCACCGCGGTAGCCGGTCAGCAGCGGCGCGCTCTTCGGCTCGCGCACCAGCGTCGCGGCATCGACGTCCGTCAGCGGCACCGCGCGGTACGCCCTGTCCCCGAGCAGCGTGCTCACCAGACCCGACAGGCCGAACGACACCAGCGAACCGAACGACGGGTCGTCCTGCAGCCCGATGAAGCACGAGATGCCCTTGGGCGCCATCTTCTGCACGTACACGTCGTCCTCGTGGGAGACGTCGCGCAGATCTCGGTACGCGCGGCGGACGGCGTCCTCGGAGGCCAGGTCGAGCCGCACACCCGCGAGATCGGGACGCCCCCGCAGCCGCTCGTCCACGGCCTTCATCGCGACGGGATAACCCAGCTCCTCCGCCGCCGCGACGGCCGCGTCCGCGCTGGAGATCACCTTGAACGGCACCACGTCGATGCCGTAGCAGCCCAGCAGCCGCACGACGTCCGCGTCCTCCAGCACGACGTTGCTGTCCTGCCCGTCGAGGATCTCGCGCACGATGTCCTGCGCGGCCTCGGCGTGCACCCCCGCCGGACGGATGAGGTGCCCCTGCGGCCGCTGCCGCCACGCCGCGTACCGCACGACCCGCGCCAGCGCGGCCACCGCGCGTTCCGGGCTGGAGAACGACGGGATCGAGCCCTTGCCCGGCGCCCCGTCCGGGCCGGCGACCGCCAGCTCCGCGGGAATCCCTTCGACGGCGAGGAAGGTCGAGACGATGGGCTTGTGCAGGTTCAGCTCCTGCACGGCCTCCCGCAGAGCACGCGCGTACGCCGAACCCGGCGTCGCCACCGGCGGCACGAACACCGCGACGAGCGCGTCCGTGTCCGGCGAGTTCAACGCCTCGCGCACGGCCGAGGCGAACTCCTCGGGCCCCGCCTGCGCGCCGATGTCCACCGGGTCGAACGCCAGCCGCAGCCCCTGCGCCCGCGCGGTGTCGGCGGCCAGCAGGCCGATCGCGCTGGAGTTGCCCACGATCCCCACGCGCGGCCCGGCGGGCAGGGGCTGGTGCGCGAAGACGAGCGCGGTGTCGAACAGCTGCGCCAGGTTCTCGACGCGCACGACCCCCGCCTGCTCGAACAGCGCCTGCACGCTCGACTCGTCGACCTCGGCGGAGTTCGCGGCGAGCTGCGGACGGACGGCGTGCCGCCCGGATTTCACCGCGACGATCGGCTTCGTCCGGCCGAGCCGCCGCGCGAGCCGCGCGAACTTGCGCGGGTTGCCGAAGGATTCCAGGTACAGCAGGACGAGGTCGGTGTCCGGGTCGGTTTCCCAGTACTGCAGGAGGTCGTTGCCGGAGACGTCGGCGCGGTTCCCGGCGGAGACGAACGTGGACAGCCCGAGCCCGCGGGATTCGGCGTCGGCGAGGATCGCCGTGCCCAGCGCACCCGACTGGCAGAAGAACCCGGCGCGCCCACGAGCGGGCAGGCGCGGCGCGAGGGTCGCGTTGAGGCGCACGGAGGAATCGGTGTTGAGCACGCCGAGCGCGTTCGGCCCGACGACGCGCATGCCGTGGGCGCGGGCCTCGCCGACCAGGCGCAGCTCGGCGTGCAGGCCGTGCGGCCCGGCCTCGGCGAACCCGGCGGTGACGATGACGAGCGTTTTCACGCCCTTCACGAGCGCCCCGTCGAGCACGGCTTCGACCTGGTCCGCGGGCACGGCGACGACGGCGAGGTCGACGGGGTCGGGGATCTCCAGCACCGATTTGTAGGCGCGAACCCCGCGCACGGAGCGGTGCTCGGGGTTGACGGGGTAGACGGTGCCGGCGAAGTCCGCGGCGAGGAGGTTGGAGAAGACGACGTAGCCGATCTTGGTGGGATCGGTGCTGGCGCCGATGACGGCGACCGAGCGGGGGTGGAGGAGGTTGTGCACGCTGCGGGCTTCCGCGGCCTGTTCCCGCGCGCGGGCGACGGCGAGGGATTCCTCGGTGGGGTCGATGTCGAACTCGAGGTGCAGCACGCCTTCCTCCATGGCGCGGCTGACCTGGTACCCAGCGTCGCGGAAGACGCGCACCATGGGTGAGTTCTCGGCGAGCACCTCGGCGACGAAGCGGCGCAGCCCGCATTCGGACGCCGCGGCGGCCAGGTGTTCCAGCAGGATCGAGCCGAGCCCGCGCCCCTGGTGCGCGTCGTCGACGACGAAGGCGACCTCCGCGGAAGGCCCGTCGCCGAGCCGCTCGTACCGCCCCACGGCGACGATGTCATCCCCGAGCAAGGCGATGAACGCGACGCGGTCGTGGTGGTCCACGGTGGTGAAGCGCTCGAGGTCCCGCTGCGGGATGCGCGGGTACGCGCCGAAGTACCGCAGGTAGCGGGTGCGCTCCGAAAGCCGCCCGTGGAAGGCGACGAGCCGGTCGGCGTCACTCGGCACGATCGGTCGCAAGTGGACGGTGCCCCCGTCGGAGAGCACCACGTCGGCCTCCCACTGGCGGGGGTAGTCGTACGGATCGCGCGGGACGTGCTTGGCGCCGGTGTCGTCGCCGGTGCTCGTGGTGGTGTCGCCGGTGCTCATGCTGCTTCAGCCTCTCGGCCCTGGTCCGTCGTTGCCCATTCCTGTCACTTCCCGCCCGCGCCTTGCTTCCCAGTGTGGGTCATCGCCGCCCCCGGCGGTTTCCCCCGCTCGCCCGGCTTATCACCTCCGGGAGGCATCCCGTCGCTGCGCGGGTCCGTTCGCCCAGCGGTTTCCCGCACTCGCGCCACACCTCCGGCTCAGGCTGCGCCTGGTTGTTCCCGCAGCCTCGATGGGGCCTCCACTTCCCCCGGCGGCCTCCCTCCAATGCTCCGAGGCCGCTCCCCTTGCACCACCGCATTCAGGCCCCCACCTCCTCTGGCGCGCGGCCTGCCGGAGCCGAAGTCCGTGTCGCCGTCGCCCCAATGGGGCCCCACCTCCTCCGGCGCGCGGCCCGCCGGAGCCGAAGTCCGTGTCGCCGTCGCCCCAATGGGGCCCCCACCTCCTCCGGCGCGGCCCGCCGGTCCCGTCCCCGCCACCCGTCACCTCCCCAGGCGATTCGCCCCGGAGCCCGTGTCACCGCCGCCCGGCGGCTCCCCGCTCGCGCCACCCCGCTAGTCCCTCGGGTCGTCCGGGTCGAGGCCGTGCAGGGGGAAGACCGCGCGGCGCGTGTCCCGGATCGCGATGTCCACCGGGTCGTCGTCGGCGTCGCCCCACGGGCGGTGGGCCGGGTCGGCTCCGTCGGTCATCTCGCGGGGCAGCTCGGCCTGCGGCGCGGCCTTGCGCACGAGGTCGGCCCAGCCCGGCGGGATCGGGGTCTCCGGCGGCACGTCCCGGTCGAGCACGGTCGCCAGCAGGTGGGTCCACGAGCGCGGCACCACGCGGATCAGCTGGTACCCGCCACCGCCGACGGCGAGCCACCGGCCGCCCGTGTACCGCTCGGCGAGGTCCCGCAGCGTCGAGTAGATCGCACGGTGCCCGTCGACGGTGAGGGACAGGTCGGCGAGCGGGTCCTCCTCGTGGGAGTCCACCCCGCACTGGGTGACGAGCAGCTGGGGCCGGAACGCTTCGAGCACCGACGGCACGACCGCGTGGAACGCCCGCAGCCAGCCCGCGTCGCGCGTGCCCGGCGGCAGGGGGAGGTTGACCGCGCAGCCCTCGGCCTCGCCGGTCCCCACCTCCGCCGAATACCCGGTGCCGGGCCACAGCGTGAACGGGTGCTGGTGGAGCGAGACCGTCAGCACGCGCGGGTCGTCGTAGAACGCGGCCTGCACCCCGTCGCCGTGGTGGACGTCGGTGTCGATGTAGGCGATGCGGTCGAAGCCGTGTTCGAGCAGCCACGAGATGGACACGGCGCAGTCGTTGTAGACGCAGAAACCGGCCGCGTGATCCCGCATCGCGTGGTGCAGCCCACCGGCGATGTTGACGGCGCGGCGCGCCTCGCCCTCCGCGATCTTCCGCGCGGCGAGCAGTGTCGAGCCGACGACCAGGGCCGACGAGTCGTGCATGTCGCTGAAGACCGGGTTGTCCGCGGTGCCGAGGCCGTGACCGACGTCCCAGCCCGCCATCGGCGCCTGCTTGACCGCCTCCAGGTACTCGGGGGCGTGCACGCGGAGGAGTTCCGTCTCACTCGCGGGCTCGGGAACCAGCAGGGGGACGCCGTCGAGGACGCCCAGTTCGGTGGCCAGCCGGATGGTCAGCTGCAGCCGGACGGGGTTGAACGGGTGGTCGCCGCCGAGGTCGTAGCCGAGCAGCGACGGGTCCCAGACGACGGCGGGCGGCTCCATGCGCTCCGATCGTAGCCGGGGTCGGCGCGGTCGGGCCGCCCCCGATCACCTCGGCTGAGTGTCGGTGCCAGGCACTACCATGGATTCCTGCGGACGAAGGGGACATCGTGAACGATCTCATCGACACCACAGAGATGTACTTGAAAACCATCTTCGAGCTTGAAGAAGAGGGTGTCGTGCCGCTCCGCGCCCGCATCGCCGAGCGGTTGGAGCAGAGTGGGCCCACGGTGAGCCAGACCGTGGCCCGCATGGAACGGGACGGCCTGGTGCGCGTCGCCGACGACAGGCACCTGCAGCTCACCGACCACGGCCGGGAGCTGGCGATCGCCGTGATGCGCAAGCACCGGCTCGCCGAGCGGCTGCTGCTCGACGTCATCGGCCTCGAGTGGGAGCAGGTGCACACCGAGGCGTGCCACTGGGAGCACGTGATGAGCGAGGCGGTCGAGCGGAAGCTGATCAAGCTGCTCAACCACCCGACCACGTCGCCGTACGGCAACCCGATCCCGGGTCTCGACAAGCTGGACCAGGGCAGCCTCCCGGCGCCCCAGCCCGAGGCGGACCTCATCCGGTTGGACGAGTTCGCCCGCGCCGGCGGGGGTGACGCCGAGATCCGGCGCATCGCCGAGCACGTCCAGATCGACGAGAAGATGATGGTCGACCTCAAGTCGGCCGGGGTCGTGCCGGGGCGCACGGTCAAGGTGGGCAGGGCCGCGGGCGGCGGCACGGTCGAGGTCAGCGGAGACGAGGCGGCCGTGCAGGTGCCGATGTCGGTGCTGCACGCGGTGCTGGCCCAGGCGCGCTGACCCGCCGGGGACGGGGAGCACCCCGCAGGGTGGCTCCCCGTGCCGCCCCCGTGGCGGGTCAGTGCCCTTTTCGCGCTGGTCAGGTGCCCTGCCGTCCCCTCGTCGCCTGCGTACTGGCCTCCGCTACTACGCGCCGCGCTTGGCCGCTGTACCTGCTGCCCTTTCTTGGGCCCGCCCCGGGCGGCCACGTCCCGGCCGTCCCCGCGCTGGCCGCTCCGATCGGCCGCTTCCCGGCCGTTCCCACGCTGGCCGCTCCGATCGGCCGCCTCCCGGCCGTTCCCACGCTGGCCGCTCCGATCGGCCGCCTCCCGGCCGTTCCCACGCTGGCCGCCTCGGTCGGTCCCTGCGCTGCCCGCCCCGCCTGCCTGCGTACCTGCCGTCCTTTCGCCGACCGCCCCGGTCGGCCACGTCCCGGCCGTTCCCACGCTGGCCCGCCCCACATGCTCGCGTACCTGGCCTTTTCTCACGGCCTGCCTCGGTTGATCGCCTCACCGCCGTCCTCGGATTGCGCCCGGTCGCTCCCGCCGCTGGTGCCCGCCGCTGCCCTCCTCGGCTTGGCGGTGGCTCACCAACCTCGCCAACGTCCTCCCGTGGCGCGCTGGCCGGGCCCGGGCAGCGGCGCCACAGGTTGGGCAGGCAGGATCGGAGTGACGAGGGATCCAGCTGACACGGGCAGCGTCTCCCGGCAGGATCGGAAGACACGGGTCCGCGGAGGCAGCGCGGAGCCAGGACAGCGGGATCCCGGCGAGCAGGCCGGGACCAGCTCCGGAACATGGGGCACGGGTCCCCAGCACGAATGGATGAGGTTGAACGACATGCAGAGCCCGGTCGACGCGGAAGGGCCCGCGCAGTTCCAGGCACACGAAGCCGCCGCCGAAGCGTTCCGCTCGGTGCACGACCGGTCACCCGCCGGCGTCTGGTCCGCTCCCGGCAGGGTCAACCTGATCGGCGAGCACACCGACTACAACGACGGCTTCGTCCTGCCGTTCGCCCTTCCGCACCGCATCGCCGCCGCGGCGTCGCCGCGGGATGACCAGCTGCTGACCGTCGCCACACTTGGCTCCGACGGCCGCATCCAGCAGGCCGACCCGGTGTCGATCCCCGACCTGGCGCCGGGCAAGGTCGAGGGCTGGGCCGCCTACCCCGCCGGCGTCGCGTGGGTCCTGCGCGACCAGGGCATCACGCGCGGCGCCGACGTCGTGCTGGCCGGTGACGTGCCGACGGGAGCCGGCTTGTCGTCCTCGCACGCGCTCGAGTGCGCCGTGTCGCTCGCCCTGCTGGGACTCCACGGCCAGGAGCTGGACGAGCCCGGCACGCCGGACCGGATGCAGATCGCCCGCTGGGTCCAGCACGCCGAGAACGACTTCGTCGGCGCCCCGACCGGCCTGCTCGACCAGACCGCGTCGCTGTGCTGCACCGAATCGCACGTGCTCTTCCTCGACGTGCGGTCCGGCGAGCGTGAGCAGGTTCCCTTCGACGCGGCGGCCGTCGGGCTGCGGGTCATGGTCATCGACACGCGCACCAAGCACTCCCACAGCGAGTCCGGCTACGGCGAACGCCGGCGCGGTACCGAACGCGCCGCGGAGCTGCTCGGCATCAAGGCCCTGCGCGACGTCGCACTCGCCGACCTGGACGCCACTCTCGAACGCCTGCCCGCTGCGCTCGCCCCGTTGGTCCGGCACGTCGTGACCGAGAACCAGCGCGTGCTCGACGTGGTGGACCTGCTGCACGACGGCCGGATGCAGGACATCGGTCCGTACCTGGACGCCTCACACACGAGCATGCGTGACGACTACCGGATCTCCACCGCCGAACTCGACACCGCAGTCGACGCGGCCCGCGAGGCGGGGGCGCTGGGCGCGCGCATGACCGGAGGCGGGTTCGGCGGCTCCGCGATCGCCCTCGTGCCCGAGGCGAAGCTCGACGCCGTCGAGGCGAGCGTGACGGCGGCGTACGAGCGCGAAGGCTGGCGTGCTCCGCGCACGTTCGTCGCCATCCCGTCGGCCGGAGCACGACGCGACATCTGACGGCAGGCACAGGCGCCGCCTGTGCGGGGCTCACAGCACGATGGTCCAGACTGTGCGCCACCACCTCCTCAAGCAGTCTCCGAGAAAGGCTTCCGACAACTCATGGCCCTCAAACTGATCGTCACCGGCGGTGCCGGCTACGTCGGCAGTGTCTGCACGGCCCGCCTCCTGGAAGCCGGGCACGAGGTCGTCGTGGTGGACGACCTGTCGACCGGCCACGCCGACGCCGTCCCCGACGGCGCGCGGTTCGTCGAGGGCGATGCCGCCGAGGCCACCGCCTCCCTGCTCGGCGAAGGGTTCGACGGGGTGCTGCATTTCGCCGCCAAGTCACTCGTGGGCGAGTCGATGACCGACCCGGCGAAGTACTGGCACGGTAACGTCATCACCTCCATCCGCCTGCTCGACGCGATGCGCGACCACGGCACCCCGCGACTGGTGTTCTCCTCCACCGCGGCCACCTACGGCGAGCCGGAAAGCTCGCCGATCAAGGAGACCGCGCCCACCCGGCCGACCAACACCTACGGCGCCTCGAAGCTCGCGATCGACCACGCCATCACGAGCTACGCCCGGGCCCACGGGCTCGCCGCCGTCAGCCTCCGCTACTTCAACGTGGCGGGTGCCTACGGCAGCTACGGCGAGCGGCACACGACCGAGACGCACCTGATCCCGCTCGTGCTGCAGGTCGCCAGTGGCAACCGGGAGGACGTCAAGATCTTCGGTGACGACTACCCGACCGACGACGGCACGGCCGTGCGCGACTACATCCACGTCGTCGACCTCGCCGACGCGCACCTGCTGGCACTCCAGCACGCCGTGGCCGGGGAACACCGCGTCTACAACCTCGGCAACGGCACGGGGTTCTCCGTCCAGCAGGTGATCGAGACCTGCCGCGAGGTCACCGGCCACCCGATCCCGGCCGCGGTGGCGCCGCGCCGGGCGGGTGACCCTGCCGTGCTCGTGGCGTCCAGCGACCGGGCGCGCGAGGAGCTGGGGTGGAAGCCGGAGCGCGCCGACCTGACCGGCATCGTGGCCGACGCGTGGCGCTTCGCCCAGGAACGGCGCAACGCCTGAGCCTGGACTCCGGCTGACCGGGCACTGGCCTCGCTCCTGGGATGGGCACGGTCGGGCACCCCAGGAGCTGGGGTGGAAAACCCGAATGTGCCCACCTGCCGGCATCCTCGCCGACGCGTGGCGCCTCGCCGAGGAGGGACGCGACGCCTGACGTCGACTTCCGGTTGACGAAGCGCCGCCCCGAGCCTGGGTAGGCGTGGCGTCCCTGGCTGACTGGCTCCAGCCGCGATCCCGCAGTGGCGTGGCGTGCACAACCGGGCACGCGCGGAGCCCGGGGGAACCGGAACGTGCCCACCTGACCGGCATCCTCGCCGACGCCGGGCGCCTCGCCCGGGATGACGGCTTCCGGCTGACCGGCTCCAGTCGGTATCGTGCGGTGGGCGTGGTGTGCACGACCTCGCACCACCCCCGCTCCTGCGAGCACGACGGCTCGTGGGCCTTGCTCCGCCGGACGTTGTGCCCGTGCCCCGAGATCGCGCATTCCTCAGGCCGGCTCGTTCTCGGGCGGCGGGAAGATGTCCGGATGGTGCTCGTGCTGGGCGAGCGTCCGGAGCCGGTCCGGGGGCATGGACGTCGAACGACAGCGCTCCAGCAGGTCTGCCAGCACGTGGCCGGGACTCGCTTCGAGCGCGTTGTCCAACGCGATCCCGGCCAGCGCTCCCTCACCCCGCAAGTACGCCGAGTACGCCAGCAACACAGCCGGTTCGGCGCGTTCCGGTGCCGGGATGCGGCGGACCAGCTCTAGCCAGAGACGTTCCGCGTCACGGCTGCAATGCGGCACCCTCGCGGCGGCCAGGCCGGCGTCCCGGATGTAGGGATCGCACAGCGCCATCGCCAGTTCGACGAGCTGCTCGTCCGAAAAGGACAGATCTCCGCGCCTCACCGCCTCTATCGCGGCTCTGACCGCCTTCGCGTAGCCCGGTGTCAGCGCTGCCGGTGGCACCGACGGGTCGAGCGCGTCGATCGCCGCGTTCAACATCTCGGTCCGGCGCGCGAGAGCCTCGGGATCGTCCGGTGCCAGCTGCCGGAGCAGATCCTCCCTGCTGCGGTACGTGACGCCGCCCTGCATCGCGATCGTCGCGGCCGCGACGGTGCTCAAATCGTCCGGCAGTGTGCCTCCGCAGTCCTTTTCCCGATAACAGCACCAGGGGGCGCCGCCGCGGATCTCCGGCGTCCAGGTCGCGTGCCGCACCGGGATCCGCAGCTCCTCGAACGCCTCCCCCAGCAGGTCGACCAGGAGCCTGTGCGGCGGACCGGACGAGGGTGGCGGCTGTGCGGGGTGGTTGCCGACGACGACGATTTCCACCGCTTGCAAGCCGTTGTGGCCGAACACGTCCATCACCGCACACACGGCGTCGGGTTCCTTACCTTCCGGCGGCAGGTCGGCCCGGACCATCGAGCGCAACCGCCTGCCCTCGGCACCGGTGAGCCCGAGCAACAGGAGCGAGTCCGCGGGCCGGAATCCGAGCAACGGTGGCAGGGAAGCGATCAGTTCGGCCGGGTCGGCCAGGGTGATGGTGGGCAGCGCGCCGTCGAGGGTGTTCGTCGTGGTGGTCATGTCTCCACGATGGACGATCGGGGCGCGGGATGGGGGAAAAGTTTGGTCGCCTGTGGATAACCGGGGTGATGTGGACAAGTCGGACCAGCTCGGCGTGAACCGCCGCACCATTATCGGAATGTCCACATGAGACCCTCGCCCAGAGCACGCACGCGAGCCCGTGCTGGAAATCCGGACGAGCACAGTTCGAATGGGCAGCTGTCGGCGCCCACTGCGCCGCCCTCGAAATGCAGGCAACCGCCTTTGGGGCACCCGTTCACACCCACGTCTCCACCCCAGGGTGGAGACGCGAATCAACCCTCCAACCACCTCCACGCCGACGCGCACGGCGCACCTCCGGCGGGACGCTGGCACGAGCAACCGGAAAGGAGGAACCTTGAACATCAGCGAGCTCCTGCTGTACATCGTCATCCTGGTGCTCGTCCTGTGGCGCGTCGTGTACCGGCAACTGCGGGGCAGCACCATCACCATCCGGGGACTCACGTTGATCCCCGTCATCCTGGTCGTCCTGGGTGTGGCGAACTGCGCACGTGTCCTCCCGCAGGCCTCCGGCAGGGAAATCGCGCTGCTCGTGGCGGACCTGGCCATCCTGCTGGTGCTCGGCGTCGCCCGCGCGGCCAGCACGCGGCTCGGGCTGCGGAACGGCTACGCGTTCCAGAAGGGCACCTCGCTGACACTCGTCCTGTGGCTGGTGACCGTCGCGATCCGCGTCGGGTTCGCTGCGGCAGGCGCGTCGCTCGGCGCCGCCGGAGCGCTCACCTCCGCGTCGGTGCTGCTGTCGGTGGGCCTGAGCATCGGGGTACAGAACGTGTTGATCTACCAGCGGGCACGCCGCCGGGAGCTGCCGATCGCGGTGCGACGTGTTGCGGCATCCTGAACGACATGACGCCGGGCCTCACCCGGGACCGGTTCGCGCCGCTCCTGGACTCGCTGCGCTGGCTGCTCGTGTTCGTCCCGCTGGCCAGTATTGTGCCCAAGCTCGACGGCACGACGTGGCCGCTCGCGGCTGTCGCACTCGTGTCCTCGGTCCCACTGCTGTGGCTGCCGTCGCGACCGTCGTGGTTGCTGCCCATTTCGCTGATCGTGCTGGCGGGGGCGGGCGGTGCCCTGTGGGTGTACGAGCCCAACGGACCTGCCGTGGTGATCGTCTACACCGCGCTCTTCTACGCGGCCCGGCTCCTCAGCCTGCCCGCGGCGAGCGCGGCGGGTGCGGTCACGCTGACGGCAACGAGCTTCCTGATCTCCTACTACCGGCTGGGCCTGCGCAACGCGCTGCTCGACCTGGCCCTGATCGCGGTCGCCGTGCTGCTGGGTCTCAACCGGCGAGCCCGCAGGGCCCGGCTCGAACAGACCGAGCTGGCCCTCGCCCGCGCCCGCACGGCGGCCGAGGAACACGCGGTCGCCGCGAGGCTCGCCGAGCGGGCGCGGATCGCGAGGGAGTTGCACGATGTGCTCGCCCACTCGCTGTCCGGCCTCGCGCTGAACCTGCAGAGCGCACGCCTGATGCTGGTCCGTGACGGAGCGAGCCCTGAAACGCTGGCGCAGATCGAGCGCGCGCAGCAGCTCGCCGCGGAGGGGCTCGCCGAAGCCCGGAACGCGGTCGCGACGCTGCGCGACGACCTGGTACCGCTCGAAAGCGCCGTGGCGGACCTCGTGACCGCGTACCGCCTCGACACCGGTGCCGCCGCGGACCTGACGGTGCACGGCGAACCGCGACCCGTGGCGACAGCGGCGAGCACAGCCGTCGTCCGCGCGGTTCAGGAGGCGCTGGCCAACACCCGCAAGCACGCCACCGGAGCCCCGGTGACGGTCGAGCTGGCCTTCACCCCGGACGAGGTCACCGTCACCGTGCTCGACCGGCAGGGGCGGCGGCCCCGACCCGGTGGCCCCGCGGGTTACGGTTTGCGCGGGATGCGCGAGCGTGCCGAGTTGCTCGGCGGCCGGCTGACCACGGGGCCTGGGGAGGACGGATGGCAGGTGCGGTTGACGGTTCCGGCGTGAAACCGCTGCGGGTCGTGCTCGCCGATGACCAGGCGGTGGTCCGAGAGGGCCTGGTCACCCTGCTCGGGCTGCTGCCGGGGATCGAGGTGGTGGGCGCGGCGGGAGACGGTGACGAGGCGCTCGAGCTGGTCGCCGCGCTCCGTCCCGACGTGCTGCTGATCGACCTCCGGATGCCGCGTTGTGACGGGGTCACCGCGACGCGGCGGGTGCGGGCCGAACACCCGGCGACCGAGGTGGTGGTGCTGACGACCTACGCGGACGACGAGTCGCTGCTGGCGGCGCTGCAGGCCGGGGCGCGGGGCTACCTCACCAAGGACGCCGACGCCGACTCGATCGCGGGAGCGTTGCGTTCCGCGGCGAGCGGGATGTCCACTGTGGACGCACAACTGCAGCTGAGGCTCGTCGAGGCGGCCGCCCGGTCGCACATTCCCAGCACCGACGAGATCGAAGGGCTCACCACACGCGAGATCGAGGTGCTCCGCCTCATCGCGGGCGGACTGTCCAACGCGGAGATCGCCCACATGCTGTTCATCAGCGAGGCCACGGTGAAAACGCACGTCAACCACCTGTTCGCGAAGGCGGGGTTGCGAGACCGGGCGCAGGCGGTGGCTTTCGCGTACCGCACCGGGCTGGTGCAGCACTAACCGAACGGTCTACTCGATCAACCTAACGGTCTACTCGGCGTGCCGATCCGGCCGATCCGGGTCACGCTTGCTGCCATGTTCTGGCGTACCGGACTGCCCGCGATCGTCGCGGTGCTGGTCGCCTTCGCCCTCGTCGCCGGTTCACGCGGGCTCGGCGAGCCGCCGCCGCAGGCCGTCGTCGCCCAGCCCGCGCCACCGCCCAGCAGCACCCCGCCGTCACTCGATCCGGGCGTGGTGACGGCGGCGGTCAATGAGGTCGCGCCCGGCACCGACCTCGCGTTCGCGCTGTACGACGAGCAGACCGGGCAATCTCTCGCGTCGGTGAACGGGGACCAGCAGTTCTACACCGCTTCACTGGTGAAGCTGTTCATCGCGCTGGACGCCCTGCAACGGAACGAGTGGCATCCGAGTGAACGGCTGGGCGCGAACCTCACCGAAATGCTGTCCGCGAGCGACGACGGCATCGCCGAGGCGTTGTGGGAGTACGGAGGCCGCTCCGCCATCATCACCCGGATGGTGCAGCTGATCGGCTTGGCGCACACGCGCCCGCCGACGTTCAGCGATCAGTGGGAGATGACGAAGACGACCGCCGACGACCTCGTCGCGGTGTACCGGTTCCTCGTCGAGCGGGTGCCGGACGAGGCGCGGGGCCTCGTCCTCGGCGCGATGGCCGGGGCGCAGAACCCGGCCGCCGACGGGTTTCCGCAGTACTTCGGCATCCCCGACGGTCTGCCGGACCTGCCCAGGGCCGTCAAGCAGGGCTGGATGACGATCCAGCGGGCCGTCGTGCTGAACACGACCGGCCTGGTCGACTCGCGCTACGTCGTCGTACTGCTCGCGGAGCTGCCGCTGGAGACCTCCTACGCACGGGGAAGGGCCGCACTCACCGCCGGCATCGCCGCACTCGCACCTGTCCTCGGGCACTAGACTGCGCGCTCGTGTCCGAACAACCCAAGCTCCGGCGGCGCGTCGCGGAAGCCGCGGAAGCGGTGCTGCGCAAGCAGAAATTCGTCGCCCCGGTGGACGTGCTGGTGGGTCTGCGCTGGCTTCCGGCCGCGGCCGTGGAGGACTGGCGGCGCGGCCGCCCCGGCGCGCTCGCCGACCGCCTGCCGGTGGACACGGCGAAGGCGCTGGCGGCCCTCGAGCACCTGAGCGACTGGGCGCGGGAACGCGGGCTGCAGGCGAGTGAAGCCACCTACCTCGCGGGCACCCGGGACCGCCGGCCACTCGTGTTCGCGGAAAACGAAGCCCTGCAACGGATCTTCCGCATCCACTGGGTCTCGACCGACTTGTCGGACAAACAGCGCGAAAAGCTCGAAGCACGGCAGAACCAGGCGCCCGACCTCGTCGTGATGATGTCACTGAACGATTCCGCGTGCGACAGCTGCGGAATTCAGCTCCCCGCGAGCGAATTCCACTACGAGGAGGAAGGCCGGTGGCTCTGCCTTTCCTGCGCCGACTTCGACCACCTCGTGTTCCTGCCCTCGGGCAACGCCGCGCTGTCGCGTCGCGCGAAGAAGGAAAGCACGCTCGCCGTGCTCGTGACCCGGTTCAACAAGCGGCGGAAACGCTTCGAGCGACAGGGAATCCTGGTCGAAGAAGCCGCGCTCGAACGGGCTGAGGCGCAATGCCTGGCCGACGAGGACGTCCGAGCGCGGCGCCGGGAACGCGACGCGGTGCGCCGCGCAGCGCAGGACGTCGAGTTCCAGGCGGCGATGGCGGCCGAGATCCGGCGCCTCTTCCCCGGCTGCGCCCAGGAAAGGGCGCAGGCTATCGCGGCTCACGCCGGAACTCGCGGCAGCGGCCGGGTGGGCCGGTCCGCGGCGGGCCGCGCACTGGACGAGGAGGCCGTGCGGCTCGCCGTCATCGCCTCGATCCGCCACGAGGACACCGACTACGACGCGATGCTCATGGCCGGGGTGCCGCGTGCCGAGGCGCGCGAGCGCATCCGCGGCGACATCGACCGGGTGCTCGCGCGATGGGAAACGCCCTAGCCGAAACCCCTAGCCGTGGGCGATGTAGGCCTGGAGTTGCTCCTGACTGGTCTCCAGTTCCTCCATCCGGGTCTTCACGACGTCACCGATGCTGACTATGCCCGCGAGCCTGCCGTCCTCGATGACCGGGACGTGCCGGATCCGCCGCTGCGTCATGAGCACGCTCAGATCGTCCACCGAGTCACGCGGCGTGCACGTGGCGACAACCGTCGTCATGATCTCCGAGACCGGCCGCGACAACAGCACTTCACCGCGTTCGTGCAGCTTGCGCACCACATCGCGCTCCGAGACGATGCCCACCACCCCACCGGAGCCGACGACGGGCATCGCCCCGATGTTGTGCTCGGCGAGCCCCGCGAGCAACCCGGCGACGGTGGTGTCCGGGGACACGGTCGCCACCGCACTGCCCTTGGCCCGCAACACGTCCGCGATCCGCATCCGGCACCTCCCGAAGAAGTGATCTGCTTCACACCAGGTTAGGGGGCGGACCGCTTCGGCAAAAGCCACGATTCGGGCGACGCAGTCCCCGACCGACGGTAATCGGACCGGCACGGAGGCGGCACCCGACCTGGCAGACTGAGGGGCATGGCTGACGAAGACCCGTTCCTGTGGCTCGAGGACGTGACCGGCGAAACGGCGCTCGACTGGGTTCGCGCGCGCAACGCCGAGACGCTGGAGGAGATGGGCCGGAGCGAGCGGTTCACGCGACTCCAGGCGGAACTCCGCGAAGTGCTCGACGCCGACGACCGCATCCCGTACGTGCGCAGGCGCGACGAGTACTTCTACAACTTCTGGCAGGACGCGGACAACCCGCGCGGGTTGTGGCGCCGTACGACGCTAGAGGAGTACCGCAAGGAGCGCCCGGCCTGGGAGATCCTGCTCGATGTGGACGCACTCGCCGAGCAGGAGGGCGAGAACTGGGTCTGGCAGGGCGCGACCGTGCTGCGTCCTGGGTTCCGGCGCGCGCTCGTGGAACTGTCGCGGGGCGGGGCCGATGCGACGGTGGTGCGGGAGTTCGACCTGGAGAGCCGTGAGTTCGTGCCGGACGGTTTCCAGCTGCCCGAGGCCAAGAGCCGCGTCGGCTGGATCAACGAGGACCTGATCTACGTCGGCACCGATTTCGGGGAAGGTTCCCTGACCACGTCGGGATATCCGCGGGTGATGAAGGAATGGCGCCGCGGCACGCCGCTGTCCGAGGCCGTCACCGTGTACGAGGGCAAGCTGGAGGACGTCGCGGCCTTCGCCTACCACGACCCGACCCCCGGGTTCGAACGCGATTTCGTCGGCAGCTCCCCGGATTTCTACCGAGTCCACAAGTACCTCCGCACGGACGGCGAACTGGTGCGCATCGACGTGCCCGAGGACGCGCAGACCGAGGTCCACCGCGAGTGGCTGCTGATCCGCACGCGCTCGCCGTGGCAGCTGGAGGACAGGGTGTACGAGGCGGGCACGCTGCTCGCCGCCCGGTTCGACGACTACCTCGCCGGTTCACGCGAGCTGACAGTGGTGTTCGAGCCGGATGCGCACACGTCGTTGGAGGCCTACGACTGGACGCGCAACCACCTCCTGCTCACGACGTTGTCGGACGTCCGCACCGAACTGCACGTGCTGACGCCGGCCGAGGGGTGGCGGCGGGAGCCGATGCCGGCGGGCCCGGAACTGGGCGTCGCGCAGATCGTCGACACCGATCCCGACTCCAGTGACGAATTCCTGGTCAGCACCAGCGGTTTCACCGATCCGCCGACGCTCTCCTACGGTCACGTCGGCGGCGCCATCGAGGTGCTCAAGCAGTCGCCGGAGCGGTTCGACAGCGAGGGCATGACGGTGGACCAGTACTTCGCCACCTCGCGCGACGGCACGCAGATCCCGTACTTCGTCGTGCGGCCGCGAGCCGAAGGCGGCCCGACGATGCTGACCGGGTACGGCGGTTTCGAGGTGTCCCGCCTGCCCGACTACAGCGGCGTGCTCGGCCGGGGCTGGCTGGCCCGCGGCGGTACGTACGTGCTCGCCAACATCCGTGGCGGCGGTGAGTACGGGCCGTCGTGGCACACGCAGGCCATGAAGGAAAACCGTTACCTGGTGTACGAGGACTTCGCCGCGGTGGCGCGGGACCTCGTCGACCGCGGCATCACCACCCGCGAGAAGCTGGGCACGCACGGCGGCAGCAACGGCGGCCTGCTGATGGGCGTCATGCTCACGCGCTACCCCGAGTTGTTCGGGGCCATCGTGTGCCAGGTGCCGTTGCTGGACATGCGCCGCTACCACCTGCTGCTCGCGGGCGCCTCGTGGATGGCCGAATACGGTGACCCGGACGACCCGGAGCAGTGGGAGTACATCGGGAAGTACTCGCCTTACCAGAACGTCCACAGTGGACGAGATTACCCGCCGACGTTGTTCATGACGTCCACCCGCGACGACCGCGTGCACCCCGGCCACGCGCGCAAGATGGTGGCCAAGATGCGGGAGCTCGGGTACGACGTGCGCTACCACGAGAACATCGAGGGCGGGCACGGCGCGGCCGCGGACAACGAGCAGCTGGCGCAGAAATGGGCCCTGCTGTTCGAGTTCCTGTGGTCGCAGCTGAAGTGCTGACGGCTCAGGGCAGCAGGACGATCTTCCCGCGGGTGTGCCGCTGTTCGAGCTCGGCGAAGGCGTCGGCGACCCGGTCCAGCGGGTACGTGGCCGCGATGGGAAGCTCGACGTCGCCGGACGCGACGAGGCCGGCCATCTCGGTGAGCACCTCGCGGGTGGACGCCGCCATGCTGCCCTCGGCCTTCGCGCCGAGTTCGGCCGCCTTGTCGAACGCGATGATGGTGTCGATCCGGTCGGGCGGGATGCCGAGGTCGACGGCGAGCTGGACGTACTGCGGGCCGAACAGGTCGATGAAGGCGTCGACGGGACCGGCTTCCTGAAGCCGTTCCGCGATGCCGTCGCCGTAGTGGACCGGGATGACGCCGTGCGCGGTGAGCCACTCGTCGTTGGCGGGGGACGCGATACCGAGCACGCGCACGCCGCGCCGCCGGAGCAACTGCACGACGAGCGTGCCGACGCCACCGGCGGCCGCGGACACGGCGACGGTCTCGCCGGGTTTCGGGTCCACAGCGCGGACCGCGGCGTAGGCCGTGCAGCCCACGACGTACAACGCACCTGCCTGTTCCCAGCTCAGCCCGGCTGGTTTCGGGATGAGCTGCGACGCGGGCACGACGACGTGCGTCGCCTGGCTGGACCGCTGCCAGGAGTAGCCGAGCACTTCGTCGCCGACCTGGAAGTCCGTCACGCCCTCGCCCAGCACAGCGACGACACCGGCGAGGTCGCTGCCCTGCCCGGACGGCAGTGTGCCGGGGAAACGCTCGTGCATGAGCCCCTTACGGATCGCGGCTTCGCCGGGGTTGATCCCGGCTGCCTTGACGGCGACGAGCACCTCGCCCGCCGCCGGCTCGGGCACCGGCAGCTCGGCGATGTACAGCACGTCGCGGTCGCCGTACCGGTCGAACCGGACGGCACGCCTGGTGGTCATCTACGACTCCTCTCCTGCGCGGCGGCGCGGAGTGTGGCGAGTGTGGTGGCGAGGTGGTCGAGCGCTTCCCGCCGAAGTGGTGGCGTGGCGAAGAAGTCCGCCAGCTCGCGCTCGAAGACGGTGCTCGCGGTTTCGAGCAGCGCCTGACCCTCCGGCGTGAGTTCGACGATCGACGAGCGCCGGTCGTCCGGGTTCGGCCGCCGCGCGCAGTGCCCGCGCTTCTCGAGCCGGTCCACCGCCTGACTCGCGCCGCCGACGGTGATGGCGAGCCCTTCGGCGATGTCGTACACGCGGCACCGCGGCGTGGCCCCGATGATCCGCATGACGTCGAGGCTGCCCAGCGGAAGGCCGGTTTCGTCACGCAGGCGCGCGTCGACGGCGTTCCACAGGAGGGTCTCGAAGCGCACGAGGTCGTCGAAGAGGGCCGGGAGGTTCACACCAACTAGATTAGCACATAACTAATTAGCGCTGATGTTCTTCCAGGTACTGCTCAAAGGTGATCCGGCCCACGGCGTGCTCCGGCGTGAGGTTGGCTCCGGCACGAAAGGCCCGTCCGGCTTGCCAGGTACGGGCAACGTGACGACGGGCCGTGAGTGGCGCGTGGCGGCGAGGTAGGCCCGGGCGAGGTCACGGGCATCCCGGACCTCGGGGCCACCGATGTCCGGCACACGCCCCGCGGGCGCTCCGAGCGCCAGCTCGACCAGCCGGTCCGCGACGTCACGGACGTCGATCGGCTGGAAGCGGCCCTTGAGCGTGAAGGTCACCGGCAGGCGGCGCTGGGCGGCGGTCAGGCCGGCGACGAGGTCGTGGAACTGCGTGGCGCGGAGGATGGTCCACGGCACACCGGAACGCTCGATGAGCCGTTCGGTGGCGAGCTTGGCGTTGTAGTAGAAGAACGGGATCCGGTCGATACCGACGATGGAGATGTAGACGAGGTGCGCCCGCGGGGCGGCTTCGAGGAGCCGCCGCGTCGCCTCGACGTCACCGCCCCGGCTGACGGTGCTCGCGCAGTGCACGATGGTGTCGACGCCGGCTGTCGCCTCGGCGATCCCCGCCCCCGTGCGGAGATCCCCAGTGCGCCAGGCGTACGGCGTGCCGCCCGGCGCGGGCCGCCTGCTGAGCACGCGCACCTCGCGGTCGTGGCCGAGCAACCGCTCGGCCACGACCCGGCCGAGGGTGCCGGTGCCGCCGGTGACCAGGATCTTCTCGTTCACGGCCCCGCTCCTCCGTCGATGGTTCTCTACAGGGAAGACAAGGCAGGGGACCGTTTTGTGACAAGGGCGGTGACCGACGGCTCGAGCAACAAGATCCGCGCTGACTCGAACACCAAGTTCCTGCTCAGGATCATCCACGATCGCGGAGACAGCGCCACAGCTTCGCGTCTCGAAGACCTCATCGGCCACGCCACGGGCCGCGTTCCGAGCGATGACCTCGAACGCAAGTACCAACTGTGGCGCTGTCACCAGCGAGCGACCCAGGTACGTGCCTTCGATGCCCCTACACCAGGGAAGCTCAACTGCAGGAGGCTCTACGTGGCTGCTACTGGGTCTTCAGTGGCAATTTCGCAGGCGAGTTGATCAGGCGCAGGTTCACGGACGGCATGGAGGCCCCGTTGATCCGGCGTCACCGGACAGGACTGATCGCGCATTCAGGTGTGCACCACGCACGAAATCGCGGAAACCTTGCGCACCTGCAACGCCGAACACTCGAGAATCGAGGTGATCACTTACCAGGAGCTGCTGGACAACGCTGGGCGTGCACTCGATCTGACCACGAACGCCTGACCAAACGGCCGGGGCCGGAGGTCGCGGTGTGCGACCTCCGGCCCCGGAAAATCCCCGACGATCAGCTGCAGCCCGAGGTGGCGCCGCAGCCCTCGCAGGCGTAGCACGAGCCCGCGGGCCGCATCTTCGTGCCGCAGGTCATGCACAGCGGCGCGTCGTTGGCCTTGCCGAGGTGCAGGTCCATCAGCTCGGCCGTGCTGTGCGCGACGTGCGTGTCGACCTCCGGCTTGGACTCGACCGTGCTGCGCAGCGCCTCGAGGTCCACGCTGTCCGTCGCCGGGGCGCCGTAGTCCGACGCCTCGACCTGCGCGGTGCGTTCCTCGGCGGTGAAGATGCCCAGCTGCGCCCGCTTCTCGTACGGCAGGTAGTCCAGCGCGAGCCGCCGGAACAGGTAGTCCAGCACGCTCGTCGCGATGCGGATGTCCGGGTCGTCCGTCATACCAGCCGGCTCGAAGCGCAGGTTGGAGAACTTCGAAACGTAGAACTCCAGCGGGATGCCGTACTGCAGACCGACCGAAATGGACATCGAGAACGCGTCCATGACACCGGCCAGCGTCGAACCCTGCTTGCCCAGCTTGACGAAGATCTCACCCAGCCCGTCGTCCGGGTACGAGCCCGCGTGCAGGTAGCCCTCGGCACCGCCGACGGTGAACGACAGCGTCTGGCTCGGGCGCTTCTTCGGCAGCCGCTTGCGGACCGGCTTGTACTCGACGACCTTCTCCGGCTCCGCGTCGGCCTTCGCCTCGGACTTCTTGCCCGTGGACAGCGGCTGGCCGACCTTGCAGTTGTCACGGTAGATCGCGAGCGCCTTCAGGCCCAGCTTCCAGCCCTCGAAGTAGATCTGCTCGACGTCCTCGACCGTCGCCGACTCCGGCATGTTCACGGTCTTGGAGATCGCACCCGAGATGAACGGCTGCACCGCGGCCATCATGCGCACGTGGCCCATCGGGGCGATCGAGCGCTCGCCGACCGCGCAGTCGAACACCTCGTAGTGCTCGGGGCGCAGCCCCGGCGCGTCCACGACGTGCCCGTGCTGCGAGATGTACTCGACGATGGCCTCGACCTGCTCGTCCTGGTAACCCAGCGCCCGCAGGGCGCGCGGCACCGTCTGGTTGACGATCTGCATCGAACCGCCGCCGACCAGCTTCTTGAACTTGACCAGCGAGAAGTCCGGCTCGATACCGGTGGTGTCGCAGTCCATCATGAAGCCGATGGTGCCCGTGGGCGCGAGCACGCTGGCCTGCGCGTTGCGCCAGCCGTTCTTCGCGCCGATCTCGATCCCGCGCTGCCACTCGCGCGTCGCCAGGTCGCGGACCGTGGCGTCGTTGCTGTGCATGGTGCGGATCGCGTCGTTCGCGGCGGCGTGCTTGCGCATGACGCGCTGGTGCGCCTCGGCGTTGCGGGCGTAACCCTCGTACGCGCCGACGATGCCGGCCAGCTCGGCCGAGCGGCGGTACGCGGTGCCCGTCATCAGCGACGTGATCGCCGCGGCCAGCGCGCGCCCGCCGTCGGAGTCGTAGGCGTGCGCGGTGGCCATCAGCAGCGCGCCCAGGTTCGCGTAGCCGATGCCCAGCTGGCGGAACTTGCGCGTGGTGTCACCGATCGCCTCGGTCGGGAAGTCCGCGAAGCAGATCGAGATGTCCATGGCGGTGATGACGAACTCGACCGCCTTGACGAACAGCTGCGCGTCGAACGTGCCGTCGTCCTTGAGGAACTTCAGCAGGTTCAGCGACGCCAGGTTGCAGCTGGAGTTGTCCAGGTGCATGTACTCGCTGCACGGGTTGGACGCCGTGATGCGGCCCGACTCCGGGCAGGTGTGCCAGTCGTTGATGGTGCTGTCGTACTGCACGCCCGGGTCGGCGCACTCCCACGCCGCCTGCGCCATCGAACGGAACAGCTTCTTGGCGTCGACGGTCTCGATGACCTCACCGGTCAGGCGGGCCCGCAGGCCGAACTCGCCGCCCGTCTCGACGGCACGCATGAACTCGTCGTTGACGCGGACCGAGTTGTTGGCGTTCTGGTACTGCACCGAGTGGATGTCGGCACCGGAGAGGTCCATGTCGAACCCGGCGTCGCGCAGGACCTTGATCTTCTCTTCCTCGCGCGCCTTGGTGGCGATGAACTCCTCGATGTCCGGGTGGTCGACGTCGAGCACGACCATCTTCGCGGCGCGGCGGGTGGCGCCACCGGACTTGATGGTGCCCGCGGAGGCGTCGGCACCACGCATGAAGGAGACCGGGCCGGAGGCGGTGCCGCCGGAGGACAGCAGCTCCTTCGACGAGCGGATGCGCGACAGGTTCAGGCCCGCGCCCGAGCCGCCCTTGAAGATCAGGCCCTCTTCCTTGTACCAGTTGAGGATCGACTCCATGTTGTCGTCCACGGCCAGGATGAAGCAGGCGCTGACCTGCTGCTTCGAGGTCGTGCCGACGTTGAACCACACCGGGGAGTTGAAGCTGAACACCTGGTGCAGCAGCATCCAGGTCAGCTCGTGCTCGAAGATCTCCGCGTCGGCGCCGGTGGCGAAGTAGCCGTTGTCCGTGCCCGCCTTGACGTAGCTCTTCACGACCCGGTCGATGAGCTGCTTGAGGCTGTGCTCGCGCTGCGGGCTGCCGACCGCACCGCGGAAGTACTTGCTGGTGACGATGTTGGTGGCGTTGACCGACCAGAACTCGGGGAACTCCACACCGCGCTGCTCGAAGTTGACCGAACCGTCACGCCAGTTGGTCATCACCACGTCACGCTGTTCCCACTTCACCTCGTCGTACGGGTGTACGCCCTCGGTGGTGAACACGCGCTCCACGGTGAGCCCGCGCTTGCCCCTCTTCGCGCTCTTACTGCCTGTCGTCACGGTCTCCGTCATGCCCTTGTCCCTCTCCCGCCGGCCGAGTTTCACTCGCCGTCCGCTACCGATTCGCGCTGCATGGCTGCCTTCAGGTCCGCGATCTCCTTCTCGAAGTCCTCTACGGACGAGAAGGAGCGGTAGACGCTGGCGAAGCGGAGGTACGCGACCTCGTCGAGCTCCCGGAGCGGGCCGAGGATGGCAAGGCCGACCTCGTGACTCGGGATCTCCGCGACACCTGCCGAGCGGATCGACTCCTCGACCCGCTGCGCGAGCTGCTGCAGGGCGTCGTCGTCGACCGGCCTGCCCTGGCAGGCCCGTTGCACGCCCCGGACCACCTTGTCCCTGCTGAACTGCTCGGTCACCCCGGAACGCTTGACGACGGCGAGCACCATCGTCTCCGAGGTGGTGAACCGGCGACCGCACGCCGAACACGACCGGCGGCGGCGGATCGCCTGCCCTTCGTCCACCTCACGGGAGTCGACGACCCGGGAGTCGGCATGGCGGCAGAACGGACACCGCACGACCGATCACCTTCCCCTTCTCGTCAGTCCCCCGGCCACCCCCGCCGACCGCCACGCAACGGCCCGGCAGGCGCTGATCTGGCGATCAACATGTGGATATCCGGTGGGTGAACATCAAGCAGTTGTGGACAACTCGCGTTTCAGTCTACCCCAACTTGTGGACCAACTACATCCATGTAACTACTAGATATAGCGGTTGACCTTAGATCGCGCGCAACCGGGGTGCAAGCGGACCGCCCGGTTGAGGGAGGGGTACGGTCGCCGAGAGGTCGTCCTCCAGCGGCGAGCGGTCGGCCGGGCCTGGGGTTCGGTTCGAGGGGTGGCGGTGCGGTCACTGCGCGGCGTCGGGAGCGGGGATGAGGTTCGTTTCGCTGTCGCGGGGCGGGGCGCGGGCGCGCGAGGGTGACGGGGGCGCAGTCACTGCGTGGAATCGGAAGCGTGGGTGGTTCGCCGTGATCGCGGGCCCGGCGGGCGGACGGTAAGGCGCGGCCTCGGACGGGCGATGGTGGAGCGGCCGGGGCGATGGCACTCGGAGCGGTGCGACAACGTGGGCGGTGACGGTGCCGCACGGGGGGTCGCAGCGGTGGACGGGCGGGCCACCGACGTCGCCACGAGGGCGAACGGGAGCGCCGGACCGTGGCGGACGGGCCACGCCAGCGCGATGGATCACGAGACTCGCGACAAGCCTCAGCCCACGGACGGACCACATCGGCGCGGGACAAGCCTTAGCCGCAAACAGGCCGGATCAAGCACGAGGTAAGCAGCACAACAAGCCTCAGCGCGACCGGGGCCGCAGCAGCGCGCAGCAGCCCGGGGCGAGTCTCAGCTCACGGGCAGGTCGACGGCCGCAGCACGCAACGGCAAACCTCAGCGGGAAGCACCGACCGGCGCAGCGTCCACGGGGACCGTCAGTGGCAGGCCCGGCACGAGGGCGGCGTCGCCGAGCCCGTTGAGCTCGCGGATCTTCGCCACGACCGCGTCCGCGTCGGAGGCTGGGGCGTACTCGTGCGCGACGTCCCACAGCGTCTGCCCTTCGCCCACCGTGACGGTCGCTGTCTGGCTCGGTACCGGGTGCGACATCCCCTGGGCGAAAACACCCAGTCCGGTGACAACCAGGGCCACCGCGACGGCCACCGCGGCGAGCCACGGCCACCGCGGGGACACACGGCGCGGCGCGCACCCCGGCACGGCCGCGCGCCCACGGCCCGCCACCACCCGCGCACGCGTCGGTGGCCGGCGCGTCTCCCCCGCGTGCCTGCGGACGCGGACCGGCCCGTCCTGCCTGGTCCTGCCCTCGGCGGGCGCCCCGGCGATGCGGCTTCCGTCCAGCAGTACCGCCATCGCGGCACCTCCTCACGGTCGGGCCCGACCCCGCGCCCCGGCGGCGCTCCGGTCGAACACTCGTTCTATCGAACCTCTGCGCGAATGTGTACCACCAGGGTCCGACAAAATCGAGAGCCACCCGGCGTGTCGCTCGAACAGTTGTTTGATGTTCCCGCCCCGGTGGACTACCGTGGGTGACCAGGACAAGGCGATACGCGCCGGTCGCTGTTCGAGTCTGCGGCCCGGCAGGTAGGACGAGCAGCGCAGCTGGGAGGCAGCACCATGACAGACATCGACGACACCGCCGAAATTCCCCGTCGCCCCGGCGGGCGGTTCGGCGACGTGCACCCGCTCCCCGACCCCGAGGACGTCGAGGAGGGCCTCAGCCCGCGCCAGCAACAGGTGCTGGAGGTCATCCGCGCCTGGGTGGACCGGTTCGGCTACCCCCCGAGCGTGCGGGAGATCGGCGAGGCGGTGGGCCTGACGTCGACGTCGTCGGTGTCGCACCAGTTGCGCACGCTGCAGCGCAAGGGCTACCTCCGCCGGGACGCGAACCGCCCGCGCGCGGTCGGTGTGCTCACGGCCGCGGCCGAGCGCGCGGCGCGCATCGGGCGGTCGGAGAGCGAGATGCCGAAGCCGGCGTACGTACCGGTGGTCGGCCGGATCGCGGCAGGCGGGCCGGTGCTGGCGGAGCAGTCGGTCGAGGACGTGTTCCCGCTGCCGAAGGACATCGTCGGCGAGGGCGAGGTGTTCCTGCTGAAGGTCACCGGTGACTCGATGATCGAGGCCGCGATCACGGACGGCGACTGGGTGGCCGTGCGCCAGCAGCCCACGGCCAACAACGGCGAGATCGTCGCCGCGATGATCGACGGCGAGGCCACCGTGAAGACGTTCAAGCGCAAGGGCGGGCACGTCTGGCTGATGCCGCAGAACGAGGCCTACGACCCCATCAACGGTGACGACGCCACCATCCTCGGCAAGGTCGTCGCCGTGCTGCGGCGCCTCTGACGCGGGTGGCGGCGGTGTGGGGACCGCCGCCCCGGGTCACCTCCGGCGGAAGCGGCGGCGGAGCTTGCCGATCCTCCGGCCAGGCACACGGCGACACAGCCATCGCCACATCGCGACGCCCCCCACCAACGGCGCCTCCAGCACCACCGCCCAACTCACTTCCGGCCAACGGGGCGGTGCAGCTTGCCGATCCTCCGGCCAGCCACACGGCGACACAGCCATCGCCACACCGCGACACCCCGCACCAACGGCGGTTCCAGCACCACCGCCCGGCTCACTTCCGGCCAACGGGGCGGTACAGCTTGCCCACCGGCAGCCACCTCCCGGCCAGGCGCACGGCGACGGCTCCAACCCGCGGGTCAGTTCCAGCCGAAGCGGCGGCGCAGTTTGCCCAACCACCAGCAACCACCCCGGGGCAGGTGCACGGCAGCACACCACGACGCCACCCACACCAACGGCGGCGCCTCCAGCACCACCGCCCAGCTCACTTCCGGCCGAAGCGGCGGCGGAGCTTGCCCACCACGAACAACCCGCCCGCGGCCAGGCACACAGCCAGCACCAACGCGGGCAGGGCGCCCATCCCCTTCTGGTCGCCCGTGCCGGTGCTCGCCTGACCGCCCGCGGCAGCCGGGGCGCCGCCGTCCGCCGCGCTCACGAGCGCCGTCGCGCCGCGAACGGCGCGGATCGGTTCCCCGACGCCCTCCCCACCGGACAGGAGCGTGCCGTCGGGTTCGAAGGCCAGCGCCTCCCCCTGCTTCTCGTTCGGCAACGGCACCCGCACCGGCGAGCGCTTCAACGCCGCCGCCACGTCCCCGTCCGGGGCCGGGTAGAGGTAGGCGTCCGTGTAGGTGCGCAGGGCGACGACCTTGCCATCAGCGCTCACCGCACCGCCGGTGACCAGCACCGAGCCGAAACCCGCCACGGGGCCACCCGGGGTGTCGGTGGTGCGGAAATCGAGGCTGCCCACCTTCTCCAGCGGAGTGGGACCAGGGCTCTTCAACGCCCCGGCCGGGCGGTAGATCCCCGAATCGCCGAACGGCGTCTTCGTCACCAGGTACGGCGTCCCCTTCGGGTCCAGCAGCAACGCCTCCACGTCGTGCTGGCCGTCCGGGTACGTCAGCCGGTACAGCGTCGCCTTGCCCTGCGGTGTCAGGGCCACCAGCGCCACCGTCTCGCGCTTCTTGTCGTTGTCGCCGGTGTCCGACAGCCACAACGTGCCGTCGGACGCGCGGGCCAGGTCCTCGACGTCGTACGGGTCCAGCGGGTTGCTGATCACCCGCTGTACGGCGCAGTCGCGGCCCAGCACGAAGACCTGCACCTTCGAGCCGCCGTCGTTGATGGCGTACCAGCGCTGCCCGTCACTGACGAGGCCGGACAACTCGTTGATCCGCCTGTCCGACACCGTGCACACCGTGGCCGGCGCCTCCGCCGCCGTGGCCGGAGCCACGGACAGCGCGAGGACGAACGAAACCACGGCGAGCAGCGCACCCCAACGCGACGTCACCCCGCCGACGTTACCGACGTCAGGCCGGAGAGCCGTTCACGACATACGTCTCCAGCGCCGATGCCAGGTCGGGCCGGACCCTGGCGCACAGCCGCGTGCCCTCCGGCAGGTGCTCCTCCGCGAGGACCTCACCGTCGGTGTGCACGCGG
This sequence comes from Amycolatopsis sacchari, assembly GCF_900114035.1. Taxonomy (GTDB): domain Bacteria; phylum Actinomycetota; class Actinomycetes; order Mycobacteriales; family Pseudonocardiaceae; genus Amycolatopsis_E; species Amycolatopsis_E sacchari. The sequence goes on along the minus strand of NZ_FORP01000019.1, from coordinate 84,055 downwards.
GCGACCAGCTCACCACGGGTGTACGGCACGAGGGCCTCGACGGTGACCTCGGGCCGCGGCAGCCGCTCGGCGATGGCCTCGACCAGCTCGCTCACCCCGGACCCGGTACGCGCCGAGACGACCACGGCGTCGGGCAGCAGGTGCCGCAGCCGGACCAGGGACAGCTCGTCCGCCGCGTCCGCCTTGTTGATCACGATCAGCTCGGGCGGCAACGGACCCGACCGCCGCTGGTTGATCTCCGCCAGCACCTCGTGCACGGCGTTGACCTGCTCCTCGGGCGCCGGGTCCGACCCGTCCACCACGTGCAGCAGCAGATCGGCGTCGGCCGCCTCGTCGAGCGTCGAGCGGAACGCGTCGACCAGCTGGTGCGGCAGGTGCCGCACGAAACCGACGGTGTCGGTCAGCGTGTACGTGCGCCCGTCCGGCGTCGCGCTGCGGCGCGTGGTCGGGTCGAGGGTGGCGAACAGCGCGTTCTCGACGAGCACGCCCGCGCCGGTGATGGCGTTGAGCAGGCTCGACTTGCCCGCGTTGGTGTAGCCGACGATCGCGACGCTCGGCACCTCGTTGGCGACGCGGCGCCCGCGCTTGGTCTCGCGGATGGCGTCCATCGAGGCGATCTCGCGGCGCAGCTTCGCCACGCGCTTGTTGATCCGCCGGCGGTCGGTCTCCAGCTTCGTCTCACCGGGACCACGCAGGCCCACACCGCCGTTCGCGCCGCCGGCACGGCCACCGGCCTGCCGGGACAGCGACTCACCCCAGCCGCGCAGCCGCGGGATGAGGTACTGCAGCTGGGCCAGCTCGACCTGCGCCTTGCCCTCCTTGGAGCGGGCGTGCTGGGCGAAGATGTCGAGGATCAGCGCCGTCCGGTCGATCACCTTGACCTTGAGCCGCTGCTCCAGGTTGCGCAGCTGACCTGGCGAGAGCTCGCCGTCGCAGATCACGGTGTCGGCACCGGTGGAGACGACGATGTCGAACAGCTCGCGCACCTTGCCCGAGCCGATGTAGGTGGCCGGGTCCGGCTTGTCGCGGCGCTGCACGAGACCCTCCAGCACCTCGGAGCCCGCCGTCTCGGCGAGCCGGGCCAGCTCGGCCAGCGAGGCCTCGGACTGGGCCGCGGTGCCTTCGGTCCACACGCCGACCAGCACGACCCGTTCCAATCGCAGCTGCCGGTACTCGACCTCGGTGATGTCCGCCAGCTCGGTGGAGAGCCCGGCGACGCGCCGCAGTGAGGCGCGGTCCTCCAGCTCCAGCTCGCCGATCGACGGGTCGTCCAGAAAGTCTGTGTGTGTCAGTTCTGTCATCGTCCTTCCATGGTCCCACGTCCCGCGGGATAAACCGAGCGCATTACCGGCTCGGGTAGGTCGCGAAGTAGACGGCCAGCTGCTCCCCACCCGGCGCTGACCTGGCACGGAACTCCTCGAGCAGGTCTTGGAACCGGGTTTCGAATTCGGCCCGTTCCTCCGGCTTCAACCGCATCACGAGCCGTGTTTGGCGCAGTTCGGAGGGCGGCACCTCGGCGATCTCGCCGAGGTAAGCCTCGAGCATGGCCTCGCCGACCTTCTCGTGCAGGCCCGCACCCTCCAAGCTCCAGGACAACCCCGTCGAAAGGTAGGGAATCTCCTTCGCCCCCCGCTTGCCTCGGCGCGGCGGCTGCGGGGCGAGGAACCCGGTTTCGACCAGCTTGCGCACGTGGTGCAGGACGGTCGCCGGATCCCGGCCTAGGCGCTGCGCCAGCTCCTTGTTGGTCAACGCCTCCGCATAGGTCAACCGGATGATGCGCAGGCGTATTCCGGAGGCGAGCGCGTTCGCCTCCGCCTCGGTCGCCGGACGGCGCGGGTGGTCCACCGGTTCAGCTTAGGGCGCAAAGTGATTGACGCTTTCCAATCGCTTGCGGGAGGCTGTCCGGCATGCGGCGCGACTCACTCTGGTTCCATCGCGACTTCCGGCTCCTGTGGGCGGGCGACACGGTGAGCCAGGCGGGCACGTTCGTCGGGCAGACGGTGGTCCCGCTGCTCGCGGCCACCGTGCTGGCGGCGACCCCGTTCCAGATGGGCCTGCTGACCGCGGCCGAGAACGCCGCGTTCCTGCTCATCGGCCTGCCCGCCGGGGTGTGGGTGGACCGGATGCGCCGAAGACCGCTGATGCTGCGCGCCGACCTCACCCGCGCGGCGCTGCTGTGCACCGTGCCGATCGCGTGGTGGACCGGCGTGCTGACGCTCACCCAGCTCATCGTGGTGGCGCTGCTGGTCAGCGTGGCCACGGTGTTCTTCGACGTGTCGTACCAGTCGTACCTGCCCTCGCTCGTCGGGCGCGAACACCTGCTGGAGGGCAACGCGAAGCTGCAGGCCAGCCAGTCGGTCGCCCAGGTCGTCGGCCCCGGCGCGGGCGGCGGGCTGACCCAGCTCGCCGGCGCGGCGAACGCGGTGTTCGCGACCGGGCTCGGCTACCTCGCCTCGGCGTTGTTCCTGTGGCGCATCAGGACTCCGGAGCCGGAACCCGAGCCGCACAACGGGTTGCCGCTGCGGCGGCAGATCGCCGAAGGGCTGGGCTTCGTGTTCCGGAACCCGACCTTGCGGCCGATCACGCTGTGCACCGCCACCGCGAACCTCGGCAACACCGTCTTCCAGTCGATGATGATCCTGTTCTTCACCCGCGACCTGGGGCTGAGCCCGGCCGCGGTGGGCGCGCTCATGACCGCGTTCGGCGTCGGCGGCGTGCTCGGCGCGCTGTCCGCGGGGTGGGTCACCCGCAGGCTCGGGCAGGCGCGGTCGATCTGGCTCGTCCCGCTGCTGACCTGGCCGTTCCAGCTGCTCACGCCGCTGGCCGGGCCGGACTGGCGCATCGCGCTCATCGCCTTCGGCATGACCGTGGAGAGCTTCGGCGTGATCGTCTACAACGTCGCGCAGGTCAGCTACCGGCAGGCGGTCTGCCCGGACCGGCTACTGGGCCGGATGAACGCGACCGTGCGGTTCGTCGTGTGGGGCACGATGCCGATCGGCGGCCTCGTCGGCGGTGGGCTGGGCGCGTGGCTGGGCGTGCGCGGCACGCTGTGGATCGGCTGTGCCGCGCTCGTGATCCCCATGGCGCTGCTGCTGTTCTCGCCGCTGCGCAGGATGCGGGACGTCCCGAAGAACGCCTACGCCTGAGCCCACCAGTCGTCGAACAGCTCGCCACGCGCGACGAACTCCACCGGGCCGGTCAGCGTCGCCGCCCCGTGGTCGAGCGCGACCGTGACCCTACCACCGGGGATGTCCACAGTGGACTCACCGGTGTCCGTGCCCGCGAGGTGCAGCGCGGCCGCGACCGCCGCCACCGTGCCCGTGCCGCACGAGCGGGTCTCGCCGACCCCGCGCTCGTACACGCGCATCCGCAACGCGCCCTCACCGATGGGGTTCACGAACTCCAGGTTCACGCCCTCGGGGAAGAAATCCTCGTCGTACCGCGGCTGGTCGCGCAGGTCCAGCTCCGCCACGTCGTCCTCCACAATGGACACCAGGTGCGGGTTGCCCACGTTCACCGCGACGCCGGAGAAGTTGCGCCCGTCCACGAGCGCGACCGAGGCGCCGGTGATGGCCGCGGGGCCCATGTGCACCGTGACCTCGCCGTCCGGGCGCACCAGGACGGGCTTGTCCCCGGCACGGCTGCCCACGACGAACTCGCTGCCGGACTCCAGCCCGGTGTCCGTGAGGTACCGCGCGAACACGCGCATGCCGTTGCCGCACATCTCCGCGACGGACCCGTCGGCGTTGCGGTAGTCCATGAACCACTCGCCCTCGGACGGCAGGCCCAGCGCGGTGGACCGGACCACCCGCAGGACGCCGTCGGCACCGAGCCCCCGCTGCCGGTCGCACAGCGCGGCGACCCGGGACGGCGTCAGGTCCAGCAGGCCGTCCGGGTCGGGCAGCAGCACGAAGTCGTTCTGTGTGCCATGCCCTTTGAGAAACTCGATCGCCACCCGATCAGACTACTGGGCCACCACGGAAAGCACTCGCTCGGCCACGTCCTGATCGCTTCCGTCGAACCACTGGATCCGCGCGTCCCGCCGGAACCAGGATCGTTGCCTGCGAACGAATCGGCGCGTGGCCTGTTTCGTGGCCGCGGCGGCTGCCGCGAAGTCCCCGGCACCATCCAGCTCCGCCAGCACCTGCTGGTACCCCAAAGCGCGGGAAGCGGTTTTGCCTTCTCGCAGGCCACGGGCGGCGAGGGCGCGCACCTCGGCCACGAGCCCCTCGGCGAACATCCGGTCCACACGCAGTTCCACGCGCTCGTCGAGTTCCTCGACCGCGCGGTCGATCCCGATGAGCACGGTGTCGTAACGGGGTGGTCCCGGTTTGGGCAGGTTCGCCGAAAACGGCTGCCCGGTCAGCTCGATGACCTCCAGCGCCCGCACGATCCGGCGCGCGTTGGACGGCAGGATCGCCGTCGCGGCCGCGGGATCGAGCCGGGTGAGCCGTTCGTGCAACGCTGCGGGGCCGAGTTCCGCCGCCTCGGCGTCGAGCCGCGCGCGGATCGCCGGGTCGGTGCCGGGGAAACGGAGGTCGTCGAGCACCGCCTGCACGTACAGGCCCGATCCGCCCACGAGCACGGGCACCTTGCCGTCGGCCAGCAGCCGTTCGACGACGGCCCTGGCGTCACGCTGGTACGCGGCGACCGAAGCGGTCTCGGTGACGTCGAGGACGTCGAGCAGGTGGTGCGGGACGCCGTGGCGTTCCTGCGGCGGCACCTTGGCGGTGCCGATGTCCATCCCGCGGTAGAGCTGCATGGCGTCGGCGTTGACCACCTCGCCGCCGAGGCGTTCGGCGAGCGTGATGGCGAGGTCGGACTTCCCGGTCGCCGTGGGGCCGACGACCGCGATCGGCTTCAGCACCCGCGCTCCCACACCGCGACGTGGTACCCCACGCCGAAGGGTGCCGCGGAGTACAGCAGTTCGGCGCGCCAGTCACCGGCGACGCCCGCCAGCACCTGCCACGGCACGCGGCCCCGGGCGCCGAGCGCGTCGGCGAGCGCCGGGTCCAGCGCGAGGAGGGCCTCGGTGTCGGCGTTGGCGAGCGCCTTCGCGACGGCGTCGTCGAACGCCGGGGCGCGTTCGTCCTCACTGCCGGGCGCACGCGGGCCGTGCCGGTTGGAGCCGTCCCCGAGGATGAGCAGGTCACCCGTGAGTTCCTTGCCCAAGCGGGCACATTCCGCGGGCGGTGTGGTCGCGGCGACGAGCCGGACCTCGACCGATTCCGCACCCGCCTGCTCCCGCAGCCAGCCCGCGACGAGCGCGGGCAACGGGAGGCCGGACCCGGTGCCGGAAGCCGACAGCCGGACCCGTTCGTCGACCCCGTAACCGCGGAAGGTGCCCGCCGAACCCGGCGCGATGACCTGGTCTTTCTCGTGCACACCGACCGCAGTCCAGACCGGCCCGAGACGGCGCACGGCGGCCACGCAGGCGTCGCGCAACGCGGTCAGCTCGGGCTCCGGCCCGGGGGAAAGCCGTGGCACCAGCAACGGGGGGTGTGGCACCACGACGGCACGCGTGATCACACTGGTCGAGGTTACCGGGCGGCCCGCAACACCCCCGCCCGACAGCCAGCCACAGTAGAATCACCCGCTCCGACCACCGCACCGAGTACCACAAGCCGTGCTGAACTGCTTGAATGCGGCGTGGGGGTCGAAGCGCTCCCCCGCACGACCCGGCCCCACCCCGGTGGGGCGCCCGCCGGACCAGGCGGGCCCGACAGGCGATAAGGAGCCTGCGATGGCCGACGAGATCACGCCCGGCGCCCCGGCGCCGCACAAGATGCCGCTGCCGCACCCGCCGGCGGGCCAGGACCGGCCGGTTCCCCCCGCCGAGCCGAACCCGTCCCGCTGGGGCCGGGTGGACGACGAAGGCAACGTGTACGTGCGGACCGCGGACGGTGAACGCGCGGTGGGCGTGTGGCAGGCGGGCAGTCCCGACGAGGGGCTGCTGCACTACGCGCGCCGCTTCGACGACCTGCGGACCGAGGTCGAACTGCTGGCCACGCGGCTGAACTCCGGGGCGGGCGACCCCAAGCACGCGCTGTCGAGCGCCGTCCAGCTGCGGGACGGGCTCGCCGACGCGGCGGTGGTCGGGGACCTGGCCGCGCTGGGCGACCGGCTGGACCGCATCGTCGCGAAGGCCGAGGAGGCGCTCGCCAGCGCCAAGCAGGAGCGCGAGGAGGCCCGCACGGCGGCGATCGCGCGCAAGCAGGCGCTGGCCGAGGAGGCCGAGCAGATCGCCGCGGAGTCGACCCAGTGGAAGGCCGCCGGCGACCGGCTGCGCGCGATCCTCGACGAGTGGAAGACGATCAAGGGCGTCGACCGCAAGACCGACGACGAGCTGTGGAAGCGGTTCTCGAAGGCACGGGAGGCGTTCAACCGGCGCCGCGGCTCGCACTTCGCGGAGCTCGACAAGCAGCGTGCGGCGGCCAAGGCCCGCAAGGAGGAGCTGATCGCCGAGGCGGAGTCCCTCGTCGACTCGGACGACTGGGGGCCCACGGCCGGGCGGTACAAGGACCTGATGGCCGAGTGGAAGGCCGCCGGCCGCGCGCCGAAGGAGACCGACGACGCGCTGTGGCAGCGCTTCCGCGCGGCGCAGGACAAGTTCTTCGCGCGCCGGTCGGCGGTGTTCTCCGAGCGGGACGCCGAGTTCGCCGAGAACGCCGCGAAGAAGGAGGAACTGCTCGCCGAGGCCGAGAAGATCGACCCGGCGGCGAACCTCGAGGCGGCGAAGGCGCACCTGCGGCGGTTGCAGGAGCAGTGGGACGAGATCGGCAAGGTGCCGCGCGAGCGGATGCGGGAGCTGGACGGCAGGCTCAAGGCTGTCGCCGACCGGATCCGCGAGGCCGAGGACAGCCGCTGGCGCCGGACCGATCCGGAGGCGCAGGCGCGGGTCGAGCAGTTCCGCGAGCGGGTGCACCAGTTCGAGGCGCAGGCCGCGAAGGCGCGTGCCGCGGGCGACGAGCGCCGTGCGAAGCAGGCCGAGGAGCAGGCCGCGCAGTGGCGCGAGTGGATGGTCGCCGCGGAGCGGGCGGTCGCGGACCGCTGAGGCGATTCGGTTTTCGGTCGGCGTCGCGGGGGCGTCAGGCCGGGTAGGGCACCGTGGCGCGGGCGTTGCCGAGTGCCCGCGCCCACCAGGTCAGCTGCCGCAGCATGCCCAGCAGCGCATCGCGTTCCGCGGGGCCCGGGTAGTCCTTCCTGCCCCACGGGTTGTGGAGGCTCACGAAGTCCCGCACGGTCACGGCGTGCGGCTCCGCGAACACCAGCCGCAGCGCCTCCACCGCCCGCAGCCCGCCCGACATCCCGCCGTACGACACGAAACCCACCGGCTTGGCCTTCCACTCGTCCCGCACGCTGTCGATCGCGGACTTGAGCGGGCCCGGGTAGCTGTGGTTGTACTCCGGCGTCACCACCACGATCGCGTCCGCCCACCCCACGCGCTCCGCGAAGGCCGCCGCGTCGGAGTGGCCGTCCATCATGTGCGGGAAGTTCAGCTCCGCCAGGTCGACCAGATCGACGTCGACGCCGGTGTCGAGCAGTGCCTTCTGCACCCAGCCTCCGACGTGCGCACCGAACCGTCCACTGCGGACACTGCCGACGATCACCTCCAGGTTCGGCGCCACGTCAAAACCTGAAGTAAGGTCGAGGTCAAGGACGGCGCGGGCTAGGAGTCGTCGCCGAGGCCGGCGTGTTCCAGGTCCAGCACCCGCTGGATCGCGCGACGGGTGTGGTCGCTGACCTCGCCCGCCCGGAACAGCCGGTCCAGCTCCCGCCCCTCCGCCGCCAGCACCTGGCGCCGCAGCTTCCGGTACGCCTGCGCGGTGGTCAGGTTGGTCATCTCGTCGGGCTCGTTCTCGGAGATCCGCTGGAGCCGCGCCTGCCACGCGTCCCGCAGCTGGTCGACGAGGAACCGCGGCGCGGCCTCGGTCTCGGCCAGCTCGTCGAGGTAGGACAGACCGGCCTTCGCGAGCCGGAGCCGGGCGGAGCTGTGTTCCTGCCGCACGGCCTCGGCGGTCAGCGCGACGCCTGTCCGCCGCACGAGCGGGGCGAGCGTGAAGCCCTGCACCACGAGCGTGAGGACGATGACGGCCGTGGTGAGCAGCAGGACGAGGTCGCCGTGCTCCGGCGGTGAGGTCAGCGGGATCGACAACGCCGCGGCGAGCGGCACGACCCCGCGTGCACCCGCCCACGACACCACCGCCGGCACCTGCCACGTCGGGCGCCCGCCGGCGCGCCGCTGGCGGAGCGCGGCCAGCGGGAACACCCACAGCAGCCGCACGACGAGGAGCGTCACGGCGATGACCAGGGCCTGCAGCGGCCAAGGGGTGGTGGTCGAGACGTCCCGGACGAGTTCGGGCAGCTGCAGGCCGATCAAGCCGAACACGACACTTTCGAGCAGGAACACCACGGTCCCGTAGACGGCGCCGAGCTGGAGCCGGATGCGGGCGGTGGTCATGCGCTGGGCCTGGGTGCCGAGGATGACGCTCGCGACGACGACCGCCGTGACCCCGGAACCTTCGACAGCCTCGGCCAGCACGTACGCGGCGTACGGGGTGACGAGCGAGATCACCGTCTCCAGCACCGGGTCCTCCGTGCGCCGCCGGACCGCATACGCCCCGGCCGCGACGACTGCGCCGACCAGTAGTCCGCCTCCGACGAGCAGGCCGAACTGCGCCGCGGTGTGCCCCCACGACACGGAGCCCGCCGCGAGGCCGACGGTCAGCGCGACGCGGAAGAGCAGGAGGCTGGTGGCGTCGTTGAACAGGCTTTCGGCCTGCACCAGTGCCTGTACGCGGGGTGGGAGCGACAGCCTGCGCCCGAGTGCGGTGACGGCGACGGGGTCGGTGCTGGCGAGCACCGCGCCGAGCACGAACGCCAGGCCGAGCGGCAGGGGCGTGATGGCCGCCGCGACGACGGCGACGACCGCGGCGGACGCGACCACCAGGCCGACGGCCAGTACCGAGACCGGCCGCCACACGGCTCGCAGGTCCCGCCACGGCAGCTCCTCCCCCGCGGCGAACAGCAGGGGCGGCAACACGACGAGGCTCACGACGTCGGGCGTCACGCGGATGTCGGGCACCCCGGGCAGCACCCCGGCGACGATCCCCGCCACGACGAGCAGGGAGGGCGCGGGCACCCGCAACCGCCCCGCGAACGCCGTGACGACCGTGGCGAGCACGACGAGGGCGAGAACGGTTTCAACGGCGCGCATGTGCCCAGGAGGCTAATGGGGTTGCCCCGGGCTCGCGATTCCGGCGGGCTGGGGCGGGGAGTTCGGGGGCGGGAGGCTGGGGAGGGCGCGGGGAGTTCGGGGCGGCTCGGTGGGGCTGGCTTGCTGTCCTTTCGAGCCGGGACGGCCGCGTCGGAACCGCCGAGGCCGTGGCCGGGCTCGCGCCGCCTGGCGGCAGGGCGGGACGGGCACGGCTCGCCGCCGGGCGGCCTCGCGCGGCTGGCAAGAGTGGCGGAAACCCGGGGCCACTGGCCGCCGGGCGGGCTCGCGCGTGGCTGGCACGACCGGCGGAACCTGAGGCCACCAGCCGCCGAGCGGGCTGCCGTGACTGGCGGAAACCGGGCCTCGGTGGCCGCAGATCGGGCGCGCCTAGCGGAAAACCGGGATCACTGGCCGCCGGGCAGGCTCGCGGCTGGCACGGCAGGCGGAACCCGGGCGCCGCTGGCTGCGGGCCGGGCTCGCGCGCACCTGGCGCTACAGACTTAACCCGGGCCACCGGCCGCCGAACGGGCTCCCGCGCGCCTCGCACGACGGACGGAACCCGGGGCCACCGGCCGCCGAGCGGGCTCCCGCGCGCCTCGCGCGACGGGCGGAACCCGAGGCCACCGGCCACCGAACGGGCTCCCGCGCGCCTCGCGCGACTAGCGGAAACCCGGCCCACCGGCCACCGAGCGAGCTGGCGCAACGGCCGAATCAGCTCAAGCCGTGGCGGTGGCACGTCGACCGCGCCGGTTTCTCCCCGACCCCGGGCCGCGGTCAGCTGCGGGAGAAGGCGGTGCGCATCCAGTTCGCCGCGACCAGGATGATCGCCACCAGTGCGAGCACCATGCCCAGCCCGGGACCGCCGCCGGCGGCGCCGTTCGCGCCCGCCGACTGCTGCGACCACACCGCGAGCAGGCCGTCCACCGACGAGAACCAGCCGCCGATCGCGCACACCCACGTCAGCCACCACAGGCGCGTGCTCAGCGCCAGCGCCGAGCACAGCACGCCGATGACCGTCGACGTGACGGCGAACAGCTGCGGGATCGCCCCGCCCTGGCCGACGAGCACCTGCCAGCCCGCGTGGTGACCGACCCACGGCAGCAGCTGCGCGACCAGCAGCGCGAACACCAGCACCGACAGCACGAACCCCCGCCGCCCCAGTTCGACGGTCCGCGCGGCCTTCTTGCCGATCGCGTCGACGTCCGCGGTCAGGCGGTCCAGATCCGTTTCGCGCTCACTCATGCGCCACACCCGCCCGTCACCGGCACCGCCTTCGGGGCGCCGAACGACGGCAGCCCGAGGCTGACCCCGTCCGTCTTCGGCCGCAGCCCCGCCGCCACGTTGTCGCCCGCCCGCGTGCGCCGGTGCGTCAGGAGGTCACCGTCGGCGACCAGGTGGTGCGGCGCGCCGTAGGTGATGACGGTCTCGACCACGTCACCCGGCCGCACCTCGCGGTCCACCGCCGGACCGGTCGGCGTGAAGTGCACGAGCCTGCCGTCCCTCGCCCGGCCGCTCATCCGGTGCGTCTCGGCGTCCTTGCGGCCCTCGCCCGTCGCGACCAGCAGCTCGACCTTGCGCCCGACCAGCTTCTTGTTCTCCTGCCACGCGATGTCGTTCTGCAGCTCCACCAGCCGGTCGTAACGCTCCTGCACGACCTCCTTCGGCAGCTGCCCGGGCATCTCCGCCGCCGGCGTGCCGGGCCGCTTCGAGTACTGGAACGTGAACGCGCTGGAGAACCGCGCCTCGCGGACGACGTCCAGCGTCGCCTGGAAGTCCTCCTCCGTCTCGCCGGGGAAGCCGACGATGATGTCGGTGGTGATCGCCGCGTCCGGCATCGCCGCGCGCACCTTGTCCAGAATGGACAGATAGCGGGCCGCCCGGTACGAACGGCGCATCTCCTTCAGCACCCGGTCGGAACCGGACTGCAGCGGCATGTGCAGCTGGTGGCACACGTTCGGCGTCTCGGCCATCGCCTCGATCACGTCGTCGGTGAACGCGGCCGGGTGCGGCGAGGTGAAGCGGACGCGCTCCAGCCCGTCCACCGCCCCGCACGCGCGCAGCAGCTTCGAAAACGCCTGCCGGTCACCGAACTCGACCCCGTAGGAGTTGACGTTCTGCCCCAGCAACGTCACTTCGAGCACGCCCTCCGCGACGAGCGCCTCGACCTCCGCGAGCACCTCGCCCGGCCGCCGGTCGCGCTCCTTGCCGCGCAGCGACGGCACGATGCAGAACGTGCACGTGTTGTTGCACCCCACCGAGATCGACACCCAGCCCGAGTAGGCGGAGTCACGCCGGGCGGGCAGCGTCGACGGGAACGTCTCCAGCGATTCGAGGATCTCGACCTCGGCCTCGGCGTTGTGCCGGGCGCGTTCGAGCAGCACCGGCAGCGAGCCGAGGTTGTGCGTGCCGAACACGACGTCGACCCACGGGGCCCGCTTGACGATCTCGCCGCGGTCCTTCTGCGCGAGGCAGCCGCCGACGGCGATCTGCATGCCCGGGTTCGCGTCCTTGGCGGGACGCAGGTGCCCGAGGGTGCCGTACAGCTTGTTGTCCGCGTTCTCCCGCACCGCGCAGGTGTTGAACACGACGAGGTCCGGCGCGGCCCCTTCGGCAGCGGGCACGTAGCCCGCTTCCTCCAGCTGCCCGGCGAGGCGCTCGGAGTCGTGCACGTTCATCTGGCAGCCGAAAGTACGGATTTGGTACGTTCTGCCGACCTCTGTCGTAGTCATCGCCCACCAGGGTAAACCCGCTCACCGGCGCCCCGTGCTAAAGGCCCAGGTGCACCCGCAGCGCCTGGTCGAGCTTCGCCATCACCTCCGCCGGCACCTGGCCCGTCTTGCGCCCGATCCGCTCCACCGACACCGAGCGCACCTGCTCCGCCTGCGCCTTCGAGTCCGCCTTCAGCCCGCACGCCCTCGCCGGCAGGAGTACCTGGAACGGGTACACCTTCGTCACGTTCGTCGTCACCGGCACGACCGTGACCACGCCGCGGCCCAGCCGGGTGGCCACCGCGTTGGCGCCGTCGTTGCTGACGATCACCGCCGGCCGCGTCTTGTTCGACTCCGCACCCCGGACCGGTTCGAGGTCGACGAGCCTGATCTCGGCACGGCGCATCAGCGGCCCAGACCGTCACCCGCGACGGCCTCCCACCGCGACTCCTCCATCTCCCACTCCTGCCAGGCCTCGGCATACGCGTCCTCGAGCTGCGAGGCGCGCAGCAGCTCGATGGCCCGGTGCAGCACCGCGGAACGGGACCCCGCCTGCGTCCGCGCCGCGTACTCGTCCAGGAAGGCGACGTCTTCCTCACCCAGACTCACACTCAGCTTCATGTCCCACATGCTACCCTCAGTGGTAATGCCTTTGCTACCCTGATGCTACCCGGAACCGGACCCGGGCGCACACCGGCTCACCTGCTGACTAAGGTTTCGGCCGGGTGCGCAGATGACACCTAGGTTGCTTTTGGTCCGATTTGCGGGCGGCGACCGCCGCTTCGGTGTTAGATCGCCGGATGGGCCGGGGTGTATGGAGGGATCGATGACCACAGCGACGTCGCCGGCGATGATCAAGGCGGCCGGCGTGAACAAGTTCTTCGGCGACCTGCACGTGCTGAAGGACATCAACCTGGAGGTGCCGCGCGGCCAGGTGGTCGTGGTGCTCGGCCCGTCCGGGTCCGGCAAGTCGACGCTGTGCCGCGCCATCAACCGCCTGGAGCCGATCAACTCGGGCGAGATCGCGGTGGACGGCAAGCCGCTGCCCGCCGAGGGCAAGGCGCTCGCGGCCCTGCGCGCCGACGTCGGCATGGTCTTCCAGTCGTTCAACCTGTTCGCGCACAAGACCATCGTCGAGAACGTCATGCTCGCCCCCGTGAAGGTCCGCAAGGTCCCGAGCGGCGAGGCCCGCAAGACGGCGATGGAGCTGCTGGAGCGGGTGGGGATCGCCAACCAGGCGGACAAGTACCCGGCGCAGCTGTCCGGTGGGCAGCAGCAGCGCGCCGCGATCGCCCGCGCGCTGGCGATGAAGCCGAAGGTCATGCTGTTCGACGAGCCCACCTCGGCGCTGGACCCGGAAATGGTCCAGGAGGTGCTCGACACGATGACCGCGCTCGCGGCCGACGGCATGACCATGCTCGTCGTCACCCATGAGATGGGTTTCGCCCGGCGTGCCGCGCACCGGGTGGTGTTCATGTCCGACGGTGAGATCGTCGAGGACGCCACGCCGGACGAGTTCTTCACGCAACCGAAGTCCGACCGTGCGAAGGACTTTCTCGGCAAGATCCTGACCCACTAGGAAGTCCGCGGCGCGACGCGCGCCGCCCCACCAGAGGAAGCAGGGAAGTTCGAATGAGGATCCGCACCCTGGCGGCAGGGCTGCTGGTCGGCGCGCTCGCGCTGACCGCCTGCGGCAAGGAGGGCACGCCGTCCAGCGGCGGCACCGGCGACTCGGGCGCCAACTCCGCGGCCACGCCGTCCTACACGGTGGCGCAGAACGTGGACCTGCCCGGCTCGGCGACCTTCGCCAAGATCAAGGGCAAGGGCGGTCTGACCATCGGCGTCAAGGACGACCAGCCCGGCCTCGGCCAGAAGGACCCGACGACGGGCAAGTACGCGGGCTTCGACATCGAGATCGCGAAGCTCGTCGCGGCCGGACTCGGCTACGACGAAAGCAAGATCACCTACCAGACCGTCGACTCCGGTGCGCGCGAGGCGGCCATCGCCAACGGCACCGTCGACTACTACGTCGGCACGTACACGATCACCGACAAGCGCAAGCAGCAGGTGTCGTTCGCGGGCCCGTACTTCCAGGCGGGCCAGGGTCTGCTGGTGCGCAAGGACGACAACTCGATCACCGGCAAGGACACCCTGAAGGGCAAGAAGGTCTGCTCGGTGACCGGGTCGACCCCGATCCAGCGCGTGCGCGACCAGGGCCTGACCGAGCCGGGCAACATCGTCGAGTTCCAGAAGTACTCGCAGTGCGTCGAGAAGCTGAACACCAAGGAGGTGGACGCCGTCACGACCGACGACGCGATCCTCAAGGGCTTCGCCGCGCAGGACCCCGACACCCTGAAGGTCGTCGGCGAGCCGTTCTCGACCGAGCCGTACGGCATCGGCCTGAACAAGGACGACTCGGTGCTGCGCAACAAGATCGACGACCTGCTGCAGGCCGCGCTGGACGACGGCACGTGGCAGAAGATCTACGACGCCACCCTGGGCAAGTCGGGTTCGACCGCGACCAAGCCCACCATCCAGCGATACTGATTTCCGGCAGTGGCCGGTGGGTGCTCGTGCCGAGCGCCCACCGGCCTCGTTGATTCGACCCGCGGCGGGGAAGGCCCGATGGACGTCCTGCTCGACAACCTGGACCTCTATGGTCCGTTCTTCCTGACCACGATCAAGCTCTTCGTCATCGCGGCGGTGGCGAGCCTGGTCTTCGGCACGTTCCTGGCGATGCTGCGCGTGAGCCCCGTCCCGGTGTTCCGCGCGGTCGGCACGGTGTACGTGACGATCCTGCGCAACACGCCGCTGACGCTGGTGTTCGCGTTCCTGGTCTTCGCGTACCCGCTGCTGGACGTGGTCAAGCTCAGCTACTTCACGGCCGCGGTGGTCTCGCTGACGATCTACACGTCGGCGTTCATCTGCGAGGTCGTGCGCTCCGGCATCAACACCGTGCCGGTCGGCCAGGCCGAGGCGGCGCGGGCGCTGGGCCTGTCGTTCACCCAGGTGCTGGGCCAGATCGTGCTGCCGCAGGCGGTGCGCTCGGTGGTGCCGCCGCTGATGAGCATGCTCATCGCGCTGCTGAAGAACACCACGATCGCCGCCGGGTTCAACGTGGTCGAGGCGGGCGCGATCCGGCAGTACCTCGCCGAGCGCGGGGACAACCAGCTGGTCGGCCTGCTGTGGGTCGCGCTCGGGTTCATCATCCTGGTCGCGGTCCTGTCGCTGGTCCAGCGTGCCTTCGAGAAGCGGTGGAGCGTGTCCCGATGAGCAACGTCCTGTTCGACATCCCCGGGCCGCGCGCCCGGATGCGGTACCGCCTGTTCGCGGTCATCGGCATCCTGGTGGTGGCGGCGGTACTCGCGTTCATCGTCTATCGCTTCTACGACAGCGGGCAGTTCACCGCGCGCCGCTGGGAATGGCTGGAGTACGCGCAGGTCCAGCGCGACCTCGCGAACGCGTTGTTGTTCACCCTCAAGGCGTTCGCGCTGGGTGCGGTGCTGGCGTTGATCTTCGGTGCGGTCTTCGCGGCGGGGCGGTTGTCGGACCACGCGTGGGTGCGCGGGATCTCGACCTTCATCGTCGAGCTGTTCCGCGCCATCCCGCTGCTGATCCTGATGTTCCTGTTCTTCTTCGGCCTGCCGGCGCTGGGCATCCAGATGTCGTCGTTCATGGCCGTGGTGCTGGGGCTGACGCTGTACAACGGCTCGGTGCTGGCGGAGGTGTTCCGCGCCGGCATCCAGGCGCTGCCGAAGGGCCAGAGCGAGGCCGCGTACGCGCTGGGCATGGGCAAGACCCAGGTGATGACGCTCGTCCTGATCCCGCAGGCGATCCGGTCGATGCTGCCGACGATCATCAGCCAGCTGGTGGTGCTGCTCAAGGACACGGCGCTCGGGTTCGTGGTGACGTACCAGGAGCTGCTGTACTACGCGCGCTACATCGGCACGCAGGGCCAGTTCGGCAGGCCGATCGTGCCGTCGACGCTCGTCGTCGCGGCGATCTACATCGTGCTGTGCCTGCTGCTCACCGCGCTCGCCACGTACCTGGAGCGGCGCAACCGGCGCAGCAAGAAGCACCTGGCGGGTACGGACACGAAGGCCGAGGAGATCGCCCTCGAAGCCGACCTCAAGGCAGGCTGATCCCGGTACGGAAAGGGGCCCGCATGGTTGTGCGGGCCCCTTTTTCGTGTTCAGGCACTCGAGTGGGCTGGGGATGCGGGGCGTGGCGCTCCAACCCCCGCACGAGCGAACGCGCAGGCCCTCTTCGTACTCAGAAGCCGCAGAGCCAGTCGAGCACTACGGCGGCCGTCCAGGACTGGTCCGTGCTGCCCAGCGGTTCGCCCGTGAACGGCTCGTAGTACTCGCCGAAGGAGCCGTCCTCCGTGAGCCTGATGCCGCCGTCCCGCAGCTTCCTCGCCCGTTCGTGCCAGCCGCGGCGCTCGAAGGCCCAGCTGAACAGCCACACCACCACCGGCCATTGTGGACCGCGCCAGTACTGCCTCGGGTTGAAGCCGGGGCGCATCGGCGACACCGACGGCGGCACCGGGGCCAGCAGGTCCGGGTGCCCGCACCAGCGGTCGCTGTCCAGCAGCGACAGCAGGCGCAGCTGCACGTCGTCCGGCGCGCCGCCGCACAGCAGGGGCGAGAACCCCGCGATCGTCTGCGTGTCCAGCCAGCGGCCGGTGCGCAGGTCGCGGTCGCGCGCCATCCCCGACACCGAGTGGCAGCTGCCCGCGACCGCGGCGCGTGCCTTGGCGGCCCAGTCCGCCAGGTCGGCCAGCTGCTCCGGCTCCTGCCCGAACTCCTCGCCCAGCTCGATCAGCACGTCGCAGGACATCGCGAACAACGCGGTGATGAACACGTCCCCGACGAGGAAGCTGGACCCGCTGACGATCTTGCGCTGGTCGTAGCCCGCGCGGCGCATCTCCTCGATCAGCCACAGGTACCGGTCGTACTCGCGGTCGGTCGGCCGCTCGCCGGGATCGCCGACCAGCCGGACGTCCTTGCGCACGTACGGCGGCAGCGCGGCGCCGGGGTGCACCGCGTCGTAGGGCACGTCCCAGCGCGGCGAGTTGTCCATTCCGGACTCCCAGCCGTGCACGATGGCGATGAGCCCGCTCGACCCCGGCGTCCGGTACTCGACGAGCCAGCGGTGCCACGCGTACAACTTCGCCCAGATCCGGCGGGCGAAGCGTTCGGCGTCGAGGCGGTCGTTCGGCCCGGAGCGGCGCGCGATGTCGAGCACGCGGCGCACCGCGATCGCGTGCACCGGCGGCTGGCAGATGCCGGACGTGCGCACGTTCCGCGGCCCGTCGGGCGCGGTGTCGGTGCCCCACCGGTCGGGGCCGGGGAAGTAGGCGTCGTCGTCGGTGAAGACGATGTGCGGCACCATCCCGTTGCGCCACTGCGCGGCGAACAGGGTGTCCAGCTCGGCGATGGCGCGCTGCACGTCCAGCCGGGCCAGGCCGATGGAGATGAACGCGGCGTCCCAGCTCCACATGTGCGGGTAGAGCCTCGGCGCGGCCGTGATGACGGCACCGGTGTCGTTGTCCCGCAACACCCGGGCCGCCCTGGCCGCCAGCGCGGGCTCGGTGAAGCGGACCGGCCGTCTATCGCCGGGAGAGCTCTCCGTCGTGCGCGTGGCGTCCACCGTCATTCCTGGGCCTCCAACAACAACTGGGTTTCGGGGTCGTACCACCGGCACCGCTCCGGCGGCAGCCGCAGCGCGAGCCGTTCGCCGGGTTCGGCGCGGAAGTCGGCCGGTGCCTGCACCTTGAGCACCTGACCGGCGACTTCCGTGGTGAGCAGTGTCGAGGACCCCAGTGGTTCGAACACCTCGACCGCCGCGTGCAGACCCGTCTCCCCAGTGTCGACGGTGATGGCCTCGGGCCGGATTCCCAGAAGGATTTCCTTGCCGGAAAAGGACGTGAGCGCCGACGGCAGCGGCAGCGACTGCCCGCCGAAGTCGACGTGCGTGCCGTCCACGGCGCCACGCAGGAAGTTCATCGGCGGGCTGCCGAGGAACCCGCCGACGAACGTGTCCGCGGGCTGGGCGTACACCTCGGTCGGCGGCCCGGCCTGCACGACGCGTCCTTCGCGCATGACGGCCACCCTGTCCCCCAGGGAAAGCGCTTCCACCTGGTCGTGGGTCACGTACAGCGTCGTGATACCCAGTTCCGACACCAGCTTCTTCAGCTCGGCGCGGAAGGACAACCGCAGCAAAGCGTCTAGATTGGACAGTGGTTCGTCCATCAGCAGCAGGTCGGAGTCGACGACGATGGCGCGAGCGACGGCGACGCGCTGCCGCTGGCCGCCGGAGAGCTTCGCCGGGTAACGGTCGAGGTACGGCCGCAGCTGCAGCAGGTCCGCCGCCCATTCGACCTTGCGCCGGATCTCGTCGGCGGGCGCCCCGCGGACCTTCAGCCCGAAGCCGATGTTGTCGTAGACCTTCTTGTTGGGGAACACCGCATAGGACTGGAACACCATGGACAGGTTGCGGCGCCGCGGTTCCAGGTACGTGACGTCCTTGCCGCCGATCACCACCTGCCCCGAGTCCGGCGTCTCCAGGCCCGCGACCATGCGCAGCAACGTCGTCTTGCCGCAGCCGGACGGGCCGAGCAGCACCAGGAACTCGCCGTCGGCGACGTGCAGCGACACCTCGTCGGTGGCCCGCTGCGTACCGCCGGGGTAGGTCTTGACCAGCTCGTGCACGATCAGTTCGCTCATCGCAGCGTCGTCCCCCACATGTTCACCAGGTACCGGCGCATCACGAAGATGAACACGAGCGCGGGCAGGATCAACGCGAACCCGCCGGCGAACCGGTACGTCTGCGGCGCCTCGCCGAGCGAGGCCAGCACCTGCGCCGGCAGCGTGCGGTGGCCCAGCGTGATCACCGCCGCGCCGAGGATCTCGTTCCACGACAACACGAACGTGAAGATCGACGCCGCCGCGAGGCCGGGCGCGGCGAGCGGGAACACGACCCGCCGCGCCGCCTCGAACCGGCTGCAGCCGAACACGCGGGCCGCCTCCTCGACGTCCGTGGGCACCGAAACGAACACGCTCGCGCTGATCAGCACCGTGGTGGGCATGGCCAGGGTGGTGTGCAGCAGTGTCACCGCGAACACCGTGTCGTACACCCCGGCGTTCAGGAACAGCGTGGCGAGCGGCACCGACAGCACCACGATCGGCAGCGCGCGGGCGAGGAGCATGAACACCTGGTAGGTGTCCTTGCCGCGGAAAGCGTAGCGCGCCAGCGCGTACCCGGCGGGCGCGCCCACGAGGAGCGAGAGCAGCACGGTGTAGACCCCGGCGAGCAGCGAGTTGCCCAGCGCGGGGATCGTGCCGGTGGCCTGGACGAACGCCAGCAGCGTGTCGGCGGAGAACCCGCTCGGGATGAACGGGCGCGGGAACTCCAGCAGCGCGGCCGGGGACGACACCGCGGTCAGTCCGATGAGGACCATCGGCAGCAGCATGAACACCGTGATCACGATGCAGGCGACCTGGACGCCGATGGCCCGCCACCGGCGGCGGCGCAGCGGGGCGCGGTCGATCTCGGGGAGGATCATGCCGCCGCCCTGTTCCGCATCGACCGCAGGTACAGCACGGCCGTGCCGAGCGAGAGCACCAGCACCACGAGCGCGGCCGCGCTGGCGACCGGCGGGTTCTGCAGGTTCACATACCACTGGTAGGTCTCCCCGACGAGCAGCGGGAAGTCGCGGCCGGTGAGCGCCTGCGCCACGGCGAACGCCTGCA
Source organism: Amycolatopsis sacchari (assembly GCF_900114035.1). Classification (GTDB taxonomy): domain Bacteria; phylum Actinomycetota; class Actinomycetes; order Mycobacteriales; family Pseudonocardiaceae; genus Amycolatopsis_E; species Amycolatopsis_E sacchari. The sequence goes on along the minus strand of NZ_FORP01000019.1, from coordinate 64,376 downwards.
GCGCGAGGATCGTGCGCAGGATGAGCGCGACCTGGAGGCTCGGCCCGAGCTGCGGCAGCGTCACGTGCCGCAGCCGCTGCCACCACGACGCGCCGAACACCTGCGCGGCCTCGTCGTAGTCACGCGGGACCAGCTGGATCCCGGCGACGACGATCACGAAGACCAGCGACGTCGCCCGCCACACCTCGGCGATCACGACGGCCAGCAGCATCGTGCCGGTGCTGGTGTAGTTGAGCCACTGCACCGTCGGCAGCCCGAGCGAGGCGAGCAGCGAGTTCAGGTAGCCACGGCTGTCGAACACCGACAGCCACACCAGGCCGGCGGCCAGTTCCGACACCGCGAGCGGGATGGTCCACAGGTAGAAGTGCCCGGCCAGGAACCGCGGCCGGGCCTGCACGAGCAGCGCCATCGCGACCGCGAGCACGAGCTGCACCGGCACCACGATGACGATCAGCAGCAGCGTGTTCCGCAGCGCTCGCAGGAAGTACGCGTCGGTGAAGAGCCGTTCCCACGCGCCGGCGCCCTCGCTGAACGCCGAGATCAGCGCCTGCACGAGCGGCCAGCCGAACAACGCCAGCATGAACACGATCGAGGGCAGGAGCAGCAGCCACGGTCCACGCAGGCGCATCACGCCACCTCGCAGACGGCCGACGGCGGGTCGGGCGCCCAGCACGGCACCTTGAGGTCGTCGAACACCTTGCGCAGCACCCCCGCCTGCTTGTCCAAAGTGGAGCGGATATCGGCACCACCGAGCACGATCTGCTGGAAGGAGTCCTTGAACGCCTTCGTCACCTCGCCCTCGCGCGTGCCGAGGCCGACCGGCAGCAGCGAAAGGATGCCGCCCTGCGCGTCACGCTGCCTGCGCACGGCGTCGGCCTCCAGCTGGAGGGCGGGCGGCAGGTCACGCGGGATCTCGACGTCGACGACGGGGAAGAAACCGTTGGACCGCAACAGCTCGACCTGCGTCTCCTTCGCCGACAACGCCGTGATCACCCGCTGCGCCTGCTCGGGATCGGTGCTGCCCTTGGGAATCGCCAGCCCCAGCACCACGGCCATGTACCCGAGCCCCTTCGGACCGCGTGGCGCGGGCAGCATCCGCCACTTGCCGGGGTCCTGCTTGGGCGCGTCGACCAGCCGGGCGACGTGGTCCCAGCCGAACCGCACCTCGCCGGAGGCCAGCGGCTCCTGCAGGAAGTCGTAGTTGGTGCTCGACGGGCTGCAGTTGCGCCACAGCTCACGCAGGTACTCCCACGCCGTGACGGCCTCCGGCGAGCGGAACGTGGTGATCTGGCCGCCCGTGAAGGACGGCAGCAGGTAACCCTGCAGGAACCGGTGGATGAGCCCCTTCGGGCCGGCGGGCAGGCCCAGCAGCGGTCGCCCCGCCGCCTGCCGCGCGGCGATGGCCCAGTCCAGCAGCTGGTCGTACGTGAGCGACTCCGGGTCCGCGCCGGGCGGCAGGTGCGCCAGCGCCTCCTCGTGCGCGGCCAGCACGAACGTGGCCTGCGCCCACGGCACGTACCAGGTCTGCGGCGTGCCGGCCTTCGCGAGCGTCAGGTACTCCTGCGGGATGCCGCGCTCGCCGAGCCCGGCCAGCACCGGCGTGACGTCTTCGAGGTACTTCCCGGCCAGCGGCGCGAGGTCGCTGTGGGAGCCGCCGAGGAGACCGACCTGGGTGCGCCCGGCCGAGACCTGGCTCTGCACCTGGCTCGCGAACGGCCCTTCCTCGATCGTGACGTAGCTGACCCCGTCGAGGTGCGCCTTGCGGAGGAACCGGCGGAAGTTCTCGGCCTCCGCGACCGGCCGGAACTGCGTCGACAGGAACACCGTGCCGCCCGCGCCGGTCGTCGCGAAACCGACGCACCCGGAGGCCAGCGAAGCCGTGCCCGCCAGGAGGAGTCCCCGCAGGACGGTGCGACGGGTCGGGCCGCTGCCGGGCAGGCGGGCCGCGCGCATCTGTCTCTCTCCGCTTCCGGGGCCGGTTAGACTTCTGTCAGGTAATTGAACATAAGTCTCTCCGGGAGAGCCTGTCAACATGCGCACGCCGCCGCCGACCTCCGCCGGGCACATCCTCGCCGTGCTCCGCGCCGAGGGGCCGTTGACCAGGCAGGAACTCCAGGACCGCATCGGGTTGTCCCGCGCGACGATGGTGGAGCGGCTCGACGTGCTGCAGCGCCACCGGCTCGTGCGGCAGACCGGATTGCGCGCCTCGAACGGCGGGCGCCCGGCCCAGGTGCTCGCGGCGGACGACACCGGGCGCACCGCGCTGGTCGCCGACGTCGGGCAGCGGCACGCGACGATCGCCGTCGTCGACCTCCGCGGTGACGTGTTCGCCCAGCTGCACCGGCCACTGCCGGTCGGCCACCTGCCGGAGGAAACGCTTTCCCACCTGCTGCACACGGGCCGCGCACTGCTGGCGGAGACGGGGCGGGCGGACAGCCTGTGTGCGGTCGGGCTCAGCGTGCCGGGCCAGATCGACCACGAACGCGGCACCACGATCGCCCCGCCGAGCATGCGCGAGTGGACCGGCCTGCCGCTGCGGGACCGCTTCACCGACGCGCTGTCGGTGCCGGTGTTCCTGGAGAACGACGCGAACGCGCTGGCGTTCGGCGCGTACTGCGAGCTGGGGCGGCCGGACGCGGCGCTGGTCGGCGTGAAGGTCGGCACCGGGATCGGCGCGGGGCTGGTGATCTCGGGACGCACGCACCGCGGCGAGACGGCGTCGGCGGGGGAGATCGGGCACATCCGGATCGAGGGCAACGACCAGCGCTGCGACTGCGGGCGGCGGGGGTGCGTGTCGGCCATCGCGAGCGGGCAGGCGGTGATCCGGCAGCTGCGGCCGACCGGCGTGCGCAGCGCGGAGGACGTCGTGCGGCGCGTGCGCGCGGGCAACATCGAGGCGATCCGCGTGACCGCCGCCGCGGGCAGGCTCGTCGGCACCGTGCTCGCCACCGTCGTCACCATCGTCAACCCGCGGTACCTGCGCGTGGGCGGGGCGATCGGCGTGCTGCCGCCGTTCCTGGACAGCCTGCGCGACGCGGTGCGGGCCAACGCGCAGACGACCGCACTGGAAGGGGTGAGCGTGGACGCCTGTCGCCTGGGCGTGAACACCACGCTCACCGGGGTCGCCGGACTCGTGGCGGACGAGATGCTCGCCCCCGCCGCGGTCGACGCGCTCGTGCACGCCTGAACCCCTACGAAAGTATCTTGCGGACGGTGACGAGCCGGAGCATCCTGAGTACTCCCCGTAAAAGTTAAGAAAGTTTCCTAACTAGGAGGCTGTTCATGCGCAGGAAGGTCGTGCTCGCCGTGCTCGCGCTCGTCGTGAGCCTGTTCCCGACCGCCGCGGCACAGGCCGCCGGTCCCACCGCCGCCCAGTTGCTGGCGAAAACCCAGAGCTGCAGCCAGATCTCCAGCGGGAAGTACAAGACCGACGAGGAGGCGAGCCGCACCGTCGGAGTGTGCGGCGCGAACGGGGCCGTGTTCTGGCACGCCGACATGGACATCGACTGCGACGGCCAGCGCACCAGCCAGTGCAACGAGAACACCGACTGCTGCTTCTACCCCGACACGGCCTTCCACACCTCGACCGACCAGCCCCTGAACGCCGCACAGCTGCCCTACATCGTGGTGCCGAGCCCGAGCAGCACGTGGAACTACTCGTCGTCGGGCCTGCGTGGGGGCGGCTCGTGCGCGGTGATCTACAACGGCAAGGTCGTCTACGCGGTCATCGGTGACACCGGCCCGACCGACATCATCGGCGAAGCGTCCTACGCCACCGCGCAGGCGCTGGGCATCGACCCCGACCCGAGCACGGGCGGCACCGACTCCGGCGTCACGTACATCTGCTTCAAGAACTCGACCGTCTCCCCCATCGAGAACCACGACAAGGCCACCTCGACGGGCGAAGCACTGGCAAGCCAGTTCCTGCAGAACAACTGAACCCGGTATAACCCTGCGGTGACCGTTTTCGACGCAGAGGGGTTCACCGTGACCGGGTCCGGTCACTCACCGTTCGCCGTCCTCAACGACTCCCCCGTCGGCGAGGGCGGCAACGAGGACCTGCTGGAGTCGACGGCCACCGCGGGCAACCTCGCGGACCTGATCCTGTCCTCCCGGCGCGCGGCGCCGTTCACCGTCGCGATCGACGCCGGCTGGGGGATGGGCAAGAGCAGCCTGCTGCGCGCGCTCGACACCGCGCTCAGCAGGGACGGCGCGGTCAGCACGGTCTGGTTCAACGCGTGGACCTCCGAGCGGGCCGACGCCGTCGAAGGGCTCATCAAGTCCGTCCTGCTCAGCTTCGACCGCAACGTGCTCCGCCGGGCCGTGCGCGGCACGCTCCGGCGGGCGCACGTGGTCGGCGCGCTCAAGGCGGCGTCACCGGTGGCGTCGAGCTTCTTCGGGCTCGGCGCCGCGGTCGACGCGATGTGGCGCGCGCTCGCCGTGGACGCCAAGGCGCGCAACGAGATCAAGGCCGTGGTCCGCGACATGGCGACGGCGTGGCTCGCGAAGGGCGGTGGCGGGCACGAGCGCCTGCTGGTCGTGTTCGTCGACGCGTGCGACCAGGCGGTGCTGTGGCGGGCCGTCGGCCACGACCGCGTCGGCGACGGGGTGCGCTACCTGGAGAAGATCATCCAGGTCAGCTGTGCCGCAGCAGGATGATCTTGACGAGGTTGTCGGCGCCGAGCTCGTCCCCGATGCGGCCGAGGTGGTGTTCCACCACGAAGCTGTTGATCAGCCGCTTGATCCTGCTGCGGCACTTCTACCCCGGCTTCTACAACATGATCGTCAACTCGCCCTACGACGACGTGGCCACCCGGTTCCTCGACTACCACGACGTCCGCGAGGCCGTCCGCCACGGCGAGGAACCCGATCCGCTCCGCCTGGCGCAGTTGTTCGAGGCCACCGGCGTCCGCCCGCCCGCACCGGACGCGAGCAAGGCCGTGCTGTCCGAGCGCCTCGACGAGGTCACCCAGGAACTGCCCGTCGAGTTCCCGGAACTGGCCAAGGACAAGGAGTTCGTGACGCTGCTGCGCAGCCTCCCGCTGTGGATCGACGACGACCCGGGCGGTCCCGGGGGCCCTGGCCGACCTCATGCGCATGGGCGGCGCGAAGGTGGAGTCGGTCACGAACCGGGAGGACGCGATCGAGGCCCTGCCCCGGGTGCGCCCGACCGCGCTCGTCTCGGACATCCGCCGCGGCGACGACCCGCAGGCCGGCTTCACCGATCTCCGCTACCTGCGGGAGCGCGGCCTCTACGACGGCCCCGTCCTGTTCTACACGGGACAGGTCACCCCGTCGCGACTCGCGCAGGCCGAGGAGCTGGGTGCGGACGGCGTCACCACCGACCCCGGCGACGTACTGGAGTGGCTCGCCGGGGTCGCGAAGCGCGAGTGACCTACTTCTTGCGGCGGAACAGGTTCGTGCCCAGCCACACCAGCGGGTCGTACCGCTTGTCGGCCACGCGCTCCTTCATCGGGATCAGCGCGTTGTCCGTGATGTGGATGTTCTCCGGGCACACCTCGCTGCAGCACTTGGTGATGTTGCAGTAGCCCAGCCCGTGTTCGGCCTGCGCGGCCTCGCGCCGGTCGCCTGCGTCGAGCGGGTGCATCTCCAGCTCCGCGATGCGCATGAGGTACCGCGGCCCGGCGAAGTGCTCCTTGTTCTCCTCGTGGTCACGCACCACGTGGCACGTGTTCTGGCACAGGAAGCACTCGATGCACTTGCGGAACTCCTGCGAGCGCTCCACGTCGACCTGCTGCATCCGGTACTCGCCGGGCGCCAGCTCCGGCGGCGGCGCGAACGCCGGGATCTCGCGGGCCTTGGTGTAGTTGAACGACACGTCCGTCACGAGGTCGCGGATCACCGGGAACGTGCGCATCGGCGTCACCGTGATCACCTCGTCCTCGGCGAACACCGACATCCGCGTCATGCACAACAGGCGCGGCCTGCCGTTGACCTCCGCCGAGCACGAGCCGCACTTGCCCGCCTTGCAGTTCCACCGCACGGCGAGGTCGGACGCCTGCGTCGCCTGCAGCCGGTGGATGATGTCGAGCACGACCTCGCCCTCGTTCACCTCCACCGTGAAGTCCTGCAGTTCGCCGCCCGCCGCGTCCCCGCGCCACACCCGGAAGTTCGCCTTGTAACTCACGCCTGCCTCCCGGGGTGCGCCGCCAGCTCCTCGTCGGTGTAGTACTTCGCCAGCTCGTCCAGTTCGAACAGCTCCAGCAGGTCCTGCCGCAGAGGCTCCTGGTCCTTGGGCGTGACGCGCACGCCCGGCGCCAGCGGGTCGTCCGTCGTCGTCTCGCACACGAGCAGCTTGTTGCGCCAGTGCGAATCCATCTGGGGGTAGTCGTCCCGCGTGTGCCCGCCGCGCGATTCCGTGCGCAGCAACGCCGCCCGCGCGACGCATTCGCTCACCAGCAGCATGTTCCGCAGGTCCAGCGCCAGGTGCCAGCCGGGGTTGAACTGCCGGTGCCCCTCGACCAGCACGTTGCCGATGCGTTCCTTGATCTCGTCGAGCTTCGCCAGCGCCCGCTCGATCTCCTCGGCCTTGCGGATGATGCCCACGAGGTCGTTCATCGTCTGCTGCAGCTCGTTCTGCAGCGTGTACGGGTTCTCCTCGACACCCTGCCGCGGCGGGTCGAACGGCACCAGCGCGGTGCGTGCGGCGGCGTCCACATCGGACTGTGCGACCTTCGGCCGCTCCGCCAGCGATTCCACATAGGACGCAGCACCGAGGCCAGCCCTCCGGCCGAAGACCAACAGGTCCGACAGCGAGTTGCCGCCGAGCCGGTTCGACCCGTGCATGCCGCCCGAGCATTCCCCGGCGGCGAACAACCCCGGCACAGACGACGACGCCGTGTCCGGGTCCACCTCGATCCCGCCCATCACGTAGTGGCAAGTCGGGCCGACCTCCATCGGCTCCGCCGTGATGTCGACGTCCGCCAGCTCCTTGAACTGGTGGTACATCGACGGCAAGCGCTTTCTGATCTCCTCGGGCGTGAGCCTGCTGGCGATGTCGAGGAACACCCCGCCGTGCGGCGAACCGCGGCCCGCCTTGACCTCGGCGTTGATCGCGCGCGCCACCTCGTCACGCGGCAGGAGGTCCGGCGTGCGGCGGTTGTTCTCCTGGTCGGTGTACCAGCGGTCGGCCTCTTCCTCGCTGTCCGCGTACTGCCCCTTGAACACGTCCGGCACGTAGGAGAACATGAACCGCTTGCCGTCGGAGTTCTTGAGCACGCCGCCGTCGCCCCGCACGCCCTCGGTGACGAGGATGCCCTTGACGCTGGGCGGCCAGACCATGCCGGTGGGGTGGAACTGGACGAACTCCATGTTGATCAGCGTCGCGCCGGCGCGCATCGCCAGCGCGTGCCCGTCGCCGGTGTACTCCCACGAGTTCGACGTGACCTTGAACGACTTGCCGATCCCGCCCGTCGCGAGCACCACCGCCGGCGCCTGGAACAGGATGAACCGCCCGCTCTCGCGCCAGTAACCGAACGCGCCCGCGATCCGGCCGCCGTCCTTGAGCAGCTCGGTGATCGTGCACTCGGCGAACACCTTGACCTTGGCCTCGTAGTCGCCGTACTTGCGCTTGTCCTCCTGTTGCAGCGAAACGATCTTCTGCTGCATGGTGCGGATCAGCTCGAGGCCCGTGCGGTCGCCGACGTGCGCCAGCCGCGGGTACGTGTGACCGCCGAAGTTCCGCTGGCTGATCCGGCCGTCGGCGGTGCGGTCGAACAACGCGCCGTAGGTCTCCAGCTCCCACACGCGGTCCGGCGCCTCCTTGGCGTGCAGCTCCGCCATGCGCCAGTTGTTGAGGAACTTCCCGCCCCGCATGGTGTCGCGGAAGTGCACCTGCCAGTTGTCGTTGGAGTTCGCGTTGCCCATCGACGCGGCGCACCCGCCCTCGGCCATCACCGTGTGCGCCTTGCCGAACAGGGATTTGCACACCACCGCGACGGACAGCCCGCGCTGGCGGGCCTCGATGACGGCTCGCAGACCGGCACCACCCGCACCGATCACCACCACGTCGTAGTCGAGCCGCTCGACCTCGGTCATTCAGCCACCTTTTAGTTCACGAAACGGGGATCGGAAATCGCACCACTGGCCACGAGCATCACATAGAGATCGGTGAGCACGAGGGTTCCGAGCGTGGTCCAGGCGAGCAGCATGTGCCGGTTGTTGAGTTTGGTCACCTGTGTCCACATCCAGTACCGCACCGGGTGTTTCGAGAAGTGTTTCAGCCGCCCGCCCGTGATGTGCCTGCACGAATGGCAGGAAAGCGTGTAAGCCCACAGCAGCACGACGTTGCCGAGCAGGATGAGGTTGCCCAGCCCGAAGCCGAAACCGCCTGTCCTGCCGTGGAAGGCGAGGACCGCGTCGTAGGTGTTGATCACGGACACGAGCATCGCGACGTAGAAGAAGTAGCGGTGCACGTTCTGCACGATCAGCGGAAGCCGCGTTTCCCCGGTGTACTTTCGGTGCGGTTCCGCCACCGCACAAGCGGGCGGCGAGAACCACACCGAACGGTAATAGGCCTTCCGGTAGTAATAGCAGGTCAGGCGGAATCCGAGCAAAAAGGGCAACACGAGGGCACCCAGCGGGATCCAGCTCGGGAATTCGCCGAACCAGTGCCCGAAATGGCTCGAGCCCGGGACGCACGAAGCCGAGACGCACGGGGAGTAGAACGGCGTCAGGTAGTGGTATTCCGGCACCCAGTAGGCGGTCCGGACGAAGGAGCGGACGGTCGCGTACACGATGAACGTCGCGAGACCGAGCGTGGTGAGCAGGGGCGGCAGCCACCAGCGGTCCGTCCGCAGGGTGCGCTCGGCGATGCGGGCGCGCCGGGGCGCCCGCACGCCGGTGCCGACCTCGTTGTCAGCGGGCGCGCTCACTCAACCTCCTCCTCACCGCGTGGCGCGGTGCTGGGTCGTCCGGTCACGGCTGGTCACGGTGGTAACCGCCGACCCCTTCGTCGTCGGCGCCCTGCCAGAGCGACGGGTCGTACGGGGCGTCGGGGATCTTGACCACCTGCACGGGCGTGGAGGGCTTGGCCTGCACGGGGATCGGGTTCTCCAGCTCGCACACGTCGATGTCGAGCCGGTCCACGTCGTTGGCCAGGCGCCGCACAGCGGCGGCGTCGCCGTAGCGGGAACGCAGCGCGCCCACGCACTGCCGCAACTGGCCGAGGGCCCGGCGGATCTCCGCGAGTTCGGTGCTGGACATCGGTGTACCTCCGAGTGGGTCGGCGGCGGAGCCGTCAGTAGCGACTCTGCCGGTCGGGTAGCAATGTGACAAGTAGCACATCGTGACTCATCGTTGTGATCGGCGTCACCTTAAACGATCTTCTTAATCGATTTTGATCCGGCGATTTCTCTCGTTAGTGTGGGCACTGTCACGAACCTGCGACGCCAGCGTTGCCGTCTCCAGGCCCCATCCCGAACCCCGTGAGGCGGTAATGCACCCAGTCGTCGAGGAAGTCACCCGGCGTATCGAGGCACGCAGCGCCACGAGCCGTGCCGCGTACCTGGAACGTGTCGCAGCGGCCCGGTCCGAAGGACCCGTGCGGGCGGGTTTGGCGTGCAGCAACCTGGCGCACGGTTTCGCCGCGTGCGGGGGCTCGGACCGGCTCGCCATCCGCGGGCTCCGCAAGCCCGGCGTCGCCATCGTGTCGGCCTACAACGACCTGCTCTCGGCGCACCAGCCGCTCGGCGAGTACCCGGAGTGGATCAAGGCCGCGACGCGGGAGGCCGGTGGCGTGGCGCAGTTCGCGGGCGGCGTGCCCGCGATGTGCGACGGCATCACGCAGGGCCGCGCCGGGATGGAGCTGTCGCTGTTCAGCCGCGAGGTGATCGCGATGGCGACGGGCGTCGCGCTGTCGCACGAGATGTTCGACGGGGCGCTGCTGCTGGGCGTGTGCGACAAGATCGTGCCGGGGCTGCTGATCGGCGCACTCGCGTTCGGGCACCTGCCCGCGATCCTCGTGCCCGCCGGGCCGATGCCCTCGGGGCTGCCGAACAAGGAGAAGGCGCGCGTGCGGCAGCTGTACGCCGAGGGCCGCGCGAGCCGGGAAGACCTGCTGGAGGCGGAGTCGGCGTCGTACCACTCGCCCGGCACCTGCACGTTCTACGGCACGGCCAACTCGAACCAGCTGGTCGTCGAGGTGATGGGCCTGCACCTGCCGGGCGCGAGCTTCGTGCCGCCGGGCACGCCGTTGCGCCGAGCGCTGACCGAGGAGGCGGGCCGCCGGATCGTGGCGCTGGCACGCGACGAGTACACCCCGCTGGCGGAGGTGGTCAGCGAGCGGTCGGTGGTCAACGGTGTCGTGTCGCTGCTGGCCACGGGCGGTTCGACGAACCACACGATGCACCTGGTGGCGATCGCCGCGGCGGCCGGGATCGAGCTGACGTGGGACGACTTCTCGGACCTGTCCGCGGTGGTGCCGCTGCTGGCGAACGTGTACCCGAACGGCAGCGCCGACATCAACCACTTCCACGCGGCGGGCGGGGTCCAGTTCCTGGTCGGCACGCTGCTCGACGCGGGGTTGCTGCACGACGACGTTCGCACGGTCGCCGGGGACGGGTTGTCGCGGTACCGGTCGGAACCGGTGCTGACCGGCGAAGGCCTGGTGTGGCGCGAGGTGCCGACGCGGAGCCTCGACACGGACGTGCTGCGCCCGGTGTCCGACCCGTTCGCCGAGGACGGCGGGCTGCGGATGCTGAGCGGCAACCTGGGCCGCGCGGTGATCAAGGTGTCGGCCGTCGCGCCCGAGCACCGGGTGGTGCGGGCGCCGGCGCGGGTGTTCACGTCGCAGCGGGCGTTCGACGAGGCGTTCCGCGCGGGTGAGCTGGACCGCGACGTGGCGGTGGTGATCCGCAACCAGGGTCCGCAGGCGAACGGCATGCCGGAGCTGCACGGCCTGACGCCCGCGCTGGGCGCGTTGATGGACCGGGGTTTCCAGGTCGCGTTGATCACCGACGGACGCATGTCGGGTGCCTCGGGCAAGATCCCGTCGGCCATCCAGGTCACCCCGGAGGCCGCGGCGGGCGGCGCGCTCGCCCGCGTCGAGGACGGGGACGTGGTGGTGCTCGACGCGGAGGCGGGCACGCTGGACGTGCTGGTCGACGAGGCAGAGCTGGCCGCGCGCCCAGTGCGTGACTCGGCGCCGGACGAGGCGTCATGGGTGGGCACGGGCCGGGAGCTGTTCACGGCGTTGCGGCGGGCGGTGGGCCCGGCGGACCAGGGGGCGAGCGTGTTCGGCCCGATGACGCCGGGGCACTTCGGCGCGGCGGCGGCGCGGGTCTGAGGCGTCCGGGACAATGGTGGTGGACCCTGGTTTGAGGAGGACGCTGGTGGGCAACGAGCTGCTGGACCTGTCGCCGGTGATGCCGGTCGTGGTGCTGGACGAGGTGGCGGACGCGGTGCCGGTGGCGCGGGCGTTGCTGGCGGGTGGGATCCGGGTGATCGAGCTGACGCTGCGGACGCCGGTCGCGCTGGCGGCGATCGAGCGCGTGGCGGCGGAGGTGCCGGAGATCGTGGTGGGGGCCGGCACCGTGACGACGCCCGAGCAGGCGAAGCAGGCGGCCGACGCGGGCGCGAAGTTCCTGGTGACGCCCGGGTGCACGGACAGGGTGCTGGAGGCCGTGGTGGGGACGGGGCTGCCGTTCCTGCCGGGCGCGGGCACGGTCTCGGAGGCGATGCGCCTGGCCGAGCAGGGGCTGACGGCGCTGAAGTTCTTCCCGGCCGAGCCGAGCGGCGGGGTGCCGTTCCTGAAGGCGATCGCGGGGCCGCTCCCGGGCCTGCGCTTCTGTCCGACGGGCGGCATCACTCCGGAGACCGCGCCCGCGTACCTGGCCCTCCCCTCGGTCGGCTGCGTCGGCGGTTCGTGGCTGACCCCGAAGGACGCCCTCGCGGCGAAGGACTTCGACCGGGTCACGGCGCTGGCCCGGGAGGCCGCCGCACTGCGGTGACTGTTGCGGGAGGTTGCCGGGGCGCCTCCGGCCGTCTCGCCCGTGCGGCGGGGCGGGCGGGGTTTGGGGTGATCGGCGGGGCGGGGCGGGCGGGGCTTCGGAGTGCCCGTCGGGGCACGGGCGGTGCGGTAAGTCGAAGCGCGGCTGGCCGGGCGGTGGCACGCGCGGCGGGCCCGGTACGGGCACGGCTGACTGGGCGGACGCGGCCCCGCGCGGGCTGGCCGGGAGGTCACGGCTGGCCGGACACGAGCCCGCCCGGTTGGCCGGGCGGCCACGGCTGGCCAGACACGGACCCGCCCGGTTGGCCGGGTACGGGCACGGCTGGCTAGGCGGCCGCGGCCCCGCGCGGCCTGGGCCAGGCGGCCGCGGCTGGCCGGACACGAGCCCGTCCGGTTGGCCCGGTACGGCCGCGACTGGCCGGGGCCCGCCCAGTTGGCCGGGTAAGGGCACGGCTGGCCGGGCGGCCACGACTAACCGGACGCGGTTGATACGGCCGCGCCATTTCTACTGCGATCCGGGCCGCCTGGCGCGGCTCCGACCGCACCATCCCCGGGTGCTTCCCGGGATTGGCGCAGCAGCCGGGCGGCGTCGGCGACGTGGCGCCGGTGGCTCACCCCACCCAAGGCCTAGGCAGAGCCGCAAGTCGACATGTCTGCAAGCAGACGGTGTTCCGAGGCGAGGCGGTGGAACCCGGCGGGGCGGGCGGCGGGGCACTAGCCTGGCCGCCGTGGGATGGGCTTGGTTCACCGACCCCGACTACTGGGCGTCGAAACTGGCGTTCCAGCGGATGCTCGCCGCCCTGTACCTCGTCGCCTTCTTGGTGGCCGCCAACCAGTTCCGGGCGTTGCTCGGCGCGCGCGGGTTGTTGCCGATACCGAAGTTCGTCGCGCGGGTGCCGTTCCGGCGGGCGCCCAGCATCTTCCAGCTCTACTACTCCGACACGTTCTTCGCGTCCGTCGCCTGGATCGGCGTCGCGGTTTCCGCGGTCCTCGTGCTCGGGCTGACCGATTCGGCGTCGCTGTGGGTGTCGCTCGTCGTGTGGGCCGTGCCGTGGGTGCTGTACCAGTCGATCGTCAACGTCGGACAGATCTGGTACTCCTTCGGCTGGGAATCCCTGTTGCTGGAGACCGGGTTTCTCGCGATCTTCCTCGGACCGGCGGACATGGCGGCGCCGGTCCCCGTGCTGTGGTTGCTGCTGTGGGTGTTGTTCCGGCTGGAGTTCGGCGCCGGGATGATCAAGCTACGCGGCGACCGGTGCTGGCGGGACCTGACGTGCCTGTACTACCACCACGAAACCCAGCCCATGCCCGGCCCACTGAGCTGGTACTTCCACCACCTGCCCAAACCGCTGCACAAAGCCGAGGTGCTGGCGAGCCACTTCACCCAGCTGATCGTCCCGTTCGCACTGTTCGCTCCGCAACCGGCGGCAGGCATCGCGGCACTGATCATGATCGTGACGCAGCTGTGGCTGGTGATCAGCGGGAACTTCTCGTGGCTGAACTTCCTCACGATCACCATCGCGGTGTCCGCTTTGGACAGTCACCTGCTGCCGTTCACCCCGCCACCACTGACAGAACCGCCCTTGTGGTTCCGGGTACTCGTGCTCGCCGTGACCGCACTCGTGCTCGTGCTCAGCTACCGGCCGGCGCGCAACCTGATCTCCCGAAGCCAGCTGATGAACTACAGCTTCGACCGGCTCCACCTGGTCAACACCTACGGCGCCTTCGGCAGCATCACGAAAACCCGGCACGAGGTGATCATCGAGGCCACCGAGGAACCCGAACTCACGCCGGACACGGTGTGGCACGAGTACGAGTTCAAGGGCAAGCCCGGGAACCTCCGCCGCTGGCCGCGCCAGTTCGCGCCGTACCACCTGCGACTCGACTGGCTGATGTGGTTCGCTTCGTTGTCCTCCCAGTACTCCGATTCCTGGCTGCAACCGCTCGCCGAGAAACTGCTCGCCGCCGACCGGGCCACGCTCAAACTCCTCCGACGCGATCCGTTCGACGGCCGGCGCCCCACGTACCTGCGCGCACGCCTGTTCCGCTACCGGTTCACCACACCCCAGGAGCACCGCGAGACCGGCGACTGGTGGGTGCGCGAACCCGTCGGCCGCGCACTCAAAGCCGGACGCCTCGGCCCCGACGGCACCGCCGTCGCGGCCGAGTAGCTCACGGCCAGAAACAGCGGGGACACCCCGCGGCTCCTCGCGCCAGAGCCATCCGCAGCCGCGCCTCAAGCCGGAGCAGGCTCAGTCCGGGATGGCGTCGTCAAGCGGCGTGGATTCGGCACCGGCCTTCCGCAACTCGTCACGGACCACCGAGTACGCCAGCCCCTGCGGGTAACCCTTGCGCGCCAACGTGCCCAGCAGGCGCCGGATGGCCGTCTGCTCGTCGACCGCCGTCATCGAGCGCAGGCGTTTGCGGACCAGCTCACGGGCCTTTTGCTCCTCGGACTCGCGGTCGATCTCCCCGGCAGCCTGCGCGGCGACCTCCCCGTCGACCCCCTTGCGCTTGAGTTCGGCGACGAGCGCGGTGCGGGCCAGCCCCTGGTAGGTGTGCCGTGACCGCACCCACTGCTCGGCGAACGCGGCGTCGTCCACCAGGCCCGAGCTGTCGAGCTTGCCGAGCAGGCGCTCCCTGAGCTCCTCGTCGAAACCCTTGCGGCGCAGCGCCTGCCGAAGCTCGTCCTTGGTCCGGGCGCGGATGGCGAGCAGGTCGAAGCAGATCTCCTTCGCCTTCTTCCACGCCTCTTCCGGCGACAGCTCGGCAGGATCGATCTTCGGCATACCCCTCCCTCAGTCTGCGGCACCTCCCCCGCCGTGCCAGGCCGTCCGGAAGACAGCACCCGCTGTTCCCCGGACTGGCCCAGCGCGCAGCTCACCCCCGAGACCCATGGCCCCGAACACCGCGGCCGACAACCGCTGCTCGCGAAACCCGGGCTCGCGGGCACCTGCCGCCCTCGGCGAACGGGAGCCACCGGCAAACCGGCAGCCCTCGCGGCTCAGAACTCCACGGGAGCCGGGGCGGCGTCCTCCGCGTCGACCTGGGCGCCGATACCGAGCTTCTCCTTGATCCGCTTCTCGATCTCGTTCGCGATGTCCGGGTTGTCGCGCAGGAACTTCCGCGCGTTCTCCTTGCCCTGGCCCAGCTGGTCGCCCTCGTAGGTGTACCAGGCGCCCGACTTGCGCAGGATGCCCTGATCCACACCCATGTCGATGAGCGAGCCCTCGCGGGACACACCCTGGCCGTACAGGATGTCGAACTCGGCCTGCTTGAACGGCGGCGCGACCTTGTTCTTGACGACCTTCACGCGGGTCCGGTTACCGACGGCCTCGCCGCTGTCCTTCAGCGTCTCGATGCGGCGGACGTCGAGCCGCACGGAGGCGTAGAACTTCAGCGCCTTACCACCGGTCGTGGTCTCGGGGGACCCGAACATCACGCCGACCTTCTCACGCAGCTGGTTGATGAAGATCGCCGTGGTGCCGGAGTTGGACAGCGCACCGGTGATCTTCCGCAGCGCCTGGCTCATCAGCCGGGCCTGCAGACCCACGTGCGAGTCACCCATCTCGCCCTCGATCTCGGCGCGGGGCACGAGCGCGGCCACCGAGTCGATGACCAGGATGTCCAGCGCGCCGGAGCGGATCAGCATGTCGGCGATCTCCAGCGCCTGCTCACCGGTGTCGGGCTGGGAGACCAGCAGCGCGTCGGTGTCCACGCCCAGCGCCTTGGCGTACTCCGGGTCGAGCGCGTGCTCGGCGTCGATGAACGCCGCGATGCCGCCCGCCTTCTGCGCGTTGGCCACGGCGTGCAGGGCCACGGTGGTCTTACCGGAGGACTCCGGGCCGTAGATCTCCACGATCCGGCCGCGGGGCAGGCCCCCGATGCCGAGCGCGATGTCCAGCGCGATCGCGCCGGTGGGGATGACCTCGATCGGCGCGCGCCCCTCGTCACCGAGGCGCATCACCGACCCCTTGCCGTACTGCTTGTCGATCTGCGCGAGCGCGAGCTCGAGGGCCTTGTCCTTGTCGGGGGCTGCTGCGGGCATTGAAATCCACCTCGTCGGTCGGAAGCCGGTAGGGCTTGTCTCGGGTTTTGAGCTGTTGGGCCCGACACTACGGGCGGGGTCCGACAATTCCTGATCGCGACGGCCGATCTGTGGACAGCTGACCCCTCTGTGGACAACACGATAGCCGAACACGTGTTCGAGGCAAGGACTGACACACCTTCGGCACGGTTTTTCCCGGTCGCGGGCTCACCGGCGCTCGGCGGGCACGTCGAACGCCACGCACACCTCGCGCCAGATCTCCTTGGCGGGGATCCCGGCGGCCAGCGCCTGCTCGACGGTCCGCCCGCCCAGCGCGCTGAACACGTGGTCCTTCGCCAGCACCTCGGCCCGGCCGGGCCCGAACTCGTCGGCCATCAGCCTTCGGAAGACGGTAATTCGCATCGTGCCCAGGCTACCGTGGGCACATGAGCCAGACCGCGCTCACCATCGCCTCGATCGCCGTGCTCCTCGGGGCCCTCGTGGTCGCGCTGCGCGCGCTGTGGGGCATGCGGCGCAAGTGATCACGTGCCCGGCTGGACCGTCCGTTCGAAGTAGTCGGCCAGCTGGGACGCGCTCGACGCCTGCTGCCCGCTGCCCGCCTTCTGGTAGACCACCCCGGCCAGCGGCCGGTCGGCGACCGTGAAGACCAGCACCGACGCCGACTTCCCACCCGCGGCGGAGTACGTGCCGGTCAGCGCGTTGCCCTGCCACCGCGCCTGGACCTGGTCGCCGCCCACCGAGGTGAGCAGCCGGTCGGTGTACTCCTTCACATCGGCCGCCGAACTGCCGTGCACGTAGGTGACCTGCGCCCCGGCGAGCGCGGGGGCCGAGCACGTGACGAGCACGCCGAGCCGCTGGCTCGCCGGCGGCGCGATGTCGCCGCTGCCCGCGCCGGGCGTGCACTGCGACGTGTCCGCGATGGTGCCCGCCAGCTGGCGCAGGCAGCCGGTGAAGCCCTGTCCGTCGGGCGCGCCCGGCCGGGCGCACTCCTGCGCGCTGTACGTGGTCACCGAGGCACCCGACGGCCACAACAGGTACGTCAGCCCGGCCGCGACCAGGACCGCGACCACCGCGACGGCCGCGAGCACCGGCTTCTTCCTGCTCCGCTTCACCGGTGCCGGGTAGCTGGGAAAACCCGTCGGGAACACCATCGGGGGAACGGGCGGCGGGGCGACGGGCGGGGGTGGAACCTGCTGCGTCCGGCCGCCGATGCCCTCGCCGTGGACGTGGTGCGCGCCGAAGGCCACGGCGGTCTCCGGCTGGTCCAGGCTGACGGGCACCACCCCGAGGTGCTCGGCGATCATCGACCCGACCAGCGGCAACCTGCTCGCGCCGCCGACGAGGTAGATGCCGGCCAGCCGGTCGGGGGTCAGGCCCGCCGCGGCCACGGTCCTGGACAGCAGTTCGACGCTGCGCAGCAGCGCCGGGCGGACCAGCGCCTCCAGCTCGCCGCGGGTGACCAGCACGTCCGTGAACGGTTCCGGCATCGGCACCTCGGTCTGCGGCAGCCGGGACAGCGCCTCCTTCGCCGCCTTCACGTCCTCCTGGAGCGCACGGCGGGTGCGCCGGTCCGCGGTGGACTCCGGGCGGAGCAGCCGCTGCCAGCGCTGCGGGTCGCGGTGGGACACCTCCCTGCCGACGTGCACCATCAGCGCCTGGTCGACGTCGAGCCCGCCGAGGTCGGGAAGGCCGTTTTCGGCCAGCACGGCGAACCCGTTCGGGCCCGCGCCGACGACCGCGACGTCGAACGTGCCCGCCCCCAAGTCGTACACGGCGAGGGCCTGGCCGGGCGCGAGCCCGCGGCCCGGGAAGGACGCGAAGTGCGCGGCCGCGGCCACCGGTTCGGGTACGAGGTGTACCGGTCCGGCGTACCCCGCGAGGCGGACCGCGGTCATCAGCACGGTGCGTCGCGGCTGCCCCCACTCGGCCGGGTGAGTCAAGCGCAGCTCATCGAGTTGTTCTCCGCCGAGCTGGCGTGTGGTCTCGTCCAGCACCCGGCGCAGCACGGCGGCGAGCGCTTCGTTGACCGGCACGACGTCCTGCCCCAGCAACAGGGTCTGCTCGTCGACGCGACGCTTCGGGTTGGGCTCGAACCTCGCCGGGTCGAGGCGGGCGCGGCGCTCGGCGTCCCGGCCGACGACGAGGGTGCCGTCCTCCGCCGCGAACACCGCGGAGGGCATGGTCGCCGAACCGTCCACCTCGACCACGCGGGGCGGCATGCCGTGGGCCGACAGGACGGCGACCGTGTTGGACGTCCCCAGGTCCACCGACAGGATCCGCACGCTCTCCCCCTCGCCATCCGCCCAGGTCGGGACCTGATGCTGTCATGCGGAAGGGGGGTCGCGGACGCGGACCCGCGAAAAATTGTCGGTGGGTCGGGTCATGATGGAGAACGTGACCGGAGTGCTCGACTCGTTCTCCCCCGCGACCAGGGACTGGTTCGCGGGGGCGTTCGCCGCGCCCACCGAAGCCCAGGCCGGGGCGTGGGAGGCGGCGCAGGCGGGTGAGCACGCGCTGGTCGTGGCGCCGACGGGGTCCGGCAAGACCCTCGCGGCGTTCCTCTGGGCGCTGGACCGGCTCGCCGTGGGTCCGCCGCCGGAGACCCCGGCGAAGCGCTGTCGGGTGCTGTACGTGTCCCCGCTCAAGGCGCTGGCCGTCGACGTGCAGCGGAACCTCCGTGCTCCGCTCGCCGGCATGTCGCAGGCCGCGCGCAGGCTGGGGCAGGAGCCACCGGAGATCACGGTGGGCATGCGCACGGGGGACACGCCGGCCGCCGACCGGCGGTCCTTCGCCCGCACCCCGCCGGACATCCTGGTCACCACGCCGGAATCGCTGTTCCTCATCCTCACCTCGTCGGCGCGCGAGTCGCTGCGGGGCGTGGAGACGGTGATCGTCGACGAGGTGCACGCGGTCGCCGGCTCGAAACGCGGCGCGCACCTCGCGCTGTCACTGGAAAGGCTGGACGCGCTGCTGCCCCGCCCGGCTCAGCGCATCGGCCTGTCCGCGACGGTCCGCCCGGTCGACGAGGTGAGCGCGTTCCTCGGCGGCGGGCGCCCGGTGCGGGTGGTGCAGCCGAAACCGCTGAAGACGATCGAGGTGCGGGTCGAGGTCCCGGTCGAGGACATGGCGAACCTGGACGCTCCCCCGCCCACTCCGCTCGACGCGCTGCCGTTGCCGTCGGAGGGCGGGATCGGGACCAACGAGGAGATCGCGGGCGCGGCCGTGCGCAGGCCCTCGATCTGGCCGGCAGTCGAGGAACGGGTGCTCGAACTGATCCGCGAGCACCGGTCCACGATCGTCTTCGCGAACTCCCGGCGGCTCACCGAACGGCTCACCGCGAGGCTCAACGAGCTGGCGGCCGAGCAGACGGAACTCGAGCCGGGGCAACAGTTCCCGGCCGAGGCGATCGGCGGCTCGGGGCACACCACGGGCGCCGAGGTCACCGTCGCGCGGGCGCACCACGGCTCCATGTCGCGCGAGCAGCGCACCCACGTCGAGGAGGAGCTGAAGTCGGGGCGGCTGCCGTGCGTCGTCGCGACGTCCTCGCTGGAGCTCGGCATCGACATGGGCGCGGTCGACCTCGTGGTGCAGATCGAGGCGCCGCCCACGGTCGCGTCCGGGCTGCAGCGCGTCGGCCGGGCCGGGCACCACGTCGGCGCGGTGTCCACCGGCGTGATGTTCCCCAAGTTCCGGGGAGATCTCGTGTCGTGCGCGGTGGTGTCCGAGCGCATGACGAGCGGGGCCATCGAAGCGGTCCGGTATCCCCGCAACCCGCTCGACGTGCTGGCCCAGCACGTCGTGTCCATGGTCGCACTCGAACCGTGGACGGTGGAGGAGCTGGGCGCCCTCGTCCGCCGGGCCGCCCCGTTCGCCGCGCTGCCCGACGACGCGCTGCTCGCGGTGCTGGACATGCTCGCCGGCCGGTATCCGAGCGAGGAGTTCGGCGAGCTGCGGCCCCGGATCACGTGGGACAGGGTGACGGGTGAGCTGCGGGGGCGACCGGGCTCGCAGCGGCTGGCCGTCACCTCGGGCGGCACGATCCCCGACCGCGGGTTGTTCACCGTGATGACCCCGGGCGGCGAGGGGCAGGCCGGCTCGCGCGTCGGCGAGCTGGACGAGGAGATGGTGTACGAGTCCCGGGTCGGGGACACCATCCTGCTGGGCACCTCGTCGTGGCGCATCACCGACATCACGCACGACCGCGTGATCGTCGTGCCCGCGCCGGGGGAACCGGCGCGCATGCCGTTCTGGAAGGGGGACGCACCGGGGCGGCCGCTGGAACTGGGGCGCGCGCTGGGCGCGTTCGTGCGTGAAGTGTCCAGTGTGGACAGCGAGAAGGCCAGGGCGCGGGCCGAAGCCGCGGGGCTGGACGAGCGTGCGTGTGACAACCTGCTGACGTACCTGGAGGAGCAGCGCGCCGCGACGCGGCACGTGCCCAACGACAGGACGATCCTGCTCGAACGCTTCCGTGACGAGCTGGGTGACTGGCGGATCGTGCTGCACTCCCCCTTCGGCGCGCAGGTGAACGCCCCGTGGGCGCTGGCGATCGCGGCCCGGCTCCGCGAGAACCGCGGGGTCGACGCCCAGGTCATGCACTCCGACGACGGCATCGTGCTGCGCCTGCCCGACGCGCTGGACGACGACGGCGGTGAGGTCACGATCACCGCCGAGGACGTGCTGATCGATCCGGAGGAGGTCGAGCAGCTGATCGTCGCCGAGGTCGGCGGCTCGGCGTTGTTCGCCGCCCGGTTCCGGGAGTGCGCCGCCCGCTCGCTCCTGCTGCCGCGCCGGGACCCGCGCAGGCGGACACCCTTGTGGCAGCAACGGCAACGGGCGTCGCAACTGCTCGCGGTCGCGGCGAAGTACGAGCGCTTCCCGGTCGTGCTCGAGGCGATGCGCGAGTGCCTGCAGGACGTCTACGACGTGGGCGGGCTGCGGGAGCTGATGATGGACGTGCGCTCGCGGCGGGTCCGCGTCGTCGAGGTGGAGACGCCGGCCGCCTCGCCGTTCGCGCGCAGCCTGATGTTCGGCTACGTCGGGATGTTCCTGTACGAGACCGACGCGCCGCTGGCCGAGCGGCGGGCGGCGGCGCTGGCGCTGGATTCCGCGCTGCTGGCCGAGTTGCTGGGCACCGAGGCGATCCGGGAGCTGCTCGACCCGGAGGTGGTCGCGGAGGTCGAGCGCTCGCTGCAGCGCCTGGAGCCGGACAGGCACGCACGCAACGCCGAGGACGCGGCGGACCTGTTGCGGTTCCTCGGGGACCTCTCCGCCGAGGAGGCCGCGGCGCGGGGTATCGAGCAGTCGTGGCTGACGGACCTGGTGGGCCAGCGGCGCGCCATCCCGGTGCGGATCGCGGGCGAGGAACGGTACCTGGCGATCGAGGACGCGGGCCGGGTGCGGGACGCGCTCGGAGTCGCGTTGCCTATCGGCGTGCCGGAGGCGTTCACCGAGCCCGTCGCCGATCCGCTGGGTGATCTGCTGGCCCGGTACGCACGGACACACGGCCCGTTCCCGGCGCGGCAGGCGGCGGAGCGGTTCGGGCTCGGCACGGCCGTCGTGGCGGGCGTACTCGACAGGCTCACCGCCGAAGGGCGGCTCGTGCGTGGCGAGCTCAGTCCCGTCGGCCATCCGGACACGCACGGCGCCGGGGTGGAGTACTGCGACGCCGCGGTGTTGCGGCGGCTCCGCCGGGCCTCGCTGGCGAGGTTGCGGGCCGAGGTGGAACCCGTGGAACCCGCCGCGCTGGGCCGGTTCCTGCCCTCGTGGCACGGCATCGGGGCCCGGATGCGGGCGGCGCCGACGGCGGATGACGTGCTGTCGGTGATCGAACAGCTCGCGGGTGCACCGTTGCCGGCGAGCGCCGTCGAGTCGCTGATCCTGCCGAGCCGGCTGCCGGGGTACTACCCCGCGCTGCTGGACGAGCTCACCACGGCGGGTGAGGTGACGTGGGCCGGGTGCGGGGCGCTGGCCGGTGGTGACGGCTGGGTGGCGCTGGCGCCGGCCGACGTCGCCGACCTGCTGCTGCCGGAGATCGAAGAGAACGCGCCGGCCAGTCCGCTGCACGCCGCGATACTGTCCACTTTGGAGGGTGGCGCGTTGTTCTTCCGGCAGCTGGTGGACCGCGTGACGCTGCTGGTCGACAAGGCGCCCGCCGACGGCGAGGTCGTCGCGGCGCTGTGGGATCTCGTGTGGGCGGGGCACGTCACGGGTGACACGCTCGGTCCGTTGCGGGCACTGGTGTCCGGCCGGGGCGCGACGCACAAACCCCGGCAGTCGGCGCCGCGCGGCCGGTACGCGCGGATGCGGGCCGGCCGGCCGGCGAT
Organism: Amycolatopsis sacchari; assembly: GCF_900114035.1. Classification (GTDB taxonomy): domain Bacteria; phylum Actinomycetota; class Actinomycetes; order Mycobacteriales; family Pseudonocardiaceae; genus Amycolatopsis_E; species Amycolatopsis_E sacchari. The sequence goes on along the minus strand of NZ_FORP01000019.1, from coordinate 42,037 downwards.
GCCCTCCCGGACGGGGCCGCCCACGGTCGCGGGGCGGTGGGGGCTTACGCCGTTGCGGGAAAGCGATCCGACGAGACGCACGCATGCGCGCACCGAGGCGTTCCTGGAACGGCACGGGGTGCTCACCCGCGGCGCACTCGAAACGGAACGCGTCACCGGCGGCTTTTCGGGGATCTACAAGGTACTTCGGGGAATGGAGGACTCTGGACAGGTCATCAGGGGATATGTGATCGAAGGCCTCGGCGCCGCGCAGTTCGCGGCCAGGGGCGCGGTGGACCGGTTGCGCGCGTTGTCGGACACTGCGGGAGGCCGTAAACCAGTCGACGCCGTGGTGCTCGCGGCGACGGACCCGGCTCAGCCGTACGGCGCGGCGCTGGCGTGGCCTCCTCCGACGGGGGAGACCAAGCATCGGCCCGCGCGCAAGGCGGGCGCGCTCGTCGTGCTGGTCGACGGGCTGCCGGTGCTGTACGTCGAGCGAGGCGGCAAGTCGTTGCTGTCCTTCACCGACGATGACGCGGCGTTGCGCTCGGCGGCGCAGGCGTTGTCGCGTGCGGTGCGGGAGGGCTGGCTGGGCCAGTTGGCGGTGCAGCGGGCGGACGGTGAGCAGGCGCTGACCTCGGCACTGGCCGACGTCCTTCGTGACGCCGGCTTCCGCGCGACGCCGAAGGGGCTCCGGCTCCGGGCCTGACCGGCATTAGACTCCCGCCCGGCAGAAAGGACGGGTGCCCAGGATGGCGTTGCGGGAACTGCGGTACTTCGGTGATCCGGTGCTGAAGACGGTGTGCGATCCGGTGACCCGTTTCGACAAGGGGCTGCGGCAGCTGGTGACCGACCTGCTGGACTCGGTCAAACCCGCGGGCCGCGCGGGGCTCGCCGCGCCGCAGATCGGGGTGTCGCTGCGGGTGTTCAGCTACGACGTCGACGGGCTGACCGGATACGTGATCAACCCGGAGATCGCCGAACTCTCCGAGGCGACGCACGAGATCGACGAAGGCTGCCTGTCCGTGCCCGAGTTGTGGTTCCCGGTCACGCGTGCCGTCCGTGCCGTGGTGCGCGGGGTCGACGTGAACAACGAACCCGTTGTGGTGGAAGGCAAGGACGTGCTGGCGCAGTGCCTGCAACACGAGACCGACCACCTCAACGGGATGCTCTACCTCGACCGCCTGAGCAAGGAGACCAAGCGCGAGGCGTTGCGCCAGGCCCGGGAGAAGGACTGGTTCTGGCGGCGCTGACCGGGTTCACCGGGCTCCCGAAGTGCTGCCTGGGTGTGCCCTGTACACGGGGAATCAGATCCGGCCGGGTACGCGCGGGGTCAGGTGTGCCGGGATGTCGATCCGCAGCAGGCCCTCCTCCTCGGGTTGTTGCGGCGCCAGCCCGGCTCGCACGGCGGTACGGAAAATGCCGTCTCGTCCGGGAAGCGAGACTGCCATCAGCCTGCGGTGCCCGCGGGCCGCGGCGATGACGGCGAGTCGTGCCATGAGCGCCGTGCCGACGCCTTTGCGCTGCCAGGCGTCGTCCACCAGCAGCGAGATCTCGGCGAGTTCGCCGCTGCCGGGGATGAGCTGACCGAGCCCGACGACTTCGTGCCCGCACACGGCGAGAAGGCTCATCCCGCGTGGCGGCATCAGGAGGCGGTGCAACCAGCGACGCGGCATGGTGCGCATTCCGGTGTGGTAGCGCTGGAACAGTGTTTGCGCGGAGCAGCGTTCATGCAGGGCGGCGACGGCGTCAGTGTCGCCGGGAAGTCCTTGCCGCAGCACGAGCGCCGCACCGTTCGAACAGGTCGCGACGGCGGGCCGGGAGACGTCGGCGCGGACGGCGTCGAGCAGGCCGAGCAGCGCTTCCGCCCGCGCCAGTTCCAGCTGCACGAACGGTGCCCAACGGCGGCGGGCGACGAGCGCGGTGGTGCCGTCCACGGCGAAGGCCGCGCGGTGACCGCCTTCGGAGCGGCCGGGATTCGCCTCGGCGAGCGGGACCACCGTCACGAGGTCGGCGGCCAGCACCTCACGCAGGACGTCGGCGTACCGGGAGGGGTCATCGACGGCGCGGCTGGCGGCGGTGAGGGTGGCAGCGGATGCGTCGACGAGTTCACGCACGTCGGCGTCGGCGATGGCCGAGCACTCGCAGCCCTCGTCCTGGATAGCGCGGACCAGCTGTTCCTTCGTCAGACCGGTGGCAGGCCGGATGACGATCTCGTCGAGCACGCCTCCCGGCACAGGCAGGACAGTCAGGCCGAGGATGTTGCACTCCAGGTCGGCCATCCGGATAGCGATCCGGGCGAGCATGCCCGGGCGGTCGTCCATCCGGATGCGCAGGCGCCAGGTGGTGGCGTCGGTGACTTCGACCTCTTGCTCGACCGGGGTCGGCCACGTCTCCGGCACATCGACGACCTGCATGGGTCTGACTCGGCGAATTTCCATTCCATAACGATCGCCGATGCTTGTTGCGCTCCGAGGACACCGGTGTTTCGCGCATGTCAGGCCTGCGAGGGCTTCCGCAACGTCGGCGAAACACAGGTGTTCAACCCTGGTTGAGCAGGACGAACTCGGTTCCTTCGGGATCGGTCTTGACCCTTTCGGGTGCGTCCGGGGCCCCGGCGAGCGCGAGGCGGAGGCGAGTGGGCCGGTCGAGGGGGTCCGGGGTGTGGAGGAACTCGAGCCACGGGCCGCGTCCGGTGGGTGCCCGCAAGCCGACGACGACTTCCTGCCGCGCTCCGATGCGCCACCCGCTCTGCCCGCTCCAGAACGATGCGAGCGCCAACGGGTCATGCACGTCGACGACGATCGCGGCGACGGTTTCGGTGGTGGTGTAGCCGGGGCGCGGTTCGAGGACGCAGAACTCGTTGCCCTCGGGGTCGGCCAGGACCTCCCACGGAACCTCGCCCTGGCCGACGTCCTTGCGTTGCGCGCCAAGGGAAAGCGCCCGCTCGACCTTCGCGCGCTGATCCGAGGCGGAGTAACTAGCCAGGTCGAGGTGGACGCGGTTCTTGCCGGTTTTCGGGGCCCGCTCGGGGACGAACACGAAATCCAGTTCGCACCCGTCGGTGACCGGTGCCCGCACGACATGATCGTCGACGACCTCCCACCCGAGGAGCGCGGCCCAGAACCGGGCGAGCCCCGCGGGCCGCACGGCATCAACCCACAGGGCGACAAGCCTTGTCGACATGGGCAGCACCGTACCGGGTGACGGCGGGGGTTTTTGGTGTTTGGGGTGGTTGTGGGCGCCGCTGCCGCGGTGGGGGAGGTGCGTGGGCGGTGACTGCGGGGCAGGAGGGACTCGGCACGCCTGACCGGGTGGCGTGAACAGGCCGACGGCGGAGGGTGGACAGACCGAGGGCGGAGGCGGGCGGAGCGGCAGTGGAGGCGGGCGGAGCAGCAACGGAGGCGGGCGGCGGAGGAGGTGGACCACGCGCGGGAGGGCAGCGGCGAAGGAGGTGGGCCGACGCGCGGGACGGCGGAGGGCGGCAGGCGGGAGGGCGGCAGGCGGGAGGCAGCGGCGACGGCGGGCGGCAGGTCCATGGCGTGGGTGGGCAGGCGGAGGGCGGCGGGCCAATGGCGGGGAGCGGCGAAGGAGGTGGGCCGACGCGCGGGACGGCGGAGGGCGGCAGGCGGGAGGGCGGCAGGCGGGAGGGCGGCAGGCAGCGGGCCCATGGCGTGGGTGGGCAGGCGGTCGAGTTGGGCCGTCAGCGGCGGGCGAGGCCACTACCAGGAACCAGGACGTGGCACGACGTGGCTGCGGTGGCGGGAGGAGATCCACACCGTCGCCGCAACCGCGGCTGCCCGGCGCCATCGCAGCCCGAAGCCGCCAACGGTGGTGGTGCTGTGGGTGCGGTGAGGGGATGGCGATCCCCTCACCGCAGCCACCGCTGCGGCCAAAGCCACCATGCGGCACGGCCGCAGCCATCATCGCAGCCGTAGCCCGTGCCCCAGCCGCTGCCGCGGCACCGCTGCAGCCGACAGCCACCGCAGTGGCCATAGCCACCGCCGGGGCAGCACTACCGCAGCCAGAGCGCCGCTGTGGCCAAAACCACCGCAGCCCAAGCGCCACTGCGGCTAAAACCACCGCAGCCAGAGCGCCGCTGCCTCCAAAACCACCGCAGCCCAAGCCACCGCAGCCCAAGCCACCACAACCACCGCCGCCACCGCTCCCGTCCTCTCCCGGCTGCGCTTCCCCACGTGCCGGGTCTGGGCGGGTTACTTCGTGGCCAGGCGGAGTAGTGACCAGAACTGGGCGATGGCGTCATCGTCGCCGGACCAGTTCACGTTGCGTAGTGGGAGGCGGCCCCACGTCCACAGGTACATGGCCATCGGATCGGCGGTGACGGAGCCGTCCGCCGTGGCGGCTTCCTCCGCTGAGCAGTGCCAGGCCTCCGTCACGCCAGGCCCCGCCCTCGCGATCCAGTGGTGGCCTCCGCTGTGGACCGCCACCGTCCTGGTGATCGTGCCCGACAGGCCCAGCATCGGCAGCCGCTGGGCGAACCACGCCGACAGCACCTCATCGATGCCGTCCACCGCGAAATCGTCCGCCACATCGGTGATGGGCTCGGCCGTGGCGTCCTCCAGGTCGTAACGGTGCACCGTGGTCTCGTGGGCCATCCGGCGCCACCAGAAGCCGTACGTGCGATCCGCCGGCCACCAGCTCGCCGCGTACGCATCGGGCTCGTGCGCGGCGAACTCGCCCAGCAGCGCGTCGAAACCCTGCCGCAGATAGTCCTCAAGGGACTGTCCCGGCGCCGGATACCGTTGCCAGTCCTTCGGTGCGCGTCCCTCCGTCATCCACAGCTTCGCCACGCGGTACACCCCGCCGATGTGCCGGACCACCTCGCCCACGGTGAACCCCGGGCAGGAGGGCACCGGCGTGCCGGCGGGCGCCGCGTGCGAAGCGTCGATCAGCAACTCCACCTCGATACCGAGCGCGTCGAGAAAACGACCGTGGTCGATCAGGGCTTGACCGGCCATTACGGGCGCTGGGCCTTCCTCCGCCCCGGCGGCTCGGCGCACTGCCGGACGGCCTCGGCACGAGGGTGCACCACCCGGTCGGCCAGCTCGAGGAACAACCCGGCCTGACGGCACAGCTCCGCCGCCGAGGCCTCGGTGATCCGCCGCGTGATCCCCGCCTGCGCGGCGGCCCGCGCGGCCGAGTTCGCCGCGAAGTACGCCGACCACTCGGCCAGCTCGGGCGCCGCCGACTCCAGCAGCACCCACACGCTCGCGGGCCGGGCGCGCCCGCGGTGCGGGCGGCCACGGGCGGCGAGCACGGCGGCGCCACCCCGCAACGCCGCCAGGTAGGACGTGACGAACTTCGTGACCGGGTCCGTGGCGTGCTCCGCCTCGGCGAGCCCCTGCCGGGCCTCGTTCAGCAGAGCCACGGCGGCAGGCGCGGTGGGCGGCCGCACCGGCAACGGCAGCGCGTGCTGCCCCGAACCGGCACGGGACGCGACGGTGGCAATGGACATTGCCCCTCCCTGTTCTTGCTGGTGGCCACGGTGCCCGGCGCGGAGGCGCTTCCCCCGCTCCCACGCCGGGCACCGCACCGGCGAGCGCTCCACCGGGTGTCGAACCTGTGTTCGAGCGACTTCCAGCCTAACTTCGAACACGTGTTCGTTCAAGCCTCGATCCGGTGATCGAACTCCCTTTCGTTCAGCGCCGAACCGAGCACCGCTATTCCCTCCGCCAGGTCACCCGTGGCGCTCGCTGCGTAGCCCAGCACGAGCCCCGGCGGCCCCGGCCGCTGCCGGTGCCACGACAGCGGCTGCACCTTCACGCCCCGCTCCAGTGCGGTCGCCGCCAGCTCGACGTCGGAGAACTCGCCGTCGAAGGTGATCGTCAGGTGCAGCCCGGCCGAGGCGCCGTGCACACGGGCGCCCGGCAGGTGCTCGGCGAGTGCGGCGATCATCACGTCCCGCCTCCGGCGGTGCCGTCGCCGCAGCAACCGCAACTGGCGCTCCAGTTCGCCCGTTTCCACCAATTCCGCGAGCACGAGTTGGGGCAGGACGGAATTTCCGAGATCCGCCTCGCGTTTGGCGGCGACCACGGCAGAACGGTATTCCCCCGGCACGAGCAGCCAGCCCACCCGCAGCGCGGGCGCCAGCAGCTTCGACACGCTGCCCGCGTAGCAGATCCCATCGGCCCGCATCGAGCGCAGCGCGGGCACCGGCGGCCGGTCGTAACGGTGCTCGGCGTCGTAGTCGTCCTCGATGACCAGGCCGCCTTCGTCCAGCCAGCGCAGCAGCTCCCGCCGGCGACCGCCGTCGAGGACCACTCCCGTCGGGAACTGGTGCGCGGGCGTCAGCAGCGCCACCGGCGCGCCGCTCGCACGGAGGTCCGCGACCCGCACCCCGTCACCGTCCACCGGGACCGGCGGGGTCGCGAACCCCCAGCCCTGGAACTGCCGCCGCGCGCCCAGCGAGCCCGGATCCTCCACCGCCACCGTGGAAATCCCCTCGGCGGCGAGCACGCGCGCGAGCAGGACGAGCGCCTGCGCGACCCCGGCGACGACCACGACCTCGTCCGGGTCCACCGCGATCCCGCGGTTGCGGGCCAGCCACTGCGCGACCGCGGCGCGGAAGCGCGGGGCGCCCCGGGGGTCGCCGTACCCGAAGTCCGCCGGGGACAAGCGGTCCAGCACGCGGCGTTCGGCCCGCAGCCACGCCGCGCGCGGGAACGCGGCCAGGTCGGGCACGCCGGGCGAAAGGTCGATGCGAGCCGGGGCGGCGCGCAGGGACTCGAACACGTCCGGTCCGGCTTCGACCGGAAACCCTGACGGCGCACGCACAACCGGGCTCGGGGACGCGGCAGGCACGGCGACCACAACGGTCCCGGTGCGTCCGCGGCCCGCGATCTGCCCGCTTTCCGCCAACCGCCGGTACGCCTCGGTGACGACGCCCCGCGAGACGCCCAGTTCCCCCGCCAGCACGCGGGTCGGCGGCAGCCGGGCGCCGACGGGCAGCCGCCCGTCGGTGATGGCGTGCCGCAGCCGTCCGGCGAGCCAGTCCGACAGCCCGCCCGGCGGGGCCTCACGCACGTCGAGCTGCAGGAAGTCCGTGGCTTTGGACCAGTCGTCCGCCCCTTCTTTGGCCCTGTCCATCGGACCATTCTGACGACAGGCTGGCCGCATGCACAGCATCCGCACGGCCTTGCCCGGCGCCGCCGCGATGGCGTTCGTCGGCGGCAGCGTCACGGTTTCGGGCTCGCTCGGCGACGCTCCCCTGTTCACGACGCAGGCGATCCGCTACGCCATCGCGTTCGTCATCCTGCTGGCGCTGGCCAGGGCCACGGGGCACCGGATCCTCCTCCCGCGAGGCCGCGAATGGCTGTGGCTGGCCGGGGTCGCGGCGAGCGGGCTGGTGTTGTTCAACGTCGCGCTCGTGCGGGGCGGCGAGCACGCCGAACCCGCCGTCATCGCGGTGGCCGTCGCGTGCGTACCGGTGCTGCTCGGGCTCGTCGGACCGTTGCTGCAGGGACAGCGGCCGCACCGGCGGATCCTGCTCGCGGCGGTGGTCGTCACGGTCGGCAGCGTCCTCGTCGAAGGGACCGGCCGGACCGACGCGGCCGGCGTCGCGTGGGCCGCGGTGGCGCTGCTGTGCGAGGCCGGGTTCACGCTGCTCGCCGTGCCGGTGCTCGGCAGGCACGGCGCGTGGGGCGTGTCGCTGCACTCGGTGTGGCTCGGCGCGGTCATGTTCGCGCTGCTCGGAGCAGCCGAAGAAGACACGCTCCCCGCCACGGGGACGGAATGGGCCGCGATCGCCTACCTCGCGGTCCTGGTCACGGCGGCGGCCTTCCTGCTGTGGTACTCGACCGTCGCCCGGCTCGGGCCGGGGCGCAGCGGGCTGCTCACCGGGATCGCGCCCGTCGCCGCCGCGCTCACCGGCGGTGACCTGCCGGGGCCGCTGGTCTGGACCGGGATCGCGGTCGTCGCGGCGGGGCTCGCCGTCGGCCTGGTGCTCACCCGGGCGGGAACGGAACCGAGCGTCGCCCGCACGGGCGGTCCGTGATCTCATATCGGTATGAGCAGCCTCGACCACCCGGCCGTCGCCAAGGTCGCCGCCGCACTGGCGGAAGCGGGCCAGCACGACGCCGCCCGCGGCATCCGCATCCTGCCCGCCGAGGTGCGCACGGCGGCACAGGCCGCCGAAGCGCTCGGCGTGACGGTGGGCGCGATCGCGAACAGCCTGATCTTCCGGGCCGTGTACGCCGACCACACCGGCCCGCTGTTGTCGCTGACCTCCGGCGCGCACCGGGCGGACACCGGCAGGCTCGCCGAGCTCGTCGGCGCCGTCTCCGTCGAGAAGGCCGACCCCGCGTTCGTCAAGGAGCACACGGGTCAGGTCATCGGCGGGGTCGCCCCGGTCGGCCACCCGGCCCGCATTCCCACGATCGTGGACACCGCGCTCGAGCAGTACGACGTCGTGTGGGCCGCCGCGGGGCACGCGAAGTCGGTGTTCCCCACGACTTTCGCCGATCTGCTGGCGCTCACCGGCGGGCAGGCCGCGGGAGTGGGTACATGACCACGGTGTCCACCCAGTTCGTGCCACTGACCGCGGACGACTTCCGCGCGCGCCTGCGCGAGGCGCTGGCCATCTACGTCGAGGCGATGCGCTACCCGCCGGGCACGGCGGAGCAGCGGGCCCCGATGTGGCTGACGCACGCGTTGCGCGACGGCTGGCGTGGGTTCGCCGCGCTCGACGCCGACGGGCGGCTGCTGGGCATCGCCTACGGCTACCGCGGCAACCCCGGCCAGTGGTGGCACGAGCAGGTGCGGCGGGGGCTGGTGCGGAGCGGCGGTGAGGCGGCGGCCGACCACTGGCTCGCCGACTACTTCGAGCTGACCGAGATCCACGTGCACCCGCGCAGCCAGGCCCACGGCATCGGCGAGAACCTGCTGCGGCGGCTGCTCGACGGCGTGCCGAACCGGCACGTGCTGCTGTCCACGCCCGAGGGCCCGAGCCGGGCCTGGAAGCTCTACCGGCGGGTGGGGTTCGTCGACGTCCTGCGCGACTACCACTTCGCCGGCGACCCGCGGCCGTTCGCGATCCTCGGCCGCGCCCTGCCGCTCGAGCCCCCGGGCGGGGCCTCCGTCACTCCCGCAGGTAGCTGACCGCGAGTGCGGTGACGAGCAGGGCGGCGCCGGTCCACCCGGTCACGCCCAGTTCGTCGTGCAGGAGGAACGCCGACAGCACGGCCGCCGTCAGCGGTTCCAGCAGCGCGGACAACGCGGCGACGACGGGGGCCGCCGTGCGCAGCGCCAGGAAGTACGCGCCGTAGGCCACACCCGTCGGCACGAGGCCGAGGTACAGCGCGACCGCGACCACGTCGGGCCGCAGCGGCAGTGCCATGCCCGACGCCAGCCCGAGCGGCAGCAGCAGCACCCCGCCGATGAGCAGCCCGAACGCGGTGGTGCCGAACGAGTCGAGGCCCTCGACCGGGCGCCGGGTCACCAGGGTCAGCAGTGCGAACCCGGCACCGGCGGTCAGCGCGAGCGCGACCCCGCCGAGCAGCCGGCCGCCGCCGGACAGCCCGGCAGGCGACCACGTGAGCAGCGCCAGCCCGGCCACCGCGGCCGCCGTCGAGACGAGCGTCGTCGTGGCGGGACGGCGGCGCCGGACCGCGGTCGTGGCCAGCGTGACGAACACCGGCACGCTGCCGATCGTCACCATCGTCGCGAGGCTGACCGACGTCAGCGACACCGCACCGAAGTAGCACGCCTGGAACTGGCCGAGCAGCACCCCGGCCACGAGCAGCCGCCGCACCACCGGCACCGTCCATTGTGGACGACGGCGCGTGACGACGAGGAACAGCACCGTGCAGCCGCCGCCCAGCAGCAGCCGGAAGGCCGCAACGGACAACGGGTGCAGGCCGGCCTTTTCGGCCAGCAGGTTGCCGGACAGGCCGCCGGTACCCCAGAGGATGCCGGCGAGGACCAGCGCGAACGCCGAACGGCCGCGCGCGGGCGCGGCAACGGAGGAAGACATGGGAAACGCTCCAGCGTCGAGGTTTTCGAGGACACCGACGCGGGGCGAAAGACGTGCGAGTGTTCCGCCCCGCTAGGCGCGGGGCGGTGGGGTGACGCGGTAGATGCGGTGCATGTCAGTCCAGTTCGGCCAGTTGGGTGCGGAGGGTGTCGAGACCCATGCCGCCGAGGCGGAGGGCCTTGGTGTGGAACTCCTTGATGTCGAAGGAAGATCCCTGCCTGCGGCGGGCGTCCTCGCGGGCTTCGAGCCACAGCCGCTCACCGAGCTTGTACGCGGGCGCCTGCCCCGGCCAGCCGAGGTAGCGGTCGATCTCGTCGTGCACCAGCGGCGGGTCGGTGATGGTGCGGGTGAGCATGAACTCCAGGCCCAGCTCCGGGGTCCAGCGCTCGCCCTCGTGGAAACCCGTGCCCTTCGGGATCTCCAGCTCCAGGTGCATGCCGAAGTCGACGAGCACGCGGCCGGCGCGGAACAGCTGCTCGGAGAGCATGCCGAACAGCTCGCCGTCGTCGGAGAGGTAACCGAGGTCCTGCATCAGCCGCTCGGCGTAGAGCGCCCAGCCCTCGCCGTGCCCCGAGACGAACGCCAGCATCCGCTGGAACCGGTTGAGCGAGGGCTGCGCGACCGCGGTCGCGATCTGCAGGTGGTGGCCCGGCACGCCCTCGTGGTAGACGGTGCTGACCTCGCGCCACGTGGAGAACTCGTCACGGCCCGGCGGCAGCGACCACCACATGCGGCCGGGACGGGAGAAGTCCTCGCTGGGACCGGTGTAGTACGCACCCGCGCCGCCACCGGGAGGCGCGATCCGGCACTCCAGCGCCATCAGCTCGTCGGGGATGTCGAAGTGCTTGCCGCGCAGCTCGCGCAGCGCGGTGTCGGACAGCCGCTGCATCCACTGTTCGAACTGCTTGCGGCCGTGCACCCGGTACTTCGGGTCGGCGTCGAGCGCTTCGGCCACCTCGTGCAGCGTCGCGCCCGGCTTGATGCGGGCGGCCACCTCGCGCATTTCGCCTTCGAGGCGGGCGAACTCGCCCCAGCCCCACTCGTAGGCCTCACGCGGGTCGAGCGCGGCGCCGGTGAAGTAGCGCGACCACAGGCGGTACGCGTCCTCGCCGACGGCGTCCTTGACGCGGGCCTTGGGCGCCAGTTCCGCGCGCAGGAACCCGGCCAGCTCGGCGTACGCCTCCTGCGCCGACCGCGCGCCGTGTTCGAGGTCCTTGCGCAGGGCCTCCGGGCCGTTCGCGACGAGGCTGTCGAAGAAGCCCTTCTCACCGCCCAGACCCGCCCACGTCTCGGCCTGCTCGGCGACCTTCGTGACCTGCCGCAACGCGGGCGCGTTGCCCGCCTCGGCGGCGGCGAGCAGGGAGGCGCGGATGCCGTCGACGGCCACGGGGACCTTGTGCAGGCGGGCGGCGATGTTCGCCCACTGCTCCTCGGTGTCGGTCGGCATGAGGTCGAAGACCATGCGGAGGTCCTGCACCGGGCTGGCGATCACGTTCAGCGAGGCGGCGTCCAGGCCCGCTTCGTGGATCTCCAGGTCCAGCCCGACGCGCTCGGTGAAGACCGCCTTCGCGGCACGCTCACCGGCGTCGGCGGGTTCGGTGGCTTCGATCTCCGCGAGCGCGCGGCGGGACAGGGCGGCGCGGGCCGCGTGGCCCTCCGGCGAGTAGTCGGTGAGCTGGTCGTCGTAGCCGGGAATCCCCAGCTCCGTCGCGGCGACGGGGTGGGCCGCCGCGAACTCGGTCACGAACCGGTCGGAGATTTCGTGCACAGACGCCATGGGGGCAACTTACCTGCCCACGGCAAGCCGGTTTTTCAGGCCCGTACGGGCACCAGCCCGAGGCGCTGCACGACCTCGCGCGTCGCCTTCGAGCGGTTGAACGTGTAGAAGTGCAGGTCCGGCACGCCCTCGGCGATCAGCCGCTCGCACAGCTCGGTCACCACGTCCAGCCCCTCGGCGCGGAACGCCTTCGGGTCGCTCTCCAGCGGCCCCAGCCGGTCGAGCAGCCACTGCGGGCACGCCGCGCCGGACAGCTTGATCGTGGTCTTGAGCGTGCGTGGCGTGGTCAGCGGCATGACGCCGGGGATGAGCAGCGCGTCACAGCCCGCGGCGGCGACCCTGTCCCGCAGCCGCAGGAAGTCCTCGGCCTCGAAGAACAGCTGCGCGATGCCGAACTCGGCACCGGCCTTGAACTTGCGCACGAGGTACTTGGTGTCGGTGTCGAGATCGGCCGAACGCGGGTGGCCGTACGGGAAGGCCGACACGCCCACGCAGAAGTCACCGAGCGAACGGACGAGTTCGACCAGCTCCTCCGCGTAGGTGAGCCCCTCGGGGTGCGGCACCCATTCGCCGTACGGGTCGCCCGGCGGGTCACCACGGAGCGCGAGGATGTTGCGCACGCCGACGGCGGCATACCAGCCGATGACGTTGCGCAGCTCGGCGACCGAGTGGTCCACCGCGGTCAGGTGGGCCATCGGGACCAGCGTGGTCTCGGTGGCCACCCTCGCGATGTTGCGGATCGTGCCGTCACGGCTCGACCCGCCCGCGCCGTAGGTGATGGACATGTACGCCGGGTCGAAGCCCTCCAGCTCGCGGATGGAGCGCCACAGCACGGCCTCGTCGGCGGCGTCGCGGGGCGGGAAGAACTCCACGGAGAACACCGGGGACGTGCCCCGCAACCGTTCGACGACCGTCTTCATGCGGCTCATACTAATGGCCTGAGGCGCGTGCGACATATGTCTCGTTCAGGAAGCGAGTTCGGGCTGCCGCGCGCCCCACCGGCGGGCGAGCACCGCGCAGATCATCAGCTGGGCCTGGTGGAACAGCATCAGCGGCAGCACGATCAGCCCGACGCTGTGCGCGGGGAACAACACGGTGGCCATCGGCAGCCCGCTGGCCAGGCTCTTCTTCGACCCGCAGAAGACGATCGCGATCCGGTCCTCGCGGGCGAAGCCAAGGCGCGGGGTGAGGAACCGCAGCACGCCCAGCACGACGAAGAACAGCACCAGGTTCACGACCAGCAGCACGACGAGCGAGACCCAGCTGAGCCGGTGCCAGATCCCGGCGACCACGCCCTCGCTGAACGCCGTGTAGACGACGATGAGGATGACCCCGCGGTCGGCCCGGCCCAGCACCTTCTTGTGCGCGGTGATCCAGCCGCCGATCCACCGGCGGAGGAGCTGCCCGGCGACGAACGGCACGAGCAGCTGCAGCACGATGTCGGTCACCGAGTGCAGCGAGAAGCCGTTGCCCGTGGTGTTCAGCAGCAGGCCCACCAGCAGCGGGGTGAGCACGATGCCGATGAGGCTGGAGAACGACGCGGCGCAGATCGCGGCCGCCACGTTGCCGCGGGCGATCGACGTGAACGCGATCGAGGAGTTCACTGTGGACGGCAGCGCGCACAGGAAGATCACGCCCGCCACCAGTTCCGGGCTCAGCACCGAGGGTTCGAGCAGTTTCGCCGCCAGACCCAGCAGCGGGAACAGGACGAAGGTCGAGACGAGGATCGTCAGGTGCAGCCGCCAGTGCCGGAGCCCGGCCATCGCCTCCGCTGTGGACAGTCGTGCGCCGTAGAGGAAGAACAGCGCGCCGACGCCGACCGAACTGACGGCCGATGCGACGTCCGCGCCCTGGCCGCGCGCGGGGAGCAGGGCGGCGACCCCCACCGCGGCGAGGATGCCGAGGATGAACGGGTCGATCCGGGTTTTCGCGAGCAACGCCGCCCCACGCATGAATCCGGTCCTTTCGCTGGGATCCTCCGATCTTGGGCCGGAACGAACCGATTGTGAAGTATGATCGCTGCTCTAACTGTTATCGCGAACGGTGATATACGCTCGGACGCGTGCTGGACCCGGTGTGGCTGAGGACGTTCCTCGTGGTCGCGGAGACGCGCAGCTTCACGCGGGCCGCGCAGCGGCTCGGGCTGCGGCAGTCCACCGTCAGCCAGCACGTTCGCAAGCTGGAGCGGGCGAGCACGCAGCAGCTGTTCGTGCGGGACACGCACTCCGTGGAGCTCACGGCCGACGGCGAGGCGATGATCGGGTTCGCCGCCAACGTGCTCGACACGATCGAGACGGCTATGAACTATTTCACAGGCGGCGAACTGCGGGGACGGGTCCGCTTCGGCGCCTCGGAGGACTTCGTGGCCGGCCCGCTGCCGGAGATCCTCGGCGAGTTCCGGCGCACGCACCCGCGCGTGGACCTGGAGCTGACGGTGGCGTTGTCCGGTGTGCTGCACGAGCAGCTGCGTGCGGGCGAACTGGATCTGGTGCTGGGCAAGCGGGCCGCGGGCGAGGACGGCGTCGGTGCACTGTGGACGGAGCCGCTGGTGTGGGTGGGCCGTGAGGGCTTCGAACTCGACCCCGGCGAACCCGTGCCGCTGATCGCCTACCCGCCGCCGAGCATCACGCGTGCCCGCGCGCTCGACGCCCTGCGGCGCGCGGGACGGCAGTGGCGCGGTGTGTGCACGAGCGGCAGCCTCAACGGGTTGCGCGCCGCCGCGCTCGCCGGGCTCGGGGTCGCGGTGTTCGCGCGCAGCCTGGTGCCCGCGGGGCTCGTCGAACTGCCCGCCGGCCACGGTCTGCCCGATCCCGGTGAGGTCGAGTTCGTGCTCACCGCGCGCCGCGCGGCGCTGCACGGTCCGACGGCGGCGCTGTCGGACGCCATCCGCGCGGGCGCGAGCCGGCTGCACGGCACCCCCTGAACCATTCCGAAAATTTTCGGAAATCGTCGCGATCATGATTTCCGGAATGGTCACCCCTCCGGCGCAGCCCCATTCCAGGCATTCGAAAACTTTCGAAATCCGTGGTTGACACCGTTGGAAAATCAGGGGCATACTCGGTCCACCGATCGGTACTTCCTCGCCACCAGTCAGCGTCGATGAGGAGGAAATCGACCCATGAAACACGCCTTCAGATCCCCCGGAAACGGTCGGAGGAAAGTGCTTTTCGGCACGATCTGCGCCGCACTGCTGGCCGTGACCACGGTTTTCGCACCCGGTACCGCGAGCGCGGACACCACCATCACCACCAACCAGACCGGGACGAACAACGGGTACTACTACTCGTTCTGGACCGACGGCGGCGGCCAGGTCTCGATGACGTTGTCCTCGGGCGGCAACTACCGCACCAACTGGACCAACTGCGGGAACTTCGTCGCGGGCAAGGGATGGAGCAACGGCAGCCGCCGGACCGTGAGCTACTCGGGCAGCTTCAACCCGTCCGGCAACGCCTACCTCGCGTTGTACGGGTGGACCTCGAACCCGCTGGTGGAGTACTACATCGTCGACAACTGGGGTACGTACCGGCCCACCGGCACGTACAAGGGCACGGTCACGTCCGACGGCGGCACGTACGACATCTACCAGACGACGCGGTACAACGCGCCGTCCGTCGAAGGCACCAAGACGTTCAACCAGTACTGGAGCGTCCGGCAGTCGAAGCGGACCGGTGGCACGATCACGACCGGAAACCATTTCGACGCGTGGGCGCGGGCCGGTATGCCGCTCGGCAGTTTCAATTACTACATGATCCTGGCGACCGAGGGATACCAGAGCAGCGGTAACTCGAACATCACGGTGGGCTGAAAAAACACTCCGATCAGCGGTCTCCCGCGCAGCCCAGTCGCGGGAGACCGCTCCCCGACGCGCGCACAATAAAAAAGGAATTGTCATGTCCAGGAAATCGCGTTTCCGCCGTGGGCTCGCGGCCGCCGCGGTGGCAGCGGCGGGAGCCACCGCCCTGACCGTCGCCGCCGCTCCCGCACAGGCCGCTTCGTGCAGCGGCTACGTCGGGCTCACGTTCGACGACGGTCCTTCCGGCAACACCCCGGCGCTGCTCAACGCACTGCGGCAGAACGGTTTGCGGGCCACGATGTTCAACGAGGGCCAGTACGCGGCCGCCTACCCCGCTCAGGTCGCCGCGCAGGTCAGTGCGGGGATGTGGGTGGGCAACCACACCTACACGCACCCGCACCTGACGCAGCTGAGCCAGGCACAGGTCGATTCGGAGATTTCCCGTACGCAGCAGGCGATCGCGAACGCGGGCGGCGGCACGCCGAGGTTGTTCCGCCCGCCCTACGGGGAAACGAACTCGACGGTGCAGTCGGTCGCGGCACGCTACGGCCTCACGCAGATCATCTGGGACGTCGACTCGCAGGACTGGAACGGCGCGAGCACCGACGCGATCGTCCAGGCCAACGCGCGGCTGACGAACGGGCAGATCATCCTCATGCACGACTGGCCGGCGAACACCGTCGCCGCGATCCCGCGCATCGCGCAGACGCTGGCGAGCAAGGGGCTGTGCGCCGGGATGATCTCGCCGCAGACCGGCCGGGCGGTGGCGCCGGGTTAGTCCCCCCGCCGTTCCCTCAGCAGGTCGCGGGGCGGGAGCCCGGCCAGGGCGCGGACTTCGCGGGCCAGGTGTGCCTGGTCGGCGAAGCCCGCGTCCGCTGCCAGGTCCGCCAGTGAAACCCGCGTGGTGTCCGCCGCGTGCAGGAACCGCTGGAACCGTCCCACCCGGTGCACCGCCTTCGGCGTCATCCCCGTGTGGTCGAGGAACAGCCGCCGGAGGTGGCGGTCCGCCACACCCAGTTCGTCGGCGACCGCCGCGACCGTGGTGCCACCGGACCACAGCCTCCGCACGGCGTGGGTCACGCGGGGGTCCGCCGAGGACTTCCGCAGCGGCTCGGGCAGCACGCCCTCCCACACCTGCTCGACGGCGAGGCGCGCCAGCCGCTCCGGCAGGACCTCCGACACCGGCACGGTCGCTCCCGCCAGCTCGTGCGCGGGCAGCCGCAGCACGGGTCCGAGCGCTTCCGTGCGCAACCTCAGCCCCCGCAGGTGCGCGCCCGGCGGGAGCGGGACGAGCGCCACGTCCAGCGCCGGCCCGACGAAAATCGCCTCCCCGTCGTCGAACACGACGAGGTCCGAACAGCCGTCCGGCACGACCCGCTGCACCCGCCCGTCCGCACCGGCCCGCTGCTCCCACCAGCAGCGCACGACTCCGGACCCGGGCCTCGCTCGATAGGTGGACACGAGTGCGAGTATGGCCGCGGCAGGTAACGGCGGACAGCGGCAGGACGACTTCTCCCCTGTCCGGATGGCGGCGAAGGGATGCGGATGCTCCGGGTACTCGGCGTGCACGGAATCGGTACCCATCGTTACCACCGCCGGAAGGGCTCCGCCCCGGAGGCGGCGAAAGCGCTTGCCGCGGACTGGTTCCAGCACCTGGGCACGGCGATGCCGTCGAACTCCTCCGTGGACCTCGAGGTCGCCTACTACGCCCACCACCTGCACCCCGAGTCCGGGCACAGCCTCGACGAGGACCCGGATTCGCTCTCCCCGACCGAACAGCACCTGCTGACCGAGTGGATCGCGCTCCTGCGCCCCGGCATGACCGCGGCACCACCGGAGGACCGCCTCGCGCTCGCGAACGACTGGCTCCTCCGCGCGCACGGCCCCGGCACCCGCCTGTTCGCGCTGACGTTCTGCCGGGAGCTGCACGCCTACCTCGACGCCGAAGAGGCGAGGCAGGCCGCCACGCGGTCCGTCGCCGAGGCGATCGACGAACAGCGGCCCCAGGTCGTGGTGGCCCACTCGCTCGGCAGCGTCGTGGCCTACGAAGCGCTGTGGGCGCACCAGGAACACGACGTCGACCTGCTCGTGACGCTGGGCAGCCCGCTCGCGCAGCCGGTCGTGCTCGACCGGCTGCGGCCGCCGGAGAACCGCACCCGGCCGCCGCTCGTGCGGCGGTGGGTGAACATCGCGGACCTCGACGACATCGTCGCGGTCCCCGTGCGCGGCATCTCCCGGGAGTTCAAGGGCGTCGACGAGGACCTGTCGATCGCCGCGGGCATGTGGGAGTTCCAGACCCCGGGCGCCTACCTGCGTTCGGGCGACGTCGCCGACGTCGTCTTCGGCAGGCGCAGCCTCACTTGAACAGGTCGTCGGTGAGCTCGCCCGGCTCGGCGCCGACGCGGATGAAGCATTCCGTGCCGAAGGTGTAGCGGAACACGTCGTCGGGCGTGCCGAGGAAGAACGAGTCCTCGCTGATCTGGCTCGGGTGCGCACGCATCGCCTGGCGCTTGTACTCCAGCCACGGCGTGACGTCCACCACCGTCGTGATTTCGCTCTCCGGCTTGCCGATCCCCTCGATCTCCTCGAGCGAGGGCAGCGGCAGACCCGCGTCGGCCATCTCGGCGACGCCCCGGCGCATGTGGTCGCGGTTCACGGTCGACTGGAAGACCCGCGGGGTGCCGGCGAGCTCCGCGGCCCGCATGCCGACGCGGTGCACCTGGATGTGGTCGGGGTGGCCGTAGCCGCCGTTGTCGTCGTAGCACGTCAGGACCTCGGCGTTCTCCTCGCGCAGGATCGCCGCGAGCTTCGCCGCGGCCTCCTCGACCGGCGCGGTCCAGAACGTGCCGGGCTCGTCGTTGGTCGGCTCGCCCATCATCCCGGAGTCCGCGTAGCCGAGGAACTCCACCCTGGACACGCCCAGGATCTCGGCCGCGGCAAGGGTTTCGGCCGCGCGGCGCTCGGCCAGCGACTCGCCGTCGGACAGCAGACCGGGCGGGATCTCGCCCTGCTCGCCGCGGGTCGCCACGACGAGGACGACGCGGTGGCCGTCCTCGTGGGCCTTGCGCATCACCCCGCCGCAGGAGATGCACTCGTCGTCGGGATGGGCATGGAAGGTCACGAAGGTCGCCACCAGGCGAGATTACGGAAATGCTCACACCGTGACCACCCCGCGCGGCGAAAGTGCCCCCCAGGCACGACCATAGGGGCATGGACTACGACGCCGACCTTCCGGGCAACGTGGAGCGCGTGCTGACCCGGTTCCTCCGCGAAGCCGGCGCGGACATCGTGGGGGCGGAGCCGGTGTTCGCCTCCGGCGTCGACGCGCTCACGGAGTTCGTGCTGCGCGGCGGGAAGCGTCTCCGTCCGACGTTCGCGTGGTGGGCCTGGCGCGGTACCGGCGGCGGTACGGCGGACGCCGACGGCGTGCTGCAGGCCGTCGCGAGCCTGGAACTCGTGCAGGCGTGCGCACTGATCCACGACGACCTCATCGACTCCTCCGACTCCCGGCGCGGCAGGCCCACCGTGCACGTGGCGTTCGCGGACCTGCACACCTCCCAGCAGTGGGCGGGCACCGCGGCCGGGTTCGGGCTCGCCGCCGCGGTGCTGGTCGGCGACCTGGCGCTGGCGTGGGCCGATGACATGTTCGGCGCGTCCCCGCTCCCGCCCGCGACGCTCGACGCCGCGCGCCCGGTGTGGCGCGCGATGCGCACGGAAGTGCTGGCGGGGCAGTACCTCGACGTGCACACGCAGGTCACCGGTGACGCCTCGCCCGAGGCCGCGTTGCGCGTCAGCCGCCTCAAGACCGCGGCGTACACAGTGGAACGGCCGCTGCACCTCGGTGCCGCGCTGGCGGGCGCGGGGGATGCGCAGGTCGCCGCGCTGCGGCGGTTCGGCCGCGACCTCGGCATCGCCTTCCAGCTGCGTGACGACCTGCTCGGCGTGTTCGGCGACCCGTCGGTCACGGGCAAACCGGCGGGGGACGACCTCCGCGAGGGCAAGCGGACCCTGCTCATCGCGCTCGGCCTGCGGCGGGCGGACCCGCCGAGGGCCGACGTGATCACCCACGCGCTGGGCAACCCGCTGCTGTCCGAAAAGGACATCGACGACGTGCGCGCGGTGCTGCGCGAGGTGGGTGCGGTGCCCGCGGTGGAGGAGCGGATCGAGCACCTGACCGGCGCGGCGCTCCACGCGCTCGACGAGGCCGGCCTGACCGAACCCGCCGCGGCCGCGCTCGCGGACCTGGCGGCCAGGGCGACGCAGAGGACGTTCTAGATGCGCGGGGACCACGTGGTCGTGATCGGAGCCGGGCTGGCCGGGCTGTCCGCGGCGCTGCACCTGCTCGGCACGGGCCGGCGCGTCACGCTGCTGGAGCGGGACGACCGGCCGGGCGGGCGCGTGAGCGGCCAGGAGTACGACGGGTACAAGGCCGACACGGGCGCCACGGTGCTGACCATGCCGGAGCTGCTTGACGAAGCCCTCGCGGCCGCGGGCCAACCGAACCCGCTGCGCCTGGTGCGGCTCGATCCCGCCTACCGGGCGAGGTTCGCCGACGGCAGCTCGCTGGCCGTGTGCACCGATGGTGACGCGATGGAGGCGGAGATCCGGGAGTTCGCAGGACCGCGGGAGGCTGACGGCTACCGCAGGCTGCGCCGGTGGTTCAGCGAGCTGTACGAGGTCGAAAAGGACCGGTTCATCGGCGCGAACTTCGATTCCCCGCTGGACCTCGCGCGCCCGGAGATGCTGAAACTGCTGGCGCTGGGCGGTTTCGGGCGGCTCGGCCCCCGCATCGGCCGTTTCCTGGCCGACGACCGGCTGCGCCGGGTGTTCTCGTTCCAGTCGCTCTACGCCGGGCTCGACCCGCGCACCGCGCTCGCCGCGTACGGCGTCATCCCGTACATGGACACGATCGCCGGGGTGTACTACCCGCTCGGCGGGATGGGCCGCGTCGGGCAGGTGCTCGCGGACGCGGCGGAGCGCGCCGGGGCGGACGTGCGGTTCAAGACCGAAGCCGCTTGGCTGGAAAGGGTTTCCTCGCGGGTGCGGGCGGTGCGCACGCGCGCGGGCGAGCGGATTCCTTGTGACGCCGTGGTACTGGCGACCGAGCTGACGACCGCGTACCGCCTGCTGGGCACGCGCCCGAAGCGCCCGCTGCCGTTGCGGTACTCGCCCTCCGCCGTCGTGCTGCACGGCAGCACCCGCCGCAGCTGGCCGGAACTGGACCACCACACCATCTTCTTCGGCGGCGCGTGGTCGCGGACGTTCGCGGAGATCATCCGCGAGGGACGGCTGATGTCGGACCCGTCGCTGCTGGTGACCCGCCCGACCGCGACCGATCCCACGCTCGCGGCAGACGGTCAGGTCGTGTCGGTGCTCGCCCCGGCGCCGAACCTGCGGACCGGCCGGATCGACTGGCCCCGCGTCGGTCCGGCGTACCGGCAGGAGCTGCTGCGTGTGCTGACGCATCGCGGGCTCACGGGTTTCGAGGACGAGTACCGGGTCGCGGAGGTCGTCACGCCCCAGACGTGGGCGGAGCGCGGCCTGGCGGCGGGCACCCCGTTTTCGCTCGCGCACACGTTCGCCCAGACGGGTCCGTTCCGGCCGGGAAACCTGGTGCGGGGCCTGGAAAACGTCGTGCTGGCCGGCTGCGGGACGACACCGGGCGTCGGCATCCCGCCGGTGTTGATCTCGGGCCGCCTCGCGGCGGCGAGGATCACCGGCGCCGCTTAGGGTTGGCGGTATGAGTTCCGCTTCGACCAGGCCCGTGCGCGTGGGCCTGCAACTGCAGCCCGAGCACGCCGACTACCGCACGATCCGCGAGACCGCCGCGAGGGCGGAGGACCTCGGGGTCGACGTGCTCTTCAACTGGGACCACTTCTTCCCTCTGCACGGCGATCCCGACGGGCAGCACTTCGAGTGCTGGACGATGCTCGCCGCCTGGGCGGAACAGACGTCACGCGTCGAAATCGGCGCGCTGGTGACGTGCAACAGCTACCGCAACCCCGAGCTGCTGGCCGACATGGCGCGGACCGTGGACCACATCAGCGGCGGCAGGCTCGTCCTCGGTCTCGGCGCCGGCTGGTTCGAAAAGGACTACACCGAGTACGGCTACGAGTTCGGCACCGCGGGCTCGCGGCTGGCGGACCTCGCGGAAGCGTTGCCCCGCATCGAAAACCGCCTCGGGAAGCTGAACCCCGCGCCCACGCGGGACATCCCGGTGCTCATCGGCGGCGGCGGGGAGAAGAAGACGCTGAAGCTGGTCGCGCGGCACGCGGACATCTGGCACGGCTTCGGCGACGCCGACGTGATCGAGCGCAAGGTCGGGATCCTCCGGCAGCACTGCGCGGACGTGGGCCGCGACCCGGCGGAGATCGAGATCTCGACCGGTGTCACGGCCGAACCGGACGAGGTGGGCCCGCGGCTGCGCGAGCGTGGCGTCTCGTTGTTCATCGCCGAGGCGAACGGCCCAGACTACGACCTGACGCTGCTGGAAAGGTGGCTCAAGTGGCGGGACGCCCAGAACTCCTGACCCGGTGCGCGGCGACCCGCTCCCTGGTCGCGCACCGCGCCGAGCAGTAGCGGCGCGGGCCGCCGCGCCCGCTGTCCACAAAGGACCTCCCGCACCCCGCCGCGGCGCACACCCCGCCCGGCGGCGCCTGGCGCTGCGCCAGTGCCACGGCCAGCGCCAGGCACGACGACGTCAGCAGCCACTCCCCCCACGGCGCGTCGTCGCTCGAATCGACGTGCAGGTGCCAGCCCGAGGTGCCGCCGTGCGTGGTCAGCCGCGGCGGGCGGGCGTGCCGGGCCAGCGCCGCGTTCAGCCGTGCCGCGGCCTGGTCCACGTCCTCCGCCGCGAAGATCTCCCGCAGCACGAACGCCGCTTCACGCAGTTCACGCACGTCAGCCTCGGTCAGTTCGATCGGCTCCGGTTCACCGTGCGCACGCAGGACGTCGGCGACCTCGGCCGGTGACGGCTCCCCCGGCACCAGCAGGTTCACCAGATCCGCGGCTCGCTGCAGTTCCACCACCGCAGTGTAACGTGCTTTGCGTGCTAGGCCGTTACTTGGCAGGGGCCGCGCTCGCGCGGACGGGTGACGAGCTGTCCGGACCGGCGGTCCTGCTGCTGGGGATCTCCGTCACGGGCACGCCGGGGGCCGCGTCCGCGCTGTTGACCGGGCTCACCGCCTCCTCGGCGCTCGGCGGGCCGGTGTTCGGCGCGTTCCTCGACCGCGTGGCACGGCCGGGCCTGCTGCTGGCCGCGACGCTCGCCTGGTACGCGCTGGGGCTGGCGCTGGTGCTGCTCGCGCTCGGCCACCTGCCGCTGCCCGCCGTCGTCACGCTCGCGGTGGTCACCGGGCTCGGCAACCCCGCGGTCTCCGGCGGCTGGACCTCCCAGCTGCCCGCCGCGCCGGGCGACCTGCCCCGCGCGACCGCGCTGGACGCGGCGACGTTCAACGTCGCGAGCCTGGCCGGGCCCGCGCTGGCGGCCGTCGTCGCGGACCGGTTCGGTGCGGCGACGGCGGTCGCGGTCGCCGCCGCGATGATGGCACTGGCCATGCCCGCCGCGTGGTCGCTGCCCGCGCGGCGCACCAGTCGCGGGAGGGCGCACTGGACAGCCGGGCTGACCGTGCTCGTCCGGCGCCGGGCACTCCTGCGCGCCACCGTCACCTCGACGATCTCCTACGGCGGCCTGGGCATGGTGGTGGTCTGCTACCCGCTGGTCGGCGCGAGCCGTCTCGGCGGGGCGAGCCGGGGCGCTCTGCTGCTCGCCGTCGTCGCGGGCGCCGCGCTGCTGACCGACGCCGTGCTCGCCCGGCGGCCGTGGCGCGGGCGGCCGGACACGCTCGTGTTCGCCAGCACGGTCGTCCTGGCCACGAGCGCCGTGGGGACCGCGCTGGGCGGGCCCGTCCTGCTCGTCCTGTCCGCCGTGCTCGCCGGTCTCGCCGAAGGACCGCAGCTGACCGCGTTGTTCGCCGTGCGGCACCGGGAAGCACCGGAACACCTGCGGGCACAGGTCTTCACGATCGGGGCGAGCGTGAAGATCACCGGGTTCGCCGCGGGCACGGCACTCGGCGGCGCGCTGGCGGGCTCACCGACCACCTGCCTGCTCGCGGTCGCCGCGGTGCAGCTGGCCGCGGCGGCGGCCTACGCGGCCGTCAGAACGCCATCGCCTGTGCGCGGCGCTTGACCTCGGTCCCGTGGTTGGTGCGCAGGGCGTTGATCGGCGTGGTGCCGGGCAGCGACTCGTCCTCCGAGTACAGCCACCGCAGCATCTCCGTGCGGCTGAACCCGGCGTCCGCGAGCACCGTCAGCAGCCCGCTCAGCCCCTTGACCGGCGCGTTCCCGGCGATGCAGTCGGCGGGCACGCGCAGTTCGCCGTCCCTGCGCACGGCGAGCAGCTGCCCGTCCCGCAGCAGCTGCCGCACCTTGTTCACGGACAGTCCCAGCGCTTCACTGACCTGCGCCAGCGAGAGCACGGCGACGTCCGGTCCGAGCACGTCATCAGCGACTGGAATCGCACTCACAGCTGACACTGTGCCATATCGGGTATCACCCAGCGCAATATCGCATCCCGGGCGTGACGAAACCTCAATCCTCCCCTCGCCCCGGCCTGGGGAGTCCGTACGATCGCGTGCGTGACAACCACCGACACCGGCCTGGCCGGGACGCTCCTCGAACGGCGTTACCGGGTCGACTCCCCGATCGCCAGGGGCGGGATGTCGTCGGTGTACCGGGGTGCCGACACCCGGCTCGATCGGCCGGTGGCGATCAAGGTCATGGACCCCCGGTTCGCCGACGACCGGTCCTTCGTCGAGCGGTTCGAACGCGAAGCCCGCTCCGCCGCCCGCCTGCACCACCCCAACGTGGTCACCGTGCACGACCAGGGCTTCGACGGGGACCACGTGTTCCTCGTGATGGAGCTCGTCGACGGCGGCACGCTGCGCGACCTGCTGGACGAGCGCGGCCGGCTGGAGGTGCCGCTGGCGATCGCCGTCGCCGAGCAGATGCTCGCCGCGCTCGCCGCCGCGCACCAGGCGGGGCTGGTGCACCGGGACGTCAAGCCCGAGAACGTCCTGATCGGCCGCACCGGCACCCCGCCGACCGGGGTTGTGAAGGTCGCCGACTTCGGTCTCGTCCGCGCCGTCGCGAGCGCCGGGACGACCAGCTCCAGCGTCATCCTCGGCACCGTCGCCTACCTCGCGCCGGAGCAGGTCACCACGGGCCTCGCCGGGGAGCGCGGCGACGTGTACTCGGCGGGCATCGTGCTGTACGAGATGCTCACCGGCCAGGCGCCCTACAGCGGCGACACCGCGATTTCGGTGGCTTACCGGCACGTGAACGACGACGTGCCCGCGCCCAGCACGGTCGTGCCGGGCCTGCCGCCCGCGCTGGACGACCTCGTGCTGCGCGCCACCCGCCGCGACCCCGAGGCCCGGCCCGCCGACGCCGGGGCCTTCCTGCACGAGCTGCGCCGGATCAGGGCCTCGCTCGGCATCGGCCCGGTCGCCATCCCGGTGCCCGGTGACCAGCCCGCTCCGTTGCCGGATGCGGAACGCACCGTCCCCGCCTTCGCCCCCGTGGGGAGAACTTCGCCGATCACCGGACCGCAGGGCACGCGTGCGATGCCCCGCGCCGCGGCACCCGTCCACCACACGCCGCCGCCCGTTCCGCCGTCCGGAGCAACGGAATCCGGCGGAAATCGGCGGACCGCGCTGATCTGGTCCATCGCCGCGGCCGCGCTGCTGTTGATCGTGGCCGGGCTCTGGTTCGTCGCGCAGGGGCCGACGGGCAAGAGCAGCACGGCCATCCCGCAGGTCGCCGGGCTGGACCGGGCGAGCGCCGAGAAGACGCTGACCGACGCCGGGTTCACCCCGAAGTTCACCCAGCAGCGCAACAACACGATCGCCGCCGGGCTCGTCGTGCGCACCGACCCGGCCGCGGGCTCCGGCGCCGCGAAGGGCAGCGAAGTCACCGTCGTGCTGTCCTCCGGCCGCCCGACCGTGCCCGACATCAGCACGAACACGTCCCTCACGCAGGCCGAAGCCGCCATCATCGCCGCCGAGCTGGTGCCCCAGCACGACGCGAACGCCGACCAGTTCAGCACCACGGTCGTCAGCGGGAACGTCATCAGCGTGAACCCGCAGCCCGGCACGCAGCTCGACGTGAACGCGCCGGTGACGATCATCGTGTCGAAGGGCCCGCCGCCGCAGCCGGTGCCCAACGTCGTGGGGCTGTCGCGCGACCAGGCGTTCCAGCGGCTGCAGGCGGCCGGGTTCGAGCCGTTCGACGCGGGCCAGGAGGCCTCCGACGACGTGCCGGCCGGCGCGGTGACGAGGACCAGCCCCGCGGCGAACAGCCAGCTCACCGACAACAAGCGGGTGGGTGTGTTCACCAACAACGCGGTCGAGGTGCCGTCGGTGGTGGGCAGGCCGATCCAGGACGCGGTGGAGGCTCTGCAGCAGGCCGGTCTCCAGGCCGACCTCAAGGGTGGGGGCCGCAACCGCGGCTTCGGTTTCGTGGTGCAGCAGCACCCGGACGCCGGTGACCTGGTGAAGCAGGGCAGCAAGGTGGAACTGCGCACGTTCCCGTAACTCGATCGGTTCTGCCGGCGAACCTTTTCCGGCGCCACGAAGATCCACTGTGGACGGTGCATCCTCCTTTCGAGTGAAGGATGTTGGTGTTAGCGCCACGGAAACACGACGACCACCCTCTCGTCATGTCCGTGGGCTGCAGTGGTGGCCCCACATCCGGAGCAATCCCACAGAAGGGTCGCCTATGGCCGGCCGTCAGCTCAGCGGGCTCGATGTCGCCTTTCTCTGCCTAGACGGGGAAAAGTCCCCGATGCACATGGGAGCGGTGGCGGTGTTCGCCCCCGCCCGCACGATCGCACCGGACCGGCTGGCGGCACTGCTCGCGGACCGGGCGGCGAAGCTCCCGCGGCTGCGCGAACGGGTGACACCGTCGCTGCTGCCACCCGGAAGCGCGTACTGGAGCGAGGACCCGCGGTTCGACGCGAGGCGCCACGTGCAGGTGCGCGAACTGGACGGCCGGTGCACCGAGGACGCGCTGGCCGAGCACGCGGCGCACTGGCTGGAGGAACCCCTCGACCTGCGCCGCCCGCCGTGGCAGCTGCGGCTCGTCACCGGCCTGCCCGACGGCCGGTTCGCGCTGCTGGTGAAGCTGCACCACGCGTTCACCGACGGGGCGGGCGCGTTCGCCGTCGCCGCCGGGCTGCTGGACGAGCTGCCCGTGACCGCCACCCTGCTCGCCGCCACCGGGCGCCCGGCGCCGCCGAGGTCACCGTTGACGCTGCTGAAGGACACGATCGGCGAGGCGGGTGAGAACCTGGGCATCGCGTCGGCCGTCCTGCGGGCGGCGCGGCCGTACCCGGTGTCGCCGCTGGCCGCGCCCGAGTCGGCCACTCGGCGGCTGGGCCTCGTGCGGCTGGACCTTGCCGACTTCCGCACCATCCGCGCGGCGCACGGCGGCACGGCCAACGACGTGCTGCTCGCGGTGCTCGCGGGTGCGCTGCGCCGGTGGCTGGCCGACCAGGGGCGCCGTCCGACCGTCCGCCCGCTGCGTGCGCTCGTCCCGGTCAGCACCCGCGGCCGGGACGGTGGCACGGCGGGGAACCAGCTGTCCGGTTACCTGTGCGAGCTGCCGGTGCACCTGGAGGACCCGGTGGAGCGGCTGCACGCGGTCCGCCGGTCGATGAACCGGAACAAGGCCGCGGGCCCGCTGGCGGGTGCGGGCGCGGTGCCCGTGCTGGCCGGCCGCCTCCCGGCACCCGTGCACCGCCTGGCCACGCGGTTCGCCGGGCAGGCCGCGGGGTTGCTGTTCGACACGGTGGTGACGAACGTGCCGCTGCCCAAGCTCGACCTCACGCTCGACGGCGCGCCGCTGCGCGAGGTGTACCCGCTGGTGCCGCTCGCGTCGCGGCACGCGGTGGGCATCGCGGCGGCGTTGTTCGGCGAGTCCGTCCACATCGGACTCCAGGCGAACGGAGCCGCCGTGGCGGACACCGGGTCCCTGCGGGACGCGGTGCTGAAGTCGGCCGCGGAGTTGTGCGAGAGGTCGCTCTGACGTTTTCGTGACCTTGGTGGGGCAGAATCTGCAGGCATGCCGGTCCCCACTGCCGCTTGGCTTGCGCGCGCCACGAGGAGCGCGCTCATCGTCCCGGTGCCCGAGACCGAGCGGCTCGTCAGCACGCACCGCCGCAGGCTGGCCGACGCGCACCCGTCGTCGGTGCCCGCCCACGTGACCGTGCTCTACCCCTTCGTCCACCCGAGCCGCATCGACGCGGCGACGCTCGACGTGCTGGCGGCGACGCTGGGCGCGATGACCGCGTTCGACTGCGCGTTCACCGAGGTCCGCTGGTTCGACGACGACGTGGTGTGGTTGCAGCCCAAGCCGGACGAGCACTTCCGCGCGCTCACCGCGGCGGTCT
This sequence comes from Amycolatopsis sacchari, assembly GCF_900114035.1. Taxonomy (GTDB): domain Bacteria; phylum Actinomycetota; class Actinomycetes; order Mycobacteriales; family Pseudonocardiaceae; genus Amycolatopsis_E; species Amycolatopsis_E sacchari. Next base: position 14,049 of record NZ_FORP01000019.1, on the reverse strand, counting down.
GCAAGCGCTTTCCGGCGCACCTGCCCTACGCGGGCGAGCACCCGGACACGGTGCCGCACCTGACGGTGGCCGACGGCCGCAGCGGCGACACCGCGGGCAAGCGCCGCATCGCCACGGACATCGTCGCGGACCTGCCGGTGCACGCCCGCATCGACCGCGTCCGCCTCGTCGCGGGCGAGGACGAGCACGGCCCGTGGCGCACGATCACGGAGTTCCGCCTGTCCGGACGGGTGTGAGAGCATCCGACGATGCTGCGACTGGGCACCACCGTCCTCGGCGTCGACGACCTGCCGCGCGCGCTCGCCTTCTGGCGGCAGGCGCTGGGCTTCGTCCCGCGTGACGGCGAACCGGAGCCCGGCGCCCGGTTCGCCGTGCTGGTGCCGCCCGAGGGCGGCCCGGGGCTCGCGCTGGGCGTGAGCGAGTCACCCGTGCAGGACCACCCGCGCGTACACCTGGACCTCTACGCCGGGAACGCGGCCGAACAGGCCGCCGAGGTCGAGCGGCTGGTGTCGCTCGGGGCGCGGCGCGTCGACTGGGACAGCTACCCCGAGGACCCGGACTTCATCGTGCTCGCCGACACCGAGGGCAACCTGTTCTGCGTCATCGACACCAGCCGCTGACGCCTCAGCCGCGGAGCATCTCCGCGACCAGGAACGCCAGCTCGAGCGACTGCTGGGTGTTCAGCCGCGGGTCGCAGGCCGTCTCGTAGCGGCCGGCGAGGTCGGTGTCGGAGATCTCCTGCGCACCGCCGAGGCACTCGGTGACGTCCTCGCCGGTCAGCTCGACGTGGATGCCGCCGGGGTAGCTGCCCAGCTTGTGGTGCACCTCGAAGAAGCCCTGCACCTCGTCGATGATGCGGTCGAAATGCCGCGTCTTGTACCCGGTGGACGACTCGTGCGTGTTGCCGTGCATCGGGTCGCACTGCCAGATGACCTTGTGCCCGGTGGCCTCGACCTTCTCCACGATCGCGGGCAGCACCTCCCGCACCTTGCCGTTGCCCATGCGCGCGATGAGCGTCAGGCGGCCTGCCTCGTTGCGCGGGTCGAGCCGCTCGACGTACTCGACCGCCTGCTCGGGGGTGGTCGTCGGGCCGATCTTGACGCCGATCGGGTTGGCCAGCAGCTCCGCGAACGCGATGTGCGCCCCGTCGAGCTGGCGCGTGCGCTCCCCGATCCACAGGAAGTGCGAGGACAGGTTGTACAGCTTCGGGTTCGCGGCGTCGGCGTTGTCCAGCCGCAGCAGGGCGCGCTCGTAGTCGAGCAGCAGCGCCTCGTGGCTGGCGAAGATCTCCGTGGAGTGCAGGGAGGTGTCGGTCACCCCGCACGCCGACATGAACCGCAGGCCGCGGTCGATCTCCCCGGCCAGCGCCTCGTACCGCTCACCGGCGGGCGAGGTGCGGACGAAGTCCTTGTTCCAGTCGTGGACCTTGGTCAGGTCGGCGAGCCCGGACGCGGTCAGCGCGCGCACCAGGTTCATCGCCGCGCCCGCGTTGGCGTACGCGCGGATCATCCGGCCCGGGTCCGGCACCCGCAGCTCGGGCTTGGCGACCAGCGAGTTCACGATGTCGCCGCGGTAGACCGGCAGGCCCAGCGCGTCCGTGGCGTTGGACCGCGGCTTGGCGTACTGCCCGGCGATGCGGCCGACCTTCACGACGGGCAGGCTGGCGCCGTAGGTGAGCACGACGGCCATCTGCAGCAGCGTGCGCAGGTTCGCCCGGATGTGCGGCTCGGTGTTGGACTCGAACGTCTCCGCGCAGTCGCCGCCCTGGAGCAGGAACGCCTCGCCGCGCGCGACCATCGCGAGGCGCTCCCGCAGCCGGTCGATCTCGACCGGCACCGTGATCGGCGGCACGCTCTCCAGCACGGCACGCACCCGCCGCGTGGCGTCCGGGTCGGGCCACTCCGGCTGCTGCGCGGCCGGGCGGGACAGCGCGTCGTCGAGGCGTTCGCGCAGCTCGGGCGGGAGCGGGGGCAGTTCGGGAAGGGTGTCGACGGGGACGTCCACGGTCCAGTTCACGACACCCAGGATATTCGCCCGCTCCCGCCCCGGTCAGCCGCGTCCGGTGTACACCGGCTCACGCGGCTCGGCCGGTGCCTCCGCGCCCGGCGGATCGGGCACGGCGACCGGCAGCCGGCCGGGTCGTTCACGAACTGGGGGTGGGCGTCCGCCCCGGGATCGGTCCACCACCGGACGTCGGCCGGCATCGCGGCAGCGAGATCCGCCGCCGAGTCCGGTCGCGATGTTCTGCCACGTCGTCGCGTGGGCCGTGATCTGGTCCGGGTCACCGGGGAGGCGGCTGGGCGGATCAGCCCAGTCCGCTGTGGACCGGCTCACGCGGCTCGGCCGGTGCCTCCGCGCGGTCGCCGTGGCCGGGCCACCAGGCGGCCCTGCCGACGAGCGCCGTGAGGCTCGGCACGAAGAACATCGCCATCACGAACGCGGCCACGAGGATGCCGAACGCCAGCGCGAAGCCCATCTCGGCGAGCAGGGCGTTGCCCGCGAGCATCAGCGCGCCCAGCGAGCCGGCCAGGATGACGCCGGCCGCCGCGATCGTGGGCCCGGTGTGCCGGATGGCCAGCGCCGCCGCCTCCCGGGGCGACTTGCCGTCCTTCGCCTCCTCACGCAGCCGCGCCATCATCAGGATGTTGTAGTCCGTGCCGAGCGCCACCACGAACATGTAGATGATCAGCGGGATCATGAAGATCAGCCCGGACTCGCCGACGATCCCCTGGAACAGCCACGTCGTCGCGCCCAGCGTGGCCGCGAAGCCCAGCCCGACCGAGGCCATCACGTACCACGGCGACACGACGCTGCGCAGCATCAGCCCCAGCACGAGCATGATCAGCACCGCCGCCACCGGGAACACCACCCGGTAGTCGCGGTTCATCGTGGCCTGGATGTCCACGTACACGGCCGTGACGCCGCCGACGAGCGCCTTGGTACCGGGCGGCGCGGACGCGTGCGCGGTGTCCCGCAGCGGGCCCGACACGGTGCCGATCGCGGCGTCGGAGGCCGGGTCCGCCGTGAGGGTGACCGAGTAGTTCGCCGTCAGGCCGTCCTTGCTCAGCTGCGGCTGCCCGACCTGCCCCACACCGGGCACGCCCTTGAGGTCGTTACCGAACCCGGCGAGCGAAGCCCGGTTCAGCGGGGCGCCGTTCTCGCTGTGCACGTACACGTTGGTCGGCGACGTGGCGCCCGGCGGCAGGCCCTTCTCCAGCGACTTCATCGCGACCTGAGACTCGGCGGTGTCGGGCATCGAGCCGGACGCGAGGTCGAACGTCGGGTTGAAGTTCACCAGCCCGATCGCCAGCGCCACCATGACCACGCCGGACACGCCCGCGAACAACGCGGGCCGGCGCCCCACCGCACGGCCGACCGCGGCGAACCGCGCGGCTTCCGGTTCACGGCGCCACGCCTTGGACGGCCAGAACACCTTCGTGCCCAGCAGCGAAACCACGGCGGGCACCAGGGTGAGCCCGGCCAGCAGTGTCACGGCGACGGCGATCGCGAGCGAGGGACCCATCGAGCGGAAGAACCCGAACGACGACAGCGCCATCGTGAGGAACGCGATGACCACCACCGCGGCCGCCGACGTGATCGCCTCGCCGACGCGGCTGACCGCCGTCACCATCGCCTGCTTCGGTTCGTCCCCGGCCCGCAGCCGTTCGCGGTAGCGGAACATCAGGAACAGGATGTAGTCGGTGCCGACGCCGAACAACACGACGATGAGGATCGACGAGATGGAGCTGTCGGCCTGCATCCCGAACAGCTTCACGATCCAGCTGATGAGCCCGTTCGCGACCTGCGAGACGACGCCGATGAGCACGATCGGCAGCAACGCGATGATCGGGCTGCGGAAGATCACCAGCAGCAGCACGAGGATCAGCAACACGGTCGCGATACCGACGATGGCGTCCGAGTCGCTCGACGACTCCTGCGAATCCAGTTGCTGCGCAACGGTTCCCGTCGTGCCCGCCTTGAGGTCGCTGCCCGCGACGAGCGTCTGCAGCTCGGTGCGCAACGTCTTCGCCGACTTCGTCAGCTCCTGCGCGTTGGGGCCCGACAGCTGCGGCATCTTCACCGCGGACAGCTGCACGAGGTTGTTGGGCGAAGGCTGCGCGGGCAGCACGGCCTCGACGTCGGGCAGGTGCTTGTTGCCGAGATCGGTGACGACCTGGTTGACCTTCGCCGAGTCCTGTGTGGTCAGTGCGGCGCCGTCGGAGCGCTCGAACACAATGATCATGGACGGGGTGAAGGCGCTCGGAAAAGCCTGCTGCCCCAGGGTCGCCGCCTGGATCGACTCGTAGTCCCGTGGCAGCGCGTCGCTCTCGTCGGTGCTCTTCGGCAACGCCGGCGCCGTCGCGATCACGACGACCGCCAGCAGCACCCACGCGCCGATCACCCACCACGGCCGGTGCACGACCAGCCGCCCGAGTCTCGCGAACACCCCTTTGTCCATTTTCACCCCTGAGAAGAACGCCCCTGTGAACGACGCCAGTGAACCGGCGTTCATGACGCGCCGCCACGTGTGCGCGCTCACTGCTGAGAGTTCGCTGAGACACGAAAAACGGGCACCCGGCGCCATTGCCGGGTGCCCGTCGGATCGGGGGTTGGCGCTAGACCACCGCGAGCGGCAGCGCCGTGGGGTGCACGGGTGCGGGGAGGTCCGAGGCGCCCGTCAGGTACGCGTCGACGGCGTTCGCCACCGAGCGGCCCTCCGCGATCGCCCACACGACGAGGGAAGCGCCGCGGTGGGCGTCACCGCAGACGAAGACGCCGGGGGCGTCGGTCTGCCAGTCCGCGCCACACGTGATGCGGCCCTGCCGGTTCAGCTCGATGCCCAGGTCGTCCAGCAGGCGCATCTCCTCGACGCCCTCGAACCCGATCGCCAGCAGCACCAGGTCCGCCGGGATCTCCTCGACCTCGTCGCTCACCGGGAGGACCTGCCGCCGCCCCGACTCGTCGCGCGAGACGCGCACCTTCTGCAGCTCGATCGCCCGCACGTGCCCGTTCTCGTCGCCCACGAACCGCTTCACGGCGACCCCGAACAGGCGCTCGCCACCCTCCTCGTGCGCCGGGTAGGTGCGCAGGATGTACGGCCACGTCGGCCACGGCGAACGCTCGTCGTCACGCGTGGTGGGCGGCATCGGGTACTGGTCCAGCTGCGTCACCGACAGCGCGCCCTGCCGGGTCGCGGTGCCGTAGCAGTCGGCGCCGGTGTCACCGCCGCCGATCACGATGACGTGCTTGCCCTTCGCGTCGATCTCCGGCGGCCCGTCGCCCTCGCACTGCTTGTTCGCCTGCACGAGGTGCTCCATCGCGAGGTGGACACCCTTGAGCTCGCGCCCCGGCGTCGTCGTGTCGTCACGGCCTCGCAGCGCGCCGACCGCCAGCACCACCGCGTCGTGCCGGGCCTGCAGCTCCTCGACCGTCAGGTCCACGCCGACCTCGCAGCCGGTGACGAACTTCGTGCCCTCCTTGCGCAACTGCGCCAGACGGCGGTCGAGGTGCTTCTTCTCCATCTTGAACTCGGGGATGCCGTAACGCAGCAGCCCGCCGAGCCGGTCGTCCCGCTCGTACACGGTCACCTCGTGCCCGGCGCGCGTCAGCTGCTGCGCCGCCGCGAGACCCGCCGGCCCGGAACCGACGACCGCGACCCGCTGCCCCGAGGACACCTCGGCGACCTGCGGCTCCACGATGCCCATTTCCCAGGACTGGTCGGCGATCGTCGCCTCGACCTGCTTGATCGCGACGGGCCCGCCCGACAGCGGCGAGATCGACAGCGTGCAGCCCGCCTCGCACGGCGCGGGGCACAGCTTCCCGGTGAACTCGGGGAAGTTGTTGGTCGCGTGCAGCCGGTCGCTCGCCGCGGCCCAGTGGCCCTGGCGCACGAGGTCGTTCCACTCCGGGATCAGGTTGCCCAGCGGGCAGCCGGAACTACCGGAGTGGCAGAACGGGATGCCGCAGTCCATGCAGCGCGTGGCCTGCGTGCGCACCTTCTTGTTGCGCTCCTCCGAGGAGGTGTACGCGTAGACCTCGCGCCAGTCGTGCACGCGCTCGTCACGCGGGCGCTTCTTCGGCTCCTCGCGCTCGAACTTGAGAAAACCGCGGGGGTCAGCCATTAGCAGCCTCCATCACTGCCTCGTCGACGTCGCGCCCCGTTGCCTTCGCCGTCTTCATCGCCTGCAGCACGCGCGCGTAGTCGCGCGGCATGACCTTCGTGAACGACGCCGACCGCCGTGGCCAGTCGCCGAGCAGCGACGCGGCGACGGTCGAGCGGGTCAGCTCGTGGTGCCGCGTCACGATTTCCTTGAGCCAGCTCAGGTCCTCCGGCTCCAGCGGGAGCAGGTCGACCATCTCGTCGTTGACCCGCGCGTGGTCGAGGTCCAGCACGTAGGCGATCCCGCCCGACATACCGGCCGCCACGTTCCGCCCCGTCGGCCCGAGCACCACGGCCCGGCCGCCGGTCATGTACTCGAACGCGTGGTCGCCCACGCCCTCGGCGACGACCGTGGCACCGGAGTTGCGGACGCAGAACCGCTCGCCGACCTGGCCGCGCAGGAACATCTCGCCGCCGGTCGCGCCGTAGGCGAGCGTGTTGCCCGCGATCACCTGCCGCTCCGCGGCGAAGGTCGCGTCCGGGTGCGGGCGCACGATGATCCGCCCGCCCGACAGTCCCTTGCCGACGTAGTCGTTGGCGTCGCCCACCATTTCCAGCGTCACGCCACGCGGCAGGAACGCGCCGAGCGACTGCCCGGCCGACCCCAGGAGCCGCACGTGGATCGTGCCGTCGGGCAGGCCCTCGCCGCCGTAGCGGCGCGTGATCTCCGACCCGAGCAGTGTGCCGACCGTCCGGTTCACGTTGCGCACCGGCAGTTCCAGGCGCACCGGGTGCGCGTCCTCCAGCGCCGCCTCGGCGAGCTGGATGAGCGTGCGGTCCAGCGCGTGCTCCAGGCCGTGGTCCTGCTCGCGGACCTTGCGCCGCGCTCCGCCGTACGGGGTCTCGGTCGGGACCTCGAAGATCGGCTTCAGGTCGAGGCCCTTGGCCTTCCAGTGCTCCACGGCCTCGTCGACGTCGAGCACGTCGGCCCGGCCGATCGCCTCGTCGAGCGTGCGGAAGCCCAGTGCGGCAAGGGTTTCCCGCACTTCCTGCGCCACGAACCGGAAGTAGTTCACGACGTGCTCGGCCTGCCCGGTGTACCGCTTGCGCAGGTCCGGGTTCTGCGTCGCGACGCCGACCGGGCAGGTGTCCAGGTGGCACACGCGCATCATGATGCAGCCCGCGACGATGAGCGGCGCGGTCGCGAAGCCGTACTCCTCGGCCCCGAGCAGCGCCGCGACCACCACGTCGCGCCCGGTCTTCATCGCGCCGTCCACCTGCACGGTGATGCGGTCACGCAGGCCGTTGAGCATCAGCGTCTGCTGCGTCTCGGCCAGGCCGATCTCCCACGGCGTGCCCGCGTGCTTGAGCGAGTTCATCGGGGAGGCACCGGTGCCGCCGTCGTGCCCGGAGATCAGCACGACGTCCGCGTGCGCCTTGGACACACCGGCCGCGACCGTGCCGACGCCGAGCGAGGACACCAGCTTCACGTGGATGCGGGCCTTCTCGTTGGCGTTCTTCAGGTCGTGGATCAGCTGCGCCAGGTCCTCGATGGAGTAGATGTCGTGGTGCGGCGGCGGCGAGATGAGGCCGACGCCCGGCGTCGAATGCCGGGTGCGCGCGATCCACGGGTACACCTTGTTCGGCGGCAGCTGGCCGCCCTCGCCGGGCTTCGCGCCCTGCGCCATCTTGATCTGGATGTCGTCGGCGTTGACCAGGTACTCGCTCGTCACACCGAACCGTCCACTCGCGACCTGCTTGATCGCGCTGCGGCGCTCCGGGTCGTACAGGCGCTCGGGGTCCTCGCCACCCTCACCGGTGTTGGACCGGCCGCCGATGCGGTTCATCGCGATCGCGAGCGTCTGGTGCGCCTCGGCCGAGATCGAGCCGTACGACATGGCACCGGTGTTGAAGCGCTTGCAGATCGACTCGATGGACTCGACCTCGTCGATGGGGACCGGTTCACGGTCGCCCTGCTTGAACTTGAACATCCCGCGCAGCGCGCCGCCTTCGCGGGCGAGGCGGTGCACCTCCTCGGTGTACGCGCGGTACGCCTCGTCTCGCCGGGTCTTGGAGGCGTGCTGCAGCAGGAACACCGTCTCCGGCGTGAACAGGTGCAGCTCGCCCTCGCGGCGGTAGGCGTACTCGCCGCCGGTGTCCAGCCTGCGGTGCACGCGGTCGGTCGGGTTGTCCGGGTACGCGCGGCGGTGCCGCATCGCGACCTCTTCGGCCAGCACGTCCAGCCCGACGCCGCCGAGCTTCGACACGGTGCCGGTGAAGTACTCGTCCAGCACGTCCTGCGACAGCCCGAGGCACTCGAACACCTGCGCCGCCGTGTAGGCGGACACCGTCGAGATGCCCATCTTGGACATGATCTTCTGCACGCCCTTGACGAGCGCCTTGACGTAGTTGCGCACGGCCTGCCGCGGCTCGATGCCGGTGAGCATGCCCTGGTTGATCAGGTCCTCGATGGTCTCGAACGCCAGGTACGGGTTCACCGCCGCCGCGCCGTAACCGAGCAGCAGCGCGATGTGGTGCACCTCGCGGGCGTCACCGGACTCCACGACGAGCGCGACGCGCAGCCGCTCCTTGGTGCGCACCAGGTGGTGGTGCACGGCGGAGACCAGCAGCAGCGACGGGATCGGCGCCATCCGGTGGTCGGAGTCGCGGTCGGACAGCACGAGCGTGCGCGCACCGGCCGCGATCGCCTCGGACGCCTCGCGGCGCACGCGCTCGACCGCCTCCGCCAGCGCCTTGCCGCCACCGTCCACTTCGAACAGTCCGGACAGGACGGTGCAGGCGAAGCCCGGCAGGTCGCCGTCGTCGTTGATGTGGATGAGCTTGGCGAGCTCGTCGTTGTCGATGACCGGGTACGGCAGCTCGATGTGCCGGCACGACGCCGGTCCCGGGTCGAGCAGGTTGCGCTCGGGGCCCATGATCCGGCTCATGGAGGTGACCAGCTCCTCGCGGATCGCGTCCAGCGGCGGGTTGGTCACCTGCGCGAAGTTCTGCTTGAAGTAGTCGTAGAGCTGGCGGGACCGCTTGGACAGCACCGCGGGCGGGGTGTCGGTGCCCATCGAGCCGATCGGCTCCGCGCCCTTCTGCGCCATCGGCGCGAGCAGGATCTTCAGCTCCTCCTCGCTGTAGCCGAAGGAAAGCTGGCGCCGCAGCACCGAATCATGGCTCTGCGTCACGTGATCGCGGTCGGGCAGGTCCGCCAGCTGCAGCAGGCCCGCGTGCACCCACTCGCCGTACGGCTGCTGCCGGGCGAGCGCCGACTTGATCTCGTCGTCGGCGACGAGCTTGCCCTCGCCGGTGTCCACGAGGAACATCCGGCCCGGCTTGAGCCGTCCCTTCGCGACCACCTTGTCCGGCGGTACGTCCAGGACACCGGCCTCGCTGGCCAGCACCACGCGGTCGTCGGCGGTGCGCCACCAGCGCGCGGGACGCAGCCCGTTGCGGTCGAGCACCGCGCCGACGAGCGTGCCGTCGGTGAAGGTGACGCACGCCGGGCCGTCCCACGGCTCCATCAGGTTCGAGTGGAACTGGTAGAACGCGCGGCGCTCCGGATCCATCGTCGCGTGGTTCTCCCACGCCTCCGGGATCATCATCAGCACCGCGTGCGGCAGGCTGCGGCCGCCCAGGTGCAGCAGCTCCAGCACCTCGTCGAAGGAGGCGGAGTCCGAGGCCTCCGGCGAGCAGATCGGGTACAGGCGCGAAAGGTCGCCGGGGATCAGGTCGGACTCCAGCAGCGCCTCGCGGGCCCGCATGCGGTTGCGGTTGCCGCGGACGGTGTTGATCTCGCCGTTGTGCGCGACGTAGCGGAAGGGGTGCGCCAGCGGCCACGACGGGAAGGTGTTGGTGGAGAACCGGCTGTGCACCAAGGCGATCGCGGACGTGAGCCGCTCGTCACGCAGGTCGGCGAAGAACGCCGGCAGCTGCTCCGGCGTCACCATTCCCTTGTACACCAGCGTTCGCGCCGACAGCGACGGGAAGTACGTGCCGCACTCCGCGACGACGCTCTCGTGCTCCACGCGCTTGCGCAGGCAGAACGCGAGCCGGTCCAGGTCGATCCCGGCGGGACGGACACCGTCGGCGTCCGCCTTGCCCGCCACGAAGAGCATCGAGAAGTGCGGCATCACCGAGCGCGCGGTCGGCCCGATGTCCGCGGCGTCCGCGTCGGCGGGCACCTCGCGCCAGCCGAGCACGTCCAGGCCCTCCTCCTCGGCCAGCCGCTCGATCAGCGACACGGCCTTGGCCCGCTGCTCCACCTCCGCGGGCAGGAACGCGATCCCCGCCGCGTACCGGTGCCGCCCCTGGGCATCCGGCTCGGGCAAGGCGAAACCGGTCACCTCGCGCAGCAGCCCGTCCGGCAGCTGCACCAGGATCCCGGCACCGTCACCCGAGGTCGGCTCTGCCCCCGCGGCGCCGCGGTGGTCGAGGTTCATCAACGCCGTCAAGCCGTCGGTGACGATGCTGTGCGAACTCCGCCCGCGGATGTCGGCCACCATGGCGACACCGCAGGAGTCCTGTTCCATGGCCGGGTCGTACAGACCCTGCTTGCCCGGGTTGGCGGAGAAGATCATGCGGGGACCTCCTTCGTCGTCGTCGTGCTCAGTTCGGAAAGTTCCCCCGGTCCTGCTGTGCTCGGGACGACGATGGCCCGCTGATTAGCGCGACCTTAACACCCAGGAAACACGACAGCACCCTCTCGCAGAGGAGATTTTCTTCTCGGAGAGGTAACGATCTGGCTGCGGCGAACGACTTCGTTCTTGATGCGCTCGTTCCGGGGAGGAACGGCTCCAGGGTAGGTCACGCGGATCCCGTCAAGATTACGTGAGCATTGCCGGAACCGGCCAGTTCTCGCGGTGGTAGCGTTCCTCACGCTGGTCAGCGGCTTGCCGACCAGGGACGCGCGGAAGGCGACAACGCGCGGGGTGATCACTTCGACACGCTGTGTCCGGTCCGGCCGGGTCCGCCTGCCGCGCACCAACCCCCGCTTGACAGAGGTCTCATGACGCGCAGGTTCCCGCTACTGCTCGTGCTGTTGCTCGTACTCTCCGCTTGCGCTTCGCACCCGCAGGACGAGGCGTCGAACGCCGCACCCGACACCGAGGCGAGCTTCCCGGTGACGATCGGCCAGGTGACCATCCCGGCCCGGCCCACCCGGATCGTGTCGCTGTCCCCGTCCGCGACCGAAACCCTGTTCGCGCTGGGTGCGGGCCCGCAGGTGGTCGCCGTCGACTCGCAGTCCGACTACCCGGCACAGGCGCCGCACACGTCGCTTTCCGCGCTCAGCCCCGATCCGGAGGCGATCGCGAGCTACCGGCCCGACCTGGTCGTCGCGTCCGCCGACACGACGGGCCTCGCCGCGGCGCTGGCCAAGACCGGCACGAAGACGCTGGTCATGCCCGACGCGAAGACCCTCGACGAGGCGTACGACGAGTTCGTGCAGCTCGGGCGCGCGACCGGGCACCAGGCCGAGGGCGAGAGCCTGGCCAGGCAGACCCGCGCCGACGTCGACCGGATCGTGGCCGACACGCCGAAACCGGTGCGGCCCTTGAGCTTCTACTACGAGCTGGACCAGACCTACTACAGCGCGACGTCGAAGACCTTCATCGGCCAGGTGCTCGCGCGCTTCGGGCTGACGAACATCGCGGACGGGAACGACCCGTCGATTTCCGGCGGCTATCCCCAGCTTTCTGCAGAACGCATTTTGCAGGCCGACCCGGATCTCGTTTTCCTCGCCGACACGAGGTGCTGCGGGCAGAACGCGCAGACCGTCGGCGCGCGCCCGGGGTGGAACACGCTGACCGCCGTGAAGGAGGGGCACGTGTTCCCGCTCGACGACGACATCGCGTCCCGGTGGAGCCCGCGGGTCGTCGAACTCGTCCGGGCGGTCTCGGCCGCCGTGACCGATGCGGGCAAGTAGGACGCACGTCACCCGGCTGCGCCCGTGGGTCGTGGTCGTCGCGGTCCTCGTCCTGCTGGTGGTGCTCGCGCTCGCGGTCCTCATCGGAGCCGCGGACCTGGGCTGGCGAAGGGTGCTGGGCGAGCTCGTGGCGGAGGTCACGGGCGGCCGTTCTCCGTTGACGGCAAGGGAAGCGGCGATCGTCTGGCAGCTGCGCGTGCCCAGGGTGCTGCTCGCGGGGCTCGTCGGCGCCGCGCTCGCCATGTCGGGCGCGACGTTCCAGGGCGTGTTCCGCAACCCGCTGGCCGACCCGTACCTGCTGGGCGCGGCGGCGGGGGCGGGGATGGCGGCGACGATCGTGGTCGTCGTCACGCCGGATCCCGGCGGCTGGGTGCCGCCCGCCGCCTTCGCGGGCGCGCTCGGCGGTGTGGGGCTGTCGTGGCTGCTCGGCCGTTCGGCCGGGCGTGGCACGGGGACGCTGCTGCTCGCCGGGGTCGCGGTGGGGTCGTTCCTGTCCGCGGTGCAGACGTTCGCGCAGCAGCTCAACACGGAGACGATCCGGCAGGTGTACACGTGGCTGCTGGGCGGGCTGAACGTCAGTGGCTGGCGGGAGGTGCTCATCGCGCTGCCCTACATCGCGGTGGCGGCGGTGATCCTGTGCGTTTCGGCGCGCCTGCTCGACGTGCTGTCCCTCGGCGACGCCGAAGCCGAGTCGCTCGGCGTCCACCCCGCGCGCGTCCGGCTGCTGCTGCTCGCGGCGGCCTCGCTGGCGACGGCGGCGGCGGTGTCGGTGAGCGGGCTGATCGGGTTCGTCGGCATCGTGGTGCCCCACGTGGTGCGGCTGCTCGCCGGGGCCAGTTACCGCGTGGTGGTCCCGCTTTCGCTGCTGGGCGGAGCGGTGTTCCTGATCGCGGCGGACCAGGTGGCGCGCACGATCATGCCGGGCGAGCTGCCGCTGGGCGTGGTGACCGCGTTCGCCGGGGCGCCGTTCTTCGTGGCGGTGCTGCGTTCTTCGCGGGGGAAGGTGTCATGACCGCGCTACGGCTGGAAAAGGTGTCCGCGGGGTACGAACGGGACCCGGTCGTGCGCGACGTGTCCGTGTCGGTGCGCGGTGGCGGCTGGCTGGCCGTCGTCGGGCCGAACGGCGCCGGGAAGTCGACCCTGCTCAAGGCGATGGCGGGGCTGCTGCCCGGCGCCGGCCGGATCCTCGTCGACGGGCGGCCGGTGCACTCGTTGTCCCGCAAGGAAAAGGCGCGGCAGCTCGGTTACGCGCCGCAGGACCCGGTGCTGCCGGACGGGCTGACGGTGACCGACTACGCCCTGCTCGGCCGCACCCCGCACCTGCGCCCGCTCGCGCGCGAGGGCGCGGCCGATCTGTCCGTTGTGGACGAAGTGCTCGCCAGGCTCGACCTGTCCGCGCTGGCGGGACGCCGCCTCGGCAAGCTGTCCGGCGGTGAACGGCAACGCGCCGTGCTCGCGCGCGTGCTGGCGCAGCGGGCGGGTTTGTTGCTGCTCGACGAGCCGACGACCGGGCTCGACCTCGGGCACGCGCAGGCGCTGCTGGAGCTGATCGACCGGCTGCGCCGCGAGGACGGCACCACGGTGGTGTCCACATTGCACGATCTGACGTTCGCGGCGCAGTACGCCGACCACGTGCTCCTGCTGTCGGACGGCGCGGTAGTGGCGTCGGGAACACCTGCGGAAGTCCTGACGCCGCAAGCACTCCAGCGCCACTACGGCGCCACGGCGGACGTCCTGACCGCCACCCGGGGCGACCTCGTCGTCGCCCCGGTGCGGCCGGTTTGAGGACCACGTCCCGACCGGAACCGGGCAACGCAACAGGGGTGGCGCCACCGCCCGCCCTCCCCCGCCCCGATCCCCAGCCGTCTTGGCGGTCACCGTGGCGGGTCAAGGGTGGCGAAGCCATCGCGAAGCGACGCCGTCAGGAAGCTTCTATGTCAAGTGGTGGTGGTCGGTGTGGAGTGCGTGGTAGAGGACGTCGGAGAGGTGGCGTTTGAGGGCGCGGATGGCGGCTTTT
>NZ_FORP01000058.1 GCF_900114035.1 Amycolatopsis sacchari | reverse complement strand
GGGTCCATGACCATGGACAGCGCTTCCATGCCCACACCCAGCGCGCCCATACCGAACTCGACCCACGACCCGTCCTTCACCCCATTGGCCAGATCGACCGCCGACTCCGCGATCCCGATCCCCGTGACCGCCGTCGTCTGCGACTGCGCCTGCGCGACGAGCGGGTTAGCCATTCAGGGGCTCGCCGAGGGTCTTGATGGCGTCACCGGTGGTCTGGTCCTGGCCCTCGTAGGTCTGGACCGTGTCCCGCACCTTCGTCGCGGTCTCGGCGACGGACTCCTGCGCGCTCTGCAGCGCCCGCACACCGAGCTGCTCGAAGGGGTCCAGCAGCAACGCGAAGGGCTGGCAGATGACGCCGTACGCGCTGTTGTCCATGCTGACCTGCTGCGCCGCCTGCACGGCGGTGCTCAGCCGCTCGGCGAGGCCGTCGACCTTCCCGGCGTGCGTCGTGAGCTCGTCGGTGAGTACCTCGTACCCCTCCGCCATGGGAACTCCCCCTTCTAGTCGCGCCGCAGGAAGGTCTGGTCGCCGAAGTCGTCGTCACCGTCGTCGCGGGGCCTGGGCTTCGGGCGCGGTGGCGGCGGTGGGGGTGGGGTGGCGTCGTCGGCCTCGGTCTCGATGCGCAGCTGCCTGCCGGGCGCCGGGGGCGGCGGCTCCTCCTCGGGCGGCGGCGGGAAGTTCTCCTCCGCGGTGGCCACGAGGTGCCTGCTCGTTTCGTCGTCCCCCACGGTTTCCGCGAGGATTTCCCGGATCCGCTGGGGATAGCGGGACTGCGCCTGCTGCATGGCGGTGAGCACGGCGGCCGCGATCTCGTCGGGGCTGAGCTTGCGCACGGCGTCCGTCATCGCGACGCCCGTGGGGATCCCGTTGCTGCCGACGGTGACGCTGACCGCGCCGCCCGCCGCCGAGCCGGTGATCGAGATGCCCTGGACCTCCTGCTGCATCCGCTGGTAGCGGGCCGCCTTCTCCTTGGCGTCGCGCTCCCAGTCGTCGACCATGCGCTCCACGTCGCCGAGGTCAGCCACCACCGGTCCCCTTTCGTCTTCCTTACCGACGCAGCCGGGCTGTGCCAGGTTCCCGCAGGCGGGAGCAGGCGTCCAGTAGCAGGCGCAGCGCGGCCTGCATCGATCAAGTGAGCAATCCCAAACGCCGGTGCCACGGGAATGCACCACTTCGATCACAACCCGGATCGCCGGGGGGTTAGCCTGGTAGGCGCATCAAGCGGACAACCAAGATCGAGATGGATAGAGGCGAGTCCCTGCCGTGTCCAGCAGCAGCCCTGCGTCACAGTTCGGCCCCAACGAATGGCTCGTCGAGGAGATGTACGACCAGTTCCTCGCCGACCCCTCTTCAGTAGACGCCGCCTGGCATGACTTCTTCTCCGACTTCAAGCCGACGCAGACGCCGGAGACCAAGCCGGACACCGCCGCCGCGCCGCAGGCCACGCAGGCCCCGCAGTCGTCCAACGGCCAGGCGAAGCAGGCACCCGCGAAGCCCGCCGCCAAGGCCGAGGCCCCCGCGAAGCCGCAGGCCGCCCCGGCCAAGCCCGCCGCCAAGCCGCAGCCCGCCGCCGCGAAGCCGCAGGCCACCGCGGCCCCCGCCGCGAAGAGCGAGCCGGAGACCAAGCAGCTGCGTGGCGCCGCCGCCGCGATCGCCAAGAACATGGACGCCTCGCTGAGCGTCCCGACCGCGACGAGCGTGCGCGCCGTCCCGGCGAAGCTGATGGCGGACAACCGCATCGTCATCAACAACCACCTCAAGCGCACCCGCGGCGGGAAGATCTCGTTCACGCACCTCATCGGGTACGCGATGGTCCGCGCGCTGCGCGACTTCCCGAACATGAACCGGCACTACGAGCTGATCGACGGGAAGCCGTTCGCCGTCACGCCGGAGCACGTGAACCTCGGCCTCGCCATCGACATGAAGGGCAAGGACGGCGCCCGCACCCTCGTGGTGGCCTCCATCAAGAACACGGAGAACATGTCGTTCCTCCAGTTCTGGCAGGCCTACGAGGACATCGTCAAGAAGGCGCGCAACAACAAGCTCACCGCCGACGACTTCTCCGGCACCACGATCTCGCTGACCAACCCGGGCGGCATCGGCACGAACCACTCCGTGCCGCGGCTGCAGGCGGGCCAGGGCGCGATCATCGGTGTCGGCGCGATGCAGTACCCGGCGCACTTCGAGGGCACCAGCGAGAAGACGCTGGTCGAGCTGGGCATCAGCAAGATCATGACGCTGACCTCGACGTACGACCACCGCATCATCCAGGGCGCGGAGTCGGGCGAGTTCCTCAAGCGCATCCACGAGCTGCTGCTCGGCGAGGACGGCTTCTACGACGACATCTTCACGTCGCTGCGGCTGCCGTACGAGCCGATCCGCTGGGTGGAGGACATCCCCGAGGGCGAGATCGACAAGACCGCCCGCGTGCTGGAGCTGATCGACGCCTACCGGATGCGCGGCCACCTGATGGCCGACACCGACCCGCTGAACTACCGCCAGCGCCGCCACGAGGACCTCGACGTCCTGTCGCACGGCCTGACGCTGTGGGACCTGGACCGCGAGTTCGCCGTGGGCGGGTTCGCCGGCCAGCAGCGGATGAAGCTGCGTGACGTGCTGGGCGTGCTGCGCGACTCGTACTGCCGCACGGTGGGTGTCGAGTACACGCACATCCTGGACCCGGAGGAGCGCCGCTGGATCCAGGACCGCGTGGAGGTCCCGCACGCGAAGCCGGACCCCAACGTCCAGAAGTACATCCTGTCGAAGCTCAACGCCGCGGAGGCGTTCGAGACCTTCCTGCAGACCAAGTACGTCGGCCAGAAGCGGTTCTCGCTGGAGGGCGGCGAGACGGTGATCCCGCTGCTGGACACCGTGCTGGACAAGGCCGCCGAACACGAGCTGGACGAGGTCGTCATCGGCATGCCGCACCGCGGCCGGCTGAACGTGCTGGCGAACATCGTCGGCAAGCCGATCTCGCAGATCTTCCGCGAGTTCGAGGGCAACCTGGACCCGGGGCAGGCGCACGGTTCCGGTGACGTGAAGTACCACCTGGGCGCGGAGGGCAAGTACTTCCGCATGTTCGGTGACGGCGAGACGAAGGTGTCGCTGGCTTCGAACCCGTCGCACCTGGAGACCGTGGACCCGGTGCTGGAGGGCATCGTCCGCGCGAAGCAGGACATCCTCGACAAGGGCGACCAGGACGGCCAGGGCTTCACCGTGCTGCCGGTGCTGCTGCACGGTGACGCGGCGTTCGCGGGCCAGGGTGTGGTGGCGGAGACGCTGAACCTGGCGCTGCTGCGCGGGTACCGCACCGGTGGCACCGTGCACATCATCATCAACAACCAGGTCGGTTTCACCACCGCGCCGGAGCACGCGCGGTCGTCGCAGTACGCGACGGACGTGGCGAAGATGATCGGGGCCCCGATCTTCCACGTGAACGGGGACGACCCGGAGGCGGCGCACTGGGTGGCGAAGCTGGCGGTCGAGTACCGGCAGGCGTTCAACAAGGACGTCGTCATCGACATGATCTGCTACCGCCGCCGCGGCCACAACGAGGGCGACGACCCGTCGATGACGCAGCCGGCGATGTACGACATCATCGACACGAAGCGCTCGGTGCGGAAGACCTACACCGAGGCGCTGATCGGCCGCGGTGACATCTCGGTCGAGGAGGCCGAGGCCGCGCTGCGTGACTTCTCCAGCCAGCTGGAGCACGTCTTCAACGAGGTGCGTGAGCTGGAGAAGCACCCGGCGAAGGCGAGCCCGTCGGTCGAGGAGGAGCAGCAGGTCCCGGCCAAGGTGCCGACGGCCGTGTCGCGTGAGGTGATCGAGCGCATCGGGGACGCGTTCCTGAACGTGCCCGAGGGCTTCAACCCGCACCCGCGGGTCAAGCCGGTGCTGGAGCGCCGCGCGAAGATGGCGCGCGAGGGCGGGATCGACTGGGCCTTCGGCGAGCTGCTGGCGTTCGGTTCGCTGGCGATCGAGGGCAGGCTGGTCCGGCTGTCCGGGCAGGACTCGCGGCGTGGCACGTTCACGCAGCGGCACTCGGTGCTGATCGACCGCAAGAACGGCAGGGAGTACGCGCCGCTGCAGAACCTGGGCGAGAACCAGGGCCGCGTGATGATCTACGACTCGGCGCTGTCCGAGTACGCGGCCGTCGGGTTCGAGTACGGCTACTCGGTGGCGAACCCGGACGCGCTGGTGTTGTGGGAGGCGCAGTTCGGCGACTTCGTCAACGGCGCGCAGACGGTGATCGACGAGTACATCTCGTCCGGTGAGGCCAAGTGGGGCCAGCTGTCCGACGTCGTGCTGCTGCTGCCGCACGGGCACGAGGGCCAGGGTCCGGACCACACGTCGGGCCGCATCGAGCGCTTCCTGCAGCTGTGCGCGGAGGGTTCGATGACGGTGGCGGTGCCGTCCACCCCGGCGAACTACTTCCACCTGCTGCGCCGGCACGCGCTCGACGGGATCCGTCGTCCGATGATCGTCTTCACCCCGAAGTCCATGCTGCGCAACAAGGCGGCCACGTCGTCCGTCGAGGACTTCACCGGCCAGTCGAAGTTCCTGTCCGTGATCGACGACGCGCAGGTGGACCCGGCGAAGGTCCGGAAGGTGCTGTTGACATCGGGCAAGCTCTACTGGGAGCTGGTCGCGGAACGCGCCAAGCGTGAAGCGAACGACGTCGCCATCGTGCGGATCGAGCAGTACTACCCGCTGCCGATCAAGAAGCTGCGTGCGGCGCTGGAGCGGTACACGGGTTCGCCGCAGGTGACCTGGGTCCAGGAGGAGCCGGAGAACCAGGGCGGTTGGCCGTTCTTCGGCCTGCACCTGCCGCGCAAGCTGCCGGAGCTGCTCTCGGGCCTCGACGTGGTCTCCCGCCGCCCGATGGCCGCCCCGAGCGCCGGTTCGTCCAAGGTGCACGAGGTCGAGCAGAAGGCCCTGATCGCCAGGGCATTCGACTGATCCGAAGGCAAAAGGCGCCCTCACCCCACAGGGAGGAGGGCGCCTTCTTCTTTTGCCCCCACAACACAACCGTCACCCGGCAACGCAAACGCGAGCGGCGCCACCGCCCACACCCACCCCCACACCGATCCCCAGCCTCATTAGCGGTTGGCTCACCGTGTCAAGGGTGGCGAAGCCATCGCGAAGCGACGCCGAAGGAAGCTTCTATGTCAAGTGGTGGTGGTCGGTGTGGAGTGCGTGGTAGAGGACGTCGGAGAGGTGGCGTTTGAGGGCGCGGATGGCGGCTTTTC
>NZ_FORP01000020.1 GCF_900114035.1 Amycolatopsis sacchari | reverse complement strand
TTCTCGGTCTGGGCCAGACTCTACCCCACCGGTAATCCGGAGATTTCCTCGGGGGGTGGACATCCGTCCAGGCCAGGACCACCCACTCTACCACCAATCAGTGGGAGCTTGGTTCGTGGCCCCGCGCCGCCCGGTCTCCCTGGCGACGAACAGAAGATTACACACCCGGAAAACGCCCCCGAACAGGGGGGTCCCCTAAACGAGAAACCCCAGGTCAGGGCAGCAAACGGACGCCACCCGTGGTCCGCTTGCCCCGGCGCACCACGAGCCACCGGCCGTGCAGCGCGTCGGACGCGGACGGCCGCCACTCCTCGTCGTTGATCTTCACGTTGTTCACGTACGCACCGCCCTCCTTCACCGTGCGGCGCGCGGCCCCCTTGCTGTCCACCAGCCCGGGGGCGAGCAGGAGGTCGATGATCGTGGGCTCCTCGGCCAGCCGGACCTCGCCGGTGGGCACCTCCGCCATGACGGCGTCGAGCGTCGAGGCGTCCAGCTCGCCGAGTTCCCCCCGGCCGAACAGCGCCTGGCTCGCGAGCGTCACCTGCCGGGTCTGCTCGGCGCCGTGCACCAGCGTCGTCAGCTCCTCGGCGAGTTTGCGCTGCGCGGCACGCAGTTGTGGCTTCTCCTCGGTGAGCTGGGCGAGTTCGTCGATCTCCTCGCGGCTGAGGAAGGTGAACATCTTCAGGTACGGGATGACCTCGGCGTCCCCGACGTTCACGAAGTACTGGAACCACGCGTAGGGCGAGGTCAGCGACGGGTCGAGCCAGACGTTGCCGCCGCCGGTGGACTTGCCGAACTTCCGCCCCTCGGAGTCGGTGACCAGCGGCGTCGTGAGCGCGTGCACGGCCGAGCCGTCGACCTTCCGGATGTAGTCGACCCCGCCGATGATGTTGCCCCACTGGTCGGAGCCGCCGATCTGCAGCTTCGTGCCGTACTTCCGGTGCAGCTGCAGGTAGTCGTAGGACTGCAGAAGCAGGTAGCTGAACTCGGTGTAGGAGATCCCGTCGGACGCCAGCCGGCGCTTGACCGTCTCCCGGGAGAGCATCACGTTGACCGAGAAGTGCTTGCCGACGTCACGCAGGAAGTCGAGTGCGGAGACGTCCTTGAACCAGTTCAGGTTGTTCTCCACGATCGCGCCGGACGGCGAGTCGTCGAACGTCACGAACTTCTCCAGCTGCGCCCGGATCTTCTCCAGCCGCGCCGCCGTGACCTCCCGGCTGACCATCGTGCGCTCCCCCACGTCCCGGGGGTCGCCGATCTGACCGGTGGCGCCGCCGCCGAGCACGACGGGCCGATGCCCCGCCCGCTGGAACCGCGCCAGCGTCAGCAGCTGGACGAGGTGACCGGCGTGCAGGCTTTCGGCGGTCGGGTCGAAACCGCCGTAGAGCGTGAGCGGACCCGCGTCCAGATCCTTCCGCAGCGCGTCGAGGTCGGTGGACTGCGCGATGAGCCCGCGCCAGGACAGTTCGTCGAGAATGTGTTCGCTCACGTCTCGATACTCCCGTACCAGGTCAACCGGCTTTCTGCCGGGTCGCCCGGCCTCCGCGGCGGTACGCGGAGACGGCGGGCGAGTCGATCCAGAACCGCCACGGGACGTCCATCGCCGCGGCCACTCCCACGCGCGGCCCCGTGTGGATCCGTCCCACCGGCTCGCCCACCAGCAGGCGCACCGGCGAGGTGGGGTCGGTCAGGTCGGCGCCGTTGTGCTCGGGGCCGATCCGCAGCGCCGACGTCAGGCGCGCGGGCCCCTGCGCGAGTTCGTGCTCGCGGCGGGCGGCCTTCCGGCGTGCCTTCGCCAGCTCGACACCCGAGGTGATCTCGGCGGCGCGCAGCAGCACCGCGCCCGCCTCCCCGTCCTCCCGGCCCACCACGTTCGCGCAGAAGTGCATGCCGTAGACGAAGTACACGTACAGGTGGCCGGCGGGCCCCCACATCACCTCGTTGCGCGGGGTGCGCCCGCGGTAGCAGTGCGACGCCGGGTCGTCCTGGCCGCGGTACGCCTCGACCTCGACGAGGCGGGCGGCGACCACTCCTTCGGGAGTCGTCGTCTCGACCACCGCCCCGAGCAGCACCCGGGCGAGGTCCAGGGGGTCGACGGCGAGTTCCTCGCGCGTGAACTGCCTCACCGCAGCACCACGCTGCCCTTTGGCGTGGCCAGTTCCGCTTCGAGACCGGGGCGCTCGCCGCGCCGCACCTCCAGGCTCTCCCCGAGCGCCGCCACCTCGCGCGCCACGCGATCGGGATCGGGGTGGACGCCGTGGAACGACACCAGGCGGACCGAGTGGTCGAGGCTCTCGGCCGGATGGGGCGAGTCGTGCCAGTCGATGAGGAACGGCACCAGCCCGTCACCGCCCGGCGGGAACGCCAGCTCCCATTCGAGCAGCACACCGTCCGGGCGGCGGCGGGACATCGGCACCGGGCCGAGCAGCTCCCGGTCCGGAAAACCGGACACGCGCGCGGCCCATGTCACCAGGCGCGGGGCCGTCAGGTCGTCGATGCCGAACGGGCGGGGCTCCTGCGGCTCGGGCTGCTCGGGATCAGGGCCGATGACTTCGAGGTACGTGCCATCGCCCAGTCCGGCGAGGTGGTTGCGGGTGCCGCGCCCGACGTGCGGCCCGCCGGGCACCAGTGGCACGCCCTGCGCACGCAGAGCCTCCACGGTGCCGGCGAGGTCCGGTGTGGCGTACACCAGGTGGTCGATCGTCACAGCTTCACTGTGTACCTGAGCTTGCCGACGCCGTGCGCGCCGAGGCGTTCGTAGAACCGCTGCCCCGCGTGGTTCTCCCGCGGCGTTTGCCACTGCATCCGCTCGGCGCCCAGTTCACGGGCACGAGCGGCACCGGCGTCGAACAGCTTCCGGCCGACGGCCCGGCCCCGCACGCCCTCGCGCACGTACAGGCAGTCGAGCAGGACGTAGCGCTCGCCGCGCCACGTGGACGGGACCCAGCAGTACGACGCGTAGCCGACGAGCTCGTCCCCGAGCGCGGCGACGAGGCACCACATCTCGGGCGTGGGACCGAAGATCTGGCGCCGCAACCGTTCCGCGAGGTCGTCCGGCAACGGCGGGATCGGTTCGCCGAGCCCGCGGTCGAACTCGGCGTGCTCACGGCACAGGACCGCCAGCTCGCCCAGCTCTCCCGGCTCGACGTCCCGGATCCTCAGGAGATCCATTCGCGGTACCCCGCGACCCGGTCCTCCAGCCGCCCGAGCTGCTCCGCGACCCGGGCAGGGGCTGTACCGCCCCGCGCGTCGCGGGACGCGACCGAACCCTCGACGGTCAGCACTTCGCGCACCTGCGGGGTGAGCGCGGGCGAGATCTTCGCCAGCTCCTCGTCGGTCAGGTCCTCCAGCCCGACGCCCCGCGACTCGGCGACCCGCACGCACTCCCCCGCGGCCTCGTGGGCGACGCGGAACGGCACGCCCTGCCGCACCAGCCACTCCGCGATGTCCGTGGCGAGGGTGAACCCGGCGGGCGCCAGCTCGGCGAGCCGCTCCGTGTGGAAGGTGAGTGTGCCGAGCATGCCCGCGATCGCCGGGAACAGCAGCTCCAGCTGCTCGACGGAGTCGAAGACGGGCTCCTTGTCCTCCTGCAGGTCGCGGTTGTACGCCAGCGACAGCCCCTTGAGCGTGGCCAGCAGCCCGGTGAGGTTGCCGATCAGCCGCCCCGACTTGCCGCGCGTCAGCTCGGCGACGTCCGGGTTCTTCTTCTGCGGCATGATCGAACTGCCGGTCGCCCACGCGTCGTCGAGGGTCACGTAGCCGAACTCGGCGGTGTTCCAGATGATCACCTCTTCGGCGATCCGCGACAGGTTCACGCCGAGCATCGCGAGCGCGAAGGCGAACTCCGCGGCGAAATCCCGGGACGCGGTGCCGTCGATGGAGTTCTCGACGCTCGCGTCGAAGCCCAGCTCCTTCGCCACCGCTTCCGGGTCGAGCCCCAGCGACGAGCCGGCGAGCGCACCGGCGCCGTACGGCGACTCGGCCGTGCGGTCGTCCCAGTCCCGCAGGCGGCTCACGTCGCGCAGCAGCGCGTGCGCGTGCGCGAGCAGGTGGTGCGCCAGCAGGACCGGCTGCGCGTGCTGCAGGTGGGTGCGGCCGGGCAGGACCGCGTCCGGGTGCCGCTTCGCCTGGGACACCAGGGCGTCCACCACGTCCAGCGTGCCGGCGACGACGCGGCGGGCCGCGTCCCGCAGCCACATCCGGAACAGGGTGGCCACCTGGTCGTTCCGCGAACGTCCCGCGCGGAGCTTGCCGCCCAGCTCGGCGCCCGCCCGCTCCAGCAGCCCGCGTTCGAGGGCGGTGTGCACGTCCTCGTCCTCGATCGTCGGCGTGAAGGCACCCGAGGCCACGTCCTCGGCGAGCTGGTCGAGCGCCTTCAGCATCGCGTTCAGCTCGTCCTCGGTCAGCAGGCCCGCGTTGTGCAGCACGCGGGCGTGCGCCTTGGACCCGGCGATGTCGTACGGCGCCAGTCGCCAGTCGAAGTGGGTCGAGGCGGACAGCTTCGCCATCGCCTCGGCCGGCCCGCTCGCGAACCGGCCTCCCCACAGCTGCACCGGCTGGTTTCCCTCGGTCATAACCTCAGCTCTTCTGGTAGTTCACGTCTCGGTGGCCGACCGCCGCGCGAGCGCGGAGAACCGGTCGGCCAGTTCCTTGCCGGTCAGCGGTTCCCTGGCGATCACCGCGACCGTGTCATCCCCGGCGATCGAGCCGACGACCTCCTCCAGCGCCGCCCGGTCGATCGCGCTGGCGAGGAACTGCGCGGCGCCGGGCGGCGTGCGCAGCACTGTCAGGTTGCCCGAGAAATCGGCCGAAACCATCAGCTCGGCCAGCAGGCGTGACAGCCGGGAGGTACCACCCTGCACGCCGCGCACCGGGCTGCCGTCCTCGGGGATGACGTACACCGGCGCGCCCGAATCCGCGCCCCGCAGTTTCACGGCGCCCAGCTCGTCGAGGTCACGCGACAGGGTGGCCTGCGTGACCTCGATGCCCTCGGCCGCCAGCAGCTTCGCCAGCTCGGTCTGGCTGCGGATCGCCATGCTGGAGACCAGCTCGGTGATCCGCGCCTGCCGGGCCGCGCGGCTCATCGTCGTTCGTTCAGCAACCACACCAACAGCGCCTTCTGTGCGTGCAGCCGGTTCTCGGCCTCGTCCCACACCGCGCTGGCCGGGCCGTCGAGCACCTCGTCGGTGATCTCCCAGCCCCGGTGAGCGGGCAGGCAGTGCAGCACGATGGCGTCCTGTGCCGCCCTGGCCAGCAGCTCGGTGTTGACCTGCAGCTTGCGGAAGGGCGTGACGCGGTCGAGGCCGTCGTTCTCCTGGCCCATCGACGTCCACGTGTCCGTCACGAGCACGTCCGCGCCCTCGACGGCCTCGTTCGGGTCGGTGTAGACGGTGACGCTGCCGCCCGTCTCGGCCGCCCGCTCCTTCGACGCCTGGGTGACCTCCGGCAGCGGCTGGAAACCCTCGGGCGACACGACGCGGACGTTCAGCCCGGCCGTGGTCCCGCCGAGCATCAGCGAGTGGGCCATGTTGTTGGCACCGTCGCCGAGGTACGTCAGCGTGAGCCCGGCGAGCTTCCCCTTGCGCTCGCGGATGGTCTGGAGGTCGGCCAGCACCTGGCACGGGTGGAACTCGTCGGTCAGCGCGTTGACGACCGGCACGCTCGCGGCCGAGGCCATCGCGTTGATCCGCTGCTGCGCGAACGTCCGCCACACCACGGCGTCGACGTAGCGCGACAGCACGCGCGCGGTGTCCTCGATGGTCTCCTCGCGGCCGAGCTGCATGGAGCGGCCGTCGACGATGATCGGGTGCCCGCCCAGCTGGGCGATCCCGACCTCGAAGGACATCCGGGTGCGCGTGGAGTTCTTCTCGAACAGCACCGCGACCGACTTCGGCCCGGCGAGTGCGCGGTTGCCGAGCGGGTCCTTCTTCAGCTCGTCGGCGAGGTCGAGGACGGCGAGCTGCTCCTCGGGGGTGAGGTCGTCGTCGCGGAGGAAGTGGCGTGGCATGTCAGTCCTTCGGGGTGGCGGAGTCGAGAGCACCGGGCAGCGCGGCGAGGAAACCCCGCGCCTGTTCGTCGCTCAGGATCAGCGGGGGTGCGAGGCGGATCGCGTCGGGCGCGACCGGGTTGACGAGGTAACCGGCGTCCTGCGCGGCCTTGGCGACCGCGGGCGCGACGGGCGCGCGCAGCGCGATGCCGAGCAGCAGCCCGGCGCCACGCACCCCGCCGACCAACGGGTGGTGCAGTTCCTCGATACCGTTCGCGATGTCCTTGCCCAGCGCGGACACGTGGTCGTTGAGGTTGTCCCTGGCGATCGTGCGCAGCACGGCGAGACCGGCGGCGCAGCACACGGGGTTGCCGCCGAACGTGGTGCCGTGCTGGCCCGGCTGGAGCAGGTCGCCGGCCGCGCCGACACCGATCGTGGCGCCCAGCGGCAGACCGCCGCCCAGGCCCTTGGCCAGGGTGAACACGTCCGGCGTGATCCCCGCCCGCTGGAACGCGAACCAGGTGCCGGTGCGGCCCATGCCGGTCTGCACCTCGTCGAGGATGAGCAGCGCGCCGGCCTGCTTGGTGATCTCGCGCGCGGCCTGCAGGTACCCGTCCGGCGCGGGGATCACGCCGCCCTCGCCCATGATGGGCTCCAGCACGAGCGCCGCGGTCTGGTCGTCGACTGCGGCCCGCAGCGCGTCCACGTCGCCGTAGGGCACGTGGACGACACCGGGCATCAGGGGCTCGAACGGCTCACGCTTGGGCGGCTGGCCGGTGAGCGCGAGCGAACCCATGGTGCGCCCGTGGAACGCGCCCTCGCACGCGACGATCTTGGTGCGGCCGGTCAGCCTGCTGATCTTGATGGCCGCCTCGTTCGCCTCGGCGCCGGAGTTGACGAACAGCACCTTCGCGCCGCCCGCCAGCCCGGCGACGTCCAGCAGCGCCTCGGCGAGCTCGACGGCGACGGGGTTCACGTACAGGTTCGACGTGTGCCCGAGCTGGGTGATCTGCTCGGTGACCGCCTTGACGACCTCGGGGTGCGCGTGGCCGAGTGCGTTGACCGCGATGCCGCCGAGCAGGTCGACGTACTCGTTGCCCTCGGCGTCCCAGACCCGCGCGCCCTCCCCGCGGACCAGCGTCAGCTGCGGCGTGCCGTAGTTGGCCATCAGCGCGGACTGCCAGTGCTGCTGGCCGTCCACATTGGACGATATGGTGGTCATGACGGCTCCTCTTCGGGCAGGACCATGGTGCCGATTCCGCGTGAGGTGAACACTTCGAGCAGGACGGAGTGGGCGATGCGGCCGTCGATGACGTGGGCGCCGCGGACCCCGCCGCGCACCGCCTTCGCGCACGCCTCCATCTTCGGGATCATGCCGCTGGCCAATGTCGGCAACAGCTGTTCGAGTCGGTCGACGCGGATGCGGTCCACGAGCGAGGACCGGTCCGGCCAGTTGGCGTACAGGCCTTCGACGTCGGTGAGCACGACGAGCTTCTCGGCGCCCAGCGCGGCCGCGAGCGCGCCCGCGGCCGTGTCGGCATTGACGTTGTGCACCACGCCGTCGACGTCGGGCGCGACGGTGGAGACGACGGGGATGCGGCCTGCGTTGACGATGTCCAGCACCGCGTCGGGGTTCACTGACGCGACCTCGCCGACCAGGCCGACGTCGACCGCCTCACCGTTGACCGTGGCCTGCTTGCGCTCGGCGATGAACAGCTGCGCGTCCTCACCGGAGATACCCACCGCGTACGGGCCGTGGGCGTTGATCAGGCCCACCAGCTCGCGGCTGACCTGCCCGACGAGCACCATGCGCACGACGTCCATCGTCTCCGGCGTGGTGACGCGGAGGCCGCCCTTGAACTCGCCCTCGATGCCGAGCCTGCCCAGCATCGCGGTGATCTGCGGGCCGCCGCCGTGCACGACGACCGGGCGCAGGCCGGCGAGCCGCAGGAACACCATGTCCTGCGCGAACGCGTGCTTGAGCTCGTCGTCGATCATGGCGTTGCCGCCGTACTTGACCACGACCGTGGCACCGTGGAAGCGCTGCAGCCACGGCAGGGCCTCGATGAGGACACCGGCCTTCTCGGCGGCGGTGGCGAGCCGGTCGTCGGCCGTCACCAGGGATTCGGAAGGCGTCATGACGAGTACGCGCTGTTCTCTTCGACGTACCCGTGCGACAGGTCCGTGCTGTAGATCGTGGCGGTGCTGACCCCGACGCCGAGGTCGATCACGATCTCGATGGCGCGACCGGACAGGTCGGCGGCGGAGCGGTCGGCCGCCGTGGTGCCGTTGGCGAACAAAGTGACCCCGTTGATCGTGATCGACAGCGACTCCGGGTCGATCTCGGCCTGGGCACGGCCCAGCGCCATCGCGATCCGGCCCCAGTTGGGGTCGGAGCCGAACAACGCCGTCTTCACGAGGTTGTCCTCGGCCACCGTGCGGCCCACGTTGATAGCGTCCTGCTCGCTCGCCGCACCCCGCACGACGATGTCGACGTCCTTCGTGGCGCCTTCGGAGTCGGCCCGCAGCTGGTACACCAGGTCGAGGCAGACCGCGGTGAGCAGTTCGGTGAAGTCGTCGAGGGCCGGGGACACCCCGCTCGCCCCGGACGCCAGCAGCAGCACCGTGTCGTTGGTCGAGGTGCCGCCGTCGACGTCCAGCCGGTCGAAGGTGACTCTCGTGGCGGCGCGCAGGGCGGCGTCGAGCGCGTCGGGCTCCAGCGAAGCGTCGGTGGTGACGACGGAGAGCATGGTCGCGAGGTTGGGCGCCAGCATGCCGGCGCCCTTCGCCATGCCGCCGATCCCCCAGCCGTCGGCGTGCGTCTTGAACGTCTGCTTCGGCTTGCTGTCGGTGGTCATGATCGCGGTGGCGGCCGCGAGCCCGGCCTCCGGCGTGGCGGCGAGCGCCCCGGCGGCGGTGTCCACTCCGGACAGGACCGCCGGCATGGGCAGCCGCTCGCCGATGAGCCCCGTGGAGCACACCGCGACCTCGATCGCGCCGGTGTCGAGCACCTTCGCGACCTGCTCGGCCGTGGCGTGCGTGTCCTGGAACCCGCCAGGGCCCGTGGCGGCGTTGGCGCCGCCGGAGTTCAGCACGACGGCACGCAGCCGCCGGTGCCGCAGCACCTCCTGCGACCACAGCACGGGCGCGGCCTTGATCACGTTGCGCGTGAACACGCCGGCGGCGGCCTGGTCGGGGCCGTCGTTGACGACGAGGGCGAGGTCCAGCGCGCCGGTGGGCTTGATCCCGGCGGCGACTCCGGCGGCCCGGAACCCCTTCGGTCCGGTGACGGTCACGGGGCGACTCCTACGGTCGGAAGTCCGGTGGTCTCGGGGAGACCGAGTGCGACGTTCATGGACTGGACGGCACCACCCGCGGTGCCCTTGGTCAGGTTGTCGATGGCCGACACGACGACCAGCCTGCCCGCGGACTCGTCCACGGTCAGCTGCAGCTGCACGTTGTTCGACCCCAGCGTGGCCGAGGTGACCGGCCACGAGCCCTCCGGCAGCACCTGCACGAACGGCTCGTCGGCGTAGGCCTTCTCGTACACCGCGCGTACAGCCGCTGTGTCCACTTCGGACGCCAGCGGCGCGCTCGCGGTGGTCAGGATGCCGCGGGGCATCGGCGCGAGCACCGGCGTGAACGACACCGTGACCCGCTCCCCCGCGACCGCGCTCAGGTTCTGCGCGAACTCGGGGGTGTGCCGGTGGGTGCCACCGACGCCGTACGCACTCGCCGACCCCATGACCTCCGACCCGAGCAGGTGCGGCTTGAGGCTGCGGCCCGCACCGGACGTGCCGGTGACCGCGACGACGGACACCTCGGGCCGCACGAGCCCGGCCGCCAGCGCCGGCGCGAGCGCGAGCGAACCCCCGGTCGGGAAGCAGCCGGGCACCGCGATCCGCTTGGTGCCCGCCAGCGCCTCCCGCGCCCCCGGCAGTTCGGGCAGCCCGTACGGCCAGGTGCCGGCGTGCTCGCCGCCGTACCAGCGCTGCCAGTCGGCCGCGTCGCGCAGCCGGTGGTCGGCACCGAGGTCGACGACGAGCACGTCCGGCCCCAGCTGTGCGGCGATCTCCCCTGAATGACCATGCGGCAGCGCGAGGAAGACGACGCCGTGCCCCGCGAGGGTTTCCGCCGACGTTTCGCGCAGGACTCGATCCGCCAGCGGAACCAGGTGGGGCTGGTGCTGCCCGAGCGGGGTTCCCGCACTGCTGGCAGCGGTCAGCACGCCGATTTCCACTTCCGGGTGCGTGAGCAGCAGGCGGAGGAGCTCCCCGCCCGCGTACCCGCTCGCCCCGGCCACCGCGACCTTCACCGTCATACGAATGATTATGCATGGTCACGCAAGTTCAATCAAAGCCAGGGTGCCGTACCCGGGAGGGCGGCGCTCCGGCCGCCCTCCCGGTACCGATCACGGATCTCCCGCCAGGCGCCTGCTCGGTGGCTCCGGCAGGTACTCCCCCGGACGCTCGGGATCACAGCCGACCCTCGGCAGCCGCGCCCGCACCGCACCCGGCGAGCGCCCGAAGTCGGCGGCGATGTCCGCGACGGAACTGCCGGTGATCCACCGGCTCTCCAGCTCCGCGTCCTGCTCCGGTGTCCAGGGCAGCCCCTGGCTCGCCGGCCGGGCACGGGCCCGGCGACCGCCAGCGCCCGTGATGCCCACCGTATGTCGCAGCGCTTCCGCCAGCACGGTCCCCAACGTCTCCGCGGCCGCCGCGGCGACCTCGAGGTGCCCGTCGGCGACCTGGTCACCCTGCGGCCCCGCCCCGCCGACGCTGACGACCAGCCGCGCGGGCCCGTCATCGCCCGGCACGGTCGTGATCTCGATCGAATAGGTGTCTTCTCCGGCCCGGACCTTGCTCCGGTGCTCTTCGATGATGTTCATGCCGGGGAGGCTAGCGACCCCCTACGACAATTTTCGTCACCGAGCGCTTCCGGGCGGTCGCGGTCCGAAATTGTCGTACCCCTGTCGTAGCGTGCTCGGCACCACACACGAGCGGTCTGGGGGGACCTGATGAAACACCGTCGACGAGCTGAAACAACGCCGTCAGCGCCACGCGGACGCGGCCGGCACCGCCGCGCGCGGTTCCGCCCGTCCCGCGCCCGCGGGGACGGGATCGGGCAGCGGGTCGCACGTCGTGTCCGGGCCTTCGCCGCGCTTGCGGGCGGGCAGCTTGCCCGTCGCCAGGTAGTCCGCGACCTGGTCGTCCACGCACGCGTTGCCGTTGAGGGAGTCGGCGTGCGTCGCCCCGCCGGGCTCGCCGATCAGCGCAGAGCGCGGGAAGAGCCTGCGCACCTCGAGGCTGCCCTCGAACGGCGTGGCGGCGTCGAGTTCCTCGCTGATCAGCAGCGCACCGGCCACCTTCGTGCCGTCGACGCGGACCGGGATGCCGGGCTTCGCGGGCCAGAACAGGCAGGGCGCGTTGTACCAGGCGTTGGCCCACGTCTCGAACGGCGCGCGCTGGTGCGTCCGCCAGTTGTCGGCCCGCCACTTCGCCCACGCGGCCGGCCAGCGCACGTCGCTGCACTGCACGGCGGCGTAGACGGCGTAACCGTTGTCGTCGCCGGCGCTGTCGTCGTAGAGCGCCTTGAGCGCCTGCCAGTCACCCCGGTGCACCCAGCCGCTGAACGCCTCCGCGATGTCGGTCCACCCGAAGCGGTAGTACCCGGCCTGCAGGAAGATGTCGGTCCACTCCGCGGGGCCGATCACACCTCCCGCGGGCTGCCGCGTGAGCTGCTCCTGCTGCTCGTACCAGAGCCGCTCGACGGCGTCGCCGGACGTGCCGAGGTGGTAGACGGCGTCGTACTTCGCCACCCAGTCGAAGTAGATCTTGATGTTGCGGTCGAAGGCCACGTCCTGGTCGAGGTTGGCCTGGTACCAGACCTTCCGGGGATCCACGTTGCCGTCGAGCACCATGCGGCGGACCCGCTGTGGGAACAACGTCGCGTACACCTGCCCGAGGTAGGTGCCGTAGGAGAAGCCGTAGTAGTTGATCTGCTCCTGGCCGAGCGCCTTGCGCAGCGACTCCATGTCCCGCGCGGAGTCCGTGGTCTTCATGTGCTCGAGCAGCTCGCCGTTCCGGGCACACGCGTTCGCGTACGCCTCGGCGGAGGCGAGGTGCGACTGCTCAAGTTCGGGGGTGGTCGGCACGTAGGCGGAGCGGTTGTAGCCGAACCGGCCGGGGTCGCAGGCCAGCGCGGGCTTGCTGGCGCCGACGCCGCGCGGGTCGAAGCCGATCCAGTCGTAGGAGGCGCCCGCCCCGTGGGGCACGTGCCGCCCGAGTACGGACAGGGTGAGGCCGGAGCCACCGGGGCCACCGGGGTTGACCAGCATGACGCCCTGGAAATCGGGCGTGGTGTGGCGGACCCGGGAGACCGCGAGCGAGATCTTGGTGCCGTCCGGATCGCGGTAGTCCAGCGGTACCTCCAGGAAGCCGCACTCGGCTCCGGCCCTGCGCAGGCCCGCCGAAGCACAGGCGCCCCACGTGATCGGGGCCGGGTCGAACTCGGGCACGCCCGGGGTCGCGTGGGCCGGGCCGCCTGCGACCACGGCACCGGAGAGCAGAACGGTCGCCGCGAGCGCGGAGACGAGTTTGTTCACTGTGGTCCTTTTCGTCGACAATTCCGCCACGCCATGGCGGGAACGAGCAACGCCTCGCGACAACCTCTCCGATCCGGCCGGGTTTCGCCACCCGAGCCCGGCCTGAAGCCGTCACCCGATGGAGGTGTACACAGTGGACGCTTTGGTAGCGGCGGCCCGGAAGGCGCTCGCGGCGGCGGGAGATCCCGCCAAGGCGGAGGAGATGCGGGCCTACATGAAGTCCGCGCTGCCGTTTCGCGGAGTGCCGAAACCGGTCCGGCAGCGGCTGACCCGGCAGCTGTTCGCCGAGCATCCCTTGCCGGACAAGGCGACGCTCGTAGCCGTCACCAGGGAGTTGTGGCGGGAGGCGGAGTTCCGGGAGGAACGCTACGTCGCGATCGACCTGACCGGGCACCGTGCCTACGCGCCGTGGCAGGACAGCGGTCTGCTGCCGCTGTACGAGGAGATGATCGTGACCGGCGCCTGGTGGGACTACGTCGACGAGATCGCGATCCGCAGGGTGGGCCCGTTGTTGCGGGCCGAGCCCGGCGTGCTCGGCCCGGTGCTGCGGCGGTGGGCGGTGGACCCGGACCTCTGGCGGCGGCGGACGGCGATCATCTGCCAGGTCGGCGCCAAGGAGGCGACGGACCTCAGCCTGCTCACCCACGCGATCGAAGCGAGCATCGGCGAGCGCGAGTTCTTCCTCCGCAAGGGGATCGGCTGGGCGCTGCGGCAGCACTCGCGGCTGGACCCCGGTTGGGTCGCCGAGTTCGTCGCCACGCATCCCGGGCTTTCGCCCTTGTCCGTGCGGGAAGCGCTCAAATACGTGCCGCGGTGAGCCTCCGGCTCCGGAGGCTCACCGCGGGAACGAGCTCAGCCCCGCAGCACCGCGCCGAACCGTGTGGCCGCTTCGGCGACCGCCGCGTCGCGGGCCTTCGTGGCCTCTTCGACGGTCAGCGTCCGGTCCGGCGCGCGGAAGCGCAGCTTGTAGGCCAGCGACCGCTTGCCCTCGCCCACCTGGTCACCGGTGTAGGCGTCGAACAGCGTCACGTCCTCCAGCAGCTCGCCGCCGCCGGCGGTGATCGCCTCGGCGAGGTCCGCGGCCGGCACCTTGGCGTCGACCACGAGCGCGACGTCCAGCAGGACCGGCGGGTACGGCGACACCGCGGGAGCCGGCCTGCTGTCGGGCAGCGGGATCGCGTCGAGGTCCAGTTCCATCGCGACCGTCCGCTTGGGCAGGCCGAGCGCCTCGACGACCTTCGGGTGCAGCTCACCGGCGTGCCCCACCGGCCAGTCGCCGACGAGCAGCTCGGCGCAGCGGCCCGGGTGCCACGGCGCGAGGTCGGCGGCACGCACGCGCAGCTCGATCCCGGCGGCGGCGCCGACCGTGCGGGCGGCCTGCACCGCGTCGGCCCAGCTCGCCTGTTCGCCGTCGCCCCACCAGCCCGGGCGGATCCGCTGCCCGGCCAGGACCACGGCGACGTGCAGCGGCTGCGCGGGCACGGCGGCCTCCAGCTGGGCCAGCTCCTCGTCGCTGGGCCGGTGCGCGACGCCGAGGTCGGGCATGGGCACCGGCGCGGCGCTGGGCAGGACGACCTGTCCGACGTGGAACAGCGCGAGATCACGGAAACCGCGGGAAACGTTGCGCTGCAAGGTTTCCAGCAGCCCCGGCAGCAGCGAGGTGGCCAGCTGGTCCTTGTCGGCTTCCAGCGGGTTGCGCACCTTCACCGTGCGGCGGCGCACGTCGTCCTCGGCGAGGCCGAACGCGTCCCACGTCGCGGGCGACATGAACGGGAACGGCAGCACCTCGACGTAGCCAGCCTCGGCCAGCGCGCGCGACACGGTCCGGCGGCGGCGCTGGGTCTCGGTGAGGCCCCGGCCCGGCGGCGCGGGCGGCAGCGTGGACGGGATGCTGTCGTAGCCCTCGAGCCGCAGCACCTCCTCCACCAGGTCCGCGGGCTGCAGCAGGTCGCCACGCCAGCTCGGCGGCACGGCCGTGACGATGGCCGCACCCTCGTCCGAGGTGCCGACCTGGACCTTGCAGCCGATCTGGCCGAGCCGCCGCACGGTGACGCCGCGCTCGTAGCGCACGCCCGCGATGCGGTCGGGCAGGTCGATCGGCATGGTCACGGGAGCCATCGGCTCGACGTGCCCGACGTCCGTGCGGCCCGGCTGGATGCTGCCCTCGCCGTAGCGGCGCAGCAGGCGCGCGGCCAGCTCGACCGCCGCGGCGCACAGCTGCGGGTCGGTGAACCGCTCGAACCGCTTGGCGGCCTCGGAGAACAGCTTGTGCCGGCGTGCCGTGCGGCTGATCGACGCCGGGTCCCAGTGCGCGGCCTCGAGCAGCACGTCGGTGCTCTCCGGGCTGATCTCGGTGCT
Organism: Amycolatopsis sacchari; assembly: GCF_900114035.1. GTDB lineage: Bacteria > Actinomycetota > Actinomycetes > Mycobacteriales > Pseudonocardiaceae > Amycolatopsis_E > Amycolatopsis_E sacchari. The sequence continues at coordinate 121,381 of NZ_FORP01000020.1, read as the reverse complement.
CGCGCCGCCCATCGTGCCGGCGAGCGAGATCACGCCGCTGTCGTCGGCGATCACGATGTCGTCGGGGTCGAGCGCGCGCTCCACGTCGTCCAGCGTGGTGAGCTTCTCGCCGGGCTGGGCGCGGCGCACCACCAGCTCGCCCTTCACCGACGCCGTGTCGAAGGCGTGCAGCGGGTGCCCGAGTTCGAGCATCACGTAGTTGGTGACGTCCACGGCCAGCGAGATGGACCGGATCCCGGCCAGCAGCAGGCGGCGGCGCATCCACCAGGGCGTCGGCGCGGTGGCGTCGAGGCCGGTGATCCGGCGCAGCACGAACCGCTTGCAGCCGTCCTCGTCCTCGATGCGGACCGGCCAGGCCTCGCCCTCCGGCTCGGGCAGGTCGAGCGCGGCCGGGTCGCCGAACGGCACGTCGAGCGCGCACGCCAGCTCGCGGGCCAGCCCGCGGACCGACAACGCGTAGCCGCGGTCCGGGGTGGGCACCACGTCGAGCACGGTGTCCTCGAGGCCGAGCACCTCCCGCGCGTCGTCGCCGGGCGAGGCCGTCGACGGCGGCAGCACGAGGATGCCGGTGTGGTCCTCGCCGAGGCCGAGCTCGCGGGCCGAGCAGATCATGCCGTCGCTGATGCGGCCGTAGGTCTTGCGCTGGGCGATCGCGAACCCGCCCGGCAGCTCGCTGCCCGGCAGCGCGACGACCACGAGGTCGCCTTCGGCGAAGTTGGTGGCGCCGCAGACGATGCCGCGGGTCTTCAGGCCCTGCAGCCCGTCCTCGTCCTCGGTCTCGTCGCCCGGCAGGTCCTCCTCGCCGGTCTCGACGCGGCAGTAGCGGATCGGCTTCTTGAAGCCGGTCAGCTCCTCGATCTCGGCGACGCGGCCCACCACGACCGGGCCGGTGATCCGGTTGAGGGGCTGGACGTCCTCGACCTCGATGCCGATCCGGACGAAGGCGTCGGCCAGCTCCTGCGGTCCGACCTCGCCGGCGTCGAGATGCTCGAGGAGCCAGCTCACGGGGACTCGCACTATGCCTCCGTTCCGAAGGGAAGGGTGAAGCGGACGTCACCCTCGACCATGTCGCGCATGTCGGGGATGCCGTTGCGGAACTGCAGCGTGCGCTCCAGGCCCATGCCGAACGCGAAGCCCGAGTACACCTCGGGGTCCACCCCGCAGGCACGCAGCACGTTGGGGTTGACCATGCCGCAGCCGCCCCATTCGACCCAGCCGGGGCCGCCCTTCTTCTCCTCGAACCAGACGTCCACCTCGGCCGAGGGCTCGGTGAACGGGAAGAAGTGCGGACGCAGGCGGGTACGCGACTTCTCGCCGAACATCGCGCGGGCGAACGCGTCGAGCGTGCCCTTGAGGTGGGCCATGGTGATGCCCTTGTCGACGGCGAGCCCCTCGACCTGGGAGAAGACGGGGGTGTGCGTGGCGTCCAGCTCGTCGGTGCGGTAGGTGCGGCCAGGGCACACGACGTACACCGGCAGGTCGCGGTGCAGCAGCGTGCGGGCCTGCACCGGGGAGGTGTGGGTGCGGAGCACGAGGCCGGAACCGGGCTCGCCGACGTAGAACGTGTCCTGCATCTGGCGGGCCGGGTGGTCCTTGCCGAAGTTCAGCGCGTCGAAGTTGAACCACTCGGCTTCGAGCTCGGGGCCCTCGGCGACCTCCCAGCCCATCCCGACGAACACGTCGGCGACGCGTTCGCTGACGGTCGTGATGGGGTGGCGGGCGCCGCGCGGCACCCGGTCCCAGGGCAGGGTGACGTCGACGGCTTCGTCGCGCAGCACGCGCTCGTCCCGCTCGGCCTGCAGCGTCGCGCGGCGCGCGTCGAAGGCGCTCTGGATGGCCTGGCGCGCTTCGTTGACCCGCTTGCCCGCCTCGGCCTTCTCGTCCTTGGGCAGGGCGCCGATCGCGCGGCGGGCCAGCAGCAGCGGCGAGTGGTCACCGAGGTGAGCGGGCTTGACGGCGGCCAGCGCGTCCAGGTCGGCCGCCTGGCCGAACTCGGCCTCGGCGTTCTTGATCGCGGCCCGCAGCGTCTCCGGCTTCAGCGCGTCGGCCGGCTGCGGGTCCTGCTTGTCGTTGGCTCCGGGCATAACTCCTCAGCGTCCGCTGGACTCGTCCGCGGCACGGCGAGCACACGTAAGCGATTACCGGGGAATTCTAGGCGACTGCCTCCTGGTGACGGCCGGTCACCCTCCGCTCGACCTGCGCTGGGCCATCGCGCTGCCGTACAGGCAGACGGCGGCGGCCGTCGCCAGGTTGAGGCTTTCCGCCCTGCCGTAGATCGGGATGCGGACCGCCTCGTCGACGGCGTCGAGGACCTCGGCGGGCAGTCCGTGTGCCTCGTTGCCGAAAACCCAGGCCACAGGGGCGTCCAGCGGCAGGTCGTCGAGCTCGGTCTCGGCGTAGCCGTGGGCGCCGAGCAGGCGCAGCCCGGCGGCACGGCACGCGGCGAGCACGGCGGTGACGTCGCGTTCCCGCGCGAGGGGGAGGTGGAAGAGGCTGCCGGCGGAGGCGCGGACGCATTTGCCGTTGTGCGGGTCGACGCTGTCGCCGGCGAGGATCACCGCATCGGCGCCGGCCGCGTCGGCGACCCGGATGACCGTCCCCGCGTTGCCCGGGTCGGCAACGTCCACGAGGACGGCGACCAGGCGGGCGGCGGCGGGCAGTCGGGGCGCGGGCTCGGTGACGGGTTGCGTGGGCGCAGGCTCCGCCGCGGGCTCGGTGAGGATGAGGCGCGCCCCGGCGGGATCGGGGGTCGCCAGCGCGACGGCATCCACCGGGGTGGCTTCCGGCTCGGCGGCGGGTGTTGCGGACTGGCCAGCGACGCCCGGCCCAGCCGGGGCGGTGCCGGGCGCAGCAGAGTCGGTGACCGGCGAGGCGGCAGCCGTCGAGCCAGCGGTGGGCTCAGCCGGGACGGCAGCGCCCGAACCAGCGCCCGGCTCGGCCGGGGCGGCGGGAGGCGGCGCCGACGGGCCAGCGGGGCCCGGCCCGGCGACCAGGCCAACACCCGCGTCAGCCGACGCGGCGGCAGTCGCGCGGGCGCCCGGCTCAGTCGAGACGGTCCCAGCCTCGGCAGCGCCCGGCTCGGCTGGGGCGGCGGGAGGCGGCACGGCAGAGGCAGCGCCCGGCTCAGCCGGGGCGGCGACCGGCGACAGGCCAGAGGCAGCGTCCGAGGCCTCCGCGAGTGCGGCCGAGAGTAGGCCGTCCAGGGGGCGGGTCAGCAGGTCGCAGACCGCGACGATGCCCTGCGGGGTGACCGTCTCCGACAGGCCGTCGGCGGCGCGGTCCGTCACCGGGGACACCCGCACCCCCGCCTCGCGGGCGGCGGTCACCAGCTCCGGGTACGCCTGCTCGGCGCGCGCCGTCACGAACAGCTCGTGCATGAAACCGCCCCCGTGGGCCAGCGCCGCGGCGACCGCGTTCGCGCCCTCGGCCAGGAAGCGGCCCGTCTTCTCGCGCTCGGCCCTGCGCAGCAGGCGCCGGGCAGCAACGACCCGGGGGGTCCGCTCGGTGAACGGATCCACCCCGGGCCGGGAGGTGTTCGTGCTCAGGCCGACTTCTTCTCCGCGTCGGGACCGGTCGTCACGTTCTGCTTGGCGACCTCGGCCAGCGCCGCGAACGCCGCGGCGTCGTTGACGGCCAGGTCGGCCAGCACCTTCCGGTCGACCTCGACACCGGCGGCCTTGAGGCCCTGGATGAACCGGTTGTAGGTCACGCCGTTCTGCCGGGCGGCCGCGTTGATGCGGGTGATCCACAGCTGGCGGAAGTCACCCTTGCGGGCGCGGCGGTCCCGGTAGGCGTAGTTGAGCGAGTGGAGCGTCTGCTCCTTGGCCTTGCGGTACAGCCGCGAACGCTGACCGCGGTAGCCGCTGGCCAGTTCGAGAGTTGCGCGACGCTTCTTCTGGGCGTTCACCGCCCGCTTGACGCGTGCCACGGGTCCATCCTGTCGATCTCGGGGGGCGCGGCGGGCGCCCCGGGGTTGTCAGCGGGTCTGCGGGGAGCTCAGCGGCCGAGGAGCCGCTTGACCCGGCCCACGTCGTTCTTGGCGAGCTCGGTGGTGCCCTCCAGGCGGCGGGTCACCTTGCTGGCCTTCTTCTCCATCAGGTGACGACGGCCGGCCCGCTGGCGGCGCAGCTTGCCGCTGCCGGTCACGCGGACCCGCTTGGAGGTCCCGCTGTGCGTCTTCATCTTGGGCATGATTGCTCTCCTTCAGAGTGCAGCACACCGGTCGCCCGGTGTGCTGCGGACTGCGTCTGCGCGAAGCGCCGTCAGGACTCGACCGGTTCCTTGGCGGCCTTCTGCTTCGCCTTCGCGTTCTTGTGCGGCGCCAGCACCATGATCATGTTCCGGCCGTCCTGCTTCGGCGACGACTCGACGTAGCCGAGCTCCTGCACGTCGTCGGCGAGCTTCTGCAGCAGGCGGAAGCCCAGCTCGGGCCGCGACTGCTCGCGGCCGCGGAACATGATCGTCACCTTGACCTTGTTGCCGGCCGAGAGGAAGCGGGACACGTGCCCCTTCTTCGTCTCGTAGTCGTGCTGGTCGATCTTGGGACGCAGCTTCTGCTCTTTGATGACGGTCAGCTGCTGGTTCCGGCGGGACTCGCGGGCCTTCTGCGCGCTCTCGTACTTGAACTTGCCGTAGTCCATGAGCCTGCAGACGGGCGGGTGCGCCTGCGGCGCGACCTCGACGAGGTCGAGATCCGCCTCCTGGGCCAGCCTGAGCGCATCCTCGATCCGGACGATCCCGACCTGCTCACCGTTGGGTCCGACAAGACGGACTTCGGGAACACGGATGCGTTCGTTGATACGTGTCTCGGAGCTGATGTGGCCTCCTTGGTCCGAGGTAAGTTGTCCAGCCTGCTCGACCTGGTGCCCACATACCACACGGGCCCCGGCGCCGGCTTCCCCCTGGGGAAACGCCGACATGCGGGGCCCTGTTCCGATCGCACCCGCCGAAAGCGGGCGCTTCGCCACCGCGGAGGTGGCGAGACCGGACCCGGCCGCCTGTCCGGCAACACGGGTGGGAGCGGGGCTCCACTTGCCGCCCCCGATCGCTCGGAGGCTGGTCGCACGTGGAAGGGTAGCAGACGTGTCTTACAACGCTTCCTCCCAGCCCGAGAATTCCCCGGGCGTGCGCGAACTGGAGGACATCCCCAGCGTCGAGGTGATCAGCCGCGCGGCCGTCATGCTCATGTCGGCCGCGGCCGAGCGCCTCGGCCTGGCCGATCCCGACCCGGACGCCAGCCCCCACCGCGACCTCGACGAAGCCCGCCGCCTGATCACCGCGCTGGCCGGGCTCGTCACGTCCTCCGTCGAGTACCTCGGCCTGCACGCGGCGCCGCTGCGCGACGGCCTCCAGTCCCTCCAGAAGGCCTTCCGCGAGGCCTCGGCCGTGCCCGACGCGCCCGGTCAGGGCCCCGGCGAGAAGTACACCGGCCCCGTCCACTGACGCGCACCCGCCGCGGGGCCACGAACCCGGGCCCCGCGGCGGCCGTGCTCAGTCCAGCACCGCGAGCGCGTCGATCTCCACCAGCAGCCCCTCGGGCAGGCCCACGTAGACCGTGGTGCGCGCCGCGTAGGGCTCCTTGACCAGCTGGTTGTAGACCTCGTTGAACTCCGCGAAGTGCGCGGTGTCGGTCAGGTACACCCGCACCATCACCACGTCGTCGAAGCTCGAACCGGCCGCCGCGAGCACCGCCTCCACGTTGGCGAACGCCTGCCGCGCCTGCTCGGCGACGGTGGCCCCCGCGACCTCCCCCGTCTTGGGGTCGAAGCCCACCTGGCCGGCGACCTGCAGGATGTTCCCCTTGCGCACACCCGGCGAGTAGTTCGCCGCGGGTTTCGGCGCGTTCTCGGTGCTGATCGCGACCTTGCCCATCGAATCTCCCTCTCTCACTGTCCCGTCCATCCGCTGTGGACGGACGCCTCGTCCGCCGCGGCCGTCAGCTCCGGCAGGAGCGCGAGCAGCCCGTCGTAGTCCAGTAGCACCCTCGGCACCGACAGCGAGACCGCGGCGAGCACCGCTCCGCCCGGCCCGCGCACGGGGGCCGCGACGCAGTGGATGAAGTCCTCGTGCTCGGCGTTGTCGACCGCGTACCCCTGCTCGGCGACGCGCTCCAGCTCGGCCAGGTACGCCTCCGCGCTGGTGATCGTGTTCTCCGTCAGGGCCGGGTAGTCGAGCGACCGCGCGACCTCCGCGCGGCGCACCGGGTCGAGCGCGGCGACGAGCACCTTGCCGACGGCCGTGCAGTGCAGCGGGGCGCGCTTGCCGATCCGCGAGTACATGCGCACGCTGTGCGTGCCCTCGTACTTGTCGACGTATACGACCTCGCCGTCCTCGTACGTCGCGAGGTGCACGGTGTGGCCGGTGCGCGCGTTCAGCTCCGCGAGCGCGGGCGCGGCGCTGCGGCGGACGTCGCGATCCTCCAGCGCGCGGCTGGCGAGGTCGAACAACGCGCTGCCGAGCCGGTAGTGCCGCGTGCCCTCGCGCCGGACGAAGTGGTGTGCCTCCAGGGTGCGCAGCAGCCGTAGCACCGTGGACTTGTGCACGCCCAGCTCCTCGGCGAGCGCGTCGAGCGTGTCCGCGCCCTGGGCGAGCGCGCCGAGCACGCTCAGCCCGCGATCAAGACTCTGGCTCACGGCCGCTCCCATTGACCCGCACGAGTGACGATGCTACATCTACTGCATTCATCATGTGCAACCACCATTGCACATCACGCAACGGAGTACCGATGACCTCCTCCGACTGCTCGCTCGACCCCGCCGCGCTCACCGCGCTGCGGGACGAACCGCTCGACTGGCGGTTCAAGGCGATCCCTCCGGCACTGTGGGGGCTGTCGCTCGGACAGGCCGCGAAGCAGCGGCTCCACCTGTTCGACGACGGCTTCGTCGCGCCCGTGGTCGTGCTCGAAGCCGACGCGCTCGAGCACAACCTCCGCACGATGGCCGACTGGTGTGCCGGCCACGGCGTCCGGCTCGCGCCGCACGGCAAGACCACGATGGCGCCCCAGCTGTTCGCGCGCCAGCTCGAACTCGGCGCCTGGGGCATGACCGCCGCGAACGCGAGCCAGCTGCGGGTCTACCGCGCGTTCGGCGTTTCCCGCGTGCTGCTGGCGAACCAGCTGGTGGACGCGGCCGCGCTGCGCTGGCTGGCCGCCGAGCTGGAGCGGGATCCGGGGTTCGAGTTCAGCTGCTGGGTGGACTCGGTCCGCTCCGTGGAGCTGATGACCGAGGCGCTGGCCGGGGCGAAGCGGCCCGTGGACGTCCTGGTCGAGCTGGGTGGCGACGGCGGCCGTACCGGGGCGCGTGACGAAGCGACCGCGCTCGCGATCGCCGAGGCGGTGCGGGAAAGCCCGTCGCTGCGGCTGATCGGCGTCAGCGGTTACGAGGGTGCGCTGGCGCACGACAGCTCGACGCACTCGCGACAGATCGTTGCCGCCTACCTGCGGCGGCTGAAGGCGCTGACGATCACGTTGGCGGAGCGTGGTTTCTTCGACGGGACGATCGTGGTCACCGCGGGCGGCAGCGCCTACTTCGACCTCGTGGCGGACGAACTGACCGGCTGGCCCGACGGGCTGGACGTGGTGCCGGTGCTGCGCAGTGGCGCGTACGTCACGCACGACGACGGGTTCTACCGCTCGATTTCCCCGCTGCACGACCGCTTCCGCTCCGCGCTGCGCGCGTGGGCCCAGGTCACCTCAAAACCCACGGACGACCTCGCGCTGCTGACGCTCGGCAAGCGGGACGCGTCGTTCGACGAGGGGCTGCCCGAACCGCAGTTCCTGCGCCATGACGGGAAAACCGAGCCGCTGGACGGGCACGCGATCACCGCGATGAACGACCAGCACTCGTTCCTGTCACTGCCCGCCGGTTCCCCGGTGCGCGTGGGTGACTGGATCGGGCTGGGGCTGTCGCACCCGTGCACGGTGTTCGACAAGTGGCAGCTGATCCCGGTAGTGGACGGCGAAACCGTCGTCGACCTCGTCCGGACCTACTTCTAGGAACTCCCATGGACACAGTGATCCGCGGTGCCCGGATCGCCGACGGCACCGGGGCCCCTCTCGTGCGTGCCGACGTCGGGATCAGCGAGGGCCGCATCGCCGCGATCGGGGACTCGCTCACCGGGCGCCGGGTGATCGACGCGGACGGGCTCGTGCTCGCACCCGGGTTCATCGACATGCACTCGCACTCGGACCTGCAGATCCTCGCCCAGCCGGACCACCTGGCGAAGGTGTCCCAGGGTGTCACGACGGAGGTGCTGGGGCAGGACGGGCTGTCCTACGCCCCGGTCGACGACGAGACGCTCGCCGCGTTGCGGCAGCAGCTCGCGGGCTGGAACGACGACCCGGCCGGTTTCGCGTGGTCGTGGCGGTCGGTCGGCGAGTACCTGGACCGGCTGGACGAGGGCATCGCGGTCAACGCCGCTTATCTCGTGCCACAAGGAACCGTGCGGATGCTCGTCGTCGGGCACGACGACCGGCCGGCGACAGAGTCCGAAATGGACCGGATGCGGGAGCTGGTGGCGACCGGGCTGCGGGAGGGCGCGGCAGGGCTCTCGTCCGGCCTCACCTACACACCCGGGATGTACGCCAGTACCGCCGAGCTGGTCGCGTTGTGCGAAGTCGTCGGCGAGCTCGGCGGCTACTACAGCCCCCACCACCGCAGCTACGGCGCAGGCGCGCTGGAGGCGTTCGCGGAGATGGTCGACGTGTCACGCCGTGCGGGTTGCCCGCTGCACCTGGCTCACGCGACGATGAACTTCTCCGTCAACAAGGGCAAGGCGTCCGACCTGCTGCGCCTGCTCGACGAAGCGCTCGACGACGGCGTGGACATCACGCTCGACACCTACCCGTACCTGCCCGGCGCGACCTACCTGTCCGCGCTGCTGCCGAGTTGGGCCGCCGAGGGCGGGCTGGACGCGACGCTGGCGCGACTGTCCGATCCGGACACCCGTGAGCGCATCCGCGCGGACATCGAGGAAACCGGGTCCGACGGCGCGCACGGGGTGCCGATGGACTGGTCGACCATCGAGATCAACGGCGTCCGGAAGGCCGAGAACGCGCACCTCGTCGGGCTGACCGTCGCGGAAGCCGCGCGGCGCCAAGGGGTTCCGCCCGCGCGGCTGTACTTCGACGTGCTCGTGTCCGAGCGGCTGGGCGCCTCGTGCCTGATGCACGTGGGGCACGAGGAGAACGTGCGGACGATCATGAAGCACCGCACGCACACCGGCGGCAGCGACGGGCTGCTCGTCGGCGACCGGCCGCACCCGCGCGCGTGGGGCACGTTCCCCCGCTACCTCGCCCGCTACGTGCGGGAGCTCGGTGTGCTGAGCCTGCCCGAATGCGTCGCCCACCTGACCGGCAGGGCCGCGCGGCGGCTGCGCCTGACCGACCGGGGGCTGGTCCGCGAGGGCTACGCCGCCGACCTGGTGCTGTTCGACCCGGACACCGTCCGGGACACCGCCACCTTCGACGACCCCCGGCAACCCGCCGAGGGCATCTCCCACGTCTTCGTCAACGGCGTCGCCGCCCTCGACGACGGCTCCCCGACCGGCGCGCTCGCCGGGCACTCGCTCCGACGGAGGTCCGTTTGATCCACTGGTTGCAGCACACGACGGGCGGGCTGCTCACGCTCGCCGCCGTGTCCATCGCCGTCCTGCTGCTGATGATCATCAAGCTGAAGGTCGAGCCGTTCATCGCGTTGATCGTGGTGGGCCTGCTGACCGCGCTCGCCGCGGGACTGCCCGTCGGCACGATCGTCGGCACCGCGCAGAAGACGTCGGATTCGTTGCTGGAAAAGGGTTTCGGGGGCATCCTCGGGCACATCACGGCGATCATCGGGCTCGGCACGCTGCTCGGCTCGATACTCGAACGCTCCGGCGGGGCGCGCGTGCTGACCGGGGCGCTGCTGCGGTCGTTCGGCGAGAAGCGGGCGCCGCTCGCGATGGGGCTGGCCGGCCTGATCTTCGGCATCCCGGTGTTCTTCGACATCGGCATCTTCGTGCTCGCGCCGCTGGTGTACGTCGCGGCGCGGCAGGGTGGCCGGTCGATCCTGCCGTACTGCCTGCCGCTGCTCGCGGGCCTGTCGATGACGCACGCGTTCATCCCGCCGCACCCCGGGCCGGTCGCGGCCGCCGGGCTGCTGCACGTGGACCTCGGCTGGATCATCCTGATGGGCGCGGTGTGCGGGATCCCCGCCTGGTTCGTCAGCGGCGTGCTGTTCCCGAGCTGGATCGGCAAGCGGATGAACCGGTCCGTGCCGGAGGAGATGATCGTCGTCGAGGAGGAGGACGAGCACCCGCCGTCGCTGGGCCTCGTCACGGGCATCATCGCGGTGCCGCTCGTGCTGATCCTCGCGGGCACGTTCGGCAGCATCTGGCTGCCGAAGAACTCGGTGCTGGCCGGGATCGCGGCCTTCGTCGGCACGCCCGCGGTCGCGCTGACGATCACCGTGCTGCTCGCGTCCTGGCTGCTGGGCTACCGGCGCGGGATGAGCGGCAAGGACCTCTCCGAGCTGGCGGCGGCCTCGCTGCGGCCGGTCGCGATGCTGCTGCTCGTGGTCGGGGCCGGGGCGTTCTTCGGGGCGGTGCTGTCGGCGACCGGGATCGGCAAGGCGGTCGCGGACTCGTTGCACGACGCGGGCCTGCCCGTGATCTTCGCGGCGTACGTGATCAGCTGCGGGCTGCGGATCGCGCAGGGTTCGGCGACCGTGGCGATCGTGACGACGAGCGGCATCATCGCGCCGACGGTCACCGAGCTGGGCTACTCGCAGGTGCAGCTGGCGCTGCTGGTGGTCGCGATCTCCGCCGGGTCGATCATCGCCTCGCACGTCAACGACGGCGGCTTCTGGATCGTTTCGCGCTACTTCGGGCTGTCGGTCGGTGACACGCTCAAGACCTGGACCGTGCTGGAAACCCTGTTGTCCGTGACCGGTTTCGCCGTCGCCGCGGTGCTGATGGCCGTCGTGTAGGAGGTCGCCGGGCTGCATGGCTCGCAGTACCGGCCGGTCCACCTCGGCGAGATCGCCGCCGAGCTGGACCGGCCGGAGTGCGCCGTCACTGCTGCGGATAACCCTGCGGCTGCTGGTACTGCTGCTGCGGCGGGGCGTACTGCTGGTACTGCTGCGGCTGTTGCTGGGGCGCGGCCTGCTGCTGGGGCGCCTGCTCGGCACCCTCCGGCACGACGTACACCGCGGTGCCGTAGGCGGCGATCTCGCTGGCGGTCTGGGCGATCTCGTTGCAGTCGAAGCGCAGCGCGAGCACCGCGTTCGCGCCGTAGTTCATCGCCTCCTGCGCGAGCCGGCCGAGCGCCTCGTACCGGGAGTCCGAGAGCAGTTTGGACAGACCCTTCAGCTCACCGCCCGCCATCGCCTTGAACCCCGCGCCCATGGTGGAGAACATGTTCCGGCTGCGCACGGTGAGGCCGAAGACCTCGCCGAACACCCGGACCACTTTGTAGCCGGGCAAATCGTTCATCGTGGACAGCAGGATCGGGAACTGCTGCTGGGGATATCCCTGGGTCATGGCCGCAGCCTAAGCGATGAGGGGTTCGCGCGGTACCAAACCTCCGGTCTGCCCACGTGCCCGTAGCGCGGCTCGCGTCGCGCGAGCCCGTTGTCGGCCAGGTACTCCAGGTAACGGCGCGCCGTCACGCGGGACACGCCGGTCACCTCCGCGGCGGTACCCGCGGGCATCCCGTCGGGCGCGGCCCGCAGCGCGCCGACGATCGCGTCCATGGTCTGCGCGCTCATCCCCTTCGGGAGTGCGTTGTGCCCCGGCGTGCGCAACGCGGCGAGCGCGCGGTCCACGTCGGTCTGGTCGGCCGCCTCGCCGCTGCTCCCGCGGAACTCCGCGTACCGCTCCAGTTTGTCCCGCAGGGAACCGAAGGTGAACGGCTTGAGCAGGTACTGCACGACCCCGACGGACACCGCCGCCTTCACCACGGCGAGGTCGCGCGCGGAGGTCACGGCGATCACGTCGGCGGGATTCCCCGACGCCCGCAACGCACGGCACACCGCGAGCCCGTGCGTGTCGGGCAGGTAGAAGTCGAGCAGGACGAGGTCGACGGCGTGCCGTTCGCAGAACCGCAGCGCCTCGCCACCCGAGTGCACCACGCCGGCGACCGTGAACCCGGCGACGCGCTCGACGTACTGCCGGTGCGCCTCGGCGGCGACCGGGTCGTCCTCGACCACCAGCACCAGGATCACCGCGCCACCTCCCGGCGCAACGGCAGGCGGACGCTGAACACCGCGCCGCCGTCGTGGCCGAGGGTGATCTCCCCGCCGTAGCGGCGCACCACCTGCCCGACGAGCGCCAGTCCCAGCCCGTGCCCCTCCTGCGGTTTCGTCGTCCAGCCGCGCTGGAACACCGCGTCCTTCGCCGATTCCGCCACGCCCCGGCCGCTGTCCGCGACCCGCAGGAGCAGGCGCCCGTCGTCGTCCCGCACCGTGACGGTTACGCGCGGGCGGGCGGCGGCCGCGTTCTCGATGGCGGCGTCGATGGCGTTGTCGACCAGGTTGCCGAGCACCGTGACGAGGTCACGCGGTTCGAGGTCCAGCTCGTCGAGCGCGGTGTCGTCGGTGAGCACCAGCTCCACGCCGCGTTCGCTCGCCTCGGCGGCCTTGCCCAGCAGCAGCGCGGCGAGCACCGGCTCGGCGACGGCGCCCACGACCCGGTCGGTCAGCCGCTGCGCGATCTCCAGCTCCGCCGTCGCGAACTCGACCGCCTCCTCGGTACGGCCCATTTCCACGAGCGACACCACGGTGTGCAGCCGGTTGGCCGCCTCGTGAGCCTGGGAACGGAGGGATTCCGCGAGCCCGCGTGTCGTGTTCAGCTCACCGGTGAGCAGCTGCAGATCGGTGTGGTCCCGCAGCGTCACCACGATGCCGCGGGCGCGCTCGTCGGAGCGGACGGGCGCGGTGCTCACCACCAGCACCCGCGTGTCGGTCAGGTGGATCTCGTCGGTGCGGGGCTCGTCGTCGCGGAAGGCGGTCACCAGGTCGGCGGGCAGCCCCAGTTCCGCGATGGGCTTGCCGACCGGGTCGTCCCGCAGACCGAGCAGCGCCCGGGCGCCGTCGTTGCACAGCACCACACGGCGGTCCTCGCCCAGCAGCACCAAACCCTCGCGGACCGCGCGCAGCGTCGCCTCGTAGTAGGCGAACACGCTGCTCAGCTCGGCCGGGGCGAGGCCACGCGTCTGCCGCCGCAGCCGTCCGCTGACGAGCACGCTGCCCGTCAGCCCCACCACGAGCACGGCGGCCGCGACCGCGAACAACGGCCGCAGCCGCTGCGCCAGCTCCGCGGAGATCGCCTCGACGCGGATGCCCACCGCGACGAGCGCCACCACCCGGTGCTCGCGGTCGAACACCGGCACCACGGCACGCATCGAAGGCCCGAGGGTGCCGCTGTAGGTCTCGACGACGACACCGCCCTGGCGCGCCTCCGCCGTGTTGCCGAGGAACCGCTGCCCGATCACCGCCGGATTGGGGTGCGTGTAGCGGATGCCGTCGGGGTCCATGATCGTGACGAAGTCGACCCCGGTGTCGGCCCGCACCTGTTCCGCGTACGGCTGCAGCCGCGTGCTCGGGTCCGGAGTGGACAGTGCGTCGAGCACGGTCGGCGCGTCGGCGATGGTGCGGGAGACCGCCAGCACCTCGCGCGTGGCCCGCTGGTCCGCGGAGCGCGACGCGTCGAGGAACGCCAGCCCCGCCCCGACGCCCACCAGGGCGACGACGCCCGCGACCTGCACCAGCAGCAGCTGGCGGGCCAGACTCCAGCGCCGGTTCCGCACCCGTCGAGCCTAAAAGAGCTGACAGGACCGCGGCGGGGTGGGCATGCTTGCGGCGATGAGCGAACGGGCGGTGCGCCGCGTGCGCGAGCTGACCGGTGGGCCGAGCGTCCTGGACGGGCTCACCGGGTCCGACCTGACGACGTTCCTGCTCGACGTGTTCCGGCGTCGCGCGCGGGAGCGCCGTCCGGCCGACGTGCTGCGCCGCTACCGGGAGGACCGGTTCGCGACGCCTGGCACCGTGGACCTGTTGTCGCTGCGCCGGGCCGAGGACGCGCTGCTGACCGCGCTCCCGCCCGGCACCGACACCGTGTCGCTGGCTCCGCTCGTGCCGCTCGGCACGCACTGGGTGCTGGGCGGGGTGGACCCGCGCAAGGCGGTCGCGACCGTGCGGGGCACCGAGGTCGCGGCCGACTCGACGGTGGGTCTCGCACTCGAAGCCGCCGCACGGCGGACGGGTGCGGGCACGGTCCGGCTCGCTACCACTCAGCGCGTGACGCGGGCCCAGCTGTTCGACGGGGCGGGAGCGCACTTCCAGCTCTTCGCGTTCGTGACGGCGGGCCGTGCTCCGGATTTCGAACGGGAGCACCTCGCCGAGCACCTGCGGTTCCTGATCGAGGCGCTGCGGGGGCGGGAGTTCCGGATCGCGTTGACGTGCCTCGACCGCCAGGGCGAGGCGATCGCCGAGTCCGTCCGGTCCCTGCCCGGCGTCGTCGACGATCCCGCCAGGGAGCGCGGGCGCGACTACTACCGGCACCTCTGTTTCAAGGTCTTCCTGACCGGCGGCGAGGACCGGTTCGAGATCGGCGACGGCGGCTTCACCGACTGGACGGCGAAACTGCTCAGCGACCGCAAGGAGCGGCTGCTGACGACCGCGATCGGCGTGGACCGGCTGGCGCTGCACGCCAGGACGGGGTGAGGCGGGCGCGGGCCGCGTGAACTCAATGAACACAACCGTGACCGCGGCCACGGCGCCCCGCATAGTTCCCTGTCGAGTCGCGCCGGTGAGGGCGCGCCGTCCCCACTTGGAGGCAAGGGTGCCGACAACGCAATCCGCCGACGCCACGCCACGGCGCCGCGACCGGATGCACTACCTGTATCTCGCCGTCGTCGCGGCGGTCGTGCTCGGCGTCATCGTCGGGTTCCTCGCGCCCGGGTTCGCCAAGGGCCTCGCGCCACTGGGCACCGGGTTCGTCAACCTCATCAAGATGATGATCTCGCCGATCATCTTCTGCACCATCGTGCTCGGGATCGGCTCGGTCGCGAAGGCCGCGAAGGTCGGCAAGGTCGGCCTGATCGCCATCGGGTACTTCCTCGCGATGTCCACCGTGGCCCTGATCATCGGGCTCGTCGTGGGCAACGTGCTGCACCCGGGCTCGGGGCTGCACCTGGACCCCAGCGCCGCAGCGAAGGCGCACCAGCAGGCGACCGGCGGCGAGGGCAGCACGGACTTCCTGCTCGGCATCATCCCGACGTCGCTGCTGTCGGCGTTCACCGAGGGCTCGGTGCTGCAGACGCTGCTCGTCGCGCTGCTGGCCGGGTTCGCGCTGCAGAAGCTCGGGCCGGCGGGCAAGCCGATCCTGCGCGGGATCGAGCACATCCAGAAGCTGGTGTTCCGGATCCTGTCGATGATCATGTGGGCCGCGCCGATCGGCGCGTTCGGGGCGATCGCCGCCGTCGTCGGCAACACCGGCTGGGCGGCGCTGCGGAGCCTGCTGGTCGTGATGCTCGGGTTCTACATCACGTGCGTGCTGTTCGTGTCCATCGTGCTCGGCGCGATCCTGTGGTTCGGGGCGCGGATCAACATCTTCAGCCTGCTGCGGTACCTCGCGCGGGAGTTCCTGCTGATCGTGTCGACCTCGTCGTCGGAGTCGGCGCTGCCGCGGCTGATCGCGAAGATGCAGCACCTCGGCGTGAGCCGGTCGGTCGCCGGGATCACCGTGCCGACGGGGTACTCGTTCAACCTCGACGGCACCGCGATCTACCTGACGATGGCGACGCTGTTCATCGCGACGGCGCAGGGCAGCCCGCTGTCCATCGGGGAGCAGATCTCGCTGCTGGTGTTCATGATCATCGCGTCGAAGGGTGCGGCGGGCGTGAGCGGCGCCGGCATCGCGACGCTCGCGGGCGGGCTGCAGTCGCACCGGCCGGACCTCGTCGACGGCGTCGGGTTCATCCTCGGCATCGACCGGTTCATGTCGGAGGCGCGTGCGGTGACCAACTTCGCGGGCAACGCGGTGGCGACCGTGCTGATCGGCTCGTGGACGAAGGAGTTCGACCGGGAGAAGGCCGCGGCGGTGCTGGCGGGCCGGGAACCGTTCAACGAGACCACATTGCTGGACGAGGACGAGCAGACCCCGGAGGAACCCGCCAGGGAGAAGGCGCTCGCCTGAGTGCTGGTTCGTCGGCGCCCGCCCGGGTTTTCCCGGGCGGGCGTCTTTCGTGGGGGTCAGGCCAGGCGGTCGAGGAGACCGCGCCGACCTCGGCGCATCATGAGCGCGTGGTTGAGCTGGAAGAGCGGGCGCGCGACCGGGGAGAGGCGGCGCAGCAACGGTTTCGTGGCCACGACCTCCTGCGTGATGTCCAGCGTCGTGCCACGGGGGTGGCCGAGCACGCGCGCGGCGAGTGAGCCCTGGAGGTCACCGTCGAGGTGGACGCGCAGGCGGCCCGCGGACGCGTCCTGCTCCGCGCGGCGCATGCGGATCACCAGTCGGTACGGCAGCGTCGCCCGGCAGACCAGCTCCGCCGTGTCTTCGTCGATCTTGCGCACCGAACGGACGTCGGGCCACCAGCGCGGGTAGCCCTCGAGATCGGCCACGGCGTCGAACACGGCCCGCCGCGGGGCGGGCAGGAACCACGTGTCCCGGAACCGGTAGCCGTTGAGCCGCACGACCTCCAGTATGAGCGATCTTTCGCGGCAGCCCGCGAACCCCGGTGAGGCCGGCGTGGAAAGGTCGGATGTGCCCCATCGGGCACACGTCGTTGCGCCGGTAACGGTTCCAGCTGAGCGCGAATCAGTGGCTGTCCACGGCAAACCTCGTTTTCCCCGCTACTGGCGGCGGGCCTCTCACGACGCGATCCCGGATAACGGTGAGATAACGATCGCAACACGAAGGCGCCCCTCCGGCGCCTTGTGGGGCGTCAAGCGCAGAAAGCGATGGGGGTCCTTGTTGAGAACAAGAAGACGGCCGGCATCGATGCGGAACGCGGTGCTGTCCCTGCTGGCCGTGCTCGGCCTGCTGCTCGCCGGGTGCACGGGTACCGGATCAGCCGGCGCGGGCACCACACCACCCGCGGAAAACGCCGGGGGCCCGGTGACCGTGGCGGTCGCGGACCCGAGCGCGGTGGACATCCCGAAGATCGGGGCGCACTCGAGTCTCGTCCCGCTGGGGGTGAACGCCGACGGCACCGTCCAGGTGCCGCCGGTGGAGACTCCCCAGCAGGCGGGCTGGTATCACGAAGGCCCTCCGCCCGGTGACGTCGGGCCCGCGGTGATCCTCGGTCACGTCGACGGGAAGGGGCAGAAGGGCGTCTTCTACCGGCTGCACGAACTGAAGCCGGGAGACGAGGTCACCGTGTCCAGAGTGGACGGTTCCGTCGCCAGGTTCTCCGTCACCCGCGTCGATCAGGTCGACAAGGACCAGTTCCCCACCGAGGCTGTCTACGGCGACACCTCCGATCCCGAGCTGCGCTTGATCACGTGTGGCGGCAGCTTCGACCACGCCGCGCACAGCTATCGCGACAACATCATCGTCTACGCCAAACTGTCCTGAAAGGAAAACCCATGCCCACCATGAAGCTCCTCACCGCGGCCGGCCTGCTCGCCGCTGCCGGCAGTCTCGTCGTCCTGCCCACCGCGAGCGCCTCGGCCCCCAGCCCCTGCGAGGCTCTGTCGGACAAGGCGGCCACCCAGGCCGACGCAGGCAAGCTCGCCGCTGCCCGCGACGCCGAGTGCCTGAAGGCGCTGGAAGCCAAGAAGGCCCGGGCGGACGCGCATGCCACGCCGGACAAGGACGCCCGGGCCAAGGCGCTGGCCAGGGCCAAGCAGGTCCGCGTCCTTCCGCACGGTGCGCCGGAAACCGGCGACGGCTCGCTGGCGGGCTGAGCATCTCCCCGCGTTCCGGCGGGCGGCTCTCGTGGAGTCGTCCGCCGGAACGGCGGTCACGATCGTCCACGACCCGGTGGTCGCCGGTTCCGGCTGGAACGACTTCCTCACGACAGCGACAGCAGTGGTCGGCCCTTGAGCCCGAGGGGCCTGCGAACTCCGGTGAGACCGGCCCGGAAACCGGCCTCACCGAGCTGCCTCAGGCGCCTGCCAGCACCGTGCGGAGGAACTGGCCCGTGTGGCTCTCCTCGACCTCGGCGACCTGCTCCGGCGTGCCCTGCGCGACGACCGTGCCGCCGCCCGAACCGCCCTCCGGGCCCATGTCGATGATCCAGTCCGAAGTCTTGATCACGTCCAGGTTGTGCTCGATCACGATGACCGTGTTGCCCTTGTCCACCAGGCCGTTGATCACGCCGAGCAGCTTGCGGATGTCCTCGAAGTGCAGACCGGTCGTCGGCTCGTCGAGGACGTACACCGTCTTGCCCGTCGACCGCTTCTGCAGCTCGCTCGCGAGCTTCACGCGCTGCGCCTCGCCACCCGACAGCGTCGGCGCGGGCTGGCCCAGCCGCACGTAGCCGAGCCCGACGTCCACCAGCGTCTGCAGGTGCCGGTGGATCGCCTTGATCGGCTCGAAGAACTCCGCGGCCTCCTCGATCGGCATGTCCAGCACGTCCGAGACCGTCTTGCCCTTGTAGTGCACCTCCAGGGTCTCCCGGTTGTACCGGGCGCCCTTGCACACCTCGCACGGCACGTACACGTCCGGCAGGAAGTTCATCTCGATCTTGATCGTGCCGTCCCCGGCGCAGGCCTCGCAGCGGCCGCCCTTGACGTTGAACGAGAACCGGCCCGGCTGGTAGCCGCGCACCTTCGCCTCGGTGGTGGCCGCGAACAGCTTGCGGATGTGGTCCCACACCCCGGTGTACGTCGCCGGGTTGGACCGCGGGGTGCGGCCGATCGGCGACTGGTCCACCCGCACCAGCTTGTCCACCAGGTCCAGCCCGCGCACGCGCGTGTGCCTGCCCGGCACCTGCCGCGCGCCGTTGAGCTTGTTCGCCAGCACCGTCGCCAGGATGTCGTTGACCAGCGTGGACTTGCCCGAACCGGACACGCCCGTCACCGACACGAGGCAGCCCAGCGGGAACGACACGTCGACACCGCGCAGGTTGTGCTCCCGCGCGCCCACGACCGTCAGCTGCCGCTTGCGGTCGACCGGCCTGCGGATCTCCGGCACCGCGATGCCCTTGCGCCCCGACAGGTACTGCCCCGTCAGCGACTCCTTGCTGCGCAACAGCTTCTTGTACGGTCCACTGTGGACGACCTGACCGCCGTGCTCACCGGCACCCGGCCCGATGTCGACGACCCAGTCGCTGGAGCGGATCGTGTCCTCGTCGTGCTCGACGACGATCAGCGTGTTGCCGAGGTCGCGCAGCCGCGTCAGCGTCTCGATCAGGCGGTGGTTGTCCCGCTGGTGCAGGCCGATCGACGGCTCGTCCAGCACGTACAGCACGCCCACCAGGCCCGAGCCGATCTGCGTCGCGAGCCGGATGCGCTGCGCCTCGCCACCGGAGAGGGTACCGGCGGCGCGGTCGAGCGAGAGGTAGTTCAGCCCCACGTCGAGCAGGAAGCGCAGCCGCGCCTGGATCTCCTTGAGCACCGCGCCGGCGATCATCTTCTGCCGCTGGCCGAGCTTGAGCCCGTCGAGGAAGTCCGATGCCTCCTCGATCGACAGCGCGCACACCTCGGCGATCGACCGGTCACCGTACTCGGCGTGCTCCAGCGTCACGGCGAGGATCTCCGGCTTGAGGCGGGTGCCCTGGCACGCCGGGCACGGCACCTCGCGCATGTAGCCCTCGTACCGCTCGCGCATGTACTCCGACTCGGTCTGGTCGAGGCGGCGCTCCAGGAACGGGATGACGCCCTCGAAGTTCGCGTAGTACGAGCGCTGGCGGCCGTAGCGGTTGCGGTAGCGGACGTGCACCTGCTCGTTGACGCCGTGCAGCACCGCCTTCTGCACCTTCGCGGGCAGCTTGCGCCACGGCGTGTCCATCCGGAAGCCGATGGTCTCCGCGAGCGACTCCAGCAGCCGCTGGAAGTACTCGGCGCTCTGCCCGCCCGCCCACGGCGCGATCGCGCCCTCGGCCAGCGACAGCTCGTCGTCCGGCACCACGAGCTCGGGGTCGACCTCCTTGCGGATGCCGATCCCGGTGCACTCGGGGCACGCGCCGTACGGCGAGTTGAACGAGAACGAGCGCGGCTCGAGGTCCTCGATGGTCAGCGGGTGGCCGTTGGGGCAGGCCAGGTTCTCCGAGAAGCCCCGCACGCGGTGCGGGTCACCCTCCGGCAGGTCGACGAACTCCAGCTCGACCAGCCCGTCGGCCAGCCGCAGCGCCGTCTCCACCGAGTCGGTGAGCCGCTGCTTCGACGACGGCTTGACCGACAGCCGGTCGACCACGACGCCGATGTGGTGCTTCTCCTGCTTCTTCAGCTTCGGCGGGTCGGTGAGCTGGTACACCTGCCCGTCGACGCGGGCGCGCGAGTAGCCCTGCTGCTGCAGGTTCGCGAACAGGTCCTGGTACTCGCCCTTGCGGCCGCGCACGACCGGCGCCAGCACCTGGAAGCGCGTCCCCGGCTCCATCTCGAGCACCTGGTCGACGATCTGCTGCGGCGTCTGCTTGCTGATCGGCTCGCCGCACTGCGGGCAGTGCGGCTTGCCGGCGCGCGCGAACAGCAGGCGCAGGTAGTCGTAGACCTCCGTGATGGTGCCCACGGTGGACCGCGGGTTGCGCGAGGTGGACTTCTGGTCGATCGACACCGCGGGCGACAGGCCCTCGATGAAGTCGACGTCCGGCTTGTCCATCTGCCCCAGGAACTGCCGCGCGTACGCCGAGAGCGACTCGACGTACCGGCGCTGCCCCTCGGCGAAGATCGTGTCGAACGCCAGGCTCGACTTCCCCGAGCCGGACAGGCCGGTGAACACGATCAGGCTGTCCCTGGGCAGGTCGAGGTCGACGCCGCGGAGGTTGTGCTCGCGGGCGCCGCGAACAACGAGGCGATCAGCCACGCCAAGGTCCCTTCACTGGATATTCCGGCCGTCAGGCTGCGGCCGCGGCCATGCTAGGACGGACCACCGACAGAAACGGGCGCCGGCGGACCGCCCGCCCGCTCGGGCAGGAGGTCGTCCGGCGCGGATCGGGGCGATGGCGCCGTCCGGCGCGGTCGGGTCAGCCGCTCGTGCACCGGTCGTTCAACCAGTGTAGTGAGCAGCCAGCCGGTCAGGATCGCCGCGGCGACGACGAGCGGGAGCCGCGCCCAGCCCGGCACCCCGAGGTCCAGCAGCACCCTGGCGAGCACGTAGCCCAGCTCCTGGTGCACCAGGTACACGCCGTAGGAGATCCCGGCCAGCCACCTGATCGCCGGGGCCAGCGGGCGCAGGAACGTCCAGTCCGGCCCCTTCGCCGCGGCGCAGATCGTGACGAGGAGCACGGCGAAACCGAGGTCCGACGGCAGCCGCGCGGGATCGGTGGGCAGCGCCACGTGGTCAGGGTAGAGGTGCAGGTCCTGCGCGCACACCACGGCGGCGAGCAGCAGCGCCAGGTGCGCGCCGCGCATGCGGTCGCGGGACCACAGCCACACGGCGATGCCCGCGGCGAAGGCGTGCATCCGGTGCAGCCCGAAGCCGAACACCACGCTGTACGCCCACGGCGCCGGGTTGTGCACGCCGATCACGACGAACCGGACGAACAGCGGCACCAGCGTCAGCCCCCACGCGAGCGCCTGGAGCCGCCGGTCGCCCCGCAGCCACGGCACGCGCGCCCACAGCAGCGCGGCCGCCGCGAACACCATCAGCTGCACCGGCAGCGTCCAGTACGAGCCGTCGAGCCAGATGAACGACTGGTGCCAGCCCTGCACCATGAACAGGTTGATCAGCAGGTCCTTGCCGACGGGGACGTACCACGACGTCTTCCACGCGATGCCGTCCGAGGTCGGGCCGAACAGCGTCGCGAACCAGCCGCCGCCGAAGCCCTGCCCGTTGAAGACCGCGCCCGCCGTCCGCATCACGAAGTAGGTGACGACGACGGCGACGAGGTACGGCGGCAGCAGGCGCGCGACCTTGCGCCACAGCCAGCGGCCCGTCGAGCCGCGCCGGATCGTCTGGCAGACGAAGAAACCGGAGATGACCATGAGCCCGGCGGCGCCGAACTGGCCGGTGACGCGGAACGGGTAGTCGGCGAGTTCGGGGTGCGCGAGCGGGCCCTGGTGGGTGATGTGGCCCAGCATCACCGCCAGCACGGCGGCGACGCGGACGGCGTCCCAGCTGATTCTGCGCGATTTCTGGCGGGGCACGGGCTTCCTGGGGAGTTCGAGCGGGGTCTGGCAACGGGAAGCGAGGTTACGTTACGAATCTGAGACCGGGCTGAACGGGTGGAACTCGCCGCAGCGCGACGGCTACCGTGTGCCAGGTGAACGTCGTGGAGGACTACACCGGGCACGTCGAGCCGGGCGGGGACGCCGCACGGCGCACGCTCGGGGCGCTGACCATCACCAAACTGTCCGTCGGGCCGATGGACAACAACGCGTACCTGCTGGTGTGCCGGGCGCAGAACGAGGCGCTGCTCATCGACGCGGCCGCCGACCCCGAGCGCATCTCGGACCTCATCGGGCACGGCCCCGACCGGCCGGCGCTGCGCACCGTCGTGACGACGCACCAGCACGGCGACCACTGGCAGGCGCTGGGCGCGGTGGCGGGCGCGAACGGCGCGAACACGGCCGCGCACCCGCTCGACGCCGGTCCGCTGCCGGTGCCGCCGGACTTCCTGGTGGAGCACGGCGACACCCTCACCGTCGGCGACTGCACGCTCGAGGTGATCCACCTGCGCGGGCACACGCCGGGGTCGATCGCCCTGCTGTACCGCGACCCGGACGGCCCGCCGCACCTGTTCACCGGTGACTCCCTGTTCCCGGGCGGCGTCGGCCGCACCACCTCTCCGGAGGATTTCCGCTCACTGATCGACGACGTGGAGTCACGGATCTTCGACGTGCTGCCCGACGAGACGTGGTTCTACCCCGGCCACGGGGACGACTCCACGCTGGGCGCGGAGCGCCCGAAGCTCGCCGAATGGCGCGAACGGGGCTGGTGAGCCGGAAATCACCCGAACGGGGCCGCCCAGGTGCTGGGCGGCCCCGTTTTGTTGTGGGGCCGGTAGCCCGGTGGCAGCACCCGCGGCGCTGACGCCGGTGACGACCTGAGCGCGTGTAATGCCAGCGACGGGCGGCGCGACTCAACGCGCGTGAGCGAGATCGAGTCAGGCCGGCTGGCGCAACTCGTCGAGCTGCTCACCCAGGCATCCGTCCGTGTCCACCGCGAAGGGTCGTTGCGGGGTTCCGGGTTCTTCGTCGCCCCGGGCACCGTGCTGACCTGCGCGCACGTGACGGACGGAGTTTCCGGCGCTGTCGAGGTCGAATGGGGTGGACGGCGGTTCGCCGCCGACGTCGTGCACGCAGAGCCCGCTGTGGTCAACGCCAACCCCTGCCCACCGCCGGACC
The DNA here is from genome assembly GCF_900114035.1 of Amycolatopsis sacchari. GTDB lineage: Bacteria > Actinomycetota > Actinomycetes > Mycobacteriales > Pseudonocardiaceae > Amycolatopsis_E > Amycolatopsis_E sacchari. The sequence continues at coordinate 97,955 of NZ_FORP01000020.1, read as the reverse complement.
TGGCCGTACTGCGCCTGTCCGATGCGGAGGCGGTGGACCACCCGTGCGTGGTTCTCGACGATGAGCCGCTGCGGACCACGGACCGGGTGCTGGCCTGCGGGGTGGCTCCGGCGTTCGGCCACGCCCTCGAATCGGAGACGTTCGACGTGACCGGGCAGAAGTGGTTCAGCGGTGGGGACATCGTCAAGCTCGGACGGGGTCAGGCCGTGCCGGGGATGAGCGGCAGCCCGGTACTGAGCCTGCGTACCGGTCGCGTCGGCGGGATGTTGCGCACCACCCGCGACGCGACCAGCGCACTCGGTGCCTGGGTGGTGCCCGCGGCGCGGCTCCGGCAGACGCTCGCGGAACTCGCGCTCGAAACCGTCGAGCGGATGGATTGGACGCGGGTCGCCGAAGGCTGGGACGAGGTGGTCCGTGACGCGTTCGTCCCCCGGCCCGTCCTGCCGGAAGACGCCCCGCCGAGCCTGCTCCTCAAGAGCGAATACGAATTCGTGCCCTTCCTGGGCCGCAACGACCTGATCGAACGGATCGAGACGTGGCAGCGGCAACGCGGCCACCTGGGGGTGGCGCTGCTGACCGGGCGGGGCGGGGAGGGCAAGACCCGTCTCGCGAGGCAGCTCTGCGCGCGGGCGGCCACGCGGCCGGGAACGATCGCGGGCCTGCTGCACAAGGACGTGCCCGCGGAGGTCGTGGACCGGCTCGCGGCACTGAGCGGAACCGTACTGCTCGTCGTCGACTACGCCGACACGCGTGAGGACGAACTGGTGCGGTTGCTGGACACGCTCGCGCGGAACGGGGAGCGGACGAACGTCGTCCGGGTACTGCTGCTGGCCAGGTCGACCGGGGACTGGCTGGAGCGCCTGCAAGCCCGAAGTCCGGATCGCGTGGCCCTGATGCTGGAGTCGGCGCCGGTCTGGGCACTGCCCCCACTCGCGGAGGCAGCACCGCTGCACGCGGAAGCCCTGCGCCGGTTCGCGGAGCGGTTCGGCACGGCTGTCCGCGAGGAGTTCGCTCCGCCGGCGGACGGACACGCACTCACGGTCTGCCTGACCGCGCTCACCCAGGTCCTCGACGAGGCAGTACCCACAGCCGCCACGGAAGACTCCGGGCCGAGTGCCCGCCTGCTGCACCACGAGGCCCGCTATTGGCTCGATGCCGCCCACGCCGAACAGCTGCCGGACACCCATCCGGAGCTGCTCCGCACCCTCGTGTGCGCGGCAACGCTGCTGGGGGCGGACGATCCCGCCGAGGCCGAACACGTCGTCGCCGCCGTGCCGGAGTCCCCCGCAGGATACGAATGGCGGTACCTGCAGTGGTTGCGCGGGTTGTACCCCGCCGAAGCCGGTGTCGCACCGCTGGAACCCGACCGGCTCGGTGAGGACCTCCTGGCCCGCTGCCTACGACGTCGGCCAGACCTGCTGCAGATCCTGCTGACCGGAGCCACCGAGGCGCAGAGCGATCGAGCGTGGACGGTCGCGGCTCGCGCGGCCGCCCGGCACCCCGCGGTGGCGGAGGCGCTGTCGGCCGCTGTGCGGGCGGATGCACGCCGGTGGCTCGGGCCCGCTGTGTCCGGCGCGATCTCCGCCGGCGAACCGGCCGTCGCGGCCCCCCTCATCGAGGCCGGAACGCCGCTGATCCCCGATCCCCTCGTGCTGACCGAGGTGGAGCAGCGGATTCCGGCTACCTCGTTGGCTCTGGCCGGTGCCGCGCTGACGCTCGCGGAGACCGCGGTCGTGCTGTCGGCTGAACTACCCCCGACGGACAGGGCACTGCTGTTGAGCAGGTGTGCGACACGCCTGAGCGACGCGCGGCGTTATCCCGAAGCGCGCCGCCACACCGAGCAGGCGCTGGCGATCCGCCGGGAGCTCGCGGCGGCGGACCCGGCCGCGGAACCGCTGCTGGCCCAGTCGGTGCACCAGATGGCGATCCGGCTGGCCCGTGCGGGAGAACACGAGGACGCCGGCGCGTACGCACGCGAAGCGGTCGAGATCCGCCGACGGCTCGCCGAGGCCGGGACGGAGGACTCGCGCCGGGAGCTGGCCGCGTCGCTCAACAATCTGAGCGTGCGGCTCGCGGAGCTCGGGGAGGACGAAGAAGCGCTCGCCGCGATCGAGGAAGCCGTTGCCCTCAAACGCGGACTGTACCGGGAAGACTCGGACACCTCGCAGGCCTCGCTCGCCGTGTCGCTGAACAACCTCGCGGTACGGCTGTCCAGGCTGGGACGCGAGTCCGAGGCCCGAGACGTCGTCGGCGAGGCGGTGGAGTTGCGCAGGCTCCTCGCGGAGAGGTCTCCGGACTCGTACCTGCCCGCTCTCGCGCTGTCGTTGAACAACCTCGCCGCCCGGCTCGCGAACTCCGACCCGGAGGCGGCGTGGAAGACGATCCAAGAGGCCGTACACATCCGGGAACGGCTGGCGTACCTGATGCCGGACCGCTACCGATCGTCGCTCGCGGTTTCGCTGAACTCACTGGCGGCCCGCCTGGGTGCACTCGGTTATCACGAGGAAGCGCTCCCCCACGTCGACCGGGCGATCGCGCTCAAGCGAGAACTTCCGCCCACAGTGCCCGCGAACCGGGAGAGCCTGGCGACGTCGCTGCTCCAGCGAGCCAGCCGCCTGCAGGATCTCGGGCGGCTGGCCGAGGCACTGGACTCCGCGCGCGAGGCGGTCGCGATCCGGCGGGAGTTGCCGGACACGCCGCGGTACCGGAAGGCACTCGCCCGGGCCGAAGAACGCTGTGCGTTCCTCGTGAACGCGTTGAACGGGGGTCAGCCGTAGAGGTCGTCCACGAACGCGCGCAGATCCCGCAGGGCGGCGGGTCCGCCGGGGCGGACGGTCACGTCGCTGAGCCCGTCCGGTGCGACCGGTTCGGTGAAGCTGCGCACCGCGGCCACGACGGCTTCGCCCTTGATCCTCTCTTCGACAGCGCGCCGGTCGGCGGCGGCCGCCTCCTCGGTCTTCGCCCGCGCCTCGGATCGTGCCGCGTCGGCGTCGTCCTGCGCCGCGGCCGCGTTCTGCCGGGCCGCCGTGACAGCACCGCGGCCCACCTCGCGTCCGAAGATCCAGCCGACCGCTGTGAACGTGAGGGCTTCGACGGCACCGAACAGGTACACACGCCGCTGCCACACGATCTCGTCGCCGCCGGAGTTCAGGAACATGACCACCACGAGCACCGTGAACGCGAGCACGATGCCCACGGCGGTCCAGAACCGCCACGTCCACTGTGGCCGTTGATCATCCGCTTCAGCCACGGGCACCACCTCCGCGATCAGATTCCGGCCTGCCGGAAGGCCTGGGCGAACCCGGCGTCCGTGACCGCGCCGTTGCCTCCGCCGCCCGTCGAATAACCCTGCTGCGCCAGAGCCTGCACCGGGTCGAGGACCTCGACGCGAAAGTGGTGGACCCAGCCGTCTTCCCCCGCCAGCGGGACGAGCAGCGCGAGGCTTCCGCTGGGGTGAGGAACCACTCCCCAGAAGACGCGGTACATGCCGATCCGGCTGGTGCTCAGCCCGTCTGTCCTGATGTCCCGGTCTTCTGCCAGCCTCGGGGCGGCGGTGAGGATCGCTCGCTCCGTGGTGCCCGCAGGCGCCGTGCCAGAGACGGTGACGACGAAGCCGGCGGCACCGACCAGCTTGTGCAGCGTCTCCACCGGGGTGCCGACCGCCCGCGGGTCCAGAATGAGCTCGAACACGCCCCGGAGTCGGAATACTCCGTGGTGTCGTTACACCGAGAACCCCCACACCCTGAAACCCGACCGCACCGAGTGGCCGCTTTTCGCCCGGAACGGCGTCCCCGTGCCGTACAACTGGACCATGGTCGAGCGGCACAACGAGATCAGCGGCGGCCGGTTCGACGGTCCCGTCGTGCAGGCGGGCAGCATCGACCGGCTGACGCTGCACTTCCACGGCGGGCCCGTCGAGCCGGACCGGCCGCTGACGTCCTGGCGGGACCGGCCCCCGCTGTCCCCGGCCCTGCGTGACCTGCTGGAGGCCCAGCAGCGCGCGACGGAGGCGCTGCCGTACAAGCTGCTCGGCGTGCGTCAGCCCGAGCTGACGCAGGTGTACGTGCAGCAGACGATCCGCCCCCAGCTCGCCGAGCGGCCGCCCGAGCCCGGGCGCAAGCCGGAGCCGGAGCGCAAGCAGGCACCGGAGTCCGCCGAGCGCGTGCTGAGCATCACCGAAGCGCTCGACCGCGGCGGGCACCTCGTGCTCACCGGCGAACCGGGCAGCGGCAAGTCGACCGTCGGCTACCTGTACGTGCAGCAGCTTTCCGCGTACTGGCTCGGCGACGGTGACGGCCAGCCCCCGCTGAGCGAGCCCCTCCTGCCGTTGCGCGTGCCCGCGCGGGCGCTCGCGGCGAACCGGGCCTGGGCGGAACTGCTCGCCGCCGGCACCGAGGAAGCGCTGGGCCGCCTGCTGTCGGAACGGCCGCGGCCCGAGGTGTTCGCGCGCCGCGCGCTCGGCGCCCGCTGGCTGGTGTTCGTCGACGGGCTGGACGAGATCATCGAGCCGGAGACCCGCGCGCAGGTGATCGACGCCATCGCCTACCAGGTGCGCCGCGGCGCCGACCACCGCCTGGTCGTCACCACCCGCCCGCTGCCGGGCCGCGAGCTGGCGCCGTTCGAACGGGCCGGGCTCGACACCTACCACCTCCAGCCGTTCGGTCCCGGCGAGCTGGCCGAGTTCGCCGGCGCGTGGTTCCGCGCGCAGAACCCGGTCACCGCGACCGGCCGGGCCGCCGAGTTCGTCCGCCAGGTCGGCGACGGCCGGTTGCGGGAGCTGGTCCGCAACCCGCTGCTCGCCACGATCGCGGCGATCGCGCACACGCTCGAACCCCAGCGCCCGCTGCCCAACAGCCGCGTCGACCTCTACGACCGGTTCATGGCGTACCTGCTCGACGAAACGCCCAGCAGGCGCGACACCGTGGCCGAGCTGCGCCGCTCCCTGCGGGACCAACCGGAACGGCTCGCGTTCGCCGAATGGCTGCGCAAGCACCGCACGGACATCGTCGAGCAGCTCGCCGCGCACCGGCTGGAGAGCGAGTCGCCGCTGTTCGAAGCGGCGTGCGAGTGGGTGGCCGGCCAGGGCCTGGAGCTGCCGGAGGGCTGGCAGGAGGACCTGCGGGCGCTGCTCGCGAGCACGGGCGTGTTCGAGCAGACCGACGACGTCCTCGACTTCCGGCACTACTCGTTCGCCGAGTTCCTCGCCGCGCGCAGGCGCGCCCGCGAGATCTCCGCCGACTTCCCCGGGCTCGACGAGTGGATCGAGCGCGGCATGGGCCTCGCGACGCAGGCGTTCGCCCTGTTCACGTTCGTGCTGTGGGGCCGGGCGGGCAACGAACTGGGCCGCGTGTTCGAGGTGCTGCTCGCCGGGGCGAAGGACGAGGTGCTCTTCGCGGGACGGCTGCTCGCCGAGGGCATCGAGATCGGGGACCGGCTCGCCGCCGCTGTCGTGGACCGGATCCTCGACGCGTTGCTGGCGAACGGCGCCCGCAGGCATCCCTGGTCCGACGTGGAGGAGATCGGCCAGGTGCTCGTCTCGTTCGTGCCCGAGACGCTCGGCGCGCCCGCGATCGCCCGGCTGCGGGAACTGCGGGACGCTCCGGAGCTGTCGGAGGCCACCAGGCTCGAGTGCGCGGCGGTGCTGGGCCGCGTCGCCGACACCGCCGAAGCCGCCCGGTGGCTGGAGTCCTTCGCCGAGCGGGCGAGCCTGCCCGCGCTGCACCGGTGTGTGCTGGTGCTCAAGGAGCTGGTCCCCGACGGGGCGACGATCGGCGAACGCCTGCTCGTGCGCCTGGTGGCCGGCGCGGCGGCGGACTTCGCGAGGCAGCTCGCCCTGCTGTACCTGCTGGACGAACTCGGCCGCGGCGAGGCAGCGGCGCCACTGCTGCGGGAGGTGGTGGTGCGGTTGCGGGCCGATCCCGCGGTGACCGACGGCGCGGGCTTCCCGCTCGGCTCGCGGCTGGTGGACGTCTGGGAGGACGGCACCGCGAGCTGGGGCAACCTCGCCGATCTCGCGGTCCGGCTGCACTGCGCCGAGGAAGGGCTGTGGGCCGCGGAGAAGGTCTTCGCGCGGGAGTCGTCGTCCGCGGACGAGCTCAACGACGCGGTGCTGGCCGTACTGGCGGCGAAGGGCGGCGACGGCGTACCGGAAATCCTCGCGGCGACCGAAACGCGGCCCGTCGAACACGTGCTCGGCGTGGCGGTGACCCTGCAGGAGGAGTCGCACCCGCGAGCGGCCGCCGCGTTGGCGCGCAACGTGCTGGAGCGGCCCAACGCGGGGCCGTACGAGTTCGTGCGGGCCGCCCGCGTGCTCGCGAACTGCGGCGAGAGCGGTGAGCTCCTGCGACTGGTCGAGAACAAGCCGGGCCTGGGGATCGAGTACAAGCTCCGGCTCCTGGCGCTGGGTTCCGACCTCGGTGACCAGGGCGCCCTTCGCGAAGAGGCACTGTCCAGTTTGGACCATCCGGGGCTGGACAAGTGGGACCTCGCCAACGTCGTGCAGGCCCTGCTCGAGGACGGGGACGCGGCCACGGCGGAACGCGTGGTGCGGGCGGCGAGCGTTCGCGGCCCGGAGTACTGGGCGAGGCTGGCGGGGGTGCTGTGCGCGCAAGGGCACGGCGAGGCCGCCGACGAACTCGCCGGCAAGCTGCTCGCCGCCCAGGCGCAGACGGACCTCCTGGTCGAGGTGGCGCTGGCCGCCGCCGAGCACCGCCCCGCGCTCGCGGCGAAGCTGCTGGACGCCGCCTACCCCCGCCTGCTCGACTGCGACGGTTACCAGCGCCACCAGCTCGTGCGTGCGCTCACCAAGATCGGGCGGCGCGAGCAGGCGGTCGCGGCGGCCCGCCTGGCGACGCTCGCGACCGACGAGATCTGGGTGTCGTACTGCGTCGAGAACTGGATCGACGCCGGCGGCGCCGAGGCCGGGCGGGAGATCGTGGCGGTGCTGGTCAGCGTGGACACCCCGGCCGACAAGCGGATGGAGGCCGCGGACAAGCTCGCCAAGCTCGGCCTGCTGGAGCCGGCCGCGCGGCTGTGGCTGGACGTGGTCCGCCACCACGGCAGAGCGCTCGACCAGGCCGTGCTCGCCGCCCGCTGCCTCGTCGAGAGCGGGCACCGGGACGAGGTGGCCGCCCTGCTCGGCGAGCGGGGTGACCCGGTGCTGCGGGCCTGCGTCACGGCGCCGTTGCTAGATTCCTGACGTGGGGGAAGCCTTCGTCGAGATCTACACCGACGGCGCCTGCAGCCCGAACCCCGGGCCGGGCGGCTGGGGTGTGGTGCTGCGCTACGGCGGTCACGAGCGGGAGCTGTACGGCCCGGATCCGGGGCCGACGACCAACAACCGGATGGAGCTGATGGCGGCCATCCAGGCGCTGGAGACCCTGAAGCGGCCGTCGGCGGTGCGGCTCTACACGGACAGCACGTACGTGCGCAGCGGTGTGCTGTCGTGGATGCCGCGCTGGAAGGGCAACGGCTGGCTGACGTCGGCGAAGCAGCCCGTGAAGAACGCCGACCTGTGGCGGCGCCTGGACGCGGCGCTGCACCGGCACGAGGTCGAGTGGCACTGGGTCAAGGGCCACGCGGGGCACCCGGACAACGAGCGCGCCGACCGGCTGGCCGTGCGGGGCGCGAAGGAGGCGGCGAAGCTGCCGCCGGCGCCGGTGGCTCCGGAGCCGGAGCCCGTCGAGGAGGAGGGGGTGCTGCCGCTCGCCGTTCGGCGGCAGGTCCCCGGGCCGCAGGCGTCCGGGTCGCGGGCGTCCGCGACGCAGGCCTCCGGCGGCGAGCGGCGGCAGGGCGGGGCTCCCGGCGGCGGCGAGCGGCGGCAGGGCGGGGCTCCCGGCGGCGGTGAGCGGCGGCAGGGCGGGCCTGCTCCCGCTGCGGGGGCTCCGGCGACCACCGGCCAGGCACGCCCGGCTTCGGCGGCGGCAGCCGCGGGCGGGCGGCCGCGCCCGGCTACCGCGGGCGCCGCCAGCCAACCGGACCGCGCTCCCTCGGCGGCCGCCACCGGCGCGCGACAGCAGAGCGGCCCCACGGCGCCCGCCACGCAGCCGGGCGCCGCTGCCCCGGCAGCCACCAGACCGCGCCCCGGTTCCGCAGCGCCCGCCGACGGCAGGCGACAGCAGGGCAGGCCCCCGGCGCCCGCCACGCAGCCAGGCGCCGCTGCCCCGGCAGCCACCAGACCGCGCCCCGCTTCCGCAGCGCCCGCCGACGGCAGGCGACAGCAGGGCAGGCCCCCGGCGCCCGCCACGCAGTCGCACGCCGCCCCGGTACCCGCCACGAGCCGCTCCGCCACGGCCCCAGCATCAGCCACCAAGCCGCCCCCGGCACCCGCCACCGGCCCGCTCGCCGCTGCCCAGCAGCTGCCCGCGACCGCCCCCTCCCCTGCGGCCCCGGCAGCCACCAGACCGCGCCTCGCCTTCGGAGCGCCCACCGCCAGCGAGCGGCAGCAGAGCGCAGCGCCCACCGACCCCTCCCCCACACCCCCAGCCCCCACCAAGCCACCCCCCGACGAGGACGAGTGCGTCCACCAGATGCCCGTGTCCTGGTGCGCGCTCTGCAAACCCCTGCCGCCGGGGGTGTTACCGCGCGGGTACCGCGTCGAGGGGTACGCGTACCACAACGATCCGCACTGCCTCTGGCTCCACAAAGGACAGCGCCGCGCCGCCCGCCAGGGCATGAACATCCACGAGCCGGTGCCGATCGCGTGGGCGGAGGTCAGTCCCGGCGAGCTGGTGCCCTGCGAGTACTGCTGCACCCCCGCCTGGGTGCGACGGCACGCGCGCTGATCAGCCCCCGCCTGGGTGCGACGGCACGCGCGCTGATCAGCCCCCGCCTGGGTGCGGCGGCACGCCCGCTGATCAGCCCACGCCTGGGTGCGACGGCACGCCCGCTGATCAGCCCACGCCTGGGTGCGACGGCACGCCCGCTGATCAGCCCACGCCCAGCGCCTCCGCCGCGGGAAAGCGGTTTCTGCGCAACTCCGCTTCCGTGTACCGCACGCATTTTCGGTGCCACTCAAGGATTCCCGACATCCAGTACTTCAGGTGCTCCGCATGCCCCAGCAACGCTTCGCGCGTTTCGGCGGGGAGCGCGAGGTCCTCGAACAGGCCCGGCAGGTCGTTCGCCACGATGTGCTCGAACTGCTCCAGCCGCGCCCCCATCAGGCGTGCCACCAGCTGCGCCGCTTCGTCCCGTGACGTGCCGAGGAAGTTCTCCACCACCAGCACCAGGTTGTGCACTTCGCCCTCGTACTCGACCTCCTTCTGGTACGAGAACAGGTCGTTGGTGAAACACGCGTAGTCCTGCGCCGCCGTGTCCAGCTCGTGCAGCACGCGGTTGCGGTACAGCTCCGGCGGCACGACGTCCGCGTGCGCGAGGCGCGCGAGGCTCATCGTCATGTCCGAACCGAACGTGCGGCGCCGCATCTCCACGTAGTCCACGGGATCGGGGATCCGGTGCTGCGCCTGGTTCCACAGCTCCCACAGCCAGCTCTCCGTCATGTCCTCGACAGACCGCCGGAACGTCGCGCGATGCGTCTCAGACATCGGTCCCGCTGTGCGCCGCCACAGGTCCGCGAGGCCGCGCTCGATCGGGTTCGCCGGCGGAGGCGTCTCCCCCGCGTCGAGCGGCATGAACAACGGCAGGCGATCGGTGAGGTGCTTCGCCGCCGCGAGGTTGCGCGTCGCGCCGAACACGGCCGGGTAGTAGTCGTCGCCGTAGGTGCCCCACGACAGCCAGTCCGTCGACAGGTACAACTGCCCCGGCGTCGCGTCGGAGTGGATCATCGACGCGCAGTGGGCCAGGTCCAGCCCCCGGAACCGGCGCTCCGTCCACACCCCCTCCGAAAGCATCCCCATCTCCCGCGCCCACCCCACCGAGTACTCACGCGCCGCGTCGAGGTGCGGGCTCATCCGGACCGGGTAAGGCATGTACAGCTCGGGCACCTCCAGCGGCCCCACCGGCTGGAACGGCACGTGCGCGTGCTGCCGCGCCTTGCCCCGGATGCCCGGCAGGAACGACAGCCGCCCCGACGACGTGCCCAGCCCGGTCGGGCCGCCGAGCGCCGAATCCGCCGCCGCGCCCTCGTTCATGTACCGGCTCGACCGCGCGTGCCACTCGTGCCCGCCGGCCTGCCAGTCCTGCAGCCCCTTCACGTAGGCCGCGACCCCGGCCTGCTCGTGCGGTGGCACGGCGCGGTCGGCGAGCAGCGCGGGCACCTCGGTGAGCGCGGTGTTCTCGAACTGCTGCAGGCGCGAGGTGAGCAGGTCGTTGACGAGGTCGGCCGCCTCCTGCGTCGGGATGTCGAGGAACCGCTCGAACACCAGCACGGCGTTGGAGTTCTCGCCCTCCTCCCGCACCTCGCGCTGGTAGGAGAACAGATCGTTGCGCAGGTGCACCGCGTCGGCGAAGGTGTCGGTCAGCACCTGGATCTGCCGGGTGCCTGCCAGCTCGTCGGGCACCTCCGCGCCCACGGCGTACTCGACGAGGTTCGCCGACCACGGGGCACCGCCGACCTTCCGCCGCATCTGGATGTACTCGATGGGGTTGGCGATGCGGCCGCGGTCGATGTTGTCCAGTTCCCACATCGATTCGACCATCAGGTTGTGGGTGCTGGTGACGAACCGCCGGCGCCAGCCCTCCGACATCGCGGGCACGGTGCGGCGCCACAGGTCGCCCAGCCCCGCCTCCGCCGGGTTGGTGACTTCGGGCGGGTCGTCGGTCATGAACAGTTCGAGGCGGTCCAGGTACGCCTTCGCGCCGCCGAGGTCGCGGGAGTACTTGAACTCCTCGAGGAAGTGGTCGTCGAAGAAGAAGACCCACACGTACCAGTCGGTGACGAGGTCGAGGGTCGGCCCGTCGCAATCCGGGTGGGTGTACGCGCACATCAGCGCGTAGTCCATTTTGGCCAGCCGGTCGGCGTCCCAGACGAGCCCGCCGCCGGGGGTCGGCGCGTCGAGCATCCCCATCTGCCGCGCCCATTCCTCGCTGTGGGCGCGGGTGCGCTCGAGGTGCGGGTTGAGGCGGGCCGGGTACGGCAGGTAGAAGTCGGGCAACGCGAAAGCCTGCATGCGTCCGACCGTTCCAGCCCGGCCCCTCGCGCGGCGACGGCCATTCCGGCGGGACGGCCCCCCTGTCCGGTTGACGGGTGGCACCACCCTGGGTGCCGGTCCTCGCCGGGACGGCCCGCGTTTCCCGTTGCGCGGCACCGGGAAATCGGCGGCCGAGCAGGGGAACTCACCCGCTCGGCCGCGCCTCCCCCGTTCGGCTCAGTCCAGGAAGGACTCCACCATCGGCGCGACGAGGTCCGTCCGCCGAAGGACCTGCGTGTGCGTCGTGTGGGGCAGGATCGCCAAGTGCGCCTCCGGGATGAGGCCCGCCATCTCGGTGGCGTGCTCGAGGCGCACGAAGTCGTGGTCACCGAAGACGAGCAACGTGGGTGCCCGCAGTCCCCGCAGCTGCTCGGGCGACCAGCCGGTGAAGGCCCCCACCAGTGCGGACGTCTTCACGGCGACCGCGTCGAACCGCGACGGGTCGGGCGCGACCTGCTGGTAGGCCGTCACCATGTCCCGGAAGTCGTCCGCTGTCGGCATGCGGGTGGAGTTCGCCTGCAACGCGGGGTCTCGGATTTCGTCGTGGTAGCCGTCGGGCCGGTAGTGCGCCGACGCGAGCACCAGCCGGTCCACGCGTTCCGGCCGGGACACCGCCAGCTGCAGGGCGACGAGGCCGCCGAGGCTGAACCCGAACAGGTCCGCCCGCGCCAGGCCGAGGTGGTCGAGCAGCCCGGCGACGTCGTCGGCGAAGGCGGGCAGGGACGGCGGGCGGTCGGTGTCCGGCGTGTGGCCGTGGCCTTGCAGCTCGACGCCGATGACCTGCCGGCTCTTCGTGAGGCGGGGCAGGAGCGGGCCGAAGGAGGACTCGAAGGTGAGCAGACCCCCGTGCAGCAGCACGACGGGCCTGCCCTCCCCGTGCACCTCGTAGTACAGCTGCTGCCCGTTGACGGTCGCGTAGTCACCCATGCCAGTGCAGACCGCGGCGGCGCGGGAAACTCATCGCCGCAGCAGGATTCCCCTGACGTAAGCGGCCTGGCCGGCGTGCTGGAGGTCGTCGGACAGGACGCTGACCAGCCGCACCCCGAGGCTCACCGGCGGGTCCCAGTTCTCGTCGACGATGCGGTCCAGCTGGGACTCCTCCAGCCCGGCGAGCCACGCCACGGTCTGGTCGTGCACGGCGTCGTGGTAGCCGGTCAGCAGGTCCGCGGACGCCCGCACCGCGGCGACGTCCTCCGCGCTCTGGCCGTAGCCGGTGGCGCCGGGGCTGAACGGGAGATCGAAGCGTTCGTGCCAGCCCTGGGAGGTCCACACCTGGTCGGCGTCCTCCAGGTCGGCGAGGTGGTCGTCCTGCACGCGGGTCAGGTGCCAGACGAGCCAGGCGATCGTGTTGGCGCCCTCCGCGGGCGGGGTGGCCAGCTGGTCGTCGGTCAGTCCCTTGACCGCGCCGTGCACCACCTGCTGGACGCGGTCGAAACCATCGATCACGAGATCGGCGAGTGTCATGCCCCCAACCTAGGACCGCGCGATCGATCCCGCCGCCACGAGCTGCACCGCCACCAGCACCGCGACCGCCTCGGCCGCGAGCAGGCCGACGAGCACGAGCACCTGCGTGACGCCGGCCTGCAGCGGGCTGGCGCCCCCCAGCAGCACGCCGACGTAGGCGCCCGGCAACGTCACCAGGCCGACGGTGCGGGTCTGGTCCAGCGCGGGGATCAGGGCCTGCCCAGCGGACGGGCGGCAGATCTCCAGTGCGGCGGCCCGTGGCAGGAAGCCGAGGGCCAGCGCCGCCTCGTACTCGCCGTGCCGCGTCTTCAGCTCGTCGAGGGCGCGGCGGGCCGCCTGCGAGGTCGCCGACATCGCGCCGCCGATCACGATGCCCGCGATCGGCACGACCGCGATCGTCCGCCACGGCACGACGCCGGTGACCAGCACGAGCGCCAGCACGGGCAGCACCCCGGCGCCGATCGCCGCGGCGACGGCGGGCACGGCACGCGGCACGCCGATGCGGCGGGCGGAGGTGACCGCGGCGACGGCGAACATCAGCAGCACGAACAAGGCGGTGAGCCACCCGGCCCGCAGGATGGCGGTGATCACCAGGGACACCGCGGCCAGCTGCACGACGGCCCGCACCGCGGCGGTGACCACGGCCCGCGCGGGCCCCAGCTCGCCCAGCCACAGCACGACCGCGCCCAGCGCGGTGAGCGCCACCAGCACAACGGCGAACAGCGGGCCGAGGACGATCATCCCACCCGTCACGGGGGTGATCGTGCCATGAACTCCGGTCCGGGGGGGTTGGAGCGGCGGTGGGGGGTGGTGGGGAGGCGCCGAGGGGGGGTGGGGGCCGCAGGTGGCGAGGCTGCCCGCGGCGGCGGGTAGCCGCCGAGCGCCGAGACCAGCGGCGGTGGTGGGGCCGCCGAGCGCCAGGATGAGCGGCGGGGGTGGGACCGCCAGCGAGCGGCCGGAAGGCGCTGACTACGGCGGCCGACGGCGCAGGTGAGGGCCGCAGGCGGCGGGAAGCTGCCGAGGACCGAGACCAGCGGCGGGGCCGGGGCCGCCAGCGAGCGACCGGGCGGACGGCGCCGACCGCGGAGGCGGACGGTGCAGGCGGAGGCGGACGGTGCAGGCGGGGGCCGCAGGCGGCGGGAAGCTGCCGCGACGGCGGGACCCACGGTGGCGGGAAGCCGCCGAGCGCCAGGATGAGCGGCGGGGTTGGTAGCGCAGGTGGGCGCCACAAGTGACGAGGCCGCCAGCGAGCGGTGGGCAGCCGCCGAGTGCCGAGACCAGCGGCGGGTGGGGCCGCCAGCGAGCGACCGGAAGGCGCCGACTACGACGGCGGACGGCGCAGGCGGGGCCGTGGCGGAACGGCGCAGGAGGCCGCAGGTGGCAAGGCTGCCAGCGGGCGGCGGAAGCCGAGCGCCGGTGGCCTCGGAAGGCCACACCTCCGGCGGAAGGCGGAAAGCCGCCAGACCATCACGACGGAACGGCCGAGGCGCCGTCGGCGGGAAGGCGGCGAGGCGCCGTCGGCGGGAAGGCGGCGGGGCGCCGACCGCCGAGACGAGCGGCGGGCTGGCGATCGCGAGGCGCCGTCGGCGGGAAGGCGGCGAGGCGCCGACCGCCGAGACGAGCGGCGGGCCGGCGATCGCGGGGCGGCGGAAGCCGAGCACCGGGATGAGTGGCGAGGCTGGTGGCCTCGGGAGGCGGGCCCCCGCGGGCGGCGGAAGCCACCGACTGCCGCAGCGAGCGGGGTGCGGTGGGTGAGCCGTCGAGCGGTCGGCCGCACTCCCGGCGTTCCGCCCCCGAAGCCACGCCGATCAGATCAGGGCCGCCGCCCGCGCCGCCGCCCTCTCAGTCCAGGGATTTCGAGCAGCGGAGCATGGCCTCCGGGGTGCTCACGGTCGACGAGCTGACCGCCACCCCGTCGACGAGGATGTGGCACGTCAGGGTGCCCTCGCCGGCGTGCTGGGCGGTCAGGCTGACGTACCGCGCGGCGCTGCCCTCGACGGTGACGCTCCACGGCGCCCCCGCCTGCGCGACCTGCTCGATGGCCGCGCCCTTGCCCACGTAGGTGACGTTGCGGGCCGTGCCCGTCCCGGACAGCTCGTAGGTGATCACGTGCGTCACGACGGGGGGCGGCGGCGCGGCCGGGACGTTGACGCCGTTCAGCGTCGCCGGTGCCGGGCCGTCCGCGCGCTGCACGGCGACCAGCACCGAAACCACCCCGATCGCCAGCACCGCACCGAGCCCGGCCAGCAGCACGACCGTTCCGGACCGGAGCCTCCGCCTTGGCGCGGGGCCTACCGCGGGGACTACACCCATGGCAGGTCTTCTTCCGACTCATCGCGCTTCCGCCGAGCGCGTCAACTACTACTCGGGAGAAGAGCACGAATCGTTACCGTGCTGACGCCGTGCCAACTTCTTTCACTCGGACGGGGTAGGGAGCTGATCACTCACTTCGATCATCGATATCGCCGGTCTCCACGCCGACGACGCCCGGCTGGTCGGCCAGCACGGCCAGCAGCTCGTTCACGTTCCGCGGCCCGACCAGGCGCATCCGCAGGTCGATGAGGTGGCGGGCCTGCACCATAGTGCGGCCGTGCTCGTCCTCCTCCTCGCGTTCCAGGCTCCGCTGCTCGGTCACGGCGTGTTCCACCGCGTAACCCGATCGTGTGGCCAGCTCCAGGACCTTCCGCAGCACCCCTTCGCCGTCACGGTAGGTGACGCGCACCACGGACGTCGCGGGCCTGCGGCGCGTCGCGAGCCGGATCAGCGGCGGGTAGCCGTACACGACGAGGAAGTGCGCCGCGGTCACCACGGTCGCGAGCACCGGCAGGCCCGCCGCACACGCGCAGCCCACCGCGACGCTCATCCACACCACGGCCGCGGTGGTGAGACCACGCACGACGTCGCGGCGGACGAAGATCAGCCCGCCGCCGATGAACCCGATCCCGGACACGATCTGCGCCGCGACCCGTGACGGGTCCAGCACGATCCGGCCCTCCGCCAGCACGTCGGTGAAACCGTACTTGCTGACCAGCAGGAACAGCGCCGCGCCGACGCCGACGAGCGTGTGCGTCCGCAGCCCCGCGCTCTTCTGCTTGAGCTCGCGTTCGAGCCCGATCAGCGAGCACAGCAGCAGCGCGAGCAGCAGTTCCCAGATCTGCGTCCAGCCCTGGCCCATCGGCTCGCCGAACGACACCGCGACCACCTCCTCCGCGTCGGGGATCAAGAGCCCTTCATGATGCCCCGGTGCGGTCGGCGGCCTGCTGCTGGGCGGCGAGGAAGTGCGCGGTGTCCCTCGTGGCCGGGTAGAGCGCCCGGTAGTGGGCGTAGAACTCCTCGTACACGGCGGCACGCGTGGAATCCGGCCGCACCGTCGTGGCGACCGGGTTCCAGGAGCCGGGCTCGGCGCCGGTCGCGACGGCGGCCAGCAGGGCGTCGCCGTACGCCGCGCCGATCGTCTCGGCGGGCACCTGCTGCTCGCTGCCCGTCACGTCGCTCACGATCTGCGTCCACAGCCCGCCCTGCGTGCCCCCGCCGACCGCGACGAGACGCCGCGCCTCGCCGCCGGAGGCGTGCATCGCTTCGAGGTTGTGCCGCACCCCGTACGCGATGCCCTCCAGCGCCGCCCGGTACAGCTCGCCCAGCCCGTGCCCGGTCGTCAGCCCGGCGATCACGCCCCGGGCGTCCGGGTCGAACAGCGGGGTGCGCTCGCCCGCGAAGTACGGCAGCAGCAACAACCCACGGCTGCCCGCGGGCACGGCGGCGGCCTGCCGCACCAGTTCCGCGAAGTCGCCGCCGACGAGCTTCCGCAGCCAGTCGGTGATCGCGCCGGACGTCGCCATGCCCGCCGCGAGCGAGTACGTGCCGGGGAACGCCCCGCACGTCGTCCACAGCCCGGTGTGCGGCCTCGGGTCGGCGAGCACCTGGACGAGGAACATCGTCGTGCCGTACATGACCATCGTGTCGCCGGGGTCGGACACGCCGACGCTGGCCGCCTCCGCCCACGCGTCGACCGTGCCGCCGGTGACCGGAAGTCCTTGAGGCAGACCGGTTTCCGCGGCCGCGGCGGCGGTGACCGTGCCCGCCACCTCGGTGGGCCACACGAGCCGCGGCAGCTCGATGCCGGGTGCGACGCGCCCGGCCCAGTCCGTGGCCCACTCCCCCGCGCGCAGGTCGTACATCGGGTCGCACTGGCTCGCCGAGTGGTGGTCCAGCACGTACTCACCGGTGAGTCGGTGCACGAGGTACGAGCTGGCCATCAGGAACAGCCGCGCGCGCTCGAACACCTCGGGCTCGTGCCGCGCCAGCCACCGCCACTTCGGCCCGACGGCCTGCGACGACAACGCCGTGCCCGCCCGCTCCAGGATCGCCTCGGCGCCGAACTCCTCGGTCAGCTCCTCGATTTCCCGGTGCGCGCGGGTGTCCACGCCGTACAGGATCGCGGGCCGCAGCGGCCGTCCGCCGGCGTCGGCGGGCAGCAGCACCGGACCGATGCCGCTGACGGCCAGTCCCGCCAGCGGCCTGCCGTCCGCCGCCGCCACCAGCTCCCGGCACAGTGCCAGGAAGTCCTGCCACCACACGGTTTCCGCGTCGTGCTCCACCCAGCCCGGGTGCGGGTACGACGTCTCGTGCGAGCGCGAAGCGCGGGCGAGGATCTCGCCGCGCGACGTGACCAGAACCCCCTTCGAACTCGACGTGCCGATGTCGATCCCGAGCAGCAGGCCGCGCTCAGCCACGGGACCACTCGTCGACCCGCACGCCCAGCAGTGCCGCGGCGGCGCGCAGTTCGGCGCGGACGTCGCCGGGCACGGCGTGGATGTGGTTGGCCCCGAACTCCGACAGGAACCGCTCCCCCGCCACGTCGAGCCGCGCGAACGCGTGCGGCCACTCCGGTGTGGACTGCCGCATCAGCTCGGTGTTCGTGGCGTCGTCGTAGCTTTCGAACTCGCCGAGCATGAGCTGAAGCCGGTACTCCCCCGCCTCGCGGGTCAGCCGGCCCAGCGTCATCCGCCCCGGCGCGGCGATGTGCTGGACGGACGCGCCGCCCGCGGGGAAGAAGAACACCTCGGGGTAGAAGTGCACCTTCGCCAGGTTTTCCGCCGGGTCGTCGCTGCGGGCGGCGTACCAGGTGGCGTGCTGGCCGGAGTTGCACAGGTCCCAGATGTCGCGGTCGGCGTGGTAGTGCCGGACGTCGGCGAACAACACCGGGGTGCCGGTGATCCGGTGGAACAGCTGCATGGTCAGCGCGCCGTCCATGTCCGCCTCGGTGGCGGTGACGTGCACGTCCTTCGGACCGTTCCAGTCGTACGGGTCGTTGAGGAACGCTTCGGTGACGTCCATCGTGGCGAAGTGCTCGGTCAGCTCGGGCTGGCCCTTGATGCCGGAGAAGTCCAGCTTCCGCTCGGCGATGATGTCGCGGATCGCCAGGTACGAGCGGATCTGCCGCTCCAGCAGTTCCGGGGTGAGCTTCCTGCCGTCGTAGTGCACGCCCGCGGCGTGCGCCTCGATCCACTCGCGCGCCTTGGCCGCTTCGCCCGCGTCGGCCCGCTCCGCGCGCAGGACCAGTTCGTACTGGTCGATCTCCTCCACGTCGATCCCGAACTGGCGCATCCACTGGTCGGTGTTGGCGACGGCGGTGTTCATGCCCATAGGACGCCCGCCGAAGCGGCCGAACGTCGACCCCCGCAACGACGCGACGGCGCTCGCCGCGCGCGCTTGCACACCGATCTTTTCGACCAGCTCCGCGTCGTCCGGTGCGCCCCACAACCGCGTGTGCGCGCGGCCGATCTGGTCGAGCGCCCCGCCCGCGGCGAGCATGCCGACGAGCCCCGGCTCCGTCGGATCGGTGCTGGCGACGAGCACGAGCGGGCTGCGCGTGGCGTCCGCGGCGAGCATCGTGAAGTGCGGGAAGCTCCAGACGGCGTAGTAGAACACGGTGACGTCCACGCCGGCCGCGGCGACCTCGCGGGCGACGGACGTGGCGAGGGTGTTGGTGGCGACCAGTTCGCTCCCCGCGACCACGTCGTGCCCCGCTGCGCTCAGCGACCGGACGAGCGCGTCCTGTTTGGACTGGATGAACCCCGCGTTGCGGGCGTGCACATGGTCACGCCCATCGGAAATACTGACGACGCCGATGCGGGCCACAATGCCTCCTAGTGCGGGTAATCGATTACTCGGGACGCTATGCTTCGACGGACGGCACTGTCAAGGGTGCCGGGAAGGGAGGTCGCCGTGGCGACCATCAGCGACGTCGCCAGGAGGGCGGGCGTCTCCACGGCGACGGTGTCCAGGGCGCTCAACGGCAAGTCCACAGTGGACCCGGCGCTGGTGGCGAGGGTCCGCGCGGCGGCCGACGAGCTGGGCTACCACCCCAACGGACTGGCGCGGAACCTGCGTCGCCAGGAGACGGCGGTGCTCGCGCTGATCATCGCCGACGTGGAGAACCCGTTCTTCACGGCGATCGCGCGCGGGGTCGAGGACGTGGCGCAGACCGCCGGGTACTCCGTGGTGCTGTGCAACTCCGACGAGAACGCCGAAAAGGAGCTGCGGTACATCGACGTCGCGTTGCAGGAACGGGTCGCGGGCGTCGTGCTCTCCCCCGCCGACGCGTCCTCCAGCGTCGAACGGCTCCGGCAGCGCGGCACCCCCGTCGTCGCCGTGGACCGCCCGCTGACCGAATGCGACCAGGTGCTCGTGGACTCGCGGCTCGCCGCGCGGCAGGCCACCGAGCACCTGCTCGGCGCCGGGTACACGCGCATCGGCTGCGTCACCGGCCCCGCCGGCGTGCGCACGGCCGACGACCGCCTCGCGGGCTACCGCGACGCGCTCGAAGCCGCGGGCCGCGACCGCTACCTCGAACGCCGGGGCGAGTACCGCGCTTCCGGCGGCAGGCAGGCCACCGAGGCCCTGCTCGCCGAGTCGCCCGACGCGCTGCTCGTGGCGAACAGCGCGATGGCGATCGGCGTGCTGGAGGTGCTGGGCGAGGCGGGCCTGCGCCCCGGCCGCGACGTCGGCGTGGTCGCGTTCGACGACGTCCCGTGGGCCACGCTCGTGGACCCGCCGCTGACGGTCGTCGCCCAGCCCGCCTACGACATCGGCACCGCCGCCGCGCGGCTGCTGCTCGCGCGGATCGCCGATCCCTCGCTGCCGCCCTCCTCGACCGTGCTCGAGGCCCGGCTCATCGAGCGCGGCAGCACCCGGCGCGTCACCCCCCGGCGTTGAGCCTCGCGTAGACCTGGGCCGCGTTGTCCCTGGTGACCAGCTGCGTGCCCAGGGTCTGCGTCTTGGGCACCGGCTGGCAGTCCAGCAGGATGCGCTTGGCAGCGTCGATCGCCTCCTTGCCGCCGGTGGGGTAGAGGAAGGTGGCGGACAGCCTGCCCGCCTCGACGGCCTTGATGCCGCCGGATTCGATGGGCAGCCCGTCGATCCCGGTGATCGGCAGGTCCGCGCGGCCGGCGTTCTGCGCCGCGATCCGCGCGCCCTCGGCCATCGGGTCGTTCTGCGAGTAGATCGCCTGCACCTCGGGGTGCGCCTTGAGGATCGCGTCGGCCTGCTGCTGCCCCTTGTCGCGCAGCCAGTCGCCGTCCTGCGTGGCGACGATCTGGATGCCGCTGCCCTCGATGCCCTGCGCGAACCCGTCGCCGCGCTCCTTCGCCGGGGTCGAACCGGCGAGCCCGCGGATCTCGGCGATCTTGCCGCCGTTCGGCAGCAGCACCTTCGCGAAGTACTGCCCGGCCTGCCTGCCGATGTCCACGTTGTCCGCGCCGATGAACTCGGTGTACGCGTCGCCGTCGACCTTGCGGTCGAGGACCAGCACCGGGATCCCCTTGTCGTAGGCGCGTTTGACGGGCGCGGTCAGCGGGGTCGCCTCGTTCGGGCTGATGATGAGCAGGTCCACCTGCTGCGTCACGAAGTTGTCGACCTGCTCGACCTGTTTGGAGTTGTCCTGCGCGGCGTCGGCGAAGTTGACCTTGAACTGCGGCACCTGCGCCGCGGCGGCGCGGATGTCGTCGTCCATCCGCTGCCGGTAGGGCTCGGCGACGTTGGCCTGGCTCATGCCGATCGTGTAGCTGCTGGACGGGCCCCCGCACTTCCCCGGGGCGGACGGCCCGCCCGCGCCGGTGTTCTCGTGCGTCGTCCCGCAGGCCGCCAGCACGACGCACGCGCCGAGGACGAGGGCTGACTTCCTTGTCATACCAACCCCTTTTGTAGTCTGTTCAGGACACCGAGGCGGGCCGCAGCCGCTGCAGGCCCGCCGCGAGGACGATCACCAGCCCGATGACCAGCAGCTGGACGTTGGAGTCCACGTTGTTGAGCGCGAGGATGTTGCGCAGCACCCCGACCAGCAGCGCCCCGGCCACGGTGCCGACGACGGAGCCGCGGCCGCCGGACAGGCTGGTCCCGCCGATCACGACCGCGGCGATGGCGTCCAGTTCGTACATCGCGCCGTCGTTCGGCCCGCCGAAGTTGAGCTGCCCCGCGTGCACGATGCCCGCGAGCGCCGCGAGCAGGCCGCAGATCCCGAACACCACGACCTTCACCCGGCGGACCGGCACCCCGGACAGCCGCGCGGCCTTCTCGTTGCCGCCGATCGCGTAGACGTGCCGGGAGAACGCGCTGACCCGCAGCAGCACCACCGCGAGCGCGGCGACCCCGACGAAGATCAGCGCGGGGATCGGCACCACGCCGTCGAACGTCCGCTCGCCGAGCAGCGAGAACGCCACCGGCGCCTGCCCCGGCGCGTCGCCGTAGGTGATCGTGACGCCCTGCCCGCCCGACCAGATCCGGGCCAGGCCGCGGGCGATCTGCATCCCCGCGAGCGTCACGATGAAGGCCTGGATCTTGAACTGCGAGACCGCGAACCCTTGCAGCAGACCGAAACCGAGCCCGATCGCCAGCACGGCGAGCACCACCGGCACGACGCCGAGGCCGTTGTCGACGAGCAGCACCGCCGAGCCGACGCTGGCCAGGCCGAGCACCGAGCCGACCGACAGGTCGATCCCGCCGATGAGGATCACCAGCGTCATCCCGACCGCGAGGATGCCGATCTCTGAGATCGAGCGGACGACGTTGAACAGGTTGCCGGAGTCCAGGAACAGCAGCTGCCCGTTCTTGCTCGGCGAGTACACGACGGCCGCGAGGAACACCACCACCAGCCCGAACAGGCTCTGGAACCGGAACACCGCCGCCAGCACGTCGTGCCGCCGCGCGGGGACCTCCGTCAGTTCCGCCGTCATCGCCTGCCTCCCACCAGGTCCTCCAGCTGCCCCTGCCCCATCGCGGCGGCGAGCAGGTCCGCCTCGGAGGTGTGCCCGGTGTCCAGCTCCCGCACCGTGCGCCCGCCCTGCAGCACGACGACCCGGTGGCAGACGCCGATCAGCTCCGCGGGCTCGGACGAGGCGAGCAGCACGCCCACCCCGCGCTCCGCGACCTCGCCGAGCAGCCGGTAGATCTCGGCCTTGGCGCCGACGTCCACCCCTCGCGTCGGCTCGTCGAGCAGCAGCAGGCGGGGCTCGGTGAGCAGCCCGCGCCCGAGCACCACCTTCTGCTGGTTACCGCCGGACAACGCGCCCGCCGGGGCGCGCAGGGACGCGAGCTTCACCCCCAGTCGTTCCACGGAAGCCCGTGCCACCTGCTGCTCGCGCCTGCGCGGCACCCAGCCCAGCCGCGCGATCCTGTCCACAACGGACAGCACCGCGTTGGCGAGCACCGAGTGCTCCAGCGCGAGCCCGGAGATCCGCCGGTCCTCCGGCACGAACGCCAGCCCGAGCCGGAGCGCGTGCCGCGGGCTGCGCGGCCGGACCTCCTCGCCCGCCAACAGGACCTTCCCCTGCCAGGTCCCCTTGGTGCCGGCGCCGTACAGCGTCTCCAGCAGCTCCGTGCGCCCCGAGCCGAGCAGCCCGGCGAGCCCGACGATCTCCCCCTTCCCGACCCGCAGGTCGACCCCGGCCGGGTCCCTGCGCCCCGGCCGGGGCCGCCGCGTCCGCACCGCCAGACCCTCGACCCGCAGCAGCTCCTCCCCCGCCGCGGCGTTCCCGGTGGTGCGGAACACGAGGTGCACCGGGCGCCCGACCATCGCCTCGGACGCCTGTGCCGCCGTCATCGACCGCGCGTCGAACCCCGCCACCACCCGCCCGTTGCGCAGGACGGTCGCGCGGTCGGCGACGCGGCCGATCTCCTCCATCCGGTGCGAGATGTAGACGATCCCGGCGCCCGCGCGCCGCAGTTCACCGATCACCTCCAGCAGGCGCTCCACCTCGGGCGCGGACAGCGCGGACGTCGGCTCGTCCATGACGAGGATGCGGGCGTCGAGCGAGAGCGCCTTCGCGATGACGACGAGCTGCTGCTCGCCGGTGCGCAGCTGCTCCACGGGCCGCCGCGGGTCGAAGCCGACGCCGGCCCGCTCCAGCAGCGCGGCGGTGCCGCGCACCATCCGCCGCCGGTCGACGGCGCCGAGCCGGGTGCGGGGCTCGCGGCCGAGGAACACGTTCTCCGCCACGGACAACGCGGGCACGAGGTCGAGTTCCTGGTGGATCATCGCGATGCCGGCGTGCTGCGCGTCGGCGGGTCCGGTGAGGCGGACGGGCCTGCCGTCGATCCTGATCTCGCCGTGGTCGGGGGTGAGCTCGCCGGACAGCACCTTCATCAGCGTCGACTTCCCGGCGCCGTTCTCGCCCAGCAGCGCGTGCACCTCGCCGGCGTGGAGGGTGAAGTCGACCCCGCGGACGGCCTGGGTGCCGCCGAAGGACTTGCTGATCCCCGTCAGCTGGGCCAGCGGAGCGCCGTCGTGGTCCACGCGCACCTCCGCCGTCGCCCGGGAAATCGATTACCAGGCAAGCTAGAGTGACACAGGACACATGTCAAGCACATTCCCCGCGACCGCGCACGGAAGCGCACACCTGCGCTAGCCTGAGGGACGTGACGGTCGCGCTGAAAGCCGTGCTCGCCAGGGCGGGCCTCCGGATCGACGCCGCGGACTTCCTCGCGCTGGTCGAGGACGCGGCCCGCCGCCTGGACGCACCGGACCCGGAACCGTCCCGGTTCTTCACGCCCGCGCAAGGGAAAGCGCTCGCCGAAGCGGGTCTCGACCTCTCGCCCTACCACGAGGACGAGCCCGACCCCCGCGCCCGCGCGGTCGCCGCACACGCCGTGCTGGCCGAGTCCGCGCTCACCGTGCCCGCGGCGGCCGACCGGCTCGGCGTCGACGCCAGCCGCGTCCGGCACCGCCTCGCCGAGCGCAGGCTCACCGGCTGGAAGGACCAGGGTGGCTGGCGGCTGCCCGCGTGGCAGTTCACCGACGACGGCGTGCTGCCGGGCCTCGACACCGTGCTCGCCGCTGTGCCCGCCGACCAGCCCGCGCTCGTGGTCGCCGCGTTCATGACCCACCCGCAGGACGACCTGGTGATCGCCGGTGAACCGGTCAGCCCGCGGCAGTGGCTGCTCGCCGGTGGCGATCCCCGTCCCGTGGCGGCGCTCGCCGCCACGCTCGGCACGGCCTTCTGAGGCGGGCCCCCGCACCTGATGGCCCGGCTCCCCCTGCCGCCCGGACGCGGCACGCTCATCGCCGCTCGGCGGAACGAGGACGTCGTCGCCGTGCACCCGGCCACCAGCCTGGTCCGGATCTTCAGCGCGGGCGGCTCGCACCCGCAGCGCTGGAACACCTTCCGCCGCTTCGGCCCGCTGCCCCACGGCCGGTTCGACCCGCAGCCGCCGGGGCACGGCGGTGCCCCCGCCGAGGACCCGGGCAACGGCGTGGCGTACTTCGGGCTTTCCGTGCGGACGAGCGTTGCCGAGGTGTACCAGACGACGTCCATTGTGGACCGTCACACGAACGCGCCGCAGCTGGTCGTCGTGCACCCCTCCCGGACGTTGCGGCTGCTCGACCTGTCCGGGCTGTGGCCGACGCGGGCCGGCGCCTCGCAGGAGATCTCCAGCGGCCCCAAGCAGGTCACGCAGGCGTGGGCGCGGGCGATCCGCGCGGCCTTCGACGACCTCGACGGCCTGTGGTACCGCTCGTCGATGGACGGCGGCGGGCCCTCGGTGTGCCTGTGGGACCCGCCGGCCGCCGGGGCGCTGCCCGCCGAACCGGACGTGCTGCTGCCGCTGGACCACCCGGGCCTGGACATCCCGCTGGCCAGGGTGTGCGAGCAGCTGAACTACGTCCTGCTCTCCTGAAGCGGCCGCGAGTACCGCACCTCCGGCACGGCCTCGCCGCCGACGTCCAGGTCCGCCGACACCTCGTCGCAGCTCCAGCCGCGCGCCTCGTAGAACCGCCGCGCGGGCAGGTTCCCCCGCAGCACCCACAGCACCGCGTGCCGGAACCCGTGCGCGGCCAGGTGCCCGAGCGCCGCCTGGTGCACGGCGAACCCGGCACCCGTGCCACGCCACCGGGGATCGGCGTAGATCGCGCACAGCTCCCCCGTCGGCAGCACCGGGTGCCGGTCGGACTCCTGCCGCGCGGCGCTGACGAACGCGTACGCGCACGGCACGGAGTCCTTGCCCACCGCGACGAACATCGCCGAGGGCTCGGCGTCACCGCGCAGGCGGGCCGCCCACCGCTCCCGCACGGTCTCCTGTCTCATGCCGTCGAGGTAGGCGTCCGGCAGCAGTCCCCGGTAGGCGGCGCGCCAGCCCGCGATGTTGATCTCGGCGATCCGCGCCGCGTCCGCGGGCACGGCGCGCCGCACCGTCCAGTTCACGGTCCGAGTCCCTACAGGTACCGCGCCCACCAGTCGAGGATGGCGTCGAACCGCTGGATCCGGTGCCGCGGCTTGCCGGAGCGGCTCAGCTCGTGCCCCTCGCCGGGGAACAGCAGCATCTCCGCCTCCGTGCCGTTGCGCTTGAGCGCGACGTACAGCCGCTGCGCCTGCTCCAGCGGGCAACGCCAGTCGTGCTCGGAGTGCATGACCATGAACGGGATGCGGATGCGGTCGGCGTAGGTCAGCGGGCTGCGGTCGAGCTGCGTCTCCAGGTCGCCGCCGACGTACGCGTCGACGAAGGACCAGCCGATGTCGGAGCTGCCGACCATCGAGTCCCACGCGTTGACCGCGCGCTCGCTCCACGCGGCGCGGAAGCGTTCGCCGTGGTGCGCGGACAGCCACGTGGTCATGAACCCGCCGTAGGAACCGCCCATGACGCCGACGCGCGAGGAGTCGAGGTCCGGCTGCGCCAGCGCGGCGTCCAGCAGGGCCAGCAGGTCGTCGGCGTCCACGGTGCCGAAGGCCTTGACGATCGCGCGGCCGTGGCTCTGCCCGTAACCCGCCGACCCGCGCGGGTTGCCGAGCACGACCGCGTACCCGGCCGACGCGTACACCTGCGCCTCGTCGAACAGGCCCCAGTCGTACGCGGCGAAGGGGCCGCCGTGCACGACGAGCAGCACCGGGTGCGGGCCCTCGCCCTCGGGCCGGACCAGCCAGCCGTGCACGGGGTAGCCGTCGGGCGCGGTCGCGGTCAGTTCCTCCAGCGGCCGGGTCCCCTTCTCCCGCAACGGCTTCGACCAGTCGGTGAGCACCCGCTGCGTGTCCCCGTCGATGAGCACGACGTCACCGGCGCTGTCGGGACGGGCGATGACGGCGGCGATCCGGTTCCCGTCCGCGGTGAACGACCGCACCGCGGCCCGCTCCCCCGCGACGAGGGTGAGCTTGTCCAGCGGCGCTTCCTCCGCGTCCCGCGGCACCGCGCGCAGCTCGACCGCGCCGCGGTTGAGCACCGCCACGAGCACCTGGTCGCCGAACACCGCGGGCGCTCCGGCGCCGCCGAAGCAGTGCACGGTCTCGGCGTCGGTGACCCGGCGCGGGGTGGCGACGCCCTCGGACAGCTTCGCCGACCACAGCCCGGGGTTGCGGGCCTCGGCGAAGGGCCAGGTGAACTCGGCCCCGATGAACCACACCGTGCCGTCTTCGGTGACCGTCAGCTTCTCGACCCCACCGGCGCTGCGCACCACGAGCACCGGCTCGCCCCCGGCCGCGGGCACGGCGTAGAGGTCGGTCTCCTCCGTCTCCGCGTCGCCCCACTCGCGCTGCGCGACGACGAGAATCCTTTCGCCGTCAGGAGTCCACGTCGGCTCGGAGACATCGACCCGCTCGTCGGTCAGCGGCGAAAGTTCCTCGGCGGGTGCGTCGGTGTCGACGACGAACAGCCGCTGGGGCCGGTCCCGCAGGAAGCCGATGTTGTCGATCCGGTAGTCGTACCGCGTGATCCGCCGCGGTGCCTCCTCGGCGGGTTCGAGCTTCTCGCCGTCCTCGGTCGGCACGCCGTAACGGCCGGGCTCGGGCACGCGCGCGGTGAACGCGATCCGGCGCGAATCCGGTGCCCACACCGGCTGTCCCACCCCGAGCGGCAGGTCCGTCAGGCGCCGGGCGTCGCCGCCGTCGACGGGCATGACGTACAGCTGCGGGCTCGCCTTGGCCTCCGCGCGGAGGAAGGCGACCCGGCGCCCGTCGGGGGAGAGGACGGGCGCCGAGTCACGCTCGCCGTGGGTCCACTGGGTGGTTTCGCCGTCGAGGCCGATCCGCCACAGCGCGCCGCGGTAGGTGTTGCCTTCCGCGTGCGGGGCGGAGTCCCCCACGAGCAGCAGGTCCCCGTGGAGGGCCGGCGTGCCCGGGGTGCGGAGCAGTTCGATGTCGGTGGGACGCATACCCGGACAGTACAACTCAGCGTTCGCTTGCCTGCTCCACAGCCGCTTCCCGTGCGGAGTCCCGCCTGCTCTTCAAAAGGCTCGCGACGGTCGTGATCGTCAGGACGACGACGATGACGCCGAGCGACATCCAGTTGTTGATGTCCAGCCAGTCCGGCACCGCGTGGTACTCGTGCAGCGCGTGCAGGATCAGCTTGGCGCCGATGAAGCCGAGGATCACCGCGAGCCCGTAGGACAGGTAGACCAGCTTGTTCACCAGCCCGCCGAGCAGGAAGAACAACTGGCGCAGGCCCATCAGCGCGAACGCGTTGGCGGTGAAGACGAGGAACGCCTCCTGCGTGATGCCGAAGATCGCCGGGATCGAGTCGACCGCGAACAGCAGGTCGGCGCTGCCGATGGCCACGATCACCACGAACATCGGGGTCAGCCACCGCCTGCCGTCCCGCTTGACGGTCATCTTGTGGCCGTGGAATTCGTCGGTTACGGGGTAGACCTTGCGGATCCACCGCACGACGGCGTTCTCGCGGTACTCGTCGTCGTGGTCGTTGCCCCGCACCATGCTGATCGCCGTCCACACCAGGACGGCGCCGAACAGGAAGAACACCCACACGAACTGGTTGATGAGCGCCGCGCCGATCGCGATGAACACGCTGCGCATGGCCAGCGCGAGCAGTATCCCGACGAGCAGCACCCGGTGCTGGTGGATCAGCGGCACCTTGAACGACGCCATGATCACCATGAAGATGAACAGGTTGTCGACCGAGAGCGAGTACTCGGTGAGGTAGCCGGTGAAGAACTCGACGCCGGGGTCGTGCCCGGCGAAGATCCACACGCCGGCCCCGAACAGGACGGCGCACGAGACGTAGAAGACCACCCACTTGGCGGCCTCACGAGTAGTCACCTCGTGGGGTTTGCGGTCGACGATCACGAGGTCGATCGCGATCAGGACGAGCAGGCCGACGATGGTGGCGGCCCACAGCCACAGGGGCACGGACATCTGAGAAACAACCTCCGGTTAGCGCGCACAGCAGCTAGCCGGAGGTCTCTTCCGCCGGTTCCGAAGAACCGGCCGGCGGTACCGGGGGCCCCGAAGGGCCGCCGTGCTGACGACACCGCCGCGAAGGAATACTCCCCTCCACTATCCGGTCCATTCTGTCCGATCTCGGGCCGGCCCGCCAGCTAAGGTCAGCCTTATCACTCTTGACCGGGACCGCCGCCGCTCGTTCTCAGCAAACTTCCCATACGGTTTCGGGGTGCCCCGAATACCGCTGCCACACACCCGCCGCTCCCGGTTGCTGACGCTGGGTGTCGTCGTGGTGCTGCTCGCCGCCGCCGGGCTCGTCTGGGCCGGAGCCGGTGACGACGCCCCTCCCGTCGCGAGCCAGGACGCCGTGCTCGACGTGCCCGCCGCCCCCGGTTCCGCCGAGCTCGTGCACCTCGACACCACGCTGTACCTGCCCGACCGCACCCCGGCGCCGGCCGTCCTGCTGCCGCACGGGTTCGGCGGCGACAAGACGAGCGTGGCCGGGCAGGCGCAGGAGCTGGCGCGCCGCGGGTTCGTGGTGCTGACGTGGTCGGCCCGCGGGTTCGGGCACAGCACGGGCCAGATCGGGCTCAACGACCCGAACCTCGAAGTGGCGGACGCCGCCCGGCTCGTCGACTACCTCGCGAAGCGGCCCGACGTGCGGCAGGACGGCCCGGGCGACCCGCGCGTGAGCGTCCTCGGCGCCTCCTACGGCGGCGCGCTCGCGCTGCTGCTGGCCGGCACCGACAAGCGCGTCGACGCGATCGCACCGGTGATCACGTACAACGACCTCGCGCAGGGGCTCGTGCCGAACGCCGCGAGCGCCACCGCGCCCGCCGCGACCCCGGCCGCCGGGGCCTTCGGCGCGGACGGCGTGTTCAAGCGGTCCTGGGCCGGGATCCTGTTCTCCGCGGGAGCCGGGGGCACGGGCGCGGGAGCCGGAGGCGGTGCGGAGGCACCGGAACCCGGGCAGGAGAGCGAAAACGACAGCGGTGCGCAGGGCGGCGGAGGCGGTGCCGCGCCCGCCGCGGCGCAGCAGCAGCTGCCCTCGTCGGCGGCCGTTTGCGGGCGGTTCACGGCCGAGATCTGCCAGGCCTACACGGAACTCGCCACCACCGGCCGGGTCAGCCCGGCCACCGCCGACCTGCTGCACCGGCTCTCCCCCGCGACCGTGACGTCGAAGATCACCGTGCCGACGCTGCTCGTGCAAGGCGAGAACGACACGCTGTTCGGGCTCGACCAGTCCGACGCGACGGCACGGCAGATCGCCGCGGCGGGCGGGAAGGTGCAGCAGATTTGGTACGCGGGCGGGCACGACGGCGGGCAGCCGGGGCCGCGGCTGCGCGCGAAGATCGCCGACTGGCTGTGGTTCCAGCTCACCGGTGAGGGCAGCGACCCGGTGACCGGGTTCGCCTACGACGTGCAGGGTTCGCTGCGGGCGTCCGGTTCGCCGTCGGTGCGGATCGTGACCGCCGACGGGTACCCCGGCCTCGACGGCGGTGCGCCCCAACGGAACCCGCTCGCGGTGCGGGGTGGCGAGCAGACCGTGGTGAACCCGCCGGGCGGCGTGCCCGCGGCGGTCAGCGGCATCCCCGGCCTCAACGGCCTCGCCGGGTCCTCCCGCGTCTCCGGGCTGTTCGGCATCGATCCGCCGGGGCAGTCCGCCCGGTTCACCACCGCGCCCGTGGACTCCCAGCTGCTCGTCGCCGGGTCGTCGACGGTCCGCCTGCGGATCGCGGGCACCGCGCCCGAGGCCGTGCTGTTCGCGAAGCTGTACGACGTGAGCCCCGACGGCACGCGGACGCTGCCCGCGAACGCGGTCGCGCCGATCCGCGTGCCGCTCGCCGGTGGTGCCGCCGAGGTGACCGTGACGCTCGCGGGGATCGTGCGGCCGATCGAGTCGGGGCACGCGCTGCAGCTCGTCGTCACCACCACCGACCAGGCGTTCGCGACGCCGATCGAGCCCGCGGCGTACCAGATCTCGGTCGAAGGCGGGCTTTCCGTGCCGGTGGTCCCCGGGACGGCGGCGGGCGCGGGCTGGCCGCTGAGCAACCTGCTGGCGATCATCGGCGTCCTGCTCGCCGCGCTGGTGGTCGCGGTCGTCGCGGCACTGCGGCGGCGCCGGGCGCACTCCACGGATCCGGAGCTGGCCGGCGTGCCGCTCGTGATCGAAGGGCTCACCAAGTCCTACCCCGGCGGGCTCACCGCGGTGCGGGACCTGTCGTTCCGGGTGGAGGCCGGGCAGGTCCTCGGGCTGCTCGGGCCGAACGGCGCGGGCAAGACGACGACGCTGCGCATGCTGATGGGCCTCATCACCCCGACCGCGGGGCAGATCAGGGTGTTCGGCCACCAGGTGCGGCCCGGCGCGCCGGTGCTGTCGCGGATCGGGTCCTTCGTGGAGGGTTCGGGGTTCCTGCCGCACCTGTCCGGCGAGCTGAACCTGCGGCTGTACTGGGACGCGACGGGACGGCCCGCCGAGCAGGCGCATTTCGCGGAGGCGCTGGAGATCGCGGGGCTGGGCTCGGCGGTGCACCGCAAGGTGCGCACCTACAGCCAGGGCATGCGGCAGCGGCTCGCGATCGCGCAGGCGATGCTCGGACTGCCGGAGCTGCTCGTGCTCGACGAACCCACCAACGGGCTCGACCCGCCCCAGATCCACCAGATGCGCGAGGTGCTGCAGCGCTACGCCTCGACCGGCCGGACCGTGCTGGTGTCGAGCCACCTGCTGGCCGAGGTCGAGCAGACCTGCACGCACGTCGTGGTCATGCACCGGGGCGCGCTCGTCGCGGCCGGCCCGGTGAGCGACATCGCCGCCGAGGGCGGCGAGGCGACGTTCCGGGTGGACGATCCGCAGGCCGCGGCCGCGGCGCTGCGCTCGGTCGGCGGGGTGTCCGATGTGGACATCGAGGGCGAGCTGGTGCACGCGAACCTGGACGGGCTGCCGCGCGCGGACGCGGTCGCGGCGCTGGTGCGGGCCGGGGTGGCGGTCGAGCAGGCCGGGCCCCGGCGGCGGCTGGAGGACGCGTTCCTGCGTCTCGTGGGTGAGGAGTCGTGATGGCCGACAACGGGGTGCACACCGATCCCGCGGCGCTGGACGAGCTGACCGAACTGGCCTCGCGCGAGCAGGTGCGCAGCGGGCCGGACGGCGCCGTCGCGGGCTACCGGGCGGGGCGGACGCTGCGGCTGGGGGTGGAGCTGCGGCGCCAGCTCCGCCGCCGCCGCACCCAGCTGGTGCTCGGGTTCGTCGTGCTGCTGCCGTTCATCCTGGTGGTGGCGTTCCAGATCGGGCAGTCCAGCCCGAACCGGCGCTCGGGCGGGTTCGTCGACCTCGCGACGGCCAGCGCGCCGAACTTCGTGGTGCTGGCGTTGTTCGTGGCGGGCAGCTTCCTGCTGCCGACGATCGTCGCCTTGTTCTTCGGGGACACGATCGCGAGCGAGGCCTCGTGGTCGAGCCTGAAGTACCTGCTGGCGATTCCCGTGCCACGGCACCGGGTCCTGCGGCAGAAGGCGGTCGCGTCGGGGCTGCTGTCGGTGCTGGCGCTGGTGCTGCTGCCGCTGGTGTCGCTGGCGGTGGGGCTGATCTGGTACGGCGCGGGGGACGCGATCAGCCCGACCGGGGACGCGATCCCGTTCGGGCGGAGCCTGCTGGTGATCGTGGTCGCGACGGTGTACATCGTGATCCAGCTGGCGTGGGTGGCCGGGTTGTCGCTGCTGCTGAGCGTGTCGACGGACGCGCCGCTGGGCGCGGTCGGCGGTGCGGTGCTGGCGGCGATCCTGTCGCAGATCCTGGACCAGATCACGGCGCTCGGCAGTCTGCGGAACTACCTGCCGACGCACTACTCCTACGCGTGGCTCGACCTGATCGCGACGGACATCGACTGGGGCACCATCGCGGCGGGGGTGCTGTCGGCGGTGGTCTACGGGACGGTGCTGACCCTGCTGGCCGCGCGGAGGTTCGCGACGAAGGACATCACGAGCTGAGATACTGCGCGGCATGAACGCTGTCACGGTGACGCGGCCGCCCGCCGCGGTGGTGCGGTTGCTGAACCCGGCGGTGCTGGCGGCGTTGCGCACGCCGCTGGGCGGGCCGCTCGGGCGGTCGGTGCTGGTGCTGCGGTTCACCGGCCGCCGGACCGGGCGGCGCTACCGGGTGCCGGTGACGGCGCACCGGTGGGACGACGGGCTGATGGTGCTCACCAGCGCGCCGTGGCGGGTGACCTTCCGCGGCGGGCGGGACGTCGACGTGACGTTCGAGGGGCGGACGACGCCGATGCGCGGGGTGCTCGTGGAGTACGCGCGCACGGTGGCCGAAACGTACGCGAAGCGGATCGAGGAGCTGGGGCCGGAGCAGGCCCAGCGGCGGCTGGGGCTGAAGTTCGCGGCGGGCCGGACGCCCACGGTCGACGAGCTGGTGGCGGCCGTGGAGCGGGAACACCTTTCGGTGCTGTGGCTGAAGCCGCGATGACGGGGGCGTCCGGTCGCGTAAACTCGACCGATCCCGTCCCCACAGGCGAGGAGGTGTCCATGCCTCGGCCGGTCCACTTCGAGATCCACGCGAGCGACCCGGAACGCGCGATCACGTTCTACAAGACGGTGTTCGACTGGTCCTTCGAGCGGTGGGGCAGCAACCGGTACTGGCTCATCAGCACCGGCGACGGTCCCGGGATCGACGGCGGGCTCGTCCCCCGGCAGGGCCCCGCCCCGGTCGACGACGCGCCGCTGAACGCCTACCCGAACACGATGGAGGTGCCGGAGCTGGACCTCGCCCTGCGGCGGGTGCGGCAGGCCGGTGGCGGGGTCGTGGTGCCGAAGACCGCGCTGCCGGGCATCGGGTGGCTGGCGTACTGCAAGGACACCGAGGGGAACCTGTTCGGGCTGCTGGAGAACGATCCCAGCGCGGAGTAAGCGCTTTCCCGGCTTTTCGGTGTCACCAGGCGGGGTCGCGGCCGAGTGTCGCGACGATCCGGTCGAGCAAGGCGCCGTCCCGTGCCGGGACGGCGGGCTGGAACGCGGCGTCCGGGCGGCGCCGCTCCTCACCGTCGGGCACCTGGCGCGCCACCTCCCACGCGGGCGCGAGCACCGTGTCGTCGAGGGGTACGTCGGTGCCGATGGCGCGGGCGAGGTCCCAAGCGTGGACCACGTAGTCGATGAAGTGGAAGGCCATGGCCTGCTCGGCGGGGAACGGCTGTTCGCGGATTTCGGGCAGCAGCAATGCCGAACCCGCTTCCCGGAACGCGATGAGCACGTCCGCGCCGGCGGCGAGGTAGTCGGCGACCGGATCCGGCGCGGGCGCGGGCAGCCGCCAGTCGGCTCGTTCGCCGCGGGCGGCGGCCGCGAAGCCGCGGTGCTGGACGGCCATGTGGGTGAGCAGGTTCGCGACCGTCCATTCGGTACACGGCGTGGGGCGGGAGAGATCGGCGTCGGTCACCCGGGTCGCGACGGCCACGCTGGCGAGCACGGCCGCGCGGTCGAGTTCTTTGATGTGCATGAGTAGACGATATGCAGGTGCTTATCATCTGTGCAAGCTATATTTTCCTGCGTGACGGACCGACCGGATCTCGCGGCGATGCTCGTGCCGCTGGGGCGGAGCCTGATGCGCGCGGAGGAGCCGGTGCTGCGGGCGCACGGCCTGACGATGTGGGCGTACTCCGTGCTGCTCGCGCTGCGGGAACAGGGCGCGCGGACGCAGGCCGCACTGGCGGCCCGCATCGGTGCCGACAAGACCCGCCTGATCCCCGTCCTCGACGACCTGCAGGACCGCGGTCTCATCGAACGCCGCCCCGATCCGGCCGACCGCCGCGTCCGGCTGCTGTCGATCACTGTCGAGGGGCGGCGCCTCGCGGAGCGGGCGCAGACGGAGATCCAGCGGAACGAGGAGCAGGTGCTGGGCAAGCTGCCACCCTCGGAGCGGGCCGTGTTCCTGCGGGCGTTGCGCACGTTGGCGGATGCGGTGCGGGAGTAGAGGCGGCGGCGGGGCGGGACGCTGGGGGCGGCGGTCGGGGGCACCAGCGGTGGGGCGCCCGGGGCCGGTGGCGGCACGCCCGGCGCGACGGGACGCACGGTGGCCCGCCAGGCACCGGCGGTGAGGATGCCCCGGGGCGTGGATGCCGAGGATGGCGGTCGCGGCTCAGCGGCACTGGCCCGCCACGGGCAGGGCACGGCATTCCGCCGGGACATCGGCGGCAGGAGGCCTTGCAGTAGGCGCCAACCAGCGGGTCACGGCATGGCACGGCCACCCGCGCCGGAAGCCGCCGGACCCGCCAGGGCGGTGCGCGGCCCTGCGAGATCTGCCGAAAGCCGCCGGACCGCGCGACGCCTGCCGGGCCCGCGAGACCCGACCGCCCGGTGAGGCCTGCCTGACGGCGCCCGGCCCCGCGAAGCCCCGAAGCCCGCCGGGCCCACGAGATCCGCCGAAAGCCGCCAAACCGCGTGGCGAGGCCTGCCAGGCCCACCAGATCCGCCGAAAGCCCGCCGGGCCCGCGACGCCCGCCGGTCCCCCGAACCCCCGAGACCCGCCCGAACCTACTTGATGCCTGCCGCGTCCATGCCGCGCAGTTCCTTCTTCAGGTCCGCGATCTCGTCCCGGAGGCGGGCCGCCAGTTCGAACTGGAGGTCGCGCGCCGCCTGCATCATCTGGTCCGTCATGGACTGGATCAGGTCCGCCAGCTCCGCCCTCGGCATGGCCGACACGTCCCGGTCCACGAGGACTCCCGACGAGCGGCCGCCCCCACCCTGGACGGGCTTCTTCCCGCGCGACGCGTTCCGGCCCGACCCTCCGACCTCGATGTCCTTCTCCGAGTCCTCGGCCTCGCTGTACACCCTGTCCAGGATGTCGGCGATCTTCTTCCGCAGCGGCTGCGGGTCGATGCCGCGCTCCTCGTTGTACGCGATCTGCTTGGCGCGCCTGCGGTTCGTCTCGTCGATGGCGTACTGCATCGAGTCCGTGATCTTGTCGGCGTACATGTGGACCTCGCCCGACACGTTGCGGGCCGCGCGGCCGATCGTCTGGATCAAGGATGTGCCGCTGCGCAGGAAGCCCTCCTTGTCGGCGTCCAGGATCGACACCAGCGAGACCTCCGGCAGGTCCAGCCCCTCACGCAGCAGGTTGATGCCCACCAGCACGTCGAAATCACCGGAACGCAACTGCCGCAGCAACTCCACGCGCCGCAGGGTGTCCACTTCGGAATGCAGGTACCGCACCCTGATCCCGAGCTCCAGCAGGTAGTCGGTCAGGTCCTCGGCCATCTTCTTCGTCAGCGTCGTGACCAGCACGCGCTCGTCGCGCTCGGCGCGCACCCGGATCTCGTGCACCAGGTCGTCGATCTGCCCCTCGGTCGGCTTGACGACGATCTCCGGGTCGACCAGCCCCGTCGGGCGGATGACCTGCTCCACGAACTCGCCACCGGTCTGCCCCATTTCGTACGGCCCCGGCGTCGCCGACAGGTACACCGTCTGCCCGATGCGGTCGCTGAACTCCTCCCACGTCAGCGGCCGGTTGTCCAGCGCGCTCGGCAGCCGGAAACCGTGCTCCACCAGCGTGCGCTTCCGCGACGCGTCACCCTCGTACATGCCGCCGATCTGCGGCACCGTCACGTGGGACTCGTCGATGACCAGCAGGAAGTCGTCCGGGAAGTAGTCGATCAGGGTGGCCGGGGCCGACCCCGCGGGCCGGTCGTCGATGTGGCGCGAGTAGTTCTCGATGCCCGAACAGAACCCGACCTGCCGCATCATCTCGATGTCGTAGGTCGTGCGCATGCGCAGCCGCTGCGCCTCCAGCAGCTTGCCCTGCTTCTCGAGCTTCGCCAGCTGCTCCTCCAGCTCCGCCTCGATGCCGCGGATCGCCTTCTCCATGCGCTCCGGGCCCGCCACGTAGTGCGTCGCCGGGAAGATGCGCACCTCGTCGACCTCGCGCACGATCTCGCCGGTCAGCGGGTGCAGGTAGTACAGCTTGTCGACCTCGTCACCGAAGAACTCGACCCGGATGGCCAGCTCCTCGTACGCCGGGATGATCTCCACCGTGTCCCCGCGCACCCGGAACGTGCCGCGCGAGAACGCCAGGTCGTTGCGGGTGTACTGCACGTCGACCAGCGCCCGCAGGAACGTGTCGCGCTCGACCTCGGCGCCCACCGCCAGCTTCGTGGACCGGTCGAGGTAGGACTGCGGCGTGCCGAGGCCGTAGATGCACGACACCGACGCGACCACGATGACGTCCCGCCGGGAGAGCAGGTTCATCGTCGCCGAGTGGCGCAGGCGCTCCACGTCGTCGTTGATCGACGAGTCCTTCTCGATGTACGTGTCCGTCTGCGGGACGTACGCCTCGGGCTGGTAGTAGTCGTAGTAGCTGACGAAGTACTCGACCGCGTTGTGCGGGAACAGCTCGCGCAGCTCGTTGGCCAGCTGGGCGGCCAGGGTCTTGTTCGGCGCCATCACCAGGGTGGGCCGCTGCACGCGCTCGATCAGCCACGCCGTGGTGGCCGACTTGCCGGTGCCGGTGGCCCCGAGCAGGACGACGTCCTTCTCCCCCGCCTTGAGCCTGCGCTCCAGCTCGTCGATGGCCGCCGGCTGGTCACCGGCGGGCTGGTAGTCGCTGACGACCTCGAACCGCCCACCGGTCCGGGGGATGTCGGAAACCGGGCGGAACTCGGACTGCGCGAGCACGGGGTGTTCGGTTGCGAAAGCCACGAGACCAGGGTAGGCGCACCCACCGACAATTTGCGGCGGTCCCGCTCCGGCGCAGGTCAGCGCAGCTGGAGGCTGGCGCGGCGGGCCTGCCGGGCCAGGCACGCCTCGCACGGCATCCCGGCGATGCCGTCGAGCACCTCGGCCTGCGAGGGCAGGATCGTGGCGCCGCACAGCGCCACCAGCTCGGTCGGGATGGGGCCGGTGGCGGGCAGCGGCACGATGTGGCTCACGCGACGGCACTCGCCCACCACGCCGCGGCGCAGGCGGATGACCGCCAGCAGCTCAGCCGGTTCGGCGTGGACGAGGTTTCCCATGGGGGAATCTTAAACCGGAATAATCGCGATCGCTTCGTGCCAACGGCCCAACGATCACCCGGACAGCTGGTGCCTTGAACCGAAAACAAGACCGGCGCCCGCCCGCTGTTCACCCTTTCGTGCGACGGATTTCAGGGTGCGGCCAGCACGGCGGGCCCCAGCCGCTGGCACACCTTGAGCGCCAGCTCGACGTCCAGCCGGTTGTCGGTGATGGGGCGGCCGAGCGTCTCCTCCGCCTTGCGCACGCGGTACTGGACCGAGTTCTTGTGCATGGTCAGCCGCGCCGCCGCGGCGGTGTAGCTGCCGCCCGTCGCGAGGAACACCAGCAGCGTCTCGCGGAGGCGTTCGTGCTGCTCGTCGTCGGTCGCGAGGGGGCCGAGGATGTCGGCGACCCAGCTCCTGGTCGCCGCGAGGTCGGAGGTCATCAGCGCGATCGTGCCGACGTCGCGGAAGGTCAGCGCGCGCTCGCACTGCTCCCCCGCCGTCACGGCGAGCGCGTGCACGCGCTCGGCCTGCCGGTGGCTGCGCCGGAACCCGTCGATGCCCTCGCCGGGGTCGCCCAGCACGAGCCGGACCGTGGACTCCGCCGAGTCCAGCACGCGCCGCACGTGTTCCTCTTCGGGCAGCACGGCCTTCTCCAACGGGAACCACACCCACGCGCAGCGCTCGTCGGCGGGCACGAGCAGCGGCTGTCCCGACGTGGGCAGGCCGCCGGCGACCGCCGCGGTGACCGATTCCAGCGCGCCCAGCGCGTTGCCCTGCGCCGGTTCCACCGCGTGCCAGACGATCATCGCCAGGTGCGTGCCCCGCAGCCGGTACCCGAGCGAGGTCTCCACACCGGCCGCCTCGGCGCCGCCGCCGCCCTTGAGCAGCTCGCGCACGCGCGCGGCCCGCACCGCGCTGCGGTTGAGCAGCCAGCGGTCGCGCTCCTCCTGGTAGGCGGACACGACCTGCTGCGTGACGCGGTCGATGAAGGCGAACGCGCCGGTGAGCGCGCGCTGCATCATCGCGCCCAGCAGGTCGGGATCGCGGATCTGGTCGCGGCCCTCGGCGAGCGCGTGGTTGAGGATCGCGGTCTGGCCCAGGTAGTAGGCGCGGATGAGGTCGATGACGGGGGTGCCGCGCTGGGCGAGGCGCCGCGCGTACTCCATGGCCGCGGCCGGCGCTTCGACGCGCGTGGGGTCGATCCCGTGCTGGAAGATCCGCATGGCGGTGTCGAGGTTCTGGAACAGGCTCGCCGCGAGCAGGCTGACGACGCTCTCGTCGTCGTTCACCAGGTTCGGCAGTTCCGTCGCGTACAGCTGCACCATCTCGCCGGTGAGCTCGCCGACCCGTTCGCCCAGCCCCGCCGCGATGCGCGCGACGGCTTCGGTCACGACAGCTTCGTCCAGCACGCGATCACCCTACCGGCGTGACACTCGTCGACGGCCCGTAAACCCGTAAAAATGGGCCGCATGGCAGACCACGCGGGCTCCGTGCACCCGCCGAAGATCGAGACCTTCGACGTCGACGCGCGTACGAACACCGACCCGAAGGGCACGGTGCGCGCGGTCGAGGAGTACCGCGTGGAGCCGTTCGGCCTCTACGTCGCACGTCCCACACCAGGCCGCGCGCAGTTCTCCTACCTCGAATCGTGGCTGCTGCCGGAGCTCGGGCTGCGGCTGACGGACTTCTGGTTCACTCCGGGGCACGAGCGCGACCAGGACTTCTACCTCGACGTCGTCACGGTGGACCGCGACGGCGGGAAATGGCGCTCCACCGACTGGTACCTGGACATCGTGCTGCGCGAGGGGCGCGGGCTGGAGGTGCTCGACACCGACGAGCTGCTCGCCGCGGCCGCCGCCGGGCTGCTCAGCCCCGCCGACGCGCGGCGGGCGCTGGAGATCACCTACCGGACCGTGGCCGGGCTGGCCGTGCACGGCTACAAGCTGCACGACTGGCTCGCGACGCTGGACATCCGGCTCGCCTGGCGCAGGCACTGACCCCCGCGTAGTCAACCGATCGGTTGACCGCGGGAGGACCGCGAGACCGATTCGCCGCCCCCGTCCGCCCGAAATGCTGGGAGGCACCAGCTTTCGAGTAAGGGGGCACAGGCGATGACAGTGGTCGAGGTGGCACACCTGACCAAGCGGTACTCCGAGCGCGTCGCGGTCGACGACGTGTCGTTCTCCGTCGAACGGGGGGAGATCTTCGGCATCCTCGGGCCCAACGGCGCCGGGAAGACGACGACGGTCGAGTGCGTGGAGGGGCTGCGCTCGCCGGACGGCGGCACGATCTCGGTGCTCGGGCTCGACCCGGCCCGCGACACCGCCGAACTGCGCCAGCGGCTGGGCGTGCAGTTGCAGGAAAGCGAGCTCCCCGACCGGATCCGCGTCGGGGAGGTCCTGCACCTGTACGCCTCGTTCTACCGGTCCCCGGCGGACCCGGACGCGCTGCTGGACGAGCTCGGGCTCGCCGAGCACCGCGGCAGGGCGTACCGGAAGCTCTCCGGTGGCCAGAAGCAGCGGGTGGCGATCGCGCTCGCACTCGTCGGCAACCCCGAGGTCGCGGTGCTCGACGAGCTGAGCACCGGGCTGGACCCGCAGGCGCGGCGCGACACGTGGGACCTCATCGAGCGGGTCCGCGATCGCGGCGTGACGATCGTGCTGGTCACGCACTTCATGGCGGAGGCGGAACGGCTCTGCGACCGCATCGCCGTGTTCGACGCCGGACGCGTGGTCGCCGTGGACACCCCGGCCGGGCTGGTGCGGCAGGTGGGGGCCGAACAACGCATCCGGTTCCGGCCGTCGGCGCCGGTCGACGACGCGGTGTTCACCGCGCTGCCCGAGGTGCGCCGCGTGGAGCGCCACGGCGGACGGCTCGTGGTGACCGGCACCGGCGACGTGCTGCGCGCGGTGACGGTCGTACTGGCCCGCACGGGGGTCGTCGCGGACGAGCTGCGGGTCGAACAGGCGGATCTCGACGACGCGTTCGTCGCGTTGACCGGGCGGAAAGGGCGGTGAAGTGGTGCTGACGAAGCTGACCGCGGTGGAGGCGAGGCTCTTCCTGCGTGACCCGGCCGCGCCGTTCGCGGTGCTGGCGATCCCGGTGGGCCTGCTCGTGGTGTTCGGGCTGCTGGCGGACGGCGGCCGGCCGAGCGAGGACTTCGGCGGGCAGCCCGCGCTGTCCGCGTTCGTCGCGCCGCTGGCGGTGACGGTCCTGCTCGCGATGCTCGCCGTCCTGCTGTTCCCGACGACCATCGCCACCTACCGCGAGAAGGGGGTGCTCCGGCGGTTGTCGGCGAGCCCGGTGCCGCCCGGCCGCCTGCTGACGGCGCAGTTGCTGGTCAACCTGGCCGCCGCGCTCGTCGCGGGTGTGCTCGCACTGGGGGTCGGGGTGCTCGGGCTGGGGTTGTCCCTGCCCGAGCACCCCGGCGGGTTCGTCCTGTCGGTCGCGCTGGGCGCGCTCGCGTTGTTCTCCGTGGGCATGCTGATCGCGGCGCTGGCTCCGTCGGGCAAGGCGGCCAACGCGATCGGCCTCGTCACCTTCTTCCCGATGCTCGCGCTGGGCGGGGTGTGGGTGCCGAAGGAGCAGCTGCCGTCGTTCCTGCAGCACGTGGCCGACGTGCTGCCCGTGGGCGCGACGCTCAACGCGGTGCGCGGGACGTGGACGGGGACCGGCGCCAGTGCGCTCCAGCTCCTCGCGCTGGCCGCGTGCGCGGTGCTGTGCGGCGGCATCGCGGCACGGTGGTTCCGGTGGGAGTGAACGGATAATGGACCGGTGAGCAGCTTCTGGTCGTCCTCGCTGGAGCCGCCGTCCGGCACGTACTCGCTGTGGCGGCCCTACACCCGGTGGCTGGCTCCGGTGCTGCTGCTGGTGTCGGTGGTGGTCAGCGCGGTGCAGGGCATCGACCCCGGCACGCTCGGGGTGGCCGGGCTCGCACTGGTCTGGCTCCTGCTGACCCACGGGCTGCCGCCCGAACGGTTCCGCGAAAACAGCTGGCTGCGGGCGATCTCGTTCGCCGGTGCGCTGTCCGCCGCGGCCGTGCTGATGGCGAGGGACCTGCTGTTCCTGGTGTTCATGATCAGCTGCTTCTTCCTGGCGCTGCGGCTCAGGCCGGTGCCGCTGGCCGTGCTGGGCACCGCGGCGACGTCACTGCTGATCAACACGCTCGGTTCGGGCGGTCCGGTGGAAGCGTTGCGGGAGCACGGGTTCCTGTTCGTCACGGTGGTGCTGGTGCAGACCGGCGCGATCATCGGCGGCGCGCTCGGCGCGGCCAGGATGGCCGCGACGGTCGAGGCCCGGCGCCAGGTGGTCGCGGCGCTGGAGGCGGCGCAGGAGGAGAACGCGGGACTGCACCGCCAGCTGTTCGCACAGGCACGGGAGGCGGGGATCCTCGACGAGCGCCAGCGGTTGAGCCGGGAGATCCACGACACGCTCGCCCAGGGGCTGATGGGGATCATCACCCAGCTCGAAGCGGCGGAGGACGCGCCCGACCGGGAGCGGCGGGTGCGCACCGCGCTGGCGCTGGCGAGGGAGAACCTCGCCGAGGCGCGGCGTTCCGTGGACGCGCTGCGCCCGGAGGCGCTGACCCGTGACCGGCTGGACGACGCGCTGCGCGGCGTGGCCGGACGCTGGGCGGAGCGGACCGGGGTGCCCGTCGAGCTCACCACCACCGGTGACGTGC
Source organism: Amycolatopsis sacchari (assembly GCF_900114035.1). GTDB lineage: Bacteria > Actinomycetota > Actinomycetes > Mycobacteriales > Pseudonocardiaceae > Amycolatopsis_E > Amycolatopsis_E sacchari. Next base: position 56,086 of record NZ_FORP01000020.1, on the reverse strand, counting down.
GGCCGCTGCACCCCGAGGTCGAGGCGACCCTGCTCAGGATCACCCAGGAGGCGCTGGCGAACGTGGCGAAGCACGCCGGGGCCGGCCGGGTCGGCGTGACGTTGTCCTACATGGAGGACCAGGTGACGCTCGACGTCCGCGACGACGGGAAGGGGTTCGACCCGGATTCGGCGCACGGCGGTTTCGGGCTGCCCGGGATGCGCCAGCGGGCCGCGCGGCTGCTCGGTTCGTTCGCGGTCGAGTCCGAGCCGGGTGGCGGTACGGCCGTCTCGGCGAGCCTGCCCGCCGTGGTGGCGGCGTCGTGACCATCACGCTCGTGATCGCCGACGACCACCCCGTGGTGCGTGACGGGCTGCGCGGGATCTTCGAGGGCGCCGAGGGGTTCGAGGTGCTCGGCGAGGCGGCGGACGGCGCGGAGGCCGTCGTGCTCGCGGACCGGCTGCGGCCCGACGTCGTGCTGATGGACCTCCGCATGCCGGGCACGGACGGCGTCACGGCGATCAGGCGGCTCGCGGAGCGCGGCAACCCGGCCCGCGTGCTCGTGCTGACGACGTACGACGCGGATTCCGACGTGCTGCCCGCGATCGAGGCGGGCGCCACCGGTTACCTGCTGAAGGACTCGCCGCGCGAGGCGCTCTTCCAGGGCGTGCGTGCCGCTGCCCGTGGTGAGGCGGTGCTCTCGCCCGCCGTCGCGAGCCGCCTGATGGGTCAGCTGAGGGCGCCGGCGCGGGAGGAGCTGAGCCGGCGCGAGCTCGACGTGCTCCGGCTGATCGCGGACGGCTGCACGAACAAGCAGGCCGCCGCGCGGCTGTTCATCAGCGAAGCCACCGTCAAGACGCACCTGCTGCACGTGTACGCGAAGCTCGGGGTGAAGGACCGGGCGGCGGCCGTCGCCACCGCCTTCCAGCGGGGGCTGTTCCGCTGACCCGCGTTCAGGGGGTCCAGCCGGTGCGTTCCGCCCACGCCTCCGCCCGGCGGAAGGCCGCGTTGACCCACTCCTGCTTCTCGTAGGCGTAGCCCTCCACCGTGCCGTCCGCCGCGTGGGAGTCGGCCAGGCGGCGCTTCACCTCCGCGTAGGCGGCCCGCTCGTCCGGGTGCTGCCGCAGCCACTCCGGGAACAGCAGGGCGAGCCGCCACGCGGGGGTCTCCTGGGACCGGACGTGCAGGTTCACCGCGCGCCCCGGGTCGCCGCCGAAGTGGAACCGCTTGTGCCACCGCTGCGCGGAACCGTCCTGCGGGTCGTCCCACCACTCGCCTCCCGCGCGCGGGAAACCCGCGTCCGACAAGGCGTCCGCGACCGCGTCCGCGTCGTCCAAAGTGGACACCGTGAGCTGGAGGTCGACGATGTCCTTGGCGGGCAGGCCGGGCACGGACGTCGAGCCGATGTGGTCGGCCCGCAGCGCTCGCTCCCCCGCGGCGGCCCGGACGCGCGCGAGGAGCCTGGCGGCCTGCGCCGGCCACCGCTCGTCGTAGTCGGCCAGCTTCGGCGACATCGGCGGGCGCGGGCGGCGCAGGCGCACGTTCGCCTCGTACGGCACCAGCCGGTCCGCCCACAGCCGGTCCACCTCGGCGAGCACGACGTCGGGGGTCTCGCTGTTGTCCAGCCACACGTCGGCCGCGGCCCGGCGGGCGGCCTCGTCGGCCTGGGCGGCGATGCGGGCGCGGGCGTCGGCCTCCGCCATGCCGCGCACCTCCACCAGCCGCCGCACGCGGACCTCCACCGGCGCGTCCACGACCAGCACCAGGTGGTAGCCGGCGCCGAGGTTGCCCTCGACGAGCAGCGGGACGTCGTGCACGACGACCGCGTCCGGCGCCGCGGCCGCCATCAGCTCGGCGGTCCTCACCCCGATGAGCGGGTGCATGATCCCGTTGAGCCGCAGGCGGGAGTCCTCGTCGGCGAAGGCCTTCGCCGCGAGCGCGGGCCGGTCGAGCGCGCCGTCGGCGGTGAGGATGTCCGTGCCGAACGCCTCGGTCAGCGCGGCCAGGCCCGGCGTGCCGGGCTCGACGACCTCCCTCGCCAGCCGGTCGGCGTCGATGAGCACCGCCCCGTGCTCGGCGAGCCGGGCGGCCACCGTCGACTTCCCCGCTCCGATACCCCCGGTGAGCCCCACGCGCAGCATGCGGGCATTCAACCAGGTGAGGTTTTGACGTGATCGAACCGATACGGGTGACACGCCGAGCGGGTTCAGCCGCTTCCGGGCGTCCATTGCGTACGGTGCGCGGCGGAAGGTCGCCCACACGGAGGAACGATGCGAGCGAAGCACGTCGGGAGGCACCGGCTCGGTACACCGGGACTGGTGCACTGCGTCGAGCATCGTTCGATCGCGCTCGCGCTGGAGGAGTACCGGCGCACCTGGCTGACCGCCCTGCTCGTCCCCGCGAAGCACAGCCTCGCCGGGCTGCGCCGCCGCGCGAGCCTCGCCGCGCGCGAACGCGCGTGGATCCCGGCGACCACCTGAGCCGTCACACACGGGAAGAGGCGGGGCACCGGCTGTGCCCCGCCTCTTTTCGTTCCGCGCTCAGCCGGTGACGAGGGTCAGGCCGTAGGCCGACAGGATCTCGTTCACGGGCTGGAAGTACGTCGTGCCACCGCGGGTGCAGTCACCCGAGCCGCCCGACGTGACGCCCTGCGCCTGGCTGCCGCTGACCCACGAGCCACCCGAGTCACCGGGCTCGGCGCACGCGTTGGTCTTCGTCAGCCCGGACACCGTGCCCTCGGCGTAGTTCACGGTCTGGTTGGTCGCCTGGATCGTGCCGCAGTGCCAGCCGGAGGTGGAGCCGGAGCGGCACACCGAGGCGCCGACCGCGGCCGCGGTGTGGCCGGTGACCGTGACGTCGCCGTGCCCGTAGCCGTTCACCCGCGCGGTGGGGGTCCAGCTGGAGTTGGTGCGCACGTAGGAGTAGTCGTTGCCGGGGAAGGACGAGCCCTGGAACGTGCCCATCGCGGAGCCGTCGGGGCCGGTCACCGAGTCGCCCGCGCTGCCGCAGTGGCCCGCCGAGACGAACCCGCCGCGGACGGAGAAGCCGACGGAGCAGCGGGCCGCGTTGTTGATGTAGTAGGCGTTGCCGCCGACGACGCTGCCCGCGTACAGCCGCGGGGTCTCGGTCACGGAGTCGACGCGCACGGGGCCGGTCGCCTTCGCCTGGTCGAGGAACCGCTGCACCGCCGGGTCGGCCGTGCCCAACTTCACCGTCACGACCAGCGAGTTCGCCTGCTCGTCGACGTACCAGCCGGTGACGTCCTTCGGCGCGGCGAGACCGTCGAGCGCGGACTTCGCCGCGTCCAGCGCGGCCTGCGTGTGCGCGACCGGGACCGCCTCGGCGCCGGTGGCGCGCACCGCGGCGGTCTTGGCCGCGTCGGTCACGCCGACCACGAGCTTGCCCGCCGCCGCGTCGTACCAGGACCCGCCGAACGCCTCACCCGCCGCGGCCCGCGCGGCCGGTGCGACGTCCATCGCCGGCGCCTCCTGCGCCAGCCGGGCCCGCACCTGCTCCGTGGTCAGCCCGAGGTCCCGCTGCATCGCGTCGGACACGGGCTGGACGGCGCTCGCCGACGGTGCGAGGCACACGGCCAGCGCGGCCCCGGCGGCCAGCGCCGCCGCGCCCGCGGATTTCACCAGGCTCGTTCGCTTCATCAACTTCGCCCTCTTCGTTCGGCTACAGGGACCGGGTCGCGACTCCGCCCCCGCAGTCTCACCCGATCGTGTGGTCCGACGAAACCCGGCGAAAGTAGGTTGGGAATTTTCTTCCCGGAACGATCAATTGACGCAGCCCGTGAGATCGGTGCTGTTCGCGCTGGGCACAAGGGACGTCTCGGTGGTCGGCGGCGTGCTGCTGTCCGCCGCCTGTGCGGCCACGCTCGACGGCTCCGACGACGTGGACGCCGAGGTCCCGCCGCTGTCGCCGAGCAGCGTGGCGATGAACGAGCGCACCTGCCCCGGGTCGACCTTCACCGCGTCGCCGTCCGACGTCCGCATGCTCAGCGACTGCACGGGGATGGTGGCGAAGGTCAGCCCGTCCGAGCTGAGCGAGCGCATCTGCTGCGCGAACGTGAGGATGTCCCAGCCCTGGTCGATGAGCACGGCCTGCTGCACCGCCTCGATGAGGCTCTCCAGCTTGACCGGGTTGGCGAGCGTGCCCGCGGCCAGCACGACCTTCGCCGCGCTCGCGAGGAACGCCTGCTGCCGGGCGATGCGGTCGAGGTCGCCGTTGACGAGCCCGTGCCGCTGCCGGACGAAGGCCAGCGCCTGCGCGCCGGACAGCGTCTGCCGCCCCGCGGGGAAGTCCGCGCCGGAGTAGCTGTCGTGCACCGGTTCCTTCAGGCACACCGGCACCCCGCCCACGGCCAGGCTGAGCGTGTAGAAGCCGACGAGGTTCACCGCGGCGTAGTGGTTGATGGTCAGGCCGGTGAAGTTCTCGACGGTCTGGATCGCGGTGCGGGCACCGGCCTGGTCGGCCAGCCGCTCGCGCGCCGCGCCGGTCACGCCCTGCCGGGTCAGCTCCTCGTACCTCGCGTGCTTGCCGTAGCTGTACGCGGCGTTGATCTTGTGCTTGCCGTAGCCGCCCGCGAGCTGGACGTAGGAGTCGCGCGGGATGGAGATCGCGGTGGCCTCGCCGCCGCCCTCCGGGATGTGCACGACGATCATCGTGTCCGTGGTGTCGCCGCCGTCGCTGCCGTCACCGGCGTGCAGCTGGTCGAGCACGTCCTGCGGCAGCGGGTTGCCCTGGGCGTCGGTGCGCGAGTCGATGCCGACGAGCAGGATGTTCTGCTCCGGCACCGGGACGTTGGGGCTGCTGCTGGGCAGCTGGGCGGCGGGTTCGATGACGTCCGCGGTGGCCAGCCCGCTCGCGAGCCTGCCCAGCTGCGTCCAGGCGTAACCGGTGGTGCCGAGGACGAGGACCGACACGAGCCCGACGGCTGTGTACGCGACGGGCTTCCAGCGCACGCCGACCCCTCCCCCTGCTCACCTGATCCGGTGAGTTCCATTCTCCAGGTTGTTTCTGACAGTTTCCTGTGAATTCGACGGTCCACTCGCGTGAACATCCTGTCACCGAATGGAGTGGGAGCGCGGCGACGTGCTGTCACGGGCAGGCTGGGCACGCCGCCGCGCCCGCCGGCGGACCGAGGGGGAGGACGGTCGGCGCCGGCTGTTTCTCGAGGTGGCCGCTCCAGGATGCGCCGCCGGTCCGCCAGGCGAACCGGGAGTTCTACGGAGCGGGGTACGTACTTCCGTCACCGGCCGCGAGCCAGGCGGCGATCTGCGCGCGCGACGAGAAGCCGAGCTTGGCGAGGATGTGCTCCACGTGCGTCTCGGCCGTGCGCTGGGCGATCACCAGGCGCGCGGCGATGTCCCGGTTGCTCAGCCCGTCCGCGACCAGCCCGGCGATCTCGCGCTCCCGGCGGGTGAGCCCGCCGGGGCGCGGGCCGGCGGGCACCGGCTCCTTGCGTTCCCGCAGCGCCAGCGCGATCGCTTCCCCGGTCCCGGCCCGGGCGGCCGCGTCGAACGCCGAGGTGAAGGCCTTGGCCCCGAGCGAGCGCCTGAGCCGCTCGGCGCACCGCTCGTCGAGTTCCGCGAGCAACCGTTCGCCGGACTCACGGCGCAGCGCGTGCGCGGCGCCGAGCAGACCGGCGGCCCGCTCGGGCAGGTTGTCTGCCTCCGCGCACCAGGCGAGCGCGCTCACCGCGAGCGCGAGCAGTGCACGATCGGGCAGCCGCAGCGAGATCGCTTGCCGCAGCAGCGTTTCGGCCCTGCGGCCCCCGCCCCGGCGCCACTCGGTGATCGCGACCGCCCACAGCGCGTACCCCCGCGACCAGTCCGCCTGCCGCGCCTCGCACAGCGCGAGCGCGTGGTCGGCCGCCGCCCCGGACCGGCCGTCGAGGAGGTCCACGACCGCCAGCAGGACCAGCGTCGTGCAGACCTGCGCCTCGTCGCCGAGCCCGCGGTACGCCGCGAGTGCGCGCCCCAGCCGCGCGCGGGCACTCGCGAGGTCGCCGCTCCACAACCGCGCCAAGCCACTGCACTGCGCGTACCCGGCGTGCAGCCGCCGGTCGCCGTGCTCGGCGAGCAGGGCCCGCAGCTCCCCGAGCAACGGGCGCGCCGCCTCCGCGGCGCCCTCCCACAGGGCCAGGAAGGCGGCCGCCTCCAGCGCCCGGGCACGGAGTGGTCCAGACGCGTGGTCCAGCGACGCAGCGAGCAGGCGGCGGCCCTCGCCCGGTGCCGCGACCGCCCAGAAGTCCCGCAACGCGGTCACGATCGGCAGCGCCCGCACGTCGGCTGCCACGGCGCTCAGGTTCTGCTGCTCACGGCACAGCCGCTCCAGCCAATCCCGCTGGGCGGGACCGAACGATTGGCCGAACTCACGGGCAAGTCCGGCGTAGTGGGCCAGGCGGCGGTCGAGGACGGCGTCCTCCTGCCCGGACCCGGCGAGCCGGATGCGCCCGTACTCGCGGAAGGTACCGAGCATCTCGTACCACGCGCTGCGGCCGTACGTGCCCGTGCGGCGGCTCAGGACCGACTTGTCCACCAGCGCCGCGACGAGGTCGAGCACCTCCCCCGCGTCGAACGCGCACACCGCCTCGGCCGCCTCCAGGTCGAACCCGCCGGGCAACACCGACGTCGCCGCCCACACCTCCTGTTCCCGCGGCGTGCACAGCTCGAAGCTCCACGCGACGGCGGCTTCGAGCGTCTGCGTGCGGGGCGGATCGGTGCGCTTTCCCGTGGCGGCGGCAGATCCGGCGCACCGCCTCGCGGTCGCCGTCGCCGAGGCGGCAGCCGGGCACCGCGGCGGCGCGCTCGGTGAACAACGCGACGGCGTCGCCGTCGGGCGGCAGCGGCGGCACCACGAGCACCTGTTCCCCGTCCGCCCGCAGGATCTGCCTGCTGGTGACCAGGATCCGCAGTTCCGGGGCGGCGGACAGCAGTTTCGCGGCGAGCACCGCGCAGGCGTGCACGACCTGCTCGCAGTTGTCGAGCACGAGCAGCAGCCGCTTGTCCCGCAGGTGCTCGGACAGGCCGGCCTCCCGCGCGGCCGGCCCGAGCTCCGCCGTGATCGCCACCGGCAGCAGCGACGGCTCGGTGACGTCGGCGAGCCGCACGAACCAGACGCCGTCGGGAAATGCACGCCGCAGCACGGTGGCCGCGCGCAGCGCCAGCCTCGTCTTGCCGACGCCGCCCGCCCCGGTGAGCGTGACCAGCCGGGCGGCGCTGAGCAGCCTCCTGGTCGCGGCCAGCTCCTCCCGCCTGCCGACGAAACTGGTCAGCTCCGCCGGCAGGTTGCCCCGGGTTCTCGGCGCCTCGGCCACATCCGCGAGTGTAGGCCGGTTCCGATCCGGACGATGCTCACGAAGTGTTGTGGTACAAGGAAAATCAGTCGCGCCGGTACGGCAGCACCGGCAGCCCGCGCACGCCGGGCCGGTACCGGAACAGCGCACCGGCCTCGGGCTGCCCGTCGACGCCCTGCTGCGAGGTCGTGATGTAGAGCTCGTCGAGGTCCGCGCCGCCGAACGTGCAGGCGGTGACCTGGCTGGCCGGCAGCTCGACGTGGTCCTCCAGCGTCCCGTCGGGCCGGTAGCACCGCACGGCGCTGCCGCCCCACAGCGCGATCCACAGGCGGCCATCGGCGTCGACGGTCATCCCGTCCGGCGCACCCGCTTCGGCCGGGATCTCCAGCAGCGTCCGCCGTCCGGTCAGCTCGCCGTCGTAGTCGAAGGCGCCGACCCGGTGCGTGGGCGTGTCGATGTAGTACGCCGTGCCACCGTCGGGGCTCCAGGCGAGACCGTTGGAGATCGTGACGCCCGTGAGCACGGTTTCCGTGGAACCGTCCCGGTTCAGCCGGTACAGGCTGCCGCGCCCGGCCTCCTCGCGGTAGGACATCGATCCACAGTAGAACCGGCCGTCGGGGTCGCAGCCGCCCTCGTTCATCCGGATGTCGTTGTCCTGCCACAGTTCCGGCAGTGGTTGGACCTCCGTGAGCGACGCGTCGGCGAGGGCGAAACCCCGCTCGACCGCCAGCACGACGCCGCCGTCCGCACGGGGCCGCAGCGCCGCGGCGACGGTGCCGACGTGGTGTCGCCGCACCTGGCCCGCGTCGAGCTCCAGCACGTCCCCCGCCAGCATGTCCACCCAGCGCAGCCCGGGCCACGACGCGTGCCACACCGGCCCTTCCCCGTGCGCCGCAACGGGATCGGTCACCTGCTCCACAGTGGACACTACTGCTCCTCCCCCATCCGCCGGACGGCGTCGGTCGTCGTCTCGATCAGTTTGCGCATCGCGCGCGCGGCGGCGACGGGCCGCCGCCCGCGCACCGCCGTGAGCACCGCCTGGTGCAGCGGCAGGGTCGCGGCGACCCCGCCCGGTGCGTGCGAGCTGGCCTCCAGCCCGTGGTAGAGCCCGGTCTCCAGCAGCCTGCCCAGCTGCTCGATGAGCTGGTTGCCGCTCGCCCGCAGCAGCGTCAGGTGGAACACGAGGTCCGCCTCGACGAACGCGTCGTCCCGCTCGGGCAGCCGAGGGGCGTGCGCCGCCATCCGCTCGTACGCGTCGGTCAGCACCGCCACCTGCTCGGCCGTCGCGCGCTCGGCGGCCAGCTGCGCGGCGCCGGGCTCGACCATCAGCCGCAGTTCGAGCAGGTCGGTGAGAAAGTCCGACTTGGCCAGTTCACCATGCCAGTTGATCACCTCGCGGTCCATCAGGTTCCACTGCTCGCGGGGCAGGACGCGGGTGCCCAGCCGCGGCCGCGCCTCGACCAATCCCTTGGCCGCCAACGCTTTCACCGCTTCGCGGACGCCACCGCGGCTGACGTTGAGCTGCGCGGCGAGCTCGGCCTCGTTGGGCAGCCTGCTGCCCGCGGGCAGCTCACCGGAGACGATCCGGTGACCGAGCCACTCGACGACCCTGCCGTGGATGGTCCGGTGCCTGCCGAGTGGCCCCTCCTTGGTCATGCGCACGGAGTAATCCTCAAATCATATATCCACAAAGTCAAACGGCCGGTCTTGCCCGGGTGACTCCCCCTCCCCGATCGAGCCTTGACTGATTGGCTGAATCATCGAATGATTCAGGCACGCTGCAGAACCCGGGTTCCCCGCCGAAGTGGATGGGTGGTTGACATGAGCGATGCGCAGGCCGCGACCTCTCGGAGGGCCGCACTGAAATTCCTGGGGGCAGGTGGTGGCGCGGTCGCCGCGAGCGCACTGCTGACGGCGTGCAACGGGGTGCAGGGCAACTCCGGCTCCGGCGGGGCCGGCGCGTTCCCCAGCACCCCGGCGTGGCGGTTCACCTTCATCAACCACGTCACGACCAACTCCTTCTTCGTCCCGACCAAGAACGGCATGGCCGACGCGGCGAAGCTGCTGGGCCTGCCCGAACCGCAGTGGACCGGCTCCGCCGAGGGCAACGTGTCCGAGATGGCCAACGCGTTCTCGACCGCCGTCAACGGCAACGTCGACGGCATCGCGATCGCGCTGACGGACAACAACGCGTTCGTCGAGCCGACCAAACGGGCGCTCGCGAAGGGCATCCCGGTGATCGCCTACAACGCGACAGCACCCGGTAACTACCCGCTCACGTACGTGGGCCAGGACCTCTACCTGTCCGGGTTCCAGATGGGACAGCGGATCGCCAAGGACGTCACGTCGGGCACGATCCTCGTCGGCATCTCCCAGCCCGGCGGCAACAACGTGCAGCCCCGCCTCGACGGCATCACCGACGCGCTCAAGCAGGCCGCGCCGGGCGTGCAGGTGCTGTCGATCAACACCGGCGCCGAGCAGGCCAACGAGCTGAACGCGATCACCGCCGCCTACGACGGGCACACCGACGCCAAGGGCATCTACGCCGTGGACGCCGGCAGCACCGCCTCCATCGCGCAGCTGATCGCGAACCGGGGCCTGCAGGGCAAGATCCACGCCGGCGGGTACGACACGCTCGCCGACACGCTCAAGGGCGTCGACTCGGGCGCGCTGGACTTCACCATCGACCAGTCCGCCTACCTGCAGGGCTTCCTGCCGGTGCTGTACATGTACCTGTTCCGGCTGTCCGGCACGCTCGTGGCGCCGCCGGTCACCGACACCGGCCTGACGTTCGTGACCAAGGAGAACGTCGGCCCCTACCTGTCGGCGAACAGCAAGTTCGAGGGCGGCCCGAAGACCGACCTCGTGCCGATGCCCGCGTCGATCCCGCTGCCCGCGGCGACGACGCTGACCCGATAGCGGAGGACCGCGAGCATGACCGACGCGCTCACCGGCAAACGCCCCGGCCGCACGGAGCCGGGCACGAGCCCGCCGGACGGCGGGTTCCTGCTGAGCCTGATCCGGATCAAGGAACTGAGCATCCTGCTCGTGACGATCGCGGCGGCGATCTACTTCAGCCTCACGAGCGGGCCCGGTTTCGCGACCTCGGACAACTACCACACGATCGCGCAGTACGTGGCGCCGTGGGCGATCGTCGCGGCGGGCGAGGTGCTGGTGCTGATCTGCGGCCAGATCGACCTGTCCGCCGGGTTCGTGTTCACGCTGTCACCGTTCGTGCTGATGTTGTTCTACAACAACGGTTTCCCGCTGCTGCTCGCGGTCATCGGGGCCGTCGTCGTGAGCGCGGCGATCGGCATGGTCAACGGGCTCGTGCACACCCTGTTCGGGCTGTCGTCGTTCATCACCACGCTCGGCATGGCGTTCCTGCTGTGGGGGCTGTCGCTGATCATCTCGGGTGGTTCGCCGGTGAGCGCGCCGACGGACAGCTGGGTGGTGTCGGTGTTCGGCGGCTGGGGCTGGTCGGAGTTCCTGTGGGCGCTGGTGGTCGTCGCCGTGATGCAGGTGGTGCTGTCCACCACCCGCTTCGGCATCGCCACGCAGGCCACCGGCGGCAACCCGGTCGGCGCCGCCGAGTCGGGCATCCGCACCAACCGCGTGAAGGTGATCTGCTTCGCGATCACCGGCGGCCTGGCCGGGCTGGCCGGCATCCTGCAGGGCACGCGGGTCGGCTCCTACGACCCGACGAACGGCGGCTTCAACACGATGTTCTACGCGGTGGCGGCGGCCGTCATCGGCGGCACCGCGTTGCTCGGCGGCTCCGGCACGGTGCTCGGCGCGTTCCTCGGCGCGCTGCTGCTGGGCCTGGTCTACGACGGGTTCAACCTCACCGGTATCAGCGCGAACGCGTTCTACGTGGTGCTCGGTGCCGCCATCCTCATCGCCGCACTGCTCAACGTCTACGTCACGGTGCTGCGGAAACGGCTCGGGTCACGGAGGAACTCATGAGCGACGAGGTGATGCGTGCCGAGCACATCAGCAAGGGCTTCGGCCCCGTCCGGGCGCTGACCGACATCAACCTGTCCGTGCGGCGCGGGGAGATCCTCGGGCTGATCGGCGACAACGGCGCGGGCAAGTCCACCCTCATCAAGATCCTCACCGGGTTCCACCAGCCCGACGGCGGCCGGCTGCTGTTCGAGGGGCAGCCGGTGCAGCTGAAGTCGGTGACGCACGCGCGGTCGATGGGCATCGAGACGGTGTTCCAGGACCTCGCGATGGTCAACGACCTGCCCGTCTACCTCAACCTCCACCTGAACAAGGAGCTGGTGCACAAACCACTGCCGTTCCTCAAGCGCAAGGAGATGAAGCGCCGGGCCCGCGAGGCGCTCGACGCGGTCGGCATCAACATCCCGTCGGTCACCGCCGAGGTGGGCCGGCTGTCGGGCGGCCAGCGGCAGGCGATCGCCGTGGCGCGCTCGGTGTACTCGAACAACGCGAAACTACTGCTGCTCGACGAACCACTCGCCGCGATGGGGGCCAAGGAGGGCGGGCTGATCCTGCGCCTGCTGGCCCAGCTGAAGCAGCGCGGCGACATCGCGATCATCCTCATCGCACACAACTACAGCCAGGTGGTCGACGTGTGCGACCGCGTGAACCTGTTGCAGCACGGTGAAATCACGTTCGACAAGGCGTCCGGTGAGACCTCCGTCGCGGAGCTGCTCGAGCTGGTGCACGCCGAATACCGGGTGAACACAGCGACCTGACCGACTGGGAGGACAAGATGGGAACCGGATTTTCCCGGCGCAGCGCGCTCGCCGTCGGTGCGGCGGGCCTGGCCACAGTAGGCTTGCCGACCGTGAGTGCGACTGCCGCGGCCAAGCCGCCTTCGGTGAGCAAGGAGTACTTCGGCCGGGCGAACGGTGTGGCGGTCTACCGCTACACCCTCGACAGCGGCCACGGGCTGCGCGTGCGGATCCTCTCCTACGGCGGCATCATCCAGACGCTGGAGGCACCGGACCGCCGCGGCCGCACGGCCAACGTGGTGCTCGGCTTCCCGACGCTGGCGGACTACGTGGCGAAGAACAGCCCGCCCGAGGGCGGCGGCGTGTACTTCGGGGCGCTGATCGGGCGGTACGGCAACCGGATCGCGAAGGGCACGTTCACCCTGGACGGGAAGACGTACCACGTGCCGGTCAACAACAACGGCAACAGCCTGCACGGCGGGCTCGAGGGGTTCGACAACAAGGTCTGGGACGTCGCGACGATCCCGGGCGGGCTGCGGCTGAGCCTGACCAGCCCCGACGGCGACGAGGGCTACCCCGGCACCCTGCGCGTCGTGGTGACGTACACAGTGGACAGCCGCAACCGGCTGACCATCGGGTACGAAGCCACCACGGACAAGCCGACGGTGGTGAACCTGACCAACCACACGTACTGGAACCTGGCGGGCGAGTCGTCGGGGGACATCTACGACCAGCGGCTGCAGATCGCGGCGAGCCGGTACCTGCCCACGGACAGCACGCAGATCCCGACCGGGCAGCTCGCCCCGGTGCAGGGCACGCCGTTCGACTTCCGCAGGCCGACGGCCATTGGGGAACGCGTCGCCGAGGACGACCCGCAGCTGCTGATCGGCCAGGGCTACGACCACAACTGGGTGCTCGACCAGTCCGGTTCGCTGGCGGTGGCGGCGCGGGCGAGCGACCCGGGCAGCGGGCGGACACTCACGGTGCTGACGACCGAGCCGGGGCTGCAGTTCTACTCGGGCAACTTCCTGGACGGCACGCTCGTCGGCACCGGCGGGAAGACCTACCGGCAGAGCTACGGGTTCGCGCTGGAGACACAGCACTTCCCCGACTCGCCGAACCACCCGTCGTTCCCGAGCACCGTGCTGCGGCCGGGCCAGACCTACCGCTCGACGACCGTTTTCGCTTTGGACGCCTAGGAAGGGGTTTCTGAAGCGGCGGAGCCGCTTTCACCACGCAGTCAGCTGGCACCGCCGCGGGTTTGAATCGGGGCCGCCGCGCGGAGCGCGTCCGTTGAGGGTGGTGGTGGGCGACGGGTGGGCGGTTCCTCGCGAGGACAGCGCCTCCGTGGTGACCTGGCGGTCATGAGGAGGCGATCCCGGAGCGAGGGGCCGCCCCAGGTTCCGCTACCCGCACCGCCACGCAAGCCGTTTCCGAAATGTCGCTAGGAAGTGGCGAGCGGCGTGGCCCACTCGGGCTGGACGACGGGCTCCTGCGGCGCGGACTCCGCGAAGTAGGGCTTGACGTCCAGCACCGGGCTGCCGTCGACGGCGTCGAGGCCGCGGACCTTGAGCGTGAGGTCCCCGACGCCGAGCAGGCGGCAGCGGGTCACGCCGATGCCGTTGGGCCGGTTGCGGCCGCGCTGCGCGAACACGCCGACACCCGGCTGGTCCGGGTTGCCGCGGTGCCCGGTCTGTTCGAGGGCGTAGACGATCTCCACGTGGGAGAACTCCTCGATCCCCCGCAACGACGCCGGACCGAACCGGGCGCCGTCGAGTTCGACCAGCGAGGTGACCGAGTCCCAGTCGTCGTCGGTGGGCTCGGTCCGGGGGGACCGCACACGGCCGATCGGGTGCAGGATCATGCGCCCAGTCTGCCTGACGCGGAATTCGTTCGCGCCGGGGCCGTCTCTCGCCTACGTTCGATCAGGTGAAGATCAGGCCGGTGCGCGCGGCGGAGCACCCCCGGGTGAGGGAGGTGCACGAGCGCGCGTTCGGGGATCCGCGGATCCCGGTGCTCGTCGACACCCTCCACGCCGCGCCCGCGCCGCTGCCGCCGCTGTCCTTCGTGGCAACGGTGGACGACCGGGTCGTCGGGCACGTGATGTTGTCGGCAAGCAGGCTGGACGCGCCGCGGCGGCTCGTGGACGTGTACGTGTTGTCGCCGCTGGGAGTGCTGCCGGAGTGGCAACGGCAGGGCGTCGGCACCCGTCTGGTCGCGCACGCACTGGACGCGGCGGGCGACGTCCCGCTGGTGTTCCTCGAAGGTTCTCCCGGCTACTACGGGAAACGCGGCTTCGCGCCCGCCACACCGCTCGGCTTCCGCGCCCCGTCGCTGCGGATCCCGGAGCCGGCGTTCCAGGTCGCGGTGCGGCCGTCGTACGAACCGTGGATGACGGGGTCGCTCGTGTACTCGGCGCCGTTCTGGGATCTCGATTGCGTAGGGTTACGGGCATGACACCGGATTTCGTCGAAGAGTGGGTCAAGGCGTGGAACGCGCACGACCTCGAAGCCCTGCTGGCGCACTTCACCGAGGACGTGGTGTTCACCTCCCCCGTCGCGGCGCAGCTGCTGCCCGGCTCGGACGGCGTGATCCGCGGCAAGGCGGCGCTGCGCGAGTACTGGGCCGAAGGACTGCGCCGGATCCCGGACCTCCGCTTCGAGGTCGTCGGCGCGTACTTCGGGGTCGGCACGCTGGTGATCAACTACCGCAACCAGCGCGGCGGCCTGGTGAGCGAGGTCCTGCGCTTCGACGGGGACCTGGTCGCCGAGGGCCACGGCACGTACCTGGACACGGGCGCGAACCCGGCCGGCGTCAGCGGCTGAGGCCGGAGAGGTCGATCTCGACGGGGCCGTCGAGGGTGCGCAACGTGGTGGACGACGTGCGTGTGGACGAGCGTTCCGTTCAGGACTTCGGGCTGCCTTCGGGTCTCGCCCTCCGGCGCACGTTCCGCGTCAGCGCGCGATGCGCCGCGCCACGATGCTGCCGCCCAGGATGAGGATCAGGGCGGTCAGCGCCCAGTCGCGTTTCACCTTCGTCGCGGCGAGGGGGTCGGGGGCCGCGTCCGGGGTCTTCTTCGGTGGCGGGGGCGGATGACGCGGCGGCGGGGGCGCCGGCCGGACGATCGGCACCGGTGACGGCGCCGGGGTCACCGAAGGCGCCGGAGGCGGCGGGGGGTGTGACACGACCGCAGCCGGTCGCGGCGGGACCGGGTGCGGGGGTGGCGTGACCACCGGCGGAGGTGGGGGCTTCACCACGGGTGGCGGAGGCGGCGTGACCACCGGCGGCGGTGGTGGCGGAGGCGGCGTAACCACAGGCGGAGGCGGTGGAGGCGGAGCGGGGGGCGCTGGGAGCGCCGCCAGGCAACCCGCCGCATCACTGCCCTCCAGCGCCGTGCCCGTCGCCAGCAGGGTCACCGACGTCACGGTCCGCCCCGACAGCACGACCCGGTACTCCCGGCTCCGGCCCAGCACGTTGTTCGCCGTCACGTAGAGGCTGCCGTCGGACGCACGCACGACCGAGCCGTACGCGCTCGCCCGTGGCAGTCGCGTGCCCGGCAGCTCCCGGATCACGCCGCTGCCCGGGTCGATGCTCACCACGGCGCCCTCGGCCGCGACGCCGTACAGATCGCCGTCCGGCCCCGCCACGAAGTCGTCCACGTCCGCCGCCAGCGTGGCCGGCGACAGCACCACCCGTGACCGCGCCGACAACTTCCCCGGCTTGATGTCCACAAGCGACAGTACGGCCCCGCGCTTCACGTACCACACGTCACCGGAGATCGTGCCCGCCGTCGCGCCGTCGAGCGCCAGCCCCGCGGGCTCGCCCAGGTCCGACGTCCGCCCCCGGCGGTCGACCGTCACCACGCGGCCGTCCCGCGTCACGCCGAACGCGAGGTCCCGGGACCGCAGGTAGCCGAGCGCGTTGAGCCGGTAGGGAACCGGCCCCAGCCGGGTCGTCGCCACCGCCGGGTACTCGCTTCTGTCCACAGTGGATGGTCTCCCGAAGTCGCGCACCCGCAGCGCGACGCAGCTCGCGCCCGCCGCCGCCACACCGGGCGCGGCACTCGTCATCGCCAGCAGCGCGGTCACCGCGACGGCGTGGGAAATCCGCCTGGCCGACATGGGTCAGCGCAGCCGGGCGATCGCCTGGGCGAACGCGTCCGAGCCCACCTTCGCCCCACCCGCGAACGGGTTCTGCATCTGGTAGATGGCGTACAACAGCAGCGTCGTGGTCGCGGCGAGCGTGGACACGATGATCACGTGCGTGAGCAGTTTCGTGCCGCCGAAGAGGTTGGGCAGCAGCACGAAGATCACGCTGCCGACCGCGAGCACGAACCACAGCACGAGACCCACGTCGTTGTCCCGCACCGCGTTGAGCCGGGCCTGCCGCTGCTCGTAGACGTCCGTCAGGTCGCTCGCCGCGTCGGTCTTCTCGTTGACGAGCCAGTCGTCGTCCGGCAGCTCGGTGTTGTCGAGCGACTCCCGCATCCGCTTGACCAGCGACCAGCCCTCCGGCCCCGGTTCGAGCCCCTGCTGCAGGCGCGGCCACTCCTGCGCCACCACCGTCTGGGCGTACTGGCGGGCCAGCGCGGGCACCTCCGAGTGCGCCGGCTCCGGCAGGGACTCCGCCCGCCAGGCGGCCGACACCAGTGCCTGCGTCTCCTGGTAGGAACCGTCGCGCACGGTGCCGGCGGCGTCGAACAGCGAGATCAGCACGAACGCGACCACGACCGCGTGCAGGCCGCCGACGATCGTGAACGCCTGCCCGGCGGCGTCGTTGTTGTCCGGCCGCCCCTCGTCCAGCCCGTAGCGGCGGACGAGGTAGGCGATGACCGCCCCGGCCACGACCGCCCCCGCCACCCACAGCAGACCGGTCACGTAGACGTTCATGCGGGTTTTCCGTTCGCGCCGGGGACGATTTTCACCGGCCTCACGCTAATTCTCCGCAGAACCGCCGACAAGGCCGGTCAATTCCTTTCATTCGGCAGCGCGGCCCCACTTCGGATAAACCCCCGCACGGAGCAGGAGAAACGTCTCGAACACGTTTTTCCCGATGGTCAGCGACCCGGCCGATGACCCGCACCGGCGGCCCGGCTGGGCCGACCGGGTCACCCCGGTCACCAGCCGTGACGACACCGCCCCTGACCTGCGGCGGCGCCGAAAACCCCAGTAGATCAACAAAAATCGGCTCGCACTGGGCGGATCAGGCGAACGGTGACGCCGCCGCGACCGCACCCGGCCCCTCGTCCGGCCCAGCCGGAAACCCGCTGCCCCACCTCCGCTCACCTGGTCGGCCGCGGCCCGCCACCTCCTTCAGGTGAGGCTTTTTCCCGGCCCGTCACCCACGGTTCTTGACGAGCCAATTGTCCGGCGGGCACACTGTCGAGTGACTGTACGGTCCGGATAGCCGGTGCTAACGTCGTTCTCGCCCGCCGAATTGGGCCTTTTCCGATATCCGGACGCTGCCGCGGAAATCGCGGGACGGCGTATGAGCATCGATAGGTGGTATTTCTCGTGACCGTTACCGAATCGGCCGAGGCACGCGCCGAGGACAACGAACGGCGGCAGAGCCTGAGCACCGCGGCGGCGCGGCAGCTCGCGACCACGACGAAGTCCGTCCCGCAGATGCAGTCCATCACGTCGCGGTGGCTGCTGCGCGTCCTGCCGTGGGTCCAGGCCGACGGCGGCACGTACCGGGTCAACCGCCGGCTCACCTACACCGTCGGCGACGGCCGGGTCACGTTCGTCAGCACCGGCACCGACGTCAGCGTGATCCCGGCGGAGCTGGCCGAGCTGCCGCTGCTGCGGGGGTTCGACGACGAGACCGTGCTCCGCGCGCTGGCCGACCGGTTCGTGCAGCAGACCTACGAAGCCGGCGACGTGATCGTCGAGTTCGGCTCCCCCTCCGACCAGGCCTTCCTCATCGCCCACGGCAAGGTGTGCAAGATCGGGCCGGGGCAGTACGGGAACGAGACCACGCTCGGCGTGCTCGCGAACGGCGACCACTTCGGCGACAAGACGCTCGCCGATCCCGAGGACATCTGGGAGTACACGGTCAAGGCCCTCACGTCGTGCACCGTCCTGATGCTGCCGCAGCAGGCCTTCGACGAGGTCTACGAGTCCTCCGAGGCGCTGCAGCGGCAGGTGGCGGACTTCCGGGCGGGCCGTCTCGCGCCGCAGAACGACTACGGTGAGGCCGCGATCGACCTCGCGTCGGGGCACGACGGCGAGCCGGACCTGCCCGGCACCTTCGTGGACTACGAGCTTTCGCCGCGCGAGTACGAGCTGAGCGTCGCGCAGACCGTGCTGCGCGTCCACTCGCGCGTCGCCGACCTCTACAACAAGCCGATGAACCAGGTCGAGCAGCAGCTGCGGCTGACCATCGAGGCGCTGCGCGAGCGGCAGGAGCACGAGCTGATCAACAACCTGGACTTCGGGCTGCTCAACAACGCCGCGGTCGAGCAGCGCATCCACACCCGCTCCGGCCCGCCGACGCCGGACGACCTCGACGACCTGCTGGCGACGGTGTGGAAGGAACCGACGGTGTTCCTCGCCCACCCGCGCACGATCGCCGCGTTCGGCAGGGAGTGCTCGGCGCGCGGCGTCTATCCCTCCAATGTGGACTTCTTCGGGCAGCAGGTGCCCGCCTGGCGCGGGGTGCCGATCCTGCCGTGCAACAAGATCGGCGTGTCCGACACCAGGACCAGCTCGATCCTGCTGCTGCGGGCCGGGGAGAAGAACCAGGGCGTGGTCGGCCTGCACCAGACCGGCCTGCCGGACGAGTTCGAGCCCGGGCTTTCGGTGCGGTTCATGGGCATCAACGACAAGGCGATCATCTCCTACCTCGTCACGGCGTACTACTCCGCGGCGGTGCTGGTGCCCGATGCCCTGGGCATCCTGGAGAACGTCGAGATCGGCCGCTAGGACGGGTTGGTCCCGGTGACGACGACAGTGGAGGCGCGGGCCAGGCTGAGCCTGAGCACGACCGCGGCACGACGGCTGGCGACGACGACGAAGTCCGAACCGCAGATGCGGGCGATCAGCTCGCGGTGGCTGCTGCGCATGCTGCCGTGGGTGTCCACCGACGCGGGCACGTACCGGGTGAACCGGCGGCTGAGCCACCTGACGGGCGAGGGGCGGGTGGCGTACCACGGCACGGCGGACGACGTCCGGATCGTGCCCGAGAGCCTCACCGAGCTGCCGCTCCTGCGGGGGTTCGCCGATCCCGTGGTGCTGGCGGCGGTGGCCCGGCTGTTCGAGCAGCGCACCTACCGGCCCGGTGAGCTGCTCGCCGAGGCGGGACAGCCCGTCGACGCCGGGTTCGTCGTCGCCTCGGGGAAGGTCGCCGCGGTCGGGTCCGGCCGGTACGGCGATCCCGTGTCGCTCGGGGTGCTCGCCGACGGCCAGTACCTCGGGCGGCAGCTGCTCGCCGCGTCCCCGGGCACGTGGCCGCACTCTGCGAAAGCGCTTACAGCGGTGACGGCACTGGTGTTGCGTCACGAGGATTTCCTGCGGTTGCTGGAAAGCTCGGATCCACTTCGGTCGCATGTGGACGATTTGCGGCAGGCCGCCTCGCGCCCACAGAACAAGCTGGGCGAGGCGGACATTGCCATCGCGTCAGGCCACAGCGGCGAGCCCGTGCTGCCCGGCAGCTTCGTGGACTACGAGCTTTCGCCGCGCGAGTACGAGCTGAGCGTCGCGCAGACCGTGGTGCGGGTGCACACCCGCGTGGCCGACCTGTTCAACAAGCCGATGAACCAGGTCGAACAGCAGCTGCGGCTCACCGTGGAAGCCCTGCGGGAGCGCCAGGAACAGCAGCTGATCACCAACCCGGACTTCGGGTTGCTGCACAACGTCGACTTCCGGCAGCGGGTGCAGACGAACAGCGGCCCGCCCACCCCCGACGACCTCGACGAGCTGTTGTCGCGGCGCCGGAAGACCGCGTTCTTCCTCGCCCACCCGCGTGCCATCGCCGCGTTCGGCCGGGAGTGCAGCAAACGCGGGATCACGCCGCGGCAGACGGAAGTGGAAGGGCACCGCGTGACGGAGTGGCGCGGGGTGCCGCTCCTGCCCAGCGACAAGATCCCCGTCTCGGCGGCGAACACGACGTCGATACTCGCGATGCGGACCGGGGAGAAGAGCCAGGGGGTGATCGGGCTGCACCAGCCCGGGCTGCCCGACGAGCTCGAACCCGGCCTCAACGCGCGGTTCATGGGCGTGGACGACAAAGCGATTCTGTCCTATTTGGTCAGTGTGTACTACTCGGTGGCGGTACTGGTGCCCGACGCGCTGGGCCTGCTGGAGAACGTGGAGCTGGGACGATGAAGATCGAACTGCCGACCGAACCGACGGCACTGACGGAGACCAGGACCGCACGGGAGATCCTCGGCTGGGCGAGAGAGCTGGTCGAACCGGAGCTGCGCGCGGCGGCCGCCGGGCTGCCGCCGTCGATGCGGGCACCCGTGTGGCACCACTTCGGCTGGGACGACGACGGCGGCAGCGGCAAGGCGGTCCGGCCCGCGCTCGTCCTGCTCGCCGCGCAGGCCGTGGGCGGCACGGTGCGGCCCGCCCTGCCCGCCGCGGTCGCCGTCGAGCTGGTGCACAACTTCTCCCTGGTGCACGACGACGTGATGGACTCCGACGAGACCCGGCGGCACCGCCCCACCGTCTGGAAGGTGTTCGGCAGCGACCAGGCGATCCTCGCCGGGGACGCGCTGCTCGCGCTCTCCGCCCAGCTGCTGGCGGGCCATCCGGACCAGTTGCGCGTGCTCATGAGCGCGGTGCTCGACCTCGTCGAGGGCCAGAGCGCGGACCTGGAGTTCGAGCGGCGCGAGTTCGTCGGTGCCGAGGAGTGCCGTCAGATGGCCGCGGGCAAGACGGGGGCGCTGCTGGGCTGCGCGTGCGCGCTCGGCGCACTGGCGGGCGGCGGCACCCCGGACCAGATCCGGCAGCTCGGCCGCTTCGGCGAGGAGGCCGGGCTGGCGTTCCAGTTCGCCGACGACCTGCTCGGCATCTGGGGCGAACCGGCCGTGACGGGCAAGCCGGTGTTCTCGGATCTGCGCAACCGCAAGAAATCCCTGCCCGTCGTGGCCGCGCTGGCGTCGGGCACGCCCGAGGGCCGTGCACTGGCGGAGCTGTACCGGTCGCCGGACGGGCTGTCCCCCGACGAGCTCGCGCACGCGGCGGACCTCGTCGAGCGCGCGGGTGGCCGCGCGTGGAGCGAAGCCCAGTCCGAGATCCTGCTCGGCCGCGCGCTGGCCCACCTCCGCGCCGCCACCCCCCGAGACCGCCCCCACGCCGAGCTGGCCGCGCTGGCCCAGCTCCTCGCCCGCCGCGATTCCTAGGAGAGCCATGTCCTTCACCGCAGCCCAGAGCATCCTCGCCGCGAACGATCCCGGCCGGTCGGCGCCGGGGAGCGTGCTGGTCGCCGACGACCTCCTGTGGCCCAGCAGGCCCGCCGTGCCGTGCCCCGCGGCGGTGCTGCTGGAGGGCGAGCTGCGCCGGCGCGGGGTGCGGGCACCTGCACGCGGGTACCGCCGACCGGGGTGCGGTGGCGCTGCGGACGGTGTTCCCGGTGGCGGGCGGGGAGGCGGGGCTCGGCCTGGCCCTGCCGAACCCGCCGTCGCCGGAGCTGACCGCGGCGGTCTGCGCGGCGGGTGCCGCGTGGCTCGCGGCGGCGGGGCGGGCGCGGAAGGTCCTGCTCGCCTCGCCGCGTTCCTTCTGCGCGGGGGTGGAACGCGCGATCGAGGTCGTCGAACGGCTGCTCGACCAGCGCGGCGGGCCGGTCTACGTGCGCAAGCAGATCGTCCACAATCGACATGTCGTCGCCGGTTTGGAGGCGCGGGGCGCGGTTTTCGTCGACGAGCTGTCGCAGGTGCCGAGGGAGGCGACGGTGGTGTTCTCCGCGCACGGTGTCTCCCCCGCCGTGCGGGCCGAGGCGAAACGCCGGCGGCTGGCGGTGGTCGACGCGACGTGCCCGCTGGTGACGAAGGTGCACGCGGAGGCGCAGCGGTTCGCGGCGCGCGGCGACACGGTGCTGTTGATCGGGCACGCCGGGCACGAGGAGGTGGAGGGCACGCTGGGCGAAGCGCCGGCGCGGACGGTGCTCGTGCAGTCGGTCGAGGACGCGCGGCGCGTGCGGGTGCCCGATCCGTCCCGCGTGTCGTACCTGACGCAGACCACGTTGCGCGTGGAGGAGACGGCGGAGGTGGTCGCGGTGTTGCGGGACCGGTTCCCGAAGCTGCGCGGCCCGGCGACCGACGACATCTGCTACGCCACCACCAACCGCCAGGACGCGCTCCGCTCGGTCGCGGCGGACGCGGACGTGCTGCTCGTGGTGGGTTCGGCGAACTCGTCGAACTCGGTGCGGCTCGTGGAGCTGGCCCGGCGGCAGGGCACGCCGGCGCACCTGATCGACGACGCCCACGACATCCGGCCGTCCTGGCTCGCGGAGGCGAACGTCATCGGCCTGACGGCGGGTGCCTCGGCGCCGCCCCGGCTGGTGGAGGAGGTGATCGCCGCACTGGGCGGGCTCGGCCCGCTCACCGTCGAGGAACGGGAAACCACGCACGAAACCACGCATTTCACGCTGCCGTTGGCGGTGCGTTAATCAGTCCCGCAGTTGACCATGGTGCCGCTAGGGTCGGCGCCATGGACGTGGAAGAGCTGACCTCGGAGGAAGAACTGCGTGAGCTGCTCGGCGAGCCGGCGGCCGCCGCGCTGCGGAAGGAGCGCCCGGCGCTGCACGAGTTCGACCGGCAGTGGCTGGCGAGTTCGCCGTTCTGCCTCATCGCCACCTCGGGCCCCGACGGCTCGTGCGACGTCTCCCCGAAGGGCGATCCGCCCGGGTTCACGCTCGTGCTCGACGACATCACGATCGCCCTCCCGGAACGGCCGGGCAACAAACGGGCGGACGGGTTCCGCAACATCCTCGCGAACCCGCACGTCGGGCTCATCTACTTCGTGCCGGGCCGCGGCGACACGCTCCGGATCAACGGGCGGGCCCGGCTGGTCCGCAAGGCGCCGTTCTTCGACGACATGGTCGTGAAGGGGCACCGGCCGGTGCTGGCGCTGGTGGTGGAGATCGAGGAGATCTTCCACCACTGCGCGAAGGCCTTCATGCGCTCCAAGCTGTGGCGGCCGGAGACGTGGCAGCCGGAGTCGGTGCCACCCCGGCCCGTGATCGCCCGGACGCTCGAGCGCCCGGAGGACTCGCTGGAGGAGCTGGAGCGCTACTACGGCCCGGAGTACGCCGCGAAGCTCTACGGCTGAGGGGTTTGCCCGCTGGGCTGGGGGTTGGGGGCGGGGCTGGGGCTGGGTGCCTGCCGCGGGGGCTGGGGCTGGGGCGCCGGAGGTGCCGGGCGCCTGGGCCGGGACCGGGGGCCGGGGCCGGGGGGCGGAGGCCTGGCGCCTAGGCCGCCTCCCGCCGGGGCGGGCGCCGGGGCCGGTGTGCCTGCCGCCAGGGCTGGGTGCGCCAGCCGTTGGGGACTGGTGCCTGGACCCGGGTCGGGGTGCCGGGGCTGGGGCCTAAGCCGCCTCTCGCCAGGCGGAATGCCTCCTGCCGCCGGGGTCGCCTCCAGCCGGGGCGGGCGCCGGGACTGCGGTGCCTGCCGTCGGGGCCTGGCGCCTGGACCTGTGCCGGGACCGGGGTGCCAGGGCCGGGGGTGCTCAGGCCGGAGCCTGGGCCGCCTCCCGCCGGGGCGGGCGCCGGGGCCGGGGTGCCTGCCGTTGGGCCTGGTGCCTGGACCTGGGCCGGGGTGCCGGGGCTGGGGCCTGGGCCGCTTCTCGCCAGGGCCGGAACGCCTCCTCCCGCCGGGGCCGAGGGCCCCTGCCGCCGGGGCGGTGGCGATCGCGCCCAGCCCGGCCGGTACCGGAGGCGCTGCCCCTGGAGCGGTTTCCCGGTAACTCCCGCCGAGGCCCCTGCCTCGCGGCCAGAGGACGGCAGCACTACCCCGACGACTGCCCGCCCACTCCAGCGACAATCGCGCGGCGAAGGCCACCGCCCGGCGCTACCCCTGAGACGCCCCAGCAGGCGGCACCTCGGGATCATCATCCGCAGGGGGTTCCGGATCGCGCCATTCTTCGGCGCGGCTGGGGCCGTTGCCTTGCAGCATGCCCCGCAGCTCGGCCTTCAGCGCGTCGTCCTCGCGGGGGCCGTTCTTGTCGCTGCCGCGCTCCATCAGCGCGCTCCCTTCAGCGGGTCGTGCCCCAGCGACATCAGGCGGTGCCGCCAGTTCTCCTGTCCCGCGGTCGGTTCCAGGTCGTCCCGCCGTTCGGCGTGGATCCGGTCGACGACCTTCCGCATCACGCGCTCGTCGTCATCCGTGAGGTCCACCCGGCGCTTCTGCAGGATGTCCAGCACGTGCCTGCCGGTCTGGGTCCCCGCCTGGTCCGGCAGCTCCTCGGCGTCCGGCTCGGCGGACCGCACCCGCAGCCACTCGCTCAGTTCCCGCGACGACATGTTGACGACGCGGTGGAACTCGTCCCACAGCTCCTGGTCGACCTCGACGTGGTGGACCATGCTCACCTCCTGCTGACGAGCTTCTTGATCAACAGCACCAGCAGCACCGCCGCGCCGACCGCCGCACCGGTGGTGAGCGCGGCACGCTGCGTCGTGTGCGCGGTCTCCTTGACCTTTTCGGCCAGCGCCTCGGCGGTCTCACCCAGCTCCTGCCGGGTCAGCTCGGCGTCCAGGCGCGCCTGTTCCGCGTTGCGCGGGAAGGTGTCAGGCTCGGGCATTGCCGTGCCCCCTCTGCTTCACGATCTCGACGTCCTTCTGCACACCCGCCGCGGCCTCCTCGGGGATCGGCGGCACCGCGGCCTTCAGCTGCTTCGTGCCCACGAGCGCGGCGATCCCGGCGATGGCGAGCAGCGCGACGCCGATGATCACCGCTGCGGCCCAGCCCGGCAGGACGAGCGCGAGCCCGAGCACGGCCGCCGCGATCAGCACCGCCGCGCCGAAGAACGCCGTGACCCCGGCGACGCCGGTGAGCCCGGCGCCGAGGCCGGCGTGCCTGCCCTTCTGCTTCAGCTCCTCGGTGGCCAGACGCAGCTCGTCCCGCACGAGACGGCGCATCTGCTCGGACAGGTCCTGGATCAGCTGCGCGATCGAGCGGTCCTCGACCGCCGTCGACCCGCGACCGGCTGTGTCACTCATCGTCGTCTCCTCCAAGTCGCCTCTGGCGACCGGCTACCCGGGGACGACGAGCACTAATCGTGAGGAGTGCTGGCCTGAGACGCCTTTTCCGAAGGCGTTTCCTGCGCCTCCGAATGCGGCACCGTCTTGCCCGTGAGCGTGATGTGCCCCTCTTCGTGCAGGCGGTCGATCATGTGCGGGTAGTGCAGCTCGAAAGCAGGCCGCTCGGAGCGGATCCTCGGCAGCTCAAGGAAGTTGTGCCGCGGCGGCGGGCACGTCGTGGCCCACTCCAGCGAGTTGCCGAAGCCCCAGGGATCGTCCACTTCGACCGGATCACCGAAACGGTAGCTGCGGACCACGTTGTAGATGAACGGCAGCATCGACGCGCCGAGGATGAACGCGCCGATCGTCGAAATGGTGTTCAGCACCGTGAAACCGTCCGAAGGCAGGTAGTCCGCGTACCGCCGCGGCATGCCCTCGTCACCGAGCCAGTGCTGCACGAGGAACGTCGTGTGGAACCCGATGAACGTGGTCCAGAAATGCAGTTTCGCCAGCGGTTCGTTGAGCATCCGGCCGGTCATCTTCGGGAACCAGAAGTACACCCCGGCGAACGTCGCGAACACGATCGTGCCGAACAGCACGTAGTGGAAGTGCGCCACCACGAAGTAACTGTCGTGGATGTGGAAGTCCAGCGGCGGCGACGCGAGGATGATCCCGGTCAGCCCGCCGAGCAGGAACGTGACGAGGAACCCGACCGACCACAGCATCGGGCTTTCGAACGAGATCCGGCCCTTCCACATCGTGCCGATCCAGTTGAAGAACTTGATGCCCGTCGGCACCGCGATGAGGAACGTCATGAACGAGAAGAACGGCAGCAGCACCGCGCCGGTGGCGAACATGTGGTGCGCCCACACCGCGAACGAAAGCGCGGTGATGCCGATCGTCGCGAACACCATCAGCCGGTACCCGAACAACGGTTTCCTGCTGAACACGGGGATGATCTCGGTGACGATCCCGAAATAGGGCAGCGCGATGATGTAGACCTCGGGGTGGCCGAAGAACCAGAACAGGTGCTGCCACAGTATCGCCCCGCCGTTCGCCGGGTCGAGCGCGTGCGCGCCGATCAGCCGGTCGGCCAGCAGCGCGAACAGCGCCGCCGTGAGGATCGGGAACACCGCGAGCACCAGGATCGACGTGAACAGGATGTTCCAGGTGAAAATGGGCATCCGCCACATCGTCATCCCGGGACACCGCAGGCACACGATCGTCGTGACCATGTTGACCGCGCCGAGGATCGTGCCGAGACCGGACACGATCAGGCCCGCCGCCCACATGTTGCCACCGATACCCGGCGAATGCGTGAAGTCCGAAAGCGGGGTGTACGCCGTCCAACCGAAATCGGCCGCGCCTCCCGGCGTGGCGAACGACGACAACACGATCAGCCCGCCGAACAGGAACAGCCAGTAGGAGAACGCGTTCAGGCGCGGGAACGCCACGTCGGGAGAACCGATCTGCAACGGCAGGATCAGGTTGGCGAACGCGAACACGTTCGGCGTCGCGTACAGCAGCAGCATGATCGTGCCGTGCATGGTGAACAGCTGGTTGTACTGCTCGTTGGACAGGAACTGCAGGCCCGGCCTGGCCAGTTCACCGCGCATGAGCAGGGCGAGCGACCCGCCGACGACGAAGAAGCCCAGCGAGGTGAACAGGTACATCATCCCGATCTTCTTGTGATCGGTGGTGCGCATGAGGTCGAGCAGCATGCGGCCCCGCCGGTGCCGCGCCGGCAGCTCGTACCTGTTCCCCAGGACGATGGGCCGGGCCCGCAATTCCGTCATCCGAAATCCTCGCCTTCGTCGCACTCGCTGCCGACCGGGCTTACCCACTGTCCTCCGGACTCAAAAGTGAATCAAGACCCCAGTCCGTAGGTGGCGAACGCGCTGCGGATGACCGGCTGGGCGACGTTGCGGACCCGGACCCCGCCGGGGGTCACGCCCTGCTCGCAGCCGAAGTGCGCGTGCCCGTGGACCGCCAGGTCCACACCGCACTCGTCGATCACCTCGCCCAGCTGGTAACAGCCGAGGAAGGGGTAGATCTCGGGCGGTTCACCCCGCAGCGTTTCGGGGATCGGCGAATAGTGCGTCAAAGCGATCTTCACGTCCGTGTCGAGACTGCGCAGCGCTTCCCGCAACCGCTCGGACCGCTCGATCGTGTGACACACGAAGGCCTTCATCTCGCGTTCGCCGAAATTGCTCGCGCATTTCCCGGCGAATCCGCCGCCGAATCCCTTGACCCCCGCGATGCCGAGGCGCTGGTCCCCGACGTCGATCGTCACCGCGTCCCCTTCGAGCACCCGGATGCCGTGGTCCTCCAGCAGCTTGGCGATGTCGTCGGCGGCGTCGCCGTGGTGGTCGTGGTTGCCGAGCACCGCGACGACGGGCACCGGCAGGTCGGCGAACTCCTCGGCGGCCACGCGCGCCTCGTCGAGCGCGCCGTGCCGGGTCAGGTCCCCCGCGAGCAGCAGCACGTCGGCGTGCCCGCCCAGCTTGTCCAGCGCGGGACGCAGCTGCCCCCGCGCGTCCTCACCGAGGTGCACGTCCCCGACGGCAGCGATCCGGATCACCGCAGCTCCTCCCGTCGTGCCGGTTCGCGGGTGTCGGACACCCGCACGTCGTTGTGCAGCTCCACGTCGGGGACCACCTCGGCGAGCACCTGTTCGAGCTCGGCGCGCCGCTGCTCGGTGGCGACCTCGCCGGAGAGGTGCACGTGGTCCCCGCGCACGTTGACCCGCACGCCCAGTTCGGCCGTGCGCGGGTCCTCGGCCAGCGCACGCCGCACGTGCGCGACCCGGTACTGCGGGCTCTGTTCGGGCTCGGTCATGATGCCGTCCTCTCGGCCTCGGCTGTGTCCGCCGTGTCGGCTGTGTCGGCTATGGAAAGCGCTTCCAGCAGGGTCAGGAACGAGCGGGCGTACGGCGACTCGGCGGTTTCCGCGGCGACCCGGTCCCAGTCGACCTGTTCCCGCAGGTCACGGGCGATCGTCAGGAGCGGGGTGAAGTCGCAGCGGTGCGCGTCGAGCACCAGCAGCTTGTCCACCATGAGGTCGGTGCCGGTGACCACCTTCGCGAGCGCGGGGCCGACCCGCATCCGCTCGGCCCTGTCCAGCACGTCGTCGAGCTGGGGGCGGTAGTTGGGCCGGAAGATGAGGTCGACCAGCACGTCGCCGTCGTAGACCTTGGTGAGCCAGTCCTCCGGCGGCTCCTCGGGGCGCATGCCCGCGTCGACGAGCGCCCGCTGCGCCGCCCGCACGTCCGCCTCGCGGACGAACACGTCGACGTCGTGGTCCGAGGAGGGGCCGCCGCGGGCGTAGACCGCGCACCCCCCGGCCACCGCGAAGTCGATGTCCGCCGCGGCCAGGGTGTTCACCACCTTCGTCAGCGTGTGGAGCAGGCTCTTCTCGTCCATTCCGCTGGGCTACCCGGCCCTGACCACGGGAAAACTCGGTCCACTTTGGACTCGGGGGGTCCGGGTTTCCGGCTCCGGCGGCGAGGGTAAACCCCGTCCGTGACGAGGAGTATGGGGTGAGAAGTCCGATGCGAAGCCGTGCGGAGATCACGCTCGGAAGAAGCCCGGAGGCACCACGCAGAGCCCGCCGGTTCGTCGACGGGGTGTGCCTCGACTGGCGCATCACCTCGGTCACCCCGGACGCGGAGACCGTCGCGAGCGAGCTGGTGGAGAACACCCTCCGGCACACCGGGTCCACCCCGCTGCTGACACTGGAGCTCGACCGCGGCGAGCTGACCGTGGCGGTCACCGACGACAGCCCCGAGCGGGCCTTCGTGCGGGCCGGCGGGGCGCAGGGCGGCTTCGGGCTGAGGATGGTCGAGCAGGCGGCCAAGGACTGGGGCTGCACGCCCTCGGAGCGCGGCGGGAAGACCGTCTGGGCGACGCTCGTCGCGTAAGATCTTTCACGAATTACCGCGTGTAGCAGGGGCTTTACCCGACTCAGCGCCTTGCGGGCCCGCCATCGGAGTCCGTACGGTCGAGGGTGAGCGGTTGAAGACGCAGCCGCGCCGGGAGAGCGTTCCGCATCCGCCCGGCGGCCCCCATGACTGCCCTGTGGATGTGCGGGCTCTTCCCCAACCCTCGACAAGATCGGAAGACGCCGTGCACACACTGAACGACGTCCGGATCGAGGCGGAACTCCGCCAGGATGGCATCCTGCTGGCCCGCACGGCCGGTGAGCTGGACGCACTGGGCGCCCCCGTCCTGCGCGACTACCTCGACACCGGGCTCGGCACCTCGGACTTCGTCCTCGACCTCGAGGACGTCACCTTCCTCGGCTCGTCCGGGCTGCAGGTCCTGCTCGACACCGACGCCGCCACCACGCGGCGGGGCCAGCGCTGGGCGGTGGTCGGCAGCCACCGCGCCGTGACCCGTCCGATCGAGCTCACCGGGCTGGCCGGCCTGCTGCCCCTCCGCCCCGACGTGCCCGCCGCGATCAGCTGGCTGACGCTGCCGCGGCCCGCGGCCGCCGCGCACTGACCGTCCGGTCCGGACACGCCGCGAGCACGTCCGCGGGCGTGATCCGCAGCAGCCCGGGGTCCGGTTCGTCCGCGAACGGGTCGGCGAAGCTGCCCCGCCACAGCACGGCGTGCCGGCCCCCGGTGCCGGGCGGCGGTCCCCACTGAGCAGGGGTGACCGGGCCGAACAGCAGGACCGAAGGCGTGCCGTAGGCCGTGGCGAGGTGCCCGGCCCCGGTGTCGCCGCAGATGACGAGCGAGGCTCCGGCGACGAGCGCCGCGAACTCCAGCACGCTCGTCCGCCCGGCCAGCACCGCCTCCTCCCCCAGTCCGGCTCCCGTCGCCACCGCACGCGCCAGCTCCGCCTCACCGGCGCTGCCGGTCACGACGACCTGCCGCCCCTCCGCCGCGAGTGCGCGGGCGACGGCGGCGAAGCGGTCCGCGGGCCAGCGCCGCGAGCCGTAGGCCGCCCCGGGGTGCACGACGACCGCGCCGGGAGCCGGGCTCACGACGTCCGGTTTCGCGATCGCCAGGTCGTACCGGTCGGCGCGGATGCCGTGGTAGCCCAGCAGTTCGCACCACCGTTCGGCCTCGTGCACGTCCCGCCGCCAGGCGGGCCCGGCGAGCGTGGGGTGCACGGGATGCGCGTGCGTCAGCAGCCGCGCCGGACGCGTGGTGAGCAGGTCGTCGATGCTCTGCGGGCCGCTGCCGTGCAGGTTGACGGCCACCTCCGGCGGCGGGCCCGGCCAGCGCAGGTCGCCGAGCCCGGTCGTGGGCAGCACGTCGTCCACGGCGCCGGTGAGCGCGGCGAGTGGGCGCAGGCCCGCGGGCGCGGCGAGGGTGAGGCGCGCCCGCGGGAAGGCCCGGCGCAGCCCGCGCAGCGCGGGCACGGACACGAGCAGGTCGCCCATGCCCAGTGCCCGCAGCACCAGCACGTCCGTCACGGCCAGGAGCCCTCTTCGGAGGCGGCGACGACCAGTTCCCTGACCTCGCACCCGGCGGGCTGGGACAACGCGAACAGCACGGCCTTCGCCACGTTCTCCGGGTGGTTGAGCTTCGCGTCCGCGGGCGGCTTGTACTGCTCGTCGCGGTTGTCGAAGAACGCCGTGTGCATCCCGCCGGGGATCAGCAGGGTCACGCCGACCTCGCCCGCGGTCTCCGCGGCGAGCGCCCGCGTGAAGCCGACGACCCCCCACTTCGACGCGCAGTACGCCGTGGCGTCGCTGACGGCCTTGATGCCCAGCGTCGAGGCGACCGTGATCACCTTGCCGTGCGAGCGCTTCAGGTGCGGCAGCGCGGCACGCACGACCGCGGCCGTGCCGAACAGGTTGAGCTGCACGACGCGTTCCCAGTCCGAAGTGGACACCGAGTCGAGCTTGCCGGGCGTGTCGATCCCGGCCGCGGTGAACACCGCGTCCAGCCCGCCCGCCGTTTCGGCGATCTCGTGCACGGCACGCTCGGTGGCGGCGGTGTCGGTCAGGTCCACCGGCACGTACGGCACGTCGGCGGCGGGCGGCTTGAGGTCGAGCACGAGCGGCTGCCCGCCCGCCTGCGCGACCGCCTCGACGGTCGCGGCGCCCAGTCCTGACGCGCCACCGGTGATCAGCACCTTGCCGGGGTTACCCATGGGAGACTCCCTCCAGAAGTCGGGTCGTCGAATAGCCGTCGACGAACGGAACCAGCACGATCTCGCCGCCGTGCGCACGCACGACCTCCGCCTCGGGCAGCTCGGTGCCCGCGTAGTCGCCGCCCTTCACCCACACGTCCGGCCGGATCTTCTCCAGCAGCGCGGCGGGTGAGGACTCGTCGAACACCGCGACCGCGTCGACGGACTCCAGCGCGGCGAGCACCCGCACCCGGTCGGCCGCGGGCACGACGGGCCGCGTCGGGCCCTTGAGCCGGCGCACGGAGGCGTCGGAGTTCACGCACACGATGAGCGCGTCACCCAGCGAACGGGCGTGCCGCAGCAACGACACGTGCCCGGGGTGCAGCAGGTCGAAGCAGCCGCCCGTGGCCACCAGCCGCCCGCCCCGGCGCCGGACGCGCTCGGCGAACTCCAGCGCGTCGCTCACCGGCTCGGGCTCGGTCTCGTCGACGGGCTGGGACACGGCGGTCGCGGCCCCCGCGGCGACGAACCGCGCGGCGGACTCGACGGCCGTCGCGACGGCGTCGGCCAGCGGCGCGCCCTCGAACAGGGCGGCGGTGGCGGCACTGGCGAACCGGTCGCCCGCGCCGCACGTGTCGGGCCGCAGGCTCGCGGCGACCTTCGCGGAGTTCGGGATCGGCACGCGGCGCACGCCGTCGCCCGAGGCGAGCACGGCACCCTTCGAGCCGAGCGTGACGGCGACCGCGTGCGCGTTCCACTTGTCGCGCAAGGCTTTCGCCAGCTCGTCCGGGTCGGCGTCCGCACCGGAGAACTTGACGGCCTCGCTGTCGTTGGGCGTCACGAGCCGGGCGCCCGGCACGGGCGCGCCGCCGCGCGGGTGCGGGTCCCACACCACCGGCACGCGCGTGGCCGCCTCGGCCAGCAGCTCCCGGATCTGCGGGTGGTCGGCCACACCACGGCCGTAGTCGGCGACCAGGACCGCGCCGGCGCCCCGCAGCACCGAAACCGTGCGGTCGTCGAGCGCGCGCCGGGAGGCGCGGCCGCCACCGCGGTCGAGCCGGGCGACCGACTGCTGGGCCGCGCGGATGCGGGTCTTGCACGGGGTTTCACCGTCGAGCGGCTGCGTGCACAGCTCGACCTCGCCCTCCAGCAGGGAGGCGAGCCGGGCGCCGCTCTCGTCGGCGCCGATCGCGGTGATGAGCACGACCTCGGCTGCTGAGCGGGCGGCGAGCAGCGCCGCGAGCCCGGCACCGCCAGGACGCTGCCACTCGCGCCCGACGTCGACCACGGGCACCGGCGCTTCCGGGCACAGGCGTTCGGAGGTGCCCTCGACGTCGATGTCGAGCAGCGCGTCGCCGACCACCACCAGCGGCCCGCTCACGAGGGCACTCCCAGCGCGTCGTCGAGCGCCGCGCACAGCCCGTGCACGACTGCCAGGTGCGCCTCCTGCACGGTGCCCGTGCGCTCGGCGTCGATGGTGATCGCGTCGTCGCACAGCGAGGCGAGGTCGTTCGGCGCGGGGCCGGTGAGCGCCCACGTCGTCATGCCGATCTCGTGCGCCGCCTTCACCGCGAGGATCACGTTCTGGCTGCGGCCGCTGGTGGACAGCGCCACCAGCACGTCACGGGGACGGCCGTGCGCCCGCACCTGCCGGGCGAACACCTCGTGCTCGCCGTAGTCGTTGACGATCGCGGTCGTCGCCGACGTGTCGCCGTGCAGCGCGATGGCGGACAACGGCTGCCGGTCGTTGACGAACCGGCCCACCAGCTCGCCGGTCAGATGCTGGGCCTCCGCCGCGCTACCGCCGTTGCCGCACGCCAGCAGCCTGCCGCCGCGTGCGAAGACGTCGGCGAGATGTCGGCCCCAGGCCTCGATCCTCGGCGCGTCCGCGCTCAGCCTCAGCATGGCGTCGGACAACGCTCCGAACCGCTCTTCGATCACGCTGCACCTCCTAGTTTCTCGACGGCCTGGCAGACGTCCTCGGGCGTCACGCCGGCCAGGCACGGGTGCCCGGGTACCGGGCAGACGCGCGCACGGGTGTCCCGGCACGGCGCGTCCTGGTCCCCGAGCAGCACGACGGGCACCCCGTACGGCGCCCACCGCTCCGCTGGCACCACGGGGGCGAACAGCGACACCACGGGGGTGCCGACGGCCGCCGCGAGGTGCGCGGGTCCGGTGTTGGGGGCGACGAGCGCCCTGGCCCCGGCCAGGACCGCCGCCAGTTCGGCGAAGGTGGTCGCCCCGGTGAGGTCCACCGCGGTGTCCCCGGCAACCCGGGCGGTCAGCGCCGCCTCCCCGCGGCCGCCGGTGACGACGACCCGGTAACCGCTTTCCGCCAGCAACCGCACGGCTTCGGCGTTGTGCTCCGCGGGCCACTGCCGCGCGGGCACCGAGGCCGCCGGGTGCACCACCACGTAGCCGGGTTCGCCGACCAGGTGGGAGACGTCGGGCAGCGGGCGCCGGACGGCGAGCCTGCCGTCGTCGCCGGGCGGCAGCTCGAAACCGGCCGCCCGCGCCAGGGAAAGCGCTCTCTCGGGTTCAGGCGGATCGCCGTCCACACGGTGGCGCAGGTCCAGCAGGGCCCCCGGGTAGTCCTCGCTGATGGCTCCGATCCACGGCACCCCGCACTCGCGCAACAGCAGCGCGAGCGGCAGCGCGGACTGGTGGAACGACGTGAAGATCAACGCCTTGTCGAAGTTCCCGGCACGCACGCGGTCGCGCAGCTCGTCCAGGTGCTCGCGCGTGATCGCGGGCGGTTCGGGGTCGATCCAGGGTGCGCACCACGTGACGACCTCGTCGACGCCGGGCAGCACCTCGGCGGCGGCGCGGCCGTGCGGTCCGGCGAGCATCGTCACCGAGTCCGCACCCGCCGCGACGGCCCGCACGGCAGGCCCCGTGATCAGCACGTCACCCGCGTTGTCCAGGCGTGCCACCAAAACCTTCACCACGACCGCTCCCCCATCGCCAGCCCGACCGCTTCCACGAGGTCCCGCGCCACGTGTGGCGCCGACCGGACCTCCTCCTCCCGCGTGCGCGAGGTCGGCACGAGGATGCCGGTCGCCCCGGCCGCCCGCGCGGCCTCGACGTCGGCACCGATGTCCCCGATCACCACGCAGTCCCGCGGCCGGACGCCCAGCGCCCGCGCGGCCTGCCGGACCAGGCCGGGCTTCGGCTTGCGGCAGGCGCAGCCGTCGGCCTCGCCGTGCACGCACACCTGCCACGTGCCGAACGGCCCGAGCAGTTCCTCGACCCTGGCGTTGACCTCGGCGAGCTGGCCGGGCGTGATGAGCCCGCGCGCGATCCCGGACTGGTTGCTGACGATGCCGACCGGCACGCCGGCTTCGCGCAGCCGCCGCAGCACCTGCTCGGCGCCGGGCATCGGCCGCACGAGCTTCGGGTCGTTGAGGTAGGGCTCGTTGACGATGATCGTGTCGTCGCGGTCGAACAGGATCGCCCGCGGTGTCCGTGGCTTCTCCCGCAGTGCGGAGATTTCGCCGTAGAGCCGGGAAAACACGGCGGCGGGCGGGATCAGCGCACTGGTGACCGCGATCCGCGCCACCTCCGCGCGGGAGCGCGGGCCGGGCAGGATGCGGCGCAGCGCGGAGTCGACGGTCAGTCCCAGCCAGGCCGCGCCGGCGGCCGCCGCTCCCTGCGGTTTGCGGGCCACCGCCAGCCCCGCGGCCGCGAATCCCGCGGCCGTGGCGAGGAGGTGCCTGCCCAGCGGAGCGGCCGGCGTGCTGTGCTTCCGGCGCAGCAGCGCGGCGTCGGCGTGGGCGCGTTGTTCCAGGACACTGGCGAAGAAGCCGCGCTGCCGCGAAGGGCGCAGCGCCAGCCGCGCGCCGTGCTCGACGTCGAACCCCGCACGCCGCAGCCGCTCGACGAAATCCGCTCCCGGGGCGGAAAGCCGGTCGTCGAACCCGCCCAGCGCGGCGAGAACCTCGTGACGGCAAGCGAAATCGGCCAGGCTCCAGCCGTGGGCTTGTTCGGCGTCGCGGCGCTCGTCCTCGGTGGGGCGGCGGCCGCCGGTGGCGGGCGGGACGACGAGGTGTCCCCGCGAGGCGGCCACCCGCGCCGGCAGCGCTGTGAGGTCGACGGTGAGGCGTTCGCGCCAGTCGGCGGGCAGCCGCACGTCCTCGTCGAGGAAGACGACCCATTCAGTGTTCGCGGCCCGCCAGCCGTCGTTGCGCGTCCCGCCGGGCAACACCCGTACCGGCAGGGAAATCTCGGGGGTCTCGGTGGGCGTGCCGACCACGAGCACCTCGGCGGGTGCGGGGCCGGTACCCGAGTCGAGAGAGGCCAGGAGGGCCCGCAACGATGCCCGGCCCGCCGTCGGCACGACGACGGTGTAACCGGCTCCGGTCATCCGCATGGTCACCTCCTTCTCCTCCGACTGCTACCCGGCGCAGCGACTTCTAAACAGCGGCGAGCCCGCACCGGAATCCGGGGAGCGGGGTGGGATGCCTTCACCTGCCGCCATTCCGCACCACGCGGGAAAAATCCGTGCGGTGGATGCGCACGGTCCGGCCTACCAGCCGTGATAGCCCGAAAGAGGACACCCCGGGCGACCAGCGGAAAAACACGCCCGCTATTCGGATCCGCGAATTTTCCGGATTTTCTTCCGGCTCGCCCTGTGTTTATCGGCGCACACGGAGCGTGTCCCCCGGTTGTCCCCTCTCCCACAGCAGCTCTGTTACCCCTCGTGGCGACTTCTCAAACGGAGTGGAGTGACTTCTGCCGCTGACCTCACCGCGCCCGAAAAGAGGAGAAATCCGAGGAATAGCCAGGCCCGCAAGGGGAAGCCCCACCGGGCACGCGCAGAGCGCACGGCGAGCGAAGGGACAGGATCCAGTGTTCAGGCACACCAAGATGTTGCAGTTCGAAGCCAAGCCGGAGCGGCCGGACCCGGTGTACGCGCACAAGCTGCAGGAGCTCATCGGCGGGGCGTACGGTGAGATGACCGTGACGATGCAGTACCTGTTCCAGGGGTGGAACTGCCGCATCGAGGGCAAGTACAAGGACCTCATCATGGACACCGCCACCGAGGAGATCGGGCACGTCGAGATGCTCGCGACGATGGTGGCGCGGCTGCTCGAAGGCGCCCCGGCCACGGCGACCGCGGAGGCGGTCAAGGACCCGGTCATGGCGGCGGTGATCGGCGGGATGGACCCGCAGCAGGCCATCGTCGCCGGTGGGGGTGCGTTGCCCGCGGACTCCAACGGTTATCCGTGGAACGGCAAGTTCATCGTGGCCAGCGGTAACCTGCTGGCCGATTTCCGCGCCAACGCCGCCGCGGAGGCGCAGGGACGGCTGCAGACCGCGCGGCTGTACAACATGACCGACGACCCCGGCGTCAAGGAGATGCTGAAGTTCAACCTGGCGCGCGACACGGTGCACCAGAAGCAGTGGCTGCGGGCGATCGAGGAACTCGAAGCGGACGGCCTGGAAACCGATGTGGCGCCGAGTGCCCTGTTCGACGAGGAGAACCAGGAGCACAACCACACGATCTGGCACCTGTCCGACGGCCCCGACGGGAACAAGGGCGGCTGGAGCACCGGCGAGGACCGCCTCGACTACCTGATGGACCCCAAGCCCCTCGGCGGCCCCGGCACGGCCCCGAAGCCCGACCCGGCCCTGTACGGCACGTACTCCGCCACGCAGGACACGGTCGGCGTCGTCAAGGGCAAGGCCCAGGAAGTCAAGAACAAGCTGAGCTGAGCGAGACAAAAGGGAGGGGCGCCCAGGCCAAGGCGCCCCTCCCTTCTTGCCACAGCGGCAAAATCAGGCCCGGCTGGCCGCGGCCCGCGACGTGGCGGGCTTTTCCGCCAGCGCCTTTTCGTACACGCGCAGGATGTCCACGGCGATGCGGTCCCACGAGTACCGCGACTGCGCCCGGTCCATCCCCGCCACGCCGTACGCCTCGCGCTGCGCCGGGTTCTCCAGCAGCCGCCGCAGGGTCGCGGCGAGCACCTCCGGCCGCTTCGGCGGCACGAGCTCGCCGGTCACCCCGTCCACCACGGTGTCGGTGAGCCCGCCGACCGCGGCCGCGACCACCGGACGGCCACACGCCATCGCCTCCAGCGGGACGATGCCGAACGGCTCGTACCACGGGGTGCACACGACGAGGTCGGCCGAGCGCAGCAGCGCCGGCATGTCGCTGCGCGACACCTTGCCCAGCAGGTGCACCCGGTCCGCGACGCCGCACCGCTCGGCCAGCTCACGCAGGCGGCGCGCCTCGGGGTCGTCGGCGAGCCTGCCGTGGTCCGGACCACCGGCGATGACCAGCTCCGTGTCCGGCACCCCGGCCAGCGCGGCGATCGCGGTGGCGAAACCCTTGCGCGGCACCAGTCTGCCCACGCTGACTACGCGGTACTTGGCGCCACGGGACGCCGACGGCCCCTCCGCACCGAACCGCTCCAGGTTCACGCCACACGGCACGACGGACATCTTCGGCCGCGGCAGGCCCATGCGCGCCAGCTCGAACACCTCGTCCGAGCACGTGGCCGCGACCTGCGCCGCGTTCTTCCCGATCAGCCGCTCCAGCCGCACCCGGTCCGGCGGGCTGGTGTCGGCCGAACCCTGGTGCCTGCGCTTGACCGCCCCCAGCGCGTGAAAGGTCTGGACCACAGGGAGGTCGCTGCCGCGCGTGGCGAGTATCGAAGCGAGCCCGGACATCCAGAAGTGCGCGTGCACCACGTCGGGCTGGTCGGCCGCCCACTGCCGGGCCAGGAACCGGCCGAACTCGGTCATGTGCGGCAGCAGCTCGTCCTTCGGCACGTACCGCGCCGGTCCGGCCGGCACGTGGACGACCTCGTACCCGGCTTCCGTGCGCACGCGCTCCGGCTGGCCCGCGTCGTCGCGACGGCTGTAGACCGTCACCTCGTGCCCCTGCCGGCACAGCGCCGCCGACAGCTCGGCGACGTGCACGTTCTGGCCCCCCGCGTCGACCTCGCCGAGCGCGGCCAACGGGTTGGCGTGCTCGGAAACCATCGAGATCTTCATGTCTACCTCCAGACGTCTCAGCTCCGCACCAGCCGCTCGAGCAGGTCGTCCCAGTTGCGCAGGAACGCCTCGAGCCCGTAGTGCGCCAGCGCGTACTCGCGGGCGCTCTTGCCCATGCGGTGCGCGAGTTCGGGTTCGGAAACGAGTGCACGGACCGCGTCCGTCAGCTCCGCGACGTCGGCCGAGACGAACCCGGCCTCCCTCGGCACGGCGCGGGCGGCTTCCGTGCTGGCCACCGCGACCACCGGCATCCCCAGGTGCATCGCTTCCAGCAGCGAAAGCCCCAGCGACGTCCAGCGCGGGGTGTGCAGGTACAGCCGGCACCTGGCCAGTTCGTCGTACATCTGTTCCTGGCCGAGGTCGCCCTTCGGCCGCACCCGGTCACCGAAGGCCAGTTTCTCGACCCCGATGCCGAAGACGTGCAGTGGTGCCGCTTCCGCGAACACGGGCAGCAGGTCCGCCCCCACCGCCCTGCCGCGGCGGACCGGTTCGTTCATCACCACACCGGCCACCGGGTCCTCGCCGGTGTAGCGCTCGCCGGGGTCGACGATGCCGTGCTCGATCACGGTCGTCGGCGCCCGGCCCGAGTCCCACATCAGCCGGTTGTAGTGCGTGACGTGGACGATGGGGATTTCGCCGGTGTCGGCGAGGAAGTGCCGCGTGCGCGGCACGTCCCCGGTGGGCGTGTTGTGCTCGAGGAAGACCGCGGGCACGTCACGGCCGGGCTTGCGCCCGGTCCAGCGCTCGACCAGGTCGAGCTCCTCGCGGCGCTGCAGGACGACCACGTCGAACCCGTCGTCCCGCAGCTGCCGCGGGCTGACCTCCTTGGCCGAGTCCGGCCAGTCCCGGCCGGCCCGGCCCATCCCCCATTTGCCGCCCTCGGGAAGGGCCGGCAGCAGGTACTCGTGCCGCCCGCGCACGAACGCCCCGGTGTAGGAACCGTGCGAGTGCCACACGAGTACCCGGAGCCGCTCCTCCTCTGCCCTCTTCATGGTCGAAACATTCACCCGGGAAGGAGCAGCTAAACGCACCCGAGAGAACTGCTACTCTCCGTGTTCAGACTTCACCTGAGCGTGTGCGAGCCCGCTGCGGCAGCAGTCCCATGACCAGGCCCAGGACAGC
This sequence comes from Amycolatopsis sacchari, assembly GCF_900114035.1. Classification (GTDB taxonomy): domain Bacteria; phylum Actinomycetota; class Actinomycetes; order Mycobacteriales; family Pseudonocardiaceae; genus Amycolatopsis_E; species Amycolatopsis_E sacchari. The sequence goes on along the minus strand of NZ_FORP01000020.1, from coordinate 16,721 downwards.
GGTGACGCCGTGCAGGACGTTGTCGCCCCAGCCCACGTCGAAGAAGTGCCGGACGTCACCCGGCTGCATGGTCGCCGCGGACAGCGAGCCGTACACCGTGAACGCGGCGAGGCCGAAGAACAGCACGAACCCGGCGACCTGCGCGGCCGCCCCGCCGCGCCACGCCGCCCCGAGCGCCAGCAGGCCGAGCGCGGTGCGCACCACGTCGAGCAACGGGCCGGTGTGGAACACCCACAATGGCTGGTCGATCAGGAAGAACCCGACGACACCCAGCGCCAGGTACACGACCCCGATCACCAACGCGAGTGCCCGGGACACCGCCGTGCGCGGGCGCGAGCGGATGTCGGAAGTGGTCATCGTTGTTACCTCCTCGCCGGTTACCTGGGCCCGGGGTTTCCCGTACCGGGTCAGGTCAACCAGGATTGAGCGCTGTTCCACCGGGGTAGCCCGGACCATGCGACCAGACCACAGGACCTGCTCGGTCCGCGTTCCGCGGGCGTCCGGGGCATGACGGTGGCCAAGTCCCGCACCCAGGCAGGTACCGGCGAACTGTCCGACGAGGAAAAGATCTCGCTGTTCAAGCAGCTGGCCGCCACCGATCCCGCCGACCCGCGGCGGGAGAGCCTGCGGACCGCGCTCGTCACGGAGTACCTGTCCGTGGCCGAGCACATCGCCCGCCGCTTCAGCGGCCGCGGCGAGGCCTACGACGACCTGGTCCAGGTCGCCCGCGTGGGGCTGATCAACGCGGTGGACCGGTTCGAACCGGACCGTGGCAGTGACTTCCTCTCGTTCGCGGTGCCCACGATCATGGGCGAGGTGCGCAGGCACTTCCGCGACGCCAGCTGGTCGGTGCGGGTGCCCCGGCGTCTCAAGGAACTGCACCTGCAGATCGGGCAGGTGAGCGGTGAGCTGGGCCAGCGCCTCGGACGCGCCCCGACGCCGACGGAAATCGCCCGCGCGCTCGACCTCACGGTCGACGAGGTGAGCGAGGGGCTGCAGGCGGGCAACGCGTACTACGCCATCTCCGTCGACAAGCCGGCCGGAGAGGAAAGCGAATCCGCTTCGCTCGCGGACACGCTCGGCGAAGAGGACAACGGGCTCGAATCCGTCGAAAACCACGAGGCGCTGCAGCCGTTGCTGCGCGAGCTCCCCGAACGGGAGCGCACGATCCTGATGCTGCGCTTCTTCGGCAACATGACGCAGACGCAGATCGCCAAGCGGGTCGGCATCTCCCAGATGCACGTGTCGCGGCTGCTCGCGCAGACGTTGCAGCACCTGCGGGAGAAGCTCACCGACGAGCGGTGAGCCGTTTCGCGGCCACGGGCCCCGGGTAGCCGCCCTGCCATGACTGGTTTCTTCCCCGGCGCGGGCGGCCCGAGCCCGTTCGACCAGTTCCTGGCCCAGTTCTTCGGCAACGCGATGCCAGGGCGGCGGCCGCAGGCGGTGGACATCACCCGGTTGCTGACCGACCAGGCACGTGAGCTGATCTCCGACGCCGCGGACAAGGCGGCCGAGCAGGGCCGGGACGACGTCGACACCGAGCACCTGCTGTGGGCGGCCACGCGCCTGCCCGCGACCCGCCAGCTGCTCGAAAACGCCGGTGCGAAGCCGGAAACCATCGCGAGCGAACTCGAAGGGCATCCGGGGTCCGAGCGCTCCACCCCCACCGCGCTCGCGCCCGGCGCGAAGCGCGCGCTGCTGGACGCGCACGGCATCGCCCGCAGCCTGGGCTCGTCCTACATCGGGCCGCAGCACCTGCTGCTCGCGCTCGTGGTCAACCCCCACTCGGAGGCGGGCCGCATCCTCGCCCGCGCCGGAGTGGATCCCCAGTCGCTGCAAGGGCCGCCGCCCGGGCGGCCGCAGCAGAGCGGTCCGCAGCAGCGGCGTGGCGACACGCCGACGCTCGACCAGTACGGCCGTGACCTCACCGAGCAGGCGCGCGAAGGCGGCGTCGATCCGGTCGTCGGCCGGGACGAGGAGATCGAGCAGACGATCGAGGTGCTTTCCCGGCGTACCAAGAACAACCCGGTGCTGATCGGCGAGGCCGGGGTCGGCAAGACGGCGATCGTCGAGGGGCTCGCGCAGCGGCTCGCCGACGGCGACGTGCCCGACAGCCTCGCCGGGCGCCGCGTCGTGCAGCTGGACCTCACCGCGATGGTCGCGGGCACGCGTTACCGCGGTGACTTCGAGGAGCGGATGACGAACCTGCTCAACGAAATCCGCGGGCACCGTGACGACCTGATCGTGTTCATCGACGAGCTGCACACCGTGGTCGGCGCCGGTTCGTCGGAGGGGTCGATGGGGGCGGGCAACATGCTCAAGCCCGCGCTGGCCCGGGGCGAGCTGCACATCGTCGGTGCGACCACTTTGGACGAATACCGCGAGAACATCGAGAAGGACCCCGCGCTGGAGCGGCGGTTCCAGCCGATCCTCGTGCCCGAACCCAGCGTCCAGGACACGATCTCGATCCTGCACGGGCTGCGGGACCGGTACGAGGCGCACCACCAGGTCCGCTTCACCGACGAGGCCCTCGCGGCGGCCGCCGATCTGTCCGACCGCTACCTGACCGACCGGTTCCTGCCGGACAAGGCGATCGACCTGATCGACCAGGCGGGCGCGCGCGTGCGGCTGCGCGCCGGGCGCAGGCCGAACCAGGTGCGGGAGCTGGAAAGCAGGCTGGAACAGCTGAACCGCGACAAGGAGCAGGCGATCGCCGAGGAGGACTTCGAACGCGCCTCCCGCGCCCGCGACGAGATCAACGCGATCCGCGAGCAGCTGCGGCACGCCGACTCGGCGGGTCGTCCATCCGGGACGGTGGAGGTGACGCCCGAGGACATCGCCGAGGTGATCTCGCGGCTCACCGGGGTGCCGGTCAGCCAGCTCACCGAGGACGAGCGCGACCGCCTGCTGCGCCTGGAGGACCACCTGCACGAGCGCGTGATCGGGCAGGACGAGGCCGTGGCTGCGGTGGCCGAGGCGGTGCGCCGCTCGCGCGCGGGACTCGCCGAGCCGAACCGGCCGTTCGGCAGCTTCCTGTTCCTCGGGCCCACCGGCGTGGGCAAGACCGAGCTGGCGCGGGCACTCGCCGAGGCGCTGTTCGGCGACCAGGAGCGGATGATCCGCATCGACATGTCGGAGTACGGCGAGCGGCACACCGTCTCCCGGCTGATCGGCGCCCCGCCCGGTTACGTCGGCTACGAGGAGGCCGGGCAGCTGACCGAGGCCGTGCGGCGGCGCCCGTACTCGGTGGTGCTGCTCGACGAGGTCGAGAAAGCGCATCCCGACATCTTCAACGTGCTGCTGCAGGTGCTCGACGACGGGCGGCTCACCGACGGCCGCGGCCGCACGGTGAACTTCGGCAACACCGTGCTGATCATGACGAGCAACATCGGCTCGGAGCTGATCACCAGCGGCACGCAGGGCGCGCTCGGGTTCGTGCAGAGCGGCGCCGGGGACACCGACCGGCCGTTGCGGGAACGCCTGATGCGGCGGCTGCGGGACACCTTCCGGCCGGAGTTCCTCAACCGGATCGACGAGATCATCGTGTTCCGCAAGCTCGACGCCGCCCAGCTGGAACGGATCACGGACCTGTTGCTGGACCAGACGAAACGGCGTGCGCACGCGCAGGACATCACGGTGGAGTTCACCCCGGAGGCGATCTCGTGGCTGGCGCGCGAGGGCTACCAGCCGGAGTTCGGCGCCCGGCCGATGCGCCGCACGATCCAGCGTGAAGTGGACAACCAGCTGTCGAAACTGATGCTGCGCGGCGACGTCGGGCCGGGTTCGCTGGTCCGGGTCTCCGCGGGCGAGCAGGGCCTGTCCTTCGACGTCTCCGCCACCGCGGGAAGGTGACCCGACCATGAGCAACCCCGATCCCGAGCCCGACCGCACCCCCGGCCTCGAACCGGGCGGCGGCGTGCAGCCCGGCGACACCCCACCGGACTCCGGCTCGACGACGCTCGGCCTGTCCCACCACGAGCCGGACCAGCACCGGTCGGTGCCGGTGATCGCCATCGTGCTGTCGGTGGTGCTGGCCGTGCTCGTCGCCGCGCTGCTCGTCTCACTGGCCGTGGGCTGGCTGCGCTTTTAGCCCGCCTCAGGGTTCCGGTGCTCCGACCGGGTTCGGCGTGGGCACGACCGCCGGCACGAGCGCCTTCGCCAGCGGCCGCAGCACGGCGTCGAGTTCGTGCAGCTCGGCGTCCGTGGCGGCGGCGTACGGCTGGGCGGCCAGCTCGTCCGTCCGGCGTTCGATGTGCTCGCGCAGACGGCGTCCCTCGGCGCTGAGCCCGCCCTCGGCGAGCAGCCCCCGTGCCGTCAGGCGAGCGGCCGCGGCCTGCCACTCCTCCTCCGTCCAGCCGCGGCTCCGCAGCATGAGTTGCCTACTGCCGTCCTCGGCGTCACGCAGGACGTGCGCCTCCAGGCCGCCGATGTCCTCGGACACGAGCAGCGCCACGTGCCCGTCACCGCGGTGCTCGCGCAACACGCTGGTGGCGTGCCACAGCGCGGCGACCGGGTCGTCCGGCCACTCCAACTCAGCGTTGGCCGCCGCGAGCGGGCGCCCCTCGCAGCGCGCCGACCCGACGATCCGCCGCAGCACCGCCGTGACCTCGGCCAGCGGTTCCGCGTCCAGCCCCGGCAGGTGGGCGCGCAACGCGGCCACCGCCCCCTCGTTGCGAGCGGCTAGCGCCTGCGCGGGAGACGCCATCGTCCACACCTCCGGCACGGCCCGAGCCACGAAGGACGGGGCGAAGTTGTGGAACACCGCGGTCACCGTGCCGGCCCCGGCCTCGCCCAGCGGCGCCGCGCGCATCGCGAAGTAGCCACGCCAGAAACCCCGCAGCCCCACGGCTTCGTGCGCCGCGCGCGCCTCCGGGGCGAAGTACGTGACGTCGTGGATGGCCTCCAGGACCGTCCACAGCTCGCGCGGTCCCGTCACGGCCGCGTCACCAGGCAGCTCCCCGAACCGGTCGCCAGCAGGTTGCCCTGCTCGTCCCGCAGTTCCGCCTCGCCGAACGCCACCCGCGAACCCACCTTCACCACCCGGCCCGACGCCCGCAGCTCGCCCGCCGAGGGGTGGATCGCCTTGAGGTAGTTCACCTTCAGCTCGATGGAGGAGTACAGCACCCCCGCCGCCAGCTTCGTGTGGACCGCGCAGCCGATCGCCGAGTCGAGCAGCGTCGCGGCGACCCCGCCGTGGATCAGGCCGATCGGGTTGTACAGGGACTCGTCCGGCACGGCGGTGAAGATCACCTCCCCGTCGGCCACCTTCACCAGGCGCATGCCGAGGTGGGCGGCGATCGGCGCGCCGGGGATCCGGCCCTCGGCGATCTCCGTGAGGTACTCCAGCCCCGGCAGCTCACGTCCCCGTGCCGCCGCCGCGAGCGGGTCCTCCCACGTGATCGTCTTCTGCCGCACCGCGTCGTCCGCCATCGAAACCCTCCTAAGACAGCTGTCATAACCGACGTCATCTTATGACAACTGTCTTAATCCGTCACCGGTCTGCGCCGCCCGAACCCCGTCGCCCCCTCGAAGGCGTGCCCGGCCTGCAGCACCGCGAAGTCGGCGAGGTGCGGCCCGACGATCTGCACGCCGATCGGCAAGCCCGCCGGGGAGAACCCGGCGGGCACCGCCAGCGCGGGGCAGCCGGTCACCGAGACGAAGTACGCCGAGCGCATCCAGTCCAGGTACGTCTCCATCGGCACCCCGTCGACCTCCGCCGGGTACTCCAGCGACGCGTCGAACGGCGGCACCTGGCTGACCGGCAGCACGAGGAAGTCGTACCGCGTGAAGAACTCGTGCACGCGCCGGAACAGCTCCGTGCGCAGGACCTCCGCCCGCCCCAGGTCCGGCCCGGTCAGCCGCCTGCCCTCCTCGGTGTTCCAGCGGATGGTCTCCTTGAGCGCCCCCGAGCCGAGCAGCGGCCCGAACTGCACCTCGAACTGCCACGCCCGCAGCGTGCGGAACGCCTCGTCGGCGCCGGAGAAGTCCGGGCAGTCCCGCTCGACGAGGCAGCCCAGCTCCTCGAACACCTTCGCCGACGCCTCGACGGCCGCCCGCACCTCCGGCTCGACCGGCACCGCGCCACCGAGGTCCGGCGACCACGCGACCCGGGCCCCCGCGAGATCGCGCGCGAGCGGCCGCGCGAAGACGGCGCCCGGTTCGGCGAGGGAAATCGGCGAGCGCGGGTCCGGCCCCGCCACCGCCGACAACAACAGCGCGACGTCCTCCACCGACCGAGCCATCGGCCCCTGCACCGACAACGTCGCCCAGCCCAGCCGCGCGTCCGGGCTTGGTACCCGTCCCGGCGAGGGCCGGAAGCCGACCACGTTGTTGAAGGACGCCGGGTTCCGCAGCGACCCGCCCATGTCGCTGCCGTCGGCCAGCGGGTGCAGGCCGCACGCGAGCGCGGCCGCCGCTCCCCCGCTGCTGCCACCCGCGGACCGGCTCAGATCGTAGGGGTTGCGCGTCAACCCGAAGACCGGGTTGAACGTGTGCGAACCGGCCGCCCACTCCGGCACGTTCGTCTTGCCCAGCGTGATCACGCCCGCCGCCCGCATCCGCGCCACGATCAGCTCGTCGCGCTCGGGCACGTGGTCGGCGAACAACGGCGAACCGTAGGTGGTGCGGATCCCGGCCGTGTCGTGGGTGTCCTTGTGCGCCACCGGAAGCCCGTGCAGCGGCGGCAGCGGCGCGCCCGACGCGGCCAGCTCGTCGGCGGCCTTCGCCGCGGCCAGAGCCTTCTCGGGCACGAGGGTGACCACCGCGTTGACGGCCGGGTTCACCCGCTCGATGCGGTCGAGGTGCGCCTGGACCACCTCGCGCGCGGACAGCTCCCGCGCGGCGAGCGCGTCCCGCAACTCCACAGCGGAGGCGAAGCAGATTTCATCCATTGTTCGATGATGGGCCATGTCACCGCCTCGATCAGCCGCGATGAGACCATGACGCCATGCCCGAGGAGCCGGAACGCCGTGTGATCGACCCCGCCGCGGTCGCGGCCGCGCTCGAGGGCCTCGGCGACCGGGCCGTCGTGCAGCGGTGGGCCGAGCGCTTCTCGATCCTCGCCGACCCGTCGCGGCTGACGCTGCTCGTGTGCATCCACTACGCCCGCGAGATCGCTGTGACCGATCTCGCGGCGGCGGCCGGCATGACCGACACCGCGGTCTCCCAGGCGCTGCGGCTGCTGCGCGCACACGGCCTCGTGACCGGCCACCGCACCGGGCGGGTCGTGCGCTACCGGCTCGCCGACGCCACCGTGCACGAGCTGATCCACCACGTCCGGCCCCACCCGGACGCGCTGCCGTAGCCCGTCCGGCCGGGTACGGTGCGAGGCATGATCGGCCTGCCCGAAGGAATCACCGCCTGCCTGTTCGACCTCGACGGTGTGCTGACCGGCACCGCCGCCCTCCACCGCGAAGCGTGGAAGGAGACCTTCGACGCGTTCCTGCGCGAACGGGACGGAGAGGGCTTTCAGCCCTTCACGGACGCCGACTACGCGACCTACGTGGACGGACGTTCGCGCGCCGACGGCGTCCGCGAGTTCCTGACGTCCCGCGGTATCACGCTGCCCGAGGGCACCCCCGACGACGCACCGAGCACGCCGACCGTCAACGGCCTCGGCAACCGCAAGAACGAGCTGGTGCTCAAGGTCATCGAGGAACACGGCGTCGACCCGTACCCGGGTTCGGTGCGGTACCTGGAGGCCGCCGAGCAGGCCGGGCTGGCGATCGCCGTGGTGACGTCGTCGGCGAACGGCGCCGCGGTGCTGGAGGCCGGGCACCTGAGCCGGTTCGTCAAGGCCCGCATCGACGGCATCGTGATCCGCGAAGAGCGCCTGCGCGGCAAGCCCGCGCCCGACTCGTTCCTCGCGGGCGCCAGGGCGCTCGGTGTCGCGCCTGAACACGCCGCTGTGTTCGAGGACGCATTGGCGGGGGTGCAGGCGGGCCGGGCGGGTAACTTCGGTTACGTGGTCGGCGTCAACCGCGCGAACCAGGCGGACGAGCTGCGCGCGCACGGCGCCGACGTGGTGGTGAACGACCTCGCGGACCTGCTGGGGGACCAGGGATGACCGGAGCGGCCGAAGGCTACGAAACCGCGCCATGGCACCTGACGTGGCGCAACCTGGCGGTCGACCAGCTGCAGCGGACGGAATCGACGTTCGCGCTCGGCAACGGGCACATCGGCATCCGCGGCACGTTCGAGGAAGGTGAGCCGCGCGGTCTGCCCGGTACCTACCTCAACGGGTTCTACGAGGAGCACGACCTGCCCTACGCGGAGGCGGGCTACGGCTACCCCGAAGCGGGCCAGACGGTCGTCAACGTCACCGACGGCAAGGTCATCCGGCTGCTCGTCGAGGACGAGCCGTTCGACATGCGGTACGGCACGGCGACGGCGCACGACCGCACGCTCGACTTCCGCGCGGGCACGCTGACCCGCAACACCGAGTGGGTCTCCCCCACCGGCCGCCACGTGCGGGTGCGCACGCAGCGGCTGGTGTCGTTCACGCAGCGGGCCGTCGTCGCGATCCGGTACGAGGTGGAGCCGCTGGACGCCGACACGCAGCTGGTGCTGCAGTCGGACCTGCTCGCCAACGAGCCGATCGAGTCCGACACCAGCGACCCGCGGGTGGCGGCGGCGCTGCAGAACCCGCTCGCGTCGGAGTTCTCGTTCGCCGAGGACTTCCGCGCCGTGCTGGTGCACCGCACGAAGCGGTCGGGGCTGCGCGTGGCCGCGGCCATGGACCACCTCATCGAGTCACCGGACGGGCTGCGCACCACCATCAGCGCCGAGGACGACCTCGCCCGGCTGACCATCGCGGTGGACGTGCCGCGCGGGAAGGTGTTGCGGCTGACCAAGTTCCTCGCCTACGGCTGGTCGGCGCAGCGCTCGATCCCCGCGCTGCGGGCGCAGGTGGACGCCGCGCTCGCCGGGGCGGTGCAGACCGGCTGGGACGGGCTGCTGGCCGAGCAGCGCGCGTTCCTTGACGACTTCTGGGACACCGCGGACATCCAGCTCGACGGCGATCCGGAACTGCAGCAGGCGGTGCGGTTCGCGTTGTTCCACATCCTGCAGGCCGGGGCCCGCGGGGAGAGCCGCGCGATCCCCGGCAAGGGGCTGACCGGCCCCGGCTACGACGGGCACGCCTTCTGGGACACCGAAACGTTCGTACTGCAGGTGCTCACGTACACCATGCCCGAAGCCGCGCGCGACGCGCTCCGCTGGCGGCATTCCACTTTGGACAAAGCGCGGGAGCGCGCGGCCCAGCTGGGGCTGCGGGGCGCGGCGTTCCCGTGGCGGTCGATCAACGGCGCCGAGTGCTCGGCGTACTGGCCGGCGGGCACGGCGGCGTTCCACGTCAGCGCCGACATCTCCGACGCCGTCGTGCGGTACCTCGCCGCGACGGGTGACGAGGAGTTCGAACGGGGCTGTGGCACCGAAATCCTGGCCGAGACGGCCCGGCTGTGGATGTCGCTGGGCCACTTCGACTCGCACGGGCGGTTCCGCATCGACGGCGTGACCGGGCCGGACGAGTACTCGGCGGTGGCGGACAACAACGTCTACACGAACCTGATGGCCGCCAGGAACCTGCGCGAGGCGGCGGCTTCGTGCGAGCGGTGCCCGGAGGTGGCCGAGGCGCTGGGCGTGACCGCGCGCGAACTGGGCGACTGGCGCGAGGCGGCGGCGCGGATGCTCGTGCCCTACGACGCCGAGCGGGGCGTGCACCCGCAGTCGGAGGGGTTCACCGAGCACAAGGACTGGGACTTCGGCAACACCCCGCTGGAGGACTACCCGCTGCTGCTGCACTACCCGTACTTCGACCTGTACCGCAAGCAGGTCGTGAAGCAGGCGGACCTCGTGCTGGCGCTGCACCTGTGCGGCGACTCGTTCACGCCGGAGGAGAAGGCCCGCAACTTCGCCTACTACGAGGCGCGGACGGTGCGGGACTCGTCCCTTTCGGCGGCGACGCAGGCCGTGATCGCGGCGGAGGTCGGGCACCTGGACCTCGCGTACGACTACCTCGGCGAAGCGGCGCTGACGGACCTGCACGACGTGCACAACAACGTGCAGAACGGGCTGCACATGGCCTCGCTGGCCGGAGCGTGGCTCGGGATCGTGGCGGGCTTCGGCGGCATGCGCGACCACAACGGCGAGTACGGTTTCGCGCCCCGCCTACCGTCCGCTTTGGACAGGATCGAGTTCCGGATGTGCGTGCGCGGCAGCCGGTTCGCGGTCGAGATCCACGCCGACCGCGCCACCTACCGGCTCCTCTCGGGCAAGCCGGTCGAGATCACGCACCACGGCCAGGCGTGCACGGTGGCGGAGGAGCCGGTGACGCTGCCGATCCCGCCCATCGACCCGGGCCCGGCGCCGCGGCAGCCCCCTGGCCGCGCGCCGTCACGGCGGCACCCGGAGAGCCTGCGGCCCGAGGAGCCGGTCCCGGCGACCTGACGACGTCGTGTCCGGAAGGCGCCGGCGCCGACGGCCCATCTCCGGTTGACTACCCGCGGTACGCGGAAGCCGGGCACGGAGGAGCGTCATGGAACGCGGTGGGCAGTTCGCGGTCGTCGTCCAGTTCTGCCTGCTGGCGCTGGCGTGGGGAGCGAGCTTCCTGTTCATCAAGATCGGGCTCACCGCCCTGTCCCCCGCCCAGGTCGTGTGGTCGCGGCTGGTCTTCGGGGCACTCGCGCTGGTACTGGTGGTGATCGTCCGCCGCACGGCGGTGCCACGGGAACCGGCGCTGTGGGGCCACCTCGCCGTGGTCAGCGTCCTGCTGTGTGTGGTGCCGTTCCTGCTGTTCGCCTGGGCGGAGCAGCGCGTCTCCTCCGGGCTGGCCGCCATCTACAACGGAACCACCCCGTTGACCACGACGGCGTTCGCCGCGGCGGTGCTCCGCACCGAGAAGCTCACCCGCGACCGGGCCGCCGGACTGGTGCTCGGTTTCCTCGGCGTGCTGCTGATCATCGGCCCGTGGTCGATCACCGGGCAACACGATCTTTTGCCCCAGCTCGCCTGCCTCGGCGCGACCACCTGTTACGGACTGGCCTTCGCCTACCTGCGCAGGTTCGTGTCCCCGCGGGGGGTGCCGGCGCCGACGGCGGCGTTCGTCCAGGTCACCGTCGGCGCTGTGCTCATGCTGGCGGCCACCCCGTTCCTCGCCGCCGACCCGATCACCCCGACCTGGCCGGTCGTGCTGAGCATGATCGCCCTGGGGGCGGTCGGCACGGGTCTGGCCTACATCTGGAACACCGCCGTCGTCAGCGCGTGGGGCGCGGCGAACGCCGCGTCGGTCACCTACCTGACGCCGGTCGTCGGAGTCGTGCTGGGCGTCGTCGTGCTCGGCGAGCCGCTGACCTGGCACCAGCCGGCCGGCGCCGCGCTGGTGCTCGCCGGCATCCTCGCCGCACACGGCCGGTTGAGCACGCGGCGGAAGCGGGAACCCACCGCCCACGACATCGGCGCCCGGGTCACCCCGACCTGGCCGGTCGTGCTCAGGAAGCGCTCGCCTGCAGGTACCGGGCGAGCGCGTCGCGGTGGTGGGCGAGCCTGTCCATCCGGGACTGCACCTCGCGCATGGCGTCGGCCAGGATGGCGGTCAGCGCCGGGCAACCGTTGAGGCGCGGTTCTTTTCCTTCCGCGCACGGGAGCAGGTCGCGGATCACTTCGGTGGGGAGACCGGCGTCGAGCAGCCCCCGGATCTGCGCGACGATCATCGGGGCGTCGTCGGCGTAGTCGCGGTACCCGTTGGCCTTCCGCGACGAGACCAGCAGGCCCTGCTGCTCGTAGTAGCGCAACAACCTGGGACTGACCCCCGTCAGCCGCGACAGCTCACCGATCCGCACGTGATCTGCTCCACATCCGTTGGACCTTGCCACCAGTGTCACACTTTACCTTCGGCCGCATGGAACACACCCATCTCGGCCGGACCGGGCTGCGGGTCTCGCGGCTCGTGCTGGGCACCATGAACTTCGGCCCGGACACGTCCGAAGAGGACAGTCACGCGATCATGGACAGCGCACTGGCGCACGGGATCAACTTCTTCGACACGGCCAACATCTACGGGTGGCGGACCGGCGAGGGCTGGACCGAGCGGATCGTCGGGCGCTGGCTGGAGAAGTCCGGCCGCCGCGACGAAGTCGTGCTCGCCACCAAGGTGTACGAGCCCATGGGCGACGGCCCCAACGACCGCGGGCTGTCCGCACGCCACATCCGGCAGCAGGTCGAGGGATCCCTGCGCCGCCTGCGGACCGACCACATCGACCTCTACCAGGCACACCACGTCGACCGGCACACGCCGTGGGAGGAGTTCTGGCAGGCGATGGACACCCTCGTCGCCCAGGGCAAGGTGCTCTACGTCGGCTCCTCCAACTTCGCCGGGTGGCACATCGCGCAGGCCAGCGCGGCGGCGACGGGCCTCGGCCTGGTCAGCGAGCAACACCTCTACAACCTGGCCGAACGCACCGCCGAGCTGGAGGTGCTGCCCGCCGCCCGCGCACACGGGCTCGGCTTCATCCCCTGGTCGCCGCTGCACGGCGGCGTGCTCGCCGGCATCCTGCGCAAGTCCGGCCGCCGCGGCAGCGGCTCGGAGATCACCGCGAAACGGCTCGCCGACAACCGCGAGCGGGTCGAGGCGTACGAGGCGTTCTGCGACGAGCTCGGGCACCACCCCGCCACCGTCGGCCTCGCCTGGCTGCTGCACCAGGAAGGCGTGACCGGGCCGATCGTGGGCCCCCGCACGGTCGCGCACCTGGAACAGTCGCTCACCGCGCTGGACGTCCACCTCGGCGAGGCCGAGCTGGCCCGGCTGGACGAGATCTTCCCCGGCCCCGGACCCGCACCGGAGGCCTACGCCTGGTGAGCCCCCTCAGCGGGTGGGCAGGCGGATCGTGAAGGCGGAGCCCCTGCCCGGGGTGCTCGCGACGGTGAGTGTGCCGCCGTGGGCTTCGACGAGGTGCTTGGCGATGGCGAGCCCGAGGCCGCTGCCGCCGGGGGACGCGGATGCGCGGTAGAAGCGGTCGAAGACGTGGGGCAGGTGCTCCTCGGCGATGCCCGGTCCGGTGTCGGTCACGGTGAACTCCACGGCGTGCGCGCGCCCGAGCACCGTGACCGACACGGTCCCGCCGGCCGGGGTGTGCCGGATCGCGTTCGACACGAGGTTGCCCAGCGCCTGGCGCAGCCTGGTGGGGTCGGCGTGCACGACCACGGGTTCGGCGGCCACCACGCGCAGCTCGACCGCGGCCGCCTCCGCCCGCGCGCGGTGCGCGGCGACGGCCTGCCCGGCGAGGTCGGCCGCCTGCCGGTCCTCCGGGTGGACCCGCAGCATGCCCGCGTCCGCGAGCGCGAGGTCGTGCAGGTCGGCGACGAGGCGCTCGAGCAGCACCTGCTCCTCCAGCAGCGACGCGACCAAGGCCGGGTCGAGCGGGAGCACGCCGTCCTGCACCGCTTCCAGGTGGGTGCGGACGTTCGCGAGCGGGGTGCGCAGCTCGTGGGTCACGTCGCTGACGAACGCCCTGCGGTGCCGCTCCGTCCTCCCGATCGCGTCGGCCATCGTGTTGAACGCGGCGGCCAGGCGCGTGACCTCGTCGTTGCCGTGCACCTGGACACGGGCCGCCCGGTCGCCGTTCGCCATCCGCCGGGCCGCGGCGGTCAGCGCGCTGATCGGCCGGACCAGCCGGCGCCCGGCCCACACCGTGACCACCGCCGCGACGGCCAGGACGGCCGCCGCGGTCGCCGCGGTGCGCAACCAGCCTTCCGGCGAGAACGGGTCGAACCGGTCGCTCTCGCCGAGGTACAGGTCCGCGGGCGCGGCCACATACGGTTCCTTCGCCTCGGCCCGCGCGTTCTCCACACAGCCTGTCCACTGTGGACTCACGGCCTGCCGTGGGCGCAGCACTCTTGCCCCGGCCTGATCGGTCCCGGTCTCGAACGCCAGGCCGTGCGCGGTCAGGCACGGAGCGGCGAGGTCGACGACCCGGTCGTCGAGCGCTCGGGTGGCCGCCGAGGGCGCGGACAACGCGGTGGGCACACACGGGTCCTGCGGCGCAGCGCCGGAGCCCCGCTCGCTGATCTGCCGGTTCGGGACGGTGCGGTCCGCCGCCGTGCGCCGCAGGCAGTCGAGCGCCTCCTGGACGTGGGCCTGCCGTTCGCGCTGTTCCTCCTCGGTGAGCTGCCAGACGTAGAACCCGATGTCCACGCCGAGCGACGGTTCCCGCACCACCACGTTCGGCTCCGGCCGGCCGGTGCCGGGCGGCGGCCGGGTCGCGTCGATCCTCGCCGCGGGCGTCGACGGCAGCGCGGCGGCGCCCTTCCCGAGCAGCGCGGCCGAGTCCGCGAACGGCTCACCGCCGGGGGCGGCGAGCGCTATGCGGCGGCCCGTGCGCTCGGCCAGCTCACGCACCAGCGCCTCGACGCCGTCCCAGCCGCGGTGCTCGTCGGCATAGGTGTACAGCTGGGCGAGGATTGCGCTGTCGGTCGGCAACAGTGCGGCGTCGGCGGCCAGCTCGTCCCGCAACTGGCTACCCGTGCCGTAGGTGGCGAGCACGGCTGTCGCACCCACGGCGAGCGCCGCCACCGCCAGTGACAGCCCGACCAACCGGGCCAGGAGGCTACGGCGCACCGCCGGTCCCCTCCTCGCGCGGCTCGGCCAGTTTGTAGCCGACGCCGTACACCGTCAGCAGGTACCGCGGCCGGGTGGGGACGGGCTCGACCTTGCGGCGCAGGTTCATCACGTGCATGTCGATCGTCCGGCTGGTGACGTCGAACCCGCCGACCCGCTCCAGCAGCGACTGCCGCGTGAACGCCCGCCCCGGCGAGGCCGCGAGGCAGGCCAGGATCGTGAACTCCGCCGGCGTCGTGGCAACCGGGCGACCACCGGCGTGGACCTCGTGCCGGGCGAGGTCGACGACCAGGTCGCCGACGCGGTACCGCTCGGGATCGGCACGCGGGGCGCGGGCCGCGCGCCGCAGCACCGCGGCCACCCTGGCGACGAGCTCCCTCGGCCGGTAGGGCTTGGTGAGGTAGTCGTCGGCGCCGAGCGCGAGGCCGAGCAGCAGGTCGTCCTCGGCGGCCCGCGCGGTCAGCATGATGATCGGGATGTCCCGGTCCGACCGCAGCGACCGGCACACGTCCAGCCCGTCCACACCCGGCAGCAGGACGTCGAGCAGCAGCAGGTCCGGCGCGCGGTGCCGCGCGTGGTCGAGCGCGGCTCGCCCGTCGTGCACGACCGTGGCCTCGTGCCCCTCGCGTTCGAGGTACCGGCGGATCAGCTCCGCCTGCTTGCGATCGTCCTCGGCGACCAGGATGCGTGCGGGCATACCGCGAAGTCTGGCCGACCCGGCTGTGAACTCCCTGAAAGAACCGCGCGCCCGCCCGATCCTGACAAGATCCTGACCACCGCCCGGCAGGCTCCGGGCCATGACCACGAACGACACGACCGCGACCTCCCGCCGGACCGTGCTCGCCGCGCTCGGCGTCGGCACGCTCGCCGCCGGCGGTGCTCTGACAGCCACCGGCTCCGCCGGGGCCACCAGCGCCCGGCTCCCCGCCGCACTCCGGCCCGGCGGCGAGTTCGACCGGTACCTCGCCCAGCTCGCCCGGGATGACGCGTTCTCCGGCACCGTCCTGCTGACACACGACGACAGAACCGTCCTGTCCCGCTCGCACGGCCTGGCCGACCTGGCGCGGGGCATTCCCAACGGACCGGACACGCTCTTCGCGCTCGGTTCCATCACCAAGCTCTTCACCGCGACCGCCATCCACCAGCTCGCGGAGCGCGGCGCGCTGTCCTACGGCAAGCCGCTGAAGAACTACCTGCCGGGTTTCCGGCCGGAGGTCGCCGAGTCCGTGACCGTCCACCAGCTCCTCACCCACACCTCCGGCCTCGGCCGTCCCTCGATCAACCCGCCGCGACCGCCCGGCTCCGAGCAGTGGAAGACACTGGACGAGATCTTCACCGGCACCCTCGACTTCATCCGCGGCCTGCCGCTGAACTTCACCCCGGGCAGCAGGAACGCCTACAGCAACGACGGTTACTTCGTGCTCGCCGCGATCGTCGCCGAGCTGACGGGGCAGCGGTACTTCGACTACGTGCGCGAGCACGTCTTCCGCCCCGCGGGCATGTCCACCGCGGGTTTCTTCACCGCCGCCCAGTGGCGCGAGGACCGCCGCATCGCCCACCCGTACGACAAGTCCGGCGGCGGGTGGACCGACGTGATCGACATGTCCGACGGTGCCATCATCGGCAGCCCGGCGGGCGGCGCGTTCGCCAGCGCCGCCGACCTGGCGCGCTTCGCGAGTGCGTTCCAGCGGAACAGGCTCCACTCGGCGGCGTACACGCACCTCGCGGCGAGTCCCAAGTGGCCACTCGCGGCGGACAACTCGTTCTTCGAGGGGTACGGGCCGACCACCCAGTACACGAACGGCCGGCTCAGCAACGGCCACAACGGCGGCGCGAGAGGGGTGTCCACGAACCTCGACTGGTTCCCCGGCTCCGGCTGGACCGCCGTGGTGCTCACGAACCACGAGGCGGCTGCCGTGGGCGTGGCCCACAAGGCCCGCGAGCTGATCACCGCGGCGCCCTGACCCGGCCGGGAACCGCCGTGCTGTGCGGGACGGCGGTTCCCCCGGCGGCTTAGTGAACAGTTCAGAATGGGCTGGCGTGTCGGCTTTGCTTGCGGTGCAGGATGTTCCAGGATCACGGCGTGCGCGAGGAAGTCCTGACCGATGAG
>NZ_FORP01000047.1 GCF_900114035.1 Amycolatopsis sacchari | reverse complement strand
GGACACTTCCTGGCCAAGCCAACCCCACACGGCGGCAGCGCCCTTGCCAGTCACCACGCAACCAAACCGGACCATAACCACCAAGCCACAGCCCATCCACACCCTCACACTGAGCGCCCTTGACGCGGTGAGCCAACCGTTAAACGATCAAGGGGATGGGGCGGGGGTGGGGGCCGCTCAAGCAGGGCGGTCACGCCCGGGAGACCCCGCCACTCACGCGCCCAGCGGCGAACAAGACCAAAAGATCAAAAGAATGCCTCGCCGGCGGGCAATACCGCTAAGTTAGTACGTTTTACCTGGTCAGGGCGTTACCGGAGGCTCTGTTCAGTCGTTCCCGCCGGTTAGGCGGTTCTCCACTTGAGACAGTCGCCGTTGCGGTTGAGGGGAATCTTCAATTGAGGCAACTGTTCTGTCGGGGTGTGACCGCTCTGTGGGCGACGCCTCCAAACGCCTCTGAGCTGCGGAAACTCGCCTAAACTTAGCGGTATTGGCCGGCGGGCAGGCTCCAGGATGATGGGGCCCAAAGGGATCTCACCTTGGGGTGGGTGGTCGAGTTGAGTGATCATCCCGTCGCCTGCGGTTTGTGCATATCACTTTGACCCAGAGCCGCAAGCTTGGCATGGCAAGCGCCGGTTCCGGCGCATGTTGCGACCCTGGCCCAAAGTGATCCACCGGTACCAGGCGACGGGATGATCACCCAACTCTAGGCGGGGCAACCCCCTCACCGCCTCCTGGGCAAACTCACCCGGCTCAAATCCGCCGCCACGACGACCTCCCCGCCGAAGACCTCCCTCGCTTCCTCGTAGAACTTCGTCGGGTCGTCGTAGCGTTGCGAGAAGTGGGTCAGCACCAGGGTGCGCACCTTGCTCTCCGCCGCCACCCGCGCCGCCTGCCTCGCGGTCAGGTGCCCGTACTCCCGCGCCAGGTGCGCGTCCTCCTCCAGGAACGTGGACTCGATCACCAGCAGGTCCGCGCGGTCCGCCAGTTCGTACACCGCATCGCACAGACGCGTGTCCATCACGAACGCGAACCGCTGCCCCTGGCGCACCACGCTCACCTGCTCCACGGTCACCGTCCGGCTGCCGACGCGGAGCGAGCCCGTCCGCTGCAGCTCACCGATCTCCGGCCCAGTCACGCCGAACCGGGCGAGCAGTTCCGGCAGCATCCGCCTGCCGCTGGGCTCGACCAGCTGGTAACCGAACGCCTCCACCGGGTGGTCGAGCCGCCGCGCCCGCAGTTCGCCGAACTCACCGGTCGCGAGGACGCCGTTGCCGTGCACCGGTTCCTCGATGATCTCCGCCGTTTCGTGGAAGACGCTCGCGTGCCGCAGCCGCTCGAAGTACTCCCGGCCCGACGCGGGGAAGTGCGCGTGCACCGGGTGCCGCACCCCGTCCAGCGACAGGCGTTGCACCACCCCGGGCACGCCGAGGCAGTGATCACCGTGGAAGTGCGTCAGGCAGATCCGCGTGATCGACGACGCCGCGACGCCCGCGAACAGCATCTGCCGCTGCGTGCCCTCACCGGGGTCGAACAGGAAACCCTCGGCGTCCCAGCGCAGCAGGTACCCGTTGTGGTTGCGGTTGCGGCCGGGAACCTGACTCGCGGTTCCCAGCACCACCAGCTCTCGGACCGACACCCGACCGACCCTAGCCCGTTCCGGTTCACCGCGCGTTCAGCGAACGCTGCTGTACTCCCGCCGCGATCCGCAAGCGCATCCTCGCCGGTGCCGCGCTGGCACTGGCCGCCATCGCAGTCACGACCGGTTCCTCGGTCGCCAATCCGTCCACACGCGACAGTGACTCCGCCCGGTTGCTGGCCTCCGTCAGCCGGAGCACGCCGTGGACGCAGACCTCGGCCGTGCCGCTCAAGTTCGAGACCTACCACCCGCAGGGCCTCGTCCGCGTCGACGACCGCTACTTCATGACCTCCGTCGAGGTGACGTCCGCGCCCGTGAAGTGCGACCCGGCGTGCGACGGCTACGACCGCACCCCCGGCGCCGGCATCGGGCACCTCTTCGAGTTCGACGCGAAGGGCACCCTGCTGCACGACCTGCACCTGGGCTCCGGCACGGTCTACCACCCGGGCGGCTTCGACTACGACGGCCGCTACCTGTGGGTGCCCGTCGCCGAGTACCGCCCCAACAGCCGCGCCACGGTGTACCGCATCGACCCCGTGACGTTCTCCGCAGTGCCGTTCCTGCAGGTGCCCGACCACATCGGCGGCGTCGTGCACGACACCGCGAACAACCGGTTCGTCGGGATGAACTGGGGCTCGCGCACCTTCTACGTGTGGGGGCCGTCCGGGCAGCCGCAGCGCAAGGTCGCCAACCCGGAGCAGTTCGTCGACTTCCAGGACTGCCACTACCTGCCTGCCGGCAAGGCGGTGTGCGGTGGCGTCGCGAGCCTGACCGTCGGCTCGACGCCGGTGCAGCTGGGCGGGCTTTCCCTGCTCGACCTGCGCACGCTCGACGCCGTGAACACCGTGCCGATGACCGGCCTGACCCCGGCGGGCAACTCCGTGACCCGCAACCCGGTCTGGCTGTCCACCGACCGCGGCGCGCTCACCCTCCAGGTCGTCCCCGACGACGACCAGTCCGTGCTGTACACGTATCGGGCCGGCTGACCCAAACCTTGGGACGGGTGTCCCGACGACCGCCTCAGGCCTGCCCCTCCGGCCGGTCGAGCAGGGTCGTCGGGGCCTCGGCGGCGACCGCCTTCCGGCGGCGTTCGCGGAAGAACCAGCCGCCCAGCACGCTCGCGGCGAAGCCGAACAGGTGCGCCTGCCAGCCGATGCCCTCCCCCGCGGGGATGAGCAGCGAGAACTGGTACGCGAAGCACAACGCCATCACGAGGCCGATCACGATGTCGATCGGCCGCCGGTCGAACACGCCGCGCACGATGATGTAGCCGAAGTACCCGAACACGACGCCGCTCGCACCCGCACCGACGGTGCCCGCGCCCGCCGTGAACCACGCGCCGAGCCCGCTGACCACCACGATCAGCGCGCTGACCCCGAGGAACTTCTTCACCCCGCGGTAGGCGGCGAGAAAACCGAAGATGAACAGCGGCCCGGAATTGCCCTCGATGTGCGACCAACTGAAATGCAGGAACGGGGCGGTGAAGATCTCCGGCAGCGAAGCGACGTCCCGTGACCGGATGCCGTAGTCGAAGCTCAGCGTGTACCCCAGCGCCGCGTTGACGATCTGCACGAGCCACAGCACGGCCAGGACGCCGACCATGACCCACAACGCTTTCCTGGCCTCGGCGAGCAGGAGCTCGGCCTCCTCGCCGCGGGGTGGCGACGGGCGTTCGGGCATCACGGTTTCCCCTTTTTCCGTTTCGGCTCAGGGTAACGGACGTTTCCTACTTCCGGCGGGTGTCGACGGCCCGAAGTAGGTCTACCGTCACCGCACGTGAAACGTCTCGTCGCACTCGCGGTGTCCGCACTGACCGTGGCTTCGATCGTGACAGCGGCACCGGCCGCCGTGGCGGCGGAGCCGATCACCTGGGGTCCGTGCTCGGACCCGACCCTCGTCAAGGCCGGGGGTGAATGCGGTTACCTCTCGGTACCGCTGGACTACGACCACCCCGGCGGCGCGAAGATCCAGCTCGCCGTGGGCCGGGTCAAGCACAAGGTGCCCGACTCGCAGTACCAGGGCGTCATGCTCACCAACCCGGGCGGGCCGGGCGGGTCCGGGCTGTACCTGGCGGCCCGGGGCGGGAACCTGCCGAACCACGCGGGCGACGCCTACGACTGGATCGGCTTCGACCCGCGCGGCGTCGGTTCCAGCAAGCCCGCGTTGTCCTGCGACCCGCTCTACATGGACTACAACCGGCCGAACTACCTGCCCGTCACGCCGCAGCTGGAGCAGACCTGGCTCCAGCGCTCGAAGTCCTACGCGGACGCGTGCGCCGCGAAGAACGACCCGGCGCTGCTGGCGCACATGAAGACCGTCGACACCGTGCGCGACATGGACTCGATCCGCGCGGCGCTCGGCGTCCAGCAGGCGAACTTCTACGGCTACTCCTACGGCACCTACCTCGGCCAGGTGTACGGCACGCTGTTCCCCACCCACGTCCGCCGCATGGTGCTCGACAGCACGGTCGACCCGCGCTACGTCTTCTACCAGGCGAACCTCAACCAGGACCTCGGCTTCGACCGCAACATCCACGTCTGGTTCGACTGGGTCGCGAAGTACGACTCGGTGTACCACCTCGGCAAGACGGGTGCCGCGGTCCAGCGCGTGTTCGACGAGCAGCTGGCCAAGCTGTCGTTCCAGCCGGCGGGCGGGGTGATCGGGCCGGACGAGTGGCTCGACGTGTTCCTCCAGGCGTCCTACTACCAGCTGCGCTGGACCACGCTCGGGGACGCGTTCGCGAAGTTCGTGAACCAGGGCGACTGGCAGACGATGAAGTCGCTGTTCGAGACGTTCGGTGGCCGCGGGGACGACAACGGGTTCGCCGTGTACCTCGCCGTGCAGTGCACCGACGTGCAGTGGCCGACGAACTGGAACCAGTGGCGCGTCGACAACTGGCGCACGTTCGCCCGCGCGCCCTACTTCACTTGGATGAACGCCTGGTACAACGCGCCGTGCGTGTACTGGCCGGCGAAGGCGGGCAAGCCGGTGAACGTCGACGGCTCACGGGTGCAGAGCGTGCTGATGATCGACGAGACGCTCGACGCGCCGACGCCGTACGAGGGCAGCCTGGAGGTGCGCAAGCGGTTCCCCGGTGCGGTCCTGATCGCCGAGCCGGGCGGCACGAGCCACGCGATCACGCCCCGCGGCAACGCCTGCGTCGACCAGAAGATCGCGGACTACCTGCTCAACGGCACACTGCCCGCACGTAAACCGGGCAACCGCGCCGACGTCACGTGCGACCCGCTGCCGCAGCCGGTGCCGCCCACGTCGTGACCTCAGGCCTCGTGCTTGGCGTGCCGCCCTTCGGAGACCGGTTCCCGTTGGGCGGCGCGCCGCAGGTGAAGCAGTGAGCCGGCGAGGGTCACGAGCAGTCCCGCCGCGCCCCAGATCGCGATGAGCAGGAGCGGGCGCGTGGTCGCGTGCCCGGAGAAGTAGACGTAGTTGCGCAGGGCCTCGGTGCCCGCGCCGTTCGGCAGCGCCCCGCCGATCACCCGCCAGAACGTCGGCAGCAGCTCGGCCTGGTACGCGCCGCCCGCGCTCGGGTTGCCGAGGATGACGAAGATCAGCACGGTCAGGCCGACGCCGAGCACGCCGAACAGCACCTGGAGTGCCATCGTGACGGTGGCGGCGGTGAACGTCAGCAGCGCGCCGATCCACCACAACGCGAAGAAGTGCCCGGCGAGCGCGTGCAGCCACTGGTCGAGGATGAGCGCACCGCCGAGTCCGGAAAGGACGGCGTAGGGCACCATCGCGCCGAGCCGGATGAGCGTGCGCTGCAGGGTCGCCGGGCGGGCGCCACGCGCGATGGCGAGTGCCGCGGCGGCGAGGTAGCCGCCGACGAGCCAGCCGACGACGGCGTAGAACCCGGTCAGGGCACGCGCGTCACCCGCCTCGGGGGCGACGAGGTCAACGACCTGCACGGTGCGTCGCTGCGCGTTCTCGACCTGCGTGACGACCTGTTCGACGGCGGTGGCCAGCGCGGGACCGGCCGCCGAAGCGACCAGCAGCCTGTCGGTGGTGCCGGTGCGCGCGACGACGAACCCCGCGCTCACCTCCCGGTCGAGGATCCGCTGCCGTACCTCGGCCTCGCTCGCCGCGGGCTCGACCTCGAGCGGGTCGTCCGGCAGCGCGTCGAGCCGTTGCACCGTCGCTTGTGGACCGACGACCGCGAGCCGCACGCCGCTGGGCGAGGGGCTGTGGAAAGCGCCCACATAGGACAGGATGAAGCCCAGCTGCAGCAGCAGGACCCCGGCCACGAGCAGGATCGTGCGCGGCGGGATGGCGTCGCGCAGCCGTTCCTCGGTCCTCATGCCGAGACCCTAAGAGCACAACCCGCCCCCCGCTATTTTCGTGCCCCGACCCGGTGACCTACTCCGGGCGGAGGATGCCCGTCAGATCGGTGTGTGCTCGCCCCGTCCTCCTTTTCGCGCATCCGTCTACCGGAGGAGGACTTGTGACGCGATCGCGACCATGGTGGAAGACACCGGTGTTCCGGCGAGCGAGTGCCGTGGCGGGGGTGGCGGCCATCGCGGCGGCCACCGGAGCGACGTTCGCCTCGGCGACCACACCCGGGTCACCCGGCACCCCGCAGCCGCCGACCACGATCTACGCGGAGAACTTCCAGAACCGCCCCGCCGCAACCCCGATCGTCCGGCTGCCCCAGTACACCGGGGCGAGCGGCCAGACCTACACCGCGGATGCCCAGTGGCTCCGGCAGTGCAACGGCTGGATCGCCTCGTCCTCCCAGCCCGCGGCACCCACCACGCAGGCGAACGACTGCGGGAACGCGGCAACCTGGAACGCGGTGCAGCAGATGGCCTACGCACTGGGCTCCTACACGGGGATCGCGCCGGGCAGCAACTACGCGGTTTCGGCGATGACCTCGGGTGACCCGGGTGCCCCGCACGTCGAGTTCAAGACCGCCTCGAACATCCCGTTCAGCGGCAGCAACCGGTTCGTCACCTTCAGCGTGGATGTGGCGGCGATCAACTGCTTCGCCAACCACCCGCTGCTGCAGTTCTCGCTGCTGAACGACGCGGGAACGGCGACCCCGGTCGGCTCGCAGATCGACGGGTGCGGCGCCACGCGGACGATCAACGTGCCGCAGATCGGTGCTGCCCCGGCGAAGACCGCCCAGGTCGGCACCTACACCTCGAACGGCGCGGTGCTGGTCAACGGCAGCTCGATCGGCGTGCAGATGGTCAACAACCAGGGCAGTGGCACCGGTAACGACCACGCGTTCGACAACATCAAGATCCTCGACGTGACCCCGCAGCTGGACAAGTCGTTCAGCCCGGCCCAGGTCGAGACCGGTGGCACCTCGACGCTGACCTTCACGATCACCAACACCAGCGAGCTGGCGGCGAAGAACGGCTGGTCGTTCACCGACGCGCTGCCCGCGGGCCTGACCGTGGCCGGTGCTGGCTCGACCACCTGCCCGAGCGGCACGGTGACCGCCCCGTCCGGCGGCAGCTCGGTCGAGGTGAAGGGCAACCTGAACGCGGGCATGGCCTCGTGCACCGTGAGCGTGCCGGTCACCTCCGGCACGGCGGGCAGCTACACCAACGGCCCCGGCAACCTGTCGCTGGTGGGCTTGAACCCGCCCGCGAACACGACGGTGACGTTCGTGGACCCCGCCCCGTCGGCCGACCTGGCCATGGCCAAGACCGCGCCGCAGGACGAGGTGCAGCCGGGTGACCAGATCACCTACACGCTGACGGTGATGAACCTCGGCCCGGCCGCTTCCACGGGCTACACGGTGACCGACCCGGTCCCGGCCGGGCTGATCAACGTGCAGGTGCCCGCGGGCTGCGTCCTCGGCTCGGACAGCGTGATCACCTGCACCGGCGACTCGCTGGCGGTCGGTGACTCCGTGAGCTACGACATCACGGCCACGGTGAACACGGTGAACCAGGACGGCTCGGCGAAGTACCTGACCAACGCCGCGACCGTCACCGGTGACGACCCCGACCCCGACACGAGCAACAACACCAGCGCCAAGACCGTGAAGGTCGTGCCGATGGTGAGCCTCGTCGTCGGCGGCGTCACCGCGCTGGCCGGTGCCGGTGCGTGGTTCCTGCGCCGTCGCCTGATCGCCAGCTGATCCACGGCAGAAGAGGCGGCCCGCCCTCGCGGCGGGCCGCCTTGACTGTTACTCGCGGTCACAGTTACTTTCGGCGGATGCGGATCGTGAACTCCGGCGACGTCCGGCTGGCCGTGTTCGAAGAAGGCCCCGAGGACGCGCCGACGGTCCTGCTCGTGCACGGCTACCCCGACACGCACGCGGTGTGGGACGACGTGGCGGCCGTCCTGTCGCAGCGGTTCCGCGTCGTGCGGTACGACGTCCGCGGCGCCGGGCAGTCCGACGCGCCGCGCGGCCTGGAGGCGTACCGCCTACCGCACCTGAAGGACGACCTGTTCGCCGTCGCCGACGCGGTGAGCCCGGACGCGCCGGTGCACGTCGTCGCCCACGACTGGGGTTCGATCCAGGCTTGGGAGGCCGTCACCGAACCCGGGGCGCACCAGCGGATCGCCTCGTACACCTCGATTTCCGGGCCGTGCCTCGACCACGCCGCGTACTGGTTCCGCACCCGCTCCCCCCGCCGGTTCGGCAAGGTGCTGAGGCAGCAGCTGCACTCGTGGTACATCCTCGCGTTCCACGTGCCGCTGCTGCCGGAACTGCTGTGGCGCGGGGTGCTCGCGAAGCGCTGGCCGGAGTTCCTGCGCCTGGCCGAGCACGTGCCGCCACGGCCCGGACATCCCGCCCCGACGCTCGCCTCCGACGCGGCACGCGGGCTTTCGCTCTACCGCGCCAACGTCCGCGAACGGTTCAGCCGTCCCCGCAAGCGCACCACCCAAGTTCCGGTGCAGGTCATCACGCCCGTGTACGACCGGTACGTCACCCCGGCGCTCGCCGAGGGCGCGGAACGGTGGGCGCCACGGCTGTGGCGGCGCCGCCTGTACGCCGGGCACTGGTCGGCGTTGCTGCGCGACGGTGCCCAGGTCGCGCGGATGGCGACGGAGCTGATCGACCACGTCGACGGCGGCGTGGAACCCCGGAGGCAGCTGGTCGTCGTCACCGGCGGCGGCAGCGGGATCGGGCTGGCCACCGCGAAGGCCTTCGCGGCGACGGGCGCCGAGGTCGTGGTGTGCGACCTCGACGAGGAGGCCGCGCGGGCGACGGGCCTGCCCGCGTACCGGGTGGACGTGTCCGACGAGGCCGCGATGCGGAAGTTCGCCGACGACGTGGTGGCGCGGCACGGGGTGCCCGACGTGCTGGTGAACAACGCCGGGATCGGGCACGCCGGCACCTTCCTCGCCACGACGACGCAGGAGTGGGAGCGGGTGCTGGACGTCAACCTGTGGGGCGTGCTGCACGGGTGCCGGATCTTCGGCGAGCTGATGGCGGAGCGCGGCGAGGGCGGGCACATCGTCAACGTCGCCTCCGCCGCGGGTTACCTGCCCGCGAAGTCGCTCGCCGCGTACGCGACGAGCAAAGCGGCGGTCCTGATGGCGTCGGACGTCCTGCGGGCTGAGGTGGCGTCGCGGGGTATCGCGGTTTCGGCGATCTGCCCCGGGTTCGTGGCGACGAACATCACGCGCACCACGACGTTCTCCGGGCTGAGCGAGGAGGAGCAGGAGCTGCGGCGCGCGGCCGCGACGAAGGCGTACCGGCGGCGGAACTTCGGGCCGGAGAAGGTGGCGAAGGAGATCGTGCGGGCGGTGGCCACGGGTAAGGCGCTGGTGCCGGTGACCCCGGAGGCGAAGGCCGGGTTAATGCTCTCCCGGCTGTCCCCCGCTGCCCTCCGCGCCGCTGTCCGCCACCTCTGACCGCGAGTCGTCACACAGCGCGCGGAAGACTTTTTCGCTCAACCGCCCCAGTTCCAGGAACTCCTCCTCGGTCAGCGCACCCACCGCGCGACGCGCCGCCTCCGCGTACCCGGGTTGCACCTGGTCGAGGAACCGCGTCCCTTCCGGGGTCAGCACCGCGTACAGCCCGCGCCGGTCCACGGGATGCTGTTCCCGTCGCACGAGCCCGAGCCCGGCGAGCCGCGTGACGCGGTAGTTGAGCCTGCTGCCTGGCGAGAACACGACGGAGGCCAGCTCGCCCATGCGCAACCGCCCGCCCGCCGCCCGCAGCCGGGACAGGATCTCGTACTCCGCGTGCGAGACGCCCGCGTTGTCGTGCAGATGCCGCTCCACCACCCGCTCGACGAGCGTGTGTGCCCCCAGGTAACTCAGCCAGGACTCGCGTCGCCGGCCCGAAAGCCACGAACCGTCCGCCATGCCGCCGAAGCGTATCGGTTTTCGGGCCCCCACCTCACCAACTTCGAGGAGGCGGGAGACGGCTCACCTAGGATGAGGCGGCGATCTTCACCGGGAGGGACGGGTTTCATGGAGCACATTCACGCGGGCAAGGTGCGGGACCTCTACCGCGACGGGGACGACATCCTGCTCGTCGCGTCGGACCGGATCTCGGTCTACGACGTCACCCTGCCCACCCCGATCCCCGGCAAGGGCGCCCTGCTGACGCAGCTGTCGAACTGGTGGTTCGAGCACTTCCGCGACGTCGTGCCCAACCACGTCCGGTCGGTGACGGACGTGCCCGAGGAGTTCGCCGGCCGCGCGATCCGCTGCAAGCCGCTGAAGATGGTGCAGGTCGAGTGCATCGCGCGGGGCTACCTCGCCGGGCTGGGCCTGCGGGAGTACCAGAAGTACGGTACGGTGTCCGGCGTCGCGCTGCCGCCGGGGCTGGTCGAGGGCAGCAAGCTCCCCGAGCCGATCTTCACTCCGACCACGAAGGCCAGCGAGGGGCACGACGAGTTCATCACCTTCGACGACGTCGTGAACCAGGAAGGCCGTGAGACCGCCGAGCGGCTGCGTGAGCTGACGCTGGAGATCTACCGGCGGGGCGCCGAGCACGCCGCGAGCCAGGGCATCGTCGTCGCCGACACGAAGCTCGAGTTCGGCTGGGACGCCGACGGTGTGCTCACCCTCGGCGACGAGGTGCTCACGTCCGACTCCTCCCGCTTCTGGCCCGCCGACGAGTGGGAGCCGGGCCGCCCGCAGTTCGCGTTCGACAAGCAGTTCGTCCGCGACTGGGCGGCGGGCACCGGCTGGGACAAGACCGCGCCCGGTCCGGAGATCCCGGCGGACATCGTCGAAGCCACCCGCCGCCGCTACGCCGAGGCGTACGAACGGATCACCGGGAACACCTGGCACTGACGGTCCACTGTGGACGGGCCCGGGGGCGGGTGCGCCCCCGGGCCCGCGTTCAGCGGTAGGTCACCTGGGTGGAGCCGTTGGAGAACAGGAACGTGATCCACCCGCGGACGAAGTCGTTCCGCCGCCCGCCGTTGATCCCGTACTCGTCCGACGTCGGGTAGCCCAGGTTGCTCCGCTCCCAGCCCATCGAGGCCCACTTGTCCCGGATCGCGCCGTAGATCCCGTGCGCGCCCGTGGACGGCGTCCAGTAGACCGACCCCTGCTTGCTGAAGTGGTTGAACCGGCCCACCCCGTCCGGCGTGCCCGTCTCGTCGGTCGTGGGGTAGCCCAGCGGACCGGTCTCCCAGCCCAGCGCCGCCCAGCGGTCACGGATCTGCCCGTAGATCGCGTGCGGTCCGGTCGAGGGCGTCCAGTAGACCGACCCCTGCTTGCTGAAGTGGTTGAACCGGCCCACGCCGTCCGGGGTCCCCGTCTCGTCGGTGATCGGGTACCCCAGCGGGCCGGCCTCCCAGCCCAGCGCCGCCCAGCGGTCGCGGATCTGGCCCTGGATCGACCAGGCACCGGTGTTCGGCGTCCAGTAGATCGAGGCACCGTCGGCCCGCGAGAAGTGGTTGTACTTGCCCACCCCGTCGGGCGTGGTCAGCTCGTCGGTGACCGGGTAGCCCTGCGGGCCGCGCTCCCAGCCCATCGACTCCCACTTCGCCCGGATCGCACCCTGGATGGCGTGCGCACCCGTCTGCGGGGTCCAGTAGATCGACGCGCCGCCGTCCAGCGAGAAGTGGTTGAACCGGCCCACGCCGTCCGGGGTCCCCGTCTCGTCCGTGATCGGGTACCCCAGCGCGGCCGGCCCGCCGAGCGCCTTGTACTTCGCGAGGATGTCGCCCTGCACGACGTGCGGACCGGTGGCCGCCGACCAGTAGATCGAGCCGCCGCGGAAGTCCTGCGCCTTGCCGCCGCCCGCGGTGTCGTACTGCGGGGACACCGGGTCGCTCAGCGTCGAGCCGCGGGCGCCGCCCAGCGCGTTGTAGTAGTCGGTGATCGGGTCGGTGTTGCCCTGCAGCGTGACGGTCTGCGCCGCCTGCCCGTCGTCACCGGTGATCTCGTAGACCGCCCGCGCGGGGTAGGCGTCGGCCGGCGTGAACGTCACCTTCTGCTGCAGTTCCTCGCCCGGCGGGATCACCTGGCCCTCGGACAGCTGGTCCGCGCTGGCCACCGAGAACACGCCCGCGGGCGCCTTCGCCTTGGTGATCGTCAACGGCACCGTGCCGGTGTTGGCGACGCTGAACGACATCGTCACGGGCTTGCCCGGCTGCACGGTGTGGAAGTCGAGCACCGCGGGTTCCAGCGTCAGCTCCGGCTTGCCGGCGAGCGCCACCGCGGTCAGCGGCACCGTCACCGAACCCTGGTCGCTCGTCACGACCAGGCGCGACGTCTCCTGCGTGCCGGTGTCCGTCCCGGCCGTCGGCGTGTACGTCACGGGGATCGTGATCGACGCCCCGGCTTCGAGCACGGTGCCGGCCGCGGGCACGTTGTCCACGCTGAACGCGCCGGTCGGCGAGGTCACGCCGGTGATCGTCTCGGCCGTCGTGCCCGTGTTCAGGATGTTGACGCCCAGTTCCTTCGCCGCGCCGGTGCGCACCTGACCGAAGTCGAGTGAGGACGGTGTGGCGCCGAGCCCCGGTTGCGTGCCCTGGCCGTGCAGGTCCATGGCGGTGCTGCCGGCGCTCGTGGTGAACGTCAGGCTGCCCGTCGACGCACCCCAGGTCGTCGGCGTGTAGCTGACCGGCACGCTCAGCGTCTGGCCCTTCGTGAGGGTCACCGGGGTGGTCAGCGACGTGCCGAAGGGAGCGTCGGCCGTGACGCTGTTGACGGTCAGGTTCGTGTTCGCGGTGACCGTGACCGTCGCGTTCTCCGTGGTGCCGACCGCGGTCGAGCCGAAGTCGTACGGCTTGGTGGCCAGCACGGCCGTGGTCGGCCTGCCGAAGCCGAGGACCTTGCCGTCGCGCGTGCCGACGTACACGCGGCCGTTGTCCGTGGCGGGCACGGAGAACTTGACCGCGGTGCCGATCGGGGCGGAGTAACGCAGCTTCATGACGCCGTTGACGGGCACGGGGTCGTACGCGCGCAGCTGCGCGTTCTGCCCGCCGGGGCCGGTGCTGTAGATGACCCACACGAGCGCGGAGCCGGAGGTCGTGCCGGTGGAGGTGATGACCGGCGAGCCGGACGTGTAGCCGAAGTTGTCGCTGGTCACGCCGACCGACGTGAGCGACGGGCCGGAGGCCGAGTACTTCAGCGCCCGCAAGGGCCCGTTGTTGCCGACGACGTAGACGTAACCGCCGCCGGGCCCCTGGCCCGCCCCGCCGAGGTGGTCGGCGTCGAGCAGGTAGATCCGGCCGTCCTTGCCGACCACGACCACGAGCCGCGGGTGCGCGCTGGTGCCGAAGTTCGACGGCAGCGCCATCGGGCCACCGGAACCGAGGTCGGCGTCGTCCTGGTTGAGCTTCGTGTTGTCGTGCGGACTGAAGAAGCTCTTCGCGGTGAGGGAACCGTCGGGGTTGACGGCCAGGCGCACGACCGACTCACCGAGCATCGAGGGCGGTTCGTCGCCGGGGCCGGGTGCCGGGGCGATGCCGTTGCCGGTGGAGACGATGATCCGGCCGGCGCCGTCGGACACCAGCCCGGAGCCACCCTGCCAGATGCCGCCTTCGTCGGAGACGCCGGCCTCGGTGGCCCACATGGTCGTCTGGACCCCGGTCGAGGCGTTGACCCCGACGATGTAGCCGACGTACGGCGTGTAGTCGCAGTGGCTCGCGAAGCCCGCGTACACGACGCCGTCGAGCAGCAGGAGTCCCGGACGCTGCATCGCCGTCATCGGGTTGAACGGCACGCCGGGGTTGTTGGTGGGCGCGCCCTTGATCACGGTCGGGAAGCCGGGGCGCTCGGCGCCGGTCTTGGCGTCCAGCGCGTGCAGGTACCAGTGCGGGTGCTGCGGGTCGGGCCCGTCGTTGACCTTGGAGGTGAGGTAGACGGCGCCGGTCGACGGGTCGTACACCGGGGTCGCCGTCACGCCGATCGTCGGCACGAGGTCGCCGCAGTTCACCGTGGACACCGGCCACGCCGGGCCCAGGTCGACCTTCCAGCGCTGGGTGCCCGTGGCGGCGTCGAGCCCGTAGACCTTGTTGTTCTCGGTCGCGGCGACCACGACGCCGTTGACCACCACCGGCTGGGCGTAGACCTGACCGTCCACGTTCGCCGAGAAGAGCTGTCCGAAGTCCGAGGCGCTGACCTGGGAGGGCACCAGACCGGGCTCGTCGTCGTCCCAGCCGGTGCGAAGGGTGTTGTGCGCCGCGGTCGTTTCGTCCGCGAGTGCCGAGGGGGTGAGGCCGCCCCCGACGAGAATTGCTATTACGGAAAGTAGCAATATCCGGGCAGCATAACGAGGCCGGATGAACAAGGATCCCTCCAACGCGTCAATGCGACGCATGGACGCGTCACTCCGCCACCGGAATTTCGCTTTTTCCCCCGATCGCGTTACGCGTCAAGATCACGACAGGGTTACGATCGCCGGGAATGGCTAACCTGGGGTCATGACCAGCGCACGCGACAACCTCGTCGAGTTCTACTGGCGGCCCGGCTGCGGGTTCTGCATGATGCTCCGCGCCCACCTCGAACGCGCCGGGTTGCCGCTGCACGAGGTCAACATCTGGGAGGACCCGGAGGCCGCGGCGCGGGTGCGCTCGGTCGCGGACGGCAACGAGACGGTGCCGACCGTGTTCGTCGGCCCGGCCGCGATGGTCAACCCGGACATCGACGAGGTGCTCGCCGCGGTCCGCGAGCACGCGCCGGAGCTGCTCCCCGCCCGTACCGACCAGTAGGTACACTGACCGGGTGGACACGGTCGACCGGCTGATCCGGAGCACCCAGGAGCTCCTGTGGGAGCGCGGTTACGTCGGCACCAGCCCGAAGGCGATCCAGCAGCGCGCCAACGCCGGCCAGGGCAGCATGTACCACCACTTCGGCGGCAAGG
This sequence comes from Amycolatopsis sacchari, assembly GCF_900114035.1. Taxonomy (GTDB): domain Bacteria; phylum Actinomycetota; class Actinomycetes; order Mycobacteriales; family Pseudonocardiaceae; genus Amycolatopsis_E; species Amycolatopsis_E sacchari. Next base: position 6,658 of record NZ_FORP01000047.1, on the reverse strand, counting down.
CCGACCTGGCGCTCGCGGCGATCCGGCGCAGCGCGGCCGAGCTGCGCGAGGAGGCGGAGGCCGCGCTTTCCCGCGAGGGCACGGCGCTCGACCGCGTCGGGGCGTACCTGGACCGGGAACGCGACGTGCTGCGCGGCTGCCGGATCGGCGGCCTGGCGCAGGACCCGGACATCGTGGCGAACGCCGAGCTGCGGCAGCCGGTCGCCGAGACGCTGAGCTGGCTCCACGGCAGGCTCACCGAGGTGCTGCGCGAGGGGCAGGACAAGGGCGAACTGGCCCGGGATTTCGCACCGGAGGCTGTGGCGGCGACGGTTTCGGCGGTCGTGCAGGGCGGGTACGTGCTGGCCAGGGCCGCGGGCACGACCGATGCGTTCGCCGTCGCACTCGACGGGGTGCGCCAGCTGTTGTTGAGCAAGCAACTCTGAAGCCGGGCTGCAGACCTGCCCGAACGGCCCCGGCAACGTACGCGGAATGCCGCGGAAACGGGTACGGACCGCGATCTGCGGACACTCCCCGTGATTTTCCAAGCCTTTCCCGACCCCGACTATTGACGCCGTGCCAGCCTGCGCTAGAAATACCCCCGGCGTACTTTCCCTCGGTTCGAAAGGTATGTCCGGTGAACGACGAAGTGTCGGTGGCCGCGCTCCTCGAACGCGAGGGCTGGGTCGAGCCCCGCAAGAAGGGCGGCCGTGGCCGCGTGGTCGCCGTGATGCTCGCGGTCGTGCTGGGCTGCGGGCTCGCCGCGTTGCTCGTCCACATCGGATCGCAGGACCCGCAGGCGGATTCACATTCCCTGTTCGGCCCGCCCCACGGCCCCACCGGCGGGCTCGCGGGCGGCGGCGTGCCCGACGAACCGACCGGCTCCCAACGCACGGCAGGCAGCACCACCGTCGTCGTCACCAACGTGTCCGAGGTGGAGGGCACCGGCCGGAACGGGCTTCCCTGGCACGAGCGGGAAGCCGAGACGACCTCCTCGACCAGCACCTCCACCGATCCCTCGGCACCGGGGCAGGAGCCCGGCTCCGGCACCACCTCGCCGGTGACCACGACCCCGACCACGACGCCGCCGGCGGGCGGTGTCGGCGGTTCGCACAACCCGGCGCCGCCGCCGTCGTCGTCTTCGAAGCCGCGGCCGTCGTGCCTCCTCGTCATTTGCTGGTGATTTCGAACAGGAAATGCGGAATAGCGTGACGGCTGCGGTCGTGTCGGCTTTCTCTCGTTGGTCATTCCGTGTTCCCGCACCCGCGAAGCCGGGAACGAAAAGTGCGAGGAGGCTCGAAAATGAACGGCGATCGGCGCCTACGAGGTGGCGCCGGACTACGCCAAGCAGCGCAAGCAGTACGGCAAGCTGATCGTCGGTAAGTTGATCACCGCCGAAGGCGCGTTCCTTTGAGTGAAATAACAACACCGTAACCCACTGCAACGAACTCCCCCTTCTGGGCGAAAAAGGGACATACGCCTAGAAGGGGGAAGCATGCTCTCTCGGTGGTCAAGACGGGTACTGCCTACCCTCATCGTCACCCTGCTGGTCGGCCTGGGCCTGGTGGCCGTCCCGCAGGCGAGCGCCGCTCCGGCGCTGCCGTCCGGTTTCGTCATCCGCGAGCAGGCCACCGGTCAGGCCGCCTACGACCTGACCGACTTCGCCCACCTGCCCGGCGACGGCGGCATCATCACGACCGGCAAGGGCGGCAAGGTCACCTGGATCTCGCCGGCCGGCGCGGTGCGGGCGCTCGCCACGCTGTCCGTGAACAGCGACGGCGACCTGGGCCTCGTCGGCCTCGCGGTCGCCCCCGACTACGCGACGACGCGCACCGTCTACCTCGTGCGCTCGGTGCCGACGGGCAGCGGCTCCGTCTTCCGGCTGGCGCGCTGGACCGTCACCGGCTCCCCCGAACCCACCGGCCTCGGCAGCGAACGCACGCTGCTCGAAATGCCCGTCGACTACAACGTGCACGGCATGACGGGCATCGTCGCCGCCTCCGACGGCACCCTGTGGCTGTCCACCGGCGACAGCTCGGACTTCCACGGCGGCGTGTACGACCCGCGTGCCCTGCGCGCGCTCGACACGAACTCGCCGTACGGCAAGGTCATGCACCTCACCGCCGCCGGCGCGGGGGTGCCGTCGAACCCGTACTACGACGCGGCCAACCCGAACTCCGTGCGCAGCAAGGTGTTCGCGAGCGGCTTCCGCAGCCCGTTCCGGCTCTCGCTCGACCCGAGCAGCGGCCTGCCGGTCGTCGGCGACGTCGGCTGGGAGACGTGGGAGGAGCTGGACATCGTCCAGCCGGGGCGCAACTACGCGTGGCCGTGCTGGGAGGGCAACCACCAGACCGGGTACGCGACGGCCTTCCCCGCGCAGTGCGGTCCCGTCAACAACACGCCGCCGCTGTGGGAGTACCACCACGGCGGGGCGAGCAACCAGGGCAACAGCGTCACCGGCGGGTTCGTCTACACGGGATCCAGCTACCCCGGCGAGTACAAGGGCACGTACTTCTTCGGCGACTACCAGGGCGGCAAGATCTGGACGCTCAAGTACGACAGCAGCGGCAAGCTGACGCAGGCACCGCAGAACCCGCCGTGGGCCACGGGAATCGGCGGTCCCGTCGAGTTCGACGCCGCGCCGAACGGTGACGTCGTGTACGCCGACCTGCTGTCCGGCACGCTGAAGCGGATCAGTTATCAGCAGGGCAACACCGCACCCGTCGCGTCCGCCGCCAGCACCACCGACGCCGCGACGCGCACGGTCACGTTCGACGGCTCCGGTTCGCTGGACTACGACGGCGACCAGCTCACCTACAGCTGGAACTTCGGCGACGGCACGACCGGCACCGGCCGCGTCGCGACGCACACCTACGCGGCGGGCACCGACCGGTACACCGCGACGCTGACCGTCCGGGATCCCTTGGGCGCCACCGGAACGACGACGCTCACCGTGGCCCCGTCGAACCGTTCGCCGCAGCTGGCGCTCACCACGCCACCGGGCGACACGTTCGCCGTCGGGGAGCCGATCGCCCTGTCCGCGACGGCGACGGACGCCGAGGACGGCGCGTTGGCCGTGACGTGGACGAGCCGCGAGCTGCACTGCCCGGACGAGGCGACGTGCCACTCGCACCCCGGCGTCGGCGCGACCGGCGACAGCTTCACCGTGCCGTTCCCGGACCACCCCGACACGCGGCTGCTCGTCACCGCGACGGTCACCGACAGCGCGGGCGTCGTCGCCACGCAGACCTACACCGCCTGGCCCCGCCAGCACCGGCTCACGCTGACGTCGAACGTGCCTGCCGCGCTGCAGATCCCGTCGGAGAACAACGCCAACACCGCGATGGTCACTGAGGGCGTGACGCTGGAGGTGAACGCCGCCGCGACGGCGAGCGACGGGGCCTCGGCCTTCACGGGGTGGGCGGACGGCCCGACCGACCGCGTCCGCACGTTCAAGATGCCCGCGAACGACCTCACGTTGAGCGCGGTCTACGCGACGCCGATCGAGCAGCGCTACAACTCGGACGCGGCGCTGCGGCAGCTGGTCGGCGCGCCCACCGCACCCGAGGTGATCGACGGCGGCGTGCGGTACCGGGTGTACGAGCGCGGCCGGCTGTACTGGTCCAGCCAGACGGGCGTGCACGCCGTGATCGGGCAGGTGCTCGTGAAGTACCTGGAACTCGGCGGGCACACGCGGTTCGGCGCCCCGCTGACCGATGAAACCGGGACGCCGGACGGCATCGGCCGGTTCAACCACTTCATCGGCACGCCCGCGACCGGCACCGCGTCGGTGTACTACACGCCTAGCACGGGCGCGCACGCGATCTGGGGCCTGATCCGCGAGAAGTGGGCGGCGCTGGACTGGGAGAAGGGCCCGACGGGTTATCCGGCCACGGACGAGCTGATCACGCCCGACGGCATCGGCCGCTACAACCACTTCAGCAAGGCGTCCTCGATCTACTGGACGCCCGCCACCGGCGCACACGGCGTGTGGGGCGAGATCCGGAAGACGTGGGCGGCGCTGGACTGGGAGAAGGGGCCGATGGGCTACCCGGTCACCGATGAGCTGACCACACCGGACGGGGTGGGCCGCTACAACCACTTCGACAAGGCGTCGTCGATCTACTGGACGCCGGGAACCGGGGCGCACGAGGTGTACGGCGCGATCCGGCAGCGGTGGTCGGCGTTGGGCTGGGAGCGGTCGTACCTGGGCTACCCGCGGTCGGGTGAGTTCACCTTCGACGGCGGACGGCGCAACGACTTCCAGTTCGGCTACATCCAGTGGTATCCGAACGGGACCGTTATCGACCGCAGATGGTGATGTGACGCGAAGCGTCTCCGCTAGGGGCGGTGGCCGGGCGACGGGTGGGCGAAGTAGAAACCGAAGGACGGGAGGTCGTCCTCCGCGTGGGAGTCTCCGCGCCGGAGGGCGACCTCTTCCGCCAGTGCCTGTGCCAGTGAGGCGAGCGCGGTGAGGGAGTGCCCGCCGACGCCGCTCGTCTCCGCGAACAACGCGGCCTGCGCGTGCTCGACGAGTGGTGAGGCGGGGTTGTCGGTGAGCGCGACGACCGGCACGTCGTGGTCTCGGGCGTACTCGACGGCGCGCACGGTGTCGGCGGCGTAGCGGCGGATCGACACGGCGACGAGCACGCCGGTCAGCCCGGGCAGTTCGTCGACGAGGCAGGCGCCAAGCTGCCTCCCGCGCAGGCCCCGGCTGAGCAGGGCCGCGATCGGGGCGCACTCGCGCAGGCCGAGGACGTGCACCGCGTCGGCTTCGGCGAGGAGGGCGACGGCACGCAGCCAGGACGGGCGGTCGAGGCGGCCGTAGGTGCGGGCGAGGTTGGTCTGTTCCTGTTCGAGGGTGGCGGAAAGCAGGCCGCCGGGTGGTTCGGCGGGGCGCTCGTCGGTGCGTCGCGCGAGCTGGGCCTGTTCGGCGAGCCACGCGCGGCACAGTTCCATGATGTCGGGGTAGCCGGAGAGCCCGAGCGAGTTGGCGAACCGCGCGATGGACGATTCGTGGACCTCGACGAGCCGGGCGGCCTCGGTGATGCCGCGGTGGGCGGTACCTTCCGGGTCGGCCAGCACCAGGTGCGCGATCCGGAGCTGCCCCGACGCCAGTTTCGGCAGGCGGCCGCGGAGCAGCTCGGTCAGTTCCTGGTAACTGCCCGGTGGGGTCACGGCCGCGGCAGCTCCACGACGGTGACCCCGGCTCGGGCGGGCACGGGCCGGTCCATCTCGGCGAGCGCGGCGGGCGCTTCGTCGAGGCTGATGCGCCTGCCGACGAGCCTTCCGAGGTCGAGGCCGGAGCGCGTGACGAAGTCGAGCATGGCGGGGTACTCGTGGGCCTGGAGGCCGTGACTGCCGAGGATGCGCAACTCGTCCGCGATGACGCGGTGCATGGGGATCGGGGGGACACCCTGCTCGGGCGGCATGAGCCCGACCTGCACGTGCCGTCCACGCTTGCGGAGACTGGCCACGGAGGCGGCGCAGGTGGCGGGCAGCCCGACGCAGTCGAGGGACAGGTGGGCGCCACCGCCGGTGATCTCGCGGATCTCCTCGGCGGGGTTGTCGCTCTGGATGGTGACTTCGGCACCGAACTGCTTGGCCATGGCGAGCACCTCGGCGGAGAGGTCGACGGCCACAACGCGCGCCCCAGCGGCAACGGCGAGCAGGACGGCGGACATGCCAGCCCCACCGCACCCGTGCACGGCGACCCACTCCCCGGCAGACAGCTCCCCCTGCCGGAGGACGGCCCGGAAGGCGGTCCCGAAGCGGCACCCGAGCGCGGCGGCGGTGACGGAGTCGAGCCCATCGGGCAGCGGCACGAGGTTCACGTCAGCGTGGTCGAGGGCCACGCGCTCGGCGAAGGACCCCCAGCCGCTGAACCCCGGCTGGAACTGGTTGTCGCAGATCTGCTGGTTGCCGGAGGCACACTGGGGACACGCTCCACACGCACACACGAACGGCACGGTGACCCGCTCACCCACCCGCCGGACCCGCACGCGCTCCCCCACGGCGACGATCGTCCCGGCGAGCTCGTGCCCGGGCACGTGGGGCAGCCTGACGTCGGGGTCGTGCCCGCGCCAGGCGTGCCAGTCACTACGGCAAACCCCAGTCGCCTCGACGGCCACCACCACGCCATCGGGAGACGGGATGGGCTCGGCCACGTCCCGCACCTGGGGCAGGTCCCCGAACGCCTCGAACACCACAGCACGCACCGCACCACGATACGTGCCACGAAGGACAGTGGGATGTGGCATTTGACGATCCGATGCACCGCACCGGAACAGCGGCAGCCACCCCACCACCGCCACCCGTCGATGCGAAGCGAGCGGCCACACCGCCCACACCCACCCCCGCCCCGATCCCCAGCCGCACTTACGGCCGATCCGCCGGGTCAAGAGTGGCGCAGCCATCCCGAAGGGACGCCGAAGGCGCTCTTGACGCGACGGATCGGCCGTGAACACTCAAAGATCGGGGCGGGGGTGGGGCCGCTCAGCAGGCGCGCCAGCGCCGGGAGACCCCGTGCCCGACTTGACCAGCAAGGAAGCCAGTCCAAAGAAAAAGAATGCCTCGCCGGCGGGCAATACCGCTAAGTTAGGCGGGGGTTGGGGTCTGACACGCGTGGCGGGGCTCCTGTGGTGGCGGGGTTTTCTCTCTACCATGTGGGCGTGCCTCG
>NZ_FORP01000048.1 GCF_900114035.1 Amycolatopsis sacchari | reverse complement strand
CGTCCTCTACGCGCTCCTGCGCACCCGCCAGCCTTACCAGGCCGACTACCGACACACCACGGCTACCGCTGCTTGACATAAACATTAGGCAGCACTCTGCCGACCAGGCCCGCGCCATCGCCGACGCCCACCGCGTACTGCGCACCTCCCTCCGCGCCCAGCAGGTGCACGTGACCGGCCGGGGCTACACCGAAGGCGTCACGGTGTGGAACGGCGCGGTGCGGCACCGGCCCGCCATCGTGCTGACCTGCACGACCACCGCGGATGTGGTGCTCGGCGTGCGCACCGCGCGTGACCGCGGGCTCCCGCTCACGGTCCGCGGCCGCGGCCACGACTGGGCGGGCCGCGCGCTGAGCGACGGGGGCCTCACGCTGGATCTGCGGCCGCTGCACGAGGTCCGGGTGGACCCCGGCGCCCGGACCGCCGAAGTCGGCGGCGGCGCGTCGGCCAACGACGTGCTGGCGGCGGCCGGCGAGCACGGCCTGGTGGCCGCGACGGGCACGATCGGCACGGTGGGGATGGCGGGGCTCACCCTCGGCGGCGGTTACGGCCCGCTCGCCGGGCGGACCGGCCTCGCCGCGGACAACCTGCTGGCCGCCGAGGTGGTCCTGGCCGACGGGTCGGTCGTGCGCACGGACGCCCGGCACGATCCCGACCTGCTGTGGGCCCTGCGCGGCGGAGGCGGCAACTTCGGGGCCGTGACGTCGATGACCGTCCGGCTGCACGCCATCCCGTCCGTCGTGACCGGCTTGGTGCTCTACCCCTGGCACCAGGCCCGGCAGGTGCTGGAACGGGTTCGCGAGGCGCAGCACACCGCACCCGCCGACCTGACGATCCAGGTCGGGGCGATCGCCGCGCCGGACGGCTCCCCCGCCCTGCTGGTGCTGCCGACCTGGGCCGGGGACACGGCGACCGGCGAGGACCCGTCGGGGCCGGTGCAGGCGTTGACGCGGCTCGGCGCTCCCCTGCTCGCCCAGCTGGAGGCCGCGCCGTACGCGGCCGCGATCGCCGGGCGGGACGCGATGTTCCCCGATGGCAGGTACGTGACCATCCGGACCCGTTCGATGCCCGGTCTCGTCAACGACGTGATCGACGTCGTCGAGCGCTTCGGCGGACGGCTGCCGACGCCGCTGTCCGGGATGACCTTGCACCACTTCCACGGCGCCGCGGCCGAGGTCGCCACGGCCGACACCGCGTTCGCGCTGCGCCGGCCACACCTCATGGCCGAGATTCTCGGCATCCGCGAAGCGGGCGAACCCGGCGAGCCCGTCGACAGCTGGGCCGACGCGGCGTCCGGGGCTTTGGCCGGGTCCGCCTTCCCGGGCGGGTACGCCAACCTCCTCGGCCCGGAGGCGGCCGACCAGCTCGCCGGAGTCCACGGGGACAACCTGCCCCGCCTGCAGCGGATCAAGGCGGCCGTGGATCCCGACGGCGTCTTCTCGGCGACGCCGTTGCCGATGGCCGCCCCGGAGCCGACGTCAGGCGGCGCTCCAGCCTCCGTCGAGGACCAGCTCGGTGCCGGTCACGGCCGAGGCCTCGGGTGAGCAGAGGTACGCCACCGCGGCGGCGACCTCACCCGGTTCGATGAGGCGCTTCACCGCCGACCTCGCCAGCAGCACCTCCGACACCACCTCGTCCGTGCTCAGGCCGTGCACCGCGGCCTGGTCGGCCAGCTGGTTCTCGACGAGCGGGGTGCGCACGTAACCCGGGCACACGCAGTTGCTCGTGACGCCCTTGGCCGCGCCTTCCAGCGCGATGACCTTGGACAGCCCGAGCAGGCCGTGCTTGGCGCTGACGTAAGCGGACTTGTAAGCGCTCGCCCGCAGGCCGTGGATGCTCGAGATGTGGACGATCCGGCCCCAGCCGCGCTCGTACATCCCCGGCAGGACGGCCCGGGTCAGCAGGAACGGAGCCTCCAGCATCAGCCGCAGCATGAACGCGAACCGCTCGGGCTCGAACCGCTCCAGGGGTGCGACGTGCTGGATCCCGGCGTTGTTCACGAGGATGTCGGCGTCGAACTCCGCCTCGGCGAGGTCGGCGGTCCGGCTGAGGTCGATCACCCTCGCCTCGCCCCCGATCCGTTCGGCTGTCCGGGCCGCGCCTTCGGCGTCGATGTCGCAGACGACGACGTGGGCGCCGAGCGCCGCCAGCCGGGCCGCCACGGCCGCGCCGATCCCGCTCGCCGCGCCCGTGACCACGGCACGGCGTGCCGAAAGCCCGGTCATGACTTCGGTGACGCGAAGGGGTTCGCGTCGGCGTGGTGGTGGCCCCACTCGTCCGAACGTCCGAAGTCGTGCGGGAGCCAGTCGTCGCCGACCTCGATGCCGCCGCAGCCGATCTCCAGGTGGAAACCGCTGGGGTTGCGGACGTAGAAGGAGATGGCCTTGTCGTTCATGTGCCTGCCGAGGCTGATCGAGATCGGCACGTCGTTGGCCCTCGCCCGGTCGTAGGCCCGCCCGACGTCGTCGAGCGAGCCGTGCTCCAGTTCGAGGTGGTGGATCGACGCGGTCTCGGCGGACGCGAGCGCGATGCTGTGGTGCGTTCGGTTGCAGCGGAAGAAGAACAGGCCGGGGGCGCGGTAGTCGGTCAGCTTGAACTCGAGCACCGACTCGTAGAGTTCGCGCAGCTCCCCGAGCTTCGGGCTAGCCAGCACGAAGTGACCGAGGCCGGTGACACCGGGTCCGCCCGCCGGGCGCTCGGCCCCGAGGCGCACCTTGGCTTCCCCGACGGCCAGCTCCACGCGGTAGCCCACCGGGTCGGTGAACCACCGCAAGTGCGTGGCACCACGCAGTTCCCGTTCCTCCGCCGAGCCGTCCGCGACGGTGAACCCGGTGTCGGCGAGTTTGCGGGTGAGCCGGTCGAGCTCCGGAGGCGAGTCGACGATCCAGCCCAGCTCCCTCGGACGGTCCTGTGTGGACGGATGGAGCGCGAGGCGGTACTTGAACTCGTCGAGTTCGGCGAGGACGACCTCGTCCGTGCCGGACTTGGCGTGGGTGACCCCGACGCCCAGCGTGCGCCCGAGCAGGTCGGTCCACGCGTCGACGTCGGTGACCTCGAGACCGACGTAGCCCAGTTTCCTGATTCCCACGCCTCATCCCTCCGCCGCGGCGGCCGCGCCGCCCCGCAGGAACTCGCGGACGATGTGGTTGAACTCGGGTGCCCGCTCGTACTGGACCCAGTGCCGGCAGTTCGGCAGCACCCGCAGCTCCGCGTTCGGGATCCCGGTGAGGATCCTCGGCGCCCAGGTCAGCGGCACGGTCTGGTCCTCCCGCCCCCACACGAGCAACGTGGGTGCCGTGATCAGGCCGAGGTCGGGTGTCAGGTCACCGAAGTTCGGCGGTACCGGCAGCTCGGGGTGGGCCCGCAGGCTCGACTCGTACCGCTCGTCGATGAGCGCGTCGGTCGCGAGCGACTCGTCGAAGACCATGTGCCGGACGAACTCGGCCATGGCTTCCCGCGACGGCTTTTCCGCGGCCATGTAGGCGAAAAGCCGTTCCAGCCCGGCGGGCCACGGCGGCGCGTCCGGCGGGAGGACCCCGCCCGGCGCCATGAGGACGAGCCGGTCCACCCGGTCCGGGTACCGCATCGCGATCCGCATCGCCACGGCCCCGCCGTAGGAGTTGCCGACCAGGTGGGCCCGCTCGATCCCGAGCGCCGTCATCGCCCGGCACACCCGGTCGGCGGCGTGGAAGATCAACGGCTCGCCCGTCTCCGGCCGCGGGGACTCCCCCCAGCCGGGCAGGTCGACCACGATGTTGCGGTAGTCGGAGAAGGCGGGCAGGTTCCCGCCGAAGTTGCTCATCCCGGTGGCGCCCGGACCCGAGCCGTGCAGCCACACGACCGGGCTGCCCGAACCGGCCTCGGTGTAGGCCAGGCGCGCGTCACCGACATCCAGAGTGCTCGTCATGTGCCGCCTCATTCGTTGTATGTAGCGCTCACTATACAACGGGCGGCGGCGTTATCAAGGGCGATCGGAGCCCGGTCAGCGCTTGCGCTTGGCCGCCCGCTGGTCCGCCAGACCGCGGACGAGGGCGACGAACGGCGCGACCTGCGAACGGTAGCTCTTGCCGTCGAAGCTGTTGGTCACCGAAAGGCCGTCCGTCAGGGCGCGGCCGAGCACGGCCAGCTCCTGGACGAGGGCCTCGTTGTTCTTGCCGCCGTGGGGCGCGAAGACCGGGGTCAGCGCGGCCACCCATGAAGCGTGGGCGTAGTCGCGGATCCGGCGCACGGTCGCCTGCACCGCCTCCGCGTCCTTCTGCGGGCCGACGCTGATGGCGACCAGCAGCTGGAGGTAGTCCGGCCGCCGGTCGAGCGATTCGCAGGCGGCGGAAAACCACGCCTCGAGGCGGTCGAGCGGCGCCAGTTCGTCGTACGACGACGGGTTCGGGAACAGCGCGTGCAGCTCGTCGAAGGTGCGTTCCAGCAGCGCCGCCAGGACGCCGAGCTTGCTGCCGAAGTGGTAGTAGATCGAACTCGGCGGGAGCCCGGACTGCGCGCTGAGGTCCGAAATGGCCATGCCGTCGTAGCCCTTTTCCCCGACGAGGGCGCGAGCCGCGTTCAAGATGAGCTCTCGGCTGCTCGCCCCGGAGCTGGAATCCCTCGCCATGCGGCCATGATAGGTCCGCGACGGCCCCGCTCCCCCACCGGGCGCGCCGGGCCGGCGATCTCCGCGCCGGCCCGGCGGCCGCCCTCAGGCGACGGTCGCGTCGACCGCCACCGGGATGTTGCCCCGCGTCGCGTTCGAGTACGGGCAGATCGCGTGGGCGCCTTCGACGAGCCGGTCCGCGGTGGCCTGGTCCACACCGGACAGTTCGACGTGCAGCGCAGCGCCGAGGGAGAACCCGCCTTCCGGCGTCGGGTACACCTCGACCTCCGCGACGACCGCGGAGTCGGTGACCGCGACCTTGCGCTGGGCCGCGACGGCCTTGAGCGCCGAGTGGAAGCACGACGCCCAGCCCGCGGCGAACAGCTGCTCGGGGTTGGTCGCGCCACCGGGTCCGCCCATCTCCTTGGGGATCGCCAGCGAGAGGTCCAGCAGGCCGTCGTCGGTCCGCGCCTGCCCTCCCGCGCGGCCGTCGCCGGTCGAGGTGGCGATGCCGACGTACAGGGGCTTGGCCATGAGAGGAATCCCTTCTCCGTCGCGGCCGAACCGCGATACCGAACGTTCTATCGCTCTCCACTGTGCGCCGCACCGGGGTCGCTGTCAAGACTGATCGTTCTATCTCGCTGAGGTCGCGCTATAGTGAGCGCTACACACAGCGTGCGAAAGTGAGGCAGGCAGTTGGGCAAGCGCAGCAGGGTGGCCCGTGGTGTCGCGGTCACCGCACTGGCGGTGGCCGGCACGATGTCGGTGACCGCTCCCCCGGCCACCGCCGCGGACACGCCCGCGACCGGCGTTCCCGCGCCGCACAAGGCTTTCGGCAGGCTCGGCACGCTGACCGACCTCGTCGTCGAGCGCCTGCGCGTGAGCGACGACGTGGCGGCAGCCAAGTTCGGCACCGGCTCCCCGATCGACGACCCCACCCGCGAACAGCAGGTGCTCGACCAGGTGCGGCAGCAGGCCGGGGCACTCGGCCTGGACCCGGAGCAGGCGGCGGCGTTCTTCGAGGACCAGATCACCGCGAACAAGCAGGTGCAGCGCGGCCTGTTCGCCCGCTGGACCGCCCACCCGGGCGAAGCGCCCACCACCCGCCCGGACCTCGGCGAGATCCGCACCCGGCTCGACCGGCTGACCACGGACCTGCTCGGGCAGCTGAAGTCCACTGTGGACGTACGCGCCAAGCGAACGGCGTGCACCGTCCAGCTCGCCGTGGCCACCGGATCCGCGGTCGTCCTGGGCCGGCTGGACGCCCTGCACCGCGAGGCGCTCGACACCGCCGTGCAGTCCGTGTGCGCCTAGAGCGGTTTCGCTCCAGACAGGTGGCGCTGCCGGCGCTGAACCGGACGAAGCGCGGCGGAAGACCGCGTGTGCGAGCCCGCGGGCGCTGCCAAGGGGGCCGACGTGGGCAACCAGGGCCAGGCCACCATCCGACGAGCGCTGCGCGCTGTTCAGGGAGGAGCCGGGCGCCGCACCCGTGAAATCAGCTGCCCAGTCGGGACACCTGACGCTCGGCTGCGGCGATGAACCCGGGTTCGAGTTCCACGCCCCAGCCGGGTCCCGAAGGAGCCGGCACCCGTCCGCCGACGACCTCCGGCAGCGGACCGTAGATTCCGCGGGTCCACGGGGTGTCTTCGATGCTCCACTCCTGGTAGTGGTGGCACGCGGGCATCGCGGCGGCGAGGTGCAGGGTGAACACCTGCAGCAGCGAGCTGTTCGCGCAGTGGGGGGTGCACGGGATACCGGCGGCCTCGGCGAGCACCGCCACCTTCCGGGCGCGGGACACGCCGCCGAGGTAGCCGATGTCCGGCTGCACGATGTCGACCACGTGCCCGGTGATCATGCGCTGGAACTGGGAGAGCGAAAAGTCCTGTTCACCCCCGGACACGGGGATGTCGAGCGCCGCCGTCACCCGCGCGGTCTGTTCCAGTTCCGGGAAGGGGCACGGTTCCTCGAAGTGGAAGTAGCCGTACTCCTCGAGCATCCTCCCCACCCGGACCGCCCGGGCGGCCGTGAACCCGCCGTTGGCGTCCGCGGAAATGTGGATCTCCTCGCCGAGTTCCTGCCGCAGGTGCCTGATGATGTGTTCGGTACGCCCCGGCGCGGCGTCGACGTCCCGTCCCATCGCTTCGCCGACCCGGATCTTCACGGCCCCGAAGCCGGATTCCCGGATGTGCCCCAGCAGCCGCTCGGCCTCCTGCTCCGGACTGATGTCACGGCGCATGCTCGACGCGTACACCGGCACCGAATCCCGGGCGTGACCGCCGAGCAGCTTGCTCACCGGTTGACCCGTACTGCGGCCGAGGATGTCCCACAGCGCCGTGTCCACACCGGACAGTGCCCGGTGCAGGAAACTCCCGGGGAACTTGTAGTGCCTGCGGAGGCAGTCGTCGACGAGGACCTCGAGGTCCCAGGGATCACGGCCCAGGAAGCACGGGGCGACCATCGTGTGCAGCACCCGCGCGGTGAGCGCGGCTTCGTAGGGGGCGGTCTGGCCGATTCCCTCGGCACCGTCGTCGGTGCGGACGCGCACGACCGCGATCGGTCCCCTGACGAACGTTTCGATGCTCTCGATCTTCACAGGTGGGCTCGCAGGACGTCGGTCAGGCGCGTTCGCTCGACGCAGCGGCCGAAGGCGAAGCAATCGGCGAGAGCCCGGGCTTCCTCGGGGCCGACACCGAGGAAACACCGGGCGAAGTCGTCGACCATGGGTTCGGCCAGCAGGATGTGCCTCACCAGCACCTGCACCCATTCCCGTTGCCCGAACGGGCGCGGGTCGAACCGCGGGAACTCCTCCGCCACCGTCCGCTCCAGCGGGTCGAAGATGTGCCGGATCCCGGCGTCGGTCCCGCCCCACAGGTCCACGCCGAGCCGTGCCTTCTTCTCGAGTACCGGGGCGATGCGCTCGAGGTAGGGCGAGGTCCTCTCCACGTGCACCACGCCCTGCAGCCCGATGTCCTTGTAGGTCCACAGGCTCCAGCCCGCGTCGTGCTCGTCGTAGATCTCCAGCTGGTCGGCCAGCACCCGGTAGCGCGACTCGTCCCGTTCCGCGTGTCCACTGTAGACAGGACCGAACTCGCCGACCCAGATCGGCGTCCCGGTGCCGCGCATGTACTCCGACCGCTGGAGGAAGCGCTTTTCGAGGTACCGCTGGTCGACGTACTCCCCGCGTGACACCCCGGGATAGGGCCCGGCGTCCGCGAACCCCGCGAGCGCGTAGTCGTGCACGGTGTAGACGGTGTTGGGCCAGGGGTCCCGGAACATGCCGAATTCGGTGGCGTTGCGGTTCCCGTCCAGGAAGATCACGTGGTCCGGGTCGACCGCCCGGATCGCCTGGTGCAGCCGGGCGTAGAACGGCTCGATCACGTGCCCCTCGGGGTCCGCGGGCTCGTTGAGCGGGTTGTAGCCGGCGACCCACGGGTTCCCGCGATACCGGCCGGCCAGCGCCTGCCACAGGTGCACCACCCGGTCCTGGAAATGCCGGTGCTGCCAGAACGTCGACCTGTGGGTCGGGTTGTCGCTGTGCCAGCGCTGGTTGTGGTGGCCGGGTGCGGCGTGCAGGTCCAGCACCGTGTAGAGACCGTGCCGGGCGCACACGTCGACGGCGCGATCCAGCAGCCGGAAGCCCTCCTCCTTCAGCTCCATCGGCCGGTCGTCGTCTTCGAACAGCCGGTAGTGGAACGGAACGCGGACGCAGTTGAGGCCCAGGCCGGCCAGGAAGGCCGCGTCGTCGTCGGTGAAGAACACCTCCTGGAAGCGGTCGAAGAAGGCGTCGTGGACCTCCTGCCCCAACACCGCTCGCATCGCCTGGCGATGCAGTTCCTCGGTCGAGGGGAACCCGGTGATGAAGTTCTCCAGGTTCAGCCACCCACCGAGCCCGACCCCGCGCAGGCGCACGGGCGTGCCGCTCGCGGTCACCAGCCGGCTTCCTTCCACCCGCAGCGGCGGTGTGGCGTCGTTCGTCAAGTCTTCACCCCTCGGGGCCGGATCGGAGCACGGAGAAGCACCGCCGGCGGCACCGGGCCGCCCGGGCGCAGGGCACCCGCCGACCATTCTGGTCAGCGCTCTGACCTGGTGTCAATCGTTATCGATAACGTTTGAAAAGGGAGTATGGTCAGCGAGGTGACGAACAGTCGGGTGACCATCCGCGACGTCGCCGCGCGAGCGGGCGTGTCGGTGGCGACGGTGTCGAAGGTGCTCAACAACCGGTACGGCGTGGCCGCGGCGACGGTGGCGCGCGTGCGGGAGGTCATCGCCGAGCTCGGCTTCGAGTCGAGCCTGGTGGCGCGCAGCCTGCGCAACCACCGGACGAACGTCATCGGCGTCCTCGTGTGGGCCATCGAACCCTTCAGCGCCGAGTTGCTCAAGGGCGCGGAGCGCGCGATGCGGGACAACGACTACGAACTCGTCGTCTACTCCGCCGGTGGCGTGGGCCCGCGGGACCTCGGCTGGGAGAACCGCTACCTGTCGCGGCTGTCGGGCACGCTGATCGACGGGGCCGTGCTGGTGACGCCCACCGTGTCGGCGCCGCGTTCCGACGTTCCGGTCGTCGCCGTCGATCCCCACACGGCCGGCGAAGACGGACCCACGGTCGGCGCCGACAACTTCCGGGGCGCCCGGATGGCGACCGAGCACCTGCTGTCGCTGGGGCACCGGCGCATCGGCTTCCTCGGCCGGCCGCCCCGGGACCTGAAGTCGTCGCAAGAGCGGGAGGACGGCTACCGCAGCGCGCTCGCCGCGGCGGGCGTCGCGTTCGACCCCGGCCTGGTGCGGGCCGCCGGTTACCAGGAGGACGTGTCCCGGCAGGCCGTGCACGAGCTGCTGTCCCAGCCGGACCGGCCCACGGCCATCTTCGCCGCGAACGACCTGTCGGCACTGGTCGCGATGGACGAAGCCACGACACTGGGGATCCGGGTGCCGGACGACCTTTCCGTGATCGGGTTCGACCACGTGCCGGAGAGCATGATGGCCGATCCCCCGCTCACCACGATCGAACAGCCCATCCAGCTCCTGGGCAGGCGGGCCGTCGAGATGCTCGTCGAGATCCTCGCGGGCAACGAGCCCGCCGAAACCCATGTCCGGCTGCCGACCCGGCTGGTCGAGCGCGCCTCTTGCGCCGCGCCGCCGAAGGTCGTCCGGCCGGTGACCGGTTCGAGCGCTTCCGGGAGCGTGCAGGTATGACCTTCCCGCCGGCGGCCCGCCCTCCGCCTCGCCCCCACCGTCCACAGTAGAACATGCTCTGACCAGCTCATCGGAACCGCCTCGCGGTTTCGCCGGTACGCCTTTTTCTCTTTACTGGCAACAATGTTCCCGCAACCCCGCCCTTGACGGCGCGGCGCGACCGGAACTAGCCTTCGTGAAATAGTTCTTCCGAACTACGGAATCTCGGTGTTTTCCCGTGCGTGACGCAAGGAGGCGAACGCAGGTGCCGGATCGTGCCGATGCACATGTGCTGATCACCCTCGCCGACGGGACCGACCCGGTCGCCCCCGTGCCCTGGGCCGTGTCGATGCTGCGGGAGGCGCTGGCAGAAAAGGGAATTCCCGTGTGGACGGACGAGTCCGGCCCGAGCGCCGCCGTCGTACGCGCCGAGGTGCTCGAAGGACTCGGTCCCGCGGAGGCTTTCCTCATCGAGCCAGGACCGTCGGCCGGTGAAGTGCTGGTCCGCGCCGGTGGTGCACGGGGTCTGGCGCACGGGCTGACCGAGCTCGCCGACCGGGTGCGGCACTCAGCGGACCCCGTCACGACGATCCGGACGGCGGAATCGGCTCTCCGCGCTCCCGCCGTCGCCGTCCGCGGTGTGCTGCGCGCCTTTTCCAGCGACGTGCTCGACCGCCCGTGGCTGTGCGACCGGGATTTCTGGAAGCGCTATCTCGACGAGCTCGCCCTGCACCGGATCAACCGCCTGCACCTGGCCCTGGGCATGCAGTACAACTACTCGCACGACGACGACGTCCGCGACAACTACCTGTGCTTCGCCTACCCGTTCCTGCTCCCGGTACCCGGTTGGGAAGGCGTCGGGGTGGCCGGGTTGTCGCAGCGGGAACGAGCGGAGAACCTCGCGGCACTGCGGTTCGCCAGTGCCGAGGCCCAGCGCCGTGGCGTGCATTTCCAGCTGGGACTGTGGAACCACGCGGTTCGACCGGAGCTTGTGGACAGTCCGAACCTCCGCTACCCGGTTAACGGCCTGGCGGACGAGGAGGTCGCCGAGTACTCGGCGGCCGGGCTGCGGGAACTGCTGCGGGAATGCCCCTCGATCGACGGCCTCACCTTCCGGGTGCACTACGAGGGTGGCGTGCCGGAGGCCGGTCGTGCCGCCTTCTGGCGAACGGTGCTGAGCGGTCTGCGGGACGCCGGAAGGCCACTCGACGTGGACCTCCACGCGAAGGGCGTGGACCAGGACCTGCTGGACGCGGCACAGGCGACCGGCGCCCACGTGGTGGTTTCGGCGAAGTACTGGGCAGAACACCAGGGCCTGCCCTACCACCAGGCGGCGGTCCGGCCGCTGGAGGCGGCGCGCCCGGCCGACGGCGACGGGCTGCGTGGCATCACCCAGAACACGCGGCGGTTCACCCGCTACGGCTATGGCGACTTCCTCCGCCTCGACCGGAACCACGACCTGCTCTTCCGCGTGTGGCCGGGCAGCCAGCGGTTCCTGCTCTGGGCCGACCCGGAGCTGTTCGCGGGGTACGGGCGGATGAGCGGAATCGCCGGAGCGCTGGGCGTCGAGCTGTGCGAGCCGTTGACCTTCCGGGGCCGCAAGGACACCGGACGCGGGGCGACACGGGATCTCTACGCCGATCCCACGCTGCGGCTGGGCACCGCGGACTGGCGGAAGTACAGCTACGAATACCGCCTGTGGGGACGGCTGATGTTCGACCCCGACAGCGAACCCGAGTCGTGGCTGCGCGAGCTGCGCACGCTGGCCGGCGACGCCGCCGAGGACCTCGCCGCGGCGCTGAGCGCGGCCGGCAAGGTGCTGCCACTGGTGACCGTCACGCAGACGCTCAGCGCCTCCAACAACTTCTTCTGGCCCGAGGTGTTCACGGACCTGCCGATCGCCCGCGCCGCCACCTCGGAAACGTACGGGTTCGACCTGGCACCGCCGGGCACGTGGGGCACGGTCAGCCCGCTCGACCCGGAACTGTTCGAATCCGCGGACGACTACGCCCACGGCCTGGTCACGCGGACGCCGTCCGGGAAGTACACCCCGGACCAGGTGGCGACCTGGCTCGACGGTTTCGCGACGGACGCGGAGGCGGCGCTCGCGCGGGCACGGCGGCTCGCCACCGACGCCTCGGCACCCGGTTTCCGCCGGATCGCACTCGACGTGACGATCGAGCTGTTGCTGGCCCGGTTCTTCGCCGGCAAGATCCGGGCCGGCGTCGGGTACTCGCTGTTCCGGGAGACCAAGGATCCACGCCACCTGCGCGAGGGACTCGAGCACTACCGGTCCGGCCGCAACGCGCTCGCGGAGATCGTGACCGTCGCCGAGGGCGTCTACGCGGCGAACCTCGCGTTCGGGGACCGCCCGACCGAGCAGGGGCACTGGCGCGACCGGCTCGGCCAGATCGACCGCGACCTCGACGAGCTGCGGCGGGAGCTCGACGAGGCGGTGCCCCCGGAACACCCGGTGGAGGTCCGGCCGGCCGGGCCAGGTCCGCGGCCCGCGGTCACCTGTGTGCCGCCCGCGGGGTTCGTCCGCGGTGAGCCACTGGTGGTGCGGGCGGAAGCGGCTCCCGGGATCGAACTGACGTTGCGGGTGCGCCACCTCAACCAGGCCGAGGCGTACCAGGACATCGCGATGACCGCCGACCGGGAAGGCGGCTTCACGGCGGAGATCCCGCCCGACCACACGACGGGCGCCTATCCGATCGCCTTCTTCCTCGTCGCGCGCAGCACGGCCGGCCCGGACGCCTGGATCGTCCCCGGCCTCGACAAAACCTTGGCCAACCAGCCCTATCACGTGGTGCTCGAACAGCGCGGGTGAACGCGGATCGGCACCGACACGAAAGGAGCGCCATGCCCGGCATCCCCAGCACAGCGAAGTTCCGGCCGCTCGCCGTCGCCGCCGCCCTGCTCGCGGGCACCACCGCGATCACCGCGTGCGGCGGGTTCGACGCCTCGAGCGGTTCGGCGGGATCCAGCGGGATCGGCGGCACCATCCGGGTCAGCTCCGAGACCGGACAGCCGTACCTGAAGGACGCGGCCGACCGGTTCCAGAAGCTGCACCCGGGCGTGACCGTCCAGTTCGTGCAGTCCCCGTCCAACACCTACCAGACGACCGTGCGGGCCCAGCTCGCCGCGGGGCACGGCCCGGACGTCATGTTCGTCTGGGGCGGGACCGGCAACTCGATGGCGACCAAAACCCTGGCGCAGGCCGGTCTCCTGGAAGACCTCACGGGTCAGCCCTGGGCGTCCACGATGGGCGACACGGCCACGAGCCTGGTGTCCTACCAGCAAAAGGTGTACGCGTTCACGTCGTACCAGAACCCCACC
The DNA here is from genome assembly GCF_900114035.1 of Amycolatopsis sacchari. GTDB lineage: Bacteria > Actinomycetota > Actinomycetes > Mycobacteriales > Pseudonocardiaceae > Amycolatopsis_E > Amycolatopsis_E sacchari. Next base: position 7,864 of record NZ_FORP01000048.1, on the reverse strand, counting down.
GGGGTCGAGTACAACAAGGACCTGCTCGGCAAGCTCGGCGTGTCGGTGCCGACCACGTTCACCGAACTCCTCGGTTTCTGCCGCACCGTGGCCGGGAAGGGGATCACCCCGATCGCGATCGGCAACCAGACCGGTTACCTCAACACCGAGATCCCGATCGAACTGGCCAACACACTCGTGTACTCGCAGGACCCGCAGTTCGCGCAGCACGTCACGAGCGGCGCGACGACCTGGACGGGGTCCGCGCTGTGGCGCGACGCGCTGACCAAGGCGCACCAGGAGTACCTGCAGATGCGGGACGCCCACTGCTTCGAGGACAACTCGACCGGTTACTCCGACACCCAGGCCACGCAACTGGTGTCCTCGGGCAAGGCGCTCGGCGTCGACATCATCTCGCCCGCCGTCGACGACCTGAAGCAGGGCAACCCGAACCAGCACTACGACATGTTCGAACTCCCCGCCACCGACAGCCCCGCGGACACCTACCTCACCACGAACACGGGCGCCGCCTACGCCGTCGCCAAGTCGAGCCCGAACAAGGCGACCGCGCTGGCGTTCCTCGCCTACATGGCCCAGCAGGACCAGATCGACGAGGCGTCGAAGGCGAACTTCGGGGTGCCCTACACGCCCGCCCCGGGCGTGACCGTGCTGCCGGAGCTGCAGGGCGTCGCGAACCTCTACCAGGCGAAGAAGACCGCGTTGTGGCCGACGAACTTCTGGCCGAGCTACGAGACCAAGCAGGCGATGATCGCCGCCGACCAGGACCTGATCCTGGGCAGGAAGACCGTCCAGCAGGTGGTGGACGCCGTCCAGAACTCGCTGCACGGAGCCTAGGCCATGACAGTGACCAGTGAGCGGGTCGCCGAGCCGCGAGTGCGGAAAGGCCCGGCGCGCCGCCGGAAAACCTCGGCCACCAAGGTGCCGTTCTGGTTCGCGGTTCCCTGCCTCGTGGTGTTCTTCGCCGTGGTGGCCTACCCGACCGTCCAGGGAGTCCTGTACGCCTTCACCGACTGGAGCGGTCTCGGTAGCGCGATCCACTTCAACGGCCTGGCGAACTTCGTCGCGTTGTTCTCCTCCAGCGACACCGTCGGCGCGCTGTGGCACACCGTCCTCATGGCGGTGGTCATCACGGTGGTGCAGAACGCGATCGGGCTCGCACTGGCACTCGGGGTCAACTCGCGGGTCAAGAGCCGGAACGTGTTGCGGACGCTGCTGTTCGCGCCCGTGGTGATGACGCCGATCATCGTCGGATACCTGTGGCAGTTCATCTTCGTCCCCGGCGGGCCCGTGGCGAAGCTGAGCGGCCTGGCCGGTGTGCACGCGGGTGAGAACGTGCTCGGTGACCCGTCCCTCGCGATGTGGGGCATCGTCGCGATCGTCGTCTGGCAGTACGCGGGCTACTCAATGGTCATCTACCTCGCCGGTCTGCAGAACATCCCGGCGGACGTGCTGGAGGCCGCGCTGGTGGACGGCGCCGGCCCGGTCAAACGGTTCGCCTGGGTCACCTGGCCACAGCTGCGCACACCCACCCTGATCAACATCACGCTCTCGCTGATCACCTCGCTGAAGCTGTTCGACCAGGTCATCGCCACGACGCAGGGTGGACCGGGGAACGCCACGCAGACACTGTCCACGCTGCTGTACAACGAGGCGTTCCTCTACAACAAGTACGGCTACGGCATCGCGCTCGGCCTGATCGTGTTCATCCTCATCGCGGTGATCTCGTTCGGGCAGATGCGCGTCTTCCGGGAACGGAGCTGAACGGCGATGACCAGGTACACGTGGCGCACCGGCCTTCTCGAGGTCGTGATGCTGGCCGTCACGGCGGTGTTCGTCTTCCCGCTGTGGCTGCTCGTCTCGGTGGGCTTCCGCTCGTCCGCCGAGGTGGCGCAGAACCCGCTCGCCGCGCCCACGCGGTTCGACCTGAGCAACTTCAAGCTCGCCTGGGAGCAGGGGCAGCTCGGCTCCGCGTTCCTCAACAGCATCTACATCGTCGTGGTCACCGTGGCGGCGCTGGTCGTCGTCGGCGCCTGCGCGGGTTACTACTTCGCTCGCGCGGGCACGGGAGGACGGCGCTGGTACGGGATCGTCGCCGCCGGGATGATGGTGCCCTTCCAGATCGGCGTGCTCCCGCTGTACCGCACGTTCTCGGCGCTGGGCATCTCCGCGAACCCGGTGTCGGTGATCATCTTCAACATCGGCATCCAGCTGCCGCTGACGATCATCCTCTACACCGGTTTCATCCGCCAGGTCCCCCTGGAGTACGAGGAAGCCGCCCGCGTCGACGGCGCTGGCACCGTCCAGGTCTTCCGGCGGGTGATCCTGCCCCTCCTGCTGCCCGTCACCGGCACCGTGATCGTGCTCGACGGACTGGCCGTGTGGAACGAGTTCTTCACCCCGCTGCTGTACCTCGGCGGCACGCCGAACGTCACCGTGCCCGTGCAGATCTACGGCTTCGTCGGCGAGTACAGCAGCAACTGGGGCGAGATCTTCGCGGGCCTGCTGATGGCCAGTCTCCCGGTCCTGGTGCTGTTCTTCGTCTTCCAGCGGTACATGATCCGCAGCTTCGGCAGCGGCCTCAAGGGGTAGCGGCGATCCGGCAGCAGTCAGCAGTCGCGTTGGTAACCGCCGGACACGACGACCGACACGACCGAGACCCACGAGACCGCAGCCATCCGCACACTCCGTTCGCGGTGAGAATCGAGACGCCGCCAGCACGGAGGTCGCGCCGCCGAGCCGGGGTGTAACAGATCCCCTGCACCCCGCGGTCTTGACACGACAGCCCGGCGCGCTTCAGAATCTCCTCAGATCGTATATGACATCGTTGATGATGTGGCCCGAGGAGGGGCAGTGAGCGAAGACCCGGTGACCCGCCTCTTCGGCAGGCGACCCGGCAAGGTGATCGCCGTCCACCTCAGCTACGCGTCGCGGGCGGCGCAGCGTGGGCGGACTCCGGCGCACCCCTCGTACTTCCTCAAGACCAGTTCCTCGGTGACGGGACCGGGAACGGTGGAACGCCCCGAGGGCACGGAACTCCTCGGCTTCGAAGGGGAGATCGCGCTCGTGCTCGGCAAGGCCGCGCGCCGCGTCTCCCCCGGCGACGCGTGGGCGTGCGTCGGCTGGGTGACCGCGGCGAACGACCTCGGGCTGCACGACCTGCGCAAAGCCGACCGCGGCTCGAACGTGCGCTCCAAGGGCGGCGACGGCTACACCCCGCTCGGCCCGGACCTGATCCCCGCCGACCGGCTCGACCCCGCCCGCATCGGCGTGCGCACGTGGCTCGACGGCGCGCTGGTGCAGGACGACAGCAGTGCCGGGATGCTGTTCCCCTTCGCCCTCATGCTGGCCGACCTCTCGCGCGTGATGACGCTCGAACCCGGCGACGTCGTGCTCACCGGCACCCCGGCGGGCGCGTCCGTCGCCGAGCCGGGACAGCGGATCGAGGTGGAGGTGTTCTCCCTCGACGCCCCGGGCGTCACCTCGGGCAGACTGACGACGGAAGTCGTTGCGGCACCGGCACTTCCGAGCTGGGGCAGTCCGTCCGAAGTGGACGACGCCCAGCGCGCGGACGCCTGGGGAACCCCGCCCGCGCCCGTCCTCACCGACGACCTGCGCACGCGCCTGGGCCGGGTCGCCGTCGCGACGCTGTCCGTGCAGCTGCGCAAGCGCGGCTACGACGACTCCTCGATCGACGGCGTGCGCCCGCTCGTCCCCGGCACCCGGCTCGTCGGGACGGCTCGCACGCTGCGGTATGTCCCGTACCGCAAGGACCTCTTCGCGGCGCACGGCGGCGGGTACAACGCCCAGAAACGGGCGATCGACTCCCTCGGCCCCGGTGACGTGCTCGTGATGGAGGCCCGCGGCGACGCGACGGCCGGCACCATCGGGGACATCCTCGCGCTGCGCGCCCAGGTGCGTGGCGCGGCGGGCGTCATCACCGACGGCGCCGTCCGCGACGCGCGCCCGCTCACCGAACTCGGCCTGCCCGTGTACTGCGCCGGGCACCACCCCGCCGTGCTGGGCAGGCGGCACGTGCCGTGGGAGACGGACACGACGATCAGCTGCGGCGGGGCGACCGTCCAGCCCGGCGACGTGATCGTGGCCGACGACGACGGCGCCCTCGTCATCCCGCCCGGCCTCGTCGAGGAGGTGCTGACCGCCGCCGAGGCGCAGGAGGAGGAAGAGGCGTTCATCGCCGAAATGGTGGGCCGCGGCGAGTCCGTCGCGGGCCTGTACCCGCTCGACGCGGCCTGGCGGCGGCGTTTCGAGACCTGGCGCGCGGACCAGCGAACGGAAGGACCACGATGAAATACCGCTCTGACCCGTCCCGCATCCGCGGGTCGATCGCCCCGCTGTTCACGCCCTTCACCGAAGACGGCGCCGTGGACCACGATTCGCTGCGGGCGATGGTCCGCTGGCAGCTGGCGAACGGCTCGCACGGCATCTCGATCGGCGGCTCCACCGGCGAACCGTCGTCGCAGACGCTCACCGAGCGCGCCGAGGCGATCCGCACCGTCGCCGACGAGGTGGGCGACCGGGTGCCGTTCGCGCCCGGCACGGGTTCGGCCAAGCTCGACGAAACCCTGGAGCTGACCCAGATCGCGGCCGACGCCGGTGCCGACGTCGTCCTCGTCATCACGCCCTACTACGCGCGCCCCACGCAGGAAGCGCTCTACAGCTGGTATTCCACGATCGCCAGGGAGTTCCCGGACCTGCCGATCGTGGCGTACAACGTGCCCGTGCGCACCGCGGTCGAGATCGCGCCGGAGACGTTCGCGCGGCTCTACCGCGACCACGAGAACATCGTCGGGATCAAGGAGACCACCAAGGACTTCGAGCACTTCTCCCGGGTGATGCACCTGTGCGGCCGGGACCTGCTCATGTGGTCGGGCATCGAACTGCTGTGCCTGCCGCTGATCGCGCTGGGCGGCGCCGGGTTCGTCTCCGCGCTGGCCAACATCGCCCCGGCCGCGGTGGCGCAGACCTACGAGGCGGCCGTCGCCGGGGACTGGGACCGCGCCCGCGAGCTGCACTACGGCGTGCACCCCCTGGTGGACCTGCTGTTCGCCGAAACCAACCCGGCGCCCTCGAAATGGCTGATGGCGCAACGCGGGCTGATCCGTTCCGGGCACGTGCGGCCGCCGCTGATCCCGCTGACCGCACAGGGCCAGGACAAGGTCCGCGCGCTGGCCGCCGAAGCCGAGCAGTACCTGACCCCCGTTCCGGCAAGGAGCCTCCCGTGATGCAGCTCCCCCAGTCCATCCGGCACCACATCGACGGCAAATCCGTCGACTCCGTGCACGGCGGCACGTTCGACGTGCTGGAGCCGACGAAGAACACCGTGTACACCACCGCCGCCGCGGGCGACGCGGCGGACATCGACGCCGCGGTCGCCGCCGCCCGCCGCGCGTTCCGGGACGGCCCGTGGCCACGCCTGCGCAACCGCGAGCGCGCCCGCGTCCTCAACCGGATCGCCGACGCGGTCGAGGCCCAGGACGAGACGCTGGCGGCGATGGAGTCGTTCGACACCGGGCTGCCGATCACGCAGGCGAAGGGCCAGGCGCGCCGGGCCGCGGAGAACTTCCGGTTCTTCGCCGACCTGGTCGTCGCGCAGACCGACGAGGCCTACCGGGTGCCGGGCGCCCAGCTCAACTACGTCAACCGCAAACCGGTCGGCGTGGCCGGGCTGATCACGCCGTGGAACACGCCGTTCATGCTGGAATCGTGGAAGCTCGCCCCTGCGCTCGCCGCGGGCTGCACGGTCGTGCTCAAACCCGCGGAGTTCACGCCGCTGTCGGCGTCGCTGTGGGCGGGGATCTTCGCCGAAGCCGGTTTGCCGGACGGGGTGTTCAACCTCGTCAACGGCATCGGCGAGGTCGCGGGTGACGCGCTGGTGAAGCACCCGGACGTCGACCTCATCTCGTTCACCGGCGAGACCACGACCGGCAGCACGATCTTCCGCAACGCCTCCGACCGGCTCAAGGGCCTGTCGATGGAGCTGGGCGGCAAGTCGCCCGCGGTGGTCTTCGCCGACGCCGACCTCGACGCGGCGCTGGACTCCACCCTGTTCGGCGTGTTCTCCCTCAACGGCGAGCGCTGCACGGCTTCCTCGCGCGTCCTCGTCGAGCGGCCGGTCTACGACGAGTTCGTCGCGCGCTACGCCCGCCGCGCCGCCGCGGTGAAGGTCGGCGATCCGGCCGATCCCGCCACCGAGGTGGGCGCGCTGGTGCACCCGGAGCACTATGAACGCGTGCTGGGCTACGTCGAGATCGGCAAGACGGAGGCGAAGCTCGTCGCCGGTGGCGAGCGGCCCGCGCACCTGCCCGAGGGCAACTACCTGGCGCCGACGGTGTTCGCCGACGTGCCCCGCACGGCGCGGATCTTCCAGGAGGAGATCTTCGGCCCGGTCGTGGCGATCACCCCGTTCGACACCGAGGACGAGGCGGTCGAGCTGGCCAACGACGTGCGGTACGGGCTGGCCGCGTACGTGTGGACCAACGACCTGCGGCGCGCGCACGACGTGTCGGGGCGGATCGAAGCGGGCATGGTCTGGATCAACTCGCACAACGTGCGCGACCTGCGGTCCCCGTTCGGCGGGGTCAAGGCCTCGGGGGTCGGGCACGAGGGCGGCTACCGGTCGCTCGACTTCTACACCCAGGAACAGGCGATCCACGTGACGCTGGGCGATGTGCACACGCCGCGGTTCGGAAAGGACGGAGACCAGTGAACGCACCGGACATCGTGCGCTGCGCCTACCTGGAGCTGGTGGTCGGCGATCTCGCCGCGTCACGGGAGTTCTACGTGGACGTGCTCGGCCTCGTGGTGACGGAGGAGGACGAGCACGAGATCCACCTGCGCGGGCTGGAGGAGTTCATCCACCACAACCTCGTGCTGCGGCAGGGTCCCGTGCCGGCCGCGGCGGCGTTCGGGTTCCGCGTGCGGCACCCGCGGGAGCTGGACCGCGCCGAGGAGCACTACCGGGCGCTGGGCTGCGAAGTCCGCCGTGAGGCCCCGGGATTCCGGCGCGGGATCGGCGAAGTGTTGCGGGTGCTGGACCCGCTGGGTTTCCCGTACGAGTTCTTCTACGACGTGCAGCACGTGCCGCGGCTGACGTGGAACTACGAGCGGTACGGGGCGGGCGCGATCGTCCGGCTCGACCACTTCAACCAGGTGTACCCGGACGTGGCGCGTGGCGCGGAGTACCTGGAGGACCTGGGTTTCCGCCGCACCGAGGACATCCGCGACGACGAAGGCGTCACGTACGCGGCGTGGTTCGCGCGCAAGGACACCGTGCACGACACGGCGCTGACCGGCGGGGCGGGACCGCGGATGCACCACATCGCGTTCGCCACCCACGAGAAGCACAACATCCTCTACATCTGCGACAAGCTGGGCGCGCTGCGGCGCTCGGACGCGATCGAGCGGGGGCCGGGGCGGCACGGGGTGTCGAACGCGTTCTACCTGTACCTGCGGGATCCCGACGGGCACCGGGTGGAGATCTACACGCAGGACTACTACACCGGCGACCCGGACAACCCGCTCGTGACCTGGGACGTGCACGACAACCAGCGGCGGGACTGGTGGGGCAACCCGGTCGTGCCCAGCTGGTACACCGAGGCGTCGACGGTGCTGGACCTGGACGGGAACCCGGTCCCGGTGCGCGAGCGGGAGGAGGCGCGCGAGATGGACGTGACGATCGGCGCGGACGGCTTCTCCTACACCCGGAAGGGCGAGGGGTTCAAGGTCGGGGAGCAGCTGTAGCGCGACGCTAGTGCCGCATCAAGCAACGTTGGGTAGGTAATCCGGTCGGCGGATCTTGGAGTTGACGGCGAAGTGACGCTTTGGGTGGCAGTGGCGGTTGCGC
>NZ_FORP01000049.1 GCF_900114035.1 Amycolatopsis sacchari | reverse complement strand
ACCGGCGGGAACGACTGAACAGAGCCTCCGGTAACGCCCTGACCAGGTAAAACGTACTAACTTAGCGGTATTGGCCGGCGGGCAGGCTCCAGGATGATGGACCCCAACGGGACCTCACCTGAGGTGGGTGGTCGAGTTGAGTGATCATCCCGTCGCCTGCGGTTTGTGCATATCACTTTGAGGACCAGCCGCAAGCCTGGCCACTCGGCCGCCGGTTGGCAAAAAAGGTTGCGGCCCTGGCTCAAAGTGATCGCCCGGTATCAGGCGACGGGATGATCACCCAACTCTGGGGCCTTCATGCCCACAACTGCCCATCAAGCTTGGCGGCTGCCTCGTCCAGCGTGCCGCTGTACGCGCCGGTCGACAGGTACTTCCACCCGGCGTCCGCGACCACGAAGGCCACATCCGCGCTTTCGCCCTTCGCGGCGGCCTTCTCCGCCACCGCGAGTGCCGCATGCAGGACCGCACCCGTCGAGATTCCCGCGAAGATGCCTTCGTGCTCCAGCAGTTCCCGCGTCCGCCGCAGGGCGTCGTACGCGCCGACCGAGTACCGGCCGTTGAGCACGTCGGGGTCGTACAGCTCCGGCACGAAACCCTCGTCCAGGTTGCGCAGCCCGTAGACCAGCTCCCCGTACCGCGGTTCGGCCGCGATGATCTGGACGCCCGGCTTCTGCTCGTGCAGGTACCGGCCCACGCCGACGAGCGTGCCCGTCGTGCCGAGGCCGCCGACGAAGTGGGTGATCATCGGCAGGTCCTTCAGCAGCTCGGGGCCCGTGGTGCGGTAGTGCGCGTCGGCGTTCGCGGGGTTGCCGTACTGGTACAGCATCACCCAGTCGGGATTTTGCTCGGCCAGTTCCTTCGCCCGGCGCACCGCCTCGTTCGACCCGCCCGCGGCGGGCGAGAACACGATCCGCGCGCCGTAGGCCTGCAGCAGCTGCTTGCGCTCGGCCGACGTGTTCTCCGGCATCACGCAGATCAGCCCGTAGCCCTTGAGCTTCGCGGCCATCGCGAGCGAGATGCCCGTGTTCCCGGACGTCGGTTCGAGGATCGTCGAACCGCGGCGCAGGATGCCCTCGCGCTCGGCGGCCTCGATCATGGCCAGCGCGGGGCGGTCCTTGATCGAGCCGGTCGGGTTGCGGTCCTCCAGCTTCGCCCACAGCCGCACGTCGTGCGTCGGGGACAGGCGGGGCAGACCGACCAGCGGAGTACCGCCGAGCGCGTCGAGCAGCGAGTCGAAGCGGGCCATCAGCTCAGCGTGCGCCGCCCGCGACGGCGGGCAGGATCGTCACGGTGTCGCCGTCCTTGACCTCGGCGTCCAGGCCACCGGCGAAGCGGACGTCCTCGTCGTTGACGTAGACGTTCACGAACCGGTGCAGCTTGTCCTCCTTGACCAGACGGCCCTTGATGCCGCTGTGCCGGGACTCGATGTCGTCGATCACCTCGAGCACCGTCTTGCCGGACGCCTCGACGGACTTCTCGCCACCGGTGTGCGTACGCAGGATGGTCGGGATGGACACGGTCACGGCCATGGGAAATTACCTCCGCTTGGTTTCTCTGGGACAGACGTTCGGGACGTGCGCGTTATTCCGTGATCTCCACGGGCTCCTCGGTGACCACGCCGTCCACGATCCGGTACGAGCGGAACTCGTGCTCCTCGGGGTCACGCGTGGAGACCAGCACGTAGTGCGCGTCCGGCTCGGAGGCGTAGGACACGTCGGTGCGCGACGGGTAGGCCTCGGTCGCGGTGTGCGAGTGGTAGATGACGACGGGTACCTCGTCGTTCGCGTCCATCTCGCGGTACAACTTGAGCAGGTCGGCGGAGTCGAACTCGTAGAACGTGGGCGACCGCGCGGCGTTCAGCATCGGGATGAAGCGCTCGGGCGTGTCCGAGCCCTCGGGACCCGCGATGACGCCGCACGCCTCGTCCGGGTGGTCCCGGCGCGCGTGGGCGACGATCTCTTCGACGAGTTCACGACGGATCCGAAGCACGCAAGTCATCTTACGGGCCGGACACCGGCCGTTCACAGAGTGAGACTGCGCACGGACATCGTGAGGACGCCGAGCTGCGACAAGTTACACACTCAGAGCAAACGAGATGTGACCGATCTCACATTTTCGAGTATTTGAGCGCTGATTCGGCGAGCACCGGATAGCAGCTCCTCGGCTCTTGGCCATGCCTGAAGAACTCGGCACGCTGTCTCAGCCGCTACGTCACTCAGCGCAGCATCGGCACCGAGCAACAGATCGAGGTCCGCAAAATTGCGCACAGTGAGCATCGCGGGGTCTACTTCACCTTGAAGCGGCATACCGAGACCGCGAAAACCATATGGTGCGGTCGAAACGAGATCATATGCAGGGGCAAGCGTCGGCCTCCGACGATCTTTATAGATTAGAGACCAGTTCTTGAGATGCGCATCACTGTTCCCAATTATGATATTGAAGGCAAGCCTACGTGCAAATTCCTGCAGGGACTTGACGTCGAAGCGACGGTAAACGAGTGCCGCCACAGTCTCGAAGTTGGAGTCATACTTCTGCTCCGGATAAAAACCTCGAACTTGCGCCAAGTCTTCGATATGAATGGGCGCTCGCTCCTCACCGCGGTCAAATCGACTGACCGAATAAGCCCACTCTTCGCCGTTCGGCCAAAGGTGGTCAGGAAGCTTGGGGAGTTCATCCCGGTGCCGTAGCTCTACATCGGGAACATCAAGGCCCACGTCCTTCGCGAGCGACATCATGGCGTGCTCGTTCAGGGGGACCGAAGCAAATGAAGCGTCGGGCAATTTGACAATCCAGTCACCGCGCTCGTCGACTGCGGGCAGAGTAAGCCTCTCACCCACGCGCACCATGGAGAATTTCATGGTGACCCCAGCCAACGAAAAACGCACTGAGGTGGCGCCCATCTCAAACGACGATAAACCGGATTTTACCGGTCTACTGCCCTCACCTCCTGGCCATGCGAGCGCCGCCTCCGGATCACCCTCAGGCCGGACTTCAACCGCGCCCGGAAGGTCGTGTCCGACCTCTGCGAGAAGATCTACTTCTCGATCTAGGGGCACCCCTCTTTGCGCCGCAATCCAACGCCGCAATCTTTCCTCGGGCAGCAAGTTCGAGAACCACGACGGCAACCGCAAACGCCGAACACGCTGCCCTAGAGGGTTTTCTTCGAAAAACAGGCCAAGCACAGGACGACGAGGATCGTCCAGATAGCTTTCACTGAAATAAAATCGCGTGTAAGCTCCGCGCTGCTGGAGATGCCCGATCTCTTTGCCGTACAGGAGCACTAGAAAGCTCCGTTCAGGGACCGGCATCAAAACCTCCCGAGCCGAGAAGATCGGAATTCAGATCCATTTCCGACTCGTCACTTACGTCGAAAATCAGCTGATCAAGAGGCGGGGTATCCTCCATCTCATACTCGCACATCAGCTCGATGAACTTCTTCAGATCGCTCTCTATAAGCTCCTCACGTTTCACGAAGAATTCCGGCTCACCCCACTGGTTCAACAGATCTGGAGTAAGAGTGTGGGAAGACAACAAATTGTTCCACGAGGAGAGGTCCATACCCCTCTTCGCTGCCATGAAATCTGACTCCACCTCATTGATCACAATCTCTTGATCAGGAGTCAAGATCCTGTTCGACGCCCAGCTGCTGTAGCGACCGGCCCTACTTCCACTACGCAATCGCGGCACCGCGTCGGCAGGAGTCGAACGATCTCCGATAACCTCTGTAAGGTTTACAATTTCATACTCTCTACCAGTCCTCGGAGACCTTGGGCGCTTCTTCCACCATGCACAGAGTATGACTCTAGCCGTACTCTCGTTAGTGCGGAAATTCTGCGGCCGCAACGGTTCAGATTTCCGCCCGGAAATCGCTTCCAACAACCGCTGCACGGACTCACTTGGGCCATCTTTTCGTATCCGCCTGTTGAATTGGCGCGTAGTCCCGGTCGTACTTCCTTTGAAGAGAGCAGGACCAATGAGGGCTGCTCGCCAGAACCACCGCCGCAAGAGTACGAGGTCGCGCTCACTTACCTCGGGGTGCAACCCAAAGAAACGTGTCAGAACCACTAGCAGGTAACGATATGGAAGAAAGCTGAAATGTGGAACATTCGCCTTTTCCTGCAGGAAGAGAACCGCACTACTTAGCGCTTTTTCACCTTCGGCAAAAGCCGTATCACGATCCTCATTGGTAAAGTCAATCGCACCCTTGCGGTCAGCGGTATCGAATTCCAACCTGATTTCGCGCTGAACATCGGCCCCTCGACGGGCAAGAAGAGCAGCCAGCACCGTGTCATCGTCGATTCGACCGAAGCCAAATTCTTGAGAAATCCGATCCGCAATCAGTTCTATAGCCGACTGATCGTCCCGGGTCCCAGGATTGAGCGCGGAGAAAACTTCAGCACGAGTTAGCTTCTTGCCCGAATTATTCATTCGGTCGAAGATCTCGCGAAGTATACCCTCGTCATCCTGCTCGACAAGGTAGATGGGTATCCGAAATTGACGGATTCGCGCCGTGATCGAGTTGACCTCTTCGATTCTGTCCGCAACCTCTGGGTTATCTCTGGCCCACGCGAGCACGCGAGTCAGGTCGAAGAGAACCGGGAGTGGTATAACCAGCGGTCCCGCTTCATCCGTCCTCCGAACAATGCGACCAGCTTCGAGGTCGTAACTGAGAGCAAATCGCGCGTCATATACCGCTTCTTCAGAGAGCGCATTGTACAAGCTGGTGATCCGCTGCTGCCCGTCCACCACCCACCATGCATTAGACATCGCCGGGGCTTCCAAATGAATTGCCCCCAATGTCAAGGTCGCCTCTTCCGCCGGCCTCTGCCATAGAAGAAGGTTACCAATCGGGAAATCACGCAGAATACTGTCGAACAATGCTCGTACTTCAGCATATCCCCAGCGGAGGCCACGTTGAAAATTTGGCACGCGAATCTGGCCACTGCGAACCCGGCGAACCAATTCCTGAACTTCTAAAGCATCAGCAGTGAGTCCGCTCTGTACCCCGTTGGCCATATGGTTTCCTCGCTCAAGAGCCGACAGTTGGCAGTCACAATGAGTCTGCCACAGACCACCGACAGAAGCCGTTACGAGCCGAACGCCTCCGGCCAGACGTCCCGGTACGCGGGTACTCCCGCGGCAGACTCCGCGGACAGCAACCCGTGCACCACAGCCCGCGCGAAGACCCGCGCCGCCGCCGAGCAGAGGGTGTCCAGGGCCGCCGCACGCGTCGCCTCGCCGAAGGGGCCCTGGCCGGACGGGAGTTCCCTCGCGCCGGTGGCCAGTGCGAACACCGTGTCGCCGTCGAACATCGTGTGCGCCGGGCGCACCGCGCGCGCCAGGCCGTCCTGCGCCGCGACCGCCAGCCGGCGGCATTCGGCCTTCGACAGCGCCGCGTCGACCGCCACCACGCCGATCGTCGTGTTCAGGTCCGTGCGGGCCGACGGCAGCGAGGCGGGCCGCGAAGGCCACGTCACCCCGAACTCGCCGCCGACCTCGTGGTCCGCCGCGAACGGGACGCCCGTCGCGAGCGACACCGCCTCGCCGCTGGCGTTCACCACGGCCAGCGCCCCCACCGTGCCCCCGTCGACGACCTCGCTCGCGCTGCCCACGCCGCCCTTCAGCGACCCGACCACCGCACCCGTCCCGGCACCGACCGTGCCCTGCGCCACCGGCCCCGAGGCGGCCGCTTCACAAGCGGCGTAACCGAAATCCGCGTCCGGGCGGTGGCCCCACTCGCTGCGCGGCAGGTCGAACAGCACCGCCGCGGGCACGATCGGCACCACCTCGTGCTCCGCCGCGCCGACGCGGAACCCGTGCCCGCGCTCCCCCAGCCACCGCATCACGCCGTCCGCCGCGGCGAGCCCGTACGCGCTGCCTCCGGACAGGCAGATCCCGTTCACCCGCTGCACCAGGTTCTCCGGCTCCAGCAGGTTCGTCTCCCGCGTGCCCGGCGCGCCGCCGCGCTGGTCGACCGCGCCCGTGGCGCCGTCCGGCACCAGCACCACGGTGGTGCCCGTGGCCCAGCCGGGTTCCAGCCGCTGGAAGTGCCCGACGAGCACCCCCGGCACGTCGGTGATCATGCGGTGAGCGCCTGGACGAGCGTCTCCTGCACGTACGTGAGCCAGTGGTAGACGCCGAGGTGCGGCGAACGCGGGTCGTCCTCGGGCAGCTCGTCCGGCATGTCCTCCGTGACGTCGAGCGCCGTGCCGAGCGCGAGCCGCACGTCGTTGAGCGCCGAAAGCCACGCGTCGGCCTGCTCCACCGTCAGCCGCACGTCGCCACCGTCCCGCGGCAGCGTCTCCATCACCACCTGCGCGACCCCGACCTTCGCCTCGACCAGTTCGGGCTCGTGCAGCGAACGCAACGCGCCCGCCGAGTCGAGGTCCTCCTGGCTGGGGTTGTCCGGGTCGAGCTTGTGGTAGTCGGGCAGCAGCCGCGACAGGACCGGGTCGTTCGGCGACTCCGAAGGACCGGTCTTGATGCCCGTCAGCTCGGCGAGCGGGTCCTGCGGGGCCTCCTCGGCGCGGGCCTGCAGCATGTCCTCCAGCTGGCTGACCAGCCCCCGTAGCACGGCGGCCTCCTGCTGCTCGAACCCCGCGACGACCTGCCCGCCCTTGCGCTTCCAGGTCTTCACGGCTGCTCCATGGTGGCCCACAGCCCGGCGGCGTGGAGTCTCGTCACGTCGGCCTCGACCTTCTCCTTCGAGCCCGACGACACGATGGCGCGGCCCTTGTGGTGGACGTCCAGCATCAGCTTCGTGGCGTGGTCCCTGCTGTACCCGAACAGCTTCTGGAACACGTACGTCACGTACGACATCAGGTTGACCGGGTCGTTCCAGACGACGGTCTGCCACGGTCTGTCCTCGGCACCCAGTTCGGCCCCGGTCGGCTCAACCTGCGTCTGTTCGGTCGCGACAGGCGTGGTCATACCGACATGGTGTCACGGATCGGGCACGGGGTGGCCGAGCGGTCGGTCCGTTCGGGGGAAGACCGGGTTCCCTCATCCCCGCCCGTCGCCCGCCACCACCCTCAACGGTGGCGCTTCGCGCCGCAGTACCGTTCAGCCCATGGGTCTCCCGGAAACGCAGGGCAGCACGGCACTGCTCACCGACCACTACGAACTGACCATGCTGGGCAGTGCCCTCGCCGACGGCACCGGTGACCGGCCGTGCGTGTTCGAGGTCTTCGCCCGCCGCCTGCCCGACGGCCGCCGCTACGGCGTCGTCGCCGGTACCGGCCGCGTGCTGGACGCGATCGCCGACTTCCGGTTCACCGACGCGGAGATCACGCAGCTCGCGCAGACCGCGGTGGTCGACGACGCCACGCTGGCGTGGCTGGCGGACTACGAGTTCTCCGGCGACATCGAAGGCTACCCCGAGGGCGAGCTGTACTTCCCCGGTTCGCCGGTCCTCACCGTGCGCGGCAGCTTCAACGAGGCCGTCGTGCTGGAGACGCTGATCCTGTCGATCCTCAACCACGACAGCGCGATCGCCTCCGCCGCCGCCCGCATGTCCTCGGCCGCGTCGAACCGCCCGATCATCGAGATGGGCAGCCGCCGCACGCAGGAGTACTCGGCCGTCGCCGCCGCGCGCGCCGCCTACCTGGCCGGTTTCGCCGCCACCTCCAACCTGGAGGCGGGCCGCCGCTACGGCATCCCCACCCGCGGTACCGTCGCGCACGCCTTCATGCTGCTCCACGACAGCGAGGAGGACGCCTTCCGCGCCCAGGTCGAGAAGATGGGCACGGACACGACGCTGCTCGTGGACACCTACGACATCACGCAGGGCATCGAGACCGCGGTGCGCGTGGCCGGGCCCGAGCTGGGTGCGATCCGCATCGACTCCGGTGACGTCGGCGTCCTGGCCCGCAAGGCCCGCGAGCAGCTGGACTCCCTCGGCGCGCGCGACACGCGCATCGTCGTCTCCGGCGACCTCGACGAGCACGCGATCGCCGCACTGCGCGCGGAGCCGGTGGACGCCTACGGGGTCGGCACGTCCGTCGTCACCGGATCCGGCGCCCCGACGGCGGGCATGGTCTACAAGCTCGTCGAGGTGGACGGCCGTCCGGTCGCCAAGCGCAGCGAGAACAAGGCCTCACGCGGCGGGCAGAAGACCGCGTTCCGCCGCCACAAGCCGACCGGCACCGCGCTGGAGGAGGTCGTCCACTCCAGCCAGGTGGAGGTGGAGCTGGGCCAGTACGACCGTGCGCTGCAGATCCCGCTCATGCGTAGCGGGCAGCCGGCGGAGGACCTGCCGAGCCTCGACGACGCGCGTGAGCGGCTGCGGCACTGCCTGGTGAGCCTGCCGTGGGAGGGCCTGAAGCTGTCCAAGGGCGAGCCCGCGATCCCCACCGTCTTCCTCGAGGAGGAGAAATGAGCCGTGCGCTGATCGTGGTGGACGTGCAGAACGACTTCTGCGAGGGCGGCGCGCTCGCCGTCACCGGCGGTGCCGACACCGCCGCGAAGATCACCGGCCTGCTCGCGGAGGGCGGCTACGACCACGTCGTCGCCACCCGCGACTACCACATCGACCCGGGCACGCACTTCAGCGAGCACCCCGACTACGTGCGGACGTGGCCGCGGCACTGCGAAGCGGGCACGGCGGGCGCCTCGTTCCACCCGGCGCTCGACGTGGGGCCGATTTCGACGGTGTTCTCCAAGGGCCAGTACAGCGACGGCTACTCCGGTTTCGAGGGGCGCACCGAGGACGGCGAAGGGCTGGCCGACTGGCTGAAAGCCCGTGACGTCAAGGAAATCGACGTCGTCGGCATCGCGACCGACCACTGTGTACGCGCCACGTCGCTCGACGCCGTGAAGGCGGGCTTCTCCGTGCGCGTGCTGCTGGACCTGACGGCGGGCGTCGCCCGCGAGACGACCGACAAGGCATTGGCGGACCTGCGCGAAGCGGGTGTGACGCTGACCGGAACGCCGAGGGTGGGCTGATGCGCGCGACGCTGAAGAAGCACAACATCCGCTTCCGCGAACGGCTCGCGGCGAGCCGCGTCATCGCGGTCCTGCGTGCCGACGACACCGAGTACTTCCCCGACGTCGCCCACGTCCTCTACGACGCGGGCATCCGGGTCATCGAGGCGGCGCTGACCACCCCCGGCGCGCTCGACGCGATCGTGCGGATGCAGGTGGAGCTGGGCCCGGACACGATGGTCGGCGCCGGTGACGTGCGCACGGTGTCCGAAGTGGACAACTGCGCGTCGGCGGGGGTGGACTTCCTGGTCACGCCGACGTTCTCCGCCGAGGTGCTGGACCGGGCGCAGCACTACGGGCTGCCCGTGGTGTGCGGGGCGCTCACCCCGACGGAGATCGACGCGGCCTGGCGGCGCGGGGCCGCCGTGGTGAAGGTGTTCCCGGTCGGCCCGGCGGGCGGGGTGCCCTACCTGCACGCGGTTCGCGCACCGCTGCCGGAGATCCCGCTCGTGCCCGCCGGCGGCGTCACGCTGCCCGATGTCGAGGCGTACCTGGGCGCGGGGGCGTTCGCCGTCGCGGCGGGCGAACCCCTCATCGGCGACGCGGTGGCCGGCGGCAAGCTGGACGAACTGGGCCGCCGGGCCTCCGACCTGGCGTCGCTGGCGGGCAAGTTCGTCTGACCTCAGACGAGAATCACCCGGCGTCCACGCGTGTGGCCGGCCTGGCTGTCGATGTGTGCGGACGCGGCGTCCGCGAGCGCGTACGACTTCTCGACGGGGATGTGCAGCTTTCCCTGTGAGATGAGACGGGCCGCTTCGGCGAGCGCGTCCGGCACGCTCCCGGCGACGCCGGAGAACCGGACCCCGGCCTCTTCGGCACCGCGATCGGCGATGGTGAGCACCTTCCGCGCGTCCCCGGTCAGCTCCACGAGCTCGCGCAGCACACCCGAACCGGCCAGGTCGAGCGCCGCGTCGACAGAACCGAGCTGCCGCACGCGCTCGACCCAGCCCTCGCCGTACGTCGTGGCGAGGGCACCCAGCTCGCGCAGGTAGTCCTGGTTCGCGGCGCTGGCCATGCCGATCACGGTGATGCCGCGCTCACGGGCGATCTGCAGCACCGCCGATCCGACGCCACCGGACGCGCCGTTGACCAGCAGCGTCTGCCCGCTCTCCACGCCGACCTCACGCAGGATGCGCAGCGCGGTCTCCACCACCGAGGGGTATCCGGCGGCCTCTTCGAACGTCAGCCCCTCCGGCATGCGGGCCCACGCCCTCAGCACCGCGAACTCCGCGTAGGTGCTCGAACCTTCGCCGAACACGGCGTCGCCGACCGCGATCCCGTCGACCCCCTCGCCGACCTCGTCCACGACTCCGGCGGCGTCCAGCCCGACCCCGGCGGGCAGGTCGACGGGCCCGAACTGGCCCTCACGGATCCGCCAGTCGACGGGGTTGACGCCGGCTGCCCGCACGGCGATGCGCACCTGACCAGGGCCCGCGTGGGGCTCCTCGGCGTCCACCAGCCGCAGGACCTCGGGACCGCCGAACTCGGCGAAGCTCACTCTCTTCATGCCTGCGACCGTAGCACTAACGGTTAGTGTTTTGGAGTCGTTAGTGTTTCGTAGTTGCTAGCATCAGCCCATGACCGCCCCGCCCGGACGCCGCGAGCGCAAGAAGGCCGCGACCCGACAGAAGATCGCCGACACCGCGCTGCGGCTCTTCCTGGCACGCGGGTACGACGAGGTGGGCATCCGCGAGGTGGCCGCCGAGGCCGACGTGGCCGTCACCACGGTCTTCTCGCACTTCGCCTCGAAAGAGGCCTTGATCTTCGAGCGGGACGAGGACTTCGAGCAGCGCCTCACGCGGGCGGTCACGGACCGGGCACCGGGCGAACCGCTCATGCCGGCGCTGCGCCGCGAGATCCTGGTGATGGTGCGGCACTGCTCAACGGGCGACGCCGCCCCGGTCTGGCGCATGGTGGACGGATCCCCCGCCCTGCGGCAGTACGAGGAGTCGATGCGGTTGCGGCACGCGAACTCGCTGGCCGCCGCCATCGCCACCGAGCTGGGGCTGGCGCGGCCCACGACGTTCTGCCGGACGATCGCGAGGTTCGTGGTCGATGCCCACTCGCTCGCCCGCGAGGCGCCGGATCCGGAGGCCGCGGTGGACGAGATCTTCCGGATGATCGAGGCGGCCTGGGAAGCGGGCGGGCCCCCACGCCGGTGAGGACCCGCCCGCCGCGATCAGGCGCCGTACGGGTCGCAGGCGGCGGTGCCGACGTAGATGTCGCCGGAGGCCGGGCCACCCTGCGGGAACAGCTTGATGTGCAGCGCGTGCGTGACGAGGCTGCCGTCCGGCGGGTGCGGCACGACCAGCTCGTTGAGCACGACCTCCGCCATCGGCGGGTCGCCCTGCGCCCGCCCCGGCACGGTGATCCGGTAGTTCGGCGGGATGTTCTCCGGCACCTCGAACCCGCTCACCGAGCCCAGCTCCATCGAGCCGGTGCTGCCGTTCGCCGTCGTCGCGCAGCCCGCCTTGAACGTGCGCACCGTGATCCGCGGGCCGCCGTAGATGCGCAGCGCGTTCGTCTCGAACCGGGTGCCCTCCACCTGCACCGACGCCGTGCCGTCCGCGTTCCGCGTGCACTTCGTGCTGCCGAGCCCGAACCGGGTGGTCGCACCCACGAAGACCGGGTCGGCCTGGTTCGCCGCCGTGCCGCCCACCGCGCACGGCGCGATCGGCTCGGCGGTGGCCTGCTGCCCGTCCACCGTGATGTGCACCGCCCCGACGGATCCGGCCCCGGTCGCCGTCGCCCCTTCCGCCTGCGCCGTCGCGGGGACGGCCGCCAGGCACAGCGCCGCCGCCAAGATCCGCTTCGCCCGCGCCATCGGCAACTCCTCTCGTTCCTGCTGGAAACCCACTTCCGACATCGGCGCCCGGAGCTGCCGGCTGGACCCGAACGGGCGGTGCTCCACCCGGACGAGTGGATCTTTCCGCGACTGCGCGAGAGGTGCCTTGACTCGTTCCGGCCCCCTTCGCCCGGCAGGGGTGGCGGGCCGCGCGGCGCGGGCGCTCGGATTCCGTCGGTGGGGGCCGGTACCGTTGGTCCCCGTGCCGTCCCCTGCTGAGCTCCCCGGTGTCAACGAGCTGCTCTCCCACGCGGTGGAGGCGCTCGGCGGGGCCGAGCGCCCCGGGCAGGTCAAGATGGCCGAGGCGGTCGGGCGGGCGCTGCGCACCGGCGAGCACCTCGCGGTGCAGGCCGGCACCGGCACCGGCAAGTCACTGGCGTACCTGGTGCCCGCGATCCGCCACGCCATCGCGAAGGAGACCACCGTCGTCGTGTCGACGGCGACCATCGCGCTGCAGCGGCAGCTGGTCGACCGCGACCTGCCGCGGCTGGCGAAGGCGCTGAAGAAGCCGCTCGGCCGCGAGCCGAGCTTCGCGATCCTCAAGGGCCGCCGCAACTACCTGTGCCTGCACCGGCTCGACACCGGCGCCCCCGAGGAGCCCGAGGACCCCGGCCTGTTCGACCCGTTCGCCGTGTCGCGCATGGGCAAGGAGGTCCAGCGGCTGCGAGAGTGGTCGTCCGACACCGAGACGGGTGATCGCGACGAGCTCGTGCCCGGCGTGTCGGAGCAGGCGTGGCGCCAGGTTTCGGTGACCGCGCGCGAATGCCTCGGCGTGTCCCGCTGCCCCGTCGGCACCGACTGCTTCGCCGAGAAGGCGCGTGCCGAGGCCGGGCGCGCGGACGTCGTGGTCACCAACCACGCGCTGCTGGCGATCGACGCGCTGCAGGGCTACCAGGTGCTGCCGGAGCACGACCTGGTGATCGTCGACGAGGCGCACGAGCTGGTCGACCGCGTCACGTCCGTCGCCACGGGCGAGCTGACCGCGTCGATGGTCGCGATCGCCGTGCGGCGCTGCGGAAAGCTCATCGACGCCGACATCGCCGACCGGCTGCAGGAGGGCAGCGAGGGCCTCGCGATGATCCTGGAGGACCTGCCGCCCGGCCGCATGGACACCCTGCCGAAGCCGCTCGCGGGCGCTGTCACGGTGATCAGGGACGCGGCGCAGGCGTGCCTGACCGCGCTGGGCGGGGACCGCAAGGAGGACGTCGAGGAGGCCACGGCGCGCAAGCTGGCGCGCTCGCAGGTGGAGGAGGTGCACGACACCGCGGTCCGGCTGCTGGAGGCGTTCGACGAGGACGCGGCGCACCAGCGGGACGTCGTGTGGCTCTCGGCCGACCGGTACGGCATGAGCAACCGGCCGCCGTCGCTGCACGTCGCGCCGCTGTCGGTCGCGGGCCTGTTGCGGGAGCGGCTGTTCGGCGCCACCACGACGGTCCTCACGTCCGCGACGCTGACGCTCGGCGGCGCCTTCGACACGCTGGCCCGGCAGTGGGGGCTGCCGCCGCAGGCGAGGGCGGAGAAGGCCGAGGGCACCGCGACGGACAAGGCGCCGCCCACGGACGGGGACGACCTGAAGTGGTCGGGCCTCGACGTGGGTTCGCCGTTCGACCACCGCCGCAACGGGATCCTCTACGTCGCCAAGCACCTGCCCGCACCCGGCCGCGACGGGCTCGCACCGTCCACATTGGACGAGATCGCGGAGCTGATCGACGCGGCGGGCGGCCGCACGCTGGGCCTGTTCTCCTCGATGCGCGCGGCGAAGCAGGCGGCGGAGGAGCTGCGGGACCGGATCAAGCATCCGATCCTCTGCCAGGGCGAGGACACCACGGCGCTGCTGGTGCGCAAGTTCGCCGAGGACGCGCGCACGTGCCTGTTCGGCACGCTGTCGCTGTGGCAGGGCGTGGACGTGCCCGGCCCGTCGCTGCAGCTGGTGATCGTGGACCGGATCCCGTTCCCCCGCCCCGACGACCCGGTGCAGTCCGCGCGGCAGCGGGCGGTGGAAGCCCGTGGTGGCAACGGTTTCCTCACGGTGGCGGCCACGCACGCGGCGCTGTTGCTCGCGCAGGGCACGGGCAGGCTGCACCGCTCGGTCGGCGACCGGGGTGTGGTGGCGGTGCTCGACTCCCGGCTGGCGACGGCGCGGTACGCGGGTTTCCTCAAGGCCTCCCTGCCGCCGTTCTGGCCCACGACGGACCCCGAAGTCGCCCGCGCCGCCCTGCGGAGGCTGGACGCCGCCGCCCCCGCCTGACGGACGGCCAACGACGGCGCTACCGTGGAGTGAACGTATGAGAAGGAGCACCGTGTCTCAGGATTCGCCTCGCGCGCGATCACGTTCGGTCAGTGTCGACGACATCGGGGTGCGCCGCCAGCTCGCCGATGGCAGCGAGGAGTCGGTCACCTGGGCGGAGCTGTCCTCGGTGGTGGTCCGCGTGATCCCCGAGGGCCCGTGGAACGAGGACGTGTTCCTGATGCTCGCGGGCTCCGACGGCAAGGGCACGGCGGTGCCGAGCGGTGACCCGGCGGCCGACGCCCTCATCGAACGGCTGCAGACCCTGCCCGGCTTCGACAACGAGAAGTTCGTCGAGGCCATGACCACGGACGCCGACGAGGCGTACGTGGTCTGGAAGGCCAACTGACCGCCGGAGGCGATTTTCAGTCGGTGGGGAACTCCTCCGTCACGGGGATCCCCTTCTTGAGCGTGCGGCTCACCGTGCAGAGCCGTTCGATCGCGCGATCCACCGCCACGGCAAGCGCTTCCCGGTCGGACTGGGCCAGGTTCGCCAGGTCCACGTCGAACTTCACGTGCACCGCGTCCAGCTCCGAGGCGCCCTCACGGCGGTCGGCGGAGACTTCGACGCGGAACTTCGAGTCCTCCCCCACGCGGCGCGTGATCAGCTCCTCCGCGGTCACCGCGGAGCAGCCCGCGGCCGCGATCTGCAGCAGTTCCGCGGGCGAGAACGCGCCCTCGGCACCCTTGCGGCCGATCCGCACCTCCGCGCCACGCTCGTTGCGCCCCACGAACTCGTGCTCGCCCTGCCGCTGCACTTCGAGACCCATGTCGCTCCCTCCACCGTTCCTACCGGCGGAAACCACCAGCCGGCGCGGCTTGTTCCCGGTAGTGCCCGGCGACGGCGTCGAAGGCGGCCTTGGGCTCCCAGCGGCGGTCGTCGAGCACCTTCACGATCCCGTAGCTGGCGAGGTCGAAATCCTGGCGCGGTTCGGGGCGGTGCGGGTGGTCGTAGAGCGCGAAGGTGAACACGAAAGCGCTGTCCACGCCCTCGGCGTCGAAGATCTCCAGCAGCTCACGCACGTACGCGGCCTGCCCCGCCTCGTCGCGCACGTACTCGCCCTTCAGCCGCACCGGCCCGTCGTCGCCGTACTCGACGATGTCCAGGCCCTGCGCGCCCCGCTCCCCCGCGCCCTGGAACGTGGCGGAGCCGAACTCGGTGATGGCGACCGGTTTTCCGTGCGCGACAAGGCTCCGGACGCCGTCGACGAAGCGGTCGGCGATCTCGGCCGAGCGGTAGAGGTCCACGGAGACGAAGTCGAAGGGCGTCCAGTCGACGCGTTCGAGCGGCACCGCGGCGTAGGTGATCTTGCCGGTGAAGTGCTCACGCACGACCGCCACAGCCCTGGCGAGGAACTCGTTGACGCGCACGCTCACCGGGCCGATGTGCTCGCGGCCCGACCGCAGCAGCGTCGCGACCCGCTCCTCAAGGCTGTCACCGGGCAGGAATCCCTTGTCCATCAAGCACAACTCGGCACCCGCGACGAACACGACCTCCGCTCCCCGCTGCCGGAGTCGCTCGGCCCGCACGGCGCAGTCGGCGAACAGCGCGAGCATCTCCTCCTCGGTCAGCTCCAGCGGATACGGCGAGAACCAGACCTCGAGCCCCAGCTCCGCGGCGTAGGAGGCGGCGAACTCGATCCGGTCGGGATCGCCGCCCATCACCCGGACGGCGGTGCAGTGCAGGTCTTCGCGGATCGCGCGCAGGTCGCGCCGGACTTCCTCGGGGTCGAAACGCGCGCGGGAGATGGCGCCGCCGCGGACGAAACCGGTGTCGTAACTGATTCCTCTGGCTCGCATGCTCGTTAAGGTACTCCGAGTACCCTATCTGTCAAGGTACGATCAGTACCCATGTCCGAGAAGCCGACGCGGCGGCGTGGCGCCGCGCTGGAAGAGGCGATCCTCCAGGCAGCCGTCGACGAGATCACCGAGTCCGGCTTCGGCGGGTTGACGATGGACCGGGTCGCGACGCGGGCCGGCACCAACAAGAACACGATCTACCGCCGCTGGCCGAACCGGCTCGCACTGGGCGTGGCGGCCTACCGGCGGCTGGCGGAAGCGGTGCGGCCCCCGGACACCGGCACGCTGCGTGGCGACGCGCTCGAACTGCTCCGGGGCGCGAACCGCCACTGGAGTTCCCCGCTCGGCACGATCCTGCGTGAACTCATCGCCGCGGCGGGAGGCGCCTCGGAACTGCTGGCACAGCTGGAAAACCGGGCCGAGGCCGAGGCAGCGCCGTGGCTGGCGATCCTCGAACGCGCGGTCGCACGGGGCGAAGCGGCACCGGAGGCATTGCACCCCCGGGTGGCCACCGTCGCGATCGTGTTGCTGCGCAACGAGTTCGTCGTGCGCGGCGTGCCGAGCGCGCCCGACGAGGTGCTCGTCGAGATCGTCGACGAGGTGTTCCTGCCGCTGGTGCGGATCAGGAGCGGTACTGCGCCAGCACCGTGACGGTGCCGGGCTCGACCTCGGTGAAGCCCGCGTCGCGGACCGCGACCACCTGACGCGAACGCCAGGCGCCCGCCGGGTCGTCGCCGGGGTGCAGGTGCTTCCACTGCGCGACGGACGGCGTCCGGACCGCACACGCGTACCCGCGCTCGGCCCATTTCGCCAGCTCCTCGTCCGGCAGCAGCGACGCGAGGATCATCGTGCCGTGGCCGACCTGCGCGGACGCCTTGCCCACGGTCATCGGCACCTCGGGGTTGAGCAGCAGCAACGGCAGGTCGTCCGGCGCGGGCGGCGGTTCGTCGGGCGGCAGGTCGCTGCCCTGGATCTGCAACCGCGCGATCTCCTTCGGCACGTCCACCACGCGACCCGGCACCAGCGCCCGCACCTCCGCGCCGCCGACCGTGACCGTGACGCCGGGGAACTCCTGCGCCGCGACCCAGTGCGTCCCTCGCGCGCGCCGCGACACCTTGCGGATGTGCCCGGACACCCAGTCGTGCACCGCCTCGTGCCACTCCCCGCCCGGCTGCGCCCGCTCGTCCAGGCACACGGCGAGCGCCGCTGCGGCCGCCGCCTCCAGCAGGGGCGTGCGGGAAGGCGGTGTGGCCTTCTCCATCCGCAGGATCACCGGCATCGCGCGCACCTGGTCGGGCTCGGCCTCCGGCAACGCGGTCTCTTCAGCGGGCAACCCGAGCCACTCGGCGTACCGGGCGGCAAGCGGCTCCAGCACACTCACGGCCGCACCAGTTCCAGACCATCGGCGGCGTCAGCGGCTTCGACCTCCGCCCGGGTCACCCCGAGCACGAACAGCACGGCGTCGAGGTACGGGTACGACAACGCCGTGTCCGCGACCTCCCGCAACGCGGGCTTCGCGTTGAACGCCACGCCCATCCCGGCGGCCCGCAGCATGTCGATGTCGTTGGCGCCGTCGCCCACCGCGACGCACTGCGCGAGCGGGATGCCGTACTCGCCCGCGAACCGGCGCAGCGCCGTCGCCTTCCCGGCGCGGTCGATCACCTCGCCGACCACGCGGCCGGTGAGCTTGCCGTCGACGACCTCCAGCTCGTTCGCCGCGGCGAAGTCCAGCCCCAGGTCCGCCACGATGCGGTCGATGATGCGCGTGAACCCGCCCGACACCACCCCGCACCGGAACCCGAGCCGCTTCAGGGTGCGGACCGTGGTGCGGGCACCCGGGGTCAGCACGATCGCGTCGGCGACCTCGTCCAGCACCGACTCGGGCAGCCCTTCGAGCAGCTTCACGCGGCGTTCGAGGGACTCGGTGAAGTTCAGCTCGCCCCGCATGGCGGCCTCGGTGATCTCGCGGACCTTCGGCTCGACCCCGGCGTGCGCGGCCAGCATCTCGATGACCTCGCCCTGCACGAGGGTCGAGTCCACGTCGAACACGATGAGCCGCTTCGCGCGGCGCTCCAGCCCGGCGCGCTCCACCGCCACGTCCAGCCCGCCGCTGGACGCCACGTCCGCCAGCACCGAGCGCAGCTCCACATCGGACTGTTCGGTGTCCTGCGCGACCGACAGGTGGACCTCCAGCCCCGTCACCGGGTAGTCGGCGATCCGGCGGATGGCGTCGATGTTGACGCCGAGCGCCGCGAGCCGCCGCGCCACGTCGGTGAACGCGCGAGCCGTCAGCGGACGGCCCAGCACGACGGCGACGTGCGTCGAACCCTGCCGCGGGTTCTCCTCGATCGCCTCGCCGATGCGCACCTCGACCGACATGTCGACGGTCGCCATCGCCTGCTCGACGGCCTCCTGCAGCCCCTCCGGGTCCTCCTCGACGCCCACCAGCACGCCGAGCACCAGCTGGCCGCGGATCACGACCTGCTCGACGTCGAGGAGGTCCACGCCGTGCCGGGTCAGCGCCGCGAACAGCACCGAGGAGACACCGGGTTTGTCCGGGCCCGTGGTGGTGATCAGGACCGGGGTCCGTTCGTGCACTGCGCTCGTTCCTCCGTTCGAAGGCCGGACAGACGGACGGCCCGGCACGTGGTTCCCCACGCACCGGGCCGCCGCCGTCACAGCCGGGTCACTGCTCGGCCGCGTTGTCCTTGTCGTGCTCACCGGGGATGGCCGCCTCGGTCAGCAGCTGGGACGGTGCCTTGGCGCCCTCGTGCGCCTTCGGCTTACCGGTGAAGGTGATCTCACCCTCGCTGTGCAGGCGCTCGACCATGTGCGGGTAGTGCAGCTCGAA
>NZ_FORP01000050.1 GCF_900114035.1 Amycolatopsis sacchari | reverse complement strand
ACCGGCGGGAACGACTGAACAGAGCCTCCGGTAACGCCCTGACCAGGTAAAACGTACTAACTTAGCGGTATTGGCCGGCGGGCAGGCTCCAGGATAATGGGGCCCAAAGGGACCTCACCTGGGGTGGGTGGTCGAGTTGAGTGATCATCCCGTCGCCTGCGGTTTGTGCATATCACTTTGACCCAGAGCCGCAAGCCTGGTCACTCGGCCGCCGGACCCGGCGCATGTTGCGGCCCTGGCCCAAAGTGATCGCCCGGTTTCAGGCGACGGGATGATCACCCAACTCTCGGGTTGTGTTGGGGCTTACGCCCCCGCCAGAAGCCCCTTCAGCCTTGTTGCCAGGTCTTCCCACTTCCAGTTCTCGCTGACCCACTCGCGGCCCGCCTGGCCCATTTTCCTTGCGCGCGTGGGATCTCCGAGGAGCGAGGCGAGGGTTTCGGCCAGCTGCAGCACGTCCCGGCCGTCGACGACGTGGCCCGTCACCTCGTCCAGCACCGTTTCCGGCGCACCGCCCGAACGGCCCGCGATCACCGGCAGACCCGTCGCCGACGCCTCCAGGTACACGATCCCCAGGCCTTCGACGTCCAGACCTTTGCCACGCGTCCTCGCCGGCATCGCGAACACGTCCCCCGCCGCGTAGTGCGCGGGGAGTTCCGGCCACGGTACCGAACCGGTGAAGACCACGTCCTCGGCGACGTCCAGTTCCCGTGCCATCCGCTCCAGCTGCTTGCGGTACGGACCACCGCCGACGATCAACAGTGCCACGTCCGGGACGCGCCTGCGCAGCTCCGGCATGGTCCGCACCAGTGTGTCCTGCCCCTTGCGCGGCACCAGCCTCGACACGCACACGACCGTCGGCCGGTCGCCGAGTCCGTGCCGGGCGCGGATCTCCTGCCGCGCACCCTCGTCGGGGCGGAACAGCTCGACGTCCACACCGGACGGCAGGTGCTCCAGCCCCGCCAGCGGCCCGAACGCCGACGCGAAACGGCCGCGCGTGTACTTGCTGACATACGTGACGACGTCCGTCGTGTCGCCGATGCGCCGCAGTGCTTGCCGGGCCCCGGGGAGCATCGACCAGCCGACCTCGTGCCCGTGCGTGCTCGCCACGATCCGCCGGGCACCGGCCGAACGCAGCGCACTCGACAGCAGCGCCAGAGGTGCGGCGGCACCGAACCACACCGACTCGCATTCCCGGCTGCGCAGGATTTCCTTGGCACGCCGTAGGACGTCGGGGGTGGGCAACATCAGCGACGTCGGGTGCCGGACCACTTCGAACGGTGCCGCGGCGTCCCACTCCGGGTGCGAACCGGACGACCCGTGCCACGAAGGCGCGTAGACGACGAGGTCCTCGGGTGGCAACCGCCGGGCCAGCGAATCGAGGTAGTTCTGGATCCCCCCGGGCCGCGGCGGGAAGTCGTTGGTCACCAACAGGGTCCGGGGCACGGCAAGCAGCGTACCGAAAGCAGTGGGGGCGGCACCGCGCGCACGGTACCGCCCCCTGGGAAATGGCCTGGATCAGTAGGCGACCCGGCGCGCTCCCGAATAGTCGTTCTGCAGCGGCGAGATCTTCACGACGTCACCGGTGTCGGGCGCGTGCACCATCTTGCCGTCACCGATGTAGATACCCACGTGGTGCACCGGCGAACCGAAGAACACCAGGTCACCGACCTGCAGCTCGGACCGCGGCACGGCCTTGCCGAACGTCGACTGCGCGGAGCTGGTCCTCGGCAGCGAAATGCCGGCCTTGCCGTACGCGTACTGCGTCAGCCCGGAGCAGTCGAACGTCGTCGGCCCGGTGGCGCCCCACACGTAGGCGCTGCCGCGCTTGCCGAGCGCCACGTTGACCGCCGTCTGCGCGGCCGACGTCGGCGCGGGCAGGCCGGGGGCGGCACCACCGGTGTCGCTCTGCGCGGCCTTGTCGGCGGCGGTGAGCCGGCTGCTCAGCTGGCGCAACTGGTCCAGCTGGGCCTGGAGCGCGGCGGCCCGGGCGTTGAGGTCGTTGAGCAGCTGCGCCGACTGGTCGGTGGCGGCCTGAGCGCGGTTGCGCGCGTCCGTCGCCTGCGCGGCGGCGGCCGCGGCCGCGTTCACCGCGTCCAGGTAGCTCTGCATCGCCCGGTTCTTGTCCTCGGCCAGCACGGCCAGCGCGGAGGAGCGGTCGAGGAAGTCCTGCGCCGAGGTGCCGGTCAGCAGCGCCGACATCCGGCTCATCTGCGCACCGCTGACGAACGAGGCGTCGGCGAACTGGTCCACGACGACCTGGAACTTCGCCGCCTCGGCCTGCGCGGCCTGCAGCCGCTGGTTGGCGGCGGCGAGGTCGCCGTTCGCCTTGGCGAGGTCGGCCTGCTTGGCGTTGTAGTCGTCCTGGGCCTTGAGCTTGTCCTCGTTGAGCTTTTCGGCCTCCTGCGCCGCGGCCCGGTACTGGGCCAGCGCGTCGGCGGAATTGGTGGGGGGATTCTGGGGGGCGGGGAGGGTGATCGCGCCTGCGGGGGTTCCCACGCTGACGACGGTGATCACCGCCGCGGCCGCGAGTGCTCCTGCGACCACGCGCTTGATCGGTTGCGACTGCACGCCGCGCGTGTCTCCTTTGCGCTCGGCCGCCTACCGGTCACCGCACGCAGAGGTCGGGGGCCCTCTGCTCACCGGAGCGGGCGGAGTCACGCTTCCGGCGAACGGCATACCCATCGCGACGGCGGGCGTCCAGGCACAGGGGTGTCCCCACCTGGGTCCTGCCAGCGCGGTGGTTCCGGCACAGCTCCCCGACAAAGCTGTTTCGGCGGCAATCTCGCGGTGCTGTCGCGGGGGTGCAACGGCTGCCTGCCGCGAGATCTCGGTCAGGTTACGAAAGAGCCGGGCCGCCGTCCAGCAGGTGCCGGGTAAAAACTCTCCGTAGCGCACCCGAATCCCGTTCGGACCAGCGCTGACTCGTCGAGTGTGACCAAGGTAACAATCGCTGCCGAAACGACTACTGACCGTTCACCGCCGGAATCGACCGTTTGTCGCTTCCGAGCGATGCGGGGAACTCAGGCCGCACGCTCCTGGGACCGGCCGGCCATCGGCACGTGCCGCAGCCGGGGAATCAGCCCGCCCTCGGCGAGCGCGTCGATGGCCCGCAATTCCTCCTCGTCCCATTCCACGGTGGGAGGTGCGTTCAACAGCACGCTGACCGCGCAGTCCGCGCAGCCCACGCCCCGCACGACGCAGCGGCCACAGTCGATGATCACGGTGTTGTCCTGCATGTTCGTGCCTCCTCGCGACCTGTTCCGGTCTGTCGGGAAACACGGTAGGGACACCCACCGACAATTTTCGGCGCGCGCGGAAAGTCAGACGCGGCCCAATCGCGTGAGCAACACCGCCGAGGCGACCGGATGCGCACCCGAACGCCTGGTCGAATCGGCGACCGCGCGATCGGATGTCGCGACCACCAGCGGCCGCCCGGACGGCTCGGCGGTGACCAGCGCGCGGATGACGTCGTCGGCCAGCACCCCGGGATCGGAGAACAGCACCCGGACGCCCCTGGTCGTGGTGGCCGGCACGGACAGCACGCCCGCCCCGTCGAACACGACCGTCACCTCGGCCCCGGTCCGGGACGCGAGCGCGCCGAGCTGCTGGACCAGCCGGTTGCGCTGGTCGGCAAGGGGCAGCTCCGGATAGCCGGTCTTGGTGACGTTGTAGCCGTCCACGATCAGGTGCACGCTCGGCAGCGCCAGCAACCGGTCGAGCACCCCGGGATCACGCACCTGGGCCCCGTTCCCGGGCGACGAGGACGCCCCGCGCACCAGGTCGGCGGGGCGGCGCGTGCTCGAGCCGAGCGACAGCTCCCGCCGCAACCCGGAAACCGCGCCCTCGATGGTGTCGACCAGCAGCGCCAGCCGGACCTCGTCGGCGTCCCTCGCCTCCCGCGCCGACTGCCGCGCGATCTCGGCGTCGGCGACGGCCCGCTCGGCCCGCGCCCGTTCGGTCGCGACCCGCTGCCGCTCCCGTTCGAGCTGCGCGGTCAACGCGGCGATCTCGGCGTCCTTGCGCTTGCCGTCCTCCGCTACCCCGGCCTGCGCCGCCTCGGCCGCGTCCCTGGCCTGCCGCAGCAGCACGCCCTGCTCCCGCAGCCGCCCGCGCAACCGGTTCAGCTCGTCCTCGCGCTCGCGCCGCGCCGCCTCGACGGCTTCCAGCGCCTGCGCCAGCTCCTCCCTGGTGCGGGCGAGCTCGGCCTCCAGCTTCTGACCGCGTGCCACCGCGGCATCTCGCTCCGCGCGCAAGGCCGTTTCGGCCGCGTTCTTCGCGACGAGCCGCACGCGGGAGGTCGCGCTCGACTCGCCGAGCAGGATGGCCGCCGTCGCGGCGACCACGGAGTCCTCGTCGTTGGGGTTCAGCGCGTCCTGGCGGTGCTCCCGCACCCACTCCAGCACGGCGGTGCGGAAGGCGGTCGAATCCTGCAGCGTGCTCAGCAACGCCGTCGCGCCCAGCTTGGCGCGCTTGGCGGGGGCGAACTTCGCGACCGGCCGCAGCTGCTGCGGCACGTCGACCCTGGGCATCTTCCCGAGGGCTTCGGCGGCGAGCTCGGCGAGTCTGGCGCGGACGGGTTCCGGCAGCTCGCGCCAGGCGAAAGGCGGTGCCGGTTCCGCCTCCGGCCGCTGGTCAGCGACGGAGGCGCGAAGACCGGGGTCTTCGGGCTCTTCGGCGTGCACTGAGGGCGGCATCCGTCCAGGGTAGTCGCTCCCACACGAAGATCTCTCGTCGTGGGAGGTGCGGTCGCCCGGAATTGTCGGTGCCGTTACCTAGGGTGCCGATCATGCCTGCCGCCACCGACCAGCTGACCTTCGACGAGCTGGGCACCCCGCTGAGGGACACCACGTTCGTCGTGTTCGACCTCGAAACCACGGGCACCAAGCCCGGCCCGAACGGGATCACCGAGATCGGCGCGGTCAAGGTGCGGGGCGGCGAGGTGCTCGGTGAGTTCGCCACGCTGGTCAACCCGGGCATGCCCATCCCGCCGCAGATCGTCGCCTTGACGGGCATCACGGGCGCGATGGTCTACGACGCGCCCCCGATCGAACGCGTGCTGCCGGCGTTCCTGGAGTTCGCCGCCGGGGCGGTGCTCGTCGCGCACAACGCCCCCTTCGACACCGGTTTCCTGCGTGCCGCGTGCGCGGGGCACGGCTACGCGTGGCCGAAGCCCGCGGTGGTGTGCACGGTCCGGCTCGCGCGCCGCGTGCTGACCCGCCAGGACACCCCCAGCTTCCGGCTCTCCGCGCTCGCCGCGTTGTTCGGTTCGCGGGTCACGCCCAACCACCGCGCGCTGGAGGACGCCCGCGCCACCGTGGACGTGCTGCACGCGCTGCTCGAACGCGTCGGCTCGGTGGGGGTGCACTCGCTGGAGGAGCTGCTCGACTACCTCCCCGAGGTGACGCCGGAGCAGCGGCGCAAACGCGGTATGGCCGCGCACCTGCCCGAGCGGCCCGGCGTGTACCTGTTCCGCGGTCCGAACGAGGAGGTGCTCTACGTCGGCACGGCGGGCAACCTGCGGCGCCGCGTACGCACGTACTTCACGGGCTCCGAGAGCCGGGGGCGCATCCGCGAAATGGTCGCGCTGGCGCAGCGGGTGGACGGCATCGAGTGCTCGCACGCGCTGGAGGCGCAGGTGCGGGAGCTGCGGCTGCTGGCGGCGCACCGCCCGGCGTACAACCGCCGCTCGAAGAACCCGCGCAAGTCGTGGTGGGTGACGCTGACGGACGAGGCGTTCCCCCGGTTGTCGGTGGTGCGCCTGCCCAAGGACGGCGCGCTGGGCCCGTTCAACTCGCAGCAGACGGCGAAGCTGGCCGCCGACGTCCTCGCGAGCGCCACGGGGCTGCGCACCTGCACCCAGCGCATCTCGGCGGTCTCCCCGTCCGGCAGGCCGTGCGCGCTCGCCGAGCTGGGCCGCTGCGGAGCGCCCTGTGCGGGCCGTCAGAGCACCGTGGACTACCTCCCGTCGGTCCGGGCCGTCACCCGGCTGATCGGCGGTGAGGACGCCGCTCCGCTGCACTCCGCGCGGCGCCAGCTCGACGAGCTGTCCACCGCGCAGCACTACGAGCAGGCGGCCCGCCGCCGGGACGAGCTGGCGGTGCTGGTCCGGGCCGTCGCGCGGGCGCACCGGCTGTCGGCGCTGGCCGCCATCCCCGAACTCGTCGCCGCCGCGCCCGATGGCAACTACGGCTGGGAGTTCGCGGTCATCCGGTACGGCCGCCTCGCGTCCGCAGGCGTCGCGCGGCGCGGGGTGCCGCCGATGCCCGTGGTGGACGCGCTGGTCGCCGCCGCGGAGACGGTCACCCCCGGGCCGGGGCCGCTGTCCGGCGCACCGGCCGAAGAGGTCGGTCTCCTGCTGCGCTGGCTCACCCGCCCCGGCGTCCGTCTGGTGCGCTCGGCGGTCCCCTGGGCCGAACCAGCCCACGGCGCGGGGGGCTGGGAGGAGTGGCTGGCGCGCGCCTCGACGGCGACGGCACTGGAGCAAGCGGCGAGCTGAGCGGCGGGGCTACGATCGCGGCGGACCGAACCCCTGAGGAGGACTGACGTGATCACCGCGATCGTGCTCATTCACGCCGTGGCGGACAGCATTCCCGAGACCGCGCAGGCGATCGCGGACATCGACGGCGTGTCCGAGGTGTACTCGTGCGCGGGCGACGTCGACCTGATCGCGATGGTGCGGGTGCACACGCACGAGGAGCTGGCCGACCTGATCCCCGCGAAGATCGGCCGCGTGCCCGGCGTCGTGGACACCGACACGCACATCGCGTTCCGCTCCTACTCCACCGCCGACACCGAGTCCGCGTTCGCCCTCGGCGCCGACGACTGAAAACACCGAAGGGCCGGTTCCCCTTCCAGGAAACCGGCCCTTCGCAGTGTTCTTACTGGTCCGGCGTCTTCCAGCCCGCCGGGACCTCCTCCTCGGAGGGCACCCCGTTGCCGCCGTGCCCGTTGCCGTGCGCGTTCGCCTTCGCCCGCTCCAGCGCCGCGACCTCGTCGGCCGGGTCCGGGGCGAGCAGCGTGCCGGGCACCGGACGGCCCGCGGCACCGAGCTTGTTCATCTTCTTCGGCACCGGCGCGCCCTGGTACTCCAGCGGGATCGCGTGGCCGTGGTCGTCCACCCCGCCCAGCGGCTGGTGGATCTCGATGAACTCACCGTGCGGCAGGCGCTTGATGATGCCCGTCTCGATGCCGTGCTCCAGCACCTCGCGGTCGGCCCGCTGCAGGCCCAGGCAGATCCGGTAGGTGATGAAGTACGCCAGCGGCGGCACCACCAGCAGCCCGATGCGGCCGGCCCACGTGGTCGCGTTGAGCGAGATGTTGAACTGGTAGGCGATGATGTCGTTGAAGCCGGACAGCTCCAGCACCATGAAGAAGCTCAGCGCCATCATGCCGATGCTCGTGCGTACCGGTGCGTCCCGCGGGCGCTGCAACAGGTTGTGGTGCGCGGTGTCGCCGGAGAGCTTGCGCTCGATCATCGGGTACGCGATGAGCAGGCCGAACAGGATCGGCATGCCGACCGCACCCGCGAAGAACACCGCGGGCACCGTGTAGTTGCCCAGGTACAGCTCCCACGCCGGGTAGACACGCAGGATGCCGTCCGCCCAGGCGAGGTACCAGTCCGGCTGCGAGCCCGCCGACACCTGCGAGGCGTTGTACGGGCCGATCTGCCAGATCGGGTTGATCTGGAAGATCCCGGCCATCAGGGCGAGCACACCGGTGACCATCGCGAAGAACGCGCCGCCCTTGAGGGCGAACACCGGCATGATGCGGACGCCGACGACGTTGGTCTCCTTGCGCCGCACGCCGGGGAACTGCGTGTGCTTCTGGTACCAGACCAGCGCCAGGTGGACACCGACGAGCGCGAGCATGACGCCCGGCAGCAGCAGGATGTGCAGCGAGTACATCCGCGGCACGATCACGTCGCCGGGGAACTCGCCGCCGAACAGCGCCCAGTGCAGCCAAGTGCCCATGATCGGCACCGACAGCACGATGCCCGACAGGGTCGCGCGGATACCGGTACCGGACAGCAGGTCGTCCGGCAGCGAGTAACCGAAGAAGCCCTCGAACATGCCCAGGATCAGCAGCAGCGCGCCGATCACCCAGTTCGCCTCGCGCGGACGGCGGAACGCTCCGGTGAAGAAGATCCGGAACATGTGCGCCATCATCGCGGCGACGAACACCAGCGCGGCCCAGTGGTGCAGCTGCCGCACGAACAACCCGCCGCGGACGTCGAAGGAGATGTCCAGCGTCGTCGCGAACGCCCGCGACATCTCCACGCCCTGCAGCCCCTGGTAGCTGCCGTGGTAGGTGGTCTCCGCCATCGACGGGTCGAAGAACAGCGTCAGGTACACCCCCGACGCGATCAGGATGATGAAGCTGTACAGCGCCAGCTCACCCAGCAGGAACGACCAGTGCGTCGGGAACACCTTGTTGAGCTGGTGCCGCAGCCCCTTGGCCAGGTGGTACCGCTGGTCCATGTTCGTCGCGGCCTCGTTGGCCTGCTTCTGGAGCATGCTCGAGCCCCGCGTGGGCGTGGTGAGTGAACTCATGACTTGCGCTCCCAGAAAGCAGGACCGATGGGCTCGATGAAGTCGCTGCGGGCGACCAGGTAGCCCTGCGCGTCCACCGTGATCGGCAGCTGCGGCAGCGCGCGCGTGGCCGGCCCGAAGATGGGCTTGCCGTACTCGAGCGCGTTGAACTGCGACTGGTGGCACGGGCACAGGATGCGGTTGGTGCGCTGCTCGAACAGCGAAGCCGGGCAGCCGACGTGCGTGCAGACCTTGCTGTAGGCGTAGTACTCGCCGAAGTTGAAGTCCTCCTGGCCCTTGCGCTTGATCACGCGCGCCGCGTCCTCCGGGCGGAGGCGGATGAGCATGACCGGCGTGTCGGACCGGACGAACGTCTCGGCGAGCCGCTCCGGGTCGTTGCGCTCGGACTCGTGGAACGGGAACACCGTCTCCATGCCGCCCGCGTCGAGGTCCTCGGGGCGGACCAGGTCGATCGTGTGCGAGTCACCGGTGTAGCGGCGCAGGTACACGGGCTCGCCCGGGTACTCCGGCGCCCACGGGGTGTGCCAGAGCGTGTCCTCCGGCTTGCCCTTCCACGGGCTCTTGATGAACGACGCCACCGGCAGCGCGACGCCCCCGAGACCGAGGGCACCGCCCGCGAGGCCCACGGTGCGCTTGACGAGCGACCGGCGGCCGATCGTGCTGCGCGAGCCCGCGTCCTCGAGCTGGGCGACGATGGTCTTCTTGTCGATCTCCGCCGAGCCTTCGCCCGCGCCGTCGTTGCGCTCCTGCACCGCGAGCTCGTTCGGGACGAACCGCTTGGTGTAGAGGATCACGCCGATCCCGAGGCCGAGGATCGTGAGCCCGAGGGTGATGCCCAGCATCGGCGTGTAGAGCGAGTAGAGGAACGTGCCGCTCTCGCCCGGCGCCTTGTACTGCCACGGCCACCAGATCAGGGAGACCACGAAACCGAGCCCGGCAAGGCCGGCGATGGTGAACCACAGCGCGACCATGCGCTCGGCGCGCTTCTCCGCGCGCGTGCCCTTGACCGGCCACGGCTCGGGGTAGTCGACCAGCTCGACGCCGTCCAGCCGCGTGCCCAGCTTGACCAGCTGGTCGCGGTCCATCTCGGCGAGTTCCGCGTCGGAAGGCAGGTTCTGTCCTTCGCTGCTCATGCCCTCGATCCAATCCACAGGGTGACGCCGATCAGCGCGCCGATACCCACTACCCACGCGATCACGGCTTCGGAGGCCGGGCCGAACCCGCCCAGCGGGTTACCACCGGGGCTGTTCTGGCCGTCCGACACCGACTTGACGTAGGCGATGATGTCCTTCTTCTCGTCCGGCGTGAGCTCCCGGTCGGAGAACTTCGGCATGTTCTGCGGGCCGGTCAGCATCGCCGTGTAGATCTGGTCCTCGGTCGCCGGGTCCAGGTTCGGCGCGTACTTGCCCGCCGACAGGGCGCCGCCGCGACCGGTGAAGTTGTGGCACGACGCGCAGTTGAGCCGGAACAGCTCGCTGCCGCGCGCCGGGTCGGGACCGCGCAGGGCCGCGCCGGTCTCGGCGGGCCGCTCCGGGCCGCCGCCGTTGGCCTGGATGTAGGCGCCGACCGCGTCGATCTCCTCGGGGCTCAGCTTCGGCGGCTTGCGCTCGGCCTGCGCCTCCTGGCGCACCATCGGCATCCGGCCGGAGGAGGTCTGGAAGTACACCGCCGCATCGCCGACGCCGATCAGGCTCGGGCCGCGGTCCTGCACACCCTGCAGGTTCGCGCCGTGGCAGGTGATGCAGGTGTTGTTGTAGACCTGCTGGCCCAGCCGCAGCTGCGCCGGGTCCTCCTGCGCCTGCGCGGTCTGCGCCTTGGGCACGAAGACCGCGTAGACGGCGCCGGCCCCGATCAACGCGACACCCAGCGCGAGCAGGCCGGCGATGCGCCTGCGCAGCTTGGTGCGCGCGCGGAAGCGGCGCTCGGAGGATTTCTTCGTGGTGGTCATCTTGCGGCAACCCTTGCTGTTCGAAGTCCGGGGACGGGCTGTGCGGTCAGGGGATGATGTAGATAACCGCGAACAGGCCGACCCACACGATGTCGACGAAGTGCCAGTAGTAGGACACGACGATCGCGGAGGTGGCCTGCGCGGGCGTGAACTTGCTCAGCTTCGTCCGGATGAGCAGGAACACGAACGCGATGAGCCCGCCCATCACGTGCAGCCCGTGGAAGCCGGTGGCGAGGAAGAAGACGGTGCCCCAGGCGCCGGACGGGATGGTCACGCCCTCGTTCACGAGGCTGATGTACTCGCCGGCCTGACCGCCGATGAAGATCGCCCCCATGATCAACGTCAGCACGTACCAGCGGCGCAGCCCGTAGACGTCCCCGCGCTCGGCGGCGAACACGCCGAGCTGGCAGGTGAACGACGACGCCACCAGGATGATGGTGAAGGGCAGCGCGTACGGGATGTCGAGGTGGATGGGCTCGCCGGTCGACTCGAGGATCGGCGGCCAGTGGCCGCTCGAGTTCTGCGCCTTGACCGTGAAGAACATCGCGAACAGCCCGGCGAAGAACATGAGCTCGCTGGAGAGCCAAACGATGGTGCCGACGCTGACCATGTTCGGCCGGTTCAGCGAGTGCACCCGCTGGCTGATGTTGGGAGCTGCCGTTGTCACGAGTCGCATTATGTCCTCCTGCGGTGAGGCCTGCCCGGTCGGGTCGCCACGCGGGTTGGTCACATCGACGAACGCGGAGGGTGAGGATCAGACGTGAGTTTGCTCGATCGGGTGCGTGACCTGCTGAGAAGGAACTCCGAACCCCAGCTGACCACGGACGAGCCCGGACTGTCGGTGGTGGCGGAGGCGTTCGACGCGGCCGAAGCGGATTCGGCGGTGCTGGCGAGATCACACCTTTGGGACGAGGGAAAACCGGCCGTGCTGCGGCATCACCTGACGTTGCCGGCGGGCCGGGTCGCGGAGGCGGAACGGGTCCTCGCCCAGGATGGGTGGGAATTACGCACCGTGTCCGAATCGGACGGTGTCGCCACGCTGCACGCGCTGCGGGTCCAGCGCCTCGACGCGCTGCACTGCGCGCAGGAGCGCTCCCGCATGGCGGGGCTGGCCGCCCGGCTGGGCGGCGACGCGCTGGGCTGGGACGCGCTGCAGCGGCCAGGGGCTGGGTGAGCGCGCCCGCGGGGACTACGATTCCGTTCATCACCACTGCGACGAGGCCGGAGGCTTGAACGTGACCGAGCAGCCGATGAGGATCCTGGTGTTCAGCCACCGGGCGGAAGTCCGCGAGTCGATCATCACCGCCGTCGGCCGCAGGCCGGCCACGGACCTGGGCCGCGTGGACTACGTCGAGGCGGCCGGGATCGCCGACGTGCTGGCCGAGATGGACGAGGGCGCGGTCGACCTGGCGATCCTGGACGGCGAGGCCCAGCCCACCGGTGGCATCGGGCTGTGCCGCCAGCTGAAGAACGAGATCCCCGACTGCCCGCCGATCGTGGTCGCGGTGCGCCGCAAGGACGACCGGTGGCTGGCGACGTGGTCGCAGGCCGACGCCGTCCTCGTGCACCCGCTCGACCCCCTCACCGCCGCGGAGACCGTCGCGGACGTGCTGCGGGCCCAGCGGGTCCCGGCCGTGCGCGCGTGATCGCCAGATGACCGTTCAGCAACACTCCTGGCCCGCGCTGCTCACCCGGCTCATCGACCGGGCGGACCTGTCCGAGGAGGACACCGCCTGGGCGATGGACCAGGTGATGTCCGGCGAGGCCACGCTCGCGCAGATCGGCGGTTTCGCCGTGGCGCTGCGCGCGAAGGGCGAGACGCCCGAGGAGATCTCCGGCATGGCGAGCGCGATGCTCGCGCACGCCCGGCGGGTGCACGTCGAGGCCAGGGCCGTCGACATCGTCGGCACGGGTGGCGACCGCTCGGGTTCGGTGAACATCTCCACGATGGCCGCGCTCGTCGTGGCCGCCGCCGGCGTGCCGGTGGTGAAGCACGGCAACCGCGCGGCGTCCTCGAAGTCCGGCGCGGCCGACGTGCTGGAGGCGCTCGGCGTGGCGATCGACCTGCCGCCGGAGGGCGTGCAGCGCTGCGTCGCCGAGCTGGGCATCGGGTTCTGCTTCGCGCCCGTGTTCCACCCGGCGTTCCGGCACGCGGGCCCGGCCCGCAGCCAGCTGGGCGTGCCCACGACGTTCAACCTGCTCGGCCCGCTGACCAACCCCGCGCAGCCGGGCGCGGGCCTGATCGGCTGCGCCTACGCCGACCGCAGTGAGCTGCTGGCACGCGTGTTCGCGCGGCGCGGTGCCTCGGTGCTGGTCGTGCGGGGTGACGACGGGCTGGACGAGATCACGACCACCACCACGAGCACGGTGTGGGTGGTGCGCGAGGGCCAGGTGCACGAGGAGCGCTTCGACCCGGAGGCGCTGGGCGTGCCGCGTGCCACGGCCGAGGACCTGCGTGGCGGTGACGCGGCGGCGAACGCTGAAGTCGTGCGCGAGCTGGTCGCGGGCAAGACGGGCCCGGTGCGGGACGCGGTGCTGCTCAACGCGGCGGGCGCGCTCGCCGCGCACGCGGGGTTCTCCGGCTCGCTGGTGGACGACCTGCGGGCCGCGCTGACCAGGGCCGCCGAGGCCGTCGACTCCGGTGCGGCCGCCGACCTGCTGACGCGCTGGGCCGCCTTCCGCTGAAGCCCCCGGACACGCGAAAAGGGCGCTTCCCCGTTGGGGAGGCGCCCTTTTCGCGTCGGCAGGACTTATTCGTGGTTGGGGCCCGTGTGGTACTCGAACACCAGGCCGCCGACCGTGATCAGCAGCAGCACGACCGCGATGACCAGCAGCCAGATGTGGAAGAACGCCAGCGCCAGGCCCGCCGTGGCGGCGGAACCGGCCAGCGCGATCGGCCAG
Source organism: Amycolatopsis sacchari (assembly GCF_900114035.1). Taxonomy (GTDB): domain Bacteria; phylum Actinomycetota; class Actinomycetes; order Mycobacteriales; family Pseudonocardiaceae; genus Amycolatopsis_E; species Amycolatopsis_E sacchari. The sequence goes on along the minus strand of NZ_FORP01000050.1, from coordinate 3,987 downwards.
TAGCTGCCCGGGCTGAAGAAGCCCAGCTCACCGGCGCCGTCGCTGATCTCGGCGTCCTCACGGTCCTCGGGGCGCGCCTCGATGCGGCGCGCCACGAACCGCAGGTAGCTGCCGGCGATGAACGACAGGCCACCGGTCAGGATCAGGGCGACCAGCCCGACCGGCTCGACGCCGAACCCGCTCCAGTAGTAGGTGGTCACGCCGTAGACGATCGCGATGAAGAAGGCGAACGCCGTGACGAGATCGAAAATCCTGGCTTCGACCCTCATGAAGCTGTCCTCACTCCTGGTGTCCGGCGCGTCAGCGGATGGTGCGGTCGGTGTTGAACGGCTTGGTGCTCACCGCCTGCGGGGAGCACAGCTCGCCGCAGTTCATCGCGCCAAGGGCCTCGGCCGCGGTGTTCGGCGCACCGGTCGCGGGGTTGACCTGCGTCCGCAGCTGGATGTACTGCCGGTACAGGTTGTCCGGCAGCGCGCGGACCTCGAAGTTCATCATCGCGTGGTAGGTGCCGCACAGCTCGGCGCAGCGGCCCACGAACGAACCGGGCCGGTCGATCGTGTTCTGGAACGACGAGTCCTGGTTGTTCTTCTCCGGGTACGGGAAGACGTCGCGCTTGAAGTGGAACTCCGGCACCCAGAACGAGTGGATGACGTCGGTCGAGCGCAGGTTGTACTGGATGGTCTTGCCGACGGGCAGCACCAGCAGCGGGATCTCGCTCGAGCTGCCGACCGTGCGGATGACCTGCCCGTTGGCGTCCTTGGCCTCGTTCGGGTAGTCGAACTCCCAGTTCCACTGGAAGGCCGTGACGTTGACGGTCACGTCCGGGTCCGGCTTCTTGTCGAGCACGTTGCTCTCGGTGGTGGCGGTGAAGAAGAACAGCACGCAGACCATCACCAGCGGCGTGATGACGCAGAAGAGCTCCAGCGGCACGTTGTACTGGAACTGGCGCGGCAGCTCGGTCGGGTCCTGGTTCTTCTTCTTGCGGTGGAACGCAGACGACCAGAAGATCAGACCCCACACGATGACGCCGACGACGAGCGCGGCGAGCACGGACCAGGTCCACAGCCAGCGCATCTTGTCGGCCTGCTCCGTGACCCCCACCGGCCAGCCGAAGCGCAACACCTCGTCACCGGAGCACCCGGTCGCCAGCAGGGCCACGAGCCCGGCCAGTGCGGCGACCTTACCGACCCTCTTCAACCCAGGCCTCCTCAAGTTCTCACCCGACAGCCGGAGCCTAGCTGAGTTGCCAGGTTCCGCTTGGCAAGGGGTAACCGTTCGTGGCCGGTCCACGCGGCATACTTGGCGTCTCCTAGTCCTCGATGTCGACCAAAAGGTGTGTGAGTAGACGTGTGCGGCCTGCTCGGACTGGTCTGTCCCAGTGAGAACGAAGCGGCGAAGGCCCGCGACGCGGTCGGGGCGGCCCTGCGCTGCCAACGGCACCGCGGCCCGGACGAGACCGACACCTGGGCGGACGCCGAGGTCGTCTACGGGTTCAACCGGCTCGCGTTCATCGACGTCGAGCACGCCCACCAGCCGCTGGTGTGGGGGCCGCCGGAGGCGCCGGAGCGCTACACGCTGAACTTCAACGGCGAGATCTACAACTACCGCGAGCTGCGCGAACAGCTGGTCGCGGAGCACGGTGCGAAGTTCGCCACAGAAGGCGACGGCGAGGCGATCGTCGCCGCCATCCACTACTGGGGCCGTGGCGCGGTGAGCCGGCTGCGCGGGATGTTCGCCTTCCTGCTGTGGGACGCACAGGAGAAGGTGCTGCACGGCGCGCGCGACCCGTTCGGCATCAAGCCGCTGTACTACTCGGCCGGGCCCGGCGGCGTGGCGTTCTCCAGTGAAAAGAAGAGCCTGCTGGAGCTGACCGACGTGCTCGGGGTGGGTGAGGAACTCGACACCAAGGCGCTGCAGCACTACCTGACGCTGCAGTACGTGCCCGAGCCCGAGTCGCTGCACACGGGCATCCGGCGCATCGAGTCGGGCACGTCGTTCACCATCTCCCCCGGTGGCGAGCTCAAGCAGGAGCGCTACTTCTTCCCGGAGTTCGCGGCGCGTCCCGTGCACACGGACGGTGAGGCGAAGGAGCTGCACCAGCGCATCGCCGATGTGATGCGCGACTCGGTCCGCAAGCACATGATCGCCGACCCCGACATCACGGTCGGCGCGTTCCTGTCGGGCGGCATCGACTCGACGGCGATCGCGGCGCTGGCGAAGGAGCAGAACCCGAACCTGATCGCGTTCACGACGGGGTTCGAGCGCGAGGGCTACTCCGAGGTGGACGTGGCGGCCGAGTCCGCGGCGGCGATCGGGGTGAAGCACGTCGTCCGCACGGTCACGGCGGACGAGATGATGGACGTGCTGCCGCTCATCGTCTGGTACCTGGACGACCCGGTGGCCGACCCGGCGCTCGTGCCGCTGTGGTTCATCGCCCGCGAGGCGCGCAAGCACGTGAAGGCGGTGCTGTCCGGCGAGGGCTCGGACGAGCTGTTCGGCGGCTACACGATCTACAAGGAACCCATCTCGCTGGCGCCGTTCGAGAAGGTGCCGGGCGGGGTGCGCAAGCTGCTGGGCAAGGTGTCGGAGCGCATCCCCGAGGGCACGCGCGGCAAGGACCTGCTGCGGCGCGGGGCGCTCACGATGGAGGAGCGTTATTACGGAAACGCCCGCATCTTCCGCGATGACCAGTTGCGACGGGTGCTGCGGACCTATGTGGACGGTGTCGGGCACCGGGACGTCACCGCGGAGCACTACCGCACCTCGGCGGGCTGGGACCCGGTCGCGCGCATGCAGCACGTGGACCTGTTCACGTGGCTGCGCGGGGACATCCTGGTCAAGGCGGACAAGATGACGATGGCGAACTCGCTGGAACTGCGGGTCCCGTTCCTCGACTCCGAGGTGTTCAAGGTCGCCGCGAGCATCCCGCTCGACCAGAAGGTGACGAAGGAGACCACGAAGTACGCCCTGCGCCGCGCGCTCGACGGCATCGTCCCCGCGCACGTGCTCAACCGGCGCAAACTGGGCTTCCCGGTGCCCATCAAGCACTGGCTGCGCGCGGAGATGTACGACTGGGCCCGCGGCATCGTGAACGATTCGAAGACGGATGCCTTGCTGGACAAGCCCGCGGTGCTGCGGATGCTGGAGGAACACCGCGCGGGCACGCTGGACCACAGCCGCCGCATCTGGGCGCTGATCGTGTTCATGCTGTGGCACGGGATCTTCATCGAGCACCGCATCAAGCCGGAGATCCCGGAACCGGTTTACCCGGTGAAGATCTGAGGGGCTTTTTGAAGCCCCAGAGAGTTGGGTGATCATCCCGTCGCCTGATACCGGTGGATCACTTTGAGCCAGGGCCGCAACCTTTTTCGAGACCGGCGGTTGTCATGCCAGGCTTGCGGCCCTGGGGCAAAGTGATATGCACAAACCGCAGGCGACGGGATGATCACTCAACTCGACCACCTCGCGAAGGTGAGGTCCCGTTGGGGTCCGATCATCCTGGAGCCTGCCCGCCGGCCAATACCGCTAAGTTTAGGCGAGTTTCCGCAGCTCAGAGGCGTTTGGAGGCGTCGCCCACAGAGCGGTCACACCCCGACAGAACAGTTGCCTCAATTGAAGATTCCCCTCAACCGCAACGGCGACTGTCTCAAGTGGAGAACCGCCTAACCGGCGGGAACGACTGAACAGAGCCTCCGGTAACGCCCTGACCAGGTAAAACGTACTAACTTAGCGGTATTGCCCGCCGGCGAGGCATTTCTTTTGAATCTTTTGTCTTTGGTCCGGCCGCCTGCCTCGGCACCGGGGTTCACCGGCGCTGGCGCGCCTGCTTGAGCGGCCCCACCCCCGCCCCGATCCTTGATCGTTTAACGGTTGGCTCACCGCGTCAAGGGCGCTCAGTGTGAGGGTGTGGGTGGGCTGTGGCTTGGTGGTTATGGTCCGGTTTGGTTGCGTGGTGACTGGCAAGGGCGCTGCCGCCGTGTGGGGTTG
>NZ_FORP01000067.1 GCF_900114035.1 Amycolatopsis sacchari | reverse complement strand
TGGGGTGCCTCGGAGATTCCGGACAGGGACCCAATCGGGTTATCCTGTAAGGAATCGAAGGGATCAAAACGGTGGCGCGACCGAGGAAGTATTCGCCGGAGTTCCGTGAGGAAGCGGTTCGTCTGGCGTTGGAATCCGAGAGGCCGGTGGCCGAGGTGGCCCGGAGTCTCGATATGCATCCGGAGACGCTACGGGTGTGGGTTCGCCAGCACGAGCGTGAGCATGGCCTCGAAGCGCCAGAGGTGGATTTGCCACTGACGGATCGTGCGCGGCTACGTGAGCTGGAACGCCGGAATCGTGAGCTCGAGAGGGAAGTGTCCTTCTTGAAAAAAGCGGCAGCGTACTTCGCGAAGGGACCCCAGTAGCCCACAAGTACGAGTTCATCGAAACGATGCGGCTCGATACTGCGGAGTACGCGTATTCTGTCGAGTTCCTGTGCGAGAAGCTCGGCGTGTCGAAATCCGGATATTACGAATGGCGGAACCGTCCGGGATCGGCAACAAATCAGCGTCGTGAGGATCTGAAGGCGTTTATCACGAGAGCGTTCGAGGCGTCTGATGGCACCTACGGATATCGGCGCGTGCACGCCCAGCTCGCACGCTGGGGTGTCACGGCGGGCCCGGAGCTGGTCCGTGACCTGATGCGCGAGCTGGGTTTTCGGTCGTGTCAGCCGCCGCCGAGACGATGGTCGCTCACCCACCCTGGCCTGGGTGAGGTCCCAGACCTGGTGGGCCGGGACTTCACTGCCGACAAACCCGGGATGAAACTCGTCGGCGACATCACCTACATCCCGACCGGAGAAGGGTGGCTCTATTTGGCGACCGTGATCGATTGCTGCACCAAAGAAGTGATCGGCTACGCCATGGACGACCACTACAAGACCCCGCTGATCACCCGGGCCATCCGACGGGCAGCGCAGAACCGGTCGCTGGCGCCAGGCGCCATTTTCCATTCCGACAGGGGCGTCAACTACATGTCGGCCGAGTATGCGGCCGTGTTGAAGGGACTCGACATTCGACGATCTTCCGGGCGCACGGGGATATGTTTCGACAACGCTATGGCCGAGTCGTTCTTCGGTGCACTCAAGAACGAGCGTGTCTCCCGGGTGGTGTATCCGACACGCGAATCGGCCCGGCGCGACATCACGCACTACATCGAACTCTGGTACAATCAGCGGCGTCTTCATTCGGCGATAGGCTACCGCCCGCCACGTGAAGCACACTCCGAACATTTGAAATCGGCATGAATTGAACAATCTCCCTGTCCGGGAAACACAGGGCACTTCAG
>NZ_FORP01000052.1 GCF_900114035.1 Amycolatopsis sacchari | reverse complement strand
TCGGACAACGGGTCGGCCTACCGGTCCCACGCTGGGCGCGACACGTGCACCGAGCTGGGAATCACCCCGAAACGGACCCGGCCCTACCGGCCGCACACCAACGGCAAGATCGAACGGTTCCACCGCACCCTGGCCGAGGGCTGGGCCTACGCCCGCTTCTACCCATCCGAAACATTGCGCCGGGCCGCGCTACCAGGCTGGCTGCACTTCTACAATCACCACCGACCCCACAGCGCCATCGGAGGCAAACCACCGATCACCCGGCTGACCAACCTCTCTGGACATCACATCTAGAAGAGCGTGGGTTGCTCGCTGAGGGCCCCTTCGATCACGAGCATCTTCAGCTTCGTGTCGACGCCGCCGGGGGCGGAGAAGCCGCCCATCCCGCCCCCGGCGGCCAGCACGCGATGGCACGGCACGACGATGGGGAAGGGATTGCGCCCGAGAGCCTGCCCCACCGCTTGCGCCGAACCGGGCAACCCCAGCTGGTGGGCCACGTCGCCGTAGGTCAGCGTCTTGCCGGGCGGGATGGTCCGCGCGAGCTCGTAGACCCGGCGGTGGAACTCGGGCACGCCGGTGTAATCGAGCCTGACCGCGGCCAGGTCGCGCGGCTCACCCCGCAGTAGTGCGACGATTTCCGCGATCGCCAGCTGGATCTCCCCGGGCGGCTCGGTCTCGACGGCGTCGGGAACGGAAGCCTGCAGCCGGGCAAGTGTCCGCGCGGCGTTCCCCTCAGGGAGGCGTACGCCCACTACCCCGTGCTCACCCCAGGCTATGCCGCAGTGTCCGAGCACGGTCTCGAACACGGCGATGCCCTGCGCAGTCATAACGCATGGATCCTCCCCGACGAGCCGTCAGAAGGGAAGCGATTTGCGCCTGCTCGCACTCGCGAGGTCGAGCACGAGCAGGCGCTGCGCCACCCGGATGCCCCGAGTGGCAATGTCCTGAGCGCGTTCACCAGAGGGTCCATCCCCCGTCCACCACGATCTCGGCGCCTGTGACGAAACTCGCTTCGTCCGACAGCAGGAACTTCACTGCGTTCGCGACTTCCTCGGGGCGGCCGAACCGGCCCATCGGGGTGGCTTCTTCGAAGGGGCGCACCCGCGCCCTGTCTGCGTAAGCTTCCTTCCCGACGTGGATCATGCCAGGGGAGACGGTGTTGACCCGGACACCGAGTTTGGCCCCGGCCACGCCGAGTTCCCTGGAGAGCGCTCGGACCGCTCCCTTGGAGGCGGCGTAAGCCACCCCCCGCACGGGGCCGTCCGGTGTTTGCTCGGGTATGCGGTCGCCGTAGTAGCGGTTGTTGAGAGCGACTATCCCGTACACCGAGGCGATGTTGACGATCGCCCCGGCTCCGCGTGCCGCCATGCGCTCCATGGCGGCGAAGGAGAGGAAGGCGGCGGCCTCGACGTTGAGGGCGAAATTCTGCCGCCACTTCGCGAGGTTCTGTGCGAACAACGGGGCCAGATATGTGTCTCCGGCGTTGTTCACCAGAGCTCCCAAAGGGGAGGACGCGTCATCGATGGCCCGGAGTATCCCGTCCCTGCCCTCTTCGGTCGTGACGTCTGCCGGAATCGCGAGCGCCGTGCCGCCCAGTTCGCGGATGCGTTCTTCGGTCTCCTTGAGAGGCGCCTCGCGACGGCCGACCAGAAGGCAGGCGTACCCCTCCCGCGCCAATCGCAACGACGTCGCCTGCCCTATACCGGTTCCCGCCCCGGTGATGACGGCCATAGCGCTTTCGCTCATCAACGTTCCCTTGCGTATTCCACGTGCTAAGTCGGTGTTGGTGCGACCGCGGGTTCGGGCAATGAGTCACTCGTGCAGGTTTGAACTCTTGCGTTCAGGTTGTTGGGTGCTCGTTGGTGCGCGGCCGGGTCCGCAGAAAGAGCGATGTCGCACTATGCGGGAAGTGCATTCGCCGCTAGGTTCTCGTGTTGTTGTGGTTGCGCGTCGTGTTTCGCAGGAATTCCGACCTAATCCTGTCGCAGAGGATGTCAAGTCGTCATTTTGGTACTTTGGCCTGCAAACGCAACCGGATTGAACTTGCAGCTTAGGTGGTTGCCATTCACCGCTGAGCGGTCGCCGAACTACCGCGTAGGTGATACTGAAGGGGGAGTATAGCACGACTGTCGCTGCCCGTGAAGTGATCCGGGTAATCCCTGTTTGGCGTCACTGGTACGTGGGCGAGCTGATCGGCCAGCTCACCCACGAGGGGTGTCCCCTCTGGCCCGCACGTGCTTTCCAAGCCGGAAACGGCTGCTTGCCGAGAGACGATGCATGACTGGGGATCACCAGATGGACCAGCCCCCGTCGACTACCAGCTCCGTGCCTGTGATAAAAGAACTGTCGTCGGAGGCGAGGAATTCTACTGCGGCCGCGACGTCCTCCGGGCGTCCGAGCCGGTGTAGCGGTGTCCATTCTTGGAACCGTTCGGTCCTTTCCGGTGAGATAGTTCGCTCTGGAACACAGATCATTCCGGGGCACACCGTGTTCACGCGGACGTTCCACTTCCCGGCAGGTATTGCCAGATCGCGCGTCAGGGCTGCGACTGCTCCTTTTGATGCATGGTACGCCGGTGCGCGGTACGGTCCTTTGTCGCCTTCTGGCGGGAAACTGTCCTGGTCATAAAAACGGTTGTTCATACCCAAGTTTCCATAAACGGAGCCGATGTTCACGATCGACCCACCGCCTGAATATCGCATCCTGTCGATCGCCCAGGCGGTGAGTAATGAAATTGCCGTCACGTTCGTGGATAGTTCGGCTTCCCACGTCTGCGCGTCCTGGCCGAACAACGGCATTTTGCTCGATCGTGCGGCGCAGTTGACCAGCAATTTCAACTCGTTGCCCTGACTGTCCGCCAGTGCTGTTAGTGCTTTCCTGCCCGTCTCGGTCGATACATCACACTGCAGTGTGACGACTTTGTTGCTGGCAGCGCTGGCTGTTCGTTCAAGGTCTTCATCGTCAAGACCGGCAATCACGCAGTGCCAGCCCCGGTCGGTGAGCCGGTTGGTGATCACTCTGCCGATTCCATGGCCTCCACCGGTGATAACTGCCATTTTTGCGGTAAGATCATTCGAAGCGTGCTCGTTTGGCATCTTTTCACCTAAACGCTTTCTCTGTCGAGGAGTCACGCCACGGTATTTCTCGCATATGTGTTGCGCGACAGTTGCGCGTTCGAATTGGCCCTTGGCTCCGAGGGGTAGAAGCCGCGCCGTCCTGGTACTCGTTCGCGGTATCGAAAAGATTCACGCCCAGCTCGTACGCACGGCGGGTGACCTGTACCGCGCCGGCGGTGTCCTTGCGGCTGTCGTGGGTCTGCCAGGTGCCCAGTGACAGTTCGGAGATCTTGAGACCGCACTCGCCCAGACGTCGATACCGCACAGAACTCTCCTTCGTCGGCTCCGGCCCACCAGCTTTCCCGCTGGTGCGCGGCCTCAGTAGGAGGTGCTTTTCGGTGGCGCCCGGCCGTCCGCCGGGCGCCCCGTCAGACCGTCAGCGCTGGTCGCCCTCTCGCCAGCCGTTCGTGATGGGGAGGCGGCGGTCGCGGCCGAAGGCCTTGAACGTGATCTTCGTGCCGACCGGGTACTGGCGGCGCTTGTACTCCGCCCGGTCGACCATCCGGATCACGCGGTCGATCGTCTCCGCGTCGAAGCCCGCCGCGAGCAGGTCCGCGTACCCGCGGTCGCCCTCGACGTAGTCGTCCAGGATGTCGTCCAGCAGGGGGTAGTCCGGCAGCGAGTCGGTGTCCAGCTGGCCGGGGCGCAGCTCCGCCGACGGCGGCTTCGTGATCGAGTTCTCCGGGATCGGCGGCACCTCACCGCGCTTCTCGGCCTCCGCGTTCCGCCAGCGCGCCAGCTCCCACACGTGCGTCTTGAACACGTCCTTGATCGGCGCGAACCCGCCGACCGCGTCCCCGTAGATGGTCGAGTAGCCGACGGCCAGCTCCGTCTTGTTCCCCGTGGCGAGCACGAGGTGACCGTCCTGGTTGGACAGTGCCATGAGCAACATCCCGCGCACCCGCGCCTGGATGTTCTCCTCCGCCAGACCGGTGAGGTTCAGCTGGTCGACGTAGACCCGCACCATGTCCTCGACCGACTCGGTCCGGAAGTGGCACCCGAGCCGCCGCGCCAACTCGGCCGCGTCTTCGCGAGAATGCGAAGAGGAGTACGCCGACGGCATCGACACGCCGTACACCGCGTCCGGCCCCAGCGCGTCCACCGCCAGCGCGGCCGTGAGCGCCGAGTCGATGCCACCCGAGAACCCGAACGTCACCGTCCGGAACCCGTTCTTCTGCACGTAGTCCCGCAACCCGACGACGAGCGCCGACCACACCTCGGCCTCGTCCGACAGCGGTTCCGAAACCGGCGCGGGAACCGGCTCGTACGCCGGCACCGGCTCCGACGACAGCACCCGCCGCCGCACTTCCAGCCCCTCGAACGAGCCCTCCGACGAGTGCCCGCCCGCGGGCAGGTCGAGGTCGACCACCAGCAGGTGCTCGACGAACTGCGGCGCCCGCGCCAGCAACGCACCGTCAGCGCCGACGACGATCGAGTCCCCGTCGAAGACCAGGTCGTCCTGCCCGCCGACGAGGTTCGTGTAGACCAGGGGCGCGCGAGCCTCCGCGGCGCGCCGGGCGACCAGCGGCAGCCGGATGTCGTCCTTGGACCGCTCGTACGGCGACGCGTTCGGCGCCACCACGAGGTCCACCCCGGCCTCGCCCAGCGCGGTCACCGGGCCGCCCTCCTGCCAGATGTCCTCGCAGATCACCATGCCGATGTCGAGCCCGTGCAGCCGTACGACGTCCAGCGTCTGCCCCGGCTTGAAGTACCGGTGCTCGTCGAACACGCCGTAGTTCGGCAGGTGGTGCTTGAACTGCCGGCCCACCACTTCGCCGCCGTACAGCGCGACGGCGGCGTCCCGCGGGCCCACCTCGTCGTTGTCGAGGTAGCCGGCGTACACGAGCAGCCCACCGCAACCGGCCTCGTCGAGCCGCCGCGCCAGGTCGTCGACCGCCTGGCAGGACGCCTGCGCGAACGTCTTGCGCAGGGTCAGGTCCTCGACCGGGTAGCCGGTCAGGGACATCTCGGGGAACACCACGACGTGTGCTCCCGCTTCGGCGGCCTTCTTCGCCCAGTCGACGTGGAGCTGCGCGTTGCCCCCTAGATCCCCTACCGTCGCGTTGATCTGGGCGAGCGCGATCCTCAGTTGCGGCATGAGGTCATTCTCGCCCAGACCACCGCTGCTCACAGCGGAATGTGCGCGAGCGAACCTACTTCCGCTTGATCAGGCTGCGCACCTGCTTCAGCGTCTGCTCGAAGTCCGAGTCGAACGGGCTGTCGTGCACGAGGTACGTCCACGTCGAACTCGGCCGCCGCACGCCCGCCGCGCCCAGGTCGATCCCGTCGTCGCCGACCTCGGCCTCCTCGAACGTCTTCACCGAGCGCTCCTCGATCGTCGGGACGATCTTGTGGAACTCCGGGATCGCGAGCCGGTGGAACTCGTCCAGCGGCGTCTCCCGCGCGATGGCGCGCAGGTGGATGCTCTCCCGCACGTCGCTGAGGTACGCCAGGTGGTCCGACCACAGCTCGTCGAGGTGGAACAGCATGATCTCCCGGCACACCTGCACCAGCGCGTCGGCGTCCAGCTTCTCCGCCAGCTCCTCGTACCGCTTCGGCGCGGCCTCCTTGAGCTTCTCGGCGGCCAGCTCGGTGCGCAGCAGTTCGTCGCGGTGCTTGAGCAGCTCCGCCCGCTGGTGCTCGATCAGCCGCGTGTAGCGCCACGTGTTGCGGTGGATCTCCAGGTGCACGCCCTCGGCGACCCGCTGCGCGTGGTTGATCTGCCGCTGCGCCGCCGGGTCGGTGATCCGGCCCGTCTCCTCGTCCGCGGCGATGCCCTCGGGCACGTCGGGCGCGTTCGACAGCACCAGCTCGTCGTTCAGCGACGCGAAGAACACCGCGCTGCCCGGGTCACCCTGCCGCCCCGACCGGCCACGCAGCTGCCCGTCGAGCCGGCTCGACGGGTACCGCGCGGTGCCGATGACGTGCAGCCCGCCCAGCTCCGCGACCCGCTCGCGGTCCTTGCCGTCGGCGCCGCCGAGGCGGATGTCGGTACCGCGGCCCGCCATCTGCGTCGACACCGTGACCGCGCCGTACTTGCCCGCTTCCGCGATGATCGCCGCTTCCTCGGCATCGTTGCGCGCGTTGAGCACGACGCACGGCAGCCCGGCCTTCTCCAGTTTCTCGGCGAGTTCCTCGGACTCCGCGACGTCCTGGGTGCCGACCAGGATGGGCCGCCCCGTTTCGTGCACCTCCCGGATCTCGGCCTCGATCGCCCGCAGCTTCTGCGACGGGGAGGCGTAGATGCGGTCCGGCTCGTCGGTGCGGATGTTCGGCGTGTTCGGCGGGATGACCGCCACCTCGAGCTTGTAGAACTCACGCAGCTGCTCGGCGACGGCGACCGCGGTGCCGGTCATGCCCGCCACCTGCGGGTACCGCGCCATCAGCGCCTGCACGGTGATGGAGTCGAGGATCTCGCCGCGGTCGGTCGCCGCGACCTGCTCCTTGGCCTCGACGGCGGCCTGCAGCCCGTCCGGCCACCGCTGCAGCTCGGCGACGCGGCCGCGGGAGGCGTTGATCAGCTGGACCTTGCCGTCGCGGACCAGGTAGTCCACGTCCCGGGTCAGCAGCGCGTGCGCGTGCAGCGCGACGTTCACCGCGGCCAGCCTGTCCGCCCCGGACTCGTCGTAGAGGTCGATCCCGCCCAGCGCCTTCTCGACGACGGACGCGCCCGCGGCCGTCAGCCACGCGTTGCGGCCGTCGCTGTCCGTCTCGTAGTGCAGGCCCAGCCGCAGCCGCCGCACCACGTTCGCCACCTCGAAGTCGGCCGTCGCGTGGTCCACCGAGCCCGCCATCACCAGCGGGACGCGGGCCTCGTCGACGAGCACCGAGTCGGCCTCGTCCACGATCGCGACCTCCGGCTCCGGCTGCACGAGGTCCTCCACACGCGTGACCAGCCGGTCGCGCAGCACGTCGAAGCCGATCTCGCTGACCGCGCCGTAGGTGACCTCCCGCGCATACGCCTCACGCCGCTCGTCGCGGGTCAGCGTCGGGTCGACCCACGACACCGACACGCCCAGCAGGTCGTAGACCGGCTTCATCCACTCCGCGTCACGGCGGGCGAGGTAGTCGTTGACGGTGGTGACGTGCACGCGCTTGCCCTGCAGCGCGTACCCGGCCGCGGCGAGCGCGCCGGCCAGCGTCTTGCCCTCACCGGTCTCCATCTGCACGACGTGCCCGGTCAGCAGCCCCATGGTGCCCAGCAGCTGCACGTCGAACGCGCGCTCGTCGAGCGCCCGTTTCGCCGCTTCGCGGCCCAGGGCGCAGATTTCGACGAGCTGGGTGTCCCCGAACTCCGCCTCCAGCCGCAGCTTGCCCGCCCGCTCCGTCAGCTCGGTGTCACTGAGTTCCCCGAGCTCGGCCTCGAGGTCACCGATCGCGGGCAGCAACGCCTCGTACCTGGTCAGCTCGGCGCTGCCAGGGCGTTCGATGAGCTTGCGCAACCGCTTGCCCATCCGGGTGATCAGTGCTGGCACCCCTGGTCTCCTGTCTCTCTCAGTCCGACCCACCAACGAGGTGGTGGTGGTCCGGTGTTCCCCGCCAGGATGGCACGATCGGCGCGTGTCCCTCCTACAGCGAGCCCGGTCGCGAACCACGCGAGTAGCCGTCCTCCTCGGTGCCTGCCTGCTGCTGCCGCTCACCGCCTGCACCTCCGAGCAGGCCGGCACGCAGCAGCCGCAGGACCAGACCGAGCAGCGGGGTCCGGCCGGCCCGGTCCCCGCTGGTCTGGACCGGTTCTACGCGCAGCCCCTGACCTGGGGCGACTGTGTACGTTACGCGACTTCGGACGATGCGAAATCCGTCTTTGGTCAGAAAGATCTGGAGTGCGCGCGGCTGACCGTGCCGCTGGACTACGCGAACCCGCAGGGGGACACGATCACCCTGGGTGTCCTGCGTCACAAGGCGACGGGTGAACGGGCGGGGGCGCTCGTCATCAACCCGGGTGGCCCCGGCGCTTCCGGCATGCAAGCCGCGGCCGGCCTGGCCACCCAGAGCAGTGAGGTCAGCACCCGGTTCGACCTGATCGGCTTCGACCCGCGCGGGATCGGCGCGAGCGAGCCCGAGGTGACCTGCCTGACCGATCAGGAGCGCGACGCCCGGCGCAGCGAGGACCTCGACACCGACGGCTCGCCCGCCGGGGTCGCTAAGCAGGAGGCGGAGGCGAAGGACTTCGCCGCCAAGTGCGCGCAGCGCACCGAGCACGGCACCGCGATGCTCGCCAACATCGGCACCCGCGACGTCGCGAGGGACATGGACGTGCTGCGTTCGGCGCTGGGCGAGCAGAAGCTGACCTACCTCGGCTACTCCTACGGCACGCGCATCGGCTACACCTACGCGGAGGCCTTCCCCGGCAACGTCCGCGCGATGGTGCTCGACGGCGCGCTCGACCCCAACCAGGACGAGATGGAGTCGCTCGTCGCGCAGGGCGCGGGCTTCGGCGTGGCGTTCAACCAGTTCGCCGCGTGGTGCGCCGCCCGGCAGGACTGCGCGCTGGGGAAGAACGCGGCCGGTGCGACGAAGGCGTTCCAGGACCTCGTGCGCCCGTTGATCGACAACCCGGTCCGGCTCGCCGACGGCCGCGAGCTGACCTTCGACGACGCGACGCTCGGCGCGATCCAGGCGTTGTACTCCCAGCAGCTGTGGGAACCGCTCAACTCCGGGCTCAACGAGCTGCGGACCGGCCGTGGCACCACGCTGATGGCGCTCGCCGACCAGTACAACGAGCGCGATGCGAGCGGCCACTACAGCAACACGCAGGACGCCTTCACCGCCATCCGCTGCGTCGACGACCCGCGTGTCACGAACAAGACCGAGATCCTCGACGCCGAGAACCGCTACGACCAGGTCGCGCCGTTCCTCGACGACGGCAAGCCGAACGGCGCCGCGCTCGACGCGTGCGCGTTCTGGCCGGTGCCCAACACCTCGCAGCCGCACGAGCCGGAGGTCGCCGGTGTCCCGCCGGTGCTGGTCATCTCGACGACCAACGACCCGGCCACCCCGTACGAAGCGGGCGTGAACCTCGCGAAAGCGATGAAGGGCGCACTGCTGACGTTCGAGGGCACGCAGCACACCGTGTTCCTGCAAGGGAATTCGTGCGTCGACCAGGCGGGCACCGACTACCTGCTCAACGGGACGCTCCCGGCGGAGGGGAAGCGCTGCGCGGCGCAGTGACCGGCTGGCACGATGGGGGAGATGCCTTTCCGTCACTGTCGGCTGCCGGCCGTGCTCGGTCTGCTCGGGGTCGCGCTGCTCGCGTGCACTCCCGTGCAGGCGCCGCCCCGGCCCCAGCCGTCCCCGGTGTCCGACGTCCACGCACTCGACAGGTTCTACGAGCAAGCGCTTTCCTGGGGTGACTGCCGGTCGTACGCCACGGGGGAGCAGAGCGCTGCCGCCTTCGCCACACCGGGTGTGGAGTGCGCGCGCCTGACGGTGCCGCTGGACTACGCGAAGCCGGAGGGCGAAACGATCACGGTGGGCGTGCTGCGGCACAAGGCGGCCGACCCGGCGGACCGCATCGGCTCGCTCGTGGTCAACCCCGGCGGACCGGGCGGTTCGGGCATGGAGGCCGCCGCGCGCCTGGTGCCGACGGTGAAGGGCGAGGCGATCGGGCTGCGGTTCGACCTCGTCGGCTTCGACCTGCGCGGGGTGGGTGCCAGCGAGCCGCGGGTGCACTGCCTCACCGACGCCGAACGGGATGCGGAACGCCAGCGGCACCCCGGCGACGGCACATCCCCGGAATCGGCGGCGGCCTGGACGGCGGAGGCGCGGGACTTCGCCGCGAAGTGCGTGCAGCGCACCGAACACGGCGCGGAGATGCTCGCGAACGTCGGCACGCGCGACGTCGTGAAGGACCTCGACGTCCTGCGTGCCGCGCTCGGCGAGGAGAAGCTGAGCTACCTCGGCTACTCCTACGGCACGCAGATCGGCTACAGCTACGCGGAGGCGTTCCCCTCACGGGTGCGGGCCATGGTGCTCGACGGTGCCATCGATCCCACCGAGGACGAGCCGCACTCGCTGCTCTCGCAGGGCCAGGGCTTCACGCGCGCCTTCGGCCTCTTCGCCGCCGAGTGCGCGAAGCACGCCGGCTGCGCGACGGGTCAGAACCCGGCGCAGGCGGTGGAGACGTTCGAGAACCTCACCCGCCCGCTGCTCACCACGCCCGCCGCCGCGGGTGGCGGGCGGAAGCTGTCCTACGACGACGCGATGACCGGCGTGGTGGAGGCCATGTATTCGCAGCAGTCCTGGCCGAACCTGAACGCCGCGCTGAACCTCCTCCGCGCGGGGGACGGCTCGCTGCTGCTCCAACTCGCCGACAGCTACTACGAGCGCGGCCAGGACGGGAAGTACTCGTCGCTGCAGGACTCCTATTACGCGGTGCGGTGCGTCGACAACCCGCGAGTTGCCGACCCGGCCGAGATCACCGGGATCCACCGGCAACTGCTCGATGCCGCGCCGTTCCTCGACGGCGGCCGCCCGGACGAGGGCGAACCGGACATCTGCGCGGCTTGGCCCGTGCCCAGCACCTCGCAGCCGCACCGCCCGTTCCTGCCGGGAGTGCCGGCGCCGCTGGTGATCTCGACGGTGAACGACCCCGTGACCCCGTACCAGTCAGGCGTGAACCTCGCCGCGGAGATGCGCGGCGGCCTGCTCACCTACGAAGGCGCGCAGCACACCGCGTTCCTGCACGGCAACCAATGCGTGGACGTCAACGGCCTGGCGTACCTCGTCGACGGCACCCTGCCGCCGGACGGGACGCGCTGCCCCGCCTAACGCGACGGAGTGGTGCTGGGCGGGCTGTTGACCCCCGAAAGGCCGAGTTCGAGCATGACGGCCCCCTCGTTCGGCTGGCGCGGCGGCACCTGCATCCACACCCGGACGAGGGTGCGGGGCTCACTCCGGGTGACCCAGAACTTCACGTCCACATCCGACTGGATCTGCGGCAGGACGCTCGACACGACGTCCTTCGCCAGCTCCCCCGTCACGCGGTACGTCTCGACGCCCTTGACGTCTTCCTTCGTCTCCGTCTTGAGCCCGGTGGCGCTGGTCAGCAGCCTCGGCAGGCCCTGCGACAGCAGCCCGGCCGGCGCGTACTCGGCGGGCACCGGCTCCCGGGTCTGCTGCCCGCGCTGGTCGGTGAGCACCAGCTCGTCGCCGTTGATCTCATAACGCAGCTCGAACCGGTTGGTGGTCTCCTGCATGTCGGCCTGCCCGATCGCCGAGCCGTGCGGCCCGCCGTCCCGGCTCGCCCAGCCCTTCACCTCACGGATGTCGAGGCCGGGGATGCTGCCGCTGACCCCGAGGTCGAACTGGATGCTGGTGATCTGGCCCATCGTGGCCGCCGCGGCGCTGACGAGGCCGGGGCCGTCGGGCAGCGGTCCGCTCGTGTCGGGCGAACCGGCGCAGCCGCAGGCGAGGGCCAGGACAAGCACGAGGACACTCGCAGTGCGGCGGAGCATGCGACAACCGTAGCGGTGCCGGTCAGGAGCGGGAGAAGGTGCGCCGGTAGGCCAGCGGCGAGACCCCGATGGCGGCGTTGAGGTGCTGGCGCAGGGACGCGGCCGTGCCGAGCCCGGATTCCGCGGCCACCCGGTCGACGGGCAGGTTCGTCGTCTCCAGCAGGTGACGTGCGTGCAGGACCCGCTGCTGGTTCAGCCACGCCCGCGCCGACAGCCCCGTTTCGGCCCGGAAACGCCTGCTGAAGGTGCGCACGCTCATCCGCGCGTGCCGCGCCAGGTCCTCGAGCCCGAGCGGGTCGGCGAGCCGTTCGAGCGCCCACGCCCTGGTCGCCGCTGTGCTGCCGTCGTCGGGCTCGGGCAGTGGCCGGTCGATGAACTGCGACTGCCCGCCGTCCCGCCACGGCGGCACCACGCAGTACCGGGCCGCCTGGTTGGCGACGGCGCTGCCGTGGTCGGACCGGATCACGTGCAGGCACAGGTCGACGCCCGCGGCGAGCCCGGCCGAGGTGAGCACGTCGCGGTCGTCGACGAACAGCACGTTCTCGTCCAGTTCCACCCGCGGGTACAGCTGCCGGAACCGCTCGGCGTGCGCCCAGTGCGTCGTGGCCCGCCTGCCGTCGAGGATCCCGGCGGCGGCCAGGACGAACGCGCCGGTGCAGATGGACATGATTCGCGCGTGGGCCGGGATGCGCGCGAGCGCGGCGGCGAGCTCGGGCGGCAGCGTGCCGTCCTGCCTCGGCCCGGCCACCCGCGTCCCGGGGACGATCACGGTGTCGGCCTCGGCGAGCACCTCCGGCCCGTGTGCCAGCTGGGCGGAGTAGCCGTAGCTCACCCGGATCGGCCGGTCGTCGACCCCGCACAGGCGCACGTCGTAGAGCGGTTTCCCGTCCTGCTCGGCGCTGGCGAACACCTGGGGCGGGATGTTGAGGTCGTAACCGATGACCTCGGAGACGGCCAGGACGACGACGCGGTGCATGGCCGAATTTTTGCACATATTGGCGCTTCGGCCACTCGTCCGGCGCGGCAAGATCACCGATGCTGATCGGGTGACCACGAAAACCCGCTTCCACCGCGCCTGGCTGGTGGCCTTCGCGGCCTTCGTCGCCCTCGTCGGCGCGGCCGGTTTCCGCGCAGCCCCGAGCGTGCTCATCGATCCACTGCACGACGAGTTCGGCTGGTCGCGCGGCACCATCTCCGCCGCGGTCAGCGTCAACCTGATCCTGTACGGGCTGATCTCACCGTTCGCCGCCGCGCTCATGGAGCGGTTCGGCATGCGCCGCGTCGTGGTCGGCGCGCTGGTCCTCGTCGCGGCGGGCAGCGGGCTCACCGTGTTCATGAACGCCAGCTGGCAGCTGCTGCTGTGCTGGGGCGTGCTCGTCGGCACGGGCACGGGCTCGATGGCGCTCGCGTTCGTGGCCACCGTCACGAGCCGCTGGTTCGTCCGGCACCGCGGCCTGGTCAGCGGGGTGCTGACGGCGGCGGGGGCGGCGGGTCAGCTCGTGTTCCTGCCGCTGATCGCGGCGCTCGCGGAGGGCTCCGGCTGGCGCTCGGCGTCGCTGGTCGTGGCGTTCGCGGCACTTGCCGTCGTGCCGCTGGTGCTCGTGTTCCTGCACGACCACCCCAGCGACGTGCGGACCACCGCCTACGGTGCGGTCGAGGCGGAGGAGAAGCCCGCACCGACACGCGGCACGGCCCGGCGGGCGCTGACGGTGCTGCGTGACGCCGCGAAGACGCGCGTGTTCTGGCTGCTGGCAGGCGGGTTCGCGATCTGCGGGGCGTCCACGAACGGCCTGGTGGGCACGCACTTCGTCCCCGCCGCGCACGACCACGGCATGCCGGTGACCACCGCGGCCTCGCTGCTCGCGCTCGTCGGCATCTTCGACGTGGCGGGCACGATCGCGTCGGGCTGGTTCACCGACCGCGTCGACCCGCGCTGGCTGCTCGGCGGGTACTACTTCCTGCGCGGCGCCTCGCTCCTGCTGCTGCCGCACCTGTTCGCGCCCACCACCGAACCGCCGATGTGGGCGTTCATCATCTTCTACGGCCTGGACTGGGTGGCGACCGTGCCGCCGACGGTCGCGCTGTGCCGTGATCGGTTCGGCATGAAGGGTCCCATCGTCTTCGGCTGGGTGTTCGCCTCGCACCAGATCGGCGCGTCGATCGCCGCCGTGGGTGCCGGCGTCATCCACGACCAGTCCGGCAGCTACGACCTCGCCTGGTACGTGGCGGGCGGTTTGTGCGGGCTCGCGGCGCTGCTGTCGGTGTCCGTTCCCACGCTCGGGGTACGGGGAGAACCACGAAACATGGCGTTAACACAGCGCCCGTAGGGTGCGGCCATGGATCGCCAGCAGGAGTTCGTGCTGCGCACGCTGGAGGAACGGGACATCCGGTTCGTCCGTCTGTGGTTCACCGATGTCCTCGGGTTCCTCAAGTCGGTGGCCGTCGCCCCCGCGGAGCTCGAGGGTGCCTTCACCGACGGGATCGGGTTCGACGGATCGGCCATCGAGGGCTTCGCGCGCGTCTACGAATCGGACATGATCGCCAAGCCCGACCCGTCCACCTTCCAGGTCCTGCCCTGGGAGACCGAGGAGGGCGGCCACTATTCGGCGCGCATGTTCTGCGACATCGCGATGCCCGACGGTTCCCCGTCCTGGGCCGATCCCCGGCACGTCCTGCGGCGGCAGCTGTCGAAGGCGGGGGAGGCCGGGTTCACCTGCTACGTGCACCCGGAGATCGAGTTCTTCCTGCTGTCGAGCCTGCCCGACGACGGCACCGAGCCCGAGCCCGCGGACAACGGCGGGTACTTCGACCAGGCCAGCCACGCCACGGCCACGCACTTCCGCCGGCACGCCATCGAGACGCTCGAAGCGATGGGCATCTCGGTCGAGTTCTCCCATCACGAGGGTGCGCCGGGTCAGCAGGAGATCGACCTGCGGTACGCCGATGCGCTGACGATGGCGGACAACGTGATGACGTTCCGCTACGTCATCAAGGAGGTCGCGATCACCCAGGGTGTGCGCGCGACGTTCATGCCGAAGCCGTTCACCAACCAGCCGGGTTCGGGCATGCACACGCACGTGTCGTTGTTCGAGGGCGACCGCAACGCCTTCCACAACCCCGAGGACCCGTTCGAGTTGTCGGAGACGGGGAAGGCGTTCGTCGCGGGCCTGCTCTACCACGCACGCGAGATCTCGGCCGTGACCAACCAGTGGGTGAACTCGTACAAACGCCTGATCAGCGGTGGTGAGGCGCCGACGACGGTCTCCTGGGGCCGGGCGAACCGGTCGGCCCTGGTCCGCGTGCCGAACTACTCGCCGGGCAAGGCGTCTTCGCGCCGCGTGGAGATCCGCACCATCGACTCCGCCTGCAACCCGTACCTCGCGTACTCCGTCGTGCTGGCCGCCGGGTTGAAGGGGATCGAGAAGGGCTACGAGCTGCCGCCGCCGGCGGAGGACAACATCTGGTCGCTCACCGAGGCCGAGCGCAAGGCCGCGGGTTACGAGCAGTTGCCGCAGAACCTCGGCGAGGCGCTCGCGGAGATGGAGCGTTCCGAGCTGCTGCCCGAAGCGCTGGGCGAGCACGTCTACGACTTCTTCCTCCGCAACAAGCGCGTCGAGTGGGACAACTACCGCAGCGCGGTGACGCCGTACGAGCTGAGGACCCTGCTCCCTGTGCTCTGACCTGCGGAAACAGGGTTAATGGACCCCCCTGTTTCAGGGGGGTTTCGGGGCGTGTAATCTTCTCTTCGTCGCCAGGGAGACCGGGCGGACGGGGCCGAAAGCCCCGGCCACCGGAGACCGGGGTCGGGCGGTTGACACCGCGATCCGAACCAGGTAATGTACTGCGACGGCCCCGAGGTGGAGCCGCTTCCAACCACTATGAATCAGTAGCGGTAGAAGCAGCCCTTCATCGGGGAAACACAAAGCTTGAATTGCAGATTCAACTGCGTGTTGTTTGAGAACTCAACAGTGTGCTAGTGAACTAAGCCAGTAGAGCTTTATGTTTGAACCTCGTTTTGGGGTTCCTTTGAGATTGACTA
>NZ_FORP01000053.1 GCF_900114035.1 Amycolatopsis sacchari | reverse complement strand
CTACAAAACCAAAAAACCCCACCACCACACCACCACATACCCCCAGCCACCACGCATCCGACTCCTCACCCAAACCGCCTAACTTAGCGGTATTGCCCGCCGGCGAGGCATTCTTTTTCTTTGGACTGGCTTCCTTGCTGGTCAAGTCGGGCACGGGGTCTCCCGGCGCTGGCGCGCCTGCTGAGCGGCCCCACCCCCGCCCCGATCTTTGAGTGTTCACGGCCGATCCGTCGCGTCAAGAGCGCCTTCGGCGTCCCTTCGGGATGGCTGCGCCACTCTTGACCCGGCGGATCGGCCGTAAGTGCGGCTGGGGATCGGGGCGGGGGTGGGTGTGGGCGGTGTGGCCGCTCGCTTCGCATCGACGGGTGCGGTGTGTGGGTGGTGGGGCCGCTCGCGTCGCGTTGCTGGGTTACCTAGGGCTGCCAGGTGTGTTCTGTCACCTCAACCTCGTCCCTGGTCAGCACTGCCACCGCCGCCCGATATCCATCGCCGGGGGTGAGGTCTGCCAGCCGGGTGTTGGCCGGGTCCAGTGCGGGGTCCGTGCAGGCGGCCAGGCGCGGACCGTCCAGGGTGATGCTTTGCAGCGGGATCTTCAGGCCCCTTCCGGTGGCCTTCATGAGCGCCTCCTTCCGAGTCCAGTACTGGAAGAACTCGCTCGCCTTCGCCTCCTCCGGCAGGCCGTTCAGCGCCTGCTGCTCGGTCTCGTTGAGGGCGTACGAAATCAGCGACTCGTCGGCCCGGCGGTTTTCCGTCTCGACGTCCAGGCCCACCGGGGACGTCGTCACCGCGAGGCCGATCCGGTCGCCCGAGTGGGAGATCGAGAATTCCACCCCCGTGAGCTTCGGCTTGCCGTGGGGCTTCCCGCAGTCATCACAAGTCGCGTCGAAGGCGACTGACTCCGGTGGCCTGCCGAGGCGCTCACCCAGCACCGTCTTCGCCAGCACCCGGCCCGTCAGGAACCGGCGGCGGTCGATCTCCTGCCGGTACGCCTGGTGCCTGCCGTGCTCCGCCTCGTCCAGCAACGCCAGGTACCGGGGCTCGTTCGGCAGGGGCCGCGCCCACCAGACCGCACATCCGATCACCACGCCAACTTACCGGGTTCCCCACCCCCCGCCGGTGCGCTAGCCTGGCTGGTAAGCAAGCGCTTAGTAATTTGTGGAGAGGCACCGGAGCATGGACTTCACCCTGAGCACGGAAGAGCGCGAGGTGCGTGACTGGGTGCGCACCTTCGTGCAGCGAGAGCTGATGCCGATGGAGCAGGAGGTGCTCCGCCGCGAACGCCGGGGCGAGCCGGGCATCACCGCCGACGAACTCACCGAACTCCAGCTCAAGGCGAAGGAGTCCGGCTTCTGGGGCATCCAGACGCCGGAGGAGTACGGCGGCATGGGCCTGTCCGCGGTGATGACGGCGCTGCTGGAGGCCGAGCTGGGCCGCACGTTCGTGCCGTTCCGCTTCGGGGGCGCGGCGGACAACATCCTGTTCTACGCCAACGACGAGCAGAAGGAACGCTACCTGCTCCCGACGATCGCGGGCGAGCGCAAGTCCTGCTTCGCGATCACCGAGCCGGGCGCCGGGTCCGACGCCAAGGCGATCCGCACCTCGGCCCGCAAGGACGGCGCGGACTGGATCATCAACGGCGAGAAGACGTTCATCACCGGCGGCAACGAGGCCGACTTCGTGATGGTCTTCGCCGTCACCGACCCCGAGAAGGGCGCCAACGGCGGGGTGACGTGCTTCCTCGTCGACCGCGAGATGGGCTGGAAGTCCGAGTACATCGACACGATGGGCGAGTGGGGCCCCGCGTCGCTGATCTTCCAGGACGTGCGGGTGCCCGAATCGCAGATCCTCGGCGAGGTCGGCAAGGGCTTCGAGCTGGCGATGCAGTGGATCGGGCGCGGGCGCTACATCCTGCCCGCCCACGCGATCGGGTCGTGCGAGCGGCTGCTGCAGATGGCCATCGACCACGCCAACACGCGCCAGACGTTCGGGGCGCCCATCGCGGAGCGGCAGGCGATCCAGTGGATGATCGCCGACTCCGGGGTCGAGCTGGAGGCGCTGCGCTGGCTCGTGCTGCACGCGGCGTGGCAGGTCGACCAGGGGCTCGACTCACGGCACGCCCAGTCGATCGCGAAGCTCTACGGCGGGCAGAAGGCGAACGAGATCGTCGACCGGGTGCTGCAGATCCACGGCGGCATGGGGTACACGCGCGAGCTGCCGATCGAGCGCTGGTACCGCGAGCTGCGGCTGCTGCGCATCTACGAGGGCACCGACGAGATCCAGCGCCGCACGATCGCCCGCAACCTGCTCAAGGGGCACGTGAAGGTGAGCGGCATCCTCGGCTGAGGCTCGCGCCGGGTGCCCCGGGCGCGGCCCGGCGACCCCCGGCTGAGGCCGCGTGCGAGCGGCGGAGGGGTGCTTCCCCAGTGGAAGCACCCCTCCTCGCGAACAGTGGTCCTACTTGCCCTGTGCCTTGATGGCCAGCGGTGCCCCGGCCAGGTCCTCCTCGTTGCACAGCAGCTTGACGTCGTAGTAGGGAGCGCCTTCCCGATCGTCGTAGTCGAGGTGGATGGCCAGCACGTCGAGCGGCTCGCCGAGCCACTCCTGTGCGCTGCGCAGCCAGGCCGCGCACCGCTCCAGGGCCGACGGCAGGTCGTCGTCACGGAACTCCACGGGACGATAAGGCACGTCCTGAACCTGATCGCGAGGGTCTGATGGAACCGGCAGCCCCGGAGCGAGGCCGGACTCGTCCAGTTCCAGATGGATCGTTTGCTCACTCACAGTTCGAGGGTCCCTCAGATACGCCGTCGCGGCAAGGCAATGCCCCGGAATCCCCAGCTGGAGGGTTGTTCACCACAGATCGGCGACCACTTTCCGGGCCGTTTCGACCCCGGCGGGGCAGTCGTCATCGGCGCTGCCGAGCATCCGCAGCGCCAGGCAGGCGTAATGGCTCGCAAGGCGATCCAAATCGAGCGGGCCGCGGGGCGAGTACCAGCGGGCCACGCCGCTGCACATCTCCAGCAATGCGAGCCTCGTCACGGCGGGTTCGGCCACCGCGAACGCCCGGTGCCGGAGCCCCTCGCCGATCACGTCCGTCCACAGTTGTTCGTACTCGTCGCGCAGCGCGACCACCCGGCGCCGCGCCGCAGCCGACAGCGCGGGCACCTCGTTGTCCACCACCCGCGTCTCCGCGGGCTGACGGGCGTGGGCGAGCACGTGCAGCGCGACCAGCGACGCGAGCCGCTCCCGCGGGTCGGCCACGCCCTCGACGGCCCGGCGTGCGCCGAGCAGCAGCCGGTCGAGGCACTCACGCATGATCGTGACGAGCAGGTCCTCCTTCGTGCCCATGTAGTGGTACAGGCTCGCCGAGGAGATGCCGGCCGCCTGCGCGAGGTCCCGGATGCCGGTGCCGTGGAAACCCTTTTCCGCGAACAACCGCACCGCGGCGCGGCGCACGCGTTGTTCCGTGTTCAGCGCCACTCCTGCCTCACCCGGTCGTAGGCGGGCAGCGTCGACTCGCGCAGCTCGCCCTTCGCGACGCGCTCCGAGGGGGTGCGGGGCAGCGATTCCGCGATGGTCCAGTAGCGCGGCACCTTGAAGTACGCCAGCTTGGCCGAGCAGAACTCCGCCAGCTCGTCCGGCCCCACCTCCTCGCGGAGCACCACGAACGCCTTGACCTCCTCGCCCCGCAGCTCGTCGGGCACGGCCACCACCGCGGCCACCTCGACGGCCGGGTGCAGCAGCAGCGCGCGCTCGACCTCGTCGGCCGAGATGTTCTCGCCGCTGCGGCGGATCATGTCCTTCGTGCGGCCCACGTAGAAGATCCGGCCCTGGGCGTCCATTGTGGCCAGATCACCGGTGTGGAACCAGCCGCCGCGGAACGCGCGGGCCGTCGCCTCGGGATCGTCGTGGTACCCGTGCATCAGGCCGACGCCGCGCAGCACCAGCTCGCCCGTCTCGCCGCGGGGCACGGGCCGGCCGTCCTCGTCGACGATCATCGCCTCGCGCTCGCGGATGGGGCGGCCGATGCAGCCCGTGCCGACCAGCTCGTCGTGGTCGGTGTCGGAAACCCTGATGTCGCCGCCGGTCTCGGTCATCCCGAACGCCTCGAACCACGGCACGCCCCAGCGCTCCTCCAGCTGGGCGTGCAGGTCACGCGGGATCGCGGAGGCGCTGATCGCACGCACGCGGTGCTCCCGGTCGGCCGGTGACTCCGGCTGCCGCAGCAGCAGGGTCGGCATCAGGCCCAGGCAGTAGAACCACGTGATCCCGTGCTCGCGGATCTTGTCCCAGAACGTCGAGGGGTGGAACCGGTCGAGCACCACGAGTGCCGCACCCGAGGCGAGGCCCAGCGCGACGTTCCACTGTGGATCGATGTAGTGGAACGGTTGTGCCGTCAGGATCCGGTCCTCGTCCGACACCGCGGGGAAGTCGGTCACCAGGCCGCGGACGAGCGTGAGCCAGTAGCGGTGCGGCAGCACGCACCCCTTCGGCGCACCGGTCGTGCCCGAGGTGTACTGGATGTTCACCGGCTGCTCGCCGACCGCCTCGAACCGCGCGAGCCCGCCCGACTCGGCGCGCAGCTCGTCCACCGTGAGCACGCGCTCGACCTTCGTCTCCGGGGCGATCCGGGTCAGCAGCTCGACGAACTCCGGTGCGGCCACGGCGAACCGTGCCCCGGAGTGACGGAGCACGTGCGCCCCGTCGAACTCGCGGTAGTTGGTGTTCACCGGCACCAGCACCGCGCCCACCTTGGCGAGCGCGAGCCACAGCAGGGGGAACTCGGGCTGGTTGCGCAGCATCACCGCGACGCGCTCGCCGGGCCGCAGGCCCAGCTCGAGCAGCGCCAGCGCGAACCGCGTGCTGCGCCGGTCGACCTCGCCGAACGTGAGGCGCTCACCGGTCTCGTCGAAGATCCACGCGTCCTTGTCCGGCCACCGCTCGGCGGCGCGGCGGACCAGCGTGACCAGGTCGTCGACCTGCTCCAGCGCGGTCATGCGCGGCTCCGGAACGCCTCGGCCGAACGCGCCACCTCCGGCGTGTGCTCGGTGATCAGCGCGTGGCTGACCTCCAGCTCCAGCGCCGCCTCCAGGTCGGTGCCCGCGTCCAGCGCCCGCTTCGCCAGCGCGACCGCGCCCGCGGGATGCCCGGCGATGCGCTCCGCCCACTCCGTCGCGGTGGTGTGCACGTCGGGGACCACGGCGTTCACGAGCCCGAGCCGCAGCGCCTCCGCGGCGGGCACGCGTTCGCCGAGCAGTAGGAGTTCCTTCGCCTTGAGCGGGCCGACGAGCTGCGGCAGCAGCCGCGAGGCGGCACCCGTGACGCTGAGCCCGAGCCCGGCCTCGGGGAACGCGAACACCGCGTCCTCGGCCGCGAGGATCAGGTCGCAGCCCAGCGCGAACTCCGCGCCCGCGCCGATGGCGTAGCCGTGCACGGCGGCGATGACCGGCTGGCGGAGCGCGCGCAGGCGCCGCGTGACGTCCTGCAGGCGTTCGAGCCGTGCCCGCGAGTCACCCTCGGCCGGCGGCTCCTTCAGGTCGTGGCCGGCGCAGAAGGCCCGGCCGCGGCCGGACAGCACGACGGCCCGCGCGTCGGAGCGCCCCACGGTGTCGAGCGCTTCGAGCAGGTCGTCGACCAGTGCGGGGGCCACGGCGTTCAGCCGCTCCGGCCGGTTCAGGCGGATCTGTGCGACCTCGCCCAGCGAGACTTCCACGCAGCTCATGCCGCCGAGCCTAGCTAACCGATCGATCGATCGATAGGGCCAGCCCCTCGCCCGGCCGCCACCCCTCATCGAGACGCTTCGCGTCGCAGTACTGTCCGAGCTGTGAAGGTCGACACGATCTACGAGAACGCGCGCGTGTTCACCGGGAGGGGCTGGGCGTCCGCGGTGGCCGTGCTGCACGGGCGGGTCGTCGCGCTCGGGGAGGACGCCGAGGCGCTGTCCACGCCTCGGCGGGTGGACCTCGGCGGGGCGGTCGTCGTGCCGGGGTTCCACGACGCGCACAACCACATGGCCTGGTTCGGGATGAGCCTCGACGAGGTGGCGCTGGGCGAGTGCAAGCACGTGGACGAGGTGTACGCGGCGATCGCCGAGCGGGCCGCGCGGACGCCGCCGGGGAGCTGGATCGTCGCCAACGGTTACGACCAGAACCGGCTGGTCGGCGGGCACCCCACGCGGCACGGGCTCGACCGGGCGGCGCCGGACCACCTCGTGCGGGTCAAGCACACGTCCGGGCACATGGTCGTGGTCAGCTCGAACGTCCTGGCGCAGCTGGACGTGGCGCACGTGCCCGTCGGCGGGGACGTGGTGCTGGACGACGAGGGTTCGCCGACCGGGCTGCTCCGCGAGCAGGCCCAGCTGCTGCTGCGGCCGCTGACCTACCCGACGCCGACGGACACCCTGGTGCGCGCCATCGACCGCGCCGGCGAGCGGTACCTGGCCGAGGGCATCACGAGCGTGCAGGAGGCCGGGGTCGGCGGCGGGCTGGTCGGGGAGAGCCCGGCGGAGGTGCTGGCGTACCAGCAGGCGCGCGAACGCGGGGTGCTGCGTGTGCGGACGACGCTCATGGTGTCGTCGGCCGTGCTGCACGACCTACCCGACGCTGCCGGGTTCGGGCTCGATCTCGGCTTGCGCACCGGGCTGGGCGACGAGTGGCTGCGGATCGGGCCGATGAAGCTGTTCGCGGACGGTTCGCTCATCGGCCGGACCGCCGCGATGCACGACGACTTCGCGAACGACCCGGGCAACCGCGGGTACTTCCAGCAGCCGGAGGAGGAGCTCGCCGCGACGATCCTGAAGGCACACGCGGCGGGGTGGCAGATCGCGACGCACGCCATCGGTGACCGGGCGGTCTCGACGATCGTCGACGCGTACGAAGCGGCGCTGACGGCCCATCCGCGGGACGACCACCGGCACCGCATCGAGCACTGCGGCGTGGTGCCGCCCGCGCAGGTGGCGCGCATCGCGGCGCTGGGGCTGGTGCCGGTGCCGCAGGGGCGGTTCGTCAACGAGATCGGTGACGGGATGGCGGCCGCGCTCGGCCCGGAGCGGGAGGCGTGGTGCTACCGGCTGCGCTCGTTCCTGGACGCGGGGTGTGTCCTTCCGGGCAGTTCGGACCGGCCGGTGGTGAACGGCGCGCCCCTGCTGGGGCTGGCGGACATGGTGCGTCGGCGTACGTCGGGCGGAGCCCTCTTCGGGGCCGCCGAGCGCATCACGCCGGAAGAAGCGTTGCGCGCTTACACGTACGGATCGGCGTACGCGGCGTTTCGGGAGCGTGAAGTGGGCACCCTGGAGATCGGGAAACTCGCCGACTTCGCGGTGCTGTCCGCCGACATCACCGACGAGGCGGGGCTCGACGACGCGAGCGTGCTGGCGACCGTCGTCGGCGGAAAACTGGTTTACGAGAGGGGAACGCACGATGCCCGTCCGTGACGCCGAGGTCACCGACGTCGAGGAGATCTGCGCGCTCATCGAGGAGCACGCCCGGTACGAGGGCAACGACAGCGTGTCGCTCGACCGCACCGAGATGACCAAGCACCTGTTCGGCCCCGACCCGAAGGCGTGGGTGCTGATCGCCGAGCCGCCGGGACGGCCGGAGGTCGCGGGAATGGCGTTCTGCTCGTGGAACTTCTCCACGTGGGAGGGCAGGCCGGGGATCTGGCTCGACGACCTGTTCATCCGGCCGGAACACCGGCGCAGTGGTCTGGGCCGCGAGCTGCTCGACGCGCTGCGGGAGCGCACGGACGGCCGGGTCGAATGGGACATGCAGGAGGGCAACGACAAGGCCGCGGCGTTCTACGCCCAGCTCGGCGCGGAGCCGGTGGCGGGGTGGATCAGGTACCGGTGGCGGCCCGGAGCCGGGCGCACGTCGTAAAGTTGAGGGTATGCCTGACAGCCCCAGCCGTTCTTCGTCGTCCTCGATCGAGGACTACATCAGGGTGATCTACGGCCTGGTGGAGCGCGGCGAAGCGGTCACGAACACCACGCTCGCGGGGCGGTTGTCGGTGAGTCCTTCGTCGGCGTCGGGCATGGTCACGAAACTTTCGCAGCAGGGGCTCGTCGAGCACGTGCCGTACCGCGGTATCGAGCTGACCCCGGCGGGCCGCCTGCTGGCGCGGGGTGTGCTGCGGCGGCACCGGTTGATCGAGACGTACCTGGTGCAGGAGCTGGGCTACACGTGGGACGAGGTGCACGCCGAGGCGGACGCGCTCGAGCACGCGGTGTCGGACCGGCTGGTCGAGCGCATCTCGGCGAAGCTCGGGCACCCGGTGCGCGACCCGCACGGCGATCCGATCCCGGCGGCGGACGGCAGCGTCGAGGAGCTGCCGACGCGGTTGCTGGACGAGCTGGAGCCGGGTGCGGTCGGGCAGATCGTGCGGGTGTGGGACACGGACCCGAACATGCTGCGTTATCTGGCCGATCACGAGATCGGTATCGGTGAGCGGATCGAGGTGGTCGAGCGGCAGCCGTTCGGCGGTTCGCTCGTGGTGAAGGTCGGGGACACCACGCACGCGCTGGGCAAGGAGATCGCGCAGGCGCTGAGCGTCGCCGTACTCTGACGCGCGTACGCCGGTTTGCCGCCCGTGGGCGGACGTTTCGCGCGTGTTACGGGCGCACCCTTGGGGCATGACTGATCGCCCGTTCCGTTTCGGCGTCGTGGGTTCCGGCGCCGACCTGCGCACCTGGACGGACCTCGCGCGCCACGCCGAGGACCTCGGTTTCGACACCCTCCTCTCGCCCGATCCGCAGGGCGAGCTGGATCCGTTCACGATCCTGTCGTCGGCGGCGGCTGTCACCGAACGGCTGCACGTCGGGACTTTCGTGGCAGTGGACAAGTTCCGCGATCGCCGGTTGCTGGACTGGCAGGCGCGATCGCTGCACCAGTTCACCGGCGGCCGGTTCGAACTCGGCCTCGGCAGTGGACGCCCCCAGGCGGCGGCCCGCATCGAGGCCTTCGGCGGGTCGTTGGACGGCCGGTTCACGCACCTGGCGGAGACGGTGGATTTCCTGCTGGCACAAGAGGATCGGCCGCCACTCTTGCTCGCCGCCGGTGGCCCGAAGACGCGTGCGCTCGCCGCCGAGAAGGCCGATATCGCGACGATGGCCTGGTCGCCTCGGACCACCGAGGCCGAGGCAGTGTCCTATGTGGACTCTTTCCGGGGTAAGCCGGTGGAACTGGCGGCGAACCTGCTGGCGGTGGGTGATGAACCTGCGCCGTGGTTGGAGCGGTTCATCGGGGTGGGGGTTCCGGAGCTCGTGGCCGGCGGCGCGGTGACCGTGCTGCCGGGGACGCCGGAGGAGGGGGCGGAGAGGCTGCTGAGGTGGCGGGAGGAGCTGGGGATCTCTTATGTCACGGTGAATTCCGGGTTCATGGGGGCGTTTGCCGAGGTGATCGAGGTGCTGCGGCGATAGCCGCAGACCCACACGAGAGTTGGGTGATCATCCCGTCGCCTGATACCGGTGGATCACTTTGAGGGGCAGCCGCAACCTTTCTGCTCGCTTGCGCTTGCCTTGCCAGGCTTGCGGCTGGTCCTCAAAGTGATATGCACAAACCGCAGGCGACGGGATGATCACTCAACTCGACCACCTCGAGAAGGTGAGATCCCTTTGGGGTCCATCATCCTGGAGCCTGCCCGCCGGCCAATACCGCTAAGTTAGGCGGTTTGGGTGAGGAGTCGGATGCGTGGTGGCTGGGGGTATGTGGTGGTG
>NZ_FORP01000057.1 GCF_900114035.1 Amycolatopsis sacchari | reverse complement strand
AGTTCGGCGGTGTCCTACTCTCCCACACCCTCACGAGTGCAGTACCATCGGCGCTGGCAGGCTTAGCTTCCGGGTTCGGAATGGGACCGGGCGTTTCCCTACCGCCATGACCACCGAAACACTCTGATCACACACCAGAGAATTCCAGTCACCTATCAAGTTCTGGAACCACCACTGGTGTGGTGTTTCAGAACCGCAGAGTGGATGCGTACCATCTTCGTGGGCAAGTCCTCGGCCTATTAGTACCAGTCAACTCGAAAACACATTACTGTGCGTCCATCTCTGGCCTATCAACCCCATCGTCTCTAGGGGGCCTTAACCCACAAAGGGGTGGGAGACCTCATCTTGGAACAGGCTTCCCGCTTAGATGCCTTCAGCGGTTATCCCTTCCGAACGTAGCCAACCAGCCATGCCCCTGGCGGAACAACTGGCATACCAGAGGTTCGTCCGTCCCGGTCCTCTCGTACTAGGGACAGCCTTCCTCAAGTCTCCTACGCGCGCGGCGGATAGGGACCGAACTGTCTCACGACGTTCTAAACCCAGCTCGCGTGCCGCTTTAATGGGCGAACAGCCCAACCCTTGGGACCTACTCCGGCCCCAGGATGCGACGAGCCGACATCGAGGTGCCAAACCATGCCGTCGATATGGACTCTTGGGCAAGATCAGCCTGTTATCCCCGGGGTACCTTTTATCCGTTGAGCGACACCCCTTCCACCAGGAGGTGCCGGATCACTAGTCCCGACTTTCGTCCCTGCTCGACCCGTCAGTCTCACAGTCAAGCTCCCTTGTGCACTTACACTCAACACCTGATTGCCAACCAGGCTGAGGGAACCTTTGGGCGCCTCCGTTACCCTTTAGGAGGCAACCGCCCCAGTTAAACTACCCACCAGGCACTGTCCCTGAACCGGCTCACGGTCCGAGGTTCAGATTCCCAATCCGGCCAGAGTGGTATTTCAACAACGACTCCACCCGAACTAGCGTCCGAGCTTCACAGTCTCCCACCTATCCTACACAAACCGAACCGAAAACCAATACCAAGCTATAGTAAAGGTCCCGGGGTCTTTCCGTCCTGCCGCGCGTAACGAGCATCTTTACTCGTAATGCAATTTCGCCGGGCCTGTGGTTGAGACAGCCGGAAAGTCGTTACGCCATTCGTGCAGGTCGGAACTTACCCGACAAGGAATTTCGCTACCTTAGGATGGTTATAGTTACCACCGCCGTTTACTGGCGCTTAAATTCTCAGCTTCACCCCGAAGGGTTAACCGGTCCTCTTAACGTTCCAGCACCGGGCAGGCGTCAGTCCATATACATCGTCTTACGACTTCGCATGGACCTGTGTTTTTAGTAAACAGTCGCTTTCCGCTGGTCTCTGCGGCCAACTCACCCTAGCCCGCGAAGGGCTTCAAGTGCTCTGGCCCCCCTTCTCCCGAAGTTACGGGGGCATTTTGCCGAGTTCCTTAACCACAGTTCACCCGATCGCCTTAGTATTCTCTACCTGACCACCTGTGTCGGTTTGGGGTACGGGCCGCACATGTTCTCGCTAGAGGCTTTTCTCGGCAGCATAGGATCACCCTACTTCACCTCAACGGCTACGCATCACGTCTCAGCCTTCATGATGTGCGGATTTGCCTACACATCGGCCTACACGCTTACACCAGTACAACCACTCACTGGCGGAGCTACCTTCCTGCGTCACCCCATCACTTAACTACTACACACTCAGGTCCCACGCTCCACCACTCAACTCCGAAGAGTCTCACGGCTTCGGGTGGTTAGTCTCATGTGCCTCGCTATGGGCGAACATACGCGGGTACGGGAATATCAACCCGTTGTCCATCGACTACGCCTGTCGGCCTCGCCTTAGGTCCCGACTCACCCTGGGCAGATTAACTTGACCCAGGAACCCTTGGTCATCCGGCGGCAGAGGTTCTCACTCTGCATTCGCTACTCATGCCTGCATTCTCACTCCCACACCCTCCACCCCTAGTTTCCACTGAGGCTTCCCTGGATGCAGGACGCTCCCCTACCCATCCACACCACTACACAAGAGTCTCAAGGACACTTGCGGATGTCTTGTGTGAATGACACGGCTTCGGCGGTGTGCTTAAGCCCCGCTACATTGTCGGCGCAGGACCACTTGACCAGTGAGCTATTACGCACTCTTTCAAGGATGGCTGCTTCTAAGCCAACCTCCTGGTTGTCTGGGCAATCCCACATCCTTTCCCACTGAGCACACACTTCGGGGCCTTAGCCGGTGTTCTGGGCTGTTTCCCTCTCGACGACGAAGCTTATCCCCCGCCGTCTCACTGCCGCACTCTCACGTGATGGTATTCGGAGTTTGGTTGACTTCGGTAACCCGGTAAGGCCCCTAGGCCATCCAGTAGCTCTACCCCCACCACGAAACATACGACGCTGCACCTAAATGCATTTCGGGGAGAACCAGCTATCACGGAGTTTGATTGGCCTTTCACCCCTACCCACAACTCATCCCCCAGGTTTTCAACCCTGGTGGGTTCGGCCCTCCACGCCGTCTTACCGGCGCTTCAGCCTGGCCATGGGTAGATCACTCCGCTTCGGGTCTAGACCACGCGACTCAATCGCCCTCTTCAGACTCGCTTTCGCTACGGCTACCCCACACGGGTTAACCTCGCCACGCAGCACTAACTCGCAGGCTCATTCTTCAAAAGGCACGCCATCACCCCAAGGCTCTGACGGCTTGTAGGCACACGGTTTCAGGTACTCTTTCACTCCCCTCCCGGGGTACTTTTCATCTTTCCCTCACGGTACTCGTCCGCTATCGGTCACCAGGAAGTATTTAGGCTTACCGAGTGGTCCCGGCAGATTCACAGCAAATTCCACGAGCTCGCTGCTACTCGGGAACACCACCACACAACACCAACACAGCTTTCGCGTACGGGACTCTCACCCACTCCGGTCCACCATCCCAGGCGGTTCCACTAGCCATGCAGCATCATGCCCAAAGTGTCAGCTTTGAGAAGATGGGTCCCACAACCCCGCGCACACAACCCCTGACAAGTATCACATGTACACGGTTTAGCCTCCTCCGCTTTCGCTCGCCACTACTCACGGAATCACACTTGTTTTCTCTTCCTACGGGTACTGAGATGTTTCACTTCCCCGCGTTCCCTCCACACCACCTATATATTCAGCGGCGGGTAACACCACATCACTGGTGCTGGGTTTCCCCATTCGGACACCCTCGGATCACAGCTCGGTTGACAGCTCCCCGAGGCTTATCGCAGCCTCCCACGTCCTTCATCGGCTCCTGATGCCAAGACATCCACCATGCGCCCATAACAACTTGACCACAAAGATGCTCGCATCCACTCTACAGTTCTCAAACACCACACCCAGAAACAACAAATCCCGGGATCAAGGCGACCCCGGGGCGTGTTGCCTCAGGACCCAACAGCATGCCAGCAAACAACCACCCACCGAGCCGGACCAACACTTTCCACACTCCCGAAGAAGCAGTACTCACCCTGGCCCGCAACCCCGCAGGCAACCATCACCAGTAGTTCCACAATTCCTTGAGCGTCCAGACAGGAACACGGTCGGTTCCTGAGCCTGGCCACTCCACCCGAACCCCCGAAGGGATTCGCGTGGATGTGTTGTGCTCCTTAGAAAGGAGGTGATCCAGCCGCACCTTCCGGTACGGCTACCTTGTTACGACTTCGTCCCAATCGCCAGTCCCACCTTCGACCACTCCCTCCCACAAGGGGTTGGGCCGTGGGCTTCGGGTGTTACCGACTTTCATGACGTGACGGGCGGTGTGTACAAGGCCCGGGAACGTATTCACCGCAGCGTTGCTGATCTGCGATTACTAGCGACTCCGACTTCACGCAGTCGAGTTGCAGACTACGATCCGAACTGAGACCGGCTTTAAGGGATTCGCTCCACCTCACGATATCGCAACCCTCTGTACCAGCCATTGTAGCATGTGTGAAGCCCTGGACATAAGGGGCATGATGACTTGACGTCATCCCCACCTTCCTCCGAGTTGACCCCGGCAGTCTCCCGCGAGTCCCCGCCATGACGCGCTGGCAACACAGGACAAGGGTTGCGCTCGTTGCGGGACTTAACCCAACATCTCACGACACGAGCTGACGACAGCCATGCACCACCTGCACACCAACCACAAGGGAAGCCCCATCTCTGGGGATGTCTGGTGCATGTCAAGCCCAGGTAAGGTTCTTCGCGTTGCATCGAATTAATCCACATGCTCCGCCGCTTGTGCGGGCCCCCGTCAATTCCTTTGAGTTTTAGCCTTGCGGCCGTACTCCCCAGGCGGGGCGCTTAATGCGTTAGCTACGGCACGGACAACGTGGATGTCACCCACACCTAGCGCCCAACGTTTACAGCGTGGACTACCAGGGTATCTAATCCTGTTCGCTCCCCACGCTTTCGCTCCTCAGCGTCAGTATCGGCCCAGAGACCCGCCTTCGCCACCGGTGTTCCTCCTGATATCTGCGCATTTCACCGCTACACCAGGAATTCCAGTCTCCCCTACCGAACTCAAGTCTGCCCGTATCGACCGCAAGCTGAAGGTTAAGCCTCCAGTTTTCACGGCCGACGCAACAAACCGCCTACGAGCTCTTTACGCCCAATAATTCCGGACAACGCTCGCACCCTACGTATTACCGCGGCTGCTGGCACGTAGTTAGCCGGTGCTTCTTCTCCAGGTACCGTCACTCACGCTTCGTCCCTGGCGAAAGAGGTTTACAACCCGAAGGCCGTCATCCCCCACGCGGCGTCGCTGCATCAGGCTTGCGCCCATTGTGCAATATTCCCCACTGCTGCCTCCCGTAGGAGTCTGGGCCGTGTCTCAGTCCCAGTGTGGCCGGTCACCCTCTCAGGCCGGCTACCCGTCGTCGCCTTGGTAGGCCATCACCCCACCAACAAGCTGATAGGCCGCGGGCTCACCCTGTACCGCCAGAACTTTCCACCCCACACCATGCGGTGCGAAGTCATATCCGGTATTAGACCCCGTTTCCAGGGCTTATCCCAGAGTACAGGACAGATTACCCACGTGTTACTCACCCGTTCGCCACTCATCCCCAGCCGAAACCGGTTCAGCGTTCGACTTGCATGTGTTAAGCACGCCGCCAGCGTTCGTCCTGAGCCAGGATCAAACTCTCCAACAATGAACAGTTCGATCGACTCGAATAGTCAATCTCAAAGGAACCCCAAAACGAGGTTCAAACATAAAGCTCTACTGGCTTAGTTCACTAGCACACTGTTGAGTTCTCAAACAACACGCA
>NZ_FORP01000059.1 GCF_900114035.1 Amycolatopsis sacchari | reverse complement strand
ATCAACGCCCACTGCTCATCCGACAACAACCGAAACCGCGACACACCCGGAAGCATCCCAGCCAACAACCGAAATCATTGTCAGACACGCCCTAGCTGCGGGTGATTCGTGCGGATGCGTGGGGGTGGTTATGGGGGGAACCGACGAGGATGCGGTCGATCCTGCGTGCGTGCCGTGATTGCCCGATGGCGCGGTTGATCAACGGCGCGGTGAGTGGGTTTCGTTCGTTTAGGTGTGGCCCTCGCTGCCGTCCCGCCTACCGCCCACGTGTCGTGGTAGTACACGCTCTTGCCGTCGGTCGCAGCCTTGCCGGTCAGGAAACGCATGCCGTCGGCGTCAGGAGTCGCGTCGAAATCACCCGTGATGATGCTCGGCGCGGGCCAGCGGAGCTTCGCGTCGAACTGGGCGGTGGCCGCACCTGGGCGACCCGGGCTGCCTCGGAGTCCAGGCGTCACGACGATTTCGCCACCATGAAGAGGACGTCGAGACCGCTGGGGAGCGGGACGGTGGCCGCGATCGCGCGCTCGGCGGTGATGCCCTGCGGTAGCTCGATTCCTTCGATCGATGTCGGCTCCCAGCGCGACGCGAGCACCGAACCCGCCGTGGGCGTCGAGCGCAGGACGTCGTCTGGTGCGCCGTGTGAAAGCCGGTGCCGTCGAACAGGTATGCGAGCTGGTCGTAGTTGGTTGTGCGGGCGACTTCTCGGAGGGAAACGAGGTCCGGCTGGTTAGCGTGGATGGCGTCACTCAGCGGCCGTTACCGTTCGCGGTCGCCCTCGATATTCCAGATGTTGGCCGTGAGCAGGCGCACTGTCAGCGGACCAAGCATAGCGGCAACTCCTCTCAATTGACGACGAGAGGGTCTTAACCTAAATGCAACCTATGGTTTACTGTTTCAAACGTCTCTATCCGGTCACGTCCAGCGCCGCCCGGACGATGCTGTCCGCGTCCAGCCCGTGGTGCCGGTACACGTCCTCCAGCGACCCCGACTGACCGAACCGCGTCACGCCGAGCGCGGTCGTCTTGACGCGGTTGATCGTCGCCAGGAACGACAACGTGTGCGGGTGTCCATCCAGGACAGTCACGAGCGGCGTGGCGCGGTCTGCCGGGAAAACCTGGTCCAGCACCCAGGTTTCGGCCTCTTCGTGCCCCTGCCGCGCCCGCACCGCGCGGTAGAGCAGATCCGGGCTGGTCACGCACACGACGTCGGCGGGGATGCCGATCTGGTCCAGCCGGGCAGCCGCGTCGAGGGCTTCGGGCACCACGGCACCCATGGCCGCGATCGTGACCACCGCACCCGCAACCCGCCGCAACGGGTAGGCCCCGGCGACCACCTGGCGACGGCGGCGTTCGCGGGCGGCCGGGTCCGCGGGCACGTTCGCGAGGTTCTGGTCGACGGGCCGGGTGGAAAGCCGCAGGTACGCCGACGACCCACCGGGTTTGCCCAGCTGGCCGAGCGCGGCGAGCAGCGTCCATTCGGCGTCGAGGGCGAACGCGGGTTCGTAGGTCAGGCACCCGGGCTGCTCCAGCCCGATCGACGGCGTCTTGATCGACTGGTGCGCCCCGCCCTCGGGCGCCAGCGTGACACCGGACGGCGTGCCGATCAGGATGGACTGCCCGCCGGCGTAGATGCCGTACGACCACGGTTCCAGCGCCCGCTCGACGAACGGGTCGTACAACACGCCGATCGGCAGCAGCGGCTGTCCCCAGCGACTCCACGTCGCCCCCAGCTCACCGAGCAGGCCGACGAGGTTGACCTCGGCGATGCCGAGCTCGATGTGTTGTCCCGTGGGCTTTTCGCGCCAGTGCAGGATCGTCTCGGCGTCGTCGGCGAACCAGTCCGGGCGTTCCTGCACCGACCACACGCCGACCTTGTTGACCCAGCCGCCGAGGTTCGTCGTGGAGCTGACGTCGGGGCTCACGGTCACGACGCGGCGCGCGGTTTCGGGCGCCTCGCGGGTGAGGTCGAGCAGCGCGCGGCCGAGCGCGGCCTGCGTCGTCGCGGTGCCGGTGGGGGTGCGGCCGAAGTCGGCGGGCACCGGCGGCGGCGCGGTCACCGGGAATTCGGGACGGCGTAAGCGTTCCGCGGTGGCGCGGCACAGGTCCTGCTCGGGGCTGCCGTCGGGGAAGGGGCGCCACGGGTCGTCCAGGTCGGCGCCGAGCCGGTCGGCCAGCTCACGCATCTGGGCGTCGGTGAGCAGTGCCGAGTGGTTCTGCGGATGCCCCTTGGTGGCCAGGCCGTAACCCTTGATGGTGTAGGCGAAGATGACGGTCGGCCGGCTGTCGTCGATCTCGCGGAACGCGTCGTCGAGTGCGTCGAGGTCGTGGCCGCCGAGGTTGGCGATCGCGTCGACTAGCGTCGTGTCGTCGAGGTCGGCGAGGAGCTGGGCGATGGCGGCCGACGTGGGCCCGTCACCGGGCAGGCGGCGGCGCAGTTCGGGTGCGTCGCAGCGCAGTAGCCGCTGGTACTCCGGGTTGGTCATGGCGTCGATGCGCTGCCGCAGCTCCGCGCCGCCGGGCCGGGTGAACAGGTCCTCCAGCAGGCGGCCGTACTTGAGCCGGATGACCTGCCAGCCCGCCGCGGCGAACATGCCCTGCAGCTTGTCGGCGGCGATGTTGGGCACGATGCGGTCCAGCGACTGCCGGTTGAGGTCGACGATCCAGACGATCTCGCCCAGCTCGGCGACGCCGGGGTCGAGCACCGCCTCCCACACCGCGCCCTCGTCGAGCTCCGCGTCGCCGACGAGGGAGTACTGCCTGCCGGTTCCCGCACCGCCGAACGCCGTTTCGACGTAACGACGGGAGACCGCGCCCCAGATCGGGGCGGTCGCGCCGATGCCGACGGAGCCGGTCGAGTAGTCGGCGGGGTCGGGATCCTTGGTGCGGCTGGGATAGCTCTGCAGGCCGCCGAACTCGCGCAGCCGCGGGAGGTAGGACGCGTCGAGTCCGCCGAGGAGGTGGTTGAGCGCGTGCAGCACCGGCGAAGCGTGCGGTTTGACCGAAACGCGGTCCTGCGGGCGCAGGTGGTTGAACCACAGGGCGGTCATGATCGAGACCATCGACGCCGACGAGGCCTGGTGCCCGCCGACCTTGAGCCCGGACGGGTTGGGGCGCACGCGGTTGGCGTGGTGGATGATCGCGCTGGACAGCCACAGCACCCGGTCCTCGACCCGGCGCAGGACGTCGGTGCCGGAGGTGGTGGTAGCGGGCTTCGTCATCGGGCCGTCCTCGATCCGTGGTGCAGGTTGCTCACAGTGAAGCAACCTGCTGCACTGGTGCTCAACACCGAGACGTAACGTTGAGCAATCTGCTCAATGCGGCGGCTCGACGCGGAGGGAAAGGCGAGCACAATGCCCCATGAAGGCCCCGTCGACGCGGTTGACGCCAGGATCCTGCTCGAGCTGGCCGAGCACCCGCGCGCGACGACGCTCGCGCTCGCGGACCGCGTCGGCATCTCGCGCAACACGGCGCAGTCCCGCCTGACGCGGCTGGAGAGCGGCGGTGCGCTGACGTCCTTCGAGCACCGGATCTCGCCGGCGGCGCTGGGCTACCCGCTCACGGCGTACATCACGGCGCAGGTCACGCAGCGCCTGCTCGACGAGGTGGCCGCCGCCCTCGCCGAGGTGCCGGAAGTGCTGCAGGTGCAAGGCATTTCGGGCCCGGTGGACCTGATGATCCAGGTGGTCGCCTCCGACGCCGACGACCTGTACCGCGTGGCGGGCCGCATCCTCGCGATCCCGGGTGTGGAGCGCACGAACACCGCCCTGGTGATGCGGCAGCTGGTCGACCACCGGATCACGCCGCTGCTGCGCCGGGTGGCGGGGGAGTAGACCACAACACGGCTAACCGACCAACTTGGATTACTTCAATGCCCAATGACCAGCTGAGATGTCGTGTCTGCGGCCTCATCCAGGATGAGCCTCCCTGGGGCGAGGACGGACGGACGGCGACGTTTGATATTTGTGATTGCTGTGGGGTGGAGTTCGGATATGAGGATTCCACCTTGGAGTCGGCACGCCGGTATCGGCGGGCATGGTTGGAAAAGGGCGCTCATTGGCAAAATCCCAAGAATAGGCCAACTGATTGGGATCTTGAATCTCAGCTGAGGGCCGTTCCCGAGGGCTGGGCATAGCGCGGTGCCGGTTCGGTGTTGACAGCTCATGGGCGATACGTCGTTTTGGAACGTAGGTTCCAATGGACTTCGGATGTTGACTCAGGGTGGCTGTGGCGGACGCTGGCGGTCCTGGGTGTTCACGTGGGTTGCCGTCAGCGTTGCCTTCATCGTTCTGTGAGGTTGTAAAGGTGCGACCGTAACGGTGCCGTCGGGAGTGGTGTACTTGGCCTTGACGTTGGTGGCAGTGGGGTGACCTTGAGGTGGGGAGATCCTCCGGTGGGGGTGTGGCTTGTCCAGGACCCACGCCAAGTCGGATGTCTCGCCGTAATGTCCGCACGACGTTTCCGGGGAGACTGCTGATCGTCCAGCGTTATCGCGCCGGGTGGCCCCAGTCGCATATTGCGAAGGCGATGGGAATTTCGCGTAAATGTGTCAAGACGTGGCTGGACCGGCTCGCCCCCGAGGGCGAAGCCGGGCTGCACGACCGGTCCTCACGACCGCATTCCTCGCCACGGACCAGTGTGCAGACCGAGCGGCGGATCGTCGAGTTCCGGGAGCGGGAGCGTCGGGGCCCGGGCTGGATCGGTGCTGAGCTGGGCGTGCCGGTGGTCCGGGCGGGCAAGACCACCGCGAGGCGGTATGAGCGGGACCGGTCGGGTGAGCTGGTGCACATGGCCGTGAAGAAGATCGGTCGGATTCCCGACGGCGGTGGCTGGCGAGCCCCTGGCAACACGGCAAAGTGGAGCGCTACAACCGCACCCTGCAAACCGAGTGGGCCTACCGGCGGGTCCTCACCAGCAACGCCGACCGAACCACCGCCCTTGCACCTGGCTCGAGCACTACAACACTCAACGACGCCACAGCGCACTCGGCGGCCACCCACCCACCAGCCGACTACCACCCAATGCCCAAGTGCACCTAGCGGCCACCGGTGCGAGGCGGGAACCAGGGCGCCCGGTCGCGCTGGAGGATCTCGACGTGCACGACCTCGCCGTCCTGCTCCACCTCGAGGCCGACCTTGCGGGACTAGTGCCGCATCAAGCAACGTTGGGTAGGTAATCCGGTCGGCGGATCTTGGAGTTGACGGCGAAGTGACGCTTTGGGTGGCAGTGGCGGTTGCGC
>NZ_FORP01000069.1 GCF_900114035.1 Amycolatopsis sacchari | reverse complement strand
TAGTGCCGCATCAAGCAACGTTGGGTAGGTAATCCGGTCGGCGGATCTTGGAGTTGACGGCGAAGTGACGCTTTGGGTGGCAGTGGCGGTTGCGCCAGCGCAGGTAGCCGGCGATGGCGGCCTCTTGGGCGGCGTGGCTGGGGTAGTCGCTGCCGTCGAGGGTGAAGTAGCGGACCGCGGTGAACTCGCATTCGATCCAGTTCAGCCAGGAGGCGTTGGTGGGTGTGTAGACCAGCTCGATCCCGTTGGCCGCGCACCACGCGGTGACCTCGGCCTTGCCGTGTGGTCCGTAGTTGTCGCAGACCAGGTAGAGCTTCCCGGCCGGGAAGCGTCGGCGTAGCTGTTTGCAGAAGTCGAGGAACTGGGGCCAGCGTTTGCGGTCACGGAACCGGTAGAACATCTGCCCGGTGGCGAGGTCGAGTGCGGCGAACATGTGCCGGATGCCCTTGGTGCGGGTGTAGGTCGCGCGCAGGCGGGCCGGTCGGCCGCGAGGGAACCAGCCGCGACCGGGACGGGGCTGCAGGTTCAGCGGCCCGAACTCATCGACGCAGATCACCCGTCCGTCCGTGGGTGGTCGGTCATACAGGTCGAGGATGCGAGTCTTCTTGGCCACGAAGTCCGGGGCTTTGCTGGCTTTCCAGGTCTTCGTCGCCTGCCAGGACACGCCTTCCTTGCGCAGGATCTGCCGGACGGTCTCGGTGCTCGCCCTGATCCACGCGTGCTCGGCTAAATACTCGACCAGTTTGGTCAGGCTCCAGGTGGTGAACGGCAACCCAAGCTCAGCGGGCTGGCAGGCGGCGATGCGGCAGATCTGATCCCGGGCGGCCGGCCCGAACTTAGCTGGGCGGCCGCCCCTCCATTTTGGGGACAACGCCGCGAACCCGGAGTCGTTGAACGCGTGGATCACCTCCCGCACATACCCCTCGCTCGCGGCGAACATCGCTGCGATCTCGCCCGCGGACCGGCCTTGGGTCGAGGCCAGCACGATCCCGGACCGTCGCAGCCGCACCCGATCCCGGGTCGACCTCGTGATCTTGACCAGCCGCTGGGCCTCTTCGGGCTCCAACGACCGCGCGAACACCTCCGGCGCACGTGCCATGACTCACCTCCACTGGCAAGCCTCGCGCTCACCCGCCCGGATGTCCACGCGACACGGTTACCACGTCAACGTTCCTTGAAGAGGCA
>NZ_FORP01000060.1 GCF_900114035.1 Amycolatopsis sacchari | reverse complement strand
CATCACCGGCAGCAGGCATGAAAGCCATACCCGCTCCACCTGCATCCGCCGATCCTCGCGGACCGCGGACATCCCTGAAAGGTAGGGCGGCATGACGGCGACGAAGCCGGAAGTGGCTCAGGAGACCTTCGACTCGCTCGACCCGGCCACGGACGAGGTCGTGGGCACGTACCCGGTGCACACGCCTGACCAGGTCAAGGCGAGCGTCGAGCAGGCGCGCGCGGCGGCGGAGTGGTGGGCGTCGCTGGGGTTCGCGGGGCGCGGCGACCGGCTGCGGCGCTGGGCGGCCCTCGTCGCGCAGCGGATGGACGAGCTGTGTGCCGTCGTGCAGCGGGAAACGGGCAAACCCCACGGTGACGCCCAGCTCGAGGTGGTGCTGGCGATCGAGCACATCGCGTGGGCCGCCCGGCACGCGCCGAAGGTGCTGGGCCGCAAACGCCGGTCCGCCGGGCTCCTGCTCAGCAACCACACCGCGTCCGTCGAGTACGTGCCGCTCGGCGTCGTCGGCGTGATCGGGCCGTGGAACTACCCGGTCTACACCCCGCTGGGATCCATCACCTACGCGCTCGCCGCGGGCAACGCGGTGGTGTTCAAACCGAGCGAGTACACGCCCGGCGTGGGGAAGTGGCTCGTCGACACGTTCGCCGAGGTGGTGCCGGAACGGCCGGTCTTCCAGCTGGTGACGGGTTTCGGCGCGACCGGGGCGGCGCTGGTCTCGGCGGGGGTGGACAAGATCGCCTTCACCGGTTCGACCGCCACCGGCAAGAAGATCATGGCCGCGGCGGCGGAAACGCTGACACCCGTAGTGATCGAGGCCGGTGGTAAGGACGTGCTCATCGTGGACAGCGACGCGAACCTCGACGCCGCGGCGGAAGCGGCGGTGTGGGGCGCGTTCTCGAACTCCGGCCAGACCTGCATCGGCGTCGAGCGCGTGTACGTCCAGGAAAGCGTTTACCAGCCGTTCGTCGACAAGGTGG
Organism: Amycolatopsis sacchari; assembly: GCF_900114035.1. Lineage (GTDB taxonomy): Bacteria > Actinomycetota > Actinomycetes > Mycobacteriales > Pseudonocardiaceae > Amycolatopsis_E > Amycolatopsis_E sacchari. The sequence continues at coordinate 4,133 of NZ_FORP01000060.1, read as the reverse complement.
TCGAGCTCACGCGGAAGGTCGAGCCGGGCAGGCAGTACGGGCCCATCACGATGCCCGCGCAGCTGGACGTGATCCGACGGCACATCGCCGACGCACTCGCCCGCGGGGGCAGGGCGCTGACCGGCGGCGAGGTGGGCGAACGGTACGTGCAGCCCACGGTGCTCGTCGACGTTCCCGAGGATTCCCAGGCGGTCACGGAGGAAACCTTCGGCCCGACGATGACCGTCGCGAAGGTCCGGACCATCGACGAGGCGGTCGAGAAGGCGAACGCCACGCGGTACGGCCTGGGCTCGACGGTGTTCTCCAAGCGCAACGGCACCCGCATCGCGGCGCGGCTCAAGGCGGGGATGACGTCGGTCAACGCCCCGTTCTCGTTCGCCGGTATCGGTTCGCTGCCGTTCGGCGGCGTCGGCGACTCCGGGTTCGGGCGGATACACGGGCCGGAGGGGCTGCGGGAGTTCGCGCGGCCGAAAGCCGTTGCGCGCCAACTGTTCCCCAGCCCGGTGCAGCTCACCACGTTCGCGCGGACGGAGAAGACCGACAGGCTCGTCGCAAAACTCGTGACGGTGCTGCATGGCCGGAGGCGTGCTGGGTAACCAGTTGTATGGCTACCTTGCGAAAGATAACCGGAACTGTGACGGGAATGGTCGCGGCGATCGGTGCGCTGGGGTTTGCCGCACCGGCCGCGAACGCGGCTGCGACGCCGTGTGAACCGCAGGCGAAGGCCTGCGTGCAGCTGAGCACGGGGAAGGCCTGGCTGCAGGACGGCGGGAACGTGACGCGTGGCCCGGTGCCGATGGCGCCCGGCCTGCCGAGCTACCCGACGCCCAAGGGGAAGTTCCACGTGCAGTACAAGGACATCGACCACTACAGCAGGCAGTACAACGGTCCGATGCCCTATTCGGTGTTCTTCACGACCACCGGCGTGGCCTTCCACGAGGGCAGCCTGCGGCAGAAGTCGCACGGCTGCGTCCACCTGTCCCACCAGGACGCGGTCGCCTTCTACAACGCGCTGCACACGGGCGACGAGGTGCAGGTCGTCGCGTAACGACGTCCGGTATTTCGGACGGCGGGGTATGGTGACGCCATGCCCCGCCTCGTCCCGGCCGTGTCCAGGGCGGCCGACGTCCTCGAACTGTTCCTCGGCCCGCGCGCCGAGCTGACGGCGGGTGAGATCGGCGAGCGGCTGGGCCTGCCCCGCTCCACCACGCACGAGCTGCTGACCACTTTGGTCAGTCGCCGCTACCTCGACCGGCGCGGCAACACCTACCGGCTCGGGCCGATCCTGCTCGAACTCGGGTCCCGCTACCGGCAACGGCTGGAGTTCTCGACCGAAGCCGACGCGGTCGCCCGGCGAGTCGCCGCCCAGTGCGGGGAAACGGTCCACGTGGGAATCCTCGACGGGCTCGACGTGGTATATGTGTCCAAAATAGACTCGACGCACCCGGTGCGGTTGATCTCCGCCGTCGGCCGGCGGCTGCCCGCCCACTGCACCGCGGTCGGGAAGGTGCTCCTCGCCGGGCTTCCCGCCGAGGAGTTGTCCACCCGGCTCAAGGGCCGCAAGCTCGCCGCGCTCACCGAAGCCAGCATCACCTCACGGCAGGCGCTGCTGGCGCAGCTCGACGAAGTCCGCGCGAAGGGCGTGGCCCACGAGCGCAGCGAGTCCAATCCGGACGCCGGCTGCGTGGCCGCGCCCATCGTCGACGCGGACGGCGAGTGGGTCGCCGCGATGAGCATCTCCATCCCCACCTCACGCCACTCGGAAGCGGCGTGGGTGCGCTGGGAGGAGCTGGTGCGCCAGGGCGCGGCCGAGCTGTCGGCGCGCCTCGGTCACGCCACCGGTACGGCAAGCCCTTCGGCGGGCAACGCCGAACCCACGGCGTCCGGCGCGTAGCGGGCGAGCAGTTCCAGCCCGATCTCGGCGCGGCGCACGCGTTCCCGGCTCAGCGCGACGGCGGTGGACGTGAGGTGCGTGCCGCTCGGGTAGATGTTGGGCGCGTTGCGCAGCCCGAACTTCAGGTACACCGGGGCGGCGACGCGCACGATCTCCGCGATCTCGAAGTGCCGGACGAACCCGCCGAGGTCGTCGGGCGCCTCGACGTAGAGGTCGAGCGGCAGGTCGACGGCCGCGCGTATCGCGGCGAGCTGGGCGAGGCTCAGGTCGGTCGGCACGTTGTAGGTCGTGGCGCCGGCCTGTTCGGCGAGCCGGATGGACGCCGGATTCGCCAGCCCCATCTGCACGCTGACCTTGAACGCGAAGTCCTCGGGCAGCTGCCCGGCGGCCCGCATCCGCTCGGCGACGGTGAGCACGCCGAGGTCGGTGACCAGCACGCTGCGGATGCCCGCGTCGGCGGTCCGGCGGATGTCCTCCAGCGCGTGCACCAGCTGCTCGGTGCCCCTGACCTGCGCCGCGAAGACGCCACCCCCGCTCGCGACGGACGCGGCGCCGGTGTCCCACCCCGCGACCGGCCGGGCGAACAGGCTCACCTCGACCGAGCGTTCGCGCGCGAACCCGGCCATCGCGGCCAGCTCACCGCGGGTGAGCAGCATCCCACCGCTGCCCTGCGAGACCCGGTGCACCACGACGCCGCGTTTGTCGGCCTCGGCGTACACGGCCTCCAGCGCTTCCGGCCCTTCGACGCTGGGGATCTCGACGCGGTACTGGGCGCCGTCGGGGAAGCGCTTCGTGCTGGTGGGCAGGTCGGCGAGGTCCTCGCCGGGCAGACCGAGGGAGCGCAGGAACTCGCGGGTTTCTCGCATGGGCCGTACCGCCGTTCGATATTTCGGACACGATTCGTTATCTCGGACGAGCCTAGGAACGAGCCGGGGCCGGGGTCAAGCTGTGATGTGCGCGGGCCGCGCGACACGGGGGCGGTCGGCTCAGCTACCCTCGATAAGTACCGCCTACCTGCGAAGACATGGGAGCACCCACCGTGGCCCGAGTCGTGGTCGACGTCATGCCGAAACCCGAGATCCTGGACCCGCAAGGTCAGGCCGTGGCAGGTGCGCTGCCGCGCCTGGGCTTCACGGGGGTCACCGAGGTGCGGCAGGGCAAGCATTTCGAGCTGGAGGTCGACGACTCGGTCGACGACGAGACCCTGGCCAAGATCGCCGAGGGCTTCCTCGCCAACCCGGTGATCGAGGAGTGGACCGTGCGGAGGCTTTCGTGAAGATCGGCGTCATCACCTTCCCCGGCACCCTGGACGACGTGGACGCCGCACGCGCGGCCCGGTACGCCGATGCCGAGGCCGTGTCCCTGTGGCACGCGGACGAGGACCTGCACGGCGTCGACGCGGTGATCGTGCCCGGTGGGTTTTCCTACGGTGACTACCTGCGCTGCGGTGCCATCGCCCGCTTCGCGCCGGTGATGAACTCGGTCATCGAGGCGGCCGGCAAGGGCATGCCGGTTCTGGGTATCTGCAACGGTTTCCAGATCCTGTGCGAGGCCGGGTTGCTGCCGGGCGCGCTCGTGCGGAACAAGAAGCTGCACTTCGTGTGCCGCGACCAGTGGTTGCGGGTGGAGAACAACACCACCGCCTGGACCACGCGGTACGACAAGGGCGCGGAGATCCTGGTGCCGCTGAAGTCGGGCGAGGGCGGTTACGTCGCGGACCAGTCCACTCTGGACGAGCTGGAGGGCGAGGGCCGCGTGGTGTTCCGCTACGTGGGCGAGAACCCGAACGGCTCCCGCAACGACATCGCGGGCATCACCAGCAAGAACGGCAGGGTCGTCGGCCTGATGCCGCACCCGGAACACGCGATCGACGCCCTGACCGGCCCCAGCGACGACGGTCTGGGGATGTTCTACTCAGCGGTAGACGCCCTGGTGACGGCCTGACGGCAGGCGGCCAACGCCCTCCCCGAACCAGCCCGCCAGGGCTGGCCACACCACTCACCCCAACGAGCCGAGGCCGGCCCCCAGGGCCGGCCAACGGCGGCCCCGAAGGCCCTTAGGCCACCCCGGCCCTTCGTCCCCAGCCCTCTTTACCGCGGGGCGGGCGGGTCAAGGGTGGCGCAGCCATCGCGAAGCGACGCCGTCAGGAAGCTTCTATGTCAAGTGGTGGTGGTCGGTGTGGAGTGCGTGGTAGAGGACGTCGGAGAGGTGGCGTTTGAGGGCGCGGATGGCGGCTTTT
>NZ_FORP01000064.1 GCF_900114035.1 Amycolatopsis sacchari | reverse complement strand
GAACCATCACCGGCAGCAGGCATGAAAGCCATACCCGCTCCACCTGCATCCGCCGATCCTCGCGGACCGCGGACATCCCTGAAAGGTAGGGCGGCGTGAGGTGGCAGGCCCGGCGGTGGTGACCGCGGGCGTTTCCGTGGTGATGCTCGCGCTGGGGGCCTGCACGCTGGCCGGGGTGCTGCCGATGCCCCGGCTGGCGATGCTCGTCGCCGCGTCGGCCGGTCTCGTCGTGTATGTGGGCCAGGCGCTCGTACGTGCGTCGCGTCGCGTGGATCGTGTTCTGCGGGAGGAACTGGGGCGGGACGACGAGTGAGCGTGTTCAGTGGTGCGGCCGCGTGGTGGCGCGGAAGTGCAGGTCCTCCAGCGCGTCGAGGCGAGCCGTGTGCCGTTGCCACACCAGCCAGTCGCCCGTCTCATCGGCGATCCTGGCCAGCTCGATCTGCGTGATGCGGCTGGGCACGCGCCCCGGCCGTGGTGCGTGGGTCGACACGACCCCCAAGCAACGGCCATAGGCGAGGATGGGTGTGCTGTGCACCGCCCGGACCCGCTCGGCGGTCAGCGCCTCCCGCGTGATCGGCGCGAAGATGGCGCTTTCGGCGACGTCCCGCACGGACACCGGCTGCCGTGTGGACAACGCGAGCGCGCACGCCGTGCTCCTGCCGTCGACATGGGCGAACCGCGCCACGAACTCGTCCGTGAAGCCCCGGTGCGCCACCAGGTCGAGACCGGGCCGCCCGGTCGCGGTGAGCTGCAGGTCGCCCTGGCTTTCCCCCGCGCAGGCGCGGGACGTGTCCAGCGCCGCGCCCAGCACCCGCGCCGGGTTCCTGGCGGTGCCGTCGAGGAAGCTCAGTTCCGGCTCCCGGCGGTGGCGGCGATGGGGGAACCACCGGCCGCCGCTCTCCGGCCGAGGTGCTGTCAACAGCGCGTGTGCCACGTCCACCGCGTCGAGCCCGTGCCGCGCCGCGGCACCGCGGATCAGACGATCCGCCGTTTCGAGGCTTGGCAGCCGGTAGCGTTCGAACACCACGCCTGCCGCCTGCGCGAGCCACTTGTGCGCGCCCGAATCCTGCGGGCGTTCCTGGAACTGCCCGCGCAGCCGCGTGATCTCCCGCCACATCAGCCCGCTGGTGCCGACGAGCGAGGCGGGAGGCGCCGCTTCGACGTCGGTCTCCGCGAGCGCGATGAGGTCCAGTCGGTGCCGCACGCCGAACTTCGCGAACAGCGAGGCGACGTGGCACTCGACCGTGTGCTTGGAGACCATCAGGGTCTGCGCGATCTCACTGTTGGTGAGGCGTTGCCCGATCGCGAGCAGGACCGTGCGCTCGCGCGGGGTGAGCGCACGCCGGGGCGGGTGACCGTCGGGCGTTGCCGACACCCCACGAACTATCCCCGCGATGGCGCGACGTTGGCAAGACCGCTAGGTCATGTCTGACAATGTTGTGGTCCAGGTGATGACGGCGTGCAGGAGGATGGCTGCTCGGTAGACGGTGGCGAGTTTGTCGTATCGGGTGG
>NZ_FORP01000065.1 GCF_900114035.1 Amycolatopsis sacchari | reverse complement strand
GCCGCCCTACCTTTCAGGGATGTCCGCGGTCCGCGAGGATCGGCGGATGCAGGTGGAGCGGGTATGGCTTTCATGCCTGCTGCCGGTGATGGTTCAGAGTGCTGTGCCGCCCGCTCCACCACCTGGTTCTGACCGCTGATTAGGCACTGCGAACCATCGCTATGTAGGGCGTTGACGGCGGAATCGGGACGCACCACACCGTGTGATCGACCGGAGGTTCGATGGCAGTAAAAGCAGGCATCGATGTCGCCAAGGAGTTCCACTGGGTCGCGATCGTCGCCGCCGAGACCGGGAAAGTCCTGCTCTCCCGGCGCGTCGACAACGACCCGGACAGCATCGACGCCCTGATCGCCCAGCTGCGCCAGGCCGAAGCCGAGCACGGCGAGCTCACCGCCGCGATCGACCTGATGGGCGGAGTGGCCAGCTTGCTGACCGCCATGCTGCTGGAGGCAGGTGTCCGCCTGGTCCACGTCCCGGGCCTGGTGGTCAACCGAGCCCGCCGCGCCAGCAAGGGCGGCGAAGCCAAATCCGATCCCCGCGACGCGGCCACCATCGCCGACCAGCTGCGCCTGCGCGACGACTGGCGCATCGTCACCGCCGAGGACGACATCACCCTCGACCTGCGGATGCTGGTCTCCCGACGCCGTGAACTCGTCATCGATCAGACCCGCCGCCTCAACCGGCTGCGCGAAACCCTGGCCGGGTTCTTCCCCGGCCTGGAACGCGTCGTGGACGTGACCAACCTCAGCGACCTGCGGCTTCTGGTCCGCTTCGTCACACCGGAAGAGGTCCGCGAAGCCGGACGCGACGGCCTGATCGATCACATGCTGGCCGCGGGCGTCCGCCGCAGCTATGCCGAACCCTTGGCAGGCAAGGCGATTGCGGCCGCTCAGGCCCAGCATGTGATCGTTCCCGGGCAGAAGCGCATGGCCGAGTTCGCCCGCGAGTTCGCCACCGACGCGATCGCGGCCCGGCACCGCATCGGCGAACTGGAGAACCAGATCGCCGACGGGCTCGACCGCCACCCTGACGCGGCCCTCGTCCGAAGCCTGCCGGGGATGGGGGCCACCCTGACCGCGGAATTCCTCGCGGAGGCAGGAAACCTGGACCGCTTCACCAGCGCCGATCAGCTCGCTTCGGCCGCCGGCCTCGCGCCGGTCCTGCAGCAGTCCGGGAAGATGAACTACCTGCGGCGAGCCACCGCCGGCAGCAAACACCTGAAGTTCATCTTCTACCAGTCCGCGTTCTGCGCGATCCGCACCGACCCACTCAGCAAAGCTTTCTACCAGCGCAAACGCGCCGAAGGGAAGCGCCATCACCAGGCACTGATCGCGCTGGCCCGACGACGCATCAACGTCCTCTACGCGCTCCTGCGCACCCGCCAGCCTTACCAGGCCGACTACCGACACACCACGGCTACCGCTGCTTGACATAAACATTAGGCAGC
>NZ_FORP01000066.1 GCF_900114035.1 Amycolatopsis sacchari | reverse complement strand
CCACCCTTGACAGTGAGGATGATGGGTGCGTGGCTGCTGGTTCGGTGTGTGACTCGACCCTTGACTGACCTGTGGTGTCTTTGCCGGGATTTGTCCTGCCGGGCTGGTGGTCGCGTGTGCTCACCGGGCGGGGTGGTGTGACTTCATAGGAGCCTGTTGCCGCAGGCGACCCGTCACTGTCTTGTCCATCCGCCCCGGCCCGGTGAGTGCGGCCCTTGTCTCCCGGAATGAACAGGATGGCCATGACTACGATGACACAATCCGGGGCTGCTGACATCCCTGGCCAGGAGGCCGGGGATGTGGTGGGCGGGGTGGACACCCACCGCGACACCCATACCGCGGCGGCGGTGCTGGCCACGACCGGCCAGCTGCTGGGCGTGCAGACCTTCCCCGCGACCGGGCCCGGATACGCACAGCTGGCGCGGTGGCTGGAATCGTTCGGTGCGCTGCGCATAGTGGGAGTGGAAGGCACCGGTGCCTATGGTGCGGGCCTGACCCGGTATCTGACCGGCCGGCAGATCACGGTGGTAGAGGTGGATCGCCCGGACCGGCGGACACGACGGGCACGGGGCAAGTCCGACCCGATCGATGCCGAAGCCGCCGCCCGCGCGGCGCTGACCGGGGAACGGATCAGCACCCCGAAAAACCGGGACGGCCACCTCGAGGCCCTGCGCGCGCTCCGGATCGCCCGCCGTTCGGCGGTCACCGCCCGCAAGATCGTGGCCCAGCAGGTCCATGCCCTGCTGGTGACCGCCCCCGAGCCGCTACGCGACCAGCTGCGCGGACGGCGCCTGCCGGCCATCATCACCCTCTGCGCCCCCGCCCCGGACACCAGTCCCGGCCTGACCGATCCCACCGTCGCGGTGCGTCTGGCCCTGCACCACCTCGCCGTCCGCTACCAGCACCTCACCGCAGAAATCGACCAGCTCGACACCGCCATCACCGGCCTGGTCAACCTCCTCAACCCCGCCCTGCTCGCCCTGCCCGGTGTTGGACCCGACTGCGCCGGACAGCTCCTGCTCACAGCGGGAGACAACCCGGACCGGCTACGCTCCGAGGCCGCGTTCGCCCACCTGTGCGGAGTCGCCCCCATCCCCGCCTCCTCCGGCCGCACCGACCGCCACCGCCTCAACCGCGGCGGCGACCGCCAAGCCAACGCCGCCCTCTACCGCATCGCCCTGTCCCGACTCCGCTGGGACCCCCGAACCCAGGCCTACAAAACCCGCCGCACCCACCAAGGACTATCCACACAAGACATCATCCGCTGCCTCAAACGCTACCTAGCCCGCGAAATCTACAACACCCTCCACCACCCCACCACCAGCACAAACATCCCTTGACAACCATAGGAGCATC
>NZ_FORP01000072.1 GCF_900114035.1 Amycolatopsis sacchari | reverse complement strand
AACTCGTCCGTCACGACTGAAAGACCCGTCCATGCTCCACCGTAATGCCCCGCTGTCGGTCGAAGGCCGGCGGCGGCTGGTCCAGCGTTGTCAGAATCGTCCGATCGCTCATGTCGCGGCGGAGATGGGAATTTCACGGCAGTGCGCTTCGAAGTGGGTCAACCGCTACCGCCGGGTCGGTGAGGTCGGGCTGCTCGACCGGCCCAGCGTCCCGCACCGGCAGCCGAGGGCGACCCCACCGGGGGTCGTTGCCCGGATCGAGCAGTGGCGCCGTGCCCGCAAGTGGTCAGCCCGACGCATCGCCACCGAACTGCATGCTCAGGGCGTGGCCATCGCGGTGCGCACGGTGAGCCGGCACCTGGCCCATCTGGGCCTCAACCAGCGCAGGTTCCTTGACCCGTCGGGGGAGAACAACCGCGCTCCACGCCCGATCGTCGCCCGCTGGCCCGGCCATATGATCCACCTTGATGTGAAGAAGGTCGGGCGGATTCCCGAGGGCGGCGGCTGGCGCGTTCACGGCCGCGGCAGCGACCACCACCGCACCACCCGCCGAGCGAAAACTGCCGGTGCCCGCACGGGATACGTGTACTTGCACTCCGCGGTCGACGGGTTCTCCCGGCTGGCCTACACCGAAGCCCTGCCCGACGAGAAAGCCGCCACAGCGATCGGATTCACCCACCGGGCCCGGGCGTTCTTCGCCCACCACGGCATCACTCACGTCCACCGCATCGTGACCGACAACGGGGCCTGCTACAAAGCGAAAGACTTCGCCACCGCCCTGCGCGGCGCCCGCCACCAGCGGATCACGCCCTACATCCCGCGCCACAACGGCAAGGTCGAGCGATACAACCGGATCCTGGCCGAGGAATTCCTCTACGCCCGCGTCTGGACCAGCGAACGCCAACGATCGCAGGCCCTGGCCGTATGGAACGTGCACTACAACTACCATCGACCACACACCGCCGCCGGAAACCAGCCGCCAGCCTCCCGGCTCCACACCGGCGTCACCAACGTCAACGCCTCATACAGCTAG
>NZ_FORP01000068.1 GCF_900114035.1 Amycolatopsis sacchari | reverse complement strand
TAAGTTAGGCGGGGGTTGGGGTCTGACACGCGTGGCGGGGCTCCTGTGGTGGCGGGGTTTTCTCTCTACCATGTGGGCGTGCCTCGGGTTGGTCAGCAGAAGCGTGTGGGTGGTTCGGTGGCGGCGGGTACGCGGTTGCCGGATCGTATTTCGTTGGGGGTGTTGGCCGATGTTGTTCCGCGGGATCTTATCGAGGATGTTCTGACCGAGACGGGGGCGCGTGAGTCGCGAGTTCGTCGTCTTCCGGCACATGTGATGGTCCGGTTTTGTCAGGCGATGTGCCTTTTCTACGATGACGATTACGAAGAAGTGATGCGCAAGCTGGTCGGCGCGTTGCAGAGTATGCGTTCCTGGTCGGATGATTGGCAGGTGCCGACTACCTCGGCGATCACTCAAGCGCGACAGCGACTAGGTTCGGAACCGTTACGGGAGTTGTTTTACCGGGTGGCGGTTCCGGTCGCCGGTCACGGCACAAAGGGCGCCTGGCTGGGGTCCCGGCGTCTGATGGCGATCGATGGATTCGTTGTGGATGTTCCCGACACCCCGGACAATGCCGAACAGTTCGGTAAAAGCCATTCCGATAGCCCCTATAGCAGCGCTTTCCCCCAGGTACGCGTGGTCGGACTGGGGGAATGCGGCACGCACGCCCTCGTGGACGCCGCTATGGACGGCATCGGAACCGATGAAAAGAAACTCGCCCAGCAGCTGCTGGACTCGCTCGCCGAGGACATGCTGGTCACCGCGGACCGCTACTTCTACTCCTACCCCCTCTGGCGCGACGCCGCCGCAACCGGCGCGGACCTGCTGTGGCGCGTGCAATCGACGATCCCGCTCCCGGCCCTGCAGACCCTGCCCGATGGCTCCTACCTGTCGCTGGTATTCCACCCCCGCCTCGCCAAACATCACCGCCAAGCTCTCATCGAGAACGGCCCCTCCGGCGCGATTCACCCGACCCAGGCCACACTGGTCCGCGCCCTCGAATACGACATTCCCAACCGGGACGCCAACACCAGAAACGACACTATCCGATTGATCACCACCATCCTCGATCCCGAAGACACCACCGCCATCGAATTAGCTACCGCCTACCATCAACGCTGGGAACAGGAAGGCCTCATCGCGGAAATCAAAACACGTCAACGTGGCCCCGGACGCATACTTCGATCGCGATCACCCGAGATGGTCCGCCAGGAAATCTGGGCACTCCTGCTCACCCACTACAGCATCCGGCACCTGATGACCCGCGCCGCCGACCAGGCTGACCTCGACCCCGATCAACTCTCCTT
>NZ_FORP01000070.1 GCF_900114035.1 Amycolatopsis sacchari | reverse complement strand
CCCCGTTACCTTTTTCGTGGTTCCTGATCAAGGAGCTGTGGTCGCCAGGTTCGGTATGACTGATGCCCCCAGTCGAGGTCATGATCCGGGGGGTGGTGTCGCCGGGCCTGGTGGCATCGAGGGACCGCTGAATAGGGACACGGCCACCGCTGGGTAGGTCTCGTCGTAACGTGGGTGCCGGCCATCGATGCCCTGACCGGTGACCACCCGCGACGGACGAAAGACACTGTGCATGACCAGCAGTTATGGCGTGTTCCTCGGTCTGGATGTCGGCAAGGGCAACCATCACGCCGTGGGGCTGGACCCGACCGGCAAGCGGCTGCACGACGGGCCGCTGCCCAACACCGAAGCCAAGTTGCGGGCGTTGTTCGACACGCTTGCCGCTCACGGGCCGCTGCTGGTCGTGGTCGATCAACCGGCCACGATCGGGGCGCTGCCGGTCGCGGTCGCCCGCGCGGCCGGGCACCAGGTGGCCTACCTGCCCGGCCTGGCGATGCGGCGCATCGCCGATCTCTACCCGGGCACCGCCAAGACCGACGCCCGGGACGCGTTCATCATCGCTGACGCCGCCCGCAGCCTGCCCCACACCCTGCGCCAGGTCGACACCGGTGACGAGGCCCTGGCCGAGCTGGAGGTGCTGGTCGGGTTCGACGACGACCTGGCCGGTGAAGCCACCCGGTTGAGCAACCGCATCCGCGGCCTGCTCACCGGCATCCACCCCACCCTCGAACGCGTTCTCGGGCCTCGCGTCACCCACCGGGCGGTGCTGGAGATCCTGTCTCGCTGCGGCGGACCGACCGGCATCCGCAAGGCCGGCCGCCGCAAGGTCACCGCCATCGCCACCACTCACGCACCCCGCATGGGCGAAAAACTGGTCGCCGACATCTGGACCGCACTGGACGAGCAGACCGTCACCGTCCCGGGCACCACCGCCGCCGACACCGTCCTGCCCCGACTCGCCGACAGCCTGAAAACCGTGCTCCAGCAACGCAGCCAGGTCGCCACCGAGGTGGAGGAGATACTCGATGCGCACCCTCTTGCCCGGGTCCTGACCTCCATGCCCGGCATCGGAGTCAGGACCGCCGCCCGCATCCTGCTCGAGATCGGCGACGCCTCCGCCTTCAAAAGCTC